>CAVQRU010000044.1:0-239201 GCA_963715285.1 Ilumatobacteraceae bacterium | reverse complement strand
TGGTGGCAGGGGGCGCAGCGGAGTTGCAGCTCCTCGACGACGGTGTGGCCGGTCTGGGCGAAGTCGGGGACGTGGTCGTACTCGAGCAGGGTGGTGGCTCCGCAGTCGACGCAGGCCCGGTCGCGTTCCTTCACCACTCGCTTCTGGCGGGTGCTCGGGTGGCGGCGTTTGGCGCTGGCGTTGATCGGGCGGTTGTCGGCGTCGTGGATCAGCGCCCGGATGAACGCCTCCGGCGCGATCCGCTCGACCACCGACATCGGCAGCGCCGTGCCGTCGTCGAGGGTGGCGCCGTCGTCGCGGACGTGCACGATCACCTCGGTCGTCACCGCACCGGCGCCCTCGTGCAGCAGGTGCGCCAGCGCGTCGGCGTGCTGCTGGGCGAGGGTCGGCCACTGCTCGATCGGCGTGGTGGCGTTCGGTCGGGTGCTCATCACCCGGGTGGTGAGCTGGCTGATCAACACGCCGGCGATCAGCGGCGGGAGCCGGGCGGTGAAGGTGACCAGGCCGTCGGGTTCGTTCCGCCACGTCACCGAGCGCTGCTCGTGCTGGTGCCGCTCCAGCTCGGCGTCGTTGCTCGTGCGGTGCAGCCACGCGGCGATCGCCCGCGGCAACGCGCCCGCGGGCACGTCGGCGGCGATCGCGGCGAGCTGCTGCTCGTTCTCCGGCGTGGCGATGCGCGACAGGGTGCGCACCTTGCTGTACGACAGCTCGTCGGCCTCGAACAGATCGGCGATCAGCGGCAGCACGCGCAGCCGTCGCCCGACGCGGATCCACTCTCTGGCCGTGCACACCTCGATGTCGGCGACGCCGGCGATCCAGTGCGCGGCGGACACGGCGCCGGTGGCCATCCACTCGCCGGAGTCGGCGAAGTCGGCGGCCAGGCCGATCACCGTCCGCTGGCTGGTCGACCAGGTGGTCAGTGCGTCGTTCAGGTCGTGCGACAGGCGCAGCCCGGGCGGGATGGGGGTGGTGAGGGCGGCCATGCGAGCCTCCAGTTCGTTCGCTGGATTGTCGGACCGCCCGTTAGCGAGGGGCTTGGTCGAGCTCGCTCGACCTCAGCGTACTCAGGGGCTGTCACAGGGTTCCGAGGGTCGCGTTCCACCGTCCGCCACGCGACACGGTCCGCGACGCGTCGGCTCGGGCGAGTCGCTCGGCTCGTCAGCAGCCGGTGGCGGCCTGGAGGGTTCGGCAGGCTTGGGCCATCCGGTTCGGTGGGAGGGTGGTCACTCGGCGCCGGAAGGTGGTGCGGGGGATGGTGTGGATGTTGTCGAAGTTGACGACGCAGTCCGTCGGCACGCCGTCGGCTGGTGTGAGCGCCAGCTCCGACACCACGCCGCGGACGGTGCGGGTCAGGGCGGCGACGACGACGGAACCGATCCGGTCGGCCACCGGGTCGCGGGTGAGGACCAGGACGGGGCGGTCGCCGCCGGGGGTGGCCGCAAACCAGATCTCACCCCGTTGCATCGGCCCAGTCCTGCCAGTCTTCGGCCGGACCCCAGTCGGCGATCGTCGCCAGGGCCGACTCGCCGTCGGTGAGCGGCAGGTCCTCCCACCGGTCGACGTCGTTCTCTGCGGCCAGCCGGTTCAGGTGCTGGCGCACCGCGTCGCGCAGGAGCACCGATCGGTCGATGCCGAGCTCGTCCGCCCACCGCTGGATCGCTGCTGCGTCCTCCTCGTCGACGCGAAAGCTGAGCATTGTCATACAGGTATCGTAGCTCGTCATACGTTGCGCTGGCACGCCGCGACCTCCCGTTCATTGCTGGATCGTCGGACCGCCCGCTTGGCGAGGGGCTTGGTCGAGCTCGCTCGACCTCAGCGTAGTGAGGGGCTGTCGCAGGGTTCCGTGGGTCCTCCGGCCACGCGTCCGCGGGCGTGTCCGGTCGTCGGTTCGGTGTGGGCGATTAGGGTCGGCTCGATGGCGGGACCTTCCGAGCGGGCGTTCGAGACGGCGATCTGCGAGTCGCTCGTGTCGTCGGGTGGCTACTCGGCGGTCAAGGTGGGCAACGCCGCCGATCGGGACGACGACTTCTCGGCCGACCTGGCGCTCGACACGGCGGAGCTGTTCTCGTTCATCGGGGCGACGCAGCCGGAGGAGTGGGAGAAGGTGCGCCGGTCGCACTCGTCGCCCGACGAGGCGCAGCGGGCGTTCGCTGCTCGACTGTCGAAGGAGCTGGACAGCCGGGGGACGGTCGACGTGCTGCGGCACGGGATCGTGTACGCCGGCCACGAGAAGGCCGAGATCCGCCTCGCCTACTTCCGCCCGGCGTCCGGGCTCAACGCCGACCACCAGGCCAAGTACTCGGCCAACCGGCTGACGGTCACCCGCCAGCTGCCGTACGAGCCGTCGTCGTCGAAGACGGTCGACGTCGGGCTGTTCCTCAACGGCATCCCGGTCGCCACCGCCGAGATCAAGAACCACCTCACCGGCCAGACCGCCGAAGACGCCAAGCGGCAGTACCGCCGCGACCGCGACCCTCGCAACGCGCTGCTGCGCCGGGCGATCGTGCACTTCGCCGTCGACACCGAGCAGGTGTTCATGACCACCCGCCTGTCGGGCGACAGCACCCGGTTCCTGCCGTTCAACCGGGGCAACGGCGACCGGGCCGGGAACCCCGCTCGATCCGACGGCTACCGCACCGGCTACCTGTGGGAGGAGGTGTGGTCACGCGACGCCTGGCTCGACCTGCTCGCCCGGTTCGTGCTCACCACCACCGACGACGCGGGCAAGAAGGTCACGCTCTTCCCCCGCTACCACCAGTGGAGCGCCGTGCTGTCGCTCGTCGCCGACGCCCGCTCGCAGGGCGCCGGGCACTCGTACCTCGTGCAGCACTCGGCGGGGTCGGGCAAGTCGAACACGATCGCCTGGCTCGCCCACCGGCTCTCGTCGCTGCACTCCGTCGACGACCGGCCGGTGTTCGACAAGGTCGTCGTGATCACCGACCGGCTCGTGCTCGACCGGCAGCTCCAGGAGACGATCTACCAGTTCGAGCGCACCCACGGCGTCGTCGCCAAGATCGACCAGGACTCCAAGCAACTCGCCGAGGCGCTCGCCGGCGAGCGGGCCCGCATCGTCATCACCACCATCCAGAAGTTCCCGCACGTGATGAAGCACGTCGAGGAGCTGGCGTCGCGCCGCTACGCGGTGATCATCGACGAGGCCCACTCGTCGCAGACCGGCGACTCCGCCAAGGAGATGAAGAAGGTGCTCGGCGGCGGCCCGTCGTCGTCGTCCGCCTCCGAGGCGTCGCTGCTCGCGGCGGCCGAAGCGGCGGAGGTGTCGCTGGTCGACGAGGTGCCCGACCCGGTGCAGGACCTCCTCGCCAAGGAGGTCGACGCCCGCGGGCGGCAGGCGAACATGTCGTTCTTCGCCTTCACCGCCACCCCGAAGGGCCGCACGCTCGAGCTGTTCGGGCAGCGGGGCGAGTCGGGCAAGTACGAGCCGTTCCACCTGTACTCGATGCGCCAGGCGATCGAGGAGGGCTTCATCCACGACGTGCTCGCCAACTACGTCACCTACGACACCTACTTCAAGATCGACAAGGCGATCACCGACGACCCCGAGCTCGACAAGTCCCGCGCCAGCGCCGCCATCGCCCGGTTCGTCTCGCTGCACGAGCACAACCTCGCCCAGCGCGCCGACGTGATCGTCAACCACTTCCGCTCCCACGTCGCCCGCCAGGTCGGCGGCAAGGCGAAGGCGATGGTGGTCACCGCCTCCCGGCTCCACGCCCTGCGGTACAAGCGGGCGCTCGACAAGTACTGCGCCGAGCACGGCATCGGCGACGTCGGCGTGCTGTGCGCCTTCTCCGGCAAGCTCGACGACGAGGGGGAGGAGTGGACCGAGTCGCGGGTCAACGGGTTCCCCGAGTCGGAGACGCCCGCCCGGTTCGACACCGACGACTGGCAGATCCTCGTCGTCGCCGAGAAGTACCAGACCGGCTTCGACCAGCCGAAGCTCTACGCGATGTACGTCGACAAGACCCTCACCGGCCTCGCCGCCGTGCAGACGCTGTCGCGCCTGAACCGCACGCACCCCGACAAGACCGGCACGTTCGTGCTCGACTTCCGCAACTCGGCCGAGTCGATCCAGGAGTCGTTCGCCCCCTGGTACGTGCGCACCGTCGCCCCGCCGACCGACCCGCACCTGCTGTACGACACCCACGCCGAGCTCGGCCCGTTCGACGTGCTGCGCGGCGAGGAGATCGAGACGATGGTCGGGCTGCTGCTCACCGACCCCGAGAAGAACCACCAGCGGATCCACACGGTGATGCAGCCGGCCGTCGACCGGTTCAACGCGCTCTCCGAGGAGCAGCAGGACGAGTTCCGCGACGTGCTCACCCGGTTCACCCGGATCTACTCGTTCCTCTCGCAGGTCGTGTCGTTCACCGACGTCAAGCTCGAACGCGACTACCTGTTCTGCCGCCGCCTCTCGCAGCTGCTCGAAGCGCGACTCGGTCGTCGGCGTCGACCTCGGCGACTCGGTCGAGCTCACCCACCTCCGGATGGAGAAGTCGTGGGCGGGCGACGCCTCGCTCGACGACAACGTCGACGGCGAGGTCATCACGATCTACGGCGGTGGGGGCCGCACGGTGCTGCCCGAGGAGGTGCCGCTGTCGGAGGTGATCAAGCGGATCAACGAGCGGTTCGCGATGGGCATCACCGAGAACGACGCCCTCTTCTTCGGGCAGGTCGACGGCGCCGTCGTCGCCGACGAGAACGTGCAGATCCAGGCCGGCGCCAACGACTTCGAGCGGTTCAAGGTCGGCCTCGACGGCGTCTGGCAGTCGAAGCTGCTCGAACGGCAGAAGACCAACGACGAGCTGGTCTACGCGGTGCTGGACAACCCCGACCTCAAGGCGGCGTGGCTCGAGCGCAGCGCGCCGAGCATCTACGCCCAGGCCCGGGTCGCGCGCCAGCGGACGTGTCCGATCGGCGAGCTGATCCATCCCGACGGCGAGACCCGCTTCCTCGAGTACAAGTCGACGATGCGCTGGGACGTCAACCAGGGCGAGAAGGCCGGCTACATCGAGGACGTCGATCGTGAAGACGATCGCCGGGTTCGCCAACAGCCTCTACGGCGGCACGCTGCTCGTCGGCGTCACCGACGACGGCGGCATCTACGGCCTGGAGGACGACTACGCCACCTTCTCCAAGCGCGGCGAGCGAGGCGACCGCGACCTGTGGGGCCAGCACCTCAAGAACCTGCTCGACCGCCTCGGCAAGTCAGCCGCGTCGCTCGTCGACTGGGAGTTCTTCACCATCGACGGCAAGGACATCTGCCGAGTCAGCATCGACCCCAGCGACCACCCGGTCTACGAGACCAAGGGCGACGAGCGCCGGTTCTGGTGGCGCACCCCCGTGAGCACCGAGCGCATCGACAACGACGACGAGCGCGACCGGATCATCGCCCGCCGCTGGACCACCTGACACGGATGTGTCGACACATGTGTGACAGCTCGGTAGTGTCGTGGGTGTGAGCACCACCATTCGCGTCAACGACGAGGCCAGGCGGCGGATCGCCCGGCTGGCTGAGCAGGATGATCGGCCGATGACGGCGATCGTCGACGATGCTCTGGATGCCCTTGAGCGGCGCCGCTTCTTCGACCGCTTCAACCAGCGCTACGCCGAGCTCGCTGACGACAGCGACGCCTGGACCGAGGTGCTCGAAGAGCGGACCCTCGAGTCGGGAGCGCTCGGCGACGCCGGATGATGGCCACGTCCAGGCCGCGACGAGGTGATGTCTGGCTCGTCGACTTCGGATCACCCATCGGACGCGAGCAGGCCGCGCGGCGACCGGCGGTGATCGTCTCCGACGATCTCATGAACACCGGGCCATCAGGACTTGTCATCGTGGTGCCGATGACGTCGCGTCGCCGCGACCTCCCCTCCCACGTCGAGATCGATGCGGCCGCCGGACTCGATGCACCGTCGTACGCGAAATGCGAAGACGTGAAGTCGATCTCCACCGAACGCCTCACGCACGTGATCGGAGCGGTGAGCGACATCGAGATCGACCAGATCACCACGATCCTGGCGAGGCTCCTCTCGATCTGAGCCAGCTCGAAGATGGGCAATCGGGGCGAGCGATGAACTGATAGGCGGCCTCAGCGCAACTCTGGTTATGCTAAATGACATGCACCATCAGCAGACGAGCGAACGTTGTGAATCGTTGCGGCAGCGGCTGTCGATGACGCAGACCGAGTTCGCGAGTCTCCTCGGTGTCTCACAGGCCGCGGTGTCGCAGTTCGAATCAGGATCGCGATCCCCAGGGGGTCGGACGTCTGCGTTCTACGACCGTCTCGAAGTTGCCGTCGCCTCCGACGTGGTGACCGAAACGATCGACGGACGCACCACCACCATGCCCGCACATCGGTGGGCCCGGGTGATCGATCCCGGCGACGTGGGCACCATCTCGCTGCCGGCACGTCTCGACTGGTCACCGAGGATGCTGTCGGGATGGGACTACAGCGACGAGGTGCACCGGCGTGAGATCTACCGGATCGTGGTCGATGTCGGTGACGCACTCGACATGCAGGTGTTCATCGACCCTGACGAGTTGATGCAATGGTCAGCCGATCTGAATGTGGCCCGCCGCGTGCAACCGGCCTTCGACCGCCTGATCGAGCGGCTCGCCGCCGTGACGACTCGTGCCTGAAGCGCTGAGCCGATCTCAACGTCGCATCGTGGCCGACGTGATGTCGGTCGTCGCATCCGACGGTTTCGTGATCGCAGGTGGCGTGGCGCTGATCGTCGCGGGAGTCAGCAGTCGGCCGACTCACGATCTGGACGCCTTCTCCGCAACATGCGACGACGTGGCAAAGGTCGCCGATCGTTTGATCGAACAGCTCCAAGGGTCGGAATACCTCGTCGAGGTGCATCGCAGCGACCCGACGTTCGCTCGGATGACCGTCTCGACCGGCAAGTATCGGCGGACGGTGCTGGTCGTCGAGCTCGGGAGGGATCACCAGCTCTTCGCGCCGGTTGGCAGCACGCTCGGGCCGACCCTGTCGATCAGAGAACTCGCCGCCAACAAGGTGCTCGCAGCGTTCGGTCGGCGAGAGCCTCGCGATCTCGTCGATCTCGCCTCGCTCGCCGACGCAATCTCGCTGCGCCAAGCGGTCGTCGACGCCCGAGCGAAAGACCCGGGCTTCAGTCGCGACCCATTCGTCGAGATGGTGACCCGAACCTTGCTGGTCCGAGACGATCTGTGGCCGGAGGGATCGGATCCGGACGCAGTCCGTGACTTCGCCCATCGGGTGCTGCTCGACCCTGACCTGTTCGGATGACCGTGAACCTTCGAATGCGTTCGCCGTCGACTCGCGTTGCTGCCTGAGCCGACCAACATCGGACTAACTGGACTAACCTTCCAGGATGGCCGAGATCGTGAACATGCACGACGCGAAGACGAACTTCTCCAAGTTGGTCGCCAAGGTCGAAGCCGGCGAGGAGATCGTGATCGCCCGCGGTGGTCGACCATGCGCGCGCCTGGTGCCGATCGTCGCCGAGGTCCCACGTCTCGGCACGATGAAGGATCGTTGGCCGGAACTGGCCGACGAGTTCTTCGAAGCGCTCACGGGCGACGAACTGGACGCCTGGGACGCGTGAAGCTGCTCCTCGACACACACATCTTCGTGTGGGCGGCGACCGGCGACCGGCGCCTTCCTCCCGACGCGGCGGCGCTCATCGTCGACCCCACCAACACGCGGACACTGTCGGCAGCCTCGGTGTGGGAGATGTCGATCAAGGCCGCATCGGGGCGATGGGCCCAGGCAGCCCCGATGCTCGACGATCTCGACGAGGCACTCGACGACCTGCAGACCGCACAACTCCCGATCGACATCCCGGCAGCCATGGCTGCGGGTCGACTCGACTGGGAGCACCAGGATCCGTTCGATCGCATGCTTGCGGCTCAGGCGGCGCTCGGCGGCTTCTCGCTGCTCACCGCCGACCGAGCCTTCGACCACGCGGGGATCGCACTCGCGCTCAGCTGAAGGTACCTTCCCCTCATGACCAGCAGCCCCGACGCTGGACGAGTTCGATCGTGGCAACCGATGGATGTCGGCGATCTGCCCGGTCTGCGTCGCCTCGCCCAGGCGGCAACACGTGTCGAAGGTGACGCGCTGGCCCGCCTCGAGACGGTCACCGCTGAGGATCTCGGCGAGCTGGTGGTGTGGGCCTGGGTGTTCGACGACGACCGCACCCATGTATTGATGGTCGACCATCACCGGTTCGAGTTGTGGGTCACTCCGGGAGGGCGTGCCGATCGTGGTGAGGATCCGCTCGCCGCTGCCGCCCGGGAGCTGTTCGAAGAGACCGGGACGACCGGTGTGCCCGTCTCGACCTTCCCGGCCCTGGTGGACGCGATCGACCGGGTCGGCCCGGACGGTCGGCCCGTCACGACGTTCGGTGCTGCGTTCGTGTTCCGGGCCGACCGCAACGACGAGTTGCGCCCTGAAGACGGCCAGCCCGCCCGCTGGTGGCCGCTCGCCCAGCCGCCGGACCGGCGCAGGGAGCACCTGTGGGAGTGGATGGCCGAGCACCTCGCCCGGTCCATGTGACGCCGGAGCGCTGCGAGGATCGATCGGCCATGCCGACCTCAGTCGGCGACGCCGAACGCAGCGGTGACCTTGCTCGGGTGCAGGCGCACGAGCAACTCTCCCGGCACGCCGTTGCGGCGACCGAACTCCTCGGCGCGGTCGACGCCCATGTAACGCCCGCCGATCGTCGTGGCGAACCGACGCACCTCGTCGAGGTCGTCGTGCAGCGTGACCGTGCCGTCGACCTTCACGAACGAGAACGGCGGAGCGTCGTCGTCGACCACGAACGACGCCCGACCTTCTCGGGCGAGCGCCCGACCCTTGCCGGTGTCGGCGCCGGTGTTGAACACGACGTCGTCGCCGTCGAGGACGAACCAGATCGGCGCGACGTGGGGAGCCCCGTCGGAGGCGACCCACGCGACCTTGCCGGTGCGGGTGCCCTCCAGGAGAAAGCTGCGAACCCGGTCGTCGGAGAGTGAAGCCATGGTCCAGTCTGCCCACCAACCGAGCCCGGGCCGCCCGACTCCTCGACGAGGGAGTGAGGAACGCGCGCGACGGCCGTATGGTATGACCCGGTTATACTCACCGGTCGTGAAGACCGCTGTCTCGATTCCGGACCCCATCTTCGAGGCGGCGGACCGGCTCGCTCGGCGGCGGCGGATCTCGCGGTCCGAGCTCTACGCCGAGGCGCTGGCCCGTCTGCTCGACTCCGACGAGTCCACCGAGATCACTGCGCGCCTCGACGACGTGTACGGCGACCGTCCCTCTGAGCTCGACCCCGGCCTCGCCTCGCTGCAGGCCCTCGCCATCGACGAGGACTGGTGATCGGCCGCGGCGACATCTGGTGGGCCGAGCTGCCGGCGCCCACCGGGTCGGGACCCGGCAAGCGTCGGCCGGTGCTCATCGTGTCGGCCGACTCGTTCAACCTGAGCCGGATCGGCACCATCATGGCGGTGGCGATCAGCAGCAACGTCGACCTCGCCGCCGCACCCGGCAACGTCGCCGTGCCGGCGGGCCGATCGGGCCTTCCGAAGGACTCCGTCGTCAACGTCTCCCAGATCGTCACGCTCGACAAGCGCCAGCTTGCCGAACGGGTCGGCGCTCTCGACCGCGACACGCTCGCCCAGGTCGACGCCGGTCTCCGCCTCGTCCTCGACCTCGTCGCCTGAGCGGCTCGCAATCGCCGGTGTGGTGTCAGCCGCCGGCGTCGGGCGACGCGAACGGATTGACCAGCGCGACACCTGTGCGTTCGACGTCGGCAGTGTTCCGGGTCACCAGTACCAGTTCCCGCTCGAGTGCGGTGGCGGCGAGCAGACCATCGATGACGGGCAACGGGTCGGGCACGTTGAGGAGTGCCCAGCGCTCGCACACCTCGGTCGTGACCGGGATGATCCGGTCGTCGAAGTCGTGCGTGACCGTGTCGAGCCACTCGCCTAATCGCCTGCCGGCCTTCGGGTCTCGACGACGAAACAGCTCGACGCCACGGCGCAGCTCGCCGACCACCAACACCGACAGCCAGAGCTGGTCGGCCTGGTGTTCGTCGAACCATGCCCGCACGCCGGCGTCGGCCCGCTCGCCCTTGCGGAGTTCCGACACCACGTTCGTGTCGATCAGGTACCCAGCGCTCATCGCAGGTCGAGCTCGCGTGGCAGGTCGTCCCGGCGCTCGAAGTCGGCGTCGTCGCCGACGTTCGGCATCGCCAGCAACGCCTCGCCCAGGCCCTCCGGTCGCAGCACCTGGCGCAAGAGTCGGCGATGCTCCTCCTCCGCCGACCGGCCGTGTGCGGCTGCGCGGCGCTTCAGACGTTGCACGAGGTCCTCGTCGAGGTTGCGCACGATCAACTGAGCCACTGCTATCAACGATATCAACTCGCCCTCCCGGTGTCGCCCCTTCGGACCGCCCGGATTGCGAGGGGCTTGGTCGAACGAAGCAGCCCACGTGTCGGCCGATGATGCGTTACCGTCTCTGTGACACCCCTTCGCGAGGATCGACGTATGCAAGTCATCTACGACGAGCGCAAGCTCACCGAACTGCTGATGTACGTCGCCGGGCAACTCCTGCCCGACACGGCCGGGGGAGCGACGAAGATCAACAAGGTGCTGCTACTTCGCCGATTTCGCCCATGTGCGACGCACGGGCTCGCCCATCACTGGGGCCGACTATCAGAAGCTCGATCATGGCCCGGCCCCTCGTCGGCTCAAGCCGATCCGAGACTCGCTCGTGGAGAGCGGCGATGCAGAGATCTCGATGGAGGACTTCCTCGGATACTCGGTGCACCGGCTCACTCCGAAACGGGCGGCCGACACCTCGGTGTTCTCCGAAGCGGAACTCGCCACCATCGACAAGGTGATCGAGGACCTGCGTGGTCTGAACGCTGCGCCAGGTCAGCGACCTCTCGCACGAGGAGGCCGGCTGGCGACTCGTCGATTTCGGCGACACGATCCCGTACGAGACGGCTCTTCTTGGAGCCGCTCAGGTCTCGACGCCGACCAGTCGCCGGCTCGAACGGGCTGCGGCATCGCAACACGGTCTACTCCCGGCATGACCCGCCGCGTCCTCGTCGGCGCAGCAGTCCTCCGCAAGGCGCACGACGAGTTCGGTGAAGCCCGTACCACCGGCGGTTCACCCTCGGAGTACGACTTCGTGTCCGGCCCACTCGCCGCAGCCATCCTGGTATTCCGTGACTTCGAGAACCTGTCGTTCGACCTCGTCCCCGCCGTTCGTACCTACACGGTCGTCGATCCGTTCTTCGGCCCCGTCGTTTTCGCAGGGGTGCTGATCGACCACGACGTGGTGGAGATCGTCGACTTCGCTCACGATCCCGACTACTGGCAACTACTCGGAGAATCGACGGATACATGAAACGTGGTCAGGGGCTGTCACGGGGTTCTGTGGCTGCCGTTCCACGCGTCAGCGGACGCGTGGCGCCGGGCGCTGGCCGGTCACGCCCGGGCGTCGAGGAGATCCAGGTCGTAGGGCTGCATGGCCCGGTCGGCGGTCACCAGCACCAGTGCCTCGGCTCTGGCCTGCGCGATCAACATGCGGTCGAACGGGTCGTGATGATGAGGCGTCAGGGTCGCAGCCAACTCGCCGTGGGCCGCGGAGACCGGGAGTTCCGTGAAGCCGCCAGCCATCAGTGCGTCGGCGAGGCCGTCGGGGAAGTCGAGCTTGCCGAGCGCCCGCTTGATGCCGAGCTCCCACGGAGTTGCGGCCGAGAAGAACACCTCGTCAGCCGACTCGAGCAGGCGTCGAGTCTCTGGTCCGAGCTGGTCGTTGCCCTCCAGCCACCAGAGCGCAACGTGGCTGTCGACCAGCAACCTCACGGCAAGGGCGCCGACGCCGACCGGTCGAACAGTTCGACGACGTCGGCATCGCTACCGACTTCGTCGGCGTGGTACTCGACTCGGCCCTGCCACGCGCCGGTGGAACGCTCCGGTCGAGCAGGTGGCCACGGAATGATCTTCGCCACGGGCTGGCCGTTGCGCGCAACGATCACGTCGTGGCCCTGTTCGGCCTCACGGATCAACTCCGACAGGCGCGACTTCGCCTCGTGCGTGTTGACGATTCGCGACACCATGGTCCTAGCTTAGCCAACCTGCTGGGAGATCGACCTGTGCGAACCGACTGACGGTGCACGGGACGCCGAGCGGACCCTGGCGAGGTGAGAGTGTCGACCGAGGCGTCGTCCCGAGTTCGAGACGACGCGCTCCGTCACGCAGGGACGAGCGTGGTGTCGCAACGGCGACGGTACTCGGCGGCGAGATCGCCCAGCCAGCGCCCGCCGTCGCCCTGGTACGTCGGGCCGTGCATCAGTGCCAACGTGGTCGGCGCGAGATCGGCGAGTCGCTCGACGGTGGGCACGGTCGACGGAGCGAGGCTCGAGTAGCCGAACATGTCCTCGGCGGTGATCGTCTGCTCCATCGGCGAGTCGGTACGCACGGCCGGGCCGTCGCCGACCTGGGTGAAGAGGTCGCCGCACAACAGCGTCGACGTGGTCTCCTCGAAGAACACGCCGGCCTCCCATCCGTGCGGGACGTGGGGTGTGGCGATCCAGCGAACCCGCTTGTCGCCGAGGTCGATGACGTCGCCGTCGTCGAGCGGACGGGGCGGCCGATCGGCGAGGTCGTTGACCGACACCATGCACCCGATGGCCCCGAAGGCCACCTGGGCGTCGGGGGCCGCGTCGAGCCACTGGTTCATGGCGCCGCACTCGTCGGCTTCGACGTGCCCGAACCCGATCCAGCGCAGCGACGAGATCGGCAGCACGGTGCTGACGGCGTCGGACACGGCGGGGAACAGCGCCCGCATGCCGGTGTGGAACAGGAGTGGTTCGTCGGCGTTGACGAGGATCTGGTTGAACGACATTCCCGCATCGGGAACGAACGTCGAGATGCGGAAGATGTTGTCGGCGATCTCGGTGGTGGTGGTGTCCATGGTGGTGATGCCTCTTTCGGAGTGGTGTTGTCGTTGGATGGGTTCAGAAGGGGACGATCGTGGTGAACAGGCCGGTGGCCTCGCCTCGCCCGGCGAGCAGGCAACAGAACTCGACGGCGTCGATCACGGTCGGTTCGCCGCCGGCGCCCGACGTGAAGGTGCCGCCGGCGGGACCGGTCAACTCGAGCGTGAACGCCTCGCCGTGGCGGCGGGCCCACTCGGCGACGACGTCGGCGACGATGCGGCCGTCGTGCTCCGGGTGTGAGGACGAGTTCCTTGCCGGTGGCGCGGGCGGTGTCGACCCGGTGCATCCACGCGTCGCGCAGGTAGATGACGTCGATGAGGTACCCGAGGGTCCACTTCTCCACGACCGGTGCGTCGATGGCGATCTTCATCGCCCGCATCGGCCGCGGTGTGCGTGAGCGACCCTTGACGGTCTTCGGCGCGACCTGCACGAGGCGATCGATGAGTTCGTCGGGTGACAGGGCCTCGCGTTCGGCGACCTGCACGCCGGACAGGCCGGCTTCGAGCGCCACACCGAGCTCCTTGCGGCGCTTGCGGGCGGCGAGCATCTGGTGCGTGTTCTCACGCATGGAGGCGCCGGCCTCGCACGCGCCGAGCACGTGGAGCCACATGCGGCGGACGTCCCAGTCGGGGCAGACGGTCGGCATCGACCAGTCCCCGGTGTCGAGCGACCGCAGCATCGCAATGGCACGGTCGAGTTCGATCGCCTGGAGCTGCATCGCCTCCTGGTGAGTCGATCGGTTCGATGGTGTTGGCGTCGGTGGTGGTCATGGTGGTCATGCCTTCTCGCTTTCGGTCGTGTTCGTCGTGGTCGTTCGGGATTCGGTGATCAACATGTCGACGGCGCGATCGATGAGTTGGGTCCATCGGGTGCCGCCCGGATCGTTGGAGATCTGCTGGTCGGTGAGGCCGGTCAGCACCGCGGTCCACAGGTCGAGCGTCGCCTGGTCGCGCACGCCGACGCCGGCGAGCAGCTTGCTCATCTGCTCGTACGTCTGGACCGCCACCGCGTAGCTCTCGGGTGACGGTGTGAAGTCGGGGATGGTGCGCTGGAAGAGCAGCTGGTAGCGGACGGGGTCGTTCGTGCAGAACTCGACGAATGTCCGTACCGCTGCTCTCGCCGCGCCGATCGGATCGGCGGAGAGGTCGTTGTCGTCGACGGCGTTCGCCATCCTGAGGGCAAACGCCTGGTAGCCCTCGAGGAACATCGCGTCGTAGATCTCGTTCTTGGAGGCGAAGTACGAGTAGATCGATTGCGCCCGCATGCCCACCCGGTCGCCGAGATCGCGCATCGACAGCCCGGCGAGGCCGTGCTCGCGCACCACGTCCCAGCTCGCCTGGACGATCTCACGCTGCGTCTCCTGACGGCGTTCGGTTCGCCTGTCACTGTTCGTTTTACCTGACATTGTCAGGAGTATGCGCCCCGACGATGCTGAGTGTCAAGGAATTGTTCCGGTCGAGGTGGTCGTTCGCCGGTAGGTTCGCCCGATGGCAGCACCCGAACGACGTCCGCTCCGATTCGGTTGGCTCTCGCCGTGCATCGGCAACCAGTGGAGCGACCACAAGCCGATCGTGGTCGAGCAGGCCAAGCACATCCTGCCGACCGTCAACGACCACTTCGACTCGATGTGGGTCGCCGACCACTTCTGGGGCTTCGACGCCAAGACCGACCCGTTCGTCGAAGCGTGGACCTCGCTGACGTGGCTCGCCGCCAAGTTCCCCGACGTGCAGCTGTGCCACCACGTGCTCGGCCACGGCTACCGCCCGCCGGCGCTCACCGCCAAGATGGCCGCCACCCTCCAGGTGTTCTCCGAGAACCGGTTCATGCTCGGCATCGGCGCCGGATGGCGCGGCGAGGAGTACACGGCCTACGGCTACGAGTTCCCCACGCCGTCGGTGCGCTATGCGCAGCTCGAAGAGGTCGTCGCGATCTGCCGGCTGATGTGGACCGACGACGACCCCAGCTTCGAGGGGACGTACTTCTCGATCAGCGGTGCCGCCGCGCCGCCGCTGCCCGAGGTGGTGCCACCGGTGTGCATCGGCGCCAACGGCGAACAGGTCGGCCTGCCCCTCGCCGGGCGGATCGCCGACATGTGGCACAACATGTCGCGCAAGGAGGACACCTGGCTGCGCAAGTACGACATCGTCAAGCAGGCCGCCATCGACGCCGGTCGTGACCCCGCCGACATCGAGACCGGCATCACCATCGAACGTCCGCTGCCCGAGACCGACGCCGAGTCGGCCGAACTGCACGACCTGATCGCCCGCTGGCACGAGATCGGCGTCGACCACGTGGTGATGGACTTCGGCAACCCGGCGGCGACCGAACCGATCGTGCGCTTCGCAGAACAGGTCATCGCCCCGCTGCGCTGAGCTCGCGTCAGCTCGCGGCGCGAGCGACGCCGAGGTCGTCGCGCAGATCCTTCGAGTACACGATCTCCTTGCCGAACGGGAACAGCGCCAACGGGACGAACTTGAACGACCTGGATGCCGAACGGGATGCCGATGATCGTGATGCACAGCAACACGCCGGAGATCGCGTAGCCGATCGCCAGGAACAGCCCCGGGATGAACCACAAGATGTTGCCGATGATGCTCCCGGACACCGCAGTCGGGGAGGGAACCGCAGTGCGGCCGAACGGCCAGAGCGCGAAGTTGGCCAGCTTGAAGCACTGTCGCCCGAACGGGAACAGGATGATCGTGATCGACAGCAACACGCCGATGAAGCCCCAGATGATCGCCATCCAGAACCCGTTCAGGATCAGCCACAAGATGTTGCCGATGGTTCTCATCACCCCACTGTGTCCCGGAGCCGCCTCGCCGGCAAAGACGGCGGGTCACGAGCTCGATGCCAGCCGGTCCGTGTACGCCGCCAGCGTGGTGCGGTCGAAACACACGAATCGAACCGTCTGGACCGATGTCGGCGTCGAGCGGACCGTGGCGACGGCGATGTCGGTGGCCTCATCCAGCGGGTAGCCGAAGATTCCCGTCGAGATCGCCGGGAACGAGACGGTCGTGGCGCCGACCTCGTCGGCTCTCGCCAGCGAGTTGCGGTAGCACGCGGCGAGCGTCTCCGGCTCGCCCGACCCGCCGCCGCGCCAGCGGGGTCCGACGGCGTGGATGATCCAACGGGCCGGGAGATCGAACCCCGGCGTCACCTTGGCGTCGCCCTCCGCGCAGCCCCCGAGCGCGCGGCACGCCTCGACGAGCCGGGGTCCGGCCGCCCGGTGGATCGCGCCGTCGACTCCGCCACCGCCGAGCAGCGAGGAGTTCGCCGCGTTGACGATCGCGTCGACGTGCTCCTGCGTGATGTCACCGAGCACCGCCTCGAGCTTCATCAGTCGTCGACGAACTTCGTCTCGTCGATCTCGTCCTCGCCGTCCCAGCGGTAGGCGCGCAGGACGCCATCCTTCGCGACGCTGTAGTCGAGGCAGGTCGCCAGCGGGTTGATCGGCTCGGCCGACTCCTTGCGCCACCAGTAGTGGCCGAACAGCACCGGCTCCGGCCCGGGGTAGGACAGCACCTCGGTGTCGCTGAGGTCGCGGTCGGGGAGCTCGTCGATCGGTTGGTCGTGCTCGTCGTACAGCTGTGTCCCGGGCGGGATCAGCGTCGCCGTGCTCAGGGTGGTCGCCGCGCTGTCCCACCAGCGCAGCCGGGCGTGATGGCGCACGTGGCCGTCCTTGTCGGCGTAGCGCACGCCGTCGAGATGGACCTCGGGGCCCTTCAGCACCGCCTCGATCGCGTCGTGCGTCGGGGAGTCCTCCGTCGTTCCGTCGATCACCATCTGCTCGGTGAGCGTGTTGTCCGGCCCCGCTACCGATTCGAGATGCTCGATGTGCTCCGCGCTCCAGCAGGCGTGGACCACCCGCATGCCGCCGAGGTCGAGCCACAGCGGGATCGTCATGAACCAGTCGATGATCGACCGGTGCAACGGCGAGCCGAAGTCGACGTCCGACAGGAACGCCTCGTGCTGGCTGGTGTGCTTCTCGTCGTGGGGCCGGCAGTAGTCGAGACGCTCCGGGTCGACCGTGGCGTACGCGACCGCGTTGAACTCGTGATTGCCGAGCACGATCTGCGCCGTGCCCGCGTCGACCATCGCCTGCACGATCCCGACCGTGTCGAGCTGGCCGGGGCCACGATCGATCAGGTCGCCGACGAACACCGCCGTCCGGTGGCGATGCCCCCAGACGCCGCGCTGCTCCCGGTAGCCCATCGTGCTGAGCAAGCTCCGGAGACGGTCGGCGTGGCCGTGCACGTCGCCGATGATGTCGAACCCCGACATGACCACAGTCTGGCCGAAGTCGTTGAACGAGGAAGAGCACTGCTGGCGTGCTCGAGCGAGCGAATCCGCAGACTGGCATCCGCGGATGGAGCTTGGTCGGCTAGACAATGAAGATGTCCGGAACCCGCAGCTCCACGGAGGGTGAGAGAAACGACCGACCGTTGGCGGCGTACTTCGACAGCCTGCCGCGCGAACCGGCCGAACGCGGATCATTCACCCCTGATGAGGTCGCGGAGATCATTCGCCAGGACCGGGACGCAGCCACACGCTGATCGGATCGTCTGGTGATCGTCGTTGCCGATGCTTCGATTCTCGTCGTGGCGCTCGGTGACGACTCGCAGGTTGGCCAGCGAGCACGCGACCTGCTCGTCGAATTGTCCGATGGATCCCGCCTGTCCATCGTTCGGAACCTGACCCCACTCGAGGTGATGAGCGCCTTTCGTCGACTCGTTCAGCTCGACAAGCTCGACCCGGGTGTCGCTGCGACCTTGACGAGCCGTTTCGCCTCACTGCCGGTCGATCGTCACGATCTCACCCAACCGATGATGGCTCGGATCTGGGAGCTGCGGGCGAACCTCTCGACCTACGACGCTGCCTACATCGCGCTGCTCGAATCGTTGATGGCCGAGCAGCTCGCCGACGGCGTGCTCGTCACCACCGATCGGCGGCTTGCGGGAGCGCCGAACCTCTCCGTCGACGTTCGCGTCTTCTCGGGCTGACCACGACGTCTCGACGATCGTGATCCGCCAGATCGACGATGGCGCCGACATCGACACACGCCCCGAGGGATGCGCCGTCTCAACCAGCGTCGCGGAGGTCTCGCTCGAGTTGGTGAGTGCGGTCGGCGTGTCGTTGCGCCGTCAGGTCGTCGGTGAGGGCTGATCCCTCGAAGCGCCCTCGCAGGCCAGGTCGGTGCCGGGCCGGGCGGAGCGCCACGTGGTCACCGTCGCGCCAGAAGCTCACCTCGTCACCCGGCTCGATGCCGAGCTCGTCGCGCAGGTCCTTCGGGATGACGACCTGCCCCTTCGGCCCCACACGATGAGTCATACCGGGCAGTATGACCTGAGCACTTGGTCGAAAAGGCAAGGGTTCGACCGGCGTCAACGCGCCGAAGCACCTGGCGTATGAAGACCGCAGTGTCGATTCCTGATCCGATCTTCGAGGCGTCTGATCGGCTCGCTCGGTCGTCAACGTCTCCCAGATCGTCACGCTCGACGAGCGGCAGCTCTCGAACGCGTCGGAGTACTCGATCACGACACGCTCGGCCAGATCGACGCTGGGATTCGCTTGGTGCTCGACCTCGTCGCCTGACGAGCGACAAGAGGACGAACTCGCTCGACGGTCGTGCGAGAATCGGTGCGTGCAGCTCCGTTTCGGTCCCGACGACCTCGAGTCGTTCGCATCGGTCAAGCGGCAACTCCTCGACGAGTTCCGACCGTGGGCCGACGAGCGCTACGGCACCGACGACGAATCGCTCGTCGCCGACGCAGACACCTTCTTGTCGTGGCGCGTCAACTACTCCACCGGCGACCTGAGCCGGTTCACACCCGACGATGCCGAGGAGTTCCTCCTCGACTGGGCGCCGCGCAAGTTCGCCGTCGGGCCCGATGAGGCGCCGGTACTCTGCCGGTCGGTGCAGGCAATGGTCGAGTTCCTGGCGGTCACCGGGCGCCTCGACGGTGGCGTGGCGAGCGCCGCTCGGGTGATGATGCACGTCGACGGCCTCGTCGACGACGTGGCCGATGCGCTGGGTGACGACGCCAACTTCGGCATCGGCAAGGCCCTCGGCGACTTAGTGCTTTTCGACGCCGACGGCAACGAACTGCCCGACCTCGGCTCACTCCTGGCCGACGGCAACCTCGACATGGACGAGCTGCAGGCGGCCCTCGACCTGCGCATGGATGCGTTCAACTCGCTGCCGTTCGAGCAACGCCGAGACCACACCGATGCGGCGCTCGCCGTGCGCGAGCCCGAACCGGTCGAGCTGCTGTTCACCTACGTGCCACCTCCGGCCGTCGACGTCGACGCCTCGGCAGCGCAGTCGAGGTTGCTCGACCTCGTCGACCGCTTCGTCGAGTTCGTCGGCACCAACAGTGTCAAGCTCACCGACGCCGGGAACATCTCGATGAGCGACGCGCGGAAGCTCGTGGCGGCGCTCGACACGGGTGACGTCCTCGACCAGGGCCTTTCCGGCAGACCGAAGAAGAATCGGTCGAGTACCGAACTGCGTTGGCTCACCCTGATCGACGACGTCGCCACGTACAGCGGGGCGGTGGAACGCCTGCGGACGAAGCTCAGGCCGAACGCGATGTGGGGCGACCTGCCGATCGCCGAGCGGGCCACCCGCATGGTGCACGGTGTGCTCGAGGCGGGGCCGCTCTGTGCCCGGATCGCCAACTGGGACGACACGCAGTACGCCCATCGCGAACTGCTCGACGACGGCGTTCCGCACTGGTTGTCGCAGGTGCTTCCCGAGGGTTCGTTGCTCGACTACGCAGAGGTCGAAGATCTGGCGATCGAGGTCACACGGTCGCGCTTCAGCCTGGGCCGGCTGGATGCGATGTGGCCGGAACTGGTGGCGGCTCGACTGGCCGAGCTGTTCGAGGTCCTGGAGGTTGCCGGGATCATCACCTGGCACGACCTGGTCACCCGGCCCGACCGTTACGGCATGTCGCCAGTGATCGTGAGCGGTTCGATGTCGCTCACACCGCTCGGTCGTGCCGCGATGGTCGACCCGGTCCGTCAGGCCGGCTACACGTTCGCGACCATCGACGATCTCGCCGACGCCGACGGCCTGACGCTCGTCAACGCGGTCGCCTCCGGCAGCCTCGACGAGGAGGGTGCGCTCGCCGGCTGGCGTCCCAGAAGCTCGACGGTCGCGCGGGCGCGGCTGCTCGTCGATGCGGCGGTCGCAGCGACGTTCCCGGTGCAGCGACTGGTCGCGTTCGATCTGCTCGGACGGCTCGAACCGTTGGACGACGTCGGCCCGCTGGTGCGTGAGCTGCTCGACACCCACTGCTCCGGCCACGCCGCGACGTTCCTGCTGGGACACGATCTCGCCACCGAGGACGAGGTCGCAGCGTTCGTCGACATCGGCCCATTCGTCGACATGATCCACACCTTGATCGACGAGCCCGGCGACCTCGACGACGTCTTCCGCCAGGCGCAGGAGATGACGTTCGACGATCTGATCGACGACCTGTGGCGCCACGACCAACCCGAGACCCTCGAGGTGCTCGAAGCGCTCGGCCGCCATCTCACCGACAAGCAACAGGCCAAGGCAGCGCGCAAGGCCGTCATCAAGCACCGCAGTTGGCTCGCCAACCGGTGAGCCCATCGGAGCGGATCCAGCTTCAGACGCCGATGACGATGAGTCCGATCGCTCGAGCCGCCTGCGCCTGACGGACGTCGAACGTGAGGAGCGTCGTCGACGCCCCGGCTCGAATGGCGGAGCCCAGGTGCACTGCATCGAGCGATCGGCATCCCGTGCGCTCGGCGATCGCCGCGGCTTCGTTGCAGGTGGTCGCGTCGAGCCCGACGAGCGCGAAGGCGTCGAGGTCGACGGCGAACTGGCGACGGCTGTCGGTCCATGCGTCACCGTCGAGGAGCCGGGCGAGGTTGCGGCGAACCTCGATCTCGGTGAGCCGGGAGGTGACGAGCACCGGATCGGTGCCCATCAGCTCGACGGCGACCACCGAGTCGTGCTCGTCGACGTATCGCTTGAGCAATGCACTCGAATCGACGTAGAGCGTCACGACCGATCGGCGTCCAACGTCTCGAGGATCGACTGCGTCGAACGGTGGCGTTCGGCGTGCCCGAGACCGGTTCGGCGAGCAGGTTCGATCCACCCTTCCGCGATGCCTCGCTCGACCGCCGACGAGGTGTCGTACGGAACGATGCGTGCCACCGGCCTGCCCCGGTCGGTCACGACGATCGTCTCGCCCTCGTTCACTCGTTGCAGGTGCTCGGACAACTTCGCCTTGAGTTCCCGGATCCCCACCTCCATGTGACCACACTAGCTCTCGATGTGACCACATCGAGTCGAGGGCACGTCACTCGCCGGCGACCACCTGTGATCGCGCGCAGCACCCTGGCGCAGGCTGCGGTATTCATTCGGATACCGTTCGGGTAACCTCAGGGAAATGGATGCAGCACGGTTGATCCGGATGGCGCGGCACAGGGCGGGGCTCTCGCTGCGCGAACTCGGTCGACGCGCGCACACCTCGCACTCGACCCTCGCCGCGTACGAACAAGCCCACAAGACACCCAACGTCGACACCCTCGACCGGATCCTCACCGCATGCGGCTTCCGCGTGGACGTCACGCTCGAGCGGCGACCGGCCGACGTCGCCGTCGATCCGGTCGCCCGCGGTCGCGAACTGGTCGAGGTGCTCGAACTCGCCGAGATGTTCCCGGCGCGCCACACCCCCACGCTCGACGCCCCCAAGTTCGGTGCGGTCGCATGACCGACGCGCCCTCCCTGGCCGACAAGATCGTGACCATCCATCAGGCGCTCGACGCCGCACACCTGGCCCATGCATTCGGCGGCGCGCTCGCACTCGCCTGGTGCACGCAACGCGCCCGCGGCACCATCGACATCGACGTCAACGTGTTCGTCCCGGCCGCGCGCACCGGCGATGTCCTCGCGGCGTTGCCCACCGAGATCTCGGCCACCGACGATGCGGTCGCGCAACTCGAAGCCGACGGTCAGACCCGTCTCTGGTGGACCAACACACCGGTCGACGTGTTCCTCGACACCACACCGTTCCACTCCGACGCCGGCGGTCGTATCCGATCGGAGCCCTTCGCGGGCCACGACGTCCCGTTCCTCGCCTGCCGAGACCTGGCGGTGTTCAAGGCGTTCTTCGACCGGTCGAGGGACTGGGCGGACCTCGAGGAGATGCAGCTGGCCGGAACCCTCGACGTCGAGGCCGTCGCCGGCGTGCTCGTGCACTACCTCGGCCCCGGCGATCCCCGCGTCGCTCGCCTCCTCACGCTGGCGTGAACCTCCGGCCGAGACCGCTCAGCCGAGACCGCTCAGCCGAGACCGCTCAGCCGATGATCTCGAACGTGGCGGCGAGGGGCGTGCCCATGCGTTCGCCGGCGGCGGTGGCGGCGCCCCGCAGGAACTCGTCGGGCGAGGCCATGTCGCCGCCGAGGTGCTCGAGGTACAGACCGTGGGCGGCGAGCGAGGCGACACCGGCGTCGAAGGTGTCGGTCGTGTCGACGCCGTGGGTGGGTTGCGGGCTACCGCCGAACGCCACGAAACGCACGCCGTCCCACGCCTCGCCCCGATCGTCGAACACCCAGGGGTTCGCAGCGTCACGGACGGCGTCGAGCAGCGACCGGCCGACCGCCCGATGGTCGGGATGGTTCCAACTCGGTCCACCCCAGCTGTCGCGGAAGTTGATCGACAGCACCACCTCGGGCCGGTGACGTCGGATCACCTCGGCGAGATCCGCCCGCAAGGCCAGCCCCTCGACGATCGACCCGTCCGGCCATCCGAGGAACTCGACGTCGTCGACACCGACGACCCGGCAGCTCGCGATCTGCTCCTCCCGGCGCAGGGGGCCGACCTCGTCCGGCGGCATCGTCGCAATCCCCGCCTCGCCGTCGGACACCAGGACGTAGGCGATGTGCTTCCCCTGGCCCGTCCAACGAGCGACCGCCGCAGCGGCGCCGTACTCCATGTCGTCGGGATGGGCGACGACGGCGAGCGCCCGGTCCCAGTCCTCGGGAAACGTCTCCAGGTCGGCCATGGCACGAGTGTGCCAGGTGATCGGCGGCCCGTCGATCGACGCCGCGGGCGCGATGTCAGGTCGTCGGAGCGGTGGGAGCGTCGGGTCGTTCGAAGACGACGACCGGCGTGTCGGCCGAGCGCGAGGCGGCGTAGGCGTCGAGGCCCTCGTCGATCTCGGCCCACCGGCGCCACAGCCGATCACGCTCGTCGCCCTCGGCGCGGCGGGCGCGCACCGGGCGCTCCGGCTCGCCCTTCAGGCGGATGACGGCATCGGGATTGGCCTCGAGGTTCAGCCACCACGCCGGCCGGCCCTCGTCCCAACCGTTCATCGCCAGCACGACCGGTGACTCACCGTCCTCGATGTAGCCGACGATGACCTCGCGCCGTTCGCCGGACGTCCGGCCGACCGTCGTCAGGTGCATCGCGCCCCAGCCGCGCTTGCTCTGCGGGGTCCACAACACCCGTGCGCCCAGGATCCGGTAGGCGAGCCGGTGCCCCCGCCAGAACAGATGCTTGAACCACGCCGGCGGCAGCTTCGGCGGTTCGTTCGTCTGAGCGTCCATGTCGTTCTCCTTCACCGTCGTGCCGACTCGGCCCGGACACGGATCCCGTCGAGCATCTTGCGGGTCATCACGAAGCTGACCAGGCCGACGGGGGCCATCAGCCAGCGCGTCAGCCGTCGGCCGTAGGCGGTCCGCTCGCGGATCAGCAACCTCGTCGCGCCGAGCGGGGCGGGGCGCAGGGCGAAGGTCCACTGGAACTCGAAGCCGATGCCCTCGTCGCGGCTGGTGGTCCGGCCGGTCGTGGGGTCGGCGGTCTTCAGCACCAGGGCGACGTTCGGCTCCAGGAGCTCGACCAGCCAGCCGGCCGAGCGGTTGCGGGCACCCCACACCCAGTCGCCGACAGCGAGTTGCTGCCAGTCGTCGACGAGCCCGTCGGCGTTGTGGATGTCGAGCCCGAAGAGGTTCTCCAGCCACGCGTAGCTGTAGAAGCCACCGCGGTCGGCGCCCATCTGCACCAGCCACGGCCACACCTCCTCCGGCGGCGCGGCGATCGTGATCGCCCGCGTGTTCTGCTCCACCGGCGGCGGCGTCAACTCGTCACCGGGCAACGCCATCGCCACCTCCTCGTCGGTCGCACCCCAGGCGTGCTGCCACGGTGTGAACACCTTCCACCATCCGACGATCGCCGCCGCCCCGACGCCGCCGAGCACCAGTGATCGACGCATCGACCTCACCTCCACCCACCAGTCTCCGCCCCCGGTGCTCCGAGCGGCAGGGACCGAGGTCCGCGTCTGGCCGTCAGGCCGCGCAGCGAGGACACCCGGGGAGGTGGCGAACGCCCGACAGCCCTCGGGGGACTCATGATGTGCTCAGATGATCGACGTGGCCGGGGCCGGCCCGGCAGTCAGCGAGGAGCAGACATGGCACCACGATCGATCGGACTCGACGACGCATTGTCCGCCTACGTCGGCGCGCACTCCACGCCGCCCGACGACGTGCGGCAGCGGTTGATCGAGCGCACCGAAGCGCTCGGTGACGCGGCCGGCATGCAGATCGCGCCGGAGCAGGGCGAGTTCATCACCATGCTCACCTCACTCGTCGGAGCTCGTTTCGCCGTCGAGGTCGGCACGTTCACCGGCTACTCGGCGCTGTCGATCGCCAGCGGCCTCGCCGACGGAGGGCGCCTGCTGTGCTGCGACGTCAGCACCGAGTGGACCGACATCGCCCGCGAACACTGGGCGCTCGCCGGTGTCGACGATCGCATCGAACTGCGTGTGGCGCCGGCGATCGAGACGCTGCGCGCGTTGCCGGCAGACCCCGTCGTCGACTTCGCGTTCATCGACGCCGACAAGGGCGGCTACGTCGACTACTACGAAGAACTCGTCGCCCGCCTCGCGTCCGGCGGTCTGATCTGCGCCGACAACACCCTGTGGAGCGGTGCGGTGGTCGACCCCGACGTCCACGATCCCGACACCGAGGCAATCCGTCGCTTCAACGACCACGTCGCCGCCGACGCCCGCACTCGTCAGGTGATCGTGCCGATCGGCGATGGCCTCACCCTGATCCGTCGAGCCTGACCCACGACATCTGCCGTCGCACGCAGAGGTCGGGTCCGAGGCTCGGTGCACAGCGATGCGCCATTGCGCGAAAATGCGGCGATGGCACAGGTCAAGCAGGGGCGCTGGACCGCCGAGTACGAAGGCGACTTCGTGGTCTTCCTCATCGGTGCTCGCCCGAACAACTTCTTCCATCTGCTCAGGTCGTTCGGCGACCTCGGTGGCCGCCGGGGCATGAACCACATGTTGAAATACCTCACGGAGCATCCCGAGAAGGGGCTGCTGGGGTACGAGAACGGGTTCCCCACGATCGTGCAGTACTGGCGATCGTTCGAGCACCTCGAGGCGTTCGCCCGAGACCGGGACGATCCGCATCTCGAACCCTGGCGCAACTACTGGCGTCGCGTCGGCAAGTCCGACCGCACCGGTATCTGGCACGAGACGTTCCTGGTCCGGGCCGGAGAGTGGGAGGCGGTCTACGGCAACATGCCACCGATCGGGTTGGGCAAGGCGACCACGCTCGTGCCCCTCGCGGAATCGAGCACGGCGCGCCTGCGGGTCAGGAAGGGTGTACCGAGTTCGGCTCAGGTCGACGAGTAGCCCGCTCGAACCCGAACCCTCGTCGGTGTCGACGAGGTGTCCTCCCGGTCCGCCCCCATGAACGAGAACATGCTCCACGCCGAGTGCTCGAGTTCGCTGATCCGCTGGTCGGTCATCGGCCGATCATCGCGTGGCCGCCACTCAGGGGAGCGAATCGACCTCGCCTCTCGGATCGATCCGCTCGAACCGGCTGACCCGGTGGATACCGAAGTCCGATTCCTCGTGGAGCGCGCGCAGCAGCGTGACGGGATGCGGGAACCGCCCGTCGAACCGCGCCTGCAGCGTCTGTTGGAGTTGTTCGTCACCCACCTGCCGCCACGACTCGATCGACTCCCACACGAAGATCAGGACGATGCGCCCCGGGTGGGCGTCGTCGAGCCACACCTCCTTCGACAGGAAGGGGATGTGATCGAAGCCGTCGGTGTGGGCCTCACCCAACGTCCACACCTCGTGGTCGACGGCCAGGAACTCCTCGACGTGTTCGGGATCGACCTCGAACACCAGCACCTCCACCGGAAGGCGCTCACCCGAGCTGAAGCGATGGCTGCCGGACACCACCCGGACCGTAGCGGCACCGGTTCCGAGCCGAGCATGCCGACGCCCGGGCCCGACTGACGGCCGGTGACCGACCTCGGAGCGCGATGTCAGCCGTTCCAGTCCACGATCCGATCGAGCAGCCAATTCGGCCCGACGACCGTGCCGCCGGCTGCCCGCACCCGCTCGGCCAACCCACGGTCGGCGGTCACTACGACCACCTCGGGTTGCGATGCGGCGATGGCGGCGATCGTGTCGTCGCCCTCGCCGGGGGCATGCACCACCGCCACACCGTCGATGTCGGACTCGTCGGCTCCCCTGCGGGACTGACCTTCGAGGACGACGGTCACCGGTGGGTCCAGCTCGCCGGCGGCCACGGTCGCACGGACCTGCTCCGTGAAGCGTCGTGCCGCTCCCGGTCGATCACGCCACCAACCCGTCGGCCTCGACCCGATCACGTTGGCGGCATCGATCACCAGCATCAGCACACCCTCGCATCACCAGCGCGCCACCCTCGGATCGTCACTGCATCGCCGACGGCACCACAACGGCATCGCCGCCGCACCGGCACGGTGCGCGAGTTCGCGCTACGCGATGCTGTCGACATGCTCGACGCCTCGTTGACCGAACCGGCCCGCCGTATCGCTGCGCTGCTGCGCGAGCGGGACGAGACCGTCGCCGTCGCCGAAGGGTCGGCCGGCGGTCTGGTCTCGGCGGCGCTGCTGTCGGTGCCCGGCGCATCGGCGTACTACCTCGGCGGCGCCGTGGTCTACACCGCCGCCGCGTACCGGGCCTGGATGCGCGGAACGGTCGAGGCGCCGCCGGGGATGCGCGGAGCGACCGAGGCGTTCGCCGACCATCTCGCACGATCGGCGGCGGTGCGCCTCGACGCCACCTGGGGGCTGGGGGAGGCCGGCGCCGCGGGACCGGCGAACCCCTACGGCGACCCCGCCGGACACTGCTGGGCGGCGGTGACCGGCCCCGTCGACGCGACGCAGCACGTGCTCACCGGCATCGACGACCGCGAGGCGAACATGGTCGCGTTCGCCGCCGCCACCCTCGACCTGTTCGAGGCCACACTGACGTCAGCCTGACCCCCGGCGCGCCGACACTCCGAGCGGGAGCCGTGAGGCGATGAGCGAGCGCACCGTATGTGGGGGTCTCGCTCATCGCTCGGGTGGGAGCGGTGAGGCGATGAGCGAACGCACCGTAGTGGGGGTCTCGCTCATCGCTTGGGTGGGAGCCGTGGGGCGATGAGCGAACGCGCCGTATGTGGGGGTCTCGCTCATCGCTTGGGGGGTTGGAGTCGTTGTCGGGCGGGGCGGTCGGGGATGATGGCGCGTCCCATCTCGCCCGTTACCTGCCACCAGAGGTTCATTCACCATGTCGATCGCCATCACCGAGGACCATCGCTCGCTCGCCGAGACGGTGCGCAGCTACGCCGACAAGCGCAACCTGCGCGGCGCCGCCAGGGAACGACTCGAGTCGTCAGGCGACGTGCTGCCCGAGTTCTGGGCCGAACTCGCGGAGCTCGGTTGGCTCGGGCTGCACCTGCCCGAGGACGTCGGCGGATCCGGCTACGGGATCGACGAACTCGTCGTCGTGGTCGAGGAACTCGCCCGAGCGGTCGCTCCCGGGCCGTTCGTACCGACCGTCATCGCCAGTGCGGTGATCGCCGCCGTCGGCGACGACGACCTGAAGGCGCGCGTGCTGCCCGGACTCGCCGACGGCTCGACCGTCGGTGCGGTCGCGCTCGGCGGTTCGGTCACGGTGTCCGACGGCCGGGCCTCGGGCGATGCCGGGGTGGTGCTCGGCGCCGGCCTCGCGTCGCTGATCCTCGTGCCGGTCGGTGACGACGTGGCCGTGGTCGACGCGACCGGCGGGGGTGTCACGATCGACTCGCCGCCCAGCCTCGACCCGACTCGGCCCAGCGCCCGGGTGACCCTCGACGGCGCGCCCGTCACGGTGATCCCAGGCGCCTGTCGCGTGCTCGTCGACCTGGCCCGGGTGATCCTGTCGGCCGACGCGGTTGGCGTCGCCCGCGAGTGCACCGAGATGGGCGCCGCCTACTCCAAGGAACGCATCCAGTTCGGCCGCCCGATCGCCATGTACCAGGCCGTGAAGCACCACTGCGCCAACATGGCCGTCGCCACCGAGCTCGCCACCAGCGCCGTCTGGGACGCCGCTCGCGCGTCGGCCACCGGCGGCGACCAACTCACCTACGCAGCCGCAGCGGCCGCCACGCTGGCGGCACCCGCCGCCGACCTGTGCGCCAACCTCAACACCCAGGTGCACGGCGGCATCGCCATCACCTGGGAGCACGACGCCCACCTCTACATGCGCCGCGCCACCACCCTGCTCCACTACCTCGACGCCACCGGCGCCGCCGAGGAACTCACCGACGTCACCCGTCGGGGCGTCGCCCGCGAGAAGACCGTCGAGCTGCCGCCCGAGGCCGACGCGATCCGCGACGAGGTCCGCACGTTCGCGCAGAGCATCAAGGATCTCCCGGCCGACCAGCAGCGCACCCGGCTGATCGAGACCGGCTACGTGATGCCGCACTGGCCCAAGCCCTACGGGCGCGCCGCCGGCGCGGTCGAGCAGCTCGTGATCGAGCAGGAGTTCGCCGACGCCGGGATCACCCGCCCGGCCTACGGGATCACGGCGTGGAACATCCTCACGATCATCCAGTACGCCACCCAGGACCAGATCGATCGCTGGGTGACCCCGGCGCTGAACCAGGACGTGATCTGGTGCCAGCTCTTCAGCGAGCCCGACGCGGGTTCCGATGCCGCGGGCGTCAAGACCAAGGCCACTCGTGTCGACGGCGGCTGGCTCGTCAACGGCCAGAAGGTGTGGACCAGCGGCGCGCACGTCGCCGGGATGGGGTTCGCCACCGTGCGCACCAACCCCGACGTGCCCAAGCACGACGGCATCACGATGATGGCGATCGACATGCACGCCGACGGCGTCGAGGTGCGCCCGCTGAAGCAGACGTCGGGCGCATCGGACTTCAACGAGGTCTTCTTCAGCGACGTGTTCGTGCCGGACGACGACGTGGTCGGCCCGGTCGACGGCGGCTGGACCGTGGCCCGGGCGACGCTCGGCAACGAGAGCGTCAGCATCGGTGGGGGGAGCGGCGGCATGTCGATGCCCGGTGCGGCGCTGATCGCCCCGTTCGACGCACACCCCGAACGTCTCGACGGCGGCGCCGCGCGCGTGGGTCGCTACATCGCCGAACACCAGGCGATGGGTCTGCTCAACCTGCGCAGCGCGAACCGTGCGGTCGCCGGTGGTGAGCCCGGCCCCGAAGGCGCGATGACCAAGCTGGTGCTGTCGGAGATCGGCCACGAGGCCGCCGCGATCATGACCGAGCTGAACGGGCCCGACTCGCTGTTCCTCGACGGCCCGGGCGCGTTGAGCAACCTGCTCGTGCTCATGCACCGCGGGATGTCGATCGCCGGTGGCACGTCGGAGATCAAGCGCAACCAGATCGGCGAACGCATCCTCGGCCTGCCCCGCGATCCGCTCCTCAAGTAGGGCGCGGGTGGCGGGAGGGGGCGCGGAGCAGTGAACCTCGACGGCGGCATCCACGAGATCCCGCTGCCGCCTCCCGCACGGGGTCGGCTGTGGCTGTGCGGCAAGCACGCGATCGGGCCCGACCCCGAGGGGTTGATGGCGCGGGTCGGCGCCGACGGGGTGGTGTGCCTCAACGAGGAACACGAGCTCGACGAGCGCTACCCGGACTACGTGGTCTGGCTGCGTGCGCAGCCGGAGCCGCGGGTGGTGTGGCATCCGATCCCCGATCTGCACGCGCCGACACTCGAGCAATTCGCGCCGGTGTTGACCGGGCTCGTCGATCGGGTCGGGGCGGGGGAGCAGTTGATCGTGCACTGCGCGGCCGGGATCGGCCGGGCCGGCACGGTGGCGGTGGCGATGCTGGTGTCGCTGGCGGTTCCGCTCGACGAGGCGCTCGACCACGTGCGCCGGCACCGGCCCGCCGCCGGTCCGGAGGTCGGGGCGCAGCTCGAACTGGTGCGGCGGCTCCACGAGCACCTCGGCGGTGTCGACTCGGACGTCTGACCTCGTGACGTGGGTCCGAGCGCCGACGCGGCGATACTCGGTCGCACCATGGCTGATCATCCGGTTCCGCGAGCACCGAAGACCGAGCAGCCGGGTCGCCCCGCGAAGGTGGTCGCCGAGGAGCCCCAGCTCACCCCGAAACAGCAGCAGGCGCTCGCCCATTCACGCGGGCGGATCTGCAAGCAGCGCGGCTGCGAGATCTGCGCGCCGCTCCGTGAGCGTCGACGCCTGGCGAAGGCCCAGCGAAAGGCCGACGCGCAAGCGCAGGCGCACGCCAAGGGCGAGCCGTGCGGCCGGAGCAACTGTCCCGTCCCGGTCTGCGTCAAGGCGCGCCACGCCGACGCCATGCCCGCCGCCCCAGTCGCACACGACGCCGAGGCGCCGAAGGACGATCCGGGCGAAGCGTTGCGTCGGCAGGCGGAACGACACCGGGCCGGACTGCCCTGCGGGTCGGAGACCTGCCCCAGCAAGGTGTGCGTCGAAGGATTCGCCCAGGAACGCGCCCGCCGGCACCGGGCCCGCCGGCCCTGCCGTTCCGCAGAGTGCGCCAACCCGATCTGCGTGTCCAGCCGCTCGAGCAGCTGATCCCGCTCCGCCCGTCAGGTCGGGTCGACGGGGTTCCCTCGGCGTCTGTTTCAGGGACAACGTCCGAGCACGACGTTGTCGCTGACACAGAACGGGGTCTGCCGGGGTGCGGCGCCAGATGGTCAAGCTCTCCCGATTCGTTGCCGATGGATGGTCGTGCACGCAGCGACCGACACCACGACCATGGACGCCGAACGATCGGCGGTCGCGGCTGCGTTGCGTGGCGTCGAAGCCGAGGTGCTGCTCCGAGCGGCCACGGCGTTGCGGGCCGCCGGCTTTCTGAGCGAAGCCGAGTTCCAGGCCAAGCGCCGGCGGCTCGCCGCCCAGCTCTGATCGACGACGTCGGCCGGCCTGCCCGCCAATTCCGCCAACCTGCCGGCCAACTCCGGGACACCCCTCCGCCATGATGGGGTGCATGGCGGAACCCGACCCCTTGCTCGAAGCGCTCCGCACGCTGACCGGGCGTGCCGACGCCGAGTTCCGCGACGGCCAGCGCGAGGCGATCTCGGCGCTGGTCGACGACCGCGGGCGGGTGCTCGTGGTGCAGCGCACCGGGTGGGGCAAGAGCGCCGTCTACTTCCTCACCACCCACCTCCTTCGCGCACAGGGTGCCGGGCCGACGCTCTTGATCTCGCCGCTGCTCGCCCTGATGCGCAACCAGATCGACGCGGCCCGTCGCCTCGGCCTGCGCTGCGAGACGATCAACAGCGCGTCCGCCACCACGGTCGCCGAACTCGAACGCCAGCTGCGCGCCGACGAGGTCGACCTGCTGCTGATCTCGCCCGAACGGCTCGCCAACCCCGAGTTCGGCAACAAGATCATGCCGATCGTCGGCGCCCGGCCCGGGCTGATCGTGATCGACGAAGTGCACTGCATCTCCGACTGGGGCCACGACTTCCGGCCCGACTACCGACGCATCGGGCGCATCGTCGATCGCCTCGCCGGGTCCTCGGTGCCGATCCTCGGCTGCACCGCCACCGCCAACGACCGCGTCGTCAACGACGTCGCCGACCAACTCGGCGCCGAACTCACCACCTTCCGTGGGCCGCTGCGCCGCGAGGGCCTCGCGCTCAGCACGATCCGGCTCGATCGGCAGGCCGAGCGCCTCGCCTGGTTGGCGGAGACACTCCCCGAACTGGAGGGCTCGGGCATCGTCTACTGCCTCACCGTGCGCGACGTCGAGAACGTGGCGGCCTGGCTCACCTCGCAGGGCCTCGAGGTCGAGGCGTACTTCGGCTCGCTCGACAACGAGGCCCGCGTCGAGGCCGAACGCCGGCTCCAGACCAACGAGATCAAGGCTCTCGTCGCCACCACCGCCCTCGGCATGGGCTACGACAAACCCGACCTCAGTTTCGTCGTCCACTTCCAGTCGCCCGGCTCGCCGGTCGCCTACTACCAGCAGGTCGGCCGCGCCGGCCGAGCGCTCGAGACCAGCCGCGGGATCCTGCTGCGCGGGCAGGAGGACGAACAGATCCAGGACTGGTTCATCGAACAGGCCTTCGCCGAGGAGCACCTCGTCAACGACATCGTCAACGCCTTCGACTCGTTCGACGGGCCGGTCCCGTTGATGCGGATCCAGGTGAAGCTCAACGTGAAGATCGGCACGCTCGAACTCGTCGTCAAGCAACTCGACGTCGACGGCGTGCTCGAACGGGTCGCGGGTACCAGCTACCAGCGCACCCTCGCGCCGTGGACGTACCCGGCGAGCCGCGTCGAGGCGGTCACGATGGAGCGGCGGCTCGAACAGCAGGCGATGGTCGACTACTTCCACACCACCGGGTGCCGGATGAAGTTCATCGCCAACCTGCTCGACGACCCGGCCGCCGACGACTGCGGCATCTGCGACAACTGCACCAGTGACACTGGCGTGCGCCGGCCGTCGGTCGAGGCGACCGCCGCAGCCGAACGGTTCCTGCTCACCCGCCCGATCGAGATCAACCCGAAGAAGATGCATCTCGACGCCGACACCGGCGGTCGCAGGAAGATCCCGACCGAGGAACAGACATCCAGCGGCCGCGCGCTCGCCATGTGGGGCGACGCGGGCTGGGGTCAACTCGTCCGCGACGGCAAGCATGTCGACGGCCGGTTCGACGAACGTCTCGTCGAGGCGCTCGCCGAACTCGTCGCCGGTTGGGCGCCCGATCCCGCCCCCGGATGGGTCACCGCGGTGCCGTCGACCCGCCACCCCGTGCTCGTCCCCGAGTTCGCCGAACGACTCGCCCTCCGGCTCGGCCTGCCGTACCACCCGGTGCTCGAACGCATCGCCGAGCGGCCCACCCAGAAGGAGCAGCGGAACTCGGCCCACCAGCAAGCGAACGTGCAGGGTGCGTTCGCCGTCACCGGTCCGGTCGTCGACGCGCCGGTCCTGCTCGTCGACGACCTCGTCGACTCGGGCTGGACCATCACCGAAGTCGGGCGACTCCTGCGGCGTGCCGGTGTGCCGCTCGTCCACCCGGCCGCACTGTCGTCGACGTTCTGATGCCCCGGTCCTGATGTCGGCGTGCTGATGTTGGTGCCCTGATGTCGTCCCCACCCGCCCGCCCCCGAGCAGCGCTGCTGCTCACCAACCGGCTCGTCCGGCTCGACGCCGCGCCGATGACCGCGCGGGAGTTCTGGCAGCTCGTCGAACGCGTCGATCCGGCCGATCTGCTCGGTGCCGACGTGGCAACGATCGCCGAGCGCGCCGGCGTCGACGACGACGAGGCCAACCGGTATCGCACGCTCCTCGACGCGGCCACGGCGATGAGCTTCGAACAGGAACGCCTCGCCGACGGCGGCGTCTCGCTGATCTCGGCGCTCGACGACCGGTTCCCGGCCCGGCTGCGCGAACGGCTCGGTCACGGCTGCCCGCCGTTCCTGCTGACGGCGGGGCCCGTCGACTGGCTCGACCGTCCGAGCCTCGGCGTCGTCGGTTCCCGCGACGCCGCCGCGCCTGCACTCGACGTGGCCCGTCGTGCCGCCGTGCTCGCCGTCGAACACGGCCGGCCCGTGGTGAGCGGACTCGCCCGGGGGGTCGACCAGGCGGCGATGGACGGAGCGCTCGAGGCGGGCGGGGTGGCGGTGGGGATACCGGCGGAGGGGATCTCGCTGGCATCGCGCAGTGCGGAGATCCGACGCCGGGTGCACGCCGGCGAACTGTGCATCGCCAGCCCGTACGCCCCCGACGCCAGGTTCAGCGCGGGCAGCGCGATCGGCCGCAACAAGATCGTCTACGCCCTGTCGCAGGTGACGTTCGTCGTCGCGGCCGAGGACGGGTCCGGCGGAACCTGGACCGGCGCGAAGGAATCACTCGACCGCCGCTACTGCCCGGTCGCGGTCTGGATGGGCGACGGAGCAACCGACGGCAACCACTCGCTTGCCCGCCGCGGCGCCACCCCGATCACCGACCTGACGCAACTCTTCGACATCGAGGATCTGGCCCCGACGCCCCTCCAGGATCCGCTGTTCTGACCGTTCCGTTCACGACGTGACCGCCCGCACCGTGTCCAGGCCACCCCTCCCCGTTTGTGTGCAGGTCTTGGTGGCCCGTCCCACGCGTAGTTGTGCGCAAACGTGCGCACGTGGGGTTGCTCGCCGTCGTCGTTTGTGTGCAGATCTTGGTGGCCCGTACCACGCGAAGTTGTGCACAGACGTGGTTGCGGTGGGTCGGTAGGTTCGGTGGATGGCTGACGACCAGACCTTCCACGACGACATCGAGGGGTACGCCGGTCGGCTCAGCTACCGGTCCGGGGACACGGTCACGCTCCACGTGTCCACTCGAGCAGGACGTTTCGATGTCCTCGTCGAACGGTGGGGAGGCACGCGCGAGGAGTGTTGGCATGCCACCAGCGTCGAGGGCACATACGTCGCACCGCCGGCCGACGCCGACTCGCACGGGTGTCGTTGGCCGGCTTCGGTCGAGTTCACGGTCGGCGACAACTGGCGACCCGGGTTTCACCTCGTCACGCTCACCGCCCATGGCGCTCCCGCCGGACGAGACGTCGCGCACGCCTGCTTCGTCGTGCGCAGCCGGCCGGAGGATCCCGCTCGACCCCGGGCGCTGTACGTGCTCGACACCAACACGTGGCACGCCTACAACACGTGGGGAGGCCGCAGCCTCTACACGGGCGGCCACACGGTCTCCCACGCCCGTCCGTTCGGACGCGGGATGCTGTCGCGTCCCGACGTCGAGCGCGACGATCGCAAGGCCCGCCCGGTCCGTTGGGGCGAGGAACCCGACGTCGACGGGGCGATCTTCCAGGCGTACCGCACCGAGCACGACTATCCCGCGGCCATCGGTTCGACCGGATGGTTCACCCACGCCCGTCGCTTCGTCGAATGGGCCGAACGTGCGGGCTACCGGTTCGACTACGCCGTGTCGTCCGATCTCGACCTCGACCCCGACGCGCTCGCCGGCTACGACACCGTGATCAGCGTGGGCCACGACGAATACTGGTCGGCCGGGCAGCGCCGCGCGGTCGAGGAACACGTGCGCGGCGGCGGCCGTTTCGTCAGCTTCTCGGGCAACACGATGTTCTGGCAGGTCCGCCTGGAGGAGGCGGCGGGTCAACGTCATCGTGACGCCGCGGACGCGCCCGGCGACATCGACGGAGAGACCGCCGGTGCGATCGGTGGTGCGATCGACGGCGGGATCAGGATGGTGTGCCACAAGTACGCCGCTCACGTCGCCGACCCGGTCGTGGCCGATGGCCGGGCCGGCGAGATGACCGGCATGTGGGCCGACCCGCTCGTGGGCCGACCGGAGTGGGAGCTGCTCGGCGCCGGCTCCGCGTTCGGTCTCTACCATCGCTTCGGCCGGGCGACTCCCCGTGGCGTCGGTGGCTTCGTCGTCTACCGCGACGACCACTGGATGCTCGAGGGCACCGGCCTCGGCTACGGCGACGTGCTCGGCGCCGACGACGGCGTGGTCGGCTACGAGACGTTGGGCTGCCCGCTCACGTTCGACGATCTCCAGCTCCCGGTCGCGCGGCCGCATGCCGGGTTGCCCGCCGACATCGAGATCGTCGCGTTCACGCCGTCGAGCAACCTCGTTGTCGGCGAGTACCCGGCGTCGATCTCGGCCCTCAGCGATCAGGGCGACGCCGAGTTCATCGCGACCCGCCTCTACGGCGACGACGGCGACACGAACCTCGCCCGCGTCCGCCACGGCAACGCCGTCATGCTCACGTGCCGCCCATTCGGACCCGACGGCGGCGAGGTCGTCACCGTCGGCACGACCGACTGGGTCTTCGGGCTCGCTTCGGACGCCGCCGTCGCCCGGGTGACCGCCAACGTGCTCGACCGCGCCGGCGTGTGACACATCCGTTTGCGTTCAGATTCCGGTGACCCGTCCCACCCGAAGTTGGACGCAAACTTCAGGGTTCGGTCGGCGGCTGTTTGTGTGCGGATTGGGGTGAGCCGTCCCTCCCGAAGTTGTGCGCAAGCGTCAGGGTTCGGTCGGCGGCTGTTTGTGTGCGGATTGGGGTGAGCCGTCCCTCCCGAAGTTGTGCGCAAGCGTCAGGGTTCGGTCGGCGGCTGTTTGTGTGCGGAGTTGGGTGACCCGCCCCACTCGAAGTTGTACGCAAACGGGGTGGTGGAAGGTTGGGGGAGACGGGAGTGTCAGGGGACGACGACGATCTTGGCTCGGGCGTGGCCGGACCCGATCTCGGCGAGGCCGTCGGCGACACCGTCGAGGCCGACGACACGATCGATCTCCGGCACGAGCCGTCCCGAGGCGAGTAGCTCGCCGAGGAACGTGAGGTCGTCGACGTCGGCCGCAGCGGTGAACTGGTGGAACGACGCGCCCGACCGCACGAACGCCAACCGGGCCCGCACGAGGTAGGGGAGGGGATCGACCCAGCGGTTGGCCTTTGGTCCGCTGGTCGCCACGTACCGTCCGCCCGCCAGCATCACGCTGCGGACCTCCTGGGGACGCCGGTTGCCGACGTTGTCGAGCATCACGTCGAAACGTGCACCGCCGGCGACGAAGTCGTCCTTGGTGTAGTCGAGCACTTCGTCGGCGCCGAGTGAGCGGACCATCTCGACGTTGCGAGTGCTGCACACCGCCGTCACGTGCGCGCCCAGCACCTTCGCGATCTGCACCGCCATCGTGCCCACCCCGCCGGCCGCGCCGTTGATCAGCACGCGATCGCCTGGCCGGACCGCGCCGTGGGTGCGTAGACCCTGCAGCGCGGTCAGCCCGGCAACGGGCGTGGCGCCGGCGAACTCGAACGACACGCCGTCCGGAATCGCCACCACGCTGGTCTCCTCCACGGTGAGGTACTCACCACAGCCACCACCGGCGCCCTCGCCGAACACCGAGTCGCCCACCCGGAACCGGGTGACACCATCGCCGACGGCGACGACCACGCCGGCGACGTCGGCGCCACGCACGAACCGCTTCGGGCGACGCAGGCCGAACATCAGCCGCATCAGGTACGGCGTGCCGGTGAGGAAGTGCCAGTCGAGCGCGTTGAGCGACGACGCCCGCACCTCGACCAGCAGCTCGCCGGCATCCGGACTCGGCACCGGCAGTTCCTCTGTCGCGAGCACCTCGGGGCCGCCGTACACGCGAGCGGTCACGGCGGACATCGTGGTGGGGAGCGGGCGGGCGGCGGCGGACCCGTGGGTGGTGGTGGGGGAGGACATCTGGATCTCCAGTCGAGGCTGTACGTACACTGTACGTTGTACTGCGTACAGTGTACGTTGTCAAGCGTGAGTGCGGCGACGACCGAACGTGAACCCCTCGATCGTGAATCGATCGTCGCCCGGGCGGTCGCCTTCGCCGACGAGCGCGGCACCGACGCCCTCTCGATGCGCAAGCTCGCCGCCGAGCTCGGCTACGAGGTGATGTCGCTCTACAACCACGTCGCCAACAAGGACGAGGTGCTCGCACTCATGGTCGACGCGGTCGCCGCCGAGATCCCCGCGCCGAATCCCGACGACGACCCGCTGGTCGCCGTGCGCACGCTCGCCATCGACACGCGTGCGGCGCTCGTGCGGCACCCGTGGGCGGCGTCGCTGTGGCTGCGCCAACTCCCGGGCCCGGCCCGCGTCCAACACATGGAGTACCTCCTCGCCGCGCTCGCCGCCACCGACATGCCACCCCCGGTGGCCCACCTCGCCTTCCACGCCGTCAACAACCACGTGATCGGCTACACCCTCCAGGAGCAGGCGATGGCCTACGTCATCCCCGCCGGCAGCGACCCCGACGCGCTCGCCCGCACCTTCATGGAGGGGCTCTCCGCCGAGCAGCTGCCCCACACCGTCACCCACATCCAGCAACATCTCGACGGCGACACCGCCCGCAGCTTCGAGCTCGTGCTCGACCTCATCCTCGACGGCCTCGCCCGCACGACCTGACCGCTCCGGTCACGAGCGAGCGGACCGGATGGCGGCCGTACGCTCATCGCTCGGCGATTCGAGCGGGGGGCGATGAGCGAAAGCTCGGTATCCGGGGCGCTCGCTCATCGCTGGGGGGTTCGAGCGGGGGGCGATGAGCGAAAGCTCGGTATCCGGGGCGTTCGCTCATCGCTGGGGGGTTGGTACGGTCACGGCGTGGGCAGCGTCGACCCGGTGTTCGCCACCGCAACGGACCTGCCCGGCGCCGTGCGCGCCCTCCTGGTCGACCCGGGCCGGTCGAACGCACCAGGCGGTCGCGTGATCGTCTTCTTCCCGGGCTTCATGGTGTCGCCGTGGAGCTACCGGTCGTTGTTCGCGTCGATCGTGTCCGACCGGACCTCGATCGTCGCGCCCCAGATGTACCGCCGGGGCCCCGGTCCTCTCGCAGGGCACCCGTCGCCGGCCGAGGAGGCCGCGGCGGGGACCCGGCTGGTCGAACACGTCGTCGCCACCCGCGGAGCGGACGAGGTGTGGCTCGCCGGGCACTCCCGCGGCGGGCAGGTCGCCTGGCGGGTCGCGGAACACGTCGAGCCCCACGGCGTCGTCGTCATCGACCCGGTCGACGGCGCAGGACGACACCCGAGCGCGCCGGTCGCAGCGGCCGAGCCGGCAGGGTTCACCGCCAGGACACTCGTCGTCGGCGCCGGCCTCGGAGGTCGCTGTGCACCGGCGGCAGTGAACCACCAGCACTTCGCCGCCGCCGCGCCACCCGGTGCGACGCACGTCGTGATCGACTCGATGGGCCACGGCGACCTGCTCGACGACCGGCCGGCGCGGGCCTCACGGCTGTTGTGCGGGGGCAGCGCCGACGCCCGACGCGAACGCAGCACGGTCGCGGAGCTGGTCAGGTGCTTCGTCGAGCCGGACTGAGCGGCCCGCTCCGCTCGCGCAGCTGTTCCGCTCGCACCGCCCCTCCGCTCGCACCGCCCCCCGCTGCACCGCTCGCAGCGCCTCCCGCTCGAATCGGGAACCGCCTGGACACACCAGGGCTACGCTCGAACCCGTGGCAGGAGCGGTCTATCTCACGGCGATGGGACCGGCGAGCGGCAAGTCGATCGTGGCACTCGGGCTGGTCGAGCTGTTGTCGCGCCGGGTGTCGCGCGTCGGCTTCTACCGTCCGGTCGTCCAGGCGCTCCCCGACAACGACCTCGAGTTGATCCGCTCGCAGTACCAGGTGCCCGACGAGCGCATCGGCTACGCCTTCACCGCCGCGCAACGCACCGATGTCGGCCCGGCGAACCGTGCCGGCATGGAACGGATCGTCGAGCGGTTCAAGCAGATCGAATCGGCCAGCGACTTCGTCGTGGTCGAGGGGACCGACTTCACCGGGGCGTCCTCACCGATCGAGCTGGAGGTCAACGCCCGAATCGCCGAACACCTCGGACTCCCGATCGTGGCGGTCGTCGACGGGCATCGCTGCAGCGCCGCCGAGATCGTCGAACGGATCGTGATCGGGCGCGACTCGTTCGGCGAGGATGCGATCGCGGCGATCATCGTCAACCGGGTCGAACCGACGGCGCTCGAACTGCTCGACGACGCACTGGGCCGCATCGCCCTCGACGACCCCGTCTGGGCGATCGTCGAGGAGCCGACGCTGCGTCAGCCGTCGCTCGACCAGCTCCGCAGGGCGCTGGGCGCCGAGCTCGTCGCCGGTGACCCCGACGACCTCACCCGGCCGGTGGGAGCCATCAAGGTCGCCGCCATGTCGGTGCAGAACCTGCTCGACCACGTGCTCGACGACACCGTCTTCATCACCCCGGGTGACCGCGCCGACGTGATCATCGCCGCGGCGACGACGCGGTCGTCGTCGGCCTACCCCGGTGTCACCGGCGTGCTCGTCAGTGGTGGTCTGCGGCCCGACCCGAGGGTCGTCGCGTTGATCGACGGGATGTCCGGCGGCTCGACGATCCCGCTGCTGGCCGTCGACACCGACACCTACGACACCGCGATCGCCGCCAACGCCGTCGAGGGAGCGATCACCGCCGGCGACCAACGCAAGATCGACATCGCCCTCGGCCACTTCGAGGAACACGTCGACCTGAACGTGCTCGAACACCGCATCGAGATCGGGCGCTCCGACGTGATGACGCCCGTCATGTTCCAGTACGAGCTCATCGAACGCGCTCGGGCCGCCCGTGCCCACATCGTCCTGCCCGAAGGTGCCGACGACCGGGTCCTGCGCGCCGCCGACCGGATCAGGCGTCGCCAGGTGTGTGATCTCACCCTGCTCGGCAACGTCGATGCCGTCCGCGAGCGGGCCACCGAACTCGGACTCGTCCTCGACGACGTGCCCGTGATCGACCCGCTCGACAGCGAATGGCTCGATCGGTTCGGACAGCGGTACTTCGAGCTGCGCGGCCACAAGGGCATCACGCTCAAACTCGCCCACGACATCATGACCGACGTCAGCTACTTCGGCACGATGATGGTGCACGAAGGTCTCGTCGACGCCATGGTGTCCGGAGCGATGCACACGACCGCCCACACGATCCGCCCCTCCCTCGAGTTCGTGAAGACCAAGCCCGGCATCTCGATCGTGTCGAGCGTGTTCCTGATGTTGCTGTCCGACCGCGTGCTCGTCTACGGCGACTGCGCCGTCAACACGGACCCCAACGCCCAACAGCTCGCCGACATCGCGATCTCGTCCGCCGACACGGCCGCAATGTTCGGCATCGAACCCCGGATCGCGATGCTCAGCTACTCGACGGGCGCCTCGGGCACCGGCGCCGATGTCGACAAGGTGCGCACGGCGACCGAACGGGTACGGGAGCTGCGCCCCGACCTGAAGGTGGAGGGGCCGATCCAGTACGACGCCGCCGTCGACCTCGACGTCGCCCGCAGCAAGCTGCCCGACAGCACGGTGGCGGGCTCCGCCACCGTCTTCATCTTCCCCGACCTCAACACCGGCAACAACACCTACAAAGCGGTGCAGCGCTCGGCCGGTGCCGTCGCCGTCGGCCCCGTGCTCCAGGGGCTCAACAAGCCCGTCAACGACCTGTCGCGTGGTGCCACCGTCACGGACATCGTCAACACGATCGCGATCACCGCCATCCAGGTCGGCGCCGACCGTGCCGACCGTGCCGACCGGCTGACCGGGCCTGAAACGTGACGGTGTGACGATGTTGGTGCTCGTGCTGAACGCCGGCAGCTCGTCGGTCAAGTACCAACTCGTCGACTCCGACACCGGCGAACACCTGGCGGGTGGCATCGTCGAGGAGGTCGTCGACCATGCAGCGGCCCTCCGCGACGTCGTCGCAGGGGTCGAACGGCTCGGCCGACCGATCGAGGCGATCGGGCACCGGGTGGTGCACGGCGGCGACGTGTTCTCCGAGCCGGTCCGCATCGACGACGCCGTGGTCGACGCGATCCGCGAACTCGCGCCGCTCGCCCCGCTGCACAACCCGGCCAACCTCGCCGGCATCGAAGCCGCCCGGGTCGCCTGGCCGAGTCTCGCCCAGGTCGCGGTGTTCGACACGGCGTTCCACCGCACGCTGCCGCCGGCGGCCTACCGATATGCCGTGCCGGCGGAGTGGTACGACCAGTACGGCGTTCGCCGCTACGGCTTCCACGGAACCTCGCACGACTACGTGTCGACGCGCGCCGCCGCCGTGCTCGGGCGCCCGCGGGACGAACTCGACCTGATCGTCGCCCACCTCGGCAACGGCGCGTCGATCACCGCGGTCGACCACGGCCGCAGCGTCGAGACCTCGATGGGGCTGTCGCCGCTCGAAGGCCTCGTGATGGGCACACGTTCGGGCGACATCGACCCCGCCGTGATCGGCCACGTCGCCGCCGCCAGCGGTCAGTCGGAAGCCGACGTGCTCGCCGAACTCAACCGGTCGAGCGGTCTGTTCGGGTTGTGTGGCGACTCGGACATGCGCGAGATCACGGCACGCATCACCGCCGGGCCGTCGGCTGACGCAGCGGCCGCCGACCTCGCGCTCGACGTGTTCTGCCACCGGATCCGCAAGTACGTCGGGGCCTACGTCGCCGTGCTCGGGGGCTGTGATGCGCTGGTGTTCACCGCCGGCATCGGTGAGCACAGCGCGCTCGTGCGCTCGCGGGTGTGCGCCGGGCTCGGCGTGTTCGGCATCGCCCTCGACGAGGGCCGCAACGAGCGCTCCGAGCCGGTGATCTCGCGAGACGACGCATCGACGGCCGTGCTCGTCGTCCCCACCGACGAAGAACACGCGATCGCCGAGCAGACCGCACGCGTCGTCGAGCCGGGTTGATCGACCGTTCCCTGCCGTACCATCGGACCATGTCCGACATCTCACGTCCGCTCGATGGTGTCGGCCTCCGTTCGGTGCTGCGCTGGCTCCTCGGCGGGGCCCTGATCGGCGCCGGGATCGGTCACCTCACCACCCAACGCAGTGAATTCCAGGCGCAGGTGCCCGCGTGGTTCCCGATCGACGAGGACGTCGTCGTCATCGCATCCGGCATCGTCGAGATCGCGCTCGGCGCTGCGCTGATCGGGCTGCCCCGCCACCGGGTCGTGGTCGGCACGATCGTGGCAGCCTTCTTCGTCGTCATCTTCCCCGGCAACATCGCCCAGTGGACCGAGGGCGTCGACGCATTCGGGCTCGACACCGACACCAAGCGGTTCGCCCGGCTCTTCTTCCAACCGGTTCTGGTGATCTGGGCGCTCGGCGCGACCGGTGCCTGGCAGGCATTCCGAGCCGGCACCTGGCCGGCCACGCCCGCCCGCGCCGATGGGTGAGCGCGACGACGGTTCGGAGCTCGGGTTCGCCGAGCTGGTCTCGCGGGTCGCGGACGACGCACGCGGCCGCCGTCGCTACGTGTTCGGCCTGGCCGGGCCGCCGGGAAGCGGCAAGTCGACCGTCGCCGCCCGTCTGGCCGACGCACTCGGCGCCGTCGTGGTGCCGATGGACGGCTTCCATCTCGACAACACCGAACTCGACCGGTTGGGGTTGCGTGCCGTGAAGGGCGCGCCCGAGACGTTCGACGCGGACGGCTTCGTACGGCTCGTCGAACAGCTGCGCCACACCGACGGTCCGGTGTCGGGGCCGTTGTTCGACCGCGTCGCCGACCGCACGACCGATGCTGCGATCAGCGTCCAGCCGGACGACCACATCGTGATCGTCGAAGGCAACTACCTGCTCCTCGAACGCCCTCCCTGGCGAGCACTGCGAGCGCTGTTCGACCAGATCGCCTACATCGACGTCGATGACGACACGAGGGTCGAACGACTCGTCAACCGCCACGTCGCGCACGGCCGGTCGCCCGACGACGCTCGCGAGTTCGTCCTGGCGTCGGACGAGGCGAACGCCGCGCTCATCGCCGCAACCCGCCATCGCGCCGACGTGGTGATCGATCCCTCGCGCCCCTGACGGCGTCGACGGTCACGGGGTGACGGTCACGGGGTGGCGGTCGGCAGCGACCGGTTGAACACCGGTCGTCGCTTCTCGAGGAACGCGGTGATGCCCTCGGCGGAGTCGGGCGTGTTCCTGGTGGCGTGGACCCCGGCGCGCTCCGCGGCGAGCAGCTCCTCGAGGGTCTTGTCCTCGCTGTCGTGCAGGGCATCGAGCACCGCCTTCACCGCCAGGCGCGGCTGCGCGGCGAGTTCGACGGCCAATGCGATTGCGCGATCCTTCAGCTCGGCGAGCGGCCACACCTCGGTGACGAGGCCGATCGAGAGCGCTTCCGGGCCGGTGATCTTCTTGGCCCTCAGGATCATGTCGAGCGCGTGGTTGCGGCCGACGCACTTGGCGAGGCGGGCCGACCCACCCCACGCCGGTGTGGTGCCGAGGTCCATCTCGGGCAGCCCGATCGAGGCTCCTTCGGCGGCAGCCAGGCGGAACGTGCAGCCGAGCGGCAGCTCGAGCCCGCCGCCCAGGCAGTAGCCGAACAGGGTGGCCACGGACGGCTTGCCCATCGTCTCGATGCGCGAGATCAGGTCGACTCGTTGGTCGAAGAAGGCGTCCACCCCGCGCTCACGCATGACGCCGCCGAGTTCCTTGAGGTTCATCCCGACCGAGAAGTTGGTGGTTCCCTCCGAGGTGAGCACGAATGCCCGGATCGCGTCGTCGGCAGCGATGTCGTCGATCACCTCGTCGAGCAGGTCGATGTACGCGACCGACATGCGGTTGAGCGGATCGTCGTTGGTCGAGACGATGGCGACACCGTCGGGCCGTTTGGTGACGAGCAGGGGTTCGGACGACATGGGAGCTCCTCGCGTTCGGTGTCAGGTCGTGAGTCTCGCGCCGACGAGGTCGGCGACGGTGCGATCGATCGAGGTGTGCAGCGCGAGGTGGGTCTCGGTTCGGGTGATGCCGGGCAGTTCGAGGATGCGTTGCAGCACATCGTGGAGGTGCTCGTTCGACCGAGCGACGATGCGCAGGTGGAGATCGCCGGGACCGGTGACGGCATGCACCTCCAACACCTCGGCGATGTCGTCGAGGCCGGCCACGATCTGAGCGTCGCTGCCCTGTGCGATCTCGAGCGTCGCGAAGGCGAGCACGCCGAACCCGGCCGCCGCGCGATCGACGTCGGGTCCGAAGCCGACGATCACGCCGTCCCGGATCAACCGGTCGAGGCGGGCCTGCACCGTTCCCCGCGCGACGTCGAGCCGGCGGGCCATCTCGACCACCGGCAGGTTCGGCGTCGAGCGAAGCAGGCCGATCAGCCGCGCATCGAGATCGTCCCACGGCTCATTGGGCATCGTGACCACTTTCGAGCGTCCCCATGCGTGGAGAGTAGACAATCTGCACAGTGATCAAGAGAAGTCTTGATCGTTCTGTTCGGCCGAGAGACGATTGGTGCTTCACGAGCCGTCACTGGGGGATCTGACATGACCACACTCGAACGTGTCGCGACCGCGCCGGCATCGCGCCTGAAGGGCTGGGATTCGGTCGAGTTCTACGTCGGCAACGCCCGCGCCACCGCCGGCTTCCTCACGGCTGCCTTCGGGTTCGAGGTCACCGCCTATGCGGGGCCGGAGACCGGATGCGACGACGTCGCGTCGTATCTGCTGGAGCAGGGGGACATCCGCTTCGTCGTCACGGCCGGCCTCACGCCCGACTCGCCGATCTGGACCCACGTCCGCGAGCACGGTGACGGTGCGCAGGATCTCGCGTTCGTCGTCGACGACGCCACCGCCACCTACGAGGCGGCGATCGCCCGCGGTGCCCGGTCGGTCCGTGAGCCCTACGAACTCAGCGACGAACACGGCACGCTGCGACTCGCCGCGATCGGTACCTACGGCGAGACCAAGCACACCTTCGTCGATCGCCGTGACTACACCGGTCACTACTGCCCGGGCTACCTCACCACCGGCCTGCCGCCGAAGCCCGTCGGTCCGCCGGTCGGGCTGGAACGCATCGACCACGTCGTCGGCAACGTCGAGGCGGGCAAGCTCGACGGATGGGTGGGGTTCTACGAAGACGTGATGGGCTTCCGGCAGCTCCGCCACTTCGACGAGCACCAGATCGCCACCGAGTACAGCGCGCTGCGATCCACGGTGATGACCAACGACGCCGGCGTCACGATGCCGCTCAACGAACCCGCCGAAGGCCTCAAACGCAGCCAGATCCAGGAGTACCTCGACACCTATCGCGGGCCGGGCGTGCAACACATCGCGCTCGGCACGAGCGACATCGTCCAGGCGATCACCGCGCTGCGCGCTCGCGGCGTTCGGTTCCTCGAAGCGAACGCCGAGTACTTCCACGACGTCCGCAACCGGCTCGGCTTCCTCGACGTGCCATGGGATGCCGTCGAGCAGCTCGGCATCCTCGTCGACCACGAGAGCGACGGGCACCTGCTGCAGCTGTTCACCGAGCCGATCACCGATCGCCCGACCGTGTTCATCGAGATCATCCAGCGTGGTGGTGCCACCGGCTTCGGTGAGGGCAACTTCAAGGCGTTGTTCGAGTCGATCGAGCACGAGCAGGAGCGCCGGGGCAACCTGTGAGGCGAGACTGACGTGCCCTACTACCGATCGCTCGGCGACGTACCTGCCAAGCGCCACACCCACCACCTCGACGAGTCCGGCCGCCGCCTCGCCGAGGAGCTGATGGGTCAGGAGGGCTTCTCGTCGAACTCGTCGCTGCTCTACCACCGGCACTCACCGTCCTCGCTGGTCGCCATCGAACCGGTGGAGACCCCCGCCGTGGAAGCGACGGCGGATGTGCCGCTCACCCCTCGGCACATCCGCACCTCTGCGCTCGCAGTGGTGCCCGGCGCCGACCTGGTCTCCGGTCGTCAGGTCCTGCTCGCCAACGACGACGTCGAGGTCGCGTGGGTCAGCGCGGGAGCCGACAGTGGGCTGTATCGGAACGCGGTCGGCGACGAGCTCGTCTTCGTGCAGCACGGCCACGGTCGGCTCGACTCGGTGTTCGGCCGGCTCGACGTCGGCGCCGGTGACTACGTCGTCGTCCCTGCCTCGACCACCCACCGCTGGCTGGTCACGGGCGACGCACCGCTCGGTGCCCTCGTCATCGCCAGCCGCGGCCACGTCGCCGCGCCGTCGAAGTACCTGTCACGCTTCGGCCAGTTCCTCGAGCACGCTCCGTACTGCGAACGCGACCTGCGTGCCCCGACCGAACTCACCGTCGTCGACGACGAGCTGGGCGCGCCGATCCCGGTGCTGGTGCGCAACCGGGCGGGATGGTCGCGGCACGTCCATCGCACCCATCCCTTCGACGTCGTCGGGTGGGACGGGTGCGTCTACCCGTACGCGTTCAACATCGCCGACTTCGAGCCGATCGTCGGGCGGCTCCACCAGCCGCCCCCGGTTCACCAGACCTTCGAGCTCCCGGGCGCCGTCGTCTGCTCGTTCGTTCCCCGGCCGTTCGACTTCCACCCCGATGCCGTCAAGGTTCCGTACCACCACGCGAACACCGACTCCGACGAGGTGCTCTTCTACTCAGCGGGCAGTTTCATGAGCCGTGCCGGATCGGGTATCGACGTCGGATCGATCTCGTACCACCCGGCCGGTTTCGTCCACGGCCCCCAGCCCGGCAGCGTCGAGGCGAGCCTCGACCGGGCGGCGACCGAGGAGGTGGCGGTGATGCTCGACACGTTCGTCCCGCTGAAGGTGACCGACGTCGCCCGCGCCGCGTGCGACGAGCGGTACCCGTTCACCTGGTCGCGCTGAACGTCAGAGCGTCTTGATCATCCCGAGCAGGTGGATCAGCGCGAGCAGGTGGATCAGCGCGAGCAGGTGGATCGTCGGATCGCAGATCCGTGCCCGACCCTGCGCGGCGGTGTCGACAGCGTCACCCGGCGCAGAGCTGGATCACCAGGACGGCGATGATCAGACAGATGAAGACGAGGTGGTCGCGCAGGATGCCGCCGGCGAGGTGGGAATCCGAGCGCGGCAGTGATGGCGGCGTGCACCGGATCATCCTCGCGCGGGCCGCTCGGTCGTCTGCGAACATGTCGCATGCGCACACTGCCCGCTGGTACCTGGCCGTCGCCGATCACCGCTCGATCGATGGTCGGCGGTGCCGTCTCGATCGCCGAGGTCGTCCCCGACGGCGACGACACCTGGTGGGCCGAGATGCGACCCGACGAGGGCGGGCGAACCGCGCTCGTCCGGCACCGCGACGGCGGGACGGCCGAGGTGACGCCGCCGGACGCGAACGTGCGCACCAGCGTTCACGAGTACGGCGGCGGAGCCTGGTGGGCGAGCGACGGCGTGGCGTACTACGTCGAGTTCGGCGACCAGCGCCTGCGTCGCCTCGAACCGGGCGGTGAACCGCAGTTGCTCACGCCCGAACCGGCGGTGCCGCGCGGCGACCGCTACGCGGATGGCCGACCGACGCCCGACGGGAGATGGTTCGTCTGCGTGCGTGAGCGCCACGGAGTGCCCGACCGTACCGAAGCGCTCAACGAGGTCGTGGCCGTCGCGACCGACGGATCGGGCGAGGTCCGCGTCCTCGCGACCGGGGCCGATTTCTACGCCTCCCCGCGCGTGTCGCCGGACGGGACCCGGGTCGTCTGGATCCAGTGGATGCATCCCAACATGCCGTGGGATGCCACCGAGCTCTGGATCGCCCGTCTCGACGACGGCGACGCCTCGCAGGCGCGCCGGTTGGTCGGCAACGGTGACGAGGCGGTCCAGGAGCCGGCGTGGTTCCCGGACGGGTCGCTGGTGGTGGCCACCGACCGGACCGACTGGTGGAACCTGTACCGCGTCGACGTCGACAGCGGGGCTCTCGGGGACGTCGTCACCGGTGACTTCGACATCGTGCAACCGCACTGGGTCTTCGGTGGATCCCGGTTTGCGCCCGACGTCCACGTGATCGGCGACCCGCGCGGCGACCGGCTCAGCCTGGACGTCGACCTGCCCTACACGTCGGTCACCTCGGTGCGGCGATCCGGTGATCGGGTCACCTTCGTCGGAGCATCGTTCGACCGGACGCCCGAGGTGGTGCAGGTGACCGGTGACCGCGTCGAGGTGCTCCGCCCGGCGCGCGCCCTCGGCTACGACTCGGCCTTCCTGCCCGAGCCGGAGTTCATCACCTTTCCGACCGAGGGCGGTGGCGTCGCCCACGGCCTGTACTACGCGCCCGCCCACGTCGACGTCGAGCTGCCCGCCGGCGAGCTGCCCCCGCTGCTCGTGATGATCCACGGCGGGCCGACCCACGCGGCGCCACGGCAGTTCAGTGCGAGCTACGGTCATCGGTTCTGGACCAGCCGCGGCTTCGCGGTGGTCGACGTCGACTACCGGGGCAGCACCGGATACGGGCGTGCGTTCCGCAACCTGCTGCGGGGCCAGTGGTGCGTCACCGACGTCGAGGACGCCATCGCCGCCGCACGCCACCTCGTCGATCGAGGCGACGTCGACGGCAGGCGTCTCCTGATCCGCGGCGGGAGTGCGGGCGGCACGACGACGTTGCTCGCCCTCGCGGGACGAGACCTCTTCGCCGCCGGGGCGAACCTGTTCGGTGTCACCGACCTCGTGGCGTTGATGTCCGACGACCACAAATTCGAGTCGCAGTACTCGATCCAGCTGATCGGGCCGTGGCCCGACGCGGCGGATCTGTACGCGGAGCGGTCACCGATCAACCGCGTGGACGAGCTGTCGACGCCGCTGATCGTGCTGCAGGGGGCCGACGACACCGTGGTCCCGCCGAGCCACTCCGAGCGGATCGTCGAGGCGCTGCGTGCCAAGGACGTGCCCGTCGCGTACGTGGTGTTCGCGGGTGAGGGACACGGCTTCCGCCGAGCAGCGAACGTCGTCCGAGCGACCGAAGCCGAGCTGTGGTTCTACGGCCAGGTGCTCGGCTTCGACCCGGCCGACGACATCGAACCGGTTCCCATGGCCGCCGGCAGCGACCGCGCGTGACCAGCGTCGACGTGGACACCCCGGCGGCCCAGGGAGCGGACGCGAGGGGGATCGCTGCGTTCCTCGATGCCATCGAGCGCGACCCGCGCATCGAACCGCACGGTCTGGTCATCCAACGCCACGGGCGGCGGATCGCCGAGGGGTACTGGACCCCGCACACCGGTGACCGCAGCCGCCTGGTCTACTCGTTGAGCAAGTCGTTCACCGGCACGGCGCTCGGCCTGCAGGTCGGCGAGGGGCGCTTGTCGCTCGACGATCTCGTCAGCGACCACCTGCCCGAGCTGTTCGACGCCGACACCGACGAACGCACACGGCGGATGACGATCCGCCACATCGCCTCGATGGCGACCGGACACGACCGCGAGATGATCCTCGAGGCGACGGCCGCCGACCCCGACGACCCGGTCCACGGCCTGTTCACCATCGCTCCCGACGCCGAGCCCGGCACGCTGTTCGCCTACAACCAGCCACCCGTGCTGGCACTGGCGACCATCCTGCAGCGCCTCGCCGGCGAGTCGCTCGTCGGCTACCTCCGGCCCCGAGTCCTCGACCCGCTGGGCATTCGCGACGTCCGATGGGCCCGCACGCCGACGGGCGTCGACCTCGGGTACTCCGGCGTCCACACGAACCTCGACGCCATCGCCCGGCTCGGCCAGCTCTACCTCGACGACGGCACGTGGCGCGGCCGCCGGCTCCTCCCCGAGGGCTGGGTCGCCGATGCCTCCTCCGTGCAGGTCCCCAACCCCCAGCGCGAGGAGCCCGACTGGCGGCAGGGGTACGGCTTCCAACTCTGGATGTCACGCCACGGCTACCGCGGTGACGGCGCCTTCGGGCAGTACATGGTCGTGCTCCCCGAGTACGACGCGGTGGTCGCCATGTTCTCCTGCGTCGAGGTGATGCAGATCGTGCTCGACGCCATGTGGGAGCACCTCCTGCCCGCGATGGGCGACGACGAGCTCGCGCCGTCGGCCGACGACGACGCCCTCGCGGAACGCCTCGCGACCCTTGCGCTCCCCACCGCGTCCGAACGCCTCGGCGGTGACGCTCCCGGTGTCGCAGCGGCGACGTTCGTGCGGGCCGACGGTGGTCCGTCGCATCCGACGGTGACCGCGATCGACGCGACCGATACCCGCATGATCGTCCACGAGGGGGAGACGTCGTTCGAGGTGCCGCTCACCGCCGAGTGGACGGTGACGGACGACTGGATCGCCACCAGCGCGACCCGGCTCGCCGACGGCCGGCTCGCCGTCGATCTCGTCCTGCTCGCCACCCCGCACCGGATGGAGATCGAACTCGATCCGACCGGTGGCACGTTCGTCGCCCGCTGGCCGATCGTGCCGCTGTTCGGGGCCGGACTCGGCACCCGGCTCGCGTCGATGCGCCCACCCGACTGACGACCGGGCACTCCCGGTGGTGTCGCCGTGGTCAGCCGCAGCCGTTGGTGTCGACGATGAGTGCCGCATCGACGTCCGCACCCTGCGCTGGTGTGCCGGTGCCGGTGACGACGAGGGTGCCGTCGGTCTCTTCGCCGGTCCCGGACATCGTCCACTCGGCGGAACCGGTGACGGTGACGTCGATCGTGCCGTCGTCACTGGTCGTGACCTCGATCTCGTTGCCATCGCCCTCGGCGCTGAGCGTCAGCGCCGACTCGGGTTCGGGGGCGACCTGCGCGTCCAGGCACGTGATCGCCTTGTTCGACTCCGCGATGTTGCTCTCGTAGCCGTCGGGCGTGCGCTGCCAGTGGCCGGTCGGGGTCGTCGGTCGGCAACGGCTCCGCGAATGCGGCGTCGAACACACCGGCCACGGACTGTTCGATCTCGTCCACCGAGGATCCGAGGGCGCAGGTGTTCGCTGCGCAGTCGGCCGCGTAGTCGTCGCCTGCCCGACACCGCGCGGGTCGAATCCGACGACGTCGAACGACTCCAGGATCGGCAGCCCGAAGAACGGTCCGTTGTTCACCAGGAAGTCGATGCCCGACTCGTCCGGGCCGCCCGGATCGACGAACAGCGTGCCGACCCGGGCACCCGGATCCCCTGGGTGGGCTGACGGACCATCGCGATCGTCGTCGTTCCCGCCGACGGATCGTCGTAGTCGATCGGCACTGTGACCTCGGCGCACTCGCCTTCCTCGCACTCTGACCACTCCAGCGTCTGCGCGTACGGGTCGAACTCGCCCGACGGCTCCGTGGTTGCCGGGCTCGTCGACGCCGGGACGGACGTGTCGGCCACGGCCGCCGTGGACGGTGCGCTGTCGACGTCGTCGTCGCTGCTGCACGAGGTGACCACCAGACCGGTCGCGACGACGATCCCCAGCAACCGGACGATGCTTCTCGACACGAACACTCCTCGACGACCCGGGCCATTTGGCATTCCGGAGAAGCGGATTGCTCCTTCAGGGAATTCGTGGTGGGTCGGCTTCAGCCAGTGGCGAGTCGAGGCCCGATCGCCATCGACAGCGGACGCGTGGTCACGCCCTGCGAGACCGTCAGACGGTGGGGCCCGCCGACCACCGCAAGGTTCGTGTCCTGAAGGCGGCGCACGAGCCGGCGCAGGCGCCACGGCGGCATGTCGTAGATGATGTGGGCCGGCACCATCACCAGATCGGTGGGTGCGACCCGGTTCATCATGTCCTCCTGCTCCGCCCGGTCGGTGATGACGGTCATCCGGTCGCGGTCGCGGTCACGATCGCGAGTGCGGTCGCCCTCGTGCTCGAACACTGCTGCGGTGGGCTCGTCGTCGCACAACACGACCAGCTCGACCTCGGTTCCCTCGCGAAGGTGCCCGATGACGTCGGCCGTCAACTGCACGTCCTCGCGCTGCCACGCGGTACTCGGTCGACCGAGTTGGACGATGATGCGTTCCCATGGACGAACCAGGTGGGCGGCGATCGTCGGAACGGGCGATGCCTGACCGACACCGTCGATGTCGTTGCCGAAGGCGTAGTCCGCGGCCCACTTCGGGCCGTCCCAGGCGAGGAGGACCAACGACGCGTCGAGTTCGGCGACGAGATTGACCGTCGCACTCGTGAACGAGTCGCCGACGCGCAACATGCCGTCGCCGTCGAGCCCTTCGGCGGCGGCTTCTGCAGCGGCGCGGTCGACGGCCGCTCGAACATCGGATCCCGAGGCGTCACCGGTGACGCCATACGGGACCACCAGCCCGCCGTCCTGGCGCGCAAGCCCGCCGGCGAACGCGACGAGGCAGGAGAGGTCCGATGTGCCGCTGCGAGCGTCGAGGAGCACCTGCTGGCCGATCGGCGGGCGATCGACGACCACGGGCGGCACTCGCGACGCGAAGAACCGCGTCGCGTACGACGTGATGAAGGCGGTGATCACGATGGCCAGCACGGCGGAGTTGACCACGTTCTGTTCGAACATCCCGAGCGTCAGGCCCACCTGTGCGATCGCGAGCGTCGACGCGGCCTGTCCGAACGACAGCGACGACATGAGACCGACCTCGTCGCGCGACAGCCCGAAGATTCTCCCGGCGATCACGGCCGCCGTGGTCTTGCCGACGACCACGAAGCCGGTGAACAGCAGGCCCAGTCCGATCGTCTTCGGATCGACGAGCACCGCCGGATCGATGTTGAGCCCGATCGAGATCAGGAACACCGGGATGAAGAGCGTGGTCCCCACGAAGTCCAGGCGTTCCATCAGCGGTCCGCGGGCGGGGATCAGTCGGTTCAGTCCCAGCCCGGCCAGGAACGCGCCGATCAGGCCCTCCATCCCGCCCAGGAGCGCGACCGTGGCACCGACGGCCATCAGCGCCAACGTGAACACGAAGCGTTGAGGACGGGTCCGGCCCACCCGGACGAAGAACCACTTCGCCACCCGCGGCAGCAGCCACAGACACACGAACACCAACAGTGGCAGTCCGATCCAGAGCGACAGCGTCGGATCCGGTGTGGTCGGCTGGACCCCTTCGGGAGCGAGCCGCTCGGCGATCTCGGTGCCGAACGGCATGTCGAGCGGCTCGATCTCGATGACCGCGGTCGCCGTGGCGAACGCGAGCACCGTCAGCGACATCAGGTCGGCGACGACCCCGGCCGACACGGCGGCGCCGACCGACCTCGTGCTCTGCAGACCGGCCGACTGGACCTCGGAGTAGGCGACCAGCGTGTTCGATGCCCACATCGCGCCGATCAACAGGGCCCCGAGGGTCTCGATGTCGGCGGACCGGTCGACGACGAACACGCTGAGGAGGAACGGGATGAAGAACCCGAGCAAGCCGAACGTGATCGCCATCCGGCGGTTGTCGTTGAACGCCTTGATGTCGAACGACAGCCCGGCCAGGAACATCAGGTACAGGATCCCGATCGCTCCCAGGTCGTCGACGAGCCCGCCCGCGCTGAGCCAGCCGATCACGAACGGCCCGAAGATCATCCCGCCGGCGATCAGCCCGACGATGCCGGGGATCCGGAAGCGCTCGGCCAGGGTCGGCCCGAGCACGACGATGGCGAAGAGCACTGCGATCGTCGCCTCGACGCTCCCGATCAACACCCCCGCACCCCTGGGATCACGGGCGGACACTTTCACATGTCGGTGCCGGTCGGCAAGCACCGACGATCGCCGGTCGTCCCCCGTTCGGGTCGATGGTCCCTGGCGGCGAGCCCCACCATCGACGAGTCTCGTACTGTGCGACTGGAGATCACACAACGCGCCGACCTGGCGGTCCGCGCCCTCGTCCTGCTCGACTGCTCGTCGAACCGGCTCAAGAGCGCCGACCTGGCCGAGGAACTCGGCACCACACCCGGCTTCGTCCCCCAGGTGATGGGACCGCTCGTGCGCGCCGGCTGGATCCGGTCGGTGCCGGGCCCGACGGGCGGGTACGAGCCGGTCGTCGAGCTCGGCGATCTCAGCGTGCTCGACGTGGTGGAGGAGGTCGACGGCCCGACGGACAACGGGCGCTGCGTCGTCGCCGACCGCCAGTGCGCCGCCGACGAACCGTGCGTGTTGCATGTCGCCTGGGCGCGTGCCCGACTGGAACTGCGCGCATCGCTGGCGGGCCTCACGCTCGCCGCGCTCGCCGGAGAGTGCTGACTCCGTGGACTCGGATGGGGCTGACGGTCCGGTCCGGGAGAGCTGGCGTGGTGTCGCCGTTCCGACCGAGCACGGCGGATGGGGCCTCACCGCCGAGCCCGTGCTCCTCGGACTCCTCGTCGCCTTCTCGTGGCCGGGGCTGCTGATCGGGTCGGCGGCGCTGCTCGCCTTCCTCGCGCGCACGCCCGTGAAGCTGATCGCCGTCGACCGTCGTCGCGGTCGACGGCTCGAACGAGATCGCCGGGCCGGACGGGTTGCCGCCGTCGAACTGACCCTGCTGGCCGTTGCGGGCGTCGTCGCCGTCGTCACCGCCGGCCCCGGTTGGCTCGTGCCGGTTGCGCTGGCCGCGCCGCTGGTCGCCGTCGAGTTCTGGTACGACGTGCGCAGCCGGAGCCGTCGCCTCGTGCCCGAGCTCTGCGGCGCTGCGGGCGTCTCGGCGACAACAGCAGCGATCATCGTCGCCGGTGACGGTTCAGCCGCGCTCGCCGCCGCGGCCTGGCTGGTGCTGTCCGGTCGCGTGCTCGCGTCGATCCCGTTCGTGCGGACCCAGATCCAGCGTCTCCGCCACGGCGACATCTCGCGTCGCCTCGCCGACCGGATGCAAGTCGTCGGCGTCATGGTCGCAGCCGTGGCGGTCGTCGTCGACCGATCGGTCGCGCTCGGTGCCGGCGCAGTGGCGCTGCTGGCGGTCGTCCAGGTGCGCTGGATGCGCCGCACCCCCGTCCCGCCGGCGACGACGATCGGAATCGGTCAGATGGTCGTGGGTTTCGCGGTGGTCGCGGCGACGGCGGTCGGCGTGCTCGCATCGTCCTGAGCCCCGGTGCCACCCGGTCCCACCCGGTCCTACCCGGTCCTACCCCGGTCGGGCTCATGGGACCTTCGACCCTGGAAATCCATGAGTCTCATAGTCATGGATTGATGAATAGATCCGATCGCGAGGTGATCGGAGGACACAGGAGGTCGTCATGAAGACCCGAACCGTCATTCGCGGGGCGCTCGCCGCCGTGCTCGTGGTCGCCGCAGCCGCGTGTGGCACCGATGCACCCGACGCGCCCGGTGCTGCCCGCGCTACCGGTGCCACCGGCGCAGGAGCCTCGGCGAGCGGCGCGCAGACGGCGAGCCCGGCCTCGCTCGCCGCCGGCGACTCGATCGAGTTCGTCGCCACCGAGTTCTCCTTCACCCCGTCGCAGCTGCAGGCCGAGCCCGGCAGCTACAGCGGAACGTTCGTCAACAACGGCGCCATCGAACACGACATCAAGTTCGACAACGGCGAGGCGATCGTCGCCGGCGCCGGCGAAACCGTCGAGTTCGAGTTCGACGTTCCGGAGGAGGGTGTCCGGTACTGGTGCTCGATCCCGGGCCACGAGGACGCAGGCATGGCCGGGATGATCACCACCCCGGCCTCGGCAGCCTCCGCCGCGCCCGCGGCCGACCACGCCGGGACCGACACTGCGATGGTGGTCGAAGCCGATCCCGACGCCCCTCCGTACGAGTACCGCGACCCGAGGGCGCCGGCTCGCGGTGAGGGTGAGGGTTTCACGCTGACCGCGGGCGGTGCCCCCGATGGGGGCGACCTGATCGACGTCGAGATGGTGATCGAGGAGAAGCAGGCGACCGTCGCCGAGGGCTTCGTGCAGCAGATCTGGACGTTCAACGGCACGATGCCCGGCCCGGTGATCCGGACCCAGGTGGGCGACACGGTTCGGGTGCACCTCGTCAACCCGCCCGAGGCGACGGTGTCGCACTCGGTCGACTTCCATGCATCTCAGGTGGCGTGGAACGACGAGATGAGGTCGATCGCCCCCGGTGAGGAACTGATCTACGAGTTCACCACCGACTACGCCGGTGTCTGGATGTACCACTGCGGCACCGACCCCGTGCTCCACCACATCGCCAACGGGATGTTCGGCATGGTGATCGTCGAGCCCGAGGGTGGCCTGCCGCCGATCGAGAACGAGTTCTTCATCGTGCAACAGGAGTGGTACCTCGGGCCCCAGGGTGAGGTGTCGTCGTTCGCCAAGGCGAACCAGGCCGCCCCGGCGCCGGATTTCGTCATGTTCAACGGAGCGGCTTTCCAGTACAAGGAGAACCCGATCGAGATCCCGACCGGCGAAGAGGTCCGGCTGTTCGTGCTCGACGTCGGACCGTCGATCGACTCGTCGTTCCACATCGTCGGCACGATCTTCGACGACGTGATCAAAGAAGGCGTTCACCTGCAGCGCGGCAACGAGGGCAGTTGGGGATCGCAGGCCGTCGACCTGTCACCGGCGCAAGGTGCGGTGATCGAACTGAAGGCCGCCGAGGACGGGCTCTACCCGATGGTGACGCACGCCTTCAACTTCCCGGGCCGTGGAGCGGTGGGCCTGCTGCAGGCGGGCGACGGCGAGCCCTGAGTCGTCGGTCGGCACGCACCCTCGGCGCACCGGGAAGTATCGTGGTTCGGCCGTCGGGACGAAGCCCGGCCATCATCCCGAAGGACCCGTCGTGCCACAGAACAGCCCGTCGCCGAGCTCCGGCGGTCCCGTCCATGCGACCATTTCCGGCCCGATCGTGATGATCGGCTTCGGATCGATCGGACGGGGAACGCTCCCGCTGATCGATCGTCACGTCGACTTCGATCGGGCCCGCGCCGTGGTCATCGAGCCGGACGCCCGCCATCGGGGCATCGTCGAGCAGTACGGGTTCGGGTTCCTCGACGTCGCGGTCACCGCCGACAACCACCGCGAGTTGCTGACCCCGCTGCTGACCGCCGGTGGGGGCCAGGGGTTCTGCGTGAACCTCTCCGTCGACACGTCGTCGGTCGACATCATGCGGTTGTGTCGCGAGCTCGGCGTGCTGTACATCGACACGGTCGTCGAGCCGTGGCCGGGCTTCTACTACGACGCGTCCACCGACAACGCGTTGCGCACGAACCAAGCGCTGCGGTCGACGGTCATCGACGAGCGTCGACGGTCGCCGGGCGGCACCACCGCAGTGTCGTGTTGCGGCGCCAACCCCGGAATGGTGTCGTGGTTCGTGAAGGAGGCGCTGGTCGAACTGGTCTCCGACCTCGGCATCGAAGTGGACGAGCCGGTCGCCGGGGACCGCGCCGGTTGGGCCGAGTACATGCGTGCCGCCGGCGTCAAGGGCATCCACATCGCGGAGCGCGACACACAGCGCACGCGCTCGCCGAAACCGATCGACACGTTCTGGAACACGTGGTCGGTCGACGGGTTCATCTCCGAAGGGCTGCAACCCGCCGAACTCGGATGGGGCACCCATGAGACGTGGATGCCGGAGAACGCCCGGACGTTCCCCGATCCGTCGGCGCCGGGGATCTTCCTCGAACAACCGGGCGCAGAGACCCGGGTGCGCACGTGGTGTCCGTCCCACGGCGAGCAGTACGGGTTCCTGGTCACCCACAACGAAGCGCTGTCGATCCCCGACTTCTTCACCGTGCGCGGTGACGACGGCGAGGCGGTGTTCCGACCGACCTGTCACTACGCCTACCACCCGTGCAACGACGCGGTGCTGTCCTTCCACGAGCTGTTCGGTGCCGCCGGCCGCTGGCCGTCGGAACAACACGTGCTCGACGAGGACGAGATCGTCGACGGTCGCGACGAACTCGGCGTGCTGCTGTACGGCCACGAGCGCAATGCGTTCTGGTACGGCTCGCAGCTGACGATCGAAGAAGCGCGCGAACTGGCGCCCTTCCAGAACGCCACGGGCCTGCAGGTCACCTCGGCGGTGCTCGCCGGGATGGTGTGGGCACTGGAGCACCCCGAAGCCGGCATCGTCGAGACCGACGACATGGACCACCGGCGGTGCCTCGAGATCCAGCGTCCGTACCTCGGCACCGTCGCCGGTCTACTACACCGACTGGACACCGCTCACCGATCGACCGGGCCTGTTCGCGGAGGATCTCGATCCCGACGACCCCTGGCAGTTCCGCAACGTCCTCGTGCACTGATCCGTCGGGCCGGAACGTGGAACGCGCCGGCTGCGATACTCCGTCGATGGCCGACACACCGGACTGGTTCGAGATCACGCGTCGCAACGCTCGATCGGTGCAGACGACGATCGGCTGGATCTTCTGGGACCCGGGGGCGGTGGCCCGCTACGTCGACCTCGGCATCCCGAAGGACTTCGCGGGACCGCTCGGCTACATGGCCGCACGTTCCGCGCCGCTGGCGGCGTCGGGCCCCGACGCGGTGATCGCCGCGTTCGGATCGATCAGCCCGACCGGCATCCGGGCGGCGTTCGACGTGCTCGGCCACGATCCCGCACGGTTCGAGGCGTGCCGCCTCGCCCGCGACGAAGCCGTCGTCGACGGTCTCCGCGAGTACGCGCCGTCGATCGTCGAACCGCTGGTCGAACTCGGCCCCGAGCTCTGGCCGGTCGTCGAGCAGCTGCCCGTCATGGGCCGGGTGTTCATGGCCGCGCACCTCGCGCTGCCGCGCCCGGACGATCCGCTCCTGTCCGGATGGCACTCTGTCAACTGCATCCGTGAGTGGCGCGGCGACACCCACTGGGCGGTGGTCGTGGCCGCCGGGCTCACCCACCCGGAGGCGTCGATCCTGCACAACGCCCACGTGCACTACGAGACCGATTGGATGCCGAAGTCACGTGGCGCGACCCCCGAGGAGATCGATGCCGGCTGGAGCGCACTGGTCCGCAAGGGTCTCGCCGAGATCGACCCCGACGGTCAGCGACGGGTGACGTCAGAGGGATTGGCGTTGCGCGAGCGCATCGAGGACGACACCGATCGTCTCACCACGTTGCCGTGGGAGCTGCTCGGCGACGCGTGGTCGATCTGGTTCGCCGAACGGTTCGAGCCACCGTGCGAAGCCCTGCTCGCCCGGGTCGACGTGACCGCAGGCACGAACTACCAGCCGGCCTCCCGTCTCCACGGGTGACGTCAGACGACGAACGGGCAGTGCCGACAGCCGCTGTCGCAGCAGGAGCCGCGCCGAGCCAGGTCGTCGGCGGTGAACACGCTGAGCCCGCTCACCGGGTCGGCGTACACCGGGATGTCACGTTCGATCGCCGAGTCGTGGCGGGCGAGGATCTCCGCTCGGTGCGGATGGTGCTCGGACAACCGACGGGGATGCGGCGAGTTCCGCCATCCGTCGCGCAGGGTCGTCGAGTCGGTCGACACGCGTCCATCATGGCGTGGCCCCACGCGAACCGCATGGGACAATCGGACGCGTGAACGACCGACGCTGGTGGCCGCTGACGGTCGGCGTCGCCGTCGTGCTGGTCGTCGTGTGGGCGTTCGCCACGGCCTGGGTCGGGATCTGGGGGTCGAGCCCGGCGTACCTGCTCACCCTGCTCCTCGCGCTCGGGCTGGCGATCGGGCTGATCGTCTGGGCCGTCCTCGTCGGGCCGCCGTCGATCCGATCGCGGCGACGGGTCTGGCTCACCCGGGGCGCCCTGGTGCTGGGCGGCGCCGTGCTGATCGGATCGCTCGTGTACCTGCGCCCGCTGTCGGCCGAGCCGATCGCGGTCGACGCCCTCTCCGACGGCGATGGCGTCTCCGTCGACGTGTCGAGATCGACGATCCGCCTCATCCCCGACATCGATCCCCGATCGGTCGGGCTCGCCTTCTCTCCCGGTGCGAAGGTCGACCCGCAGGCGTATGCGCACATCCTCCGGCCGCTGGCCGAGGCGGGCTTCACCGTGGTGATCTTCAAGCAGCCGTACAACCTCGCCGTCCTCCAACCGAGCGCAGCGAACGCCGTGATCGGCGACCCCGACGACACGATCGACCGATGGGTCGTCGGCGGACATTCACTGGGCGGAGCGATTGCATCGAACTACGCCGAGCAGGACCGTGACGAGCTGTTCGGCCTGCTGTTGTACGCGGCGTACCCGGTGAACGACATGTCCGAACGCGCCGGCCTCACCGTGATGTCGGTGTTCGGCACCAACGACGGACTGGCCACGCCCGCCGACATCGAGGAGCGGGCGTCCGACCTCCCGTCCACGACGGAGTACGTCGCGATCGACGGTGCCATCCACTCCTACTTCGGCGACTACGGCACCCAACGGGGCGACGGAACCCCCGAAGTCAGCCGGACGGTGGCCCAACGCGAGATCGCGGCCGCGTCGATGGGTCTCCTCGAGGCGATCGAGATCGGGGAGGACCAGCCGTGAACCGGACAGGGTCGGAGTGCTCACTCGATCGTCGACCCGTCGGGCATCGCCGCTAGGTTCTGATGCACAACTGAATACCTGCGGGGTTGGGTGGAAGTCCCGACCGGCGGTGAGAGCCCGCGAACCCATCGTCGTGTCGACGGTGGGCCGATCCGGTGGAATTCCGGGGCCGACGGTCACAGTCCGGATGGGAGCAGGTGCGCGTCGATGTCGGCTCGCGTCCGTGATCGGGCGCGACTGATCGTCGCGATGCTCCCGTTCCCCGCGCCCCCAACGGAACGGTACGGAGATGGACGACACGACGGCGATGAGCACGGCGATCACGGGAGCGGCCACTGTTCGTGCGCGCACCTCGCCGAACCCGTGGGTGGGCGCCGTGTTGGTGTCGCCCGATGGCGCGCTCGTCGCCACCGGCGCGACCGAACCGCCCGGAGGTCGCCACGCCGAGATCGTCGCCCTCGACGCCGCCGGCGATGCTGCGCTCGGCGCCACGCTCGTGTGCACCCTCGAGCCGTGCTCGCACCACGGGCGGACGCCACCGTGCACGGACGCGATCATCGCCGCGGGAGTGGCGCGAGTCGTCGTGGGCATCACCGATCCCGACGAACGCGTCGCCGGGTCGGGTCTCGACGCGCTCCGGCGAGCGGGGATCACAGTCGACGTCGGCGTGTCGGCCGCCGAGGTGGAGGCACAGCTCGCGCCGTACCTGCACCATCGCCGCACCGCCCGGCCCTACGTGGTGTGCAAGCTCGCCATCTCGGCCGACGGCGGAACGGCTGCACCGGACGGCACGTCGCAGTGGATCACCGGCGAGGCCGCCCGACGCGACGCCCACCGCCTGCGCGCCGAGAGCGATGCGATCCTCGTCGGCGCCGGCACGGTCCGCGCCGACGACCCGTCGCTCACCGTTCGTCACGTCGAGGGCGACGACCCGCTGCGGGTGGTACTCGGCTCGGCACCCCCTGACGCCCGGGTGCATCCGTGTCTCGAATGGAGCGGCGGCCTCGAGGAACTGCTCGACGAACTCGGCCACCGCGGCATCGTCCAGTTGATGGTCGAAGGTGGTGCCCGGGTGATCGGTTCGTTCCACGCGGCGGGCCTCGTCGACCGCTGGGTCCTCTACGTCGCACCCGCACTGTTCGCCGGAGCCGACGCCACACCTGCGATCGCCGCCGCGACGGCACCCACGATCGACGACCTCTGGCGCGGTCGTTTCGACAGCGTCGAGCGCGTCGGCGACGACGTGCGACTCGAGATCGTCCCGCTGCACGGAACCCCCCACGAAGTACGACAGGAGAGAACCTGATGTTCACCGGAATCGTCGAAGAACTCGGCCGACTGGAATCGCTGCACGACGGGCGTCTGCGCATCGCTGCGACGCGTGTCATCGACGGCGTCGAGATCGGCGAATCGATCGCGGTCAACGGCTGCTGTCTGACCGTCGTCGCGCACGGCGAGGGCTGGTGGGAAGCCGACGTGTCGGACGAGACGATCTCGCGCACGAGCCTGGCACGGATGTCCGACGGCGACGGCGTCAACCTCGAACGGGCCGTGCGGGCGTCCGACCGCCTCGGCGGCCACATCGTGCAGGGCCACGTCGACGGCGTCGGCGAGGTCGTCGCACCGGTACCAGACCTCCGGATCCGTGTCCCCGGCTCGTTGCTGCGCTACCTGGTCGAGAAGGGTTCGGTCACCGTCGACGGCGTCAGCCTCACGATCGTCGAGCCTCTCGACGACGGCTTCACCGTGGCGATCATCCCGCACACCGCCGACGTCACGACACTGGGCACCAAACGGCCCGGCGACCTCGTGAACCTCGAGGTCGACGTGATGGCCAAGTACGTCGAACGGCTCGTGTCGGCGTATCTCCCCCCAGAACCCGGAGCAGCACGATGACCACACTGTTCGACCCGATCGAGGACGCGATCGCTGCGGTCGCCCGCGGCGAGATCGTCGTCGTCGCCGACGACGAGGACCGCGAGAACGAGGGCGACCTGATCATGGCGGCGGACGCCGCCACGGCCGAGACGATCGCGTTCTTCGTCCGTCACACGTCCGGCGTCATCTGCGTCGGCCTGACCGGTGAACGCTGCGACGAGCTCGGGCTCACGCCGATGGTCGTGGCCAACCAGAACACCGAGTCGCACGGCACGGCCTTCACCGTCACCGTCGACCTCGCCGAGGGCACCACCACCGGCATCTCCGCTGCGGACCGCTCGGCAACCCTGCGAGCGCTCGCCGACCCTGCCGTCGGCGCGCACTCGTTCAACCGGCCGGGGCACATCTTCCCGCTGCGGGCCCGGCCCGGCGGGGTGCTGAAGCGGATCGGTCACACCGAGGCCTCCGTCGACCTCGCCCGGCTCGCCGGCCGCGCGCCCGCCGGCGTGCTCTGCGAACTCGTGCTCGACGGCGGCGACATGGCCCGCGGCGCGGACCTGCGTCGCTTCGCCGACGAGCACGGACTGGTCGTCGTCTCGATCGCCGACCTCGTCCGCTACCGGCATCGTCACGAGAAGCTGATCGAGCAGACCGCGGACGCCAGGCTGCCGACCGAGTGGGGCGAGTTCCGCTGCCACTCGTACGAGAGCCTGCTGGACGGCGAAACCCACCTCGCCTTCGTCGCCGGCGACGTGGCCGGCGACGAACCCGTGCTGGTGCGGGTGCACAGCGAATGCCTGACCGGTGACGTGTTCGGCAGCGTGAAGTGCGACTGCGGGCCGCAGTTGCACGAGTCGATGCGGCTGATCGCGGAGGCCGGGAGCGGGGTGGTCGTGTACCTGCGCGGTCACGAGGGACGAGGCATCGGGCTCAGCCACAAGCTGCGCGCCTACGAACTCCAGGACGCCGGGCTCGACACCGTCGACGCCAACCTCGAACTCGGCCTGCCGGTCGACAATCGCGAGTACGGCATCGGCGCCCAGATCCTCGCCGACCTCGGTGTGCGCAACCTGCGGCTGCTCACCAACAACCCGGCGAAGTACCGCGGCCTCGAAGGTTTCGGGCTCACGATCACCGAGCGCGTGGGCCTGCACCTCCCGGTGCACCCGGAATCCGAGCACTACCTGCGCACGAAACGCGATCGAATGGGGCACCTGCTGCCCGATGATCTCGACCGCGTCATGCTCGGGGAGGCGACGTGAGCACGAACCTGCGGTCGGCGACGGCGTCGGACCAGCCGGTCGACGGCACCGGCCGTGCGATCGCGCTCGTGTGCGGCCGCTTCAACGACCGGATCGTCGAGCAGTTGGAACAGGGCGCCCGACGCGCGCTGACCGACCATGGCGTCGCCGCCGACGCGATCGCCACCTGGTGGGTGCCGGGCGCACTCGAGGTCCCGCAGGTGGCCAAGGCCGTCGCCGCGACCGGCCGGTTCGACGCCGTCGTCGCGCTCGGCGCCGTGGTGCGCGGTGACACGTACCACTTCGAGGTCGTCTCCGACGCGAGTGCAGCGGGCCTGATGCGCCTGTCGCTCGACTCCGACGTCGTGATCACCAACGGCATCCTCACCGTCGACGACGAGGCCCAGGCGCTCGTGCGCTCGGGCGACGACGACGGCAACAAGGGCGCTCAGGCCGCGCTGGCCGCCCTGGAGACGCTCGCCGTGATCGACTCGATCCGATGAGGCCTCAGGCGGGGACCCGCCCGTAGCTGGTCGTCCGCTGTTCGAGGGGCCGCCCGATCGACGCCGCGAACTCGGCGAAGCGCTCACCGGTCATCTCCTGGCCGTGGCTCGCACCGGCGGCCCGCGAGATGTTCTCGTTGATCAGCGTGCCGCCGAGGTCGTTGCAGCCCGCCTGCATCATCTGGGCGACACCGTCGAGGCCGATCTTCACCCAGCTGGCCTGGATGTTGGGGATCAGCTCGCCGTAGGCGAGGCGGGCAACGGCGTGCATCAGCAGGTTCTCGCGGAACGTGGGGCCGCGGCGGGCCCTGCGCTGCAGGTAGATCGGTGACGCCATGTGCACGAACGGGAGACCGACGAACTCGGTGAACCCGCCGGTCTCCTTCTGCAGGTCGCGAGTGCGCACGATGTGGCGCGCCCAGTGCACGGGCTGCTCGACCGCGCCGAACATGATCGTGACGTTCGAGTGCAACCCGACCGCGTGCGCAGCGCGGTGCGCATCCAACCACTCGTCGGTGTCGATCTTGTCCGGACACAGCACCGCACGGATCTCGTCGTCGAGGATCTCCGCCGCCGTGCCGGGCAGCGACGCGAGCCCGGCGTCCCTCAGGCGGCCGAGGTAGGTGGTGAGGTCCTCGCCGAGCCGCTTGGCGCCCTCGGTGACCTCGAGCGCGGTGAAGCCGTGGACGTGCATGTCGGGCACGGCGTCCTTCACGGCGCGGGTGACGTCGATGTAGTAGTCGCCGTCGAAGTCGGGGTGGATGCCGCCCTGCAGGGTGACCTCGGTGGCGCCCAGCTGCCACCCCTCGCGTGCCCGTTCGGCGATGTCGTCGAGGGTCAGCAGGTACGGCGTGCCGCGCAGGTTGAGCGACAACGGCCCTTTCGAGAAGCCACAGAACTTGCACTTGAACGTGCACACGTTCGTGTAGTTGATGTTGCGGTTGGCAACCCACGTCAGCGTGTCACCGACGAGCGCCTTGCGCATCCGGTCGGCCGCGTCGGCGACGGCGACCACCTCGGCACCGCGGGCTCGGAACAGGGTGACGATCTCGTCGATGCCCGGCTCCTCGCCGGCGTCGATCCCGTCGAGCACCTCGGCGACCGCGCCGCGGATCGTGGTGACGGGAGCGGGCACGAGCGCGGGTGGCCGCTGGTCGGAACCCGAGTACCAGGCGGTCGAGCGGTGGCCGACGAGCACGAACTCGGCGCCGTCGGCGACGGTGTCGGCCGCGGTGGTCTTCTCCGGCCACACCTGGCCGGGGTCGTCGCGTCCGAGCCACTCGGCGTCGGCGCGATCCATCACCGGGAAGTGCAGGGCGGGATCGAGCCACCGGTTCCGGTCGCCGGCGAACTCGGGGTACACGGTCAGCCTCGGCGCGAGGGTGAACCCGCGCTCGGCGGTCACGGAGCGCAGCACGTCGAGGTCGGGCCACGGCCGCTCGGGGTTCACGTGGTCGGCAGTGACCGGCGAGACACCGCCCCAGTCGTCGATGCCGGCGTCGAGCAACACGCCGAAGTCGTCCGACAGGTTCGGGGGCGCCTGCAGATGGATGTCCGGCGGCAGGATCAGCCGGGCGGCGGCGATCGCCCACAGGTAGTCGTCGCTCGGACACGCCTTGACCCCGCGCATCGCCGTGCGCAGTTTGGGCAGGAAGTTCTGGACGATCACCTCCTGCACGTGCCCATGCCGCCGGTGGCTGTCGGCGATCGCCTCCAGAGCTGCGAGTTGATCGGCTCGGCTCTCGCCGATGCCGACGAGGATCCCGGTGGTGAACGGGATCGAGAGTTCGCCGGCGGCGTCGAGCGTGGCGAGCCGCCGCTCGGGCGTCTTGTCGGGGGCGTTGCGGTGTGCTTCGAGGGCGGGGTTCAGGGACTCGATCATCATCCCCTGGCTGGGGCTGACCGGCCGGAGCTGCGCGAGCTCGTCGGCGTACAGCGCGCCGGCGTTGGCGTGGGGGAGCAGGCCGGTCTCGCTCAGCACGAGCTGCGCCATCTCGGCGACGTAGTGCACCGTCGAGTCGTAGCCACGCTCGCGCAGCCAGTCGCGGGCGACCTCGTAGCGGTCCTCCGGACGTTCGCCGAGGGTGAACAGCGCCTCGTGGCAGCCGTTGCGGGCACCCTGCCGGGCGATCCGCAGGACGTCGTCGGGATCGAGAAATGGCTTGTCGACCCGGGCGGGCGGCTGGGCGAACGTGCAGTACCCGCAGGTGTCGTTGCAGAGGAACGTGAGCGGGATGAACACCTTCGGGCTGAACGTGATCCGGGTGCCGTGCGCGCGGTCGCGGATCGCCGCCGCCTCGGTCATCAGCGCGGAGGTCGGCTCGTGCAGCAGGTGGTGGTGGCGGTGGTGATCGGTCGCCGGGGCGTTCTCGGTGGTGGTCATGCGGATCCTCGTGCGGTGGTGGAATGGCGGGAATGGCCGGGACGGCTCGCGATCGCACCGCTGCCGAAGGTCTCGTTGCAGTGCCAGCAGACGAACGCCTGGTCGAGTGGCTCGCCGCACACCTCGTGGATCAGCGTCGTCGGCGGGCCGTCGCTGGACAGCCACTCGTCACCCCATCGCATCAACGCGACCAGGGTGGGTGAGAGGGCGGCACCCATCGGGGTGAGCCGGTACTCGTCGCGGGGCGGGTGCTCGCAGTACCGGCGGCGCTCGAGCACGCCGGCATCGACGAGGTGTTTCAGCCGGTCGGCGAGCACCGGTCGGGCGATGCCGAGGTCGCGGCGGAGGTCGTCGAACCGACGGATGCCCCGGAACGCGTCGCGCATGATGAGGATCGTCCAGCGGTCACCGAGGATCTCGAGACTGCGTTGGATCGAGCACGGAGGGGCGTCGTTCGCCGGATCGGCCATCGGCCGACCCTAGGGTGAGTTCGCCTGACGAACCAAGTCGGTTCGTCTGACGAACCAACTGGCGACGATCGCGATCGAGAACGCGACGGCGAGCTCCTACGGCTCGAGCACGACCTTGATCGCCCCGTGATCGCGGCTCGCCGCGGTAGCGAACGCCTCGGCCGCCGCGTCGAGCGGAAAGCGATGGGTGATCAGCGTGTCGGCGAGGCCCGGCGTGGTGGCGAGCAGTGCAGCGGCGGCGTCGATGTCGCGGCCGCCGGCAGTGCGCGCGTACAACGCCGTCGGGCACAGCGACACCTCCTTGAAGCACCACGCCATCCCCGGCACGGCGACGGGACCCCAGTAGACGCCCGGGATCATCACGGTGCCGCCGGGTCGGGCGAGCTCGATCGCCTGACCGAGGGCGCTCTCGCTGCCGGCCGCCTCGATCACGACGTCGTAGCCGCCATCGGTCGCCTCGGTCGCCTCGGTCGCGCCGAGCCGTTCACCCGCCGCCCGCTGTGCGTCGTGGCGGGCGACCAGCGCCACCTCGCAGCCCCGGGCGCGGGCCGCGGCGACCGCGCAGAGGCCGATCGTGCCGCCACCGATCACGACCACGCGCTGATCGGTTCGCACCGCCGACCTCCGCAGCGAGTGGACGACCACCGCCAGGGGTTCGACGAGCGACGCATCGCGGACGTCGATGCCGGCCGGCAGCGGTACGAGACACCGCTCGGGCACCTCGATGCGGTCGGCCATCCCGCCGTCGAGGCCCAGGCCGAAGAACCTCGCGGAGCTGTCGACACACAGGTGTTCGTCGCCGCGCCGGCACGGATCGCAGTGACCGCACGGCGACAGCGGTTCGATCGCAACGGGTGTTCCGTTCTCGGTGACCCCGGCGATCTCGTGGCCGAGCGTGACCCGCGGCGGCGGGAAGTCCGCCCCGCTGATCAGGTGCAGATCGGTGCCGCAGATGCCGGCCGCCTTCACGTCGACGATCACACCCGGCCCGTCCGGGGCGGGCACCTCGCAGACCTCGACCGTGCCAATGCCGGCTCGTACTGCGCGCATCGGTCGACCGGTACTCACGCGCTGGGTTCGAGGACGAAGACGCGGATCGTGCGGTGGCTCGCCCGGGCCCGGTACTTGCCGTAGCCGGGGTAGAAGGTGGCGGCGATCTCGAAGACCTCGTCGGCCTCGGCGTCGCTCGCTGCCCTCGCGGTCACCTCGACCGACCGGTCGCGGTACGACACGGTGGCGGACGGGTCGGCCTCCAGGTTGTACACCCAGCCGGGTGTTCGCTGCTGGCCGTAGTTCGAGCCGATCAGCGCGAGGTCGTTGCCGAGCGGGATGCCGACGAGCGGCATCGACCGCGGTGTGCCGCTCTTCGCGCCGGTGGTCGTCAGCATGATCACGGGGAGGCCCGCCATCAGACTGGCCACGGTCAGCCGACCGTCGGTGCGCTTGTAGAGCACCTTGTCGACCGGATACAGCGTTCGTTGGGACAGCCACGCACCCGGGCGGCTCGCGGCGATCCGTTGCGTCACCCGCTGCGCTGCGTTCGCCGGCTTCAGTACGTAGTCGAGCTCATCGAGTACTCCCATCGGTTCCTCCTTCATGGGCCCATCGGGCCAGGTCGGCGGGCACCAGTTCGGCAACCCGTTCGTCGTACCGTGCCCGGTCCTCTGGCGTGGTGCGTTCGATCCACTCACCGGTCGCACCGGAGCGGAAGAACCTCGCGGGGTCCCTCCAGTGCTCCGACTTCGAGATGTCGGGCGCCACCTCGTCGGCGCGATCGCGCATCCGCTCGATCCCGGCTTCGGGTGCCAACTCGGCGAGTCGGGCGGGGTCGCGATCGAAACCGCACAGCTCGCTGAGTCGACGCATGTCTCCCACGAGATCTCGCCGGTAGTCGAGGAAGTGGAACAGACCGACGTTGGCATCGTGGCGATGATTCCATCCCGTGTCGAGGTGATGGAGCACGTTCGCGAGCGACATCAACTCCGTCGGCGACCACTCTCGGTCGACGAAGTTGCGGAACCGCACTGCCGGGTCGGGTTCGGCAGGTGCCGGTGGCTCGAACTCGTCGAGATCGTCGACGCCGACCGCCTCGGCGCGGTGCTGGAAGACGACCCCGCTGTCGATGTTCTCCATGTGGTGCTCCCACGAGATCATCACATCGCGAGGATCGCGACCCACGACCACGTAGTACACGTCGTCGCGTAGAGGGAGGCCGTCGAGTGGCGTGTGTGTCTTGATGAACCGGCGGTGGGTCTGGCGATCGTAGATGTCGAACACCTCGTCCTCGGACCGGATCCGCATGTCGAGCCACGGCGACATCGCGTCGAGCTTTGCCGGGAAGCTCGGCCCGTCGAAGATCATCAACGCGCACAACATCTGGGTCCACGTCGTCCCCGACTTCGGCGGCGTGGAGATCACGATGTCGCCGGGCCGGTGCTCGAAGCGTTCCCATCGCTCGCTGTCGACGAACACCCCCCGGTACAGCACGAGTTCATCCATCGTCGAGAACGTACCGCCCACGAGCCGGCGCCCTGGTACGAGGACGCCCACCCTCGCAGGTGGCGACTCAGGTCGTCGCGGTGGCCGCCGGCCTCGCGACCTGGCAGGAACCACCCGGTCCCGGCGAGGTGGACGGTGAACTCCCTTCCACTCTGAACGGAGCAACCAATGAGTGAGTTCCCAGCCATTGCGCATGTCGCGGTGACCGTCAACGATCTGGCCGCCAGCGTGCCGTGCGGTTCGACGTCATGATGGCTCGCCGAGCCGAGCGACTCGTCGACGCGCATTACGGGTCGGGCCTCAGCTTCCGCGATCCTGACGGCATCGCGCTGGAGTTCTTCGCCCCGCCGTCCTGAACCCGGCCGCCGCGTCGAGACGGTGCGACCGTACCTCCTCAGCCGAGGGCGTCGGCGGCGATGGCGGGATAGACGGCCTGGCAGGCGTGGAGAAGTGGTTCGAGGCCCATCGCCTTCGACTTCGAGCCCGACACCTTGAGCTTGCGGAACAGCAGCGCCTTCCCGAGCGGCAGTGTGCCCAGCAGGAGTTCGTGCATCGAGTCGGCGCTCAACGTCGCCGTGAGCGTGGCGTCGACGCCGTCGATCGGCGCGAACGTGGTCACGACGGGACGCGAACGACCGTCGACCCAGATGTCGGCCGCGGGATCGTTCAGCCGGAAGTTGATCACCATCTGCGCATCGACCATCGCATCCATCGAGTCGTCGTCGGCGACGGAGTCGAACATCGTGGTGTACACGCTCTCGAGTTGGTCGGCGTCGGCGTAGTGGCGGCCCATGGCCTGTCACCCTAGGCCGGAGCACGTTGCGCCGGGAGCGGCGAGAACTCGGCGAGGTGCTGGGCGAGCGCTCAGTGCGGGAAGTCCTCGCGTAGAACGTCTGCCAGTCGCGCCGTCTCCGGCGACGGCGCCACTGCCAGTTCGTCACGCAGCATCCGTTCGCATCGGCGCAGTGCCAGCGCCGCCGCCCCGCGGTCGCCCCGTGCCATCTCCGCCTCCATGAGAATTCGATATCCCAGCTCACGATGCGGGTCGACCCCGACAGCCGTCTCGGCGATGATGGCAGCAAGCTGATGGTCCCCGAGTCGATGCCAGGCCGTCGCCAGCGCGGTCAGGCAGCGGTACAACCCGTCAGCCTGCCGACGTCGGACGTGATCGACCCACGGGTTGTCGACCCCTGACAACAGCGGTCGCCGAAGCGTGCTCGAAGCGACGGTCGCCTCGCGCGTGGTGGTGACGAAGTCGGCGTGCCGGAGGGCGCCTTCGGCGCGGTCGAGCCGTCGAGAGGCGTCCTCCAGGTCGACCCAGGTGTTCGCCGGAAGCACGAGCTCGTACGTCCCACCCGACGACGCCATCACCTGCGGACCGTCGAGGCCGATCGTCGAGAGGAGTGACCGAATCTTGGAGACGATCGTGCTCAGCGCACCGTTCCACTGCGCCGGGAGTGACTCGCCCCAGAGGATGTCGGCCAGTTCGTCGCGCGCGACAGCCCGACGTTCGACCACGAGGGCAACGATCGCGACGCGCCCCTGGTTGCCGGGCAGGTCGGCATCCGTGAACGAACCTGCCGGTCCGTCGAACCGCACACCACCCGTGAGGTAGAGACGTGCCAAGCTTTCTCCAACGATCGGCCAATGAGTGTTTTCTAGGATGCCACGCGGGAGGTCAGCAGATGAGCGGTCACACGATCGAATGTCCGTGTGGGACGGTCTTGAGGGGTCCGGACGAGGATGCGGTCGTCGCCGAGGCGAAGGCCCACGCGAAATCGGTCCACGACATGGAACTCACCGACGAGCAGGCGCGAGCCATGGTCGGTCCGAGCTGATCTCCCGGTCGTATCCGGTGCGCCGCTCGGCGCACGATGAAAGGGAGAACACCATGAAGAGCTTTGCGTGCGGAACCGTCGTTCCTGGATGTGACGGGGTGGTCACCGGAGAAACCGAAGAGGACGTGCTGGCTGCCGCCGCGGCTCACGCTGCGTCCGCGCACGGCATGACCGACGTCCCCGACGAGGTGATCGGCGCGATTCGCGCGGGGATCACCGACTCCTGAAGAGCAAGAGGCCCTGAAGAGCAAGGTGCCCTGAAGAGCAAGGTGCTAGGGCTGGAGCACGTCGCGCCAGGAGTGGCGCGGCGCGAACCCGACGAGACGCTTGGCCTTGTCGTTGGCGTAGAACGTCTCGAACTCGCCCAGGTCGCGGGTCGTCGGGACGCCGTCGTAGAACCGTGTCAGCACCTCGGCGCTCGTGATGCCGACCGACGTGTCGTCGTTGCTCACGTTGAAGACCTCGTAGCCGAGGTCGTCGGTTCGCAGACAGCAGTCGACCATGTGGCCGAGGTCGCGGGCGTCGATGTAGGCGAAGATGTTGCGGCGGCGCAACGCCGGATCGGCGACGAACGCCGGGAACTTCGTGGCGTACTCGTGCGGCTCGATCACGTTGTTGATCCGCAGCCCGTAGACGTCGATGCCCGACCGGGCCTGGAACGACCGTGCGGTCACCTCGTTGACCACCTTCGACATCGCGTAACTGTCCTCGGGCACGGTCGGGTGTTCCTCGTCGACCGGCACGTACTGCGGCTTGACCTCCCCGTCGGCGAAACAGACGCCGTACGTGGTCTCCGAGCTGGCGAAGATCACCTTCGGGATGCCCAGCTTCACCGCGGCGTCGAGCACGTTGTACGTGCTGAGTGTGTTGACCCGGTACGTCTCGTTGTCTGGCCGGATCAGGATCGCCGGCACCGCTGCGAAGTGCACGACCGCGTCGTAGCGCGGCACACCGGTGCCGGCGTCGAGTTCGCGGTGGCGGGCGTAGGCCGAGAGCGCGTTGAACACCTGGCCGGCGTCGGTGAGGTCGACGCGCAGGTCGGGTACGCGGTCGAGCCCGGCGGGCACGAGGTCGCCGTTGGTCACCTCGTGGCCCTGATCGACGAGGTATTCGATCGCGTGGCGCCCGGCCTTGCCGCTGCCACCGGTGAAGAAGATGCGCATGGCGTCGACGGTAGCGAGCAGATCGAGCCGGCGGCGACGATTCGGTGACGAGGGTGACGATCGACCCTTGAGGTGGCGGACCCGGTCCCGTACCGTCGATCGAGAAGGCCATGCTGAGGAGGTTGCGATGCAGGACCGGATGTCCAAGGACGAGGTGCTCGAGTCGATCAAGGGAACGCACGACTCGCTGTCGGTGCGGCGGTGCTACGGCGACCCGGTCGAACTCGACGGTGTGACAGTGATCCCGGTCGCCCGTGTGTCCGGCGGTGCCGGCGGAGGAGGCGGCGAGGGAACGGACGAGAACGACGTCGGCGGTGGAGGGTTCGGCACCGGGTTCGGGCTGAAGGTGAATCCGATCGGCGTCTACGAGGTGCGCAACGGCTCGGTCGTGTGGAAGCCGACCGTCGACGTCAACCGGCTGCTCAAGGGCGGCCAGGTGCTCGCCGGCATCTTCGCCGTGTGCACCACCCTCGTGCTGCTCGTACGTCGTCGGTGAGGAATTCGCTCAAGTCGTCGGCGATGCGTGCCGATATCAGCGCATGCCGGCCCGCTCGACGACGTTGTTCGACGACGCCCGGGCCGGCAAGCGCGATGCGCTGGCCGAGTTGTGGCGGACGCATCACGCGCCGCTGCTCCGCTATCTCCGCGCCCGACGCGTGACGGCGCCCGAGGACGTCGCCTCGCAGGTCTGGATCGACGTCGCCCGTTCGATCGAGCGGTTCGACGGAGGTGCCGACGACTTCCGACGGTGGCTCTTCACCATCGGCCACCGTCGCAGTGTCGACGAGATCCGCCGATCGGTGCGGCGTAGCGGCGTTGCCATCCGGGCCGCAGATCATGCGGCCGGCGCCGATGTGGAGCACGACCGTGACGCGTCCCTCGATCGAGCGATCGCCATGGTGGCGACGCTGCCCGACAATCTCGCCGAGGCGGTGATGCTGCGCGTGGTGAACGACCTCCCGATCGCCGACGTCGCGGCGGTGATGGGCAGTCTCGGAGGGCAACGTGCGGGTGCTGGTCCATCGGGGGCTCGCACGCCTGCGCCGGAAATTGGTTGTAACAGACGAGCCGCACGTAGCGATCAAGAGGGTGTCATGAGCGATTTCGACGAATTCGACGAACTCGACGGCCTGCTCGGTACGTTGCGCCAACCGGCGACACCGGCCGAACTCGCCTCGGAGACGAAGATGGTCGACCTCATGGCGACGACCCATCGCCACGCAAAGGGGACCACCATGTTCAGTTCACGACGCACCCGCGTTGCCACCATCATCGCCGCCGGCCTCATCGGATTCGGCGGCGTCGCTGCCGCTAGCCCGGAACTCGTCGGCCCGGACGAGATCGACGAGTACGTTGAGGCGACCAAGGACTCAGGCCGACCCGGAGGAAGAGGTTGACCCGGCGGCTGCGGTCGGCTGCGGAGGACGAGGCTGCGGCGGCTGCGGCGGCTGCGGAGGAAGAGGCTGCGGCGGCTGCGGCGGCCGCGGAGGACGAGGCTGCGAGGTCGAGACTGCGGCGGCTGCGGAGGAAGAGGCTGCGGCCGCTGAAGCGAAAGACGAGCCGGAGGAAGTGATCGTGGCGGCCGAGGACGCCGACGAGGCGGCTGAGGTCGATGGCGAGGACGAGGAGAGCAGCAGAGGGCCCGGATCGACGACCGACGGAGACAGCCTTCAACGAGGCGTACTGCGCCGACGGGAACCATGGCAAGACCGTGAGCGCGGTCGCCCGAGGTGTCCTCGAGCTGCCCGAGGGGGCCGACTGGGCCACGGTCACCAACGCGGCGCACTCGAAGTGCGGCAAGTTCGAGGAGCCCGAGTCCGAGGAGATCGAGTCCGACGAGATGGAGTCCGAGGAGATCGAGTCCGAGAAGACCGAGTCCGAGGATCATGACTCGGACGACGACGAGTCCGACGATCACGACTCGGATGACGACGAGTCCGACGATGACGACCACGAGGAGACGACTCGCAAGGCCACCCCGGAAGCTCGGGAGAACCACGGCAAGAAGGACAACGGCAACCAGGGCAAGGGCAACCAGGGCAAGGGCAAGAAGAACGACTGAACCGGGACCTCCGACTCTGGCCGAACCTGCTCGCAGGCGGCCAGAGTCGGAGGGTGTTCGACGTCGTCCGACAGTGGGCCTCCCAGGCCGAGGGGGACTGGCGGGCCCACGGGACGGCGTACGAACTCGTGCGGGTGCTCACGGCACCCGCACGGCGTGGTCTGATCCGCCTCCGGGTCGACGGCGCCGAGAACCTGCCTGCCGACGGCCCGGTGATCGTGGTCGCGAACCACGTGTCGTTCTTCGACTCGATCCTGCTGATGTTCTCGCTCCCCCGCCCGGTGGCGTTCATCGGCAAGGCCGAGTACACCGACAACCCGTTCACCAACTGGTTGTTCTGCGGTGCCGGGATGATCCCGGTGCGGCGCGAGAGTCCGGGTGATCTCCCGCACGTGTTCGACGAGGTCGCCGAGGTGCTCGCACGCGGCGAGGTGATCGGCGTCTTCCCCGAGGGCACGCGCTCGCGCGACGGACTGCTGCACCGCGGGCACGTCGGAGCCGCGCATCTCGCGCTGACCACCGGTGCACCGATCGTGCCGGTCGGCATCATCGGCACCGATCGCGTGTTGCCCACCGGCGCACGGATCGTGCGGCCGTTCCGGCAGGCGACCCTGACGATCGGCGAGCCGATCAGCGTGAGGGAGCTCGGCTACACGAGGAGCACCAATCGGGCGCGGCGTGAGGTCACCGACCGGTTCATGGCCGAGATCGCCCGCCTCTGCGAGGAGCGCTACGTCGACGATTTCGCCCCGATCCCGCACGCCGCTCACTGAACGGCGTGCGGCTCAGTGCTGACCGACGCCCTGCACGAGGACCGGGCACGGCGCGTGCCGGACCACGTGGTCCGACGTCGAGCCGATCATCGCCCGCTTGAGGCCGCTACGACCGCTGGTGCCGATCACGATCACACTGGCGGGGAGCGACGTCGCGAGCTCGCAGATCGCCGGGCCGGGCTTGCCCACCACCGCCATCAGCTCGACGTCGTCGAGCCCGAGCGCCTCCACGGTCGTGTCGAGGATGTGCTTCGCCGCGATGTCGCCGCTGGTCTCGATCTGGGCGGACAGGTCGTCGCCCGACCGCCCCGAGAAGCCGGTTCCGGTGATCAACTTCGTGTCCGCCGGCAACTCGACGACGACCACGATCGTCCTGTCGGCCGGTGCCAGCACGGGGAGTGACGATCGCAGCGCCTCGATCGAAACGTCGGATCCGTCGGTGCACAGCAGAACGATCGATTCCATCCGGTCAGTCTTGCCGGTCGGTCCTGCACCGTCCTACTGCTCGGCCATGAGGCCGCGGAGTTCGGCCTCGTCGTGTCGGAGTAGAGGTGACCCCTTGCCGGCGCCGGGCCGTCAGACCGTGTTCACCCGAGCATGCCGACCTGATAGAGCCGCACGGGATCGTCGAAGCCCTTCAGGGCGATCGGACCCCGATCGATGAAGCCCAACGATTTGCCGATCGCGAGTTCCTTCACGGCTGCAGACACGAGGATCTGGCCCGGCTCGGCGTGTCCGCAGATGCGGGCGGCGAGGTTGACGACTGCGCCGTACAGGTCGTCGTCGCGATCGACGGGCTCGCCGGCGCTGATACCGATTCGCACCCGACCGCCGGGCCGATCGTCGCCGAGTTCGCCGAACTGCTGCTGGATCGTGACGGCGCAGTCGACGGCCCGGCTGATGTGGTTGAAGCAGGCGAGGATCCCGTCGCCGGTGTGTTTCACCTCGCGCCCGCCCGCCGCCGCCAGCGCGGTTCGCACGATCGTGTCGTGACGCTCGATGATCTCGATCGCCCGGCCGTCGCCTTCGCGGCTGCTCACCGCGGTGGACCCCTCGAGGTCGGTGAACATGATCGCTCGCAGCCCCGAATCGAGGCTCGATCCCGGACCGGCGATCCGGGCGATGTCGGGGACGTTCGCCTCCCAGTCGCCCATGAACTGGCTCACTGTCGGTCGCTCCACCTCGATCATGTCGTGCGGCACCAGCCCGTGCGACGCCTTGTGACAAGCGATCGCCGACTCCTTGTCGGGCGCTTCGACCAGACAGAAGGCGTGGCCATCGGGTTGGTTGAACCAGAACGTGAGGAAGCGCACACCGTGATCGTCCTGGATCTCGAGGTCGCGTTCGTGTGCCGCGCGGATGTCGTCCTCGGTGACATCGCCGAGATCCCGATGTACGTCCATATAGATCGGCATGGGGCACCCTATACCGAGGCCGGAATGCGCTACGTCGGCTACTGCTGGGCCATGAGGCCGCGGAGTTCGGCCTCGTCGTGTCGGAGCAGTTCGCCCGAGATGTCGACGGTGAGGCGATGGAGCGTGCCCCGGAACCGGAACGGCGCGGTGTAGAGGTCGGGGGCCACCGTGTCGAATGCCGCGTAGCCACAGCTGAAGCCGACCGGGCCCATCCGGTTGGTGGTGCTGAACGGGAACTCGGTGGCTCCGACGAGTCGGCCGTCGACGTACAGCAGGCCGCGGCCCGGCGCCCCCTTCCCGGCGCCGAGATCGGGTGCGCCGGTCGGTTCGAACTCGAAGCGCACCTCGTGATCGCCCGGCGACAGGACCTCGGCGCTCGCGGTGGTGAACCGCGCCGACCCGACCCAGTTGTAGACGTGGTGGAGACGCCCATCGAGCACCATGAACGCGTACCCGCCGTGGCGGTTCCCGTGGCTGGCGAGGATGCCGTCGGACGCGCCGCCCGCGATGTCGCCGTCGGGGAGCGTCAGCTCCGCAGTGATCGCGTACGGCCGGTTGTAGAGACGCGGTGACGCGCCGAAGTACACCGGCGCCGCGTCCGGATACCAGACGATCCGGTCGCGCGGCGGGGCGATGGTCGGGCGCACGGTCAGCAGGCGCGAGATGCCGGCCGAGGCGAGCGGGAACACGCCGTACTCCTCGGCCTGCTCGTACCAGAGCGCACGCATCTCGGCGAGCTTGTCGGGCATCTCGGACGCCAGGTTGCGGGTCTCGGCCGGATCGGACGCCACGTCGTACAGCTCCCAGCCGTCGACATCGAGCTGCTCGAGCATCTCCGATGTCAGCGCCTGACCGAACCGCCGGCCCTGCTCCGCGGCCTCGGCGAAGCTCGGACCCGGCACCGGACAGTTGGCCTTCCACCCCTCGTGGAAGATCGACCGGCTGCCGAACATCTCGAAGTACTGCGTCGTCTTGCCTGATGCCGCGTCCGGCGCGTCGAACGTGTGGGCGAAGCTCGTTCCGTGGATCGGCGACTGCTCGACGCCACGGATCACCTCGGGCGCCTCGATCCCGAGCGCGTCGAGCAGCGTCGGCAGGACGTCGGTGACGTGCGTGTACTGGGTGCGTACCTCGCCGTGACCGGCGATCCCGGCGGGCCACGACAGGATGCACGGGTCGGTCACGCCGCCGCGGTACGTCTCGCGCTTCCACCGGCGGAACGGCGTGTTGCCCGCCCAGGCCCAGCCCCACGAGTAGTGCGGATAGGTGTCGGGGCCGCCCCACCGGTCGAAGTACTCCATGTTCTTCTCGAGCGTCTCGGGCACCCCGTTGAAGAACTGCACCTCGTTGAACGTGCCGTGCACGCCGCCCTCGGCGCTGGCGCCGTTGTCCGACATCACCACGACGATCGTGTTGTCGAGCTCGCCGAGTTCGTCGATGAAGTCGATCACGCGGCCGAGGTGATGGTCCGACTGCTCGACGAACCCCGCATACACCTCCATCTCGCGGGCATACATCCGGCGTTCGTCGTCGCTCAGGCTGTCCCACGCCGGCACGTCCGGGTCGCGTTCCGACAGCACCGTGTCGGGCGGCACGATGCCCTCGGCCAACTGGCGCTCGAACACGACGCGGCGGTACTCGTCCCACCCGGCGTCGAAGCGCCCCTCGTACTTCTCGATCCACTCCGGCTCCACGTGGTGCGGCGAGTGGCCGGCACCGAGCGCGTAGTAGAGGAGGAACGGTTTGTCGGGGGCATGGACATGGGCGTCCTTGACGAACTGGATCGCGTGGTCGGCGAGGTCGATGTTGAGGTGGTAGCCGTCCTCGGGTGTCGCCGGCGCCGGGATCGGGTGGTTGTCGTACACGAGGTCGGGGTACCAGTGGTCGGTCGAGCCGGCGAGGAACCCGTAGAACCGTTCGAATCCCCGCCCGAGCGGCCAGCGGTTGAACGGCCCGGCAGTGGTCGACTCGGTCGGTGCGGTCAGGTGCCACTTGCCGATCGCGAACGTGTTGTAGCCGTGCTCCAACAGCATCTCGGGGAGGAAGCCGTGCTCGAAGCCGATGAAGCTGTTGTGCGCGGGGAAGCCGAGCGACGTCTCGGTGATCGCCGACAACCCGAGCGAATGGTGGTTGCGGCCGGTCATCAGGCAGCCGCGCGTCGGTGTGCACAGCGCGGTGGTGTGGAAGTTCGAGTAGCGCAGGCCGCGGGAGGCGATCCGGTCGAGCGTCGGCGTCTCGCACAGCCCCCCGAACGGCGAGAGCTGGCCGAAGCCGACGTCGTCCCACAGCACCACCACCACGTTGGGCGAGCCCTCCCGCGCCCGCTTCGGGGCCGGCCACGCCGGTGACGACGTGTCGAGCGTGCGCCCGATCACCCCGGGGAACGGCTCGGTCGGCGGGTACTCGGTGATCTGGTCCTGCGCCATGGGGGAACCGTAGGCGCGCCGTGGGGCGTCAGTTGCCGCCGAAGACCGGGCGGCGCTTCTCGACGAACGCGGCCGCGGCCTCGCGGTGATCGGCGGTCGACATCGACTCGACCATGTTCGGCGCCTCGGCGTCGAGCGCCGTCGCGAGGTCGGTGACGAGTGCCCGGTTCAGGTTCTGCTTCATCAGCCGCAGCGCGATCGGGGCGCCCTCCGCGAGCGTGCGGCACCAGTCGAGCGCGGCCACCTCGAACCCCTCGTCGCCGAGTACCTCGTTGACGATGCCGAGTTCGAGGGCGTCGCGCGCGGTGAGCCGCGGCGACGTGAAGTACAGCTCCTTCGCCTTGGCGCTGCCGACGAGTTGGGTGAGGAACCACGATCCGCCGAAGTCACCCGACGCCCCCACGTTCGCGAACGCTGTCACGAGTACGGCGCGTTCGGCGGCGATCCGGAGGTCGGCGGCCAGCGCGATCGACAGCCCTGCCCCGGCGGCGGCGCCCGGCAGGACCGCCACGACGGGGGCCGGGAACTCGTGGAGCGCGAGCGAGACCTGGCGTTGGAGCTGCTGCAACCTGGCGACCTGTGCGTCGACACCCCCGCCTCGACCGGGCCGCGGTGTCCCACTCCGATGCGATTCGTTCATGCCCTTGACGTCGCCACCTGCGCAGAACGCTCCACCTGCACCGGTCACCACGAGCACCCGCACCTCCGGATCTGCGGCCATCGCGGGAAGCACCCGGTCGAAGCCGGCGTACATCGGATCGGAGAGCGCGTTGCGCCGTTCCGGTCGGTTGAACGTGATCACGCCGAGGTGCCCGTCGACGTGGGCGAGCAGGTCGTTCGTGCCGGTGTCGATCGATCGTGGCATCCCGCCAGCATGACACGACGCTCCTCGCGTGCCGCCCCCGGAGATGCCGCGGCGGGTCCGAAGACCCTTCACCGACGAGGCCCGGCGCCGTACGTTCGATCCATGGGGCGACGTCGCAACCTGACCACGGTGGTGGCGGCGGGTCTCGCGGCGGTCACGGCCTACGACCTTCGCCAGAAGCGCCATTCGATCCTGCGCAACTTCCCGCTGCTCGGTCACGCCCGATACATCCTCGAGGAGGTCGGGCCGGAGCTGCGCCAGTACATCGTCACGAGCAACACCGAGGAGCGGCCGTTCAACCGTGACCAACGTCGGTGGATCTACGCGTCCTCGAAGCAGGAGAACAACTACTTCGCATTCGGCACGAGCAAGGACCTCGAGACGTCGCCGAACTACTTCATCATCAAGCACTCGCCGTTCCCGCTGCCGGCGCCCGTGCCCGGCGACGACGACTACGACGACCAGTACCGCATCTCGGCCGCCAAGGTGATGGGGGCAGCTCGGGGCCGGGCGAATGCGTTCCGACCCGAGTCGGTGATCAACGTGTCGGCGATGAGCTACGGCGCGCTGTCGTCGAACGCGATCGCCGCGCTCAACCAGGGCGCGAAGATCGCCGGCTGCCTGCACAACAGCGGTGAAGGCGGGATCTCGCCGTACCACCGACAGGGCGGCGAGCTGATCTGGCAGCTCGGCAGCGGCTACTTCGGTGCCCGCGACGCCGACGGTCGCTTCGACCTCGGCCGCCTCGTCGAGACCGTTGCCGCCAACCCGGTCCGGGCGATCGAGATCAAGCTCAGCCAGGGCGCGAAGCCCGGACTCGGTGGGGTGCTTCCCGCATCGAAGATCACACGCGAGATCAGCGAGATCCGCGGGATCCCTCGGGATCGCGACTGCATCAGCCCGGCCGCTCATCCCGAGTTCCACGACGTCGACTCGATGCTCGACTTCGTCGAACGAATCGCCGAGGCCACCGGGTTGCCGGTCGGGATCAAGTCGGCGATCGGGGAGTCGTCGATCTGGTCGGACCTGGCCGAGGCGATGGTGTCGGGCGAGCGCGGTGTCGACTTCATCACGATCGACGGCGGCGAGGGCGGCACCGGTGCGGGTCCGCTGGTGTTCACCGACCAGGTGGCCCTGCCGTTCAAGCTGGGGTTCAGCCGCGTCTACAAGGAGTTCGCCCGGCGGGGCATCTCCGACAGGGTCGTGTTCATCGGCTCCGGCAAGCTCGGGTTCCCGCACGAATCGACGCTGGCCTTCGGGCTCGGGTGCGACATGGTCAACGTCGCCCGCGAGGCGATGATGGCGATCGGCTGCATCCAGGCCCAGCGGTGCCACACCGGCAAGTGTCCCACCGGCGTCGCCACCCAGAACCCGTGGCTCGTCCACGGTCTCGATCCCGAACTGAAGGCGGCTCGACTCGCCAACTACGTGGTGACGCTGCGCAAGGACCTGCTGTCGCTCAGCCGGGCGTGCGGGGTCACCCACCCGGCGCTGATCTCGCTCGACCACGTCGACGTGCTCGACGACCGCTTCCACGCGTCGTCGGCCCGCACCGTCTTCGACTACGAACCCGGCTGGGGCGTCCCAACCGTGACATCTGGGGTCAGACCCCAGATGTGACGCTCAGGCGTAGCGGCGGAGGATGCGTCGGCCGAGCGAGGTCTTGTGGACCTCGTCGGCGCCGTCGTAGATGCGCGCGGCGCGTTCGTGGCGGTACCAGTAGGCGAGGATCGTGTCGTCGGTGACGCCCAGTGCGCCGTGCACCTGGATCGCGGTGTCGACCGCCTTCAGCATCGTGTTGGCCACCGAGAACTTGATCGCCGAGATCTCGTCGCGCGCCGCTTTCGGGCCGTGCTGGTCGATCATCCACGCCGCGTGCAGCGTCTGCAGCCGGGCCCCGCGGATCTCGGCGTCGAGTTCGGCCGCCCAGTGCTGGATGACCTGACGGTCGGCGAGCGTCTCGCCGTCGGGGGTGATCACACGGGCATTGGCGCGCTCGCACATCATGTCGAAGGAACGGCTGGCGATCCCGAGCCACCGCATGCAGTGGTGGATGCGCCCCGGTCCGAGCCGTTCCTGGGCGATCACGAACCCGCCGCCCTCCGGGCCGAGCAGGTTGGACTGCGGCACCCGGCACGACTGGTAGATCACTTCGCCGTGGCTCGCGTGGCCCGACCCGGCGTGGCCCATCACGCTCACGTTGCGCACCAGGTTGAAGCCCGGCGTGTCCGTGGGGACGATGATCATGCTCGTGCGGGCATAGGGCGGCGCGTCGGGGTCGGTGACCGCCATGACGATCGCGAACGACGCGCCGTCGGCCGACGACGTGAACCACTTCTGTCCGTTGATGACGTAGTCGTCGCCGTCCTTCACCGCCGTCGTCTCCAACAGCAACGGGTTGGAGCCGGCCGTCTCCGGCTCGGTCATCGAGAAGCAACTGCGGATCCGTCCCTCCACCAGCGGGCGCAGGAAGCGCTCGCGCTGTTCTTCGGTGGCGTGGAGGTGGAGGATCTCGATGTTGCCGGCGTCGGGCGCCTGCGAGCCGAACACGGTGTGCCCCAGCGGTGAACGCCCGAGTGCTTCGCTCAGCAAGCCGTGGTCGACCATCGACAGCCCGAGCCCGCCGTACTCCTCGGGGTGGTTCGGTGCCCACAGCCCCATCTGACGCACCTTGTCCTGCGCCGCGACCACCAGCTCCTGCACCGTCTCCGGCGACCCGTGCAACATCTCGCCCTCGATCGGGACGAGCTCGCGGTCGACGAACTCACGGACCATCGTCAAGATGGTCTCCATCTGCTCCGACACCTCGAAGTCCATGGCAACACCTCCTGGGGCGACCGTACCGATCGTTGCGGCCGAGCGTCAGGGCCGATGGGCCCCCTGCGACTCGGTGGGCTCCGGTGTCTCGGATTCACCCTCGGCCACGTAGTCGACGGCGAAGTAGCGGCCGAGCGCCGGGATTCTCTGCGGGATCCGGCGGATGACGGGAAGGCCGAACACGAACACCGACACGCTGCCGACCTGTTCGTAGATGACCGCATTGAGCGCGAACGAGAACGCGATGGTGCGGCCGAGGAAGAAGAACCAGCCGAGGAACACGATCAGCACGCCGAGCTGCCCGTACAGGTCCGCAGAGTTGCTGAGCTGGTGCGGCAGGTAGAACTGGGTGATCGTCTGGAGGCCGGCCGTGACCAGGGCGACGACCCCGGCACCGGGGAGGGCGGCGCCGGGGTCGGTCGTCGTGCGTGGCAGGGCCTGGTAGATCAGCAACCAGACGACGGCGAACACCGCGGTGAGACCCAACATCGACAACGAAGTGACCGCAGCGCCCGTGTTCTGCTTGATCCGGTTCATGATCGCCGCCGCCAGCGTGATGCCCACCACGAGGCCGACCACGATGCCGATGACCCGGACCGGCGTGCGCTGCTTGCCGCCCAGTCGCCACGACAGTGCGCTCGACAGCACGAGCGCCCGCGTGAGCGCCCGACCGGTCGTCGCGACACCGACGAGACCGGCCAGCAGTGCGATCCAGGGGGTGCGGCCACTCTGTGCGAATGCGTCGTCGACGTAGTTGGCCAGCGTGCCCGAGAGCCCTGCCACCTCGATGGTGTTCGACCCGTCCGACGGAGCGCCGAGGAGCCCAGCGAGACCCACGACCACCAGTACCAGCGGCACGAAGAACAAGAAGAGGCGCAACGACAGTGCACTCCCGAGCAGCGTGCCGCCGGCCTCCTTGTCACGCTCGTACACGCGGGCGCCGACATCCACGATTTCCACTCGTTCGCGCACCGAGCCGAGCCATGACTCCGTTCGTCTCGCGTGTCGTTGTCCCCAAACGCGCGCACGATCGACGATGTTCGGCGCGTCCGGTCGGGGCGACTCGTCCATGTCTTGACATGATGCACCGCGCCGGCAGGGTGATCCCAGGGGAAACCGAAGAGGGATCACCCCACGAGGGGAATCACCCCACGAAGACAGCGACGATGCCACCGACGACCAGGCCGGCGCCCAGACCCGCGGTCACGTCGAGCGGGTTGTGCGCACCGACGAAGACTCGACCCACCATCACGAGGAACGTCAGCGCGACCGGCACCCACCACCAGGCGACGGGCAGCGCCGGCGTGACGACCGTCGCGATCGCGGCGGCGAGGATGACGTGACCCGACGGGAAGCTCACCCCCGAGCTCGGCACGTCGGCGCCGCGCAGGATCGCACCGACCTCGCTCGTCCCCGGGCGCTCGCGAGCGGTGAGGTGACCGGACATCTCGCGACGAACCAGCTTCTCCACGCCGAGCTTGCTGACGGCGGCGGTCACGACACCCGCTGCCACCCACCAGTCACCCAACGTCCAGGCCACTGCGAGGCCCGCCGCGGTGCCGACCACGAGGTTGCCGAGCTGCATCGGGAGCCAGAGTGGCCAGTACCAGCGGTTCGGCAGGCCGTTCACCGCGTGGAACACCCGGGTCTCGGTCGCGGAGAGGGTCGGTCGGCGCGCTTCGTTCACCGAGGCAGCCAGGATCACGAACCCGCCGGCCGACACGATCAGCCACCACGGAGTCACGGTGCGACCCGTCGTCGGAGCACCGTCCGTCGTGACCTCACCGACGTGCCGATCGCTACTCGCCGAGGATGGCGAAGGTTCCGGCCGCGGTGGCGATCAACCGCTGGTCGTCGCCGACGACCCGAGCCTCGAGGTGGACGACGTTGCGACCGCGCTTCACCACGGTGGCCGTGGCAGTCAGCCGACCGGCGACCGCGGGCCGGATGAACCGCAGCGACACCTCGATGCTGGCGCAGTATCGGCCGGGCTCGTCGACCACGCTCATCGTCGACTTGCCCATGGCCGTGTCGACGAGCGCGAAGAGCACCGCACCGTGGACGACCCCGTTCGGGTTGAGGTGGTCCGGTCCGACATCGACATGGGCGAACCCGACGCCGGGGTCGTCACCGGTGAGCTCCATGCCGAGGTACTGCTTGAGCGGGAAGTCGCCGGCTGTCTGTTCACCGTCCGTCATGTGGGCGCAGACTACGCAGCGCCGGCTCTCGTCTCAGGATTCGACCGTCGTCCAGGCGCCGTTCTCGGCGCTCGACCGGATGGCCGCATCGACGAACGCGACGCCCATCAGTCCGTCGAACGCGTTCGGGAAGTGCATCGCCAAGGGATCGGGAGCACGACCGGAACGGCGTGCCGCGATCGCCTCCGCGGCGTCGGAGTACACGTTGGCGAACCCCTCGTGGAACCCCTCGGGATGACCCGCCACGATCCGGCTCGCCCGCGCCGCCAGCGGCAGCGTGCCCGGCCCGTTGGGGGTGCGGACCTCGACGGGTGCCCCGGCGGGTCGGAACACCAGCTGTGTCGGCACCTCCTGCATCCACTCGATGGTGCCGCGCGTGCCCGACGCACGAAGACGCAGGCAGTTCTCCACCCCGGTGGCGGCCTGCGTCACCCAGAACGAACCGCGTGCGCCGTTGTCGAAGCGCAACATCGCGCCGGCGTAGTCGTCGACGAGCCGGTTGGTGACGATGTGGCCGACGTCCGCTGCGACCTCGGTGACCTCCCGGCCGGTGACGAACCGCACGAGGTTGTGGGCATGGGTCCCGATGTCGCCGAGCACGAGCGACGGCCCGCCTCGGACGGGGTCGTACCGCCAGGGGAGTGGGCCGGCGGGGTCGGGGTCGCGATCGGCGGCCTTGCCGCCCTGCACGTACTCGACCTGGACCAACTGGATCTCGCCGAGCCGGCCCTCCGCGACCATCGCACGCGCCTGGCGGACCATCGGATATCCGGTGTAGTTGTGGGTGAGGCAGTACACGAGACCGGTCTCCTCGACCGCCGCGACCACCTCGCGCGCCTCGGCCAGCGTGTTGGTGACCGGCTTGTCGCAGATCACGTCGAAGCCGTGGCGCAGCGCTGCCAGTGCGTAGGCATGGTGGCTGTCGTTCGGCGTCATGATGGCGACGACGTCGGCCCCGTCGGATCGGGCCTGCTCCGCGGCGAACAGCTGATCGGCGTCCGGGTAGGAGCGATCAGCGGCGATGCCGATCCCGATGGCGGCCGAGCGTGACCGCTCGGGATCGGACGACAGCACGCCGGCGACGAGTTCGTAGCGGTCGTCGAGTCGGGCTGCGGTCCGGTGCATCGCGCCGATGAAGCTCCCCGGTCCGCCGCCGATCACCGCCAATCGGAGCCGACGTCCGAGCATGTCGATGACCGGATTCGAATCCACTGCGGCGCTCCTCGTTCTCGGTGACGGCCCGAGGGTATCTCGCCGGGTCACACGCCGCCGCGGTGCGAGAACCTGACGAAGTCCCCTGGCCGGAGCTGCCCTCGCACGGTGTGCTGGAAGAGAGACGAACCGAATGAGATGGCCGTGTCGCACGGCTCGTCGAGCGTCCGGCCTCGACAGGAGGACGATCGTGGTGCTGCACCAGACCATCCGAGGCTCGATGACGACGCGGTCGACCAGGACGCGGTCGGCGAGGTTCGGCCGCGTCGGGCTCCTCGGGATCGGTGCGCTCGTCCTGGGGGCGTCGCTCGGTTGCGGCTCCGGTGACGGCGCGGGCTCGACCCCGTCGAACGCCCAGGTCGCCACCACCACCACGCCGCCGACCACGAGCGCCGTGGCGCCCGCGGGCCCGACGGAGCCGGTGGCCGACGACACTGCCACCACCACGACCTCGCACCCGACCGCCGCGTCCACCGAGGCGATCGTGATCGACCCGTCGCCGACGGCGATGCCGGGGCCGTTCGCCGAGATCGACGTCGACGTGGGCGATGTCTCCGTCGAGGGCCTCCTCGCGTGGGAGGACGGGTTCCTCGCCGTCGGTCGGATCGACGACGGAACCGCGCTGCCCGCTCGGTTGCCCGAGGAGGTGGCCGCACGCTTCCCGCCAGAGGTGGTGGCGCTGTTCCCGGATGGCCTTCCCCCGACCATGGAGGAGGCGATCGACATCCTGTCGGAGGCCGGGCTCCTCGACGTGGTGTCCGACATCCTGACCAATGACGCCGCCGCTCGTGCGGCGGTCTTCGCCGACGTTCGGTCGAGCCCGCGTGTGTTCGCGTGGTCGCCGGACGGAGTCGCATGGGAACCCCGAGAGGTCACCCTGCCGGTCGAATTCGGTGACGTGTTCTACGAGTCGGCCGGGGGACGACTGACCGCCTACGGGACGCCTCCGACAGCGGGCTTCCTCCCGGTGCCGCCGACGGGTACCACGGTGGCGACGACGAGTGACCTCGTGGACTGGACCGTCGAGGAGGTCGACGCCGAGTTCGACGCCGAGCTGCCACCGGGGGCGCTCGCCCGGGTGAGGCCGCTGCGGCTCGTTGCCAACGCCGCCGGGTGGGTGCTCGAACAGGATGTCTCGCTGGACGTCTCGATCGAGGTGCTCGCCGCGGAGCTGCTGGGTGAACCCAGCCCCGCTGATGTGATCGTGCTCGCCCGGAACAACGAGGGCGTGCAGGTCGAGGTCGCCGCAGCCGGTGCCGCCCGGAGCGAGTCCGCCTTCGTCACCTGGGAGGAGCTCGGGTTCGACGAGTCGCTGATCCCCTTCCTCACCCCGTTCGGTTTCGGTGCGCCGGCCGTGCCGCAGATGTGGTCGGCGACCTGGGATGGCGTGCCGGTTCGCGTCGACGGCGACCGGAACGAGGGCCTGATGGAGGCGTCCGGGCCGCTCGCCGCCACCGACGACGGCTTCCTGAAGCTCTCCGATCCCGTGTGGATCTCGGCCGACGGTGTCGAGTGGTCGATCGACGACTCGCAACCGCCACCGCTCGCAGCGCTCCCCGGGTCCGGCGTCGCGATGCCGGTGCGCGGCGGCGCGGCCACCGTGGCAACGAACCGATCGGGTGACACGATCGTGCTGTGGACCGACTCCGCCGGTCAGGGCTGGGAGGAGATCTCACTCGAGGGGTTGCAGGAGCGGGTCGACGTGGTCTCCTCGCACACCGCGTCCGGACCGTGGATCGGGTTCTCCCCCGTCCAGTCGTTCCTCCCGGACCAGGTGGTGATGGTCACCGGTGACGGCATGCGCTGGGTGATCGACGACATCGACGATCCCGACGTCGATCTGGCCGACGCCGGCGAGTGGCTGCATGCGCACGCCGCGGTCAACGGCCGCTGGGCGGTGGTCGACACCGGCACCCGCGGCTGGGTGCGCTACGACCTCGAACCGGCGTGACGCGACCGGCAACCGTCAGCGTGTGTCGTCAGCCGCTTCGACGAGCGCGGCGAAGCCGTCGAGTTCGGACGTCGTCGGCGAATGGCTCCAGACGTACAGCCCGTCGAGCAGCCCGGCGTAGGTGATCTCCTGGCCTGGTTGCACGGCGACGGCGATCGGCATGTCGGCAGGAAGCGTCCGCTTGTACTGCTCGAGGATGCGGCGGTGGTACTCGCGTTCGAGGTCGAGCTTGAACACGATCCCGTGCGCTCGGTTCACCTCGTCGCAGGTGCCTTCTTCGATCAGTGGGCAGAACGCGTCCTCGCCCGGCCCGTGACACACGGCGACGTGGTGCCCCATGCCCTCGAGCAGGTGGCGCTCGAAGCCCTCGTGATCTCCCGGGGTGACATCCAGGATCACCCCCATCTCGTTCTGATCCATGCATGCAGCGTCGGCTCGTTCCGCGGATCGCGCAAGGGCCGGAGGTCCTGCTCGCGGGACCTTGGCCCCTCGTGCACGAGCCGCTCCGAGCAGAAGATCGTGTCAGGGAGGACTGAGCGAACGAACGAGGGAAGGAGGGTCGTCATGGACGACGAGGAGGAACGCCGGCGATCCGCTGTGAAGCGCCTGAAGGACAAACGGGACTTCAGGAACCATGCCGCGACCTACGTGATCGTGAACTCGATGCTCATCGCGATCTGGGCGATGTCGTCCGGCGGCTACTTCTGGCCGATCTGGCCGATACTCGGCTGGGGCGTCGGCCTGGCCATCAACGCCTGGGCCGTCTACTTCCAGCGACCGATCACCGAGGACGACATCCGCGCCGAGATGGAGCGCGAGAAGCGGTACTCGTCCGGTCGACGGCAGTAGTGGACGACGCCGTGACGCGTCGTCGTCGCGTCAGGCGATCGAACAGGTCATGTCGGCCCCGCAACACATGGGGGACTTGATCTTGCCGTGGCCATTGGGACACTTCGAGACCTGCACCGACGATCCGTCGTCGCGCTGGATCGTGTCGTTCACCAACGGGGCGTCGCATTCGCCGCAGGTCGCGTTGACGGACATTCCACAGGTGGGGCAAGCGTAGGTGGCCATCGCGGAAGCGTAGGCGAACTCGACGCCCCGCCGCGCCGGTCCGTCACCCGACCGCATCGGCGTACAGTCGATGACCGACGAGAGGAGTCGACATGGGTCTGTTGAGACACCGCGACGACCATCACGAGCAGTACCGGATGCGCGAGGACCTGATCTCGATCGGTGACGACTACTGGATCGAGAACGCGTCCGGCGAGCGCGTGTTCCGGGTCGACGGCAAGGTCGCCAGGCTGCGCGACACGTGGAAGCTCGAGGACCGTGACGGGCACGAGGTCGCGGTGATCCGGGAGAAGGTGCTGTCGATCCGCGATGCGATCACGATCGAAGCGGGCGGCCGCGAGGCGAAGGTGAAGAAGGCGCTCGTGGGGATCCGGGACCGTTTCCACGTCGAGGTCGAACACGGCGACGACCTGAAGGTGCACGGCAACATCGTCGACCACGAGTACGAGATCGAACGCAAGGGCGACAAGGTCGCCGAGGTCTCCAAGAAGTGGTTCCGCGTGCGCGACACCTACGGCGTCGAGATCGACGACCCCTCGATCACACCGTTCATCCTCGCGATCACGGTTGCGGTCGACGCGCTGTCGCACGATCGGGGCTGACCGACGTCGGGTCGCCGCGACCGTCGGCTGTCGCGCGGCGCCGCCACGCAGCCGTCGTCTCCTCCCCGAGGATCCATCGGACTCGCTTGATCGTCCCGGTTCGCGCGAACACCTCGTGCGACGACGCGGTGTCGAGCGTCAGCGTGTCGAGGATCTCGTCGGTGCCGTCGGTTCGTTCCACCACCACGGTGTCGTCGGCGCCGGTCTCGATGTGCATCGGGACGGTACAGACCGCGAGGCCGGCTGGGTCCGGCCGGCCGTCGGCACCAGCCGGGAGGATCTCGTCGGGAGCGATCAGACCCGGGACCAGCACGATGCGGCCGTCCGCGACGTGGAAGCCCAGTTCGCCGAAGCGCGTGAGCACCTCCTCCTTCACCTGGCCGGTCATGCCCGGCTGCTGCGCACCCGAATGCGCCGGGGTGTGGGAGTAGCAGTCGGTCGGGATCGCGCCGAACTCCTGCGGCGTCTTCCGGTAGCCGAGGCCCGCGCGAATCCGCCGATACGCCTCGGCGATCCGGGCGAGGATCGCATCGGGATCGCCGCGCCGAACCGCATCCCAGTACGCCTCCTGCACGGCGAGGAGCAACTTGGCCACCATGTGCCAGTAGACCGAGCCGATCCCTTCGTAGCCGTACATGCTTCCCGATCGCCCGGTGAACGACCGGTGGTCGAAGACGTCCTCGTAGATCTCCAACCACGTGGCGCGTTCGTCGTCGACGATCCCGGCGTGGTCGAGTGCGCGTTCGAGCGCTCGAGCGTTGACGATCTCGGGACGGAAGTGCAGCCGGCCATCGGGACCGGTGACCACGATGTCGTCGATGCCCCGGGTCGACCCATCGAGGCGGCGGAGACGATCTGCCGCATCCGCAGGAACCTGGTTGCGATCGAGGAACGGCCGCAACTCGGTCGGCGGGTAGAGCAGGAAGGTGTCGAGGTCGGCACGATGCATTCCCGACGCGAAGAGCGCATCGACGATGTCGAGCATCTCCTCCGCGTCGAGCACCCCCGACGACAGCACGGCGACCTGACCCTCGAGCATCGGGCCGAGATGGTCGACACACGCGGTGTCGCCGGTGGGGAACGACACCCGGTTGTAGGAGTGGTAGAGGCCGTCGGGACGTCGCCCCGCCTCGATCGAGGTGTCGAGGTGATCGAGAGATGTCGCGCACAGGTCACGGACGTCGGCGAGCGCGAGTTCGATCTTGTCCGATCTCACCCCTGAACGAACGCGTCCTCGATGAGCCTCGCCGCTGCGACCGAGCAGGTCGACGATCGTGCGACGCTCCACATCGTCGACGGGGCCGGCCTCGTGGGCGCCGAGGATCCGGCGGATGTCGTCGAGCCACTCGGCGACCGACGCCGTCACGGCGACCGATTCACCCGACATCGCCTCGACGGTCGTCCCGAGCAGCGCCAGGTATCGACGGAGGTGGTAGAGCGTCACCATCGACAGGCCCGGCCCGGCCAGTGCGTTGTTCGCGTCGTTCCATTCGGGGCGCTGGGTGTTGAGCCAGATGCCACCGCCGGGCACGAAGTTCGTCAGCTTCGCCAGGGCCGGCACGACGAGCTTCTCGAGCAGCCCGACGTGGAGGAGGGAGCCGTCGCCGTCGACGAGGAGTCGGCCGTCGGCGCCGATGCGGTGCTCGCGGGCGGCGATCTCGGCGGCGTGCTCGATGTCGTAGGTGATCGTGTCGCGAGGGTCGCGCACGATCGAGTCGTGATTGGCGAGCACGTACGGAACGTCGGCATACACGAACACGTCACGGTCGAGCCAGCCGTCACGAGCCCCGGGTTCGTAGCGGTCCCACATCTCGAGCAGGCGCATGAGGTAGACGATCTGGTGGTCGCCCCAGTAGCCGATGTGGCTCCACGGGTCGTCGGGGTCGGGCACCTCCCAGTCGATGCCGTCCCGCGAGATCCGGTACGGGTTGTACCCGTCGATCGTCGTCGCATCGACGAACTTCGCCACGACGTTGACGAAGTACGAGGGAAACGACTGGAGGAGCGCCTCCCAGTTCTGGAAGATGTCGCGCCAGTTCCCCTCGTACGCGAGCACCGGGTCGCCGTGGTCGTTGCGCACGTTGATCGAGAACCGGTTCCACGGGCGGCTCGGATCGCCGTGGCGGCGGGAGAAGGTCAGCGGCAGGTACTCGAGCACCAGTCGGACGAGGTCGGGGTCACCGGTTGCCAGCGCCTCGGCGCGCAGGGTGAGTTCGTCGGTCGACGGGCCGAGCCGTGCGAACCAGTCGCCGTGCCGTGCGGACACGTCGCGGTTGCGGTCGGCGACGAAGGCCGCGAGATCGTCGACGGGAATCGTCATCCCGAACGGGAAGACGCCGCCGCGCATGCAGTTGAACAGCACGTTCGACAGGTGGTGGGCGTCCGCGATCCGGTCGCCGGTGAACTGGAACGCATCGGCGTCGCCCAGCAGGCGCCGCAACCGTTCCGATCCGCGAGCGATGTCATCGGTGACACGGTCGAGCGCCTCGGCCGATCGAGCAGTCTGCGCGGCAGTGATCACACCCGGCTGGTCGAGCCCGGTGTCGGCGACGATCGTCCACGACGCCGGCTCGGACGGCGACACCGAGACCGTGCCGCGCAGCAGGTACGCGCCCGGTCGGCCCGTCACGAGGGTGACCGGTGTCGCCGGACGCCCGACGATCATGTCGTCGACCGCGCCCGCGTCGAGCAGGAGGTCGGCCTCGCCGAGACCGGTCGACCACACGACGGTCGCGGTCAGCGACTCCACCGGCTCGGCGCGATCGGAGATCAGCGACTCGAGCGAGTAGACCGCCAGCGATCCCCACGGCCCGGTCTCGGATCGTTTGTAGGCGTTGACGAGGTTCGACCGGATCTGCTCGGTCAGGGCGTCGACACCGGCCGGCATCACGTCGAGCAGCCCGTCGAGCACCTCGTAGTCGACGCGTCGTGCCCGATCCGTCGGGCGCCGATCCGTCGGGCGTGTCGTGACGCAGTTCGGCGGTGCGTACCCAGCCGTGTGTGTCGGACGGTGCCCAGGTCGCGCGGAACGTCAGGCCCCATGAGGGCCGGCGTTCCTCGAACACGAGTCGATCGCCGAGCACACTCTTGGCGATCGATCGGCGGCATCCGGCGGTCGGTACCGGCGCGAACGGCTGCCACAGTTGGCGCTCGCTCCCGACGCTGCGGCCGACCAGCGTGATCGGTCCCGTGATGCCGGCGGCTCGATGGATCCGGTCGTCGGTCTCGTAGGGGAACAGCGCGTGGTCGGCGTCGATCCGCCCGGCCGTGAGGGCGCCGGTGCTCGACACGAACATCCAGAGGTCGGCGTCGGACACCACCGTCATCAGGAACGGGGCCATCTCCTCGACACCGTCGATCCGGTAGTACTCGATGCCGTCGTCGACCACGAGCCCGCCCGTGACGCGATCCGTGATACCGCCCGGCGATCCATGGTGGAATTCCATGTCCGATCCCGCTGTCACCGTGTGCCTCCCTGCGCTCTCGCCGAGCCTACGTGCCCTGCTGGGCGATCTTCAGCCGGTGGCGTCGTCGAGTGCGCCTTGGAAGTCGGCGCGAATCATGGCCACGATCGTGTCGACGTCCCAGGTGGCGGCGATCGCGCCCGTTCGCTCGAGCGATTCGGTGGGGTGCTGCGTTCGAATGCGTTCGTCCTGCGCTCGCAGCGCGGCCGCGTCGACCGGAAGTGCCGGCATGGCCAGGCTCGCCGCTGCGACCGACGCCTCGAGCCCGAACGCCAGCTCGTCGTTGCCGAGGTCGCCGGCCACCAGCGAGCACAGCCGGATGGTGGCCCACAGGTGCGACCGGTGCCCGGCCTTCCACAGGAGGTCGAGTTGGTCGAGCAGCAGCGGAACGGCATCGATCGGTGAACTGACCCGTCGACGCAACGAAGCGAGCGACATCTGGACGAGTGCGGTGATCCATCCGTTGTGCACGCCGCGGGCGATGTCCAGCGCTGTTCCCAGAAGCGACTCCGCTCGCAGCGGATCGTCCTCCTCGATCGCCGAGCCGAGCGCCCACAGGGCGTACGCCAGCGATGACGGGTTGCGCGACTGCCGTGCGAGCGTCACTGCACGCAGCGCTCGCCGTTCGGCAGCCACTCGATCGCCGAGCCACGTGCTCATCACCGACGTCTGGGTCGCAACGTTGACGTGGAAGTACAACTCCGGTCGTGAGCGTTGGTACTCCGCCTGCTCCGCGAAGATCTCCGGAGGCGCCGCACCGTCGCCCGAGTAGACCGTGGCATTGATCAGGGCGAGCCGTGCCGGCAGGTCGAACGCGAGGTCGCGTTCGCGCTCGAGGCGCAACGCTCGTTTCGACCATTCGTAGGTGTCATCGAGGTCGTCGCGGATCCAGGCGCCGAGTGCTGCAACCCCGAGCGCCGGGGCGACGATCGCCTCGTGGTCGCGTCCCGTGAACGTGGCGACCACTCGTTCGGCCCAGCGGAAGCACTCGTCGTTCATCCGCATGAACCCGTACTCCCACATCGGGACCGCGATGGCGACCGCCCGGCTGGCGTCGCCGACTGCGATGCACCGTCCGAACGCCGTGCGGATGTTGCCGAAGTTGCGGCTGAGCCGCCGGTCCCACAGCAGCTCGTCGGGGCCGCGGAGCCCGAGCGACGCCTCGTCGACCAGCTCGACCATCAGGTCGGTGAACCGATCTCTGGCGGCCTCGAGACGTGCCGGGTCCGCACGTTCGCGAACAACGTCGGCGAGATGGTGGAGGAGTCGCAACTGGTCGGGCGCGCGGCCGCGCTCGACGTGGATCAGCGATCGTGTGATCAGGTCGTCCAGCGCTGCATTGGTGTCCCGACTCGGGCTGCCGGGTGCGCACACCGCAGCGAACGCACCTCGGTCGAACGGGCCCGAGAAGACGGTCGCGGCCTCCAACATCGTGCGGCGCGCCGGATCGAGCCCGTCGATCGCCACTGCGAACGCGTCGATCACCGATCGCATCGACATGTCACCGTTCGCCGGTTCCGGGAATTCGCGTCGGCGGAGCATCTCGGCCAACTCCTCGACGGAGTAGGTGGACGTGTTCCCAGCGACGATCTCGATCGACAGCGGCAAACGGTCCAGTCGCTCGCACAGCGCTCGCAGTGTCGGTGAATCGGTGGCTGCCCCGCCGCTCGCCACCGCCCGCTGGACGAACAATTCGACCGCATCGTCGGGACTCAGTGGATCGAGACGTCGGACGTACTCACCCTCCACGTCGAGCGGACGCTGGCTGGTGCACAACACGCGGACCGTCGGAGCCTGTGCGAGCACGGACCCGATCAACCGGGCGACGGCCTCGACTCCGTGTTCGACGTGCTCGAGGACCAACAGGATGTCGTGCTCGGCGATCCACTCGACGAGACGCCGTTCCACGGATGAGCCCTGGCGTGGGCCGACACCGAGTGCCGTGGCGATCGCATCGCGCATCCGCTGAGGGCTCACCCCGGCCAGGTCGGTGTGCTGCACCCCGTGCGCGTGTTGTGGCGCGAGCCGGTTGGCGGCGGCGGCCGCGATCTGGCTCGCCCCGATGCCGGGCGGCCCCACGATCGTGACCAGCCGACGCTCGCCGAGCAGCCTCACCACGTCGGCCACGTCGTCGTCGCGGCCGACCAGCCGGTGGGGTTGTTCGACCAGTGCAACCGGTCGGACGGTGCCGCGCAGCGGTGGGAAGTCGCGGGGGAGGCCGGGCGTCACCACCTGGTGGACCTCGGCCGGTTGCGCGATGTCGCGGAGACGATGACGGCCCAGGGAGTCGATCGTCGTCTCCCCCTGCAGCTCGTTCGCCAGTGCGTCGGCTGCGGCCGCCGACAACAGGACCTGACCACCGTGACCGATCGAGTTCAGCCGTGAACCGAAATTCAGGGCCCAGCCGAAGGGCTCGCCGTCACGGAGCACGACGTCGCCGACGTGCACGCACATCCTCACGGTGATCCCGCCGACCGACGACCAATCGGTGTCGCCGATCTCCCGCTGGGCGCTGACGGCCGCGGCGAGGGCATCTGCGGGCTGCTCGAACGATGCGATCATGCCGTCGCCCGAGAAGTGGAACGTGGTGCCCGAATGGTCGCTCACGACACGGTTCAGCAACGCGTCATGGCGTTCGAGGACGTCGAACATCGCGTCGGGGAACTCCTCCCATCGCCGCGTGCTCGCCTCGATGTCCGTGAACAGGAACGCCAATCTGCGCTTGCTCACCGGGGATCCCACGTGCCAAAGGTAGTCGCTGGCCGCCCTCGCCGAGCTCTGACGGCGGGGCGCGCCCGTCATCCTGAGCCGCACCACGATCGATGTAGTGTGAAAATCAGGATCGGCGACTCGTCGACTCGTCCCATCGGAGGCCGACGAAGTGCAGCAATCGAGAGCTTCCCGGGAGGGGCTCGGCACGTTCGGCGGCGTGTTCACCCCGTCGATCCTGACGATCCTCGGTGTGATCATGTACCTCCGCTTCGGGTGGGTGGTCGGCAACGTCGGACTCTCCAACACCTTGTGGATCGTGACGATCGCGACCTCGATCACGCTGCTGACCGGTCTGTCGATCTCGCAGATCTCGACCGATCAGGAGGTCCGAACGGGCGGTGCGTACTACATGGTGAGCCGCTCGCTCGGCGCCGAGATCGGCGGGGCCGTCGGGATCCCGCTGTACCTCGCCCAGGCGCTGAGTGTTGCGCTCTACACCCTGGGCTTCGCAGAGGCCGTGAACGTGGTCGCGCCCGGCATCCCGATCCAACCGCTCGCGTTCGCCACGACGATCGTCGTCGCCGTCTTCGCCTTGATCTCGGCGAAGGCCGCGATCCGCGCGCAGTACGTGATCATGGCGGCCATCGCACTGTCGCTGCTCGCGTTCTTCCTCGGGACCAAGCAGGTCGATGCACCCCCGCTGCCGCGCAACTTCGAGCCGGCGTCGTTCTGGGTGGCCTTCGCCGTGTTCTTCCCTGCGGTCACCGGGATCATGGCTGGAGTGAACATGAGTGGCGATCTCCGCGATCCCCGCCGCTCCATTCCCCGCGGAACGCTCGCGGCGATCGCAGTGAGCTACGTGATCTACATGACCATCCCGGTCGTGTTGCAGGATCGTGCGTCGACGAGCGCGCTGGTCGACGACCCACTGATCATGCGTCAGCTGGCCGTGTGGGGGCCGGCCGTGATGGTCGGTGTGTGGGGCGCAACGTTGTCGAGCGCGCTGGGGAGCATGCTGGGCGCGCCGCGGATTCTCCAGGCACTCGCCCGCGACGGCGTGTTGCCGGGGCGCATGCGGATCTTCGGTCGGGGATCCGGGTCCAACGACGAGCCGCGGCTCGGCACGTATCTGTCGTTGACCATCGCACTGGTCGTCGTGCTGCTCGGCGATCTCGATGCGGTCGCCCCCGTCCTGACGATGTTCTTCCTCGCGACGTATGCGGTCGTGAACTTCGTGTCGGCCGGCGAGACGTTCCTGCGCAACCCGTCGTTCCGTCCGACGTTCAGGATCCACTGGAGTGTGTCGCTGCTCGGGGCGATCGGCTGCGTCGCGGTGATGCTGCTGATCAACCCGGTGGCCACCGTGATCGCGGTTGCGTTCGTCCTGATCATCTGGACGTTGCTGAACCGCCGACGTTCCAAGGACCGATGGGGTGACATCCGCCAGGGGATGTGGATCAACATCGTTCGGTGGGCAGCGTCACACGTTCGGCGCTCGACCGACACCAAGAGCTGGCGACCGAACATCCTCGTGCTGGCAGGGAGCCCGACGAAGCGGTGGTACCTCATCGAGTTGGCGAATTCGCTGACCCGGAGCCGGGGGTTGTTGACGATCGCGACGATCCTTCCGGAGCCCGCGCCGACCCAACGAAAGCGCCAGCTGGCCGAAACCGTCCGCGAGCACCTCGCCGAGCGGGATGTTTCGGCCCTGGTGAGAGTGGTGTCGGCGCCCACGCCGTACGTCGGTGCATCGGTACTCGTCGAGGCGTACGGGTTGGGCACCCTGATGCCCAACACCGTGGTGCTCGGGGACGGCGAGACGACGTCCGATCCCGGTGAGTACGCCACGATGATCAATCGGATCCACGACGCCGGCCGCAACGTCGTCATCGTGCGGGCACTCGACGACACCACGTTCGGAGATCGACGGTGCATCGACGTGTGGCTGCGTTCGATTCGCGACAACGGCGCGCTGATGATCGTGCTCGCTGACGCGCTCCGGGCGTCGAGGCTCTGGCGACGGGCGACGGTCACGGTCCGCATGGTGGTGCCGCGCGCCGATGCAGCCGCCGAGGTCGCCGAGAATCTCCGAGAGCTCTTCGTCCGGGCGAGGTTGCGACTGGACGTCGACGTGATCGTCGACGAACGCCCGGTCGGCGAGGTCATCGGCGAGCGAGCCGAGGCTGCCGACCTGACGCTCGTCGGGCTGCCCGACCCGTGCGTCGACCAGGAGGACTTCTCTCACCGCCTCGAGGCCGCACTCGCCGGGGTCGCGACCGACCGGCCGGTCGCCTTCGTCCTCGGTTCGAGCGACGTGGATCTCGAAGCACTCCTCGACTGATCCGCGCAACGTCGGGGTCGATGCGTCGTAGCCGGCGACGCACTGGTGCGCGGACGCCGTCCGGCGTTCACACCTGCTCGCGAAGCACCGGGAGGTCGGCGTCGCGCCGACTCGATGCGAGCGACAGATTGGTCGTCTGCCCGACCGAGACCCCGGCATCCTCGAGTGCGTCGACGAGGGCGCTGAGCAACAGCCCGCGGTACCAGGGCTCCTGTGTCCGGTCGTCGATCCAGGCGTAGGCGGTGAAGAACATGGCTTCGCTGCCGACGTAGTCGAACGCCACGAACGCGTGCTTGCCCGGACTGTTCCAGTCGAGCGAGGCGACGACGTCGTCCATCACGGTCTGGGCCGTCGCCCGGTCGGAGGCGCGGTCGAGGGGCACCTGGACCGAGACGCGCCAGCCACCCATCCGGCTGTGGTTGAGCACCTGGTTCTCCTGGAAGACCGAGTTCGGCACCCACGCCTTGGAACCATCCGGGAGTTCGAGTTCGGTCCGCAGCAACGATCGGTACACGACCTTGCCGTGGAGTTCGCCGACCGTGACGGCCTCGCCGTCCTGGTAGATGTCGTCGATCCGGATCATGGCGCCCGCAACGAAGTTCTGGCCGACCGGCGTGAAGACGACGGCGCCGGTGACGCCGACGGTCGCCATGATGGCCGCCATCCCCGACACGTCGATCCCGATCACCGAGAGGCCGACGACGCCGACGATCACGGCGACGATCTTCGGCACGAAGAACATGAGCTGTTCGCGGAACCGGTTGTCGTCGACCCGGCCGATCAGCAGACGAGCGATGCGCATGGCGGCGATCGAGGCGATCACGACCACCAGGATCCGTCCCAGGGCCTGTGCCGCCGGGAGGGCGACGTTTCCGATGTCGACGGCACTCAGCAGTGTCATGTGGTGACCTTTCTGTTCGCCCCGCGCCGCCACCGTAACGTAAATGTAATATTTGGTTGCGTCAAGCCTCGGGGCCGGCAGCGGAGCAGTCAGCGATGGTCGTTCGTCTCGTGTCGCGCTATTCGTAGCGAAGGGCCGAGCCCGGTGTGAGGCGAACGGCCCGGCGAAGGGGGATCCGCATCACCACCACGGTCGTCACCAAGGTGACGACCAGCGCGACGACGATCGTCCAGAGTGGGAACTGGAACCGGAACGAGGCGTCGAAGCGGCGCTCGAACACGTACAGGATGAGGCGCGCCAGCGCGTATCCGGCCGGAATGCCCAGCAACCAGCCGAGCACGCCGACCACGAGACCCTCGGCGCGGAACATCGCTCGCAGGTCACGCCGGCGAGCACCGATGCTGCGCAGGATGCCGATCTCACGGGTTCGGTCGAGGACGTTGCTCGCGGTGGCGCTGACGAGACCGATCATCCCGATCGCCACCACCGGCAGCCCCATCGCCATCACGACGGTGACGATCAGGCGGTTCTCGCGCACGTTCTGGTCGCGGTCGATGTAGCGGCGGCTCGATTCGAGCTGGTACCCGTTCGCCTCCAACGTCTGGTGGATCGCGGTGGCGGCGGCGTCGATGGTCGCCGGGTCCCGATCGACCGTGCGGATCCACCAGTTGCCGGTCGTGCGTCCCTCGTAGTCGAGCACCGTGTTGAAGGGGACGAACAGTCCCTGGCCGTTGTTGACCAGCTGGCCGTCGATGCCGACGACCTCGAGCTCGAGCGGGCCACCTCGCGTCTCGACGGTGATGACGTCGCCGACGTCGATCCCGTTCTGGTTGGCGGTGGCTTCGCCGACCACGACGACGCGGGCGGCCGATGCGTCTTCCTCCTCCGTGTACCACCGCCCGGCGATCAGCTCCTCGTCGTACGTGCTGACGGCGGGAAGACCCCACACGTACTTCTCGCCGTCGAGCTCGACGCTGCTGTAGGTCATCGGGTGGGCGAAGGTGACCTCCGGGACGGCGGCGATCAACTCCCCGGCTCCAGCGTCGAGGCCGGGGGCACGGTCCCACAGGATCAGGTCCGCGCCTTCGAGGTCGAAGGTGCGGAGGTCCTCGTCGACCACGGTGAGCAGCACGCCGGCGAACCCGAGCAGGGTGGCGACGGCGAGTCCGATCGGCACGGCGGTCGCCATCGTCCGGCCGGCGCGCCGTGTCGCGTTGCGGATGCCCATCTGGCTGCGTCGCGAGGTGAGCGGGATCCGGGCAGCGGCCCGGTCGAGGGGTCGGGTGCCGTAGGAGGCGAGCACGCCGTGGTCCTCGATCGCCTCGTGGACGGTGATGCGCGCAGCGTGCCGGACCGCAGGCATCGAGGCCAGCGCCGTGCCACCGAGTCCGAGTGCCAGGCTGAGGACGAGGGCTGGTCCACTGACGACCCAGCCGACACTGGTCCCGCCGAACTCGGAGCTCATGAACTGCATCAGCCGGTTGCTGAACGGGATCCCGACGCCGATGCCGATCGCGGTGCCGAACGCCCCGAGCACGAGCGCGGCGCTCAGGTAGCCCGCCGCGATGGCGCGTGGAGTGCCGCCGACCGCCTTCATCACGCCGATCTCGCGGGTCTGCTCGCGAACGACGGTGTTCATCGTGGTGAAGATGATGACCAGGGCGGCGACGAGCGCGACGGCGGCGATCGTGTAGAACACGACGACGAAGTTGCCGATGTCCTCGGAGCCGGGCCAGGTGCCGGGCCGCCACACCTCGAGCACGTCCCAGTAGGAGATGTCGGGGAGCTCGTCGGCCAGGACCGCGCGGAGCTCGGTCACCATGGCGTCGACCGCGGCGGGCGACGCGTCCTCGGCCAGGACGTCGATCGAATTGGCCGCTGGGTACCCCATGATCCGTTGCACGTCGGCGCTCGAGAGGTAGAGCACGGGCGCGTCGTTCGCGACCTCGCTGCTGTAGCGGACGGTGCCCCCGCGGCCGCTGACCTCGAATGCTTCCCATCGGCCGGTGTGGGTGCGCAGTTCGATCGTGTCACCCACGGCCGCGTCGAGGCGTCCGGTCAGGCTGTTGCCGGCGTCGCTGACGAGTTGTCCACTGCTCGCGGGGAGCTCGCCCTCCTCCAGTGAGACGATGTTCACCGACTGCTGGTCGACGTCGTCGACGCCGACGAGGATCACGCTCTCGACACGACCTTCCACGCGTATGTCGTCGCGGGCGAGGGTGCGGGTGTCGAGCGCTGCGACGTTGTCGACTGCGCGGAGCCTGGCGAGCTGGCCGGCGTCGAGCGGAGCGGCGTTCGGGGCGAGCCGCGCGGTGTGCATTGCGTCTGTCTCGACGCGGTCGGCGAGGATCGCCCGGACGTTGCCGGGGATCGCGAACATCCACACCCCGGCGATCGCCACGGCGATGGTGATGATCGTCAGGATCGACCGGCCGCGACGGCGCGTCAGCTGGCGGATGGCGTGGTGCGCGCGCGCCGAGATCATCGTTGACCGTCACCCACGACTCGTCCGTCACGGATCGACACGACTCGGTGGGCGCGGTCGGCGAGGCGACGGTCGTGGGTGACGTAGACGACGGTGGTGCCGTCGCCGTTCACCGTGTCGAGGACCGTGAACATCTCCTCGGCCGTTTCGGTGTCGAGGTTGCCCGTCGGTTCGTCGGCGACGAGGATCGACGGATCGCAGGCGAGGGCACGCGCGATCGCAACGCGTTGTTGTTCGCCGCCGGACAGCTCGGCAGGGAAGTGGTCGACCCGGTCGCCGAGGCCGACCCGGGCGAGGCGCTCGCCCGCTCGGTGGGATCGCTCGCGTACCGTTCCGATCGACGCGAAGTCGAGCGGGAGCATCACGTTCTCGCGCGCCGTGAGGGTGGGGAGGAGCTGGAAGAACTGGAAGACGATCCCGACCTGCTCGCCGCGCCACACCGCGAGCTGTTCCTCGTCGAGGTCGAGGAGGTCGCGCCCCGCGACGACGACGCTGCCGGCCGTCGGTCGATCGATGCCCGAGATCACGTTGAGAACGGTCGACTTGCCGCTCCCGCTCGGCCCGACGATGGCGACGAGCTCACCGGGAGCGACGTCGAGGTCGACGCCGCGCAACGCTGGGAACTCGACCCGGCCCGTGCGGTAGACCTTCTCGACATCGCGCAGCGAGATGATCGGCGTGGCCGGGCCCGGCGTGTGCTCGTCGTCTCGCGGACGCGCGTGCATGGTCCCATCGAATCCGCTGCGCGGTGCATCGACCAGGGTCCGAGTGCCCAGGGATCATTGCGCCCCGCAACGGTGCCGAAGCTGCGTGACCGTCGTGCGGTCGTCGCCGTGCGGCGGTTTGGCTAGGGTTGTGATCGACGACCCTGGGGGGCACGACATGGTGAAGTTCTTGTTGGTGGCTGGTGCGCTTGTGCTTCCGCTCGCAGCATGCGGCGGCTCCGACGACTCGTCCACCGAGAGTTCGGGGGAGGTGACGACTCAGACCCCGGCTGCAACGGCTGCGGGCGGCACCGTGGCCGAGAGTGGCTCGGATGCCACCGCTCCGCCTTCGGAGGCCGAGGACGACGGTGGGGATGCCGGCGGTTCGGGCCCCTCGACAGCGACGGCGACCATCGCCGGCGAGACGTACGACTTCTCGACCGAAGGTGCCGTGGTCGCCCAGTGCAAAACCGACCTGTTCGGCGTCTTCTCGGTGCAGCTGCCGATGGTCGACGGTGACGGTGGCATCAGCATCATCGCCTTGCGCGAGGGCACCGACCCGGCGGTCGTCGAGCAGGTCAACGCCGTGGGGGTCAGCATCGGCGACGACGACTGGGTCGCCGACGAGTCGAGCGATCTCTTCGACGCGTCGGACGCATTGCAGCCGGGGATGAGCCAGGTCGACTCGGTCGAGATCGACGGCAGCACGGTTCGTGGGACGGCGACGTTCGTCCGTCAGCTCAGCGTGTTCGGCGCAGGCGAACTGGAGACGGTGACCGGTACGTTCGAAGCGACCTGTGGCGAGGAGCGCATCTCCTAGCGGTCCGGCGAAGCAGTTCCACGCTGCTCACGCACGTGGATGTTCCGGTCCGGGCATGCACACGCGTCCCCGTTCCGTGCCAGCATGGCTGTCATGAGCGGTGCCAGTGTCGAGACAGCCCTGCCCGATCGGGCGCAGGTGGTGATCATCGGTGGTGGGGTGATCGGCACCAGCGTGGCGTACCACCTCGCCAAGCTGGGTTGGACCGACGTCGTGCTGCTGGAGCGCGACCAGCTCACGTCGGGCACGACCTGGCATGCGGCCGGTCTGATCGTGTCGGGTGGCATGACCACCGAGACGCTGGCGTGGATGACCAAGTACTCGACCGACCTGTACGCCGTGTTGGAGGACGAGACCGGGCAGTCCACCGGCTTCAAACCCGTCGGCTACCTGCAGACGGCGAGCAACCCGGATCGGATGCACAAGCTGCGGCGGGAGGCCGACTTCCTGCGGCTCATGGGGATCGAGCGCGAGGAGGTCTCGGCGCGGGACGTCGCCGAGCTGTGGCCCCACATCGACCCCAGCGGTGTGATCGGCGGGTTCTTCACGGCGAGCGAGGGGCGTGCGGACCCGTACAACGTGGCGATGTCGCTGGCGGCGGGGGCGCGGGCGCGCGGCGTTCGCATCGTGCAGGGGGCGCCCGTCACCGGGATCGAACAAGACGCCGGACGGGTGACGGGCGTCGTCACCGAGCGGGGCACGATCGAAGCGGAGTACGTCGTCAACTGTGCCGGGATGTGGGCGCGGCAGGTCGGCGCGATGGCAGGTGTCTCGGTGCCGCTCCAGGCGATCGAGCACGCCTACCTCATCACCGAGCCGTTCGACGGTGTCTCCCCGGACCTTCCGATCTTCGAGGACCCCGACCGCTTCGCGTACTACCGCGAGGAGACCGGTGGCCTGATGGTCGGCCTGTTCGAGCCGGTCGCGGCGCCGTGGTCGACCGAGCGGATCCCCGACGACTTCAGCTTCGGCGAGATCCCGTCGAACTGGGATCGGCTCGCCCCGTTCCTCGAGTATGCGATGGAGATCCTGCCGGGCCTCGCCGAGGTCGGTGTGCGCACACTCTTCACCGGCCCGGAGAGTTTCACGCCGGACAACGGGTTCCTGATGGGGGAGGCTCCGGAGCTCGACGGGTTCTTCGTCGCAGCCGGTTTCAACTCGCTCGGGATCCTCACGGGTGGCGGAGCGGGTTCGATCATGGCGAGTTGGATCGTGGACGGCGAGCCGCCGGTCGACGTGACCGGCGTCGACGTCGCGCGGCTCCAGCGCTGGCAGACGAACCGGTCGTATCTCACCGAGCGGAGCGTCGAGCTGCTGGGCCGGCTCCACTCGACGGGCTCGTGGCCCTACTCCCAGCCGAGCACGGCGCGTGACGTCCGCCGGTCACCGCTCCACGACCGACTGCTGGCGGCAGGCGCCCGGTTCGCCGAGTCGTCCGGTTGGGAGAACGCGTCGTACTTCGCGCCGGTCGACGCCGAGATCGAGTTCCGCTTCACCTACGGCCGCCCCGACTGGTTCGGGTACCACGCCGCCGAACATCACTCGGTACGGGATGCCGTGGGCCTGTTCGACATGTCGGCGATGTCGAAGTTCCTCGTGCAGGGATCCGACGCCGAGTCGGTGCTGAACCGGTTGTCGGGCAACGACGTCGCCGTGCCGGTGGGTCGGTGCGTGTACACGCAGTGGATGAACGAGCGCGGCGAGGTGATGGCCGACGTGACGATCACCCGCCTGGCCGACGACCGGTTCCAGGTGGTCTCGGCCGAGGCGTTCCACCGCCGGGTCGAATCGATGCTGGTTCGTGCCATCGGCGACGGCTCCAGTGCCCACGTCACCGACGTCACGTCGGGCTGGGCGCTGCTCAGCGTGCAAGGTCCCAACTCGCGGGATCTGCTCGGCGAGCTGACGACGGCCGATCTGTCGAACGCTGCGTTCCCGTACCTGACGGCCCAGGAGATCGACCTCCATCACGCCAGGGCGCTCGCGGTCCGGATGAGCTTCGTCGGTGAGCTGGGGTGGGAGCTGTTCGTGCCGACCGAGTTCTCCGCCGGCGTCTACGACCGGCTCGTCGAGGTCGGTGCCGCGCACGGCCTCGCCCACGCCGGCATGGCCACCCTCGAGAGCACCCGCACCGAGGCCGGCCGGCTCGACTACGGCCTCGACATGGAGAACTCCGATTCGCCGCTCGAGGCCGGGTTGAAGTTCGCGGTCGACTTCGACAAGCCGGGCGGCTTCGTCGGTCGGGAGGCGTTGCTGGCCCAGTACGAGCAGCGGCCGTACCGCAACCGGTTGGTGCAGTTCCTGCTCGACGACCCCGAACCCCTGCTCCACGGTGAGGAGCCGATCCTGCTCGATGGTGCCCCGGTCGGGTACGTCCGGTCGGGCGCCTACGGGCACACGCTGGGTGGCGCGATGGGGTTCGGTTACGTCGAGCACGCCGACGGTGTCACCGGCGACCTCGTGCGCAGTGGCAACTTCGAGATCGTCGTCGCTGGCGAACGGTTCGGCGCGCGGGCTTCGTTGCGGTCGATGTACGACCCGACGAACGAGCGGGTCCGGATGTGATCCGCCGGTGGCCGGCCGTGTCGACGAGCCGGCACGGTCGGAGCTGTCGGTACGCCAGGTGCTGTCGACGGACATCGTTCGCGTCCTGACGTTCGCCTCTGGCAACGCGGCGACGTCGACTGGTAGGCCGAAGTCATGGAGTCGACGGAGGTCCAGCGGAGCACCGAGGGTCCGGCCGACGAGGCGCTGCGCCTCCACCCTCACTATCGGGGCAAGGTGCAGATGATGCCGAAGTGTCCCGTGCGCGGTCTGGAGGACTTCGCCATCTGGTACACGCCCGGTGTCGCGGCGTCGAGCCGCGCGATCGCGGCCGACCCGGAGGCGGTGTGGTCGCACACCAACCGGGCCAACACGGTCGCGATCGTCTCCGATGGCTCACGCGTGCTCGGCCTCGGCGACATCGGGCCCGAGGCGGGCCTTCCCGTGATGGAGGGCAAGGCGCTGCTCTTCAAGTACCTCGGCGGGGTCGACGCCGTGCCGATCTGCGTCGACACCTCCTCGGCCGACGAACTCGTCGCCGTCGTCGAGGCGCTGCAACCGTCCTTCGGTGGGGTCAACCTCGAGGACATCTCGCAACCCGCCTGCTTCGAGGTGCTCGACCGGCTCCGCGACAGCTTGTCGATCCCGGTCTGGCACGACGATCAGCAGGGGACGGCCACCGTCGTCGTGGCGGCGCTGCGCAACGCGCTGGAGATCGTCCAGAAGTCGATCGACGAGGTCAGGATCGCGCTCGTCGGGATCGGCGCCGCCAACATGGCCGTCTACCGGCTGCTGCCGTCGGCCGGCGCCGACCCGGGCCGGATCGTCGCCTGCGACCGCGGTGGCATCCTGCACCCGGGGCGCAGCGACATCGAGCTGCAACAGGACCGCTTCCCGGACAAGTGGAAGGTGTGCCGGGAGAGCAACGCCGACCGGCAGACCGGTGACATCGCCGACGCGCTCCGCGGCGCCGACGTCTGCCTGGCGTTCTCGAGCCCCGGCCCCGCCACGATCGAGCCGGCGTGGGTGTCGGCGATGGCGGACGACGCCGTGGTCTTCGCGTGCGCCAACCCGACCCCGGAGATCTGGCCGTGGGATGCCACCGAGGCCGGTGCGCGGGTCGTGTCGACCGGCCGTTCCGACTTCCCGAACCAGGTCAACAACTCGCTCGGCTTCCCCGGCATCTTCCGCGGTGTGCTCGACGTGCGTGCCCGCCGCATCACCGACGAGATGGCGCTCGCCGCCGCCGACGTCCTCGCCGGCTACGCCCGACGCCGCGGCCTCGAGCACGGTCTGCTCCCCACGATGGCCGAGTGGGAGGTCGTCCCGGAGATCGCCGTCGCCACGGCGGTCGAAGCGCAACGGCAGGGACTTGCCCGCCTCGACACGACGCCCGAGGTGTTGGCCGAGCAGGCTCGACACATGATCCTCGACGCACGACGTGCGACCCAGTTGCTGTTCGACGAGGGGATCATCCCGCCGCCACCGCCACCGTCATGAGGCGCTCGGCTCGTCGCTGACGACGTTCTCGCCTGGTCGACGAAGCGATCGACCGTGCTGACTCGGCCTACGCCGGTTGGTGGCACACCGCTTCGACGTTGTTGCCGTCGGGGTCGCGCACGAACGCTCCGAAGTAGTTCGGGTGGTACTCGGGCCACACCCTCGGCTCGTGGAGCACCTCCGCGCCGGCTGCGACCGCGGCCTCGAAGAACGCCTGCACCGTCGCCCGGTCCGGGGCCGAGAACGCGAGGTGCGACTCACGAAAGCCCTCGCCGGTCTCGTGGGGGCCGATCCAGAAGTCGGGCATCGGTGGCACTCCGTACCCGATCACCGGGCCGAACTCCATGATCCTGCGTCCGCCGAGCGGTGCGAGCACCGCGTCGTAGAACGCGGCGCTCGCCTCCGGATCGGCGCACTGGATGGACACGTGATCGATCATGCCCACATCATCGCGCCGAGCGCTCCGCCCTCGCCGCCCTCGCGATGCGTCGTTCCGCCGGCAGCTCAGCGTCTTCGGAGCGAGCGAGCTGGACGCGGTGACCGGTACGCCGAAGCGACCTGATTCGAAGACGCATCTCGTGACGGATTCGACGGATGCCGAGAACTCTCGATCGTCTCTCCGTTCATCGTGCTCGTTCGCCGGAGGTGGCGGATGCGTGCGCGAGCGATCCGCGTCATGTCGGCGGTGTCGATGGCGGCGCGGGCGGCGGTGGTGGTGGATGGATCGTCTCCGTCGTCGGCCTCGGAGGGGAAGGTGGGTGGTCGGGCGCCGACGGGCAGGATGATGCTGCCGTCGGATCGGATCGTGTAGCGCTGGCCGTGGACGTCGCGGCGGATGGTGGATCGTCGTCGGTGTTTGAGGTGGTTGTGGTGGCGGCATTCGATGCCGGCGTTGTCCTGGTCGGTGGGTCCACCGTCGTTCCACTCGGTGACGTGGTCGACGTCGCAGAAGTCGTCGGGGAGATCGCAGCCGGCATGGTCGCATCGCCGGGCGAGGAGTTTGGCCGCTTCGCGGGCGGCGCCGGTGAAGAGTCGTTGTTTGCGGCCCATGTCGATGGGGACGCTGTGTGCGTCGATGACGACGCGGCGGACGTGTCCGGCGAGCGTGGCGCGCAGTACGTCGTGGGGGTGCAGCAGTGTGCCGCGGCTGGTCTCGCAGCGAATCGTCGCGAATGCGTCGGGATCGGCGAGCAGGTCGCGCATGAGGTCGCGTTCGGTGCCGGCGGGGAGGCCGGTGAACGGATCGATCGGCTCTCCGGTGAGGTTCTCGACGGGTGCGAGCCCGGCATCGGCGAGGATCAGGCCGAACGTGCGGGCGTCGGTGACGATGTTGACGACCGTGCCGGAGGCGTCGGGTGCGCCGGCAGTGTGGTCGAGGTGGGCGTTGGCGCGGCGCATGAGGTTGACGAAGGCGTCGTAGCTGCGTTGCTGGTGGGTGCGAGCGAGCGGTTTGCCTGCTGCGTCGTGGCCGTGTTCGGCGCGTCGGGCTGCGGCGTCGAGGCGGAACTCGTGCTCGCAGAACCGGTTGAAGATCGCTTCGAGTTCGTCGTTGACCAGCGCGTCGCCGCCGGTGGCGTCGAGGTGGAGGGCGCCGCCGACGGTGGTGACGTGGACGTTGCGCCGCTCGAGCTGTTCGTCGCGATCGCGGTGGGCGCCGTCGGTGTCGGCGAGTACCTCGAAGCGTTGCAGCGCGAGCACGAAGTCGTCGTAGCAGAGCCGCTCGGCGAGATCGAGCAGGGTGGGTGCGAACTCGACGAGGCGGTCACGGACCCTCGGGTTGCGATCGACCCGGGCGATCGCCGCCGCTTGCGGGATGCCGATGCGGCCGCAGTGGAGGGCTTCGGCGAGCCCGGGTACGTGGTCGGTGGCCGTCGCGAGGCGCCGCTGGGCGGCGATGTCGGGGTTCGACCAGTTGCACGTGGCGCGCAGGTAGCCCTTCATCGTGCGGTGCCCGTCGGCGAGGAACACCTGTTGCCGCTCGGCCGCCGCAACGGTCACCGCGAGCTCGGCGTCGACCACACGGCGCAGGAGTTCGAGGCTGCGGATCCGTTCGTCGAGTTCGGCGGCGGTCGCATCGATGAGCTCGTCGGCGACCTGATCGATCGACCGGTCGGCCCGGGCGGTGACCTCGTCGAGGACCTCGGTGTTCATGCCCCCAACGGTACGTAGGGGGTGTGACACAGTTGCGCACGCAATGAAGCTGCGCTGCAAGGTTCAGTCGCCGAGCGGCGGACGATCCGGTCCGACGCCGAGGGAGTCGATGAAGGTCGACTCGATCTGGTCGGTCGCAGCCAGGCGTCGTCAGTTGTTCAGGTCGAACGTCGCCATGATCGTGTCGAGCGCGTCGAAGTCGGCGTCGCTCAGGAGTTGCACGCCCAGGATGGCAGCGGCGTCCCCGTGGACCGAGTTGGCGACGATCGCGACGTCGACGGCGCCCACGTCGCCGCATTCCGACCACACGTGGTACTGCCCGACGAAGAACCCGTCGTCGTAGTCGAACAGTCCCTCGTCCACCGCACAGCCACCCTCTGTCGGTCCGAACTCCGCCGTGGTCGCCGCGATCTGATCTTCCGGGATCGGCGGGACCGAGGTGAAGAACACACCCGGAACGTCGAACTGGCCGCTGAGGAACGCGTCGAGTGAGGTCGAGGCGGCGATCAACGGTGTGCCGTCCTCGAGCGGTGAGGTCATCACGTCGAACCACTCGGTCGGCACGTCGACCGTGAGGAGACCGGTGTCGTCGATGAGCGTCTGGCTGCCCGAGTAGGCGGTGCCGGTGTCCGCGGTCGGCCCGGTCTCGCCCGCGACTTCCTCGGCGAACGACACGACCTGCTCGAGCGGCTTGGTGCCGTTGATCTCGCCGCGCAGGATCTCCTGGGTGTCGAACCGCAACACCTCGACGGTGATCGGGCGATCGCCGGCCGTGCGGATGACGTCGCAGTAGTCCTTCATGGTGCCGTCGGTGCCGATCGGCAGACCGTTGAGCTGGGTCACGATGTCGCCAGGGAGAATCCCGGTGTTCGAGGCTGGTGAACCGGGCGCCGTGCCGGCGACCCACACACCGGCGAGATCGGACTCGTCGTCGACCACCGCCGTGCCGTTGATCCCGAGCGACTCGAAATCACCGTCCTTCAGGTGGTCGACGACCTCCTTTGCGAGTGTCGCCTCGATCGCAAAGAACTGCGACTGGTTCGTGACACTCGCGCCGGAGTAGTTGACCCCGTCGACGCGTCCTTCGGCGTCGACGAGCGGTCCGCCCGAATTGCCCGGCTGGATGTTCGCGTCGTGCTCGATGATCCCGTCGATCGACGCCCACTGGGTGTCACCGGACGCATTCGCCTTGGCGACGATCCCTCTGGTCATCGTGAACTCGGGGTCACCGAGCGGGAAGCCCGCCGTGTAGACCTCGGTGCCGACGGTCGGCGCGCTCGTCGTCCAACCGAGGTGCGGAAGTGCGTCGTCGGAGTCGATCTGGATGAGCGCGAGGTCGTTGCACTCCGACACGCCGACGACTGTCGCGTTGTAGCTACGCGTCGAGTCGCCGCCGATGAAGATCTCGAGTGTGGCCGCACCGGTGACCACGTGATTGTTGGTGACCGCGAGACCGTCCTCGCTGATGATGAACCCCGAACCGCGGCCCGCACTGGTGACCATGCCGACCTCGGGATCACGGAAGCTCCCCTTCGCCACGATCTGGATGACCGCCGGCTGCACCTCGTCGAAGGAGTCGATGACGCCCGTCGGCTCCGTCACATCTGGAGCGGACAGCTCGGTCGGCTCGGATTCCGCCACCGTCGAAGACGACTCGTCTCCGCCTCCACACGCCGCGAGCAGCAACCCCGCGACGGCGAGAATGGCCGCATTGCCTCCTCGTACCCTCATACCCCCAACTACGAACCTGGATCCGCAGGATTCCCAGGGTATTTCGTCCCCGTCGGGTCGTGAGGCCGCATGTGGTGGTCACCGGTCGGCTGCGATGGCCGATTCGGTGATCTGCCAGAGTTGTCGACCGTGACTGACGCTCATCTGCCTCGCACGCTGCCGAACGACGCCACCGAGCACACCCGTGCGGTCACCACCCGACCGATTCCGTCGTTCGATCCCGCCGATTTCGACCGAGCTCAGCGCGGCCTGATCGCGCAGCACGACACCGGCGTGATCGAGGGCCCGGCGTGGCCTGCGTGGGACATCAACCGGTGGTCGTTCATCGAGCAGGGTGCCCCGAACCCCGACACGGTCCACGCGAGCCTGTGGCGCCAGGCGCAGCTCAACGTGATCCACGGCCTCTTCGAGGTCGCGCCCGGGTGCTGGCAGGCGCGGGGCTACGACATCAGCAACATCACCTTCATCGAGGGGCGAGAGGGCTGGGTGATCGTCGACCCCCTCACGAACACCGCCACCGCCGAGGCGTGCCTCGACCTCGCGAACCGACACCTCGGCGAGCGGCCGGTCACCGCGGTGATCTACACCCACAGCCACCTCGACCACTTCGGTGGCGCGCTCGGCGTCACCAGTCAGGACGACGTCGACGCCGGCCGGTGCCAGGTGATCGCCCCCGAACACTTCCTGCGCGAGGCCGTTGCCGAGAACCTGCTCGCGGGCATGGCGATGAACCGCCGCGCGCTCTACCAGTTCGGCCCACTGCTGCCGCCCGGCCCCCGGGGTCACGTCGACTCCGGACTCGGCAAGTGCGTGCCGCTCGGCGTGCCGGGTCTCGTCGTGCCGACGGTCGACATCACCCACACCGGCGAGGAGCTCGTGGTCGACGGCGTGCGCATCGTGTTCCAGATGACGCCGGAGACCGAGGCGCCGGCGGAGATGAACTTCTTCTTCCCCGACCATGGCTGGCTGTGCATGGCCGAGAACTGCTCGCACAACATGCACAACCTCATCCCGATCCGGGGTGCCCAGGTGCGCGACTCGCTGTCGTGGAGCACCTACATCGACGACGCCATCGAGCTGTTCGCCGACGACACCGACCTGATGTTCGCGTCACACCACTGGCCCCGCTGGGGCAACGACGACGTCCGAGGGTTCCTTGCCCGCCAGCGCGACCTGTACCGGTGGATCCACGACCAGACGCTGCGTCTCGCCAACCACGGACACGTCGCCACCGAGATCGCCGAGATGCTCACGCCGCCCACCGACCACTACGAGGAGAGCCACACCGTCGGCTACTACGGCTCGATGGTGCACAACGTCAAGGCCGTGTACCAGCGCTACCTGAGCTGGTACGACGGCAACCCGTGCCACCTGAACCCGCACCCGCCGGTCGAGGCGGGGACGCGCTACGTCGAGCTCGCCGGTGGCGCCGACGCGCTGCTCGCATCGGCGCAGGCGGCGTACGACCAGGGCGACTACCGCTGGGTCGCCGAGCTGGTGAACCACCTCGTGTTCGCCGACGCCACCAACACCGCTGCGCGCTCACTGCTCGCCGACGCCTACGAGCAGCTCGGCTACCAGAGCGAGTCGGCGACGTTCCGCAACGCCTACCTGATGGGCGCCCAGGAACTGCGCCACGGCCACCCGCCCCGCAACCCCGCCGCAAACCGTGGACTCGTGCGGGCACTCCCGATCGATCAGCTGCTGGCGACCGTCGCGATGCGGTTGAACGTAGAGGAACTCGGCCGCGTCGACCTCGCGATCAACCTCGTGGTGAGCGACCTCGACGAGAAGTGGTTCGTCGGGCTGTCGCACCGGGCGCTGCGCTACCGCGTCGACAAGCAGGCCGACGACGCCGATGCGACCGTCACCACCACCCGCGAGGTGTTGGCGGCGGTGGTGGCAGCGGAGCGCACGCTCGACGACGCGATCGACTCGGGCGATCTCACCATCGATGGCGATGCCGACGCTCTGCGCACGATCATCGAACACCTCGACGTCTTCCTCGGCGGCTTCCCCATCGTGGAACCCTGACGGTCGAACCCCGACCGTCGAGACCCACCGTCGAACCCGAGCGTCCCGGTGGGGATGGATGGATCCCGCGGACGACCTACCATCGGGCGCGATGTCGGTGCGTGAACTGGTGGTGCTGGGCACGGCGAGCCAGGCTCCCACCCGGCATCGGAACCACAACGGCTACCTGCTGCGTTGGGACGGTGAGGCGATCCTGTTCGATCCCGGTGAGGGGACGCAACGGCAGTTCACCCTGGCCGGGGTGTCGGCGGCGTCGGTGGACCGGATCTGCATCACGCACTTCCACGGCGACCACTGTCTGGGCCTGCCCGGGATGATCATGCGACTGTCGCTCGACGCCGGCAGCCTGCCCGTCCCCGTGCACTACCCGGTCAGCGGACAGTCGCATTTCGAGCGGCTCCGTTTCGCCACCGCCGGCCAGGAACACGTGCCGGTCGACGGCCGCCCGGTGATGCGTCCAGGTGTGATCCACCAGGACGATCTCGTGACGATCAGCGCGATGGAACTGTCGCACCGCGTGGACGCTGTCGGCTACCGGGTCGAGGAACCCGACCGGCGTCACATGATCGCCGACCGGCTCGATGCGCTGGGCATCACGGGCCCGTCGATCGGGCAGCTCCAGGAGCACGGTTGGATCGACCACGACGGCCGGACGGTGAACGTGGAGGAGGTGAGCGAGCATCGCCGGGGGCAGGTGTTCGCGTTCGTGATGGACACCCGCTCGTGCCCCGGTGCGCGGCAACTCGCCGAGGGCGCCGACCTGCTGGTGTGCGAGTCGACCTTCCTCGACGTCGACGCCGACATGGCCGAGAAGTACGGGCATCTCACGGCGCGGCAGGCCGGTCGACTCGCACGCGACGCCGGCGTGCGACGACTGGTGTTGACCCACTTCTCGCGACGCTACGTCGACGATCAGGTCTTCGCCGACGAGGCGCGCAGCGAGTTCGACGGCGACGTCGTGATCGCCGAGGACCTGATGCGCATCCCCGTCCCACCACGAACCTGATGGCTTCCTGTGCCTCGACCGTCCGCCATGACCGCACTCGTGGTGATTCCCGATCGACGGAGGGTCAAGCGGTGGGCCGTCGATCGCGGAGGTCCGCGCAGAGGATCCTGCCGTCGGCGATCAACCAGGTCGAGGCCACGACGACCATGGTCTCCGCCGCGAGCAGCCCGACCAGTACCAGCACTTGGGTCGCCGCCGCGTCGGCCGCAGATCCACCGCCGAGGAGTACGCCCACGAATGCTCCGGGCAGGGTGACGAGGCCAACCGTGCGGGTCTGGTCGAGCACGGGCACCAGCGCCTCGGGCGCATGAAGATTGATGACGTTGTCGATCGCCCAACGCCGTCGGAATCCGAGCGCCAGTCCGGCCTCGACCTGACCGAAGTCGCTCCGCAGCGAATCGAATGCCCGACGACAGACCAGCGCGTGCGCTGTCATCGACCCACCGATCACGATCCCGGCGATCGCAATGAGCTGCACGATTGCGCGACACGCAGCAACGAACAGGTCGCGGGTCAAGCCGAGTCGACCCCACCGTGCAGCCAGCACAGCCATCGCGAGCAGGACGACCAGCGCCGCCCCGAGCGCGCCGTTCGACGCCCCACTTCGCAGCCGAGTGCGGTTCTCCCCTCAAACGGTCTCGGTCGCGGCCCAGCCGGACAGGGTCACGATGCGGAGCGCCAGCACCCGCGTGAAAGGCTGGTCCCGGTATTGCGGGTAGCGCTCGGCCAGGTGCGACGCGAGGGCGGCCTCGCGACCCGTGTCGGCGCCCTCCCAGCGAAGCTCGGCTCGAACCCACCACAGTCTGGACCAGTCTCCGCGATCCCAGTGCTCGATCAGGATGACGGCCCGCGGGTCGGCTTCGAGGTTGCGCTCTCGTTGCAGCCGCAGTGACGACTTCGGCTTGACGCGGTCGACCGGAATCCCGACGAAGCCGTCGTCGACCGCGTACACCACCGGCACGGCGTCGACGCCGCGGTCGACGTGCATTGTCGACAGGACGCCGTGATCGTGACGGACCAACCGGTCGAGTGCATCGTGCTCGGTGAGCTTCATCGGATCGGGTCGGTCGTCGGGTGCATACGGTCGTTTGCGGGTCGCGGTCGTCGCGTGCCGCGTCGTGGTCCCGGCGCCTCGATGGTACTGCGCGGCTCGATCGGCTCGCCGGCGATGCGTGGGCGCTGCATACGATGGCCACGTGCTGGGTGAGATGCAGCTCGACGGCCACCTGATCTCCGGCTCCGGAGGGACGGTGCAATGAACCTCGCGGTCTGGGTCGAACGTCACGGTCGGCGTCGGCCCGACGCTCCTGCGTTGGCGGAAGGCATGCTCGTCCACGCCGACTGGGCCACGTTCGCCGCTCGGACCGCGAGCGTGGCCGGCGGATTGCGGAACAGCCTCGGATTGGCCGAGGGCGAGCGTGTGGCGATCCTCATGCGCAACCGGCCGGAGTATCTCGAAGCGCTGTTCGGCATCTGGCACGCCGGTCTGGTGGCCGTGCCGGTCAATTCTCGTCTCCATCGCGACGAGGTCGCCTACATTCTCGACCACAGCGGCACCTCGGTGGTGATCACCGACGCCGACCACGCCGACGACGTCGAACCGCTGGTGAACACGGTCGAGTCGCTCCGGGCGGTCGTCGTGGCGCCCGGTGAGCGATGGATCGGACTGACCGGTTCGGTGCCGATCGCGGTCGTCGACCGGCAACCCGACGCCGCCGCCTGGCTGTTCTACACGAGCGGCACGACGGGCCGACCCAAGGGCGCAACGCTCACGCACCACAACCTGCTGATGATGTCCCTCAGCTACTTCGCCGACATCGACCCCGTGTCGCCCGGCGACTGTGTTCTCCACGCGGCGCCGATTTCGCACGGGTCGGGGCTGTACGGGCTGCCGCACGTGGCGCGTGGCGCAGTCAGCGTCATCCCCGAGACCGGTGGAGCCGACCCAGCCGAGATCGCCCGGCTGCTCCAGCGCTGGTCGGGCATGTCCTTCTTCGCCGCGCCGATCATGGTGAAGCGGCTGTCGACCGACCCGGCGATCGCCGCCGCCGATCTCGCCAATCTGAAGACGATCGTCTACGGCGGTGCGCCGATGTATCTGGCCGATCTCGAGGTGGCCCTGGATGTCCTCGGCCCCCGTCTCGCCCAGATCTACGGACAGGGCGAGACGCCGATGACCATCACGGCGCTGTCGAAGGCCGACCACGCCGATCGCGATGATGCGCGCTGGAGTGAGCGGCTGCAGAGCGTCGGGTTCCCGCGAACCGATGTCGAGGTCCAGGTCGTCGACGAGGACGACCACCAGGTCCCCGTCGGCGAGATCGGTGAGGTCGTCGTGCGTGGCGACGTGGTGATGAAGGGCTACTGGAACCAGCCGGAAGCCACAGCCGACACGCTTCGCAACGGTTGGCTCCACACGGGTGACATGGGCAGCTTCGACGAGGAGGGGTACCTCACCCTGCGTGATCGCTCGAAGGATCTGATCATCAGCGGCGGCATGAACATCTATCCCCGGGAGGTCGAAGAAGCACTGTTGCGCCACCCGGGGGTCAAGGCGGTCTCTGTGGTCGGCCGGCCCGACCCGGAGTGGGGCGAGGCGGTCGTCGCCTTCGTCGTCGCCGACCGCGATGCGCGGCCGACGGTCGACGACCTCGACCAGGCATGCCTCAACACGATCGCCCGCTTCAAGCGTCCGAAGGACTATCGGTTCGTCGACGCCCTGCCCACCAACAACTACGGCAAGGTCCTGAAGCGAGAACTCCGCGAGCGACTCGCCGCCGAGTGATCGGCGTGCCGGTCGAACTCCCCGTTCGTCGGCACCGGCGAAGCTGCCGTCAGTGTCACGGTGATGTGGGTGCCGTGGCCCACGCGGCTGCTCAGTTCGAGCGTCCCGCCCATCGCCTCGGTGAGCCGGCGGGCGAGCACGAGGCCGAGGCCGGCGCCGCCCTCGCGACCGGCATCGGCGCCGAGGCGGTCGAACGGGACGAACAGCCTTGTGAGGAGCTCGTCGGGGATGCCGGGCCCCTCGTCGACGACGTGGATGAAGGTGGCATCGCCGGCCGGCTCGGTCTCGATGCGGATGGTGCTGTCGGCCGGCGAGAACCGGACCGCATTGGACACCAGGTTCAGGACCACCTGTCGGAGGCGCCGGCGGTCGGCGCGCACCGTTACCGGCGGCCCACCCGACTCGACCTCAATGCTCTTGCGGTCCGCGAGCGGCTGGATGAGGGCGAGCGACGCTGCGATCACCTCGTGCGCGTTGAGATCCGCGAAGTCGATCGGCATCGCGCCGGCTTCGACGCGAGCGAGGTCGAGCACGTCGTCGACGATCGACAGGATGTGCGTCGAGGCCAGCCCGATCCGATCGAGCGCGACCCGACGTCGATCGGGCGACAGGTCGAGCGTCTGCAGGTTCTCGGTGAAGCCGGTGATCGCCTGGAGGGGAGTGCGCAGCTCATGGCTGAGCGCGGTGACGAATTGCGACTTGGCGAGGTTGGCGCGCTCGGCGCTCTGCCGGGCGAGGTCGGCCTCGTGCCGGGCTTCTCGTTCCCGAGCTGCCCGGTCGTGCTCGACGGCCAGCGACGCAAGATGTGTGAACCGACGAACGAGCTCCTCGTCGCGCACGGTCGGTTCGTACGGCGCCATGTGGTAAACGGCGAACGTGCCGACCACCTGTGACCGGCACCGGATCGGGCTCGACCAGCACGCCCGCAACGCGTGTTCGGCGGCGAGTTCGCGGAACTGTTCCCAGCGCGGGTCGGTCACGACGTCGACTGCGATCACCGGCTCGCCGAGGTGCACTGCGGTGCCGCAGGAACCGGCGAACGGGCCGGGCTCGAGTCCGTCGATCGCAGCGGAGTAGTCCGCCGGAAGTGTCGGTGCCGACCCGTGTCGGAGCAGTCCGATCTCGTCGAGCAACAGCACCGAGCAGCGACTGGCGGGCATCAGCTCTTCGAGGGCGCGAACGATGGAGTCGAGGACCACCGAGAGCGGGGCCCCCGATGCGAGTTCCTCCATCACGGCGGTCTGGCGGTCGAGGACCGCAGTGACTTCGTCGCCCGTCAGCACGTTCATCCCGCTCGTGTCCACCTTCGTCGTCATCCCTCCCACCGGTACCCGACCGCACGGACGGTCCGCAACCGTTTCGGCTGCTTCGGGTCGTGCTCGATCTTGTGCCGCAATCGGTAGACGTGTTCTGTGACCGTCGACTCGTTCTGCCAGCCCGAGTTGCTCGACCAGACCGCGGTCAGGAGTTCCGATCGGGTGCAGGCCCGCTGGGTATGGTCGATGAAGTACGCGAGCAACTCGAATTCCTTGGCGGCGAGTTCGATTGGTTCGCCATCCAGCCAGACGTTGCGCGACTCGCGGTCGATCTCGACTCCCGAGCCCGTCGGCTCGAACGGAGCGCTGCCCCTCGATGCGACCTCGGCGCTGCGCCGCAGCACCGAGCGAGCGCGGGCCGCCAACTCGCCAGGTGAGAACGGTTTGACCAGGTAGTCGTCGGCGCCGAGGTCGAGGCCGACGATGCGATCCGTCTCGCTGTCGCGTCCTGACAGCACGATGATCGGCAGATGCCGGCGCCCGTCGCACTCCTCGCTCGTGCGGAGCCGCCGGAGGATGTCGAGGCCACCGAGGCCCGGCAGCGACAGGTCGAGCACCACCAGTGATGGCGGCGACGACTCGATGACCTCCATCGCCGTCAGACCGTTGTCGACCGAATGGACCTCGAACCCGTCGGCCTCGAGCGCCCACGTCACCGCGGTCCGCACACCGTCGTCGTCGTCGACGACCAACACCTGACGCCCCCCTGGCACGTCGATCACGGTAGTCGTTGCCGGTGACCATTCGCCGAGGGAGGGGTGCCGTCGTTGATGGGAAGTTGAGAAGCCGTTGTTCCGCCCCCGAGGCTGGTCTTCTATGGTCGATCTCGTGCCGCAGCGCTCATGGGGGCTCATGACTGCGGCAGTCCATCAGACGAACACGAAGGGGAACCTCTCTCATGAAGCTTGCTCTGTACCTGCCGAACTTCCGTGACCACGTCACGGTCAAGGAACTCGAGGATCTGACGAATCTTGCCGAGGAACTCGAGTTCGACTCGATCTGGACACTCGACCGCATCGTCGTGCCGGAAGCGTCGGACCGTGAAGAGCTCGAATACGGGTTCGGCATGATGGAGGGGTTCCCGAAGCAACTGCCGGTTTCGTCCCGCGGCAAGTGGTTCCAGGGATGGCCGCTCATCCCGTGGCTCGCCGCCAAGACCTCGAAGTGCCGGATCGGCATGAGCATCACCGACACGCCCTACCGTTCGCCCGGCGTGTTCGCCGCCGAGGTCGCCACGATCGACCACCTCTCCGGTGGCCGCGTCAACGTGGGCGTCGGTGCCGGCTGGATGCCGGAGGAGTTTGCCGCAGCCAGTGCGTCGCACATCTTCCCGAAGCGGCACAAGCACGTGCGCGAGACGATCGAGATCTGCCAGGGCATCTGGACGAATGAGCTGTTCGAGTACCACGGCGAGTTCGCCGACTTCGAACCCTGTGGGTTCGGCCACAAGCCGTTGCAGGACCCCCACCCGCCGATCTTCATGAGTGGCCTGCGCGACCCGAAGCGGTCGGCGAACCGCATCGCCAAGTACAACCTGTCGGGTTGGATCGGGATCCAGGACACGGCGCGTGAGCTCCGGGAGTGGCGCGGACCGATCCAGGAGGAACTCGAGAACCTCGGCAAGCCGAATGCGATCGACGAACTCGAACTGTGCAGCATGTACTGGTTCGCGATCACCGACGAGCCCACTGACCAGGCTGACAACGGCAAGGTCAGCAACATCCTCGTCGGTACTCAGGAGCAGATCACCGAGAACCTGATCGAGCTGAAGAAGGTCGGGCTGACGATGCCACTCATCTGGCCGCCGTTCGCCGACGTCCCGACATCCAAGACGCTCGAGGATCTGCGGGTCCTCAACGACGACATCCTCCCGGCCGTCAACGCCGCCTGACGTCCGCGCTCCCTCGTCGGACGCTTCCGTGAAGCCGCCGGATCCGATGCCGCCGGGTCCGACGGACGGTCGGGCTTCGCCCGCGACCTCGACGACGTGGTGATCAGGTGTGGGGGTGGGACGGGAGGAGGAACGGGTACGGACGGCGACGGACACGGCGCTGCCAGGCGCGATCGACGCGCCGGACCGCCTGGAGCGCACCCCACGTCACCATGTCCTGACGTCGGTCGCGGAGGATCTCCGCGTCGTCGAGCGTCGGCACGACCCGTCCGCCGGACGCCTCGACGACGACCGGAACGAGATGATCGAGCCGTTCCCGGAGGAGGTTCGCAGCCAGGTCGAGTACCACGACCCGCGGGTCGTGGTACCGGTCGATGATGCCGGGCACCACGAACCTGCGGACCGCAGGCCGCAGGAGCCACGGCAGCGAGGCCAGGAACACGTCGGTGTCGAGTTCGGTGGCACCCTCGCCGTCACGCAGGAGCGGCGTGGTCACGTCGAGGTACACGACACGATCGTCGACGAGCGCCCAGTTCGAGAGCTGGGCGTCGAGTCCGAACCGTTCGTCGACGGACCCGAGCACCACGTCGACGATCCGTTCGAGCAGTCCTCCTCCGAGCTCGGGGTCTCGTCGGGCCACCTCGACGCCGAGCACGTCGGGCGGGAGGATGGGTTGCACGCAGTACAGCACGGTCCGTCCGGCGTCGCCGGCCACGCTACGGACCGTGGTGTGGACGACGTCGATCCCGCGTCCGGTCAGCGCGTCGAGGTACCGCTCGATCGTCGCTGCATACCGTTCGGCTGCCTCGGAGTCCGTGAACGGTGGGAGCCGCTTGCACGCCCACGATCGGTCCTCACCGCCGGCCAACACGAGTGAGATCTCCCCCTCTCCGAGCAGGGTCAGTCGGGAGGCGTCCCCAGCGGTGAGTGCGGTGAGCACCTCGCGTTCCAACACCTCCAGCTCCGTGTCGGTGATCGGTTCCCGGTTCATGCCGCAACGTTGCGCGCAGGATGGCGCGTCATCCCAACGCCGATCTCACGATCCCGATGATGTCGTCGGCCTCGTCGTCGGAGACGATCAGCGGTGGCAGGAGCTGGAGGACCGACGTGTCGTTGTTCGCGAACACGGCGAAGACCCCGGCCTCGATCACCGCACGGGCCGCGAGCATCGCGTCGCCCTCGTTCTGCAGTTTCAGTCCCATGAACAGGCCTCGCCGGCGCAGCTCGCCGCCGACCCCGGTGAGCCCGCGCTCGAAGCGCTCGCCGAGCTCGACGACCCGTTCCAGGAAGCCAGGCGCTTCGACGACGTCGAGCACCGCCAACGCCGCGACACAACCGAGTTCGGCGCCGCCGAACGTGGAGATGTGTACGAACGGGTGGTCGGCGAAGAACGCGTGGAGTTCGGCGGTCATGAGCGTGGCCGTGATCGGATAGACGCCGCCGCTCAGCCCCTTCCCGGTCACGACGACGTCGGGCTCGAGCCCCTCCTGCTGGAAGTACCACATCGTGCCGGTTCGGCCGAGGCCGGTCTGGACCTCGTCGAGCACGAAGCACGCACCCCGCTCCCGACACAGCCGTTGCACGCCGGCGAGGTAGCCAGGGCTCGGGATCGGCATGCCGAGCGTCGCCGGGATCGACTCGAGGATCACGGCAGCGGTCGTGTCCCCGACGACGTCGGCGAGGGCGTCGAGGTCGTCGAAGGGCACCTGGACGAATCCGGGGAGATTGGGGCCGAACGGATCGCGGTACTCGGGGTCGCCCGCCGCCATCGCCAGCCCGGTGTGACCGTGGTAGCCACCGACGGCGGAGACGATCCCGGTGCGGCCGGTGTGCGCGCGGGCGACCTTGAGGGCGAGATCGATCGCCTCGCCACCGGCGACGCCGAACACCACCCCTGGGAGCAGGCCGTCGGTCGTCGCCACGAGACGCTCGGCGAGCTTCGCCCGCCAACCCGACACGAGGTGATGGTTCCCGATGTCGAGGGCGTCGAGGGCGTCGCGCACCGCGTCGACGACGATCGGATGTCGATGCCCGAGGTTGAACACCCCGCCGTTGCAGTGGCAGTTGTAGAGCCAGCGGCCGTCGAACGCGTTCCGGAACCGAGCGCCACTGCGCTCGCCCATCACGAGGTCGACGCCCATCGCGTCGAACGCCGCGACCTTGCCCGGGTTGACATGCGCGGCGAAGGCCGTTGCGGTCTCGTGGTACGTCGTGTACGGCTGATCGCCAGGCTTTGCAGGGTTCATGATGCTCCTCTCGTGAGGTCGTGAACGGGCGACGACGGCAGACCTGCCCGATCGTTCCGGACCCGCCAGTACCGACGAACCCACGGTGGTCGGGTGTCGGCCACGTCGTGCAGCGCACTCGACCACACTGCATCGGTCCACTCACTCAGCAGTCCGTCCGCCTCGGCGAACGCGTCGTCCGGCCGGGGAGGATCGAGCAGCCAGCGCGCCTCGACCTCGTCGCGAGCGGGCGTGATCAGCGCGAGCAGTCGTTCCGGCTGTGTGAGCGCGCGCCGGTGGAGCAGTTCGTGGCGCCACCACAGGCAGCGAGCATCGAACCGGTCGCTGGGCTCGGGCCCGAGGTCGAGTGGATCGTCGACGGCGACGGGCTTGAAGAGCCCGGAACACGGTGCCGCGGTCGCCGTGCACCAGTGGTGTGCACCGTCGGGCGTCAGTTCGGCGACCCACGAGGCGGTCGTCTGGGAGGCGGCGGCCAGGCCGCCGGCGTGCATGCACGGGGCCGCCATCGCGCCGTTGATCGGCGAGTAGCGGGGCCGGTCGCCGCCGTGGTCGCGGAGCACGGCCATCAGGTCGCCGGGGCCCGTCGCCCGGGACGCGCCCCGCTCGGTGATCGTCCGGCGGGCCCGGCACCGCGACCCCCACGTCCGCACCCGCTGCGACCGTCCGTCGGCGAAGCCCGGAATCGTCAAGCCGTTGCTGATCGAACGTGCTCCCGACGTCACCTCCTCGACGGCCCACTCGCGGCCGGCCGTCTCGAGCACGTACGCGCTCCGATGATCCGCGACCAGGTAGCTGTTGTCGTAGGTGAAGCCGCGATGCTCGTGCCCACACCCTCCGCCCTGACCGTGTCGGGTGAGCAGTGCGACGATCACGTCGACGGCCGTCGCAGCAGTCGACGCCCGCTCGAGCGCGAGGCGGAGCAGGTCCATCCCGGTGAGGCCGACCTCTTGCCGAGGGGCCGTCGTGAACACGGCCTCGTTGCCGATCACGACTCCGTGCTCGTTGGCGCCCATCTCGGCACCCCACATCCAGAACGGGCGCGACAGCAGGACGGCGTGGGTCTCGGCGACCTGGTCGATCTCGATCCACGTGCACCGCACCCGAGTCCCCGGCGAGTAGCTGCGGGGCGGCTGCCAGTCGAGGTACTGGGCCTCGTTCGGATCCCGATCGGAGTTCTTCGCGAAGAGGACGCGGCCATCGTCGACGACCACCAAGGTGTCGCACACGCTCCCACCGTAGTCTCCGGCGGTCCAACGGGCCGTCCGGTCCAGGCGTCACACCGTGTCCACCGGAGCCGAGTCGGTTGGCGTGGGCCGGTCGTCGAGCTTTCGACGAGACGGGCAGCACCGCGGGCGACATCTTCGAGGTGCGGGGGATCGACACCCACCAGGGCTGCATGGTCGTGGTGCGCCCCGACCAGTACGTCGCCACGTCGCGCTGGTGGGATTGCGGCCGCCGCCTCCCGACCATGTCGCTCTCCGACGCGTCGTGCGAGCGGCGGTCCTCGTCGACAGCGCTACTTCGACGTCATGACCCAGATCCCGTCCCACTGCTCGGGCGGGTCGGCTCGCAGCTGCTCGCAGCGGTCGACGTAGGTCGCCGACAGCGCGTCGCCGGGGTGTGCCTGCAGGCAGCGGTGGAACGAATCGATCGCGCTGTCCCACGCCCCGCGGCGGTAGCTCGAGATGCCCTCGCGGAAGTCGTTGACCACGTCCATCAGATGCGGGAACGTCTCGTCGTCGTGGTAGTCGAGCACCTCGTGTACCCCCACCGGCTCGGTCTTCCCCTTCACCACGACCCGGTCGACCTCCCTGGTGCGGTACACGCCCTTGAGCTGCTGAAACGTGAAGTCGCTGATCAGGATCCGGGCGTGGTACTCCTTGCAGGCGCTCTCGAGTCGAGCGGCCAGGTTGACACCGTCACCGATCATCGTGAAATCCATCCGCTTCGGTGCACCGATGTTGCCGACGACCACCGCGCCGGTGTTGACCCCGACGCCCATCCCGATCGCTGGGCGGCCGTCGGCGACGCGGACCGAGTTCCACTCGTTCAGGGACCGGATCATGGCGATCGCGGTGCGGACCGCGCGGTCGGGATCATCGGCCTGCGGCTCGGGGAGGCCGAAGGCCGCCATGATCGCGTCACCGATGAACTTGTCGAGCATGCCGCCCTCGTGCTGGATGCAGTCGACCATCAGCGTGAAGTACTCGTTCAGCATGCTGACCGTCGCCTGGGGCCCGAGCTGCTCGGTGAGAGTGGTGAACCCGCGGATGTCGGTGAACAACAGCGACACGACGGCGCTCGTACCCCCGAGGATGTCTTCGCCGCTGCGCACCAGCCGGTCGGCCAGCGCCGGGTCCATGTAGCGCGCCATCGTCGATCGGATCCGCTTCTCGCTGGAGATGTTCTCCAGCAGGAGGATGGTCCCCTCGTCGTTCGTCTCGATGCGCAGCGGCACGCCGGTGACGTTGACCGAGACGGCCTCGCCACCGCCGTCGCGCCCGACCTGGAGGTCGACGTCCATCAGCGATCCCGACTCACCCGTCGTCATGACCTCCTCGACGAGCGCGAGGATCCCCGGATTGCCGACGAAGAGATCGTGGACCGGCCGACCGACGACCTCGTCCTCCGGATACCCCAGGATCTCGGCGCCGGCGGCGTTGCAGGTCACCACTCGGCCCTCGTCGTCGAGGGTGATCACGCCGTTGGTCATCGACTCGAGGACGGCGTCGTTGTAGTTCTTCACCCGCTGGACGTCGTCGAAGAGCTTGGCGTTCTCGAGCGCGATGGCGACCTGGGCGGTGAACGCCCGGAGACGCTGTTCGTCCTCGGCGGTGAAGGGGCCGCCCCGCTTGTTCAACGCCTGGGTGGCCCCGATCGTCTCACCGGCCTTGTTGACCAGCGGCACGCACAAGATCGATCGGGTGAAGAAGCCCGTCTGGGTGTCGAACGACGGGTTGAACCGCAGGTCGGCATACGCGTGAGGGATGTTGATCGTCTGGCCGCTGGTGAACACCGTGCCGGCGATGCCGACCGAGTCGGGGAACCGGATCTCGACGACGCCCTCGTTCCCCTCGGCGACCCGGGCGACGAGCTCCGACGACCTGCCGTCGTGCAGGAACAGCGTCGACCGCTCGGCGTCGAGCATCGCGGTCGCCTCGGCCATCACGCGCAGCAGCAGCGCGTCGAGGTCGATCTCGGAGGTGATGTCGGCGACGAGATCGACGAACTCCATCTCCTTGGCCGCCTGCGCCTGCCGCCGCTCGTCACGCTGGACGCTGGTGAGGGCCAGCGCCGCCTGCGACGTCATCGCCTCGAGCAATTGCAGGTCGGCGTCGTCGAACCCCTCAGGGCGGTTGAGTACCTGGGCGACCCCGATGAGCTCACCCCGTCCGGTGCGGATCGGCGCGCACAGGATCTGACGGGTCGTGTAGCCGGTCGTCTCGTCGATCTCGGGATTGAAGTCGGGGTGGGCGTACGCGTCGTTGACCGCCATGCCGTGACCGGTCCGGAAGACTCTGCCGGCGATGCCCTTGTCGTTGAGCATCCGGATCTCGCGCGGACCATGCTCGGTCATCGATCGCGAGTAGAGCTCGTTGGTCGCGGCGTCGTTGAGGAACAGGGTCGCCCGCTCAGCGCGCAGCGCGCCGACGGTCATGGCCACCAGGCTGGCGAGGATCTCGTCGAGCGTGTCGAGCGCGGCCACCGTCCGTGACACCTCCACCAGCGTCTCGGCCAGATGGAGCCGCTTGGCCTGGTCGAGCACGGCGTCGGCGCCGGCCTTCGACATCGCGGCGGGGTCGGTGGTCATCGCGTCGAGTCCGTGACGGTCGTCTCGAGTCGTCGGCGAAGCTCCGCGATCGTGTCGTGCAGTTCGCGACGCTCGATGTCGAAGCGCCGTGCCTGCTCGGCGAGGGTCGCATCGTGTCGCTGTTGCAGCTCGTCGGCCTGTCGTCGGGCGGCGACGACCGCCGCCCGCAGTTGCTCGGCCTCCGTGTCGGCATCGCGCCCGGCAGCTCGATGCGCGGCGAGCAGCTCGTCGCGCTGGCTGATCATCTCCTCGCGCAAGGCCCTGATCGTGGCCGTGAGCTGGTCGATCTCGGCCTGACGCTCGACGGTCGCCCGCTGCCCGGCGGCAACGGCCTCGCCCTGGGCCGCTTCGAGTGCGCGGCGCAGGGCCAAGACGTCGCCCTTCACCGCCTCCAGTTCGGCCTCAGCTGCCCCGGCCATCCGCTCCCTCCCCGGACATCATGCTCGGCTGTCGCGGCGCGGCAGCAATCGGAGCGCCGACCCGGTTCGCGGCGAACCAGATCTGACCGCCGCGACCGGTGCCGATGTCGCCCGGCGCCGAGCGTCACCTGCGCCGTCCGGCCCACTCTGCTGAGCCACGGTGACTGCCCGGGTCACACCGACCGGGCCGGGTTCACGCGGCGATCCGATGCCCCGCGAAGCGACGGTGGAGCCGGTGGAACCATCCGGTGTCGGCGAGGAACATGAGCGGACACGCGCCGTCCACCACCTCGATGCCGGCGGTGCGCGCCGCCTCGACCGCCTCGGGGCTCACCGACCCCTGGCCGGCCCCGCGATGGAGCCAGACCCGCTCGATGCCGCGAGCGGCGCAGTGTTCGACGACGTCGGCGGCAGCGGCTGCGGGCACCATGACGACCGCCCCGTCGACGTCGGGTAGCTCGGCGATCGTCCGGTAGCAGGGCACGCCCTCGATCTCGTCGGCGTTCGGGTTGACGGGGAGGATCTCGTAGCCGCGATCGCGGAACTCGCGAGCAACGGCGTTGGCGAATGCCTTCGGGTTCCGAGAGACACCGACGAACGCCAGACGCTCGCCCTGCAGGAATCGATCGATGCTTGCCTTGCTCGGCATCGGATCCTCCTTTCGTCGTCGACCAAGAGGGTGCCGAGTCGCGCTCGCGCGGTCGACACGTCGACAAGTCTGAACCTCCGGCCCGGGTGCGCCCAGGGGCGGAGGTCCCTGCCACGGCGTGCGTGGGCCGATGCCCTCGCGTCGCCCTCGACGGTGGGTACCCCCACGGCCGGCCCCGAACGGCGACCCGGGTCCTGTCCGTGGTCTCCGCGCCGCTACCGTGATGGCGAACGGAGGCCCCATGACCGATGACATCATCGACGAGACGCCCGAGATCTGGGGCAAGGGGTACTCCACCGACAGCTCGACGGTGGAGCGCGACTACGACAAGTTCGCTGAGACCGGTACCTACGACGAGACATTCGACGAGTGGGGGTACGTCGGTCCGGACACCGCCGCGGTGATCCTGCGGAACTACGTCCCCCTCGGGAGCAGGGTCCTCGACGCCGCGTGCGGATCGGGGCTGACCGGAATCGCGCTGCGTCGCCTCGGCTACACCGGCATCACGGGCATCGACATCTCGTCCAGTCTTCTCGCGTTGGCCGACCAGACCGGCGCCTACGAGCGGGTCGAGCGGGTCGATATGCAGGTCTTCCCCTTGCCCTTCGCCGACGACGAGTTCGACGCAGTCAACTTCATCGGCGCGCTCACCTACTTCGAGACCGGCGAGATCCTCCGCGAGCTGTGCCGCATCGTGCGATCCGGCGGTCACGTCGTGTTCAGCCAGCGCGACGACATCATGCGCGAACGCGGCTACGACGCCGTGCTCGACGGGCTCGAGCGCGACGGGGTGTGGAGGCGCGTCTTCGGCACCGAGCCCATGCCCTACCTGCCCCACCACCCCGACTACGGCGACCACATCAAGGTTCAGTACTTCGTGTACGAGGTCGTCTGAGCGCGAGCGTCCGCGTCGGGGATCCCGTTCAGATCTGCTGCCAGCCTGGCTTGTGTGCGTAGACCTCGCGGTAGTAGTCGGCGCGGGTGAGCGACGACGCCGCCGGCTCGTCGACGATCACCGTGGCGTGAGGGTGGAGCTGGAGCGCTGACGCCGGGACCATCGCGGTGACCGGACCCTCGACCGCCCGGGCGACGATGTCGGCCTTGGACGCGCCGTCCGCGAGCAGGACGACATGCCGCGCGCCGAGGATCGTCGCAATGCCCTGAGTGATGACATGGCGCGGCACAGCTCGGGGGTCACCGCCGAAGAACCGAGCGTTGTCGTTGCGCGTGCTGTCGGCCAGCGTCTTGAGCCGGGTGCGCGAGCCGAGCGACGAGCCCGGCTCGTTGAAGCCGATGTGTCCGTCTCCGCCGATCCCGAGCAGCTGGAGGTCGACGCCACCGGCCTCGGCGAGCCTGCGTTCGTACTCGTCGCCCGACGTCGGATCGTCGAGCGAGTTGCCGGGGCCGTGGAGCGAGGCGGCGGGCAGGTCGACGTGATCGGTGAGCTCGCGCTCGATGAAGCGGCGATACGACTGATCGTGTCCTGTGGGGAGGTCGACGTACTCGTCGAGCAGGAACGCCTGGGCGCTCGAAAAGCTCAACCGCCCCTCCCGGTGCCGCCGGATCAGCTCTCGGTACGTCGCGATCGGAGAGCTGCCGGTCGCCAGCCCGAGCACGGGGCGTTCGACCGTGGCGAGGACGCGCTCGATCGCGTCCGCCGCGAGAACGGCCGCTGTGTTCGCGTCGTTGGTGATCACGACCTCCATGTCCGGTTCCTCTCCAGCAGCGATGGCGGGACGCGACCGACCGGAGAATCCGCGACGTGGACGATCTCGCCACCACAGATCGTCACGGCGACCGCGAGGTCGGCTCGGACTCCAGCCACTGCGAGAGCCCGGCACGCGTCGACCGTGATCGGATTCACGAGGTGCCCCTGGTCATCACTCGAGTCTCGCGCCGCATCCGGGAGTGGGTCGCGGTTCCGCCGAGGAGTCGGGGTCGGGATCCGGCCCTCCGCCCACCGGGGACACGGTCGAGCACTCCGGCGCGCCCGGCGTCACCACGGGCACCACGGGCACCACGGGCATCACCGGCATCGGCACGGTCAGCCCGCTCGTTCTGCAATCGCGCGCTGCGACCGCGCCTCACGGGCCGCGGTCCGGGCGAGGCGGAGCGGCTCGGGCGTCCGGGCGGTGGCGGTCGCCTGCAGGACCACCTCCATCGCCGTTCGAGGATCGGTCCGCCAGGCACCGTGCACCGCCAGCGGACGCACACCCGCCTGGGTCCGCACCCATCGACCGACGACCTCGCCGTCGAGCACCAGCTCGGTCCAGGACCCGCACGCTCCGGCTGGCTCGGGGCCTCGGGCGAGCAACGGTCGATGGGTGACCCCGACCGTCGGGAGCTGGAGCACCTCGCCGAGGTGCAGCGCCAGTCCGGCGCGTCGGGGATGATCGCGCCCGGTGGCGTCGACGAGCACGACGTCGAGCTCGATCCCGTCATCCCGGAGGGCGAGGATCGCCGCCTGGAGCAGTGCCCCCTCCCGGGCGGCGAGCAGCCCCGGGCGGTAGGGCGCCATGGCGCGACCGTCGACGACGGCGCTCACGAGCGGCTCGGTGCCCCTGGTCGCGGCGGCGCCGACGACGGCGCGGTCGCCGGCTCGTCCTGGGCCTTGCTCACCGCGTGCGAAGGCGACGAACACCCCGCCGATCACCAACGACCCCGGACCGGGAGACCACGGAGGCGGTGACGACGTCGCGAGCCGGAGTTGCTCGCGTTCCAGCCTCGCGAAATCGTCCATCCCGTCGAAGCCGCTCACCGTTCGACCTCGTGGGCGGACGACCGATGCTGCTCGGTCCGCTCGTGTGAAGGTGATCGCATCGGTCTCACCGAACGTCAGATGACGGACGTCGTCTTCGACCGAGAACGCGCCGACCGGTTGACCCGGTTCTCACCCATGTGGCGGTCGCCGCACTCGACACACGCGTTCACCGCAGTCGTGAGATCGCCGGCGAACGCCCGGGTGACCGTCGCGGGGTCGACGCTCTCGCAGACTGCTCGATAGTCGGGCACAGACGTCACTTCTGATCGCTCACGCCCGACAACGACACCCAATTCGCCATGGCCACACCCTGACACACACCCTGACACACACCCTGGCACACACTCTGGCACGCACCCTGTCGGGTGTCGACGACAGCGGTCGGGGGCCCTCGGCTCGCGTCCGGCGAACCGCGAAGCGCAAGTTCAACCGGGCAGAGAACGAGCGGCAAGTCCCGCCGGGTGACCCGGACGTCGACGTGCTCCAGCGGCGCAACGACGCAGAGCGTCGCCGCCGGTCGTGCGGGGAACGGATTTCGCCGATTCGGGAACGCGGTGTGCTCGATCGGTCACCCTGGGCGTCGTGCCCTCGGGTCGCTCGTCGGCCGAAAGCCGAGCCGGGCCGGGAACGTCGGGGTCACACCTCGCGCTGTCGCGGGAGTCGGACCACTGCGGCGGTCGAGCCCGGGGACGACTCGAAGTCGATCCGACCGCCGTGGCGCTCGACGACGATCCGACGACTGATGTCCAGGCCGAGCCCGGTCCCGCTGCCGACGTCCTTCGTCGTGAAGAACGGTTCGAACACCCGGTCCAGGACGTCCGGGGGAATGCCCGGTCCGGTGTCAGCGATCTCGACGACGACGTCGTCCCCGTCGAGCCGGGTCGCGAGGCGCAAGGTCCCGTCGCCACCCATGGCGTCCAGAGCGTTGTCGATCAGGTTGGTCCAGACCTGGTTGAGCTCGGCGGCATAGACCTCGATGTCCGGGACGCCGTCGTCGTAGGCGCGAACCACCTCGATGCCGTCCAGCTTCGGCGAGAGCATGGTCACCGTGCTGTCGAGGCAGGCCGACAGGTCGACGCGTTGCAGCGAGGCACGGTCCATCTGTGAGTACGTCTTGACGTCCTGCACCAGATGGCTGATCCGGCTCGTTGCGTCGGCCAGCTCGTCGAGGAGCCCGGCCATGCCGACGGCGCTCGAGATCCAGTGCAGCGCAGCGCTCACCGCGTCCGGGTCGACGGCCTCCTCGACTGATTCGAGCCATGCCCGGTCGGCACCCCGAGAGGCGAGCGTGGGCGCCATCAGCCAGGCGTGATCGACGCCGCGACGTTCCATCCACGTGCCGACCGCTTCTTCCCGATCGGCTGTCTCGAGCGCGCCGAGCCTGGACGATGGCCGGCTCTGGAGCTCGTTGCGGATGTCGTCGAGCTGGAGGAACTGCTCGGTGGCGACGCCGCGCTCGGCGAGTTCCGCCAGCGACTGGAGCATGTAGTCGCTGGTGTTGCGAAGCGACTCGACGGCGCGCATCGCGGCCGAGGCGGGATTGTTGATCTCGTGGGCGAGGCCAGCGGACAGCTTGCCGAGAGCGATCAGCGATGCCCGCTGGCGTGCGTCGGCATCGACTCGGCGGACCGTTTGGTACACCGCGTCGAGGAGGTGTTTGCTGAGCGGCAGCCAGCGGTCGACGAATCGGGCGAGTTCGGGGGACGGGACGACATAGCACCGACCCTCGGTCGACGCGGTCCCGGTGACGAGGAACACGGCGTTCGCGTCGGCGGAACCCCAGGCGGCATGTCCGCCCGTCCACTGTCCGGGGTCGGCCATGTTCGCGTAGACGACCCGTTCGCTGCCGTGCTGTTGCGAGAGCTCGATCTCACCGGCGAGGAGGATCCAGAGATGGTCGGCAGGGCGGGCTTCCCGGAAGAGCTCGTCGCCCGGGCCGAACTCGTGCACGCTGCCGAGGGTCATCAGGTCGTCGAGCTGCTCGTCGCTGAGGGCGTTGGTCAGCGACGCGCGTCGGAGATCGTCGCGGAGGCTCACACGGTCTCCAGGTAGCGATGCACGTTGCTCACCGAGCTCGAACCTTCGCCGACCGCCGAGGCCACCCGTTTCATGGATGCCCGACGGACGTCGCCGGCGGCGAACACACCTGGGACACTCGTCTCGAGCAACAGCGGGGCTCGCTCGAGCGGCCAGCGGATGCCGTTGCCGTCGAGCGCGGCGACGTCAGGACCGGTGAGGATGAAGCCCCGCTCGTCGCGTGCCACCCGGTCGCCGAGCCAGTCGGTGCGTGGCAGCGCTCCGATGAACACGTAGAGCCAGTTGGTCCTGACGGTCTCCTCGTCGCCGGTGGTCCGATCGAGGAGCGTGAGCCATTCGAGGTGGTCGTCGCCACCGCCCCGAACGACTTCGGTCTCGAGTCGAACGTCGATGTTCTCGGCGGCGAGGATCCTGTCGACGAGGTACTGGGACATCGAGGCTTCGAGCGACCCGCCACGAACGAGCAGCACCACCCGGCGCGCGAACTGGGCGATGTGGAGCGCCGCCTGCCCCGCAGAATTGGCGGCGCCGACGATGTAGACGTCATCACCTTCAGTGGATCTGGCCTCGCTCGCCGACGCACCGTAGAACACGCCTCGACCAGCGAAGTCGCCGAGCCCTTCGGCGTCGAGCAGGCGGTACGCGACCCCGGTCGCCACCACGACGGCGCGCGCCTCGATCTCTGATCCGTCGTCGAACCGCACGGCGTGGATCGACCCTCGCTGGTCGATGCCTTCGACGCTCCGGGCGAGCACCATCTCGGCACCGAGGCGCTGGGCCTGTGTCGCGGCCCGGTGCGAGAGGTCGGAGCCACTCAGGCCGTTGGGGAAGCCGAGGTAGTTCTCGATGCGGGCGCTCTGGCTCGCCTGCCCGCCGGGAGCGTCGCGTTCGATGACCGCGACCCGTAATCCTTCGGACGCCCCGTAGACGGCCGCTGCGAGACCAGCGGGGCCGGCACCGATCACGACGAGGTCGTACAGGGCCGACTCGGCCGTCGTCCGCAGGCCGAGCGCGGTGGCGAGCTCAGCGGTGGTGGCGCCGCGGACGACCGACCCGTCCTCGAGGAGCACCAGCGGGAGTTCGGCAGGGTCGGACCCGAACAGCTCGGCGAGCCGCTCGGCTTCGGGGTCCCGGCCGAGCTCCAGCCACTGGTAGTGGACGTGGTTGCGGGCGAGGAACATCCGGGTGTCATAGCTGCGCTCGGACCAGCGGTTGCCGACCACGCGGACGCCCTCGAAGCGGCGCTGGTGTTCGTGCTCCCAGTCGGCGAGCAGATCGTCGACGACCGGATAGAGCGACTCCTCGGGCGGCGACCACGGCTTGAGGAGGTAGTGGTCGAGCCCGATGTCGTTGATCGCCTTGATGGCGACATCGGTGTCGGCATAGGCGGTGAGCAACACCCGCTTCGCTCCTGGGGTGATCGGTCGGGACGTGGCGAGGAGTTCGATGCCCGTCATCTCCGGCATGCGGTGATCGGACACGATCAGGGCCACCGGCAGGTCGCGGCGTGCCAGCTCCTCGAGCGACTCCAGCGCTTCACGTCCCGAACTGGCGCGGATGATGCGATAGCGGTCCGCATAGCGCTGCCGCAGGTCGCGTGCGATCGACTGCGACACGGACACGTCGTCGTCGACGGTCAGGATGATCGGTCGGCTCATGGTCCCCCGTTGTCGGCCGTGCCCCGCGGCATCTCGATCAGGCGTCGTGAATGGTAGCCCTCGTCACCGACGCACTGCTGCCTGTCGGCGCCGCGCAGGCGCTGGCCGCCTGCGGCGTTGATGTGCAGCGCCAGACAGCGACGGTGACTCGAGGCTCACGCCTCGAGTGCGGCGGCGAGTCGTTCCAGCGTGGCCGCCATGCCTGCCATGTTGTGGGTCTCACGATCGTCGACCCCGGAGATCTCTGTGGACATGGCCTGAAACGAGTCTGGGATGAAACTCAGGTTGAACTCGGTCACCACACAGCCGTCATCGACGGGCTCGATCTCGTAGCCCCAGCGGGAGAAGCGGAATCCGTCGGAGTCACCCTCGAACACGAAGCGCCGGTTGGGTTCGCACTCGACGACGACGGCGCGGGTGGTCCACTCGAAGTCGCCATTGCGGTTCTCGCCCTCGAACCAGGCACCGGTCGCTGGTCCGCTCGCACCGTCGACCCACCGGGCCGTGTGGCACTCGGGTGACCACTCACCCATGCGGGTGATGTCGGTCAGTGCGGACCACACGGCGGTGGGGTCGGCGGCGATCGTTCTGCGGACTTCGATGCGGTCGTGGCTCACGACATCACCCTAGGTTCTGGCTCGGTTCGGCGTGTTCTCCGCGCGAGCGCGAGGACAGCACCCGCACGTACGACAGCGATTCCAATGGTGAACAGCCGATCGACACCGATTGGCTGCGCACGATGCTCGAATGACGAGCACGACGAGGTCAACGGGCGTGGGTTACCGCTCGACGTAGACAGTGAGGGGCGGAATGACGCCGTGCTCCTGCATCCGTGCGAGGACTTCGGGCGGGGGTGAGGCCATCGCGGCCACGAGGGCGTCGACGTCGTCGGTGTGGGCGGAGATGGCGATCCTGTTGCTCCCATCCTGCGCGACGTGGTCCACGACATTGCTGCCGCCCATCGCACTGACGGATTCAACGCGATCGGTCTTGCCCTTCAACCAGATGTCCACATCGGCAACGTCGTGAGTGATGATCACTTTGGGCATAGCGCCTCCTTCGGGTGGAGCGTCGTCCCCCGACGGCGCAGCGCGACCCTACATCGCGTGCCGCGCATGGTCGATGGCCCCGGGGCGCCGCGATGCATCAGCCGATCAGTCGGCAATGGCCGGTACGGGATCACCCCGACTGCGTCCACCGACGCAAGCCACCACCGAGCACGGAATCAGAGAGGGTCCTCCACCGGACGGTTCCGGTGTCCACGAGCCGGCGTTCGTAGTCGTCGGCCAATCCTCGAAGTGCGCCCGAGCAGTCGCCGGTGACGCTGGAGCCGTGCATCACAGCGAGCGTGTTCGGGTCGGGAATTCAGAGTGGGAGGGTGTGTCGGAGCACGCCACTTGCGGTGGTCCGCTCGGCGAGCGTGCGGACGAAGTCGACGACGCTGATGCGCACTTCCTCGCCGCCGATCCCCTGCACGAAGGTGCCGCCGGCGGGACCGTCGAGGGCGAGGGTGAACGGCTCGCCGTGGGTGGCTGCCCATTCGGCGATGATGTCGGCGAGGATGCGTCCGTCGTGGACCGCGTCGTGGTCGGGTTCCACGGCGATGGCGTGGGTGATGTCAATCCGGTGAGCCCACACGTCACGGGTGAAGCCGATGTCGAACAGATACGACAACGGCTGGCGGCCGACGGGTTCAGGCAGGTTCAACAGCTTCAGGCCGGCGATCGGCCGGGGCATCTTGGTGCGCGACTTCAGCGCCTTGGCCGACACCGTGGTCCACTCGGAGATCAGTTGCTCGGTCGTCGCCGACGCTCGCTCGCGGACCTGCAACTCGTTCATCCCATCCCACCAGAACGGCGAACCGAGTTCCTTGCAGATCGGCTTGCCGCCACGCTTCTGGCGGAAGAACTCGCGCGGCGATGCTTGACTTGCAGCGGAGCCGACCAGGTGGGCCGCCATGGCACGGACGTCCCACAGGGTGCATTCGGTCGGCGTGCTCCATTGCGTGGGGTCGAGCGATTCCATCAACTCGGCGAACTTTCGGTTCTCGATGGCGGTGATCTGCATTGCTTCGTCGTGATCGATGCGGGCGATCGAGGTGACGTCGACGGTTGCGGTCGGGGTCTGATTCACTTTGTTGCTCTCCTGGTCGTGGCTGGTCGTTTGGTTGGAGGAGTGGAGCCTCTGTCGGCGTCGGCGAGGAGCACCTCGACGACGCGGCGGGCGAGGAGCACCCATCGGTCTCCTCCGGGATCGTTCGCCACCTGCTGATGGGCCAGCCCGGACACGATCGCAGAGAAGAGGTCACCGTCGCCCGGGCCGTCCAAGCGTGCGGCACGCAGCCGTTCGGTCATGAGGTCGACGAACTGCTGGGCTGGTTCCATCGCTGTGGCCGACGGTTCGAAGTCAGGGATGGTGCGTTGGAAGAGCAGTTGGTGACGGACGGTGTCCTCGCTCGAGAATCGGACCAGATCCTCGACGATGGCGACGAGTTCGTCCCGCGGGTCTGGGAGGGGTTCGCGTGCCTGACAGCGATCGAGGAGTTGCCGTTGGCCGTCTTCGAACATCGCGTCGTAGAGATCGAGCTTCGACTCGAAATACGCATACAGGGAGGGCTGGCGGAGATCGACGCTGTCAGCGAGATCGCGAAGCGAGACACCGATGAGACCGTCGCGTCGTGCCAGCGACCACGCATTGTCGATGATCCGGCGACGTTTGGCCATGTGGCGTCGACTGCGTCGGTCCGGCGTGACCGCTGGATCCTTCTCGTTGGCGGGCGTTCGTCTATCAGTCATAGATTATCTATCGCTGATAGTGATCCTTGGACGGCGAGAAGTCAACAAGATTCTGCAGGCCTGGGCGCGCTCCGGAACTGGACAATTCCCCTCGCTGGCGTTGGACACCTCGATTCGAAGTCGGCGCGTCCGGGAACGCGGTCACCGAGGCATGGAGATCTTTCACGCGCTTCGCCGCGAACGCGAGACATCCGGATCCTTGAACGTCGGTGCGACGTCGATCAGGGTTGAGGTGGGTCTCGTCGATGAGTGCCGCTCGGAGGCGTCAGAGATCGACCAGCGCCGATGCACCGTTCGTGGCGTCGCGACCGATCAGGGCTTGAGGATCACGACCTGATCGGCGCCACCGTTGAAGGTGAACGTCACCAACGCGACCTTCTTCGCGACAGTCACCGAGCACGGACTGGCTGAAGAGACGGTGCACGACGTGCCGTCATCCCAAGTGCCGGTGACCGGAGTCGAGCCGTTGTTCGTGACGGTTGCCGTCCAGGTCCCCCTGCTGCCAGGGGTGGCGGAGCCGACGAGCGTCGGTTGATCCACGGTCCCGACGGTGATCGTGATCGTGGCTGAGCCCGTGTTGCCCGCTGCGTCGGTCGCCGACGCCGTGATGGTGTGTGGCCCGTCACCCAATGTCACGATGAGCGAGCCGCCCGTGCCGATAGGACCGTTGTCCGCGGTCCATTCCAGGCTGCTCGTCAGGTCGCCGTCGGTGTCGTCGTTCGCCGTTCCGGTGAACGTGATCGGCGCTACCTGAGCTGAACGAGTCGTTGGCGTCAGGACTCGTGATGACGACGACAGGTGCTGTGGTGTCGCCATCGCCACCGCCGCCTCCGCCGCCACCCCCAGGACCTGGCACGAGCCGGGCATGAACGTGCGTCACGTCGAGCAGCGGCTCCGTGATCCCGTCTGCTGGAATCATCGAGTCCAACTTGTCGTTCCCGGCTGCTTTCACGGCGTTGTACAAGGTCCGTTGACACCCGCAGCGTCGTGAACGGCTAGTGGGTTGCTGGCGAGCAACGCCAGGGCCCCGGCGACGTGGGGGCTGGCCATGCTGGTGCCGCTGATCGTGCCGTACCCGCCCTCTTCGATCGGGTAGGTCGACGTGATGCACACGCCAGGTGCGGCGATGTCGACCGCTGCAGCCGAAGTTCGAGAAGTTGGCCAGCGTGTCGTCCTCGTCTGCTCGACAGGTCGAGGACGCAAAGCCGCCGACCTTGCCGTCGAAGTCGGCGAGAGCGCTCACCGTCAGCACGTTGTCGAACGCCGCTGGGCTGTACTTGCTCGCGTCGTCGGCGCTGTTGCCGGCCGCGACGGCGAAGGCAACACCCTTGTCGACGGCGCCCTGAATCGCGGCCTTTTCGGAGTCGTTGACGCCGCTCCCGCCGAGGCTCATGTTGGCGACGTCGATCACGTCGGCATTGGCGGCGACCCAGTCGATGCCGGCGATGATCCACGAGGTGTAGCCGCTGCCCTGGGAGTTGAGCACCTTGACGGGGTGGATGCGGGCGCCCGGAGCGACGCCGACCACGCCGATCCCGTTGTCGAGCGCACCGATCGTGCCGGCGACGTGGGTGCCGTGATAGTGGTCGTCGTCGCCTGCGTTCGTGCCCCCCTGGCACTTCGCCCGGAACGGGTTGCCCGAGGCGCAGTTGACGCCGAACTGCACGTTGAGGTCAGGGTGCTGGAAGTCGACACCGGTGTCGATCACCGCCACGTCGACGTCCACGCGGAAATCGTCGGTGGCATCGATGTCGATCCCGGTGTTGCCGGTGGCGAAGATACGGTCAATGCCGGTCGGAGTGCTCTGCACCTCTGCGAGTGTGACCTCTTGGTCGCGCTCGACGTAGGCGACCCGTGGATTGCGGGCCAGTCCGGCGGCCGCCGCGTCGGTCGCGACGATCGAGAAGCCCTGCAGGGCATCTTCGTAGACGAAGCCGAGTTCACCTCGCGCCGAGGCGGCCAGACCGGCCGCGACCCCCGGCACGTTGGTGGTGCCGGGCTGGAGCACGACGATGAAGCTCGAGCGTGGCACTGCCGCCTCGGCGCCAGACGCCGTCATCGGCACCGTCACTCCCAACAACAGCGCTGCACTGATCAGAATTCGTCGCATCTCGAGTTCCCCCCGCCGATCGGCAATCGCTCACCGAACGTGCATCGATGGAGTGGCCGCTTCCAGTCCAAGTGCCGCAAACCGTACCGCACCCATGAAGTTCCCGGTACCGATCTTGACGAAGGCTTCAAGGCTGCGATCTGGAACCGGCGCAACCAGTCGCTGTGGCTGCGCCAAGCGCGCAGTTTCGGGAACGAGGACAGTTGTGGTCCTGGACACCGCGATTCGAAGGTCGGCGCGCCCGCCTGCGGGCCCTACGATGGCCCGCCGCTCGCCGTAGGGTTGGGCGCGGGCGAACGGGGGTGTCGGAATGCAGCAACTGACGGTGGCCGTGGTTGGTGGATCCATCGCCGGATGCTCTGCCGCGATCTTGTTGAGTCGCGCCGGTCACGACGTCCACGTCTATGAGCGATCGCCCGGCGGCCTCGTCGGGCGGGGTGGCGGCATCGGCACGCCGTTGCCCGTGCTGCAGGGTCTGATGGACGAGGACGTCGTCGATTCCGATATGCCGTACCTCGTCGCGGACGCCATGCCGTTCATCGTCCGCACGGAGGACGCCCCCGAGACCGGCGTCGTGCCGTGGGAGATGCCGATGCAGCTTGCTGCATTCCACTGGAGTGCGCTGTGGGGCCAACTGCGGCGGCGTGTTCCCGACGATCGGTACCACCGTTCAGCCGAAGTCACCGACGTTGCCGATGACGGACTCGGCCCAATGACGGTCAGCTTCGAGGAGGGAGATGCGGTGACGGCCGACCTGGTGGTGTTCGCCGACGGTTACCAGTCCCTCGGTCGCCGGCTCCTGTTCCCGGACGTCCCGCTGCGCTACCGCGGCTATCAACTGTGGCGCGGCGTGCTGCCCGAGGCGGAACTCATCGGCCCCGACATGCTCGGCAGCAACTGTCCGCGTATCTCGTATCCGACGATGCCGGGGAACTTCGTGTGCTACTACGTCCCGGGCGAGGACGGATCCACCCGGCCGGGGGAACGGCTCATCAACTGGGCGGCGTACATCCCGGTGCCAGACGATGAACTCCCCACTTTCATGGTCGATCGATCGGGCCGAACGCGGGAGGGGGCGATCCCGCCCGGTGAGGTCCGTCCCGAGGTCGAGGAGTCACTCAAAGCCGCGATGGAGGCGGAGCTGCCCGACTACTACGGCGCAATCGTGCGTGCCACCGAGCACACCTATGTGCAGCTGATCTACACGGCGCGGATGCCTGCGTACCACCGAGGCCGCGCGTGCCTGATCGGCGACGCCGGTGCCGTCGCCCAGCCCTTCACCGGCTCGGGGGTCTTCAAGGGCTACAACAACATTCAGAGCCTGCTCGATGCGCTCGAGGACCATGAAGACCTGATCACCGCGCTCGAGGCATGGGATACGGGCCAGGTTCGATTGGCCGACGGCCTCCTGGCACTCGGCGCCCAGATGGAGCAGGCGTTCATCTGGGACTCGCTCGATCTGACGACTGCCGATGCCGAGTCGACCGAGGCGTGGTGGCGTGCGGCCGTTCAGTTCCCCGACGACTTCACCTACGAAGCGCGCAGCTGATCTCCCGTCGTTCGAACGACGCGCAGCTCCAACCGACGACCACTGCTCTCATGCCCCGGATCGATGTGCGCCGTCACCCTGGTTCCGTGCGGAATGCGTGTCGGAATCCGGGACGGAATCTGCAGAGAAGTTGTCGGCAGGGGTGATACGTGGGGTGGGGACAACCCCACCTTCGATTCGCCAGCGGGCTCCATGTCGCCGTGGGTCGGTCGGAGCGCACGATGGCGTCATGAGCACAACGTCCGTCCTCCTCCCCGAACCGTCCCCCGTTCCCGCTCCCGCTCCCGTGAGTCCCTCGGCCCTGGTCGAGGCGCGTGATCTGACCCGCATCTGGGGCCGCGGCACCGCGGCGCAGATCGGTATCTCCGACGTCGACCTGGATCTTCGTCGTGGGGAGCTCGTCGCGCTGATCGGTCCGTCCGGCTCCGGCAAGAGCACCCTCGGCTCGTTGCTCGCCGGGATCGATCAGCCGACCTCGGGCTCGCTGGTCGTCGGAGGCGAGCGGATCGACCGGATGCGTCCCGACCGCCTCGCCACCTGGCGTGGTGAACACGTCGGCATCGTGTTCCAGGACTTCCATCTGCTGCCCACGCTCACCGCGCTCGAGAACGTCGAACTCGCGATCGAACTCGGCGGCGGGCGGGTCGGCCGTCGGGAACGTCGTGCTCGTGCCCGCGAGTCGCTCGAGCGGGTCGGGCTCGACGGACTGGCACGCAAGCTGCCCGCACAGATGAGCGGAGGCGAGCAGCAGCGGGTGGGGATCGCGCGGGCGATGGTCCGCGAGCCGGCGTTGCTGGTCGCGGACGAGCCGACCGGCAGCCTCGACCAGGCCAACGGTCACGCCGTGTTCGAGCTGCTCACCGGGCTCGCCCACCACGGCACGACGATCGTCTTCATCACCCACGACCTGGCGCTCGCCAACGACGCCGACCGGGTCGTGGCGATGATCGACGGTCGGATCGAGTCGATCACCGAGCGGGAAGTGCGCTGAGATGTCCGGAATCCTGCACCAGTTCCGCCGAGCCCCGGGCCGCATCCTCGCGAGCATCTTCGCGTTGGCGCTGGCGGTCGGGGCCATCGGCGTCCTCGCGGTCCCCACCGTCGCCGGGGGGACCCTCCAGTCCGCCGCCGAGCGCGGCGGACTCGCCGACATCATCGTGGCGACGACCCCGCTCGATGCCGGCCAGATCGCACGAGTCGCCGAACTCGACGGCGTGGTCGCCGCCGAAGGAGAGGCCGTGCTCGCCGTGGCGACGGCGGGGATCGAGACCGACCTGATCGGCCTCGACGTCGACCACCAGACGATGGACGTGCTCGAGTTGACGGACGGCCGGATGCCGGCCGGGCACGAGATCGTCACCAGCCCCGGCTTCGGTGAGCTCGGCGACCGGGTGGCCGTCGACGACACCTCGTTCGAGATCGTCGGTCACGGCGGGACCCTGTGGTGGGCGGACTCCGCAGTCGCCTACGCCGACCTCGACTCGGTGGTCGCACTCACCGGCGGGACGAACCGGTTGGTGATCACCGCCGCCGACGACGGGATCGACCAGCTTCGGGCGATCGCCGACGCCACGCGTGATGTGCTCGCGGACGGGGGCGACGCGTTCACCGAGTTCCCCGTGTACCTGCCCGACGGCTCGACGCCGATCGATGCCGACATCGAGCAGGTGAGCACGCTGATCGGACTGCTGGGCATCGTGGCCGGGCTGGTCGCGCTGGTGCTGCTCGCGTCGACGACGACCACGCTGATCACCGAGCGCACCCGCGAGGTCGCGGTGATGCGCGCCCTCGGCGGCCGGGCGCGGCCGTTGCGCCGTCGCCTGAGGAGGATCGCGATCGCGATCACCGCTGTGGCGCTCGCCGTCGGTCTGCCGTTGGGCGTGCTGATCAGCAACCTCATCGCCCGGATGGTCCTCCAGGAGTTCGTCGGCCTCACCCCTGACGTCGCCGTCGACTGGTGGATCGTGGCAGCGAGCGCGATCGGTGCGCTCGTCGGTGCCCGGCTGGTCGCGGCGCGAGCCGCTGCTCGGGTGACGCGGCGGCCGCTCGCCGAAGCGTTGCGCGATCGCGACGGGTCGCCGTACGGCCACAGCGTGAGTCAGCGGCTCGCCGCTCGCGTCCCCACCGGTGGTCTGTTCGGACGGCTCGCGGCACGCGCCTCGATCCGACGCCCGGCCCGGACGGTGGCGATCCTCGTCCAGATCGCTGCGGCGGTCGCTGCGGCGTTCCTCGTGCCGAGCCTCGTCACGTCGGTCAACGGATTCAACGACGCCACGACGGCGCCGTGGACCTGGGAGTCGCTCACCGAGGCCCGCGACCCGGGGCTGCCGTTCGAGGTCGCCGGCCTGGCGGAGCGTGACGACGTCGAGGCCGGGGTGTACTCGTTCGGCGAGATCGACGACTGGGAGGTCGACGTCTTCGGTTTCGGACCGGACACGCAGTACTTCCAGAGCGAACTGGAGAGCGGTCGGTGGCCGTCGGTCGGTTCTCGCGAGGCGATGCTCAGCGCCGGCTTCGCCGATCGTCGCGGACACGAGGTCGGCGACCTGATCACGATCGACCTGGCGTCGGGGCCGGCCCAGTACGTGGTCGTCGGCACGGCGCAGGACGCGGGGCGGGCGCTGTACGTCGACCGGGACGTCCTCGCGACGGATCTCGGGGTTCCGGGCGGCGCCAACGTGATCTGGTCGTCGGATCCGGCGCCGTCGCTCGACCTCCCGGTCGCGGCCACGGTGACGACCGCCGAGCAGATGGCAGCCGACAGCCGGGCCGGTCGCGATGCGATCGTGATGGTGTTCGGCGCCATCGGCGTGATCGTCGCCGGCGTGGCGGCGTTGGCGGTCATCTCGTCGATGACGGTGAGCCTCTACGAGCGCCGCCACGAACTCGCGGCGCTCCAGGCGATCGGGGCCCGCCGTCGCCGCCTCCGCGGCCTCCTGGTGCGAGAGCTCGTGCCCATCGGTCTGCTCGGCGTGGCCGGCGGTCTGGCCCTCGGGGCCCTCGGCACACGCGGCATCATCGGCTCGTTCGAGTCCAGCAATGCCGTCGACATCGGCGTCGTCGACGCGACGGCAGCGATCCCGTTCATCGTCGCCGGCACGCTCGCCGTGCTCGTGCTGCTCGCCACCGTCGTGGCCCGCAGCGTCGGGCGCCGGCCGCTCGCGGTCACCTTGCGGGGTGCGGCATGAGCGCAGCGGCCGACCCGATGACGTCGTCGCCGAGCGATGCATCGCCGGCGTCCGGCGCCGGGCGCGAGACTGGCGCCGTGAGCCAGCTCCCGCCGCCGGTCCGGCCCGGCGCCCCGACGCCGCCACCGGCGGGCACCTCGGACGAGGGGTGGGACTGGGAGCGGGCTCGCGATTTCGCCGAGACCTGGTTTCGCCCCCTCGCCGCTGCCGAGGGATGGAAGGCGCTGCTGTTCCTGTTCGCGAGTGCCGTCGCGGCGCCGTTCGTCTTCGCGGCCATGGTGGTGTTCGGCGCGATCACGTTCGGGCTGCTGTTCGTCATCGTCGGTTTCCTGTTGATCGTGCCGTTCTTCCGGGTGGTCGAGGCGCTCACCGGGCTGGAGCGTCAGCTCGCCGCGTACGCCGGCCACGAGATCGAACCGCGCGCGGTGGTGCCGGTCACCGGGGTCGGACCGCGAGCGATCTCGCGGGCGCTCACCGACCCCGTTCGCTGGCGCCAGGTCGGCTTCGTCGCCGTCAACGTCGTGCTCGCGTTCCTCTTGTTCGGATTCGGGAGCTTCCCGCTCTCGCTGGTCGTGCAGGTCGTGTTCGGTGACGGCATCTTCGGCGGGGCCGGGTTCGGGGCGTTCAACCTGTTCGCGCTGCCGCTGGTGGTCGTCGCTGCCGGTGCGATCCCGCGGATCGCGATCTGGACGGCCGGCCTGAAGGCCCAGATCGACACGTGGTTCCTCGGCGTCGACCGGCTCGCCGCCGCCGAGCGCCGGGTCTCGGACCTCTCGATCCAGCGCCAGGACATCCTCGACGCGGTGGCGAGCGAGCGGCGCCGCATCGAGCGCAATCTCCACGACGGCGTCCAGCAGCAGCTCGTCGCGATCGGCCTCGACCTCGGGATGGCGGCCAACCAGATCGACCGCAACCCTGCCGCCGCGAAGGAGCTGATCGTCAGCGCCCGCCAGAAGGTCCAGGGCTCGATCGGCGAGCTGCGCCAGCTCGGACGGGGGCTCCACCCCGCGATCCTCGAGGACCGGGGAATCGACGCGGCGCTCTCCGCCATCGTCGGTGGGTCGCCGATCCCGATCTCGGTCCACGTCGATCCCGACCTGGACCTGTCGACCGATGTCGCCGAGACCGTGTACTTCATCGCCAACGAGGCGATCGCCAACGTGCTGAAGCACGCGGGTGCCCGGGTCGCGTCGGTGCACGTCGCCAGGGTCGCTGCGAACGTGCGGGTGACCGTCCACGACGACGGTGCCGGCGGCGCCGACCCGGCGGGGGGCACCGGCATCCTGGGGATCCGCGCCAGAGTGCGCGCTGTCGACGGCACGTTCTCGATCACGTCACCGGTCGGCGGGCCGACGACGCTCGTCGCTGAGATCCCCCGCCACATGGAGCCCGACCATGGCTGAGGTGTCGAAGGTGGCGAGCGATGTGCTGCGAGTCGTCGTCGCCGACGATTCGGTGCTGTTGCGCGACGGCCTGGTGCGCCTGCTCACCGACTCGGGGTTCGACGTGGTGGCCGCCGTGGGTGATGCCGACGGCCTGCTCGACGCGGTCACCGAGCACTCGCCGGACCTGTGCCTCGTCGACGTGCGGATGCCGCCGACCCACACCGACGAGGGCCTGCGGGCCGCGATCGAGATCCGCCGGCGCCAGCCCGACGTTGCCGTGCTCGTGCTCTCCCAGTACGTCGAGGAGCGCTACGCCGGTGAGCTGTTGACCGGTGACGTCGCCGGCGTGGGGTATCTGTTGAAGGACCGGGTCATCGACGTCGACGACTTCCTGGTCTCGCTGCGACGGGTCGCCAACGGCGGGAGCGCGATCGACGCCGAGGTCGTCAGCCAGATCCTGGGCAGGTCACAGCGATCGAGCGACCTCGACCGTCTCACGCCGAGGGAGCGCGAGGTGCTGACCCTGATGGCGGAGGGGCTGTCGAACGGTGGGATCGCCGACCGGCTCGTGATCTCCCACGGCGCCGTCGAGAAGCACATCTCGAACGTGTTCATGAAGCTCGGGCTCGACGCCGAGGAGAGCGGCCATCGCCGGGTGCTCGCCGTGCTGACGTACCTCCGCGGCAGCTGAGAAGTCGACGGCAGCATCCTCCGGTCTCGGTTCCTGGTGGTTCTCTACCTCGATCGGAAGTCGGCGCGCCCGGTTGCGGGCCCTACGATGGCCAACCGCAATCCGGCGCACACGGTTCAACGGGGTTTTCTCCCGCGAATCGCGCCGGTCCCGCCTCTCTAGCTCAATGGTAGAGCAGTGGACTTTTAATCCATTGGTTCAGGGTTCGAGCCCCTGGGGAGGCACCCGGCGTCGTCGTTCGCCGAGCGGATCGAGACGCTTGGGTCGGACCCTCGGCAGGGCGTGATCGAACGTGCCTAAGCTCTGCGCCGAGGACGCAATGGACACTGCCAAGCAACAGCCCGACTCCGATGGCTCCGCTCTGGTGGTCGACGGGCGGACGGCACGTCGCAACCGGAACAAGGAGGCAGTGCTCGATGCGATGATCTCGCTCACCAACGAGACCGCAGACGAGCCGCCCATCGAGTTGATCGCCGAACGCGCCGGGGTGTCCTACCGATCCGTGTACCGGTACTTCGACGACCGGACCGATCTCATGTTGTCCGCGATCGACCGCGTGATGGGCGAGGTGTGGCGGATCTTCGACGTCGAGGAGCTCGGTGAAGGGACGCTCGACGAGCGCATCGCGCACTTCATCACGTCACGGCTCCGGGCCTACCACGAGCTGGCACCCCTCACCCGCCTTGCCGCGCGCCGGAGCGCCACCGAACCGCTCGTGCTCGAAGCGTTCGACAGCGTCCGCGGCTACATGCGCGACCAGCTCGAAGCCCAGTTCGCTGCGGAGCTCGGTCAGATCGACGAGGCGGAGCGCGGTCTGGTCGTGGCTGCGCTCGATGTGATGTTCCAGTTCGAGTCACTCGAGTTCCTGGCGCGCGGCGATGGCATGGCCGACGAGGGGCTCGAACGGCTCCTCACGCGCCATGTGCGTGCACACCTCGCAGCCGCACACGTCGCCGACGTCACGAACTGAAGTCGCCCGGACCGACGACGCTGTCGTTGCGTTCGATGGCGACCACGATTCGCTCGGCGACCACCTCAGGGGTGAGCCCGAGCGGCATCTTCGGCGCCGTGCCTGCGAGCGGTCGCGTGGCCAGCCCGGTCTCGGTGTGGGGCGGGCGGGCATCGATCACGTGCACCCTGGATCGGCGGAACTCACGCCGGATCGAGTCCATCGCCGCGGCGACGGCGGCCTTCGACGCCGAGTAGGCGGCCATTCCCGGCATCGGTGTTTCGGCGACGACCCCCGAGATGCTCACGAAGAATCCCTGCGTCTCCTCCAGCGCGGGCGCCACCCGCTTCGCGAGCCACATCGGGCCGAGCGCGTTGGTGAGGAACAACTCCTCCATCACGACGTCGTCGGTGTCGACGAGGTTGCCGAACGCCACGATGCCGGCCGCCACGATCACGCCGTCGAGACGACCGTGGACCGTGCGGCTGTGTTCGACCAGGGCGACCCCGGCGGTGCTGTCTCGGAGGTCGAGGGCCATGTCGGCGGGCGTCGAGTGTCCCACCCTCACGACGGTGGCGCCGCGTTGCCCCAGCACGTCGACGAGCGCCCCGCCGAGGCCGCCCGTCGAGCCGACGACGGCGACGACGCGTCCCTGCAGATCACGGTCGGGCATTCGGCTCTCCGCTCAGATCCCGAACGACGCGCTCGACACCGCAGCGATCGATTCGTCGTCGCCCGTGATCTCGACGCGGCAGTGGGCCTGACGTCCGAACGCGAACAGCACGAGTTCGCCCACCTCGCCGCGAACGGTCACCGATGGCTCGGCCACCTTGGCCGTGACCGGATCGGAGCCGTCGGTGGGCTCGAAGACGATGCCGACCCGTGACGATTTCACGAGACGCTTGGCCATCTTGGCCAACATCGAGTGCAGCGCCTCGGTGAGGTCGGCATCGAGAACGCGCGGCTCCCAGGTGTCGCCGGCGCGTCGAACATCCTCGTGGTGCACGAAGAACTCGATCGTGTTCGTCGCCTTGTCGACCGCCTCGATCCGCGTCGGTGACCAGACGGGCGGACCGGAGCGGACCGTCTCGACCAGCTCGGTCCAGTCGGTGTCGGCAACGCCGGCCTGCACGTTGTCGAGGTAGCCGGCGGCCTTCGAGAACACGATGCCGATGGCGGCGTCCGGGCGGCGCTCGCGCACCACGAGATGCGCCGCAAGATCGCGAGTGGTCCACTCGCCGCAGAGCGTCGGCGCGTCTGGGCCGACCTCGACGAACAGGTCGCACAGCGCCGCACGTTCTCGTTGGGCGGGGTACATGTCGCTGGCCATGGCCGCACCGTACCCACGTGACGCTCGGTGTCGGACACCAAGCGTCACATCGGTGATCAGGCGGTGGCGTAGGCGGCGTTGAGCGACGTGCCGATCTCCTCGAGTTGATCGGGACGGAAGGTCGGCACGATCGCATGCGTCACGCCGATCCCCGCGAGCTGTTCGATCCGCTCGTCGAGTTTCGGTCCGGGAGGGGCACCCGCCCCGGCGATCATCTCGATCGCATCGGGATCACGGCCGTGGTCCTCCGCTGTCTGGCGCACGAGGGTGATCAGCTCGCCGATCTCGGTGGTGGAGGCGCTGCCGGGGAAGAAGCCGTCGCCGAGACGCCCGGCACGACGGGCCGCCGTCTTGCTGTGGCCGCCGACGATCACGGGGATGCTGCCGTTCACCGGGCGCGGCAGGCTGATGCAGTTCTCGAAGGAGAAGTAGTCGCCGTCGAAGGTGGTCTTGCCGCCCGACCACAGCGCTCGCATCACGGCGATGTACTCGTCGAGGCGCTTGCCCCGGTCGTCGAACGACGCGTTCAGCGCCGCGAACTCCTCCGCCAGCCACCCTGCGCCGACGCCGAGGACCATTCGGCCACCCGAGAGATGGTCGAGGGTCGCCAACTCCTTCGCCGTGATCACCGGGTTGCGCTGCGGGACGATCAGGATGCCCGTCGCCAGCTTGATGCGGGTGGTCTTCGCCGCCACCCAGGTCAGCCAGATGAGCGGGTCGGGCAGGTCGAACTCCTCCGCACCGCCGGCCATCTTGCCGCTCGGGTCGTAGGGGTACTTCGACTCGTACCCCGACGGCACGACGACGTGTTCGACGGTCCAGATGGCCTCGAAGCCGCCGGCCTCGGCAGCCTCGGCGACCGCGGTCGCTCCCTCTGGTGACGATCCGTGGCCGGTGTTGGCGAACATGATTCCGAACTTCATGGTGGTGACCATACGGTGCGCTCGGCGCGAGACTCGGACCATGACGTACGAGCATCTGCTGGTCGACCGCGACGGCGACATCACGACGATCACCCTCAACCGACCCGAAAAGCGCAATGCGCTCGCTCTCGACGTGATGATCGAGCTGACCGAGACGCTGCAGGAGGTGGGGGCCACCGACACCCTCGGCGTCGTGCTGGCTGCGAACGGGCCGGTGTTCTCCGCCGGTCACAACTTCGGCGACATGGTCGGCGCGAGCCTCGACGACGCCCACCGGCTCTTCGAGGTGTGCACCGACATGATGGACACCGTGCAGGGGATTCCCCAGCCCGTGATCGCCCGTGTGCACGCCCTCGCCACCGCCGCCGGCTGCCAGCTGGTGGCGACCTGCGACCTGGCGATCGCCGCGGAGTCGGCGGCATTCGCGATCCCCGGCGGCAAGGGCGGCCTGTTCTGCCACACGCCGCTCGTCGCGGTCGCTCGGAACATCGGGCGCAAGCGGGCGCTCGAGATGGCACTGACCGGGGATCCGATCGATGCGGCGACCGCCGCCGACTGGGGTCTGGTCAATCGAGTGGTCCCCGACGACCAACTCGACGCGGCGGTTGCCGACCTGATCGGGCGCGCCACCCGCGGCAGTGCGCTGTCGAAGTCGCTGGGCAAGCGCGGGTTCTACGCCCAGGTCGGCCTCGACCAGCCCGATGCCTACGAAGTGGCGATCGACGCGATGGCCAGCGCCGCAATGATCCCCGACGCCCAGGAAGGCTTCGCCGCCTTCCTCGAGAAGCGCCACCCCAACTTCACCCAACACCCCTGACGATTGCATCAGGGGTCAGACCCCTGATGCAATCGCCGATCTCGGGGTCAGGCGGCGACGAGGCCGGCGGCGCGGATGCGGGCGACGGCACGGTCGCGGTGGTTGCGGATGGTTCGAGGCGTCACGTTGCGTTCGCGAGCGACCGTCCCGGGCGAGTCGGCGCGTGCCAGATGCCGCAACAACTCGATGTCGTGTGGCGGCAACCCGGCGCTTCGGGCGTCACGAACCACGGCGGCCAGCTCCTCGAACGCACTCGTCGGACCGTCGTCGCTCGCCAACGCCACGAAGACCCGTTCGGGCCGTGCGATCTCGGTCGACGACCGACGCCGGATCGGTCGGCGGAAGGCCTGGAACACCGCATCCGAGAGCAGCGAGGCGGCGACGTGCTGTCGACGACGATCGGTGTCGTAGGAGCGGATGGCGAGCCAGGCTGCCCCGACGGCCAGCTCGACCGGATCGATCGTGTCGTGGAAGCCCCGGTAGCGCACCGACCGGCTGATCAACCCGGGCAGCAACCGCTGGACGACGATCCGACCCGCCAGTTCGTCGGAGCGAGCCAGGTCGACGAGGCGCAGCAGGATCATGTCGTCGACTCCAGCGGGCCTTGCACCGCGCTGCGTGGCGCGCACGATGTCGTCGAGATCGTTCGACGTCGCGACGACCATCGACAGCGGATGGTCCGGGTGGTGATCACCCCACGAGCGTGCGCGGTCGATCGAGCGGCGCGCCGTTCGAAGATGGCGCCACTCGGCATCGAGGCGGTGGGAGAAGCGCAAGGTGGGCAGCGGTCGAGTTGGCGATGTGCACGTGGTCATGGCGCCGACGATGACGATCAGCCCTCACCGGCGGTCTCACCGCACCGGGCCTGCCGCCGGAGCCGGCGGCAGTGAGTCCTTCGGTGGGCGGCGACCGGGCTTCACAGCACCAGGTCATGGGCCATTTTCGAGTCGGCCCCGCCGAGGGTTCCCTCGGAGGAACCGAGGCACCCACTGCCGGGTGTGAGCACGACTTCGACCACCTCCACCGAGCCGATCGCCGCATGCGAAGTCACCGTCGACGACCGCCGAGCGCGTCTCCGACCGGGCGACCCGAACGACACGATCGCCGATCTGGCACTCGCGCTGGGCACGATCCCCGGGGCGATGCACATCGACGGAGTCGTCGCCCCGGGCTCGTGTCGGCTCGTCGACAGCGGCCTTCGCGTCGGCTCCGCGATCACGACCTGTTCGGTCCGCGATCCGTCTTCGACGACGACCGACGCGATGGCCGGCTCATCACGCGCCGCTGCGGTCGTGGAGCTGGCCGTGGTGGCCGGACCGTGCTGCACCTCGTGGCGGCCGCTGCCGCCCGGGCGACACGCGGTCGGGCGCGCGGCGTCTGCCGACATCCGCCTCGACGACGACACGGTCGAACTGCACCACGGTGTCCTCGACGTCGACGACGCCGGTTCGATGATGTTCATCCAGCTCACCGGACGCGTGCCCGTGCGGGTCGACGGCCAGCCGTGCGAGCGCGCGCAGCCGGTGGCGCCCGGCCAGACGCTGCTGATCGGTGCCAGTCGGATCGAAGTCCGTCCCGCGAGCGACGCGTCCGCCGGCGCAGAGCATGTCGCCGGGCGGCGGATCGGGGGGAGCGTCGTCGCTGCAGATCGCGACCCGTGGCGCCGAATCGTCCGACGAGGACCGATCACCTCGACCTCGTTGAGGTTGTCGGAGCTCGATGTGCCCGATCCGCTCGTCGAGCATCGGGCGCCACCGCTCGTCGGACTCGTCGGCGCGGGGGTCGCTGCTGTCGGCGCCGGCCTGCTCGCCGCGGTGCTCGGCCAGGCGCTGTTCGCGCTCTTCGCCGCCGTCGGCGCCCTGGCCACGTTCGCGACCTGGGCCGTCGGCGCTGTTGCCGCACGTCGTCGCCGGAGACGCGCAGTGCGGGCCCGTCGCGAACAGACAGCGCTCCTCGTCGACCAACTCCGCGCCGTTCGCGCGGCCCATGACGAGCAGCACCGCACCGACCATCGCAGCGTGGTCGAGGCGCTCGAGGTCGTCGCTGCCGACGGCGCTCGGACGTGGGAGCGACGGGTGTCGGCCGAGGAGCCGCTGAGGGTGTCGATCGGTCGCGGATCGTGGCGCCGGCCCGTCCCGCTCTCCGACGAGGAACGCCGCACCCTCGATGCCGACCTGCTCGTGGCGGTCGAGGAGAGTGAACGCCTCGACGACGTGGCGGTGCCGTTGGTCCTCGCGCCGTCCACGGTCGTCGCGCTCCGTGGCGACCTCGACGTCGCCACCGCATCGGCCCGCGCAATCACGGTGCAGCTCGCGGTGACGTACGGGCCCGCCGACTGGCAACTCGTCGTCGTCAGCGACCGTCGACGCGAGTGGGAGTGGACCACCTGGCTGCCGCACTCGGCGACCGGACCGACGGCGACCGTGGTGCCACCCGACGGCACGATGCTCGGCGACCTCGCCGACGCCGTCACCCGGCCGACCGTGCTGATCACCGACGTGCCGGCGGCACTCGCCGTTCGCACCGGCCCGCTGCGACGCTTCCTCGACACGACCGATGCCGCGTGCGTCGTGGTGTTGCCACGCGACTCGACCGTGCCCGCCGTCTGCGGCCGAGTTCTCGAACTCGGCTCCTGCGGACGAGCCGAGTGGAGGCATCACGACCGCATCGGGGAGTCACCGCTGCACCTCACCGGGATCAGTCGCGTCACCGCGCTCGACGCTGTCCGTCGACTCGCTCCGCTCATCGACCCCGAGGACGTCGATCTCGGCGCGGTCGGTCTGCCACCCGACCTCACGCTCGGCGAGGTCACCGGCCCGCTCGACTCGGCGGCGATCGCCAGTCGCTGGGTCACCGCCGGCATCGACCCGGCGTTGGCGGCACCGATCGGTCGATCGGCCGACGGTGTCGTCGAGCTCGATCTCGTGCGCGACGGCCCGCACGGTCTCCTCGCGGGCACCACGGGCGCCGGCAAGAGCGAGCTGCTGCGGACGCTCGTGGTGTCGCTCGCGGCTCGCATCGGTCCCGACCACCTGTCGTTCGTGCTGGTCGACTTCAAGGGAGGTTCGACGTTCGACACGTGTGTGCATCTTCCCCACGTCGTCGGTGTGGTCACCGACCTCGACGACGGGTTGGCCGAGCGAGCGCTGGTCAGCCTCGACGCGGAGATCCGCCGTCGGGAACGGCTGCTGCGCGCCGCCGGGGTCGGCGACCTCACCGGGTACCGCCGCGCAGAGACAGGCGACTCACTGCCCCGACTCGTGGTGGTCGTCGACGAGTTCGCGGCGCTGGCGACAGAGCTGCCCGACTTCCTCACCGCGCTCGTCGGGATCGCGCAGCGCGGCCGCAGCCTCGGCATCCACCTCCTGCTCGCCACCCAACGGCCCGCCGGCGTGGTCACCGACGACATCCGCGCCAACACCAGCCTCCGGTTGGCACTGCGGCTCCACGATCGCGCCGACGCGATCGACGTCGTCGGCGACGCGCTGCCGGCAACCTTCCCGCGCAGCACTCCGGGTCGGGCGGCGCTCCGCCTCGGCCCCGACGAACTCGTGGTGTTCCAGATCGCGTCGTGTTCCGGGCCGGCGCATCTCGGACCGCGACGTCTCACGATCGACTGGCTCGACGACACCGAGAACGTCGACGACGAGCGAGGACGCGCGGTGTCGGAGCTGTCGATGCTCGTCGAGGCGGTCGGTGATGCCGCACTCCTGGCGGGGACCGCGGCACCACACCGGCCCTGGCTCGATCCGTTGCCGTCGGTGCTGTACCCGGCCGACCTGTGCGACCGCACGGCGATCGGCTCGATCGACGACCCGTCAGCCCAGGCGCGCCGGCCGTTGCGCTGGGACGGTGCGAACCACCTGCTGCTCGTGGGGTCGCTCGGCGCCGGCACGACGTCGGCAGCGATCGCCGCGGTGGCCTCGCTCGTCAGGTCGACGCCACCCGCCGAGCGACACGTCTACGTGCTCGACGGAACGGGCGACACCGCGCTCGATGGGTTCGCCGGGCTCGCACACTGCGGTGGTGTGGTGCGCGTCACCGAGGCGGAGCGGGCCGACCGTCTCCTGCGGCGCCTGACCGACGAGATCGATCAGCGAGCGCGCACCGGTCGCCGGCGGCCCGCGATCGTGCTCGTCGTCGATGCACTGTCGACGGTGCGAGCGGCGCTGGCGTCGATCGAACGAGCGGACGACGGTGCTCGCCTCGACCGCGTGCTCCAGGAGGGACCGGCCGCCGGCATCTCGGTGTGTGCGACCACCGATGGCACGTCGGTCGGCACCGTGTCGGCGATCGCCGGCGAGCGCTGGGTGTTCCATCTGGACGATGCTTCGACGGCACGGGCGGTCGGCGTTCGCGCCGAACCGGCACCCGCAGTCCCGGGTCGGCTCGTCCTGGTCGACACCCAACTGGCGGCGCAGGTCGTGTGTGATCCCGTCGTCCTGGACGAGCTGAAGCGTCACGAGGCAACGGTGTCACGATGCGGTGGACCCGAGCCGATCGGCACCTTGCCCGTCGTGGTCGACCCGACCGAACTGGGCCCGGCGTCCCTCGTTCCCGGCGCGACCTCGATCGTCGTTGGCCTCGATGCGCTCGGCCTCGGCCCGGCCGTCCTGGAGGTCCCGGTCGGCGATCACGTGTTGGTCGCCGGTGGTGCGCGCACCGGTGCGTCGACGGCGCTGCGCCAGGTCGCCGCCTCGTGGCGGGACGCGCACCCGGGCGGAGCCGTTCTCGCGATCGATCGCACCGCCGTGGTCGCCGACGTGCTCGCAGGCGCGACTGTGGTCGACGCCGACGATGCTCGGGTCCTGGTCGTGGTCGACGATGCCGACCGCGTCGACGATCCCACCGGTGAGCTGGCCGCGATCGCGGCGGGGCGTCGGCCCGGCGTCACCCTCGCCGCGGCGGCGAGGCTCGAGGCGGTGCGCGTCGCGTACGGCCACTGGTTGCGCGAGGTGGCGCGGAGCCGATGCGGGCTGATCCTCACCTCGACGGGTGAGGTCGACGGCGAACTCCTCGGAGCGACGCTGCCGCGACGAACGATCATCGAGCCCCGTCCCGGCCTCGGCTGGTTGATCGACCGCCACGGTCACCGGCTCGTCCAGGTCGCTGCCAGAATGCCGTCATGACTCGTATCGTCACGGTCGCCGGCGCCCAGCTCGGACCGGTTCAACTCGCCGACGACCGGGCCTCGGTCGTCGAGCGGATGATCGTGCTCCTGCAGGAGGCGGCCAGCCAGGGGGCCGACCTCGTCGTGTTCCCCGAACTCGCGCTCACCACGTTCTTCCCGCGGTGGTTCGTCGACGACATCGCGTCCACCGATCACTTCTACGAACGGTCGATGCCGAACGAGGCGACCCAGCCGCTGTTCGACGAGGCGAAGCAGCTCGAGATCGGCTTCTGCCTCGGCTACGCACTGCTCGAGCAGGAATCGGACGGCACGCAGCACCGGTGGAACGTCCAGACACTCGTCGAGCGCGACGGCACGATCGTCGGCACGTTCAAGAAGGTCCACATCCCGGGCCACGTGGGCAACGAGCCCGACCGGCCGTTCCAACACGCCGAGCGGTACTACTTCGAGCCGTCGCCTGACGGGTTCGGGGTGTGGGACGCGTTCGGGGGCGCGTCGGGATGATGATCTGCAACGATCGGCGCTGGCCCGAGAGCTACCGGTTGATGGGACTCCAGGGCGTGGAGTTGATCCTGTGCGGCTACAACACGCCGTTGCACTACGCCCCCGACCCGAGCCAGGACCCGCTGCAGGGGTTCCACAACCAGCTCGTCATGTCGTCGGGTGCCTACCAGAACGGCACGTTCGTCGTCGGCGTCGCCAAGGGCGGCGTGGAGGAGGGCGTCGACTCCCTCGCCGAGTCGTCGATCTTCGCCCCGTCCGGCGAGCTGCTCGCCAAGGCCACCACCGACGGCGACGAGCTGATCGTTGCCGAGTGCGACCTCGACTGGTGCGCGCAGTACACCGGCACCCTGTTCGACTTCGCCAAGTACCGCCGCCCCGAGCTGTACGGACCGCTCGCCGAGCCCCATCGCTGAGACGATCCGCGACGGCTTCGGCCGCAAATTCCCTTCACTTCCCGGTCGATCTGTGTGACCATCGGGGGATGGAGTCCCCCGCGACCACCGAGCCGGACCTGCCGCTCGAAGCGTCCGGAGACCGGACGTCGACGCGGACCCGGGTGGGGCTCGCGATCGGTGCGGTGGTGCTGCTGGCGGCGGGTGCCGTGGCGGTCGTGGTGCTCGGCGGATCCGACGAGCCCGACACGATCGCAACCGCCGAGGTCACCGTTGCCGACACCGTCGACGGTGGTCCGGAGCCGACGACGCCCGAGGTGACGATCACCGAGAGCCCCGCCGAGACTCCTGGCACGGCGACGGCCGGTGTGCAGGTGACGGTGCTCGATCGGTCAGCGATCCCGGGCGTCACGGCGGGCGAGGGCGGATCGCCGGAGTACGCAGAATGGGTGGTGCCGTGGCGCGACGGGTTCCTCGCCGGCTCCACGGTGTTCCAACCCCAGCCGCTGCCCGCCGAGCTGCCGGAGGACGTGAGGGCCCTCTTCCCGCAGGAGGTGATCGACCTCTTCGGTGGCGAACTCCCTCCGACGATCGAGGAGGCGACGCAGATGTTGTCGGAGGCCGGGCTGCTCGACGAGGTGACTGCAGTCCTGCGCGACCATCCGGAGGCGTCCGATGCGATCTACGGCGTCCCCGTCACCGAGCCACCCGAGGTGGAGGCCCGGTTCACCACCGACGGCAGCACATGGGAACCGATCGACCTGGCGCTTCCGGCAGACGCCGGCTACCTGACCAACGTCCTCACGGTCGACGATCGTCTCGTCGCCGCCTTCCAGCCGCGCAGCGCCGACGGGTTCACGAACGAGACGGGCAGCTTCACCGTGGCGAGCACCACCGATCTCGCCACCTGGACCACGCAGGAGGTGACGGTGCCCGGCCCATCCGTCGAACTTCCCGTCGGCATCACCCGCATGGTCAACACCCAAGGGCTCGCGGCCAACGAGAACGGGTGGGCGATCACCGTGTTCGAATCGGTCAACCCCGACCCGATCACGTTGCTGCGCGAGGCGGGGCTCGCCGGCCCCGAGGTCCCGATCGACGGCGGGTTCGGCTCGAGCTTCGACGACACCGGTATCGACGTGCAGATCGTCGATGCCAGTGGCCAGTCGACCACTCGCTACACCTGGGAGGAGCTCGGTGTCGACCCCGAGATCGTCGACCTCCTCGACGAGGGCGGCTACACGTCGACCGTGTGGGCATCGGCCTGGGACGGCCAGGCGGCACCGTCGGAGACCTCCCCCCGGTTCGGTGAGCTGCTCGCGACCTCCGCTGGGTTCGTGCAATGGGGTGAAGGAATCCGGTTCTCGCCCGATGGTCGGGTCTGGACTGAGCGAGCACTGCCCGACCCCGACGCGTACGTGGGCGGAGCGTTCGCGTTCGACGACGGGGTGATCGTGCTGGCCACCGGCACCGATGGCACCCTCGACCTCTACCGGCTCGACGCCACCGGCGACGCCGCTGAACTGCTCGAGGTGCCGGGGCTGCCCGCCGCCGGGAGCGGTGGCTTCAGCGGCCCTGGCTCGTCCGGCTCGGCGATCGTGATCGATGCCGCTGTGCAGGCGGTCCCCGTGGAACCGCTGATCGTCGACGTCGACGGATTTCGGCTGACGATCCGCCAGCCATCCGGCATCTTCGAGCTGAGCGACGTCTCGACCGGCGAGGTGATCGTCACCGAGAACGTCGGCCGATTCGAGCCGGGCGACGAGTCGAGCTTCGAGTTCGGCATCGACGGCGTGACGGTCAGCGACCCGGAAACCGGCGACGTGATCGTGGTGATCCCGTCCGACGTGCTCAACGCTGCACAGGAGGAGCTGTACGGCGGCTTCGACGGTGCCGAGTACTCACCGGACCTGTGGTTGCTGGCATCGGTCGACGGCGAGCGCTTCGTGGTCGACGACCTCGACGACAGCGGCGGCCTCGAGGGACCGCTCGTTGCGGTGGCCAACGACGAGCGTGTGCTCGTGCAGATCGGCAACCGCTGGATCTCCTACGACCTGTCCTGAGACCGTTCGGGCGGATCAGGTACGCCCTACGCTGACGACGTGACCGTGGCGTTCGACGAAGCACTGGACCGCGTCCGCGAAGGCGGCGGCAGGCTGACACGGGCGCGGCGGGTGCTCCTGGAGGACCTCTACGACCTCGGCGGACGGATCACCGCCGAGGAACTGGCGGAACGGCACGACGACATCGACCTCGCCACCGTGTACCGGTCGCTCTCGCACTTCGAGGAGGTCGGGGTGATCGAGCACGTGCACCTCGGCCACGGCCCCGCCTCCTACCGGTGGGCCGGCACCCGGACGATCACCGCGGTCTGCGAGGGCTGCGGCGCCGTGGTCGACATCCCCGCCGAGGAACTCGACGATCTCGCCTCACGCCTCGCCGGCGAGTACCACCTGCGCCTCTCCCTCGGCCACTTCGCCCTTGCGGTCCGCTGCCCTGCCTGCCCCTAGCGTCACGCCAGGGGCCAGAGCCCGCGGCGCAACAGCCCGTTCACGCACATCGCCGCTCAGGCCCTGGGGCCGGAGCCGTAGGGTCGCGTGATGATCTCCCACCCGATCTTGGTGTGCGGGTCGCTGAAGTAGACGCCGCGTCCGCCGTCTTGGTGGTTGATCTGACCCGGCTCCGATCGACCAGGGTCGGCCCAGTACGGGATCGACATGTGCACGATCCGATCGAAGATCTCGTCGAACTGACGCTCGGTCACCAAGAACGCCAGATGGCCGCCGCTCACGTCCCCGGCCGCGTCCGCGAAGTCGAGTGTGACGCCGTTTCCGGTCTCGACCTGTGTGAAGTGGCCGTACTCGGTCGGCGTTCCCATGCCGGTGACCTCGGCGAAGTGGTCGGCGGCTGCACGTCGGTCCTTCGCCCAGACGATCAGGTGATTCAACTGCGGCTTCATGTACCGACTCCACTCGATCGCTGTTCCTCGACGCTGACGGTCGGCATGGTCGGAGGTCGATGTGTCGTCATGCCACTTCGCCCGTCCGTTCGAGAACAACGATCGGGATGCGCCGCTCCGTCATGGTCTCGTAGTCGGCGAACTGGTCCATGACCGCGACGAGTTTGGCGTACAGCTCCTCGCGGCGTGGACCGTCATCGATGATCGTCGCCGTTGCCGGGAACTCCTCGACTCCGACCTCGACTGTGACGTCGGGGTTGGCGCGGACGTTGAGGAGCCAGTGCGGATCGCTGGGTGCTCCGCCTTTGCTGCCGGCCACGAGGTAGCTGTCGCCGTCGGTGGCGTAGACGAGCGGGTTGAGTCGCTCCTGTCCGGTCTTGGCGCCGGTGTGGTGCAGGATCAACACCGGCCTGCCTCGGAAGAAGCCGCCGACGGCGTTGTCGACGACGCCGTCGTTGGCGCGGAAGTCTTGGATCACTTGGCGGTTCATGTCGTCGGCTTGTTGCTGCTGGTCGCTCATGCTGTGGTCCTTTGTGGTTCGCTGGCCGAAATGGCCGGTTGGTTGCGCTCGTCGGCGAGTGATCGAGCGAGAAAGCCGATGATCGGCGCCGCCGCTGCGAGGTGCATTGCGTTGAGCCAGATCGCGGTGGACGTCTGCTCAGCGGCGATGAACGGCACGATCGCGTACAGCGCCAGGGCGGCGACGCACACGGCGATGAACGTCGACGGCGGCCAACTGCGCCGGTTGAGGACGAGACCCAGGGCGACGGTCGTCCCGAACCCTGCCGCTTTCACGAGTGCTGCCTTCATGGAACATCTCCTTCCCTCGGTTCTCGACGGACGTGAGCCGGCTCCTCGACCCTCGTGAAGTTGCTTGAGTCACACAATAACATGCATGATTGACTGAGTCAAGCAAATACTCTTCAATGGTGTGATGGCAGTACAACTCCGGGTCACCGAGGCCACCGAGACCTACGGGATGCTTCGATCGACGCTGTCCGAACTCCACGAGCTCCTCGCGCAGGAGATGGAGGACGAGACCGGGATGCCGTTCGAGCGATACAGCGTCCTGTTGATGCTCGCACAGGCCGAGAACGGAGCACTCCGCCCGTCCGAACTCGCAGAGGCCCTCCCCATCACGCCGAGTGGCGTCACCCGACTCATCGACCGTTTGGAGCGCGACGGAGTCGTCGAGCGCCGGGCGTGCGCGACCGATGGCCGCGGCACCGTCGTCGCGTTGACCGCCGACGGCACCGAGGTGTTCCGTCGAGCCGGCCGCGTGCACCTACGCGGCATCGACGAGCATCTCGGTGCCAACCTCACCCTGAGCGAGATGGCAGAACTCCGTCGGATCATGACGAAGCTCGCAGCAGGCATCCACGCCACCAACGCCACCGAGACGCACGGAGCACGGCCCAAGTGACTCAGCCACTGCGCCCTCACCACTGGGGTCGTCGTGGGTCGGTCGAGTTGATCAGGGCAGTACGACGAGTTTCCCGGTAGCGCGCCCGGCTTCCATGTCGGCGTGGGCCTCGGCGATCTGCTCGAGGCGGTAGGTGCGATGGATGGGCACGACGGCGTCGCCGGACGCGACGGCGTCGAGGAAGTCCTGGAGGACTCGAGTAGTCAGGTCGGTGGCGTCGCCGCCGTAGGCGGTGAGGCGGACCCCGCGGGGGAGATACTCGATCGGGTAGAAGTCGCGCACGGTCCACTGGTTGGAGAGCATCCCGGTGAAGCAGACGACTCCGTGGACGCGGGTTGCTCGCAGCGTGTCCGGCAGCGTCGGGGTGCCGACGAGTTCGAGTGCGGTATCGACACCGTCAGGGAAGATCGTGCGGGCTTGGTCGGCGATGTTGCCGTCGTCGACGAGGACGTGGTCGACACCGATCTGGCGGAGGGCATCGGCCCGGTCGGGGTTGCGGGTGGTGGACAGCACGGTCATGTCGAGTCGTTTGGCGAGCACCGCGGTGGCCATCCCGATCGACGACGTTCCCCCACGTATGAGGATCGACTGACCAGCTCGGGCGTCGAGTCCGATCGTCAGGGAGCCGTGTGCCGTTTGGAGCATCTCGGGCACTGCCCCGAGCGTCGCCCAGTCCAGGCGGCTCGCGAACGGCACGACCTGCCGGACGGGAACACAGGTGTACTCGGCGTACCCGCCGTCGAAGGTGCGTCCCATGCCACCCATCAACGCAGCGACCTGTTGGCCAACGGTGTACTCGCGGCCTGGGCACGCGGCGACCGTGCCGGTTGCTTCGATACCGAGGACGCGAGGAAACGTGACGCCGTCAGCGAGACCGAGGCGGGTGTGGAGTTCGGAGCGGTTCAGGCCGAACGCCTCGATCTTGATCAACACCTCACCGGCTCGCGGTGTCGGAACGGGAAGTTCGCGAACCTGGAGTGCGTCGGGCGGGCCCGGAGCATCGAGCACGACCGCTCGCATCGTGGCCGGGATCGTTGCCATCGTCAGGTGCTTTCTCGTTGATCGTGGACGTGGGTGCGCAGCTTGTTCAGTGTTGCGGCGAAACGTTGCAGCTCGCTCGTCGACAACGGTTCACCGAGTCGAGTGCCGACCTCCTCGGTGAACGTACGCCGCGCCGCGACGAGGAGTCGTCGCCCGGCGCGGGTCAGCTCGATCGTCGATGAGCGGCCGTCGTCCGGATTGGGTGAACGTTCGCACCAGCCGGCGTTCTGGATCCGGTCGACGAGTTTGCTGGTTCCCCCGATCGTGATCGACAACGCCTCGGCGATGTCGACCACCCGACAGCCTGGGGTGGAGTCGATCACCTGCATCAGCTCGAACCACGACAACGCCAGACCGTGCTCGCGGCGCAGACGGGTGTCGACCAGATCCCACAGTTCGGTCTCGAGGCGGATCAGATCACCGAACAACACCCCCAGATCTGGATCACGCCGGACGCTCTCGACAGATGTCCGTTCCACGGAATGCATCCTACCTCGTCGAGTTATGTTCCATGGAACCTATTTCACCCGACGAAACCGACCACACATGACCGACCACGACGACCAGATCCGAACACTCCTCGCCACCCACGAACGGGCGCTGAACACCAGCGACGCCACGCTCGCCGCCTCCTGCCACACCCCAGATGGGATCGTCATGCCCATCACCAGGCGGCTACGAGAACAACCACCGAGATGACCGCTGCGACGACACTGGCCGGCACCAGCACGCTCGCATCGCGCGAGCGTGCACCAGCGACGAGCGGCCCTGCGACGAAGGCAGGTCCACACGCCAGTGCCGCCATGGCCCCCACGACCCGCTCGTGTGCAGCGTTGGCGTCACCGAACAATCCGACCTCGGGCAGGAGCACGAACGCCATGAGGGCACACATGACACCGACGACCACACCGACCACCCACGCAGCCGCAGCACTGATCGACTCGAGCCGAAGGGCCACGGGTCAACTCGTCAGCAGTTCGTCGAGGAAGCGCGCCGCCTGCTCGGACTGGTGTCGCGGGACGAGAATCCTGAACCCACTCGACACGTTGGTCACGATGTTGAATGCGTCGTGACCGCTTGCGTCGAAGCCGGCCTCGATCAGCAGCGTCACCGCGACCGGTCCCTTGGCGATCGGCAAGACACCGATCTCCACGGGCTCGTCGGGATCTTCCGGGATCGGATTCGAGACGAACAGCGTGCTGAGTCGTTCGCGCCATGACATGTCTCGGCAGCTTCTCACTGGCGGCCCCGCCCGTCCATTGCGCCCGTCCATTGCGGCGGGGCGACTGCGAAAACGGAGCGTCGGCTGGAATCGACGCAGACCGATGGAAGAGAGTGTCGAACGATGGAAATCCGAACCGCCACTCCCGTCGATGCTGAGGGCCTGGCGGCCTGTCTCGTTCCGTCGTGGCTCGAGGCGCATCGTGACCAGATTCCGGCCCATCTCTGGGAACGGCGACGCAGGGGATGGACGGTTCGAGACTCAGCGGCGGCGTGGAAGAGGACGCTGATCGAGATTTCGTCTGAGTCGAGCCCTCGTTCGCACGTCTTCGTGGCGACGGAGGCCGGTGCGGTTCTCGGGTTGGTGATGGGCACCGTCGGCGGTGAGGGTCGCGGTGAGGTCAATGCGCTCTACGTCGTCCCAGAACGTCAACGTCATGGCATCGGACGCCAGCTGCTCTCCGCGAGCCTGGAGACACTCGGGGGCGCAGGAGCGTCGAGCGTCGAGGTCGTGGTTCTCGCTGCGAATGCGCCGGCACGACGGTTCTACGAGGCCCTGGGTGCACGCGATCTCGGGCCCACGGAGGTCGACGAGGACGGTGAACCGCTACCGGGGACGATCTATGAATGGCCACTCGACCATGACCGGCCACCCGAGCAGTAACCGGCGAAGTCGGCCGCCCCTTCTCGTCGAGGGGCCCGCACACTGACCGCCGACCGGAAGCGTCCGGTTGAGCACCGGCACCTTCGACGCCGATGCCACCTCCGTCTTCGAACGTCCTCGGCCTGGAGCAAGAGGTTGCGCCGAGCGGGACCAGTTCGGCAGTGGTCGGTCCCCGCGCTGGTCGCTCGGTGGTGTGAACAGAACGTTGCGCCATGCCGACGGGCCTGACAGCGGGCCGCGACTTTGACAAACTGTAAAACGTGACCGAACTCGCTGACGCGCCGGCTGCTCTCGACGACGACGCTCGCGTGTCGTTCGTCGTGAACGGGACGCCCGTCACCGTTCGTCGTTCGCACCCGCACCTGCTCGCGGCACTGCGCGAGGAACTCGACATCACCTCACCCAAGGACGGGTGCTCGCCGTCGGGTCAGTGCGGCTGCTGCACCGTGTTCGTCGACGGCAAGGCGATCGTCGCCTGCCAGTGCGACATGGACAAGGTCGAGGGGTCCTCGGTCGTCACGCTCGAAGGCGTCGACGACGTCGAGCGTCAGGCGTTCGCCGATGCGTTTGCCGCCTGTGGCGGGTTGCAGTGCGGGTTCTGCATTCCGGGCATCGTGATGCGGGCCAAGGCGCAGATCGACAAGAAGGGCGCCGACCTCACCCGGGACAAGATGGCGCCGCACCTCGGCGCGCACCTCTGTCGATGCACGGGCTACGTCAAGGTGCTCGACGCGATCGAGGCCGTCGCGCAGGGCACGGCGTGCGCTCCCGAGCTCTCCTCCACCGTGGGGGGTGGGGGAGCGAAGTACGAAGCCGCTCCGTTGACGCTCGGCGACCGTGGCTACGTCGACGACATCCGCGTCCCCGGCCTGCTCCACGCGGCGCTCCACCTGACCGACCACGCCCGTGCCGACATCGTGTCGATCGACACCTCGGCGGCGCTGGCGGCACCCGGGGTCGAGGCGGTGTTCACGGCCGACGATCTGCCCGGCGAGCTGCGCGTCGGCATCATCCACAAGGACTGGCCCGTGATGATCCCGGTCGGCGGTCGGACGTCGTACGCGGGAGACGTGCTCGCGGTGGTCGTCGCCGACACCCGCGACCACGCCCGCGCCGCGGCGCAACTGGTCGACGTCACCTACACGGCCCATGCGCCGAACACCGACGCCCGCGCCGCGCTGTCCGACAACGCGCCGTTGTCCGTGTGGGGCACCGATTCCAACGTGCTGTCGACCAGCGCCTACACGCGCGGCGCCGGCTTCGACGAGGCGTTCGCGGCCAGCGCGTTCACCGTGCACGAGACCTTCCGGACCCAGCGGATCGAGCACGCGTTCCTCGAGCCCGAGTCGACGGTTGCCGTGCCCAGTGGTGCCGGCGGCGACCGCACGCTGCACGTGTACTCCGGCGGGCAGGGGGTGTGGGACGACCGCAACGACATCGCCGCGGTGCTCGACGTCGACATCTCGCGAGTCACCGTGGAGTTGGTGTCCAACGGCGGCGCGTTCGGCGGCAAGGAGGACATGAGCAACCAGGCGCACACCGCGCTCGCGGCGTGGAAGCTCGGGCGGCCGGTGAAGTGCACGCTGTCGCGCGAGGAGAGTTTCCGCATGCACGCCAAGCGTCACCCGATCGAGCTCGAGTACTGGGCGGGGTGCGACGTCGACGGCAAGGTGACCGCACTGAAGGTCCGTGGCATCGGCGACTCCGGCGCCTACGCGAGCGTCGGCATGAAGGTGCTCGAGCGGGCCGCCGGGCACGCGTGCGGGCCGTACCGGTGGCCCTCGATCGACATCGAGACGATCGCCGTGCGCACCAACAACCTCGTGTGCGGTGCGTTCCGTGGGTTCGGTGCCAACCAGGCGCAGTTCGCGATGGAGGGGGTGCTCGACCGACTCGCCGAGCAGGTCGGCATCTCGGGGTGGGAGATCCGTAAGCGCAACGTGATCAAGCCGGGCGAGGAGTGGGGCCCCGGCCAGATCATGGACGACGGCGCCGGTGGTGCCGAGGCGTGCCTCGACCAGGTCAAGGCGTCGTACGACGCAGCGATCGCAGCGGGCAAGGCCGTGGGGCTGGGTCTCGGGTTGAAGAACTCCGGGCTCGGCAACGGCTTCCGCGAGGTGTCGAAGGCCGTGATCCGGTTCCTGCCACCGGTGGGTGACGCGCCGGGACGCATCGAGGTGCGGCACGGCTGGACCGAGATGGGCCAGGGCGTCCACACCGTTGCGCTGCAGGTGGCGGCGCAGGAGTTGGGAGTCGATCCGAACCGGATCGACGTGATCGTCGACACGACTCGGGAACTCGGTTTCGGCCAGACCACGGGATCGCGGGGCACCTTGATGGTCGCCGGGTCGGTGCTCGACGCATCCGCCGCCGCGTTGACGGGCGGCTGCGAGGTCGGCGTCGACTACGAAGGCGAGTACGTCGTCGACTGGACCCAGAAGCTCGGTGACCCGTCGGTGGTCAACCCGACGATCCATGCCGTGTTCAGTTTCGCCGCCCAGTTGGTGATCGCCGACCCCGACACCGGCGACATCGAGAAGGTCGTCGCCGTCCACGACGTCGGCCGGGCCGTCAACCCGACGCTGGTCGAGGGCCAGGTGGAGGGCAGCGTGCACATGGGGCTCGGCTATGCGCTCACCGAGGAGTTCCCGACCGACCCCGAGACGGGATTCCCGACCAACATGACGCTGCGCTCGCTCGGAATCCTGCGGGCGAAGGACGTGCCCGAGATCGAGGTGCAGCTCGTCGAGGTGCCCCAACCGAGGTCGCCGTTCGGCATCAAGGGCGTCGGTGAGATCGGCCTGGTGCCGACCGCCCCGGCGGTTGCCGCGGCACTCCACGCCGTCGACGGCGAGTGGCGCAGCACCCTCCCGATGCGCCGCCCCACGCCCTCACCCTGAGCGCCAGCGCCCCCGAGCGTTTGTGTGCGGGTCCCGGTGGGGCGGTCCACCCGAACCTCGACGCGAAGCGGGGGGGGGTCGGAGCCCGAGCGTTTGTATGCGGGTTCCGGTGGGGCGGTCCGCCTGAACCTCGACGCACAGCCAGGGTGGTCGGAGCCCGAGCGTTTGTGCGCTGGTTCCGGTGGGGCGGTCCGCCTGAACCTCGACGCAAACGGGTGGGGTCAGTCGGTGCTGGTCGGACGGGCGAGGATCTCGTAGAGCTTGCGCTTGGTGTCCTCGAGCACCGCGGTGGCTGCGGTGCGCTGGTCCGCTGAGCCGAAGCGGGCCACCTGGCGTACCTGGCCCCCGAGCTCCGACATCAAGCGGCGCAGCTCGCCACGTCCGCCGGTACCCGACTGGTTCCAGGGGAGCTCGGCGTCGTTGCCCTGGGCCTCGCGGATCTCGGCGAGTTGCTGTCGTCCGCGGTCGGTGAGGGAGAACTGGCGCTTGCCGTCGACCTCGGCCGAGGTGAGCACGCCGCGGTCCTCGAGGCGGTCGAGGGTCGGATAGATCGATCCCGGGCTCGGCCGCCAACGGCCGTCGCTGCGGGTCTCGAGCTCGGTGATGATCTCGTAGCCGTGCATCGGTCGCTCGTCGAGCAACGTGAAGATCGCGAGCGGAACGGCGCCTCGGCGGGCCCGGTGGCGTCCGCCACGCTCGTGTTCGGCGAAGTGGTGGTGTGAATGGTCGTGCATGTTGCCTCCGTGTCGGCGTCCGCGTCGTCGACCCCGACCTTTGTCGGCCGGTGTCGTGCTGTCGGTGTGATCGGTGATGGCGGTGAATTCGTCGTTCATCGTGTAGTTGGCTCCTTGTCGCCGGGTGGAGGTGCCTCGGTTGAGGAACCTCGTCGTTACGTTTGAGTAACGACATATCGGTACTATAACGATATGTCGTTACCGATGCAACCCCCAGGGTCGGCATCTCTCGATGATGGGTCGCCGGGTGTCCATCGGCGATGCTGTTCGCATGACGGACACAACCGAACGGCCCGCCTCGACCAGCAACGACGTCGTCGACGAGGTGCGCGCCTGGCTCGAGGAGAACTGGGATCCCGACCTGACGGTGGCCGAGTGGTGGGAACGCATGGGCCTCGCCGGCTGGTCGGCTCCGACGCTTCCCGAGAACGCGTACGGGCGCGGGCTCTCGCGCGGCGACGCCGTGCTCGTCGCCAATGCAATCGCCGAGTTCGGCGCGCTCGGAGCGCCGGGCGGGCTCGGCCTGCTGCTCGCCGCTCCCACGATCGCCACGCACGGCAGCCCCGAACAGATCGAGAAGTACGTCCGCCCGATCGTCACCGGCCAGCAGGCCTGGTGCCAGCTGTTCAGCGAGCCCGGCGCCGGCTCCGACCTGGCCGGCCTGCAGGCCAAGGCGATGCTCGACGGCGAGGAGTACATCGTCAACGGTCAGAAGGTCTGGACCTCCGGCGGCCACTACGCCGACATGGGCATGCTGATCGCCCGCACCAACTCCGATGTCCCGAAGCACCAGGGCATCACGTACTTCGCGATCGACATGCACCAGGACGGCGTCGACGTCCGCCCGCTGCGCGAGCTGACCGGCCGGGCCCTCTTCAACGAGGTGTTCATGTCCGACGCCCGCGTGCCGGCCGACGCCGTGATCGGTGGGCTCAACAACGGCTGGGCCGTCGCCAACACCACGCTCGCTCACGAGCGCGCCGGTCTCGGCTCCGGCGGTGGCAGCAGCTCGGCGAGCGCGGCGATTCCAGGCACGGTCGGGGGTCAGCTCGGCACCCGCGCCGGCGACTACGTGCGCGATCCGAAGAAGCCGTCCGCTGCCGGCGGTGGAGCAGCGTTCCGCGACACCTCCAAGATGATGATCAGCCTCGCCCAGGGCGCCGGCGTGGCGAACGACCCGACGATCCGCCAGGATCTCGTTCGGCTCTACACGATGAGCCAGCTCGGGCGGATCAACAACCTGCGGGTCAAGGCCGCGAAGGCGAGGGGCGAGGACATCGCCGGCATGGGCAACATCGCGAAGCTCTCGATGAGCGACATGGTGCGCCTGCAACGCGACCTCGGCCTGCGCATCGTCGGTCCGCAGGGCATGCTGCACGCGTACGACTCCGAGCACCGCAAGGCGCTCGACGCGGCCACCGGCAACCCGTTCCTCGGCTTCGTCACCGAGATGGCGCTGTTCGCGCAGGCGCCGCCGATCTACGGCGGCACCGATCAGGTGCAGAAGAACATCATCGGCGAGCGCGTGCTCGGCCTGCCCAAGGAGCCGAACCAGGACAAGGTGGTCCCGTTCTCCGAGCTCCCCAAGAACGCCTGAATGAGACGCGGGGTCTGACCCCGCGTCTCATTCAGCGGTTGAGCAGGCCGTAGGCGTGGGTGGGGTGGAGCTCGAGCAGGAGGCGGCCGTCGTCGACCATCGCCTGGCGGTACTCGTCCCAGTCGTCGTGCTCCCCGACGACGGTCCGGTAGTACTCCACGAGCGCCTCGACCGTCGCGTCGTTCGGTGACAGCGCGACCGGCGTCATCGTGACGTCGGCTTCGATCACGGCGTAGGCCCAGAAGTCGTCGCGGTTGACGTGGAGCGAGGCGCGGGGATCACGGCGGAGGTTGGCGGTCTTCGCCCGGCCATCGGTGACCGAGATGCGGATCACGTCGTCGTCACCGACGGCATAGGCGATGTTCGACGACTGCGGGCGGCCGCCGGACTTCAGTGTGATCAGGATGCCATTGCGCTTGTCGCGGATGAAGTCGAGTGCCTCGGAGATCTGCATGGGACGTTCAACCTCGCGATCGCAGAGGGTGTTCCCGCCCGTCCGGTCGAGCGCGGTCGATCACACCATCCCACCGGGTGCCGCGGCCGGCGCGGCACCGATCGGCATCACCACGAGAGTCAAGTATCCGACTGTCCCGAACGATCGAGAACTCCCGCACGTACTCGCCCGAAAAATGCGTTCGCGGCGCGATCTCGGTGGGGTGGGCCACCGAAACCGCGCCGCAAACAGGGGGAGGGGGGTTGGGATGCGGCGCTCAGCTGGCGTCGCTGGCGGAGGCGTCGACGGCGAGTTGGCCGGTGCCGACGTTGATCTTGCGGGGCTGCGCCTGGGGGGCGACGGGAATCCGCAGGGTCAACACACCATCGGTGTAGTCGGCCTCGATCCCGTCGGCGTCGAGGCCCTCACCGAGGCTGACCTGACGGCGGAAGGTGCCTTCGTGGCGCTCGTCGAAGTAGACGCGGTCGCCTTCCTGGCTCTGGTAGTTGCGCTCGGCCGACACGGTGAGCACGTTGCGCTCGACGGAGATGTCGATCGAATCGGCGGCCACGCCGGGCAGGTCGAGGTGGACCCACACGTTGTCGCCACGGCGGTAGGCGTCCATCGGCATCGGACGGCCGGTGACCCACGCCGAGCGGGTCGGGGTGCGCTGGTTGAACAGCTGATCGAGTTCACGGAAGGGGGAGTTCTGCAAGAGCATGGTGTGCCTCCTGGTCGAAGGTGGGTAGAGGTGTACTGCACCTCTGACGATAACACTCATCAGATGTATCTGACAACCCATGACTCAACATTGCTCAGTCGCGAGCCACTCGGCCCTTCATGGCGAGCGATGCCAGGCCGAAGCTCAGCACCATGAGGGCGAGCGACGCCGCTGCGCCCGCAGCGAGCGCATCCCACTCCCAGCCCACGGTGATCAGGCTGCGCAGGCCCTCGAGCACGTAGGTCACCGGGTTGTACTTGGCGATCGTCTGCAGCCATCCCGTCAACGCCTCCTCCGGCAGGAACGACGTGGTGAGGAAGGCGAACGGGAAGAACAGGATGAAGCTCGAGTTCACCGCCGCCGGGTTGCCGGTCTTCAGGGCGATCGCGTAGGGGAACCCGGCGAACGCCAGACCCCACAGCGCTCCGTAGAGGATGAACACGAGCATGCCGACCAACCCGGTCACGAAGGTGACGCCGAACGCGAGGCCGAGCAGCAACACGGGAATCGTGAGCAGGATGATCGACACGACGTCGGCGGCCATCAGCCCGAGCAGCAGCATCGGGCGCCGGATCGGGGTGAGCAGGAGCCGATCGAAGTACCCGCTCTGGATGTCGGTCACCAGCGCGCCGGCGCGCGACACGCCGGTCACGGCGAAGATGATCGCCACCGGGAGCTGGAAGGCCTTGAAGTCCTCGACCGTGCCGCTGGCCTGCGCGAAGTCCTGCAGTGCGCCGACGTTCACCACGTAGAAGAACACCGGCACGATCAATGCCGGGATGAAGAACTCGGGTTCGCGGAAGACACCGCGGATCGCGCGCCCGGCCACGGTCACGAAGTCGTGCACGGCGGACGAGTGCCGCGCCAACGGCGTGTAGGTCGATGTCGACCGGATCTGGTCGGTGGATGTGCTCATGATGCGGCCTCCCGCGATGCGTCGGTGGGTTCGTCACTCGTGGCGAAGTGCGTGCCGGTGACCTGCAGGTAGACGTCGTCGAGGGTCGGCGTCCGCAGCGTGAGCGAACGCACCGGGACGCCGCAACCGTTGAGCGCCACGGCGACCTGAGCGATCAGCGCGGCACCGTCGGCGGTCGCCACCGCCAGCTCGTTGTCGTGCACCTGCACCTCGTCGATGCCCTCGACGGCTCGCACCGCTTCGGCGGCTGCTTCGGCGTCGCCGTCGACCTCCGCCTGGATCACGTCGGTGCCGATCTCGCGCTTGAGGGCGGCCGGCTCCCCCTCGGCCTGGATCAGCCCGTTGGCGATGATCCCCACCCGATCGGCCAACTCGTCGGCCTCCTCGAGGTACTGCGTGGTGAGGAAGATCGTCATGCCGTACTCGCGGTTCAGGCGCCGGACCTCGGCCCACACCGACGACCGGCTGACCGGGTCGAGCCCGGTAGTCGGCTCGTCGAGGAACAGCACCTGCGGGCGGTGGATCAGTGCCATCGCCAGGTCGAGGCGTCGCTTCATGCCACCGGAGTACGACTCGACCCGGTTGTCGATCGCATCGCCGATGTCGACCAGGCCGATCACGTCCTGCATCCGTTGTGTGATGTCGTGTTTGTTCAACCCGTAGAGCCGACCTTGGAGGTGCAGCATCTCGCGTCCGGTCTGCTTGCCGTCGATCGACGAGTCCTGCAGCGCGACGCCGATCCGCAACCGGATGTCGTCGGGCTGGGAGTCGACGTCGAAGCCGGCCACCGTGGCGGTGCCGGAGGTGATGCCGAGCAGGGTGCACAGCATCTTCACCGTCGTCGACTTGCCCGCACCGTTGGGTCCGAGGAAGCCGTAGACCTCGCCGTCGGCCACGTCGAGGTCGATGCCGGCGACGGCTTCGAAGTCACCGAAGGTTCGTCGGAGGGCGCGTGCCTGGATCGCCGAAGTCATGGCCCAGAGGATGCCCGCTCGGTGTGGCAGTCACACCCGGAGTTCAGGCTTCGAGGCGGCCGTCGATGATGTGGACGCTGCGGTCGCAGTAGTGCGTGATGCGTTCGTCGTGGGTCACCACGATCGCCGCGGTGCCGCGCGACTTCATCTCGTTGCGGATCAGCTCCATCACCTGCTCGCCGAGCTTGGTGTCGAGCGCGGACGTCGGTTCGTCGAACAGCACGAGCGTCGGGTCGTTCATCAGCGCCCGCCCGATCGCCACGCGCTGGCGCTGGCCGCCCGACAGCTGTGACGGCAGGTTCTTCGCCCGGTCGGCGAGGCCGAGCTCCTCCAGCAGCTGATCGGCGCGAGCCCTCGCCGGGGCGCCCGTGCGCTTGCCGAGTTCGTCGACCACCAGCAGGTTCTCGCGGGCGTTGAGGAACGGCACCAGGTTGACCGACTGGAAGACGAAGCCCACCTTGTCCTGGCGGAACTTCGTCAGCTCCTTCGCGTCGTGGCCCGAGATGTCCTCGTCGCCCACCACGATGCGGCCCTCGGTGGCCGACAGGATCCCGCCGGCGATCGAGCACAGCGTGGTCTTGCCCGACCCCGACGGCCCGACGAGCGCGACGACCTCGTCGCTGCCGAGGGTGAGGGTGGCGTGGTCCAGTGCGACCACTTCGGAGCCGTCGCCCATCTTGTACACCTTGCGCACGTCGGACATCTGGAGCGCGGTGGTGAGGGTGGTCGTGCCGGACGATGCAGTGTTCATGAGGTGGTTCCGATCGCTGAGGCGGGGTCGATGCGCAGCACGCGGCGCAGGGAGAACGAACAGCCGAGGACGGCGGCGACGAGCAGGAGCCCGACGCTGAGGAGGATGCGGGCGGGTGTGACGAGCAGGGGGATCGATCCGGGCGGGAGCAGCACGTCGAGGAGCACCACGAGCGCCCCCGCGATGAACGTTGCGATCGCGGTGACGACCACGGCCTGGGCGACGAGGCCGGCGAAGATCGTCGACGACTTGGCGCCGAGCGCCTTGAGTACGCCGTAGAGGCTGGTGCGTTCGACGGTGAGCAGCGCGAAGAACAGCCCGATGACGACCAGCGCGATCGCCACGGTGACGCCGATGATCTGGTTGAACGTCGCCTGCTGCTCGGTGACGCCGGGAATCGCGGCGACCGCGCCGTCGACGGTGTAGGAGTCGGTGGATCCGCCGGTCGCCGCATCGATCGCGCCCGGGAGGTCGTCGCCGTCGCCGCGCACGATCAGTGCCTGGAACACGTCGGGCCCGAGCTGGGCATCCGGGCGGTTGGCGCTCAGCGTGTCGCGCCACGTGTCGGGAGATGCCCACAGGCTCGATTGGCCGTTGAAGTTGGTGTCCTCGACGAACCCGATGATCTCGATCGGCGTGCGGGCCGGGCCGACCTCGATGACCATGCCCTCCTCGACACCGCTCGCCTCGATGGTCTCGTCGGCCCAGGCCTGACCGTACGGCGGGGCCTCGGGAACGCCGTCCGGTGCGAGCTCGTAACCGAACAGCGCAACGCTCGCCAGGTCACGCGGGCCGTTGCCGGGCACGCGGGCGCCGAGCTGGACGTTGCCGATGCCGCCGACCTCGGTGACGCCGTCGACCGCTTCGACCTGCGCCCGCAGCTCCGGATCGATCCGGCTGCGCACGAACGACGCCTGCGCGGTGTCGGAGTAGACGATCGCGTCGGCGTTCTGGGCGCGGATCGCGCCGGTGGACGCGGCGATCAGCCCGTCGAGCAACCCGCCGAGGAACATCAGCAGGATTGCGATCAGCGTCAGGATCACCGTGGCGGTGGCGAAGCGGCCCGGGCGCCGGCGCAGCTCCTTCAGTGCGAGTTTCACGTGCCGACCCCCTGTCCGGTGGTGGCTTCGATGGGGTCGATCCGCAGCACGCGGCGGGCAGCGACGAGCGAGCTGAGCACTCCGAGCGAGAGCAGCAGCACCGACCAGAAGACGACGGCGGCCGTCTCGAACTGCAGCGCGATGCCGCCGAGCGCCTGTTGCGACACCGGGTAGTAGAGCAGCGTGCCGATCAGCAGTCCGATGCCGATGATGACGACCACCTGGATCAACAGCGACGACACGAGTCGCCCGGCTGGCGCCCCGATCGCGCGGAGGAGGGTCAACGAGTTGGCCTTCTGGAACGTGACGATCAGGAAGAACAGACCGGTCACGCAGGGCACCACCAGTCCGTAGAGCAGGAAGATGATGTTGAACGACTGCTGCACCTGGGCCACACCGGGGGTCTCCGCGGCCGCGTCGTCCTTCGTCAACGCGTCGAGTTCGAGCGACTGTTCGTTGATCGAGGTGACGGTCTCGTCGGGTGTGTAGCCGTCGGCGGGGATCACCCCGAGCACGTTGGGCAGTGGCGTACCGGCATCGGGATTGACGCTCTTGACGGCGTCGAGGTAGGTGGCGTACGAGACGAAGAGGGTCGGTGACACGTTGAGCTGTGCGTTCTCGGCGACACCGACGATGGTGATCTCCTTGCCACCCGGCAACAACGTGACCGTGTCGTCGATGTCGTACCCGAGCTGGACGTCGGCGTCGCTGACCACCGCCTCGTCGTCAGCCGTCGGGAGGCGGCCGTCGATCACGGTGGTCGGCGCCCCGATGCCGTTGCCGTCGGGGCCGAGTTCGTAACCGATGATCGTCGTGTCGAACGCCTCCCGGTCGGCGTTTCCACTCGGCAGGCCGGTGAAGGTGCCCTGTCCGATCGGACCCACCTCGCCGGTGCCCGGCGCGGCTCGGACCTGGGCCTCCATCTCGGGGGTGATGACGCTGCCCTGCACGACCCGCTGGCCGTCCACGCTGTACACGAGCACCGGTGCGTTCTGTTCACGGATCGCACCGATGAAGCCGGTGATCAGCCCGTTCTGCAGCGACTGCTGGAACAGGATCAGGAACACCAGGAGCGCAATCGCAGCAATCAGCAGCGCGAAACGCACCTTGGCGCGAGCCATCTCTTTGAACGCGAGAAACATCGTCGGGGGACCTCGCCGGAGGACGCTACCGAGATGCTGTCCGAACCGCCCGCCCTCCCCTCGCCCACAACGTTCGACGTCGGACACGAAACGTCACACCGTTGGCAGGGAGGTGACGGGCGTGGGAAGCTGCGGCGATGAGCTACCCGGTCGCGTTGTACCTGCAGGACGCCCATGACATCCGTCAGGGCATCGAGCTCGTGCGCTACGCCGAGACCAAGGGCTTCGATGCCGTCTGGCAGGCCGACAGCCGACTGGTCCGCGACGCGGTCGTACCGATGGCCGCATTCGCCGCGACCACCGATCGGATCAAGATCGGCTCGGGCGTCATCGACTGCTGGACGCGCAACCCGGCCCGGCTCGCGTCGACGTTCTCGACGCTCGACGACCTGGCTCCCGGCCGGATGATCTGTGGCCTCGGCGCGTGGTGGGACCCGCTCGCCGCGAAGGTGGGGATCGACCGCAGCCGACCGCTCAAGGTGATGCGGGAGGTGGTCGGGGCCGTGCGCGGTCTGCTGAACAACGAAACCGTCACGATGGACGGCTATCACGTCCATCTCGACGGGGTGGAACTCGACTACGTCCACCAGGAGCGCCGACCGAAGGACGTCCCGATCTACATCGGTGCCACCGGCATGCAGATGATGGAGCTGACCGGCGAGATCGCCGACGGGGCCGTGCTCAACTACCTCGTGTCGCCCAGCTACAACGTCGGTGCGCTCGAGGCGCTCGCCCGCGGCGCCGCGAAGGCGGGCCGGACGGTCGACGACATCGATCGCCCGCAGCTGATCGTGTGCTCCGTCGACGACGATCGACAGGCCGCGCTCGACGGTGCCCGTCTGCTGGTCACGCAGTACCTCGGCCAGCAGCCCCACATCATGAAGGCGTCGGGCGTGCCCCAGGAGCTCCTCGACGAGATCGGCAAGGTGCTCACCTGGCCTGCAACCCACGATGAGGTCGTTGCGGCGAGCAAGCTCGTGCCGGACGAGATCGTCCAGATGATCACCGCATCGGGCACGCCCGACGAGGTCCGAGCGAAGGTCGACGAGTACGTCGCCTCCGGGTGCACCTGCCCGATCCTCTATCCCCTCGCCGACGACGTGCACCTGATGATCGACACGTTCGCGCGGGCCTGAACGGACGACAGGCCGAGCGACGCCACGTCGGGGGTCCGACACCGAACGTGACGTCAGCGGGCGGGGACGATGGCGGCGTACAACTCGGGGCCGCGCTCGCGCCACCGACCCGCAGCGAGCGCGATGCCGCCGCGCTGGACCAGCAGCCCTGCACCGAGCGTCGCCAGGGCGAGCAGGGTGACCAGCGGCAGCGACTCCCGGTCGATCGCCCAGAGCAGGGCAAGCGCGATCGGCAGCGTCAGCACGGCAAGGCAGAACAGCACCGCGGCGAGCATCAGCGCGGCAAACCAGCCCTTGCCGGAGTCGCCGCCGGCGAGCGGGTTGTCGCTCTCCGGGATCGCGATCGGCACGATCGAGGACTGGACCATCGCCGCCCCGGCTCCCGCGAACAACGCGCCGACGCCCACGGCGAGACCGGCCGGAAGGTAGTCCCACTCCCCGGTGATCGCCGCTGCGATCAGCGGGCCGATCAGTGCGATCGGCGATGCCGACACCACCACCGACCGAGCCTTGCCGCGCACGAGGACCGCTGGATCGACGCCGGTCAACAACTCGCCGGCCATCGCCGGCCCGTCGGAACCGAAGCTGTTCCCCGCCATGAAGAGCACCGCCAGCTGGACCGCACCTCCGACGAGCACGGCGCCGGCACCTGCCTCGCGGCCGGTGAGCACGGGCACCAGCACGATCGCGAGCCCGACGCCGGCGCCGGTGAACGTCTCCAGCGCAGTGCGGGGCGTGCGGAAACGGGTGAGCACGCCGCGCCAGGCGACGGAGCCGATCGCTCCGGATCCACACAGGCGGCGGGCGACCGTCTGCACCGTTCGGCGACGGTCGCGGCCGACTGCCCGGTTCGTGCCGGATCCCTTCACCGACACGATGAGGCGATGTGTGCTCCAGGTGAACACCCACAGCAGCCCGATCAGCCACACCGTTCCGATGGCGGTGTGGAGCAGCGAGATCAACGGGCGGTCGCGGACCTCGGCCAGGGCTCGCCCGAGCTGCCCCATCGGCGTCCACCCCAACACTCGGGCGACGCGATCCCGGCCGGCGTCGTCGAGGTCGGCCATCGCACGTGGCACGACCTGGAACGCGGCGTAGAACGCCAGGCTCGACAGCCCGACCACGAGTTGGCCGGCGCGGGGATGCCGGGTCGACAGCAGACCGAGCGCGTTGATCGTGGTGCGCGACACCAACAGCAGCGTGGCGAGCACCGCCGCGACGGCGAGCGCGGTCGGGACGATCGATCCGATCCCGCCGACGGCACCGCCGAACAGCCCGATGCCGAACAGCACCGCCGACAGACCGGGCGGACCGGCTGCCGACGCGGCGAGCAGCCCGATCCCGAGCTGGCGGCGTGTCAAGGGTTCGGTGGCGAGCACGCGTGGATCGACCGGCTGGGTGACACCGGCGATCACGCCGATCATCATCACGACCAGCACCGCACCGGTGGTCACCGACACGAACAGCGTGTCGAGGTCGTCGGTGGTGCGCCCGATCACGAACACCATCGCCGCGGCGATCGACCCCACGAGCACCGCGGCGATCAGCCCGATGGCCACCGCCCACTTCTGTGCACCGTCGGACGCCAACACGCCGCGCAGCATCTTCCAGCGCAGCCGGGCGAACAGCGCGATCACCGCAGCGTCACTCATCCGGTCAGCTCAACCATTCGAGCGCCTCGTCGTCGACGTCGGAGGCGCCGACGACGTCGATGAACGCGTCCTCGAGACGGCGTCCGTCGCGGAGTTGGTCGATCGGACCGGAGGCGACGAGGCGGCCGCGGTGGATCACCCCGACGTGGTCGCAGACCCGTTCGACGATGTCCATCACGTGCGTCGACAGCACGACGGTGCCGCCACCGGCGCGGAACCGGTCGAGCATCCGTCGCATCGCCCGGGTCGACACCGGGTCGACGCCCTCGAACGGTTCGTCGAGCATCACGACCCGCGGGCGCGCGAGGAGTGCGGCGGCGAGGGCGGTCTTCTTGCGCATGCCGTGGCTGTAGCCGGCGATCGGGCGGTCGGCGTCGTCGAGCAGGTCGAGTACGCCGAACAGCTCGGTCGCTCGCTCTTGGGCGATGTCGACGTCGAGGCCACGCAATGCGCCGATCGTCTCGACGAACTCCCAGGCCGTGAGCCGGTCGAAGAGCTGCAGCGGGTCGAGCATCACGCCCATCGCCCGGCGGGTGGCGAGGACGTCGTCGTCGACGCGGACGCCGCACACCTCGATCGTGCCCGCATCGGGTCGCACGAGCCCGACGACGGCGCGCATCGTGGTCGACTTGCCGCTGCCGTTCGGCCCGACCAGGCCGTAGCACGCTCCCTGGGGAACCTCGAGGGTCAACCCGTCGATCGCCGTCGTGGCCCCGAAGCGTTTCGTGAGCCCATGGATCCGCAGCGGAGACGGAACCGGCGGGGGAAGCTGCACGTCCAACAGTCTGCCCTCGCAACCAGCATTCGGTCTCGGCGTGGGAGGTGTGTCCCCGGCGCGGATCGTGCGCGTGCTGGCATCGCCACCGCCGTGGCGGGCCGTAGTCTCTCGCCGTGAGCAGACACGGGCGGACCCGGCAGATGCAGCGCTGGGCGGCGGCCGTGCTCGCCGCCGGTCTCATTGCCGCGTCGTGCAACTCCGACTCCGACGTCGCCGAGGTCGAGTCGAACGAGGCGCCGGGGGTCACGGCCGCACCTGCCAGCACACTCGCGCCCACATCGATCGACGGCTCGACCCCGGTCGCCGCGCCCGACCCGAACGGCCTGCCGTCGGTGTCGGACCCGGACCCGGCGATCGTGATCGGGGAACTCGACAACGGTCTGCGCTACCTGATCCGGGACAACGACAACCCGGGGGGTCGGGTCGAGATGCGCCTCGTCGTCGACGCCGGCTCCGCACTCGAGGACGACACCCAGACCGGCGGTGCCCACTTCCTCGAACACATGCTGTTCAACGGCACCGAGCAGTTCCCCGAGAACGAACTGATCGCCGTGCTGCGGAGCTTCGGCGCGGCCTTCGGCGCCGACATCAACGCCTACACCAGCTACGACGAGACCGTCTACCAGTTGACGATGCCGACCGAGGACGACGCCGTCGTCGAAACCGGGCTCGACGTGCTGGAGCAGTGGTTGTCGGCAGCCACGATCGACCAGGCTCAGGTCGAAGCCGAACGCGGGGTCGTGCTCGACGAGTGGCGCGGATCCGAGGCGAGTTCCGACGGCCGCATCTTCGACGGGCTCGAGGAGCTCTTCCTCACGGGATCGCCATACGAGGGTCGCGACCCGATCGGCGACGACACCTCGATCGTGGCGATGGATGCCGAGCCGCTCCGGGCGTTCTACGACGACTGGTACCGACCCGACAACGCCGCCGTGATCGTGGTCGGCGACATCGATCCCGGCGAGATCGAGCAGGGGCTGATCGACAGGTTCGCGCCCCTGGTGTCGCGCGGTTCGTCGCCCGAACGGCCAGAGTTGATCGTCGAACCGTCCACCGAGCCGCAGGTGGTGATCGTGTCCGATCCCGACGTGGCCGAGGGGTTCGCACAGGTCACTCTCCCGACGACGCCGGTCGACGACCTGTCACCCGAGGCGGCACTCCAGGCGTCGATCCTCGACTCGCTGGCCTTCGACATCATCGCCACCCGGCTCGGCAACGACGCGCTGCGCGGCGAGGCGCCCTTCGACGATGCCCGCGTCGACTCGAGCAGCTTCGTCCGCGGTCTCGACGCGCCCGAGATCGTGGTGTCCGCCGACGGCGACGCGCTCGAGGCGTCCACCCAGGCCGTGTTCGACGAGTACGAACGCGTGCGCCGATACGGCTTCAGCCAGGCCGAGGTCGACCGGGCGGTGTCGTCGGTGCGCACCTCGATCGACACCTTCTACGACGGCCGCGACTCGCGCCAGGACGCCGACTTCGCCGAGGAGTACGTCCGCCACGTCCTCACCGACGAGCCGATCCCCACCGCCGACGCCAACTACGACCTGGTCAACGCGATCCTCGACCGCGCGAGCCCGGAGACGGTCGCCTACGGCTTCGTCGACCGGCTCGCGACCACCGGAGCCCACGTGATGGTGGTCGTGCCCGAGAACGAGGCCGACCAGCTCCCGGCTGAAGCGGCGTGGGTTGCGCAGGCCGCCGGCATGCGCGATCGCTCGGTCGAGCCGCGCCCCGACGACACGGGCGTCGACGGCGATCTGATGACGGCGCCCGAACCGGTGGAGGAACGGTCGAGCGACCAGCTCTCCGACGGCGGAGTGGTCTCGCTCGTTGCTCCGACGCTGCTCGAGTTCGGCAACGGTGTGCAGGTGTCGCTGAACACCACCAGCATCGTCGACGGCCGGGTCGCGTTCGAGGCGCGCAGCCCCGGCGGCCTCGACGTGCTCGACGACGCCGACATCCCGGCCGCCGGTGCCGCCGGCGCCGTGGTCGGCGACAGTGGCGTCGCCACCTACGACCCGGTCGCGCTCGACGCCTTCCTGGCCGACAAGGACGTCGGAGTACAGCTCGGCATCGACTCGTTCACCGAGGGGATGTTCGGTTCAGCCGCCACGTCCGACCTCGAGGTGCTCTTCCAGCTGATCCATCTCTACATGACACAGCCCCGCGTCGACGCGGTCGCGCTCGATCAGTACCTCGACGACGCGCTCGCCTATGCGGCGGATCCGTCGATCGAGCCCGGTTACGCCCAGGTCGATGCGCTCCTCGACGCCCGCTACGACGATCCGGCATTTCTGCTGCCGACCGTCGAGTCGTTGAACTCGGTGACCGCCGACGACATCGACCGTGTGTTCCGCGATCGTTTCGGTGATGCCTCCGACTTCTCGTTCGCCTTCAGCGGCGACTTCGACGTGGACGAGGCGACCGACCTCGCCCGCCGCTACCTCGGCACGCTGCCGTCGTCCGGTCGGATCGAGACGGTCGACTACGTCGAGCCGCCCCCGCCGGCCGGCGTCGTCGAGGAACAGGTCAACGCCGGTGAGGGCGAGCAGGCCAGTGTGTCGCTGCTGTTCACCGCTCCGGCGAGCGGTGATCGTCTCGACGACGTGGCGGCGCTCGTGATGCAGGAGATCATCACCAACCGTCTCACCGACACGATCCGCGAGGAACTCGGCGATTCGTACTCACCGTTCGCCGTGGTCGGCGTCGGCGACGGCGCGAGCCCGAATGCCGAGACCTACATCTCGAACACGACCGGCGTGGAACTCGTCGACGAGGTGGAGCAGGCCGTGCTCGCGCAGCTCGGTGACCTCACCGACAACGGTCCGACCGACACCGAGTTCGACGCGGCGGTCGAGACCGTCCGTCAGCAGCTCGTCCTGTTCAGCAACGAGCAGATCAACGACGAGGTCCTCGGCCTGCTCACCGATCCGGGCGGCACCGCGTCGTTCGACGACTTCCTCGGGCAGTCGCGTGCGATCGCCGAGATCGATGCCGATCTGCTCCGCGACTACCTGCGCGCGTGGCTCCCCGCCGACCAGTACATCGAAGTCGTCGTCCTCCCCCGCTGACCTCCCTCCAAACCCCCCGCCAAACCCCCCGCCAAACCCCCCGCCAAACCCCCCGAAAAATGCCTCGATCTGCGCGCTGAGCGCGACGAACCAGGCAAGTTTCGGGGTGGGGGGGAGAGGGGCGGGGTGGGGAGGGGTGCGGGGTCAGCGCATGTTGGCGGGGGTGACGCTGCGTTGGCTGACCTCGACGAGGTCGCCGCCGCGGACCTCGTAGCTCACGACGTGATCGACCGAGTGTTGACCGCCGCGCGCCTTGCCGGTGACCACGTCGAGTTCGGTGCCGTCGACGAGCGGGACGAGCGCGATCGCCCGAAAGCCGTCGTCGGTGCCCGGCGACGATCGCTTGTCCTCGCGCAGCAGGAGGCCCGAGTCCCACACCCACACGTCGTCGACGCTCACGAAGCGGCAGCGATGGCTGGTCTTCGACTTCGACACCAACCCGCCGGGGCAGACGATGACGTTGCCCTCGACCCAGGGCAGCACGCCGAGGCCGTCACGACCGAAGCCCGACTCGAACCCGGCGGCGATGATCGCGTCGTGATCGCCGTTGCCGATCGCGCGCTCGATCTGCACCTGACGCACCACCTCGGCCAGGTGGTGGAGGTCGTCGTCGGGGAGGGCTCGGACGTACTCCACCACGGTCTCGGGATCGTCGCCGGGGGTGGTCATCGTGCCAGTGTGTCCGATGCCACAGCGCATCGACACCTGACGTACTGTTCGGCTCATGCAGACCAAGGCAGCAGTACTCAGGGACATCGGCCAGGAATGGAGCGTCGAGACCATCGAACTCGACCCGCCCAAGGCAGGCGAAGTGCTCGTCCAGATGAAGGCGTCGGGGATGTGTCACTCCGACGAGCACCTCGTCACCGGCGACCTCGCCGGTGCCACCTCGCCGATGCCGCTGATCGGTGGTCACGAGGGCGCCGGCATCGTGATGGAGGTCGGCCCCAACGTCACCGGTCTGGAGCCGGGCGACCACGTCGTCTTCGGTTTCATCCCCGCCTGCGGCCGCTGCCCGAGCTGCGCATCGGGCCACTCCAACCTCTGCGACGTCGGCGGTGAGGCCTTCCCGACCGGCCGCCAGATCTCCGACGGCACGGCCCGCCACCACACCGCCGACGGCGAGGACCTCGGGCTGATGTGCCTGCTCGGCACGTTCGCCCAGCACACCGTCGTCCACGAGTCGAGCTGCGTCAAGATCGACAAGGATCTCCCGCTCGACCGTGCATGCCTGCTCGGTTGCGGCGTCGTCACGGGATGGGGCTCCGCGGTGTACGCCGCCGAGGTCGGCCCCGGTGACTTCGTCGCCGTGGTCGGTGCGGGTGGCATCGGCGCCAACGCCATTCAGGGTGCCAAGCTCGCCGGCGCACGCGTGATCGCCGCGATCGACCCGGTCGAGTTCAAGCGGGAGACCGCAATGGAGTTGGGTGCCACCCACACCTACGCCTCGATCGCCGAGGCGATGGAGGGTCTCGGCGACTCCACCTGGGGTCGTGGATTCGACAAGGTGCTGATGACGATGGGCGTCGGCAACGGCGACGCGCTCGGCGAGGCGTTCCACCTCGGCGGCAAGCGCGCCAAGATCGTGGTCACCAACATCCACCCGACCGTCGAGCCGTCGATGGCGGTGCCCGGTGCGTTCCTCACGCTGTTCGAGAAGCAGATCATCGGCTCGCTGTTCGGTTCGGCCAACATCCGCAAGGACATCCCGCAGCTGCTCGAGCTCTACACGCAGGGCCAGCTCGACCTCGACACGCTGGTCACCAACACGTACTCGCTCGACGAGATCAACCAGGGCTTCGAGGACATGCGCAACGGTAAGAACATCCGCGGCGTCCTCATCTACGACTGAACACCAACCTGTTGCAGCTGGGGTCAGACCCCAGCTGCAACAGCTCATTCGACTGGGGGGTCGACATGAAGAGCAGAGCAGCAGTACTCCACGGCACCGACCAGGAATGGCGGGTCGAGGAGATCGAGGTCGATGCGCCGAAGGCCGGTGAGGTGCTCGTCGAGTGGAAGGCCGCTGGGCTGTGCCACTCCGACGAGCACATGGTCACCGGCGACATGGTGCCGCCACAGGAGGCGTGGCCGTTGATGGGCATCGACGACCTGTGGCCCGTCGTCGGCGGGCACGAGGGTGCCGGCGTCGTCGCCGAGGTCGGCCCCGGTGTCACGAGCGTCGCCGTCGGCGATCACGTGTCGGCGTCGTTCATCCCGTCGTGCGGTCACTGCCGGTACTGCTCGACCGGCCGTCAGAACCTGTGCGATGCCGGTGCCGGTGCCTTCGTCAAGGGGATGGTCACCGACGGGACCAGCCGCCACCGCATCGCCGGCGGCGGCCCCGAACTCACCCTGTTCGCCAAGCTCGGCACGTTCTCGCAGTACTCCTGCGTCGCCGAGTCGCAGGTGATCAAGGTCGACACCGACCTCCCGCTCGAAGCGGTCGCGCTCGTGTCGTGTGGCGTCGCCACCGGCTGGGGGTCCGCCACCAATCGGGCCGCGGTCGCCCCTGGCGACACCGTGGTCGTCGTCGGCATCGGCGGCATCGGGATCAACGCCGTGCAGGGCGCGGCGATGGCCGGCGCCCGCCACGTGATCGCCGTCGACCCGCTCGAGTTCAAGCGCGAGAAGGCGATGGAGTTCGGTGCCAGCCACACGTTCTCGTCGATGGAGGACGCGCTCCCGCAGGTGATGGAGATGACCGAGGGGATGATGGCCGACAAGGTGATCATGACGCCTGGTGTCCTCTACGGTGACCTGATGGCGCTCGGCACGCAGCTCGCCGGGAAGGGCGGCACGATCGTCGTCACCGGCATCGCACCGATCACCCAGACCGAGTCGTCGGTGAACCTGTTCGAGCTGGCGATGTGGAACAAGGAGATCAAGGGCACGATCTTCGGCTCGCTCAACCCCCGGGCCGACATCCCGAAGTTGCTGAATCTGTATCGCGACGGCCAGCTCAAGCTCGACGAGTTGATCACCAACCGCTATTCGCTCGACGAGATCAACGACGGGTACCAGGCGATGCGTGACGGCACGAACATCCGCGGGGTCGTCGTCCACTCCTGAAGCCTGCGGCAGGAGCCTGACGGCGCTCCGACGCTAGGTTCGACCCGACGTGACTTCCATGACCGACACCTCACCCGAGCACGGTGTGCTCGACCCCGGCGCGCTGGTCGCGTCGATCACCTCCACCGTCGTCGGCCGGCGACGCGAGATCGAACTCGTCGTCGCCGCGCTGATCGCCGACCGCCACATCGTCATCGAGGGGCCGCCGGGTACCGGCAAGTCGACGCTCCTGCGTACCGTGGCCCACGAACTCGGCGTCGGTTTCGAGTTCGTCGAAGGCAACGCCGAACTGACACCTGCCCGTCTCGTCGGCCACTTCGACCCGGCCCGTGTGCTCGCCGAGGGCTACGACCCCGACGTGTTCGTCGACGGGCCGCTCGCCGCAGCGCTCCGCGACGGTTCGTTGCTCTACGTCGAGGAGATCAACCGGGTCCCCGAGGAGACGCTCAACGTGCTGATCACCGTGATGAGCGAGGGCGAACTGCACGTCCCGCGCCTCGGCCGGCTCCCCGCCGCGCCCGGCTTCCGGCTCGTGGCGGCGATGAACCCGTTCGATGCGATCGGCACCGCCCGCATCTCCGGGGCGGTGTACGACCGGGTCTGTCGTCTTGCCGTCGACTACCAGACGGCCACCGACGAGCGGCTGATCACCGAGCGGACGGCGGGAGCAGCCGACCTCGACCCGGAGTGGGTGGCAAAGGTGGTCGAGCTGGTGCGACTCACGCGTACCCACGGCGACCTGCGCGTCGGCTCGTCGGTACGCGGCGCCATCGACATGTGCGCAGTGGCGTCGTCGTTGGCGACGGTGCGGGACACGTCGGTGACCAACGGTGACGTGTCGCTCGATGCGGCGCTCGTTGCGCTGTCCGGCCGCATCCGGCTCCGGGAGGGCACGACCCGATCGACCGAGGACATCGTGCGCGAACTCTGGTTGGCCGTGTTCGGCCGCAAGGACGACGACGGGCAGCGCGAGGGAAAAGCGGGCGCCCCGAACGGGGCGACGACGGCCGGCTGAACGCTCCGCCCCCGGCGAAGGAGGGCGACGAAGCCGACGAGGAGGTCACCAAGGCGCGTCGCAAGACCACGTCGAGACGCTCGCTCGAGCAGCAACCGAACTTCGACGAGATCTCTCCCGAAGTCGGCGAACTCGACGAGGACGCGGTCGAAGCGGCGCTGGAAGACGATCCCGACGCAACGCTGGCCCTGCTGGCCGACCTCACCGGGGCGACCGACCCGAAACTGCGCGAGCTGGCTCGACGACTGGCGGGCCGATTGTTCCTCGACCTGTCGCGCCGAGGCCCGGCGAGCCCACGGGGTGTGGGGCAACTCCGGACGCAGCGGTACCGGCCCGACGGTGGCGACCTCGACGTCGACGCGAGCATCGATGCACTCATGACCGCTCGGGGGGAGGGTGCGGCCGTCGATCCCGACGACCTCCGAGTGCGTGCCTGGTCGACGCCGGGCACGGCGATCTGCCTGCTCGTCGACCGCAGCGGTTCGATGACGGGCCGTCCGTTGGCGACGGCCGCGGTGACGGCTGCAGCGGTTGCGTGGCGGAGTCCGGACGACTACTCGGTGCTGTCGTTCGGCAAGGACGTCGTCGCCGCGAAGTCGCAGGACGCGGCGAAGTCGAACGAGCGCGTCATCGACTCGGTGCTGGCCCTGCGTGGGTTCGGCACCACCGATGTGGCGGGTGCTCTGGTCGCCGCCGCCGACCAACTCTCGCGATCGCGGGCGGGCCGCAAGATCACCGTGCTGCTGTCGGACTGTCGGGCAACGGCGCCCGGTGACGTGGTCGGTGCGGCCCGGCGCCTCGGCGAGTTGGTGATCATCGCACCGGAGAGCGACGCCGCAGAGGCCGAGGAGTTGGCACGCCAGGCCGGCGCCCGATTCACCACGGTGTCGGGCCCGTCCGATGCCGCCGCCGCGCTCGCCCGGGTCCTCGACACGTGACGATTGCAGCTGGGGTCTGACCCCTGCTGCAATGATCAGCAGGAGATGGTCTTGTCGGGGACGATGCCGAAGATGTTCTCGTCGGCGAGCACCTGGGGCAGCGTGGTCACCGTCGGCGGAGCGACCTCGGTGCCCGACGGTGCCGACGTGGTGTCGGCCGGCGGCATCACGTCGGTGGTCGGCGGCGTGGTGGTGGCGAAGACCTGATCGGGGATCTCGCCGAGCGTCGCCTCGCCCCGGAACACCGACAGGATCGCCTGCATGTTGTCGCCACCGATGTTCGGCACGAGCACGGCGTTGCCCTGGATCGTCTTCGGCGTCGCCTCGATCTGGTACGTCGTGATCGCCGTGGGGTCGACGCCGCTGAGCACGCCGGCGAACTCCAGCATCTTCGCGGGCGTGAGATCGGGGTCGGTGACGATGTACTCCGAGACGGTCTGGATGAGCCCGCCGGCAACATCGGGGTTGTACGCCCCCTTGGACAGCAGGCGCGACACCGTGCGCTTCAGGAAGTCCTGCTGGCGCGAGATGCGTCCGAGGTCGGACGTGCCGTCCCGCTTCCACTCGCCGGTCTCGGTGAGGTACTCGAGCTTGCGTGACCGCACGTACGCCAGCGCATGGTCGCCGCTGAACGTGTAACAGCCGGCTTCCGGCACGTTCAAGCCCGTGTTGGGGTCCCGCACGGGGTAGGGAAGCGGAACGGCCACACCGTCGACGGCGCTGACGAGTTCCTGGAACGCGCAGAAGTCGACCTGGACGAAGTGGTCGGTGACGATCCCGAAGTTCTGGTAGATCGTGTCGATCAGCTTCTGGGGGTTGTCTCGCTCGTAGGCCTCGTTGATGCGTCCGGTGCGGGACGAGCCGGCGATGTCGACGAAGAGGTCGCGCGGAAACGAGAGCACGGCGACCTGCGAGGTCGACGGGTTGACGCGCCACATCATGATGGTGTCGCTGCGTTCACCGAAGTTGCTGCGATCACCGAAGGCGGGTGCATAGGGCGAGTCGGGGTCGATGCAGGCGTTGTTGTCGGCACCGGTGACCAGGAAGTTCTTCGCGTCGGGTTCCGCCGGTGGGAACGTCGCTGGAGGGGCGGTCTCGGGAGGGGCGGTTCCGGGGGCGGCGGTCCCGGGAGCATCCGTGACGGTGGAGCCGTCGGCGTCGGTGACCGGTGCAGCCGGCACGGTGGTGGCCTTCGACGGGTCGATGATCGCCGGGGCCAGGTTGCGGTCCTCGATGACGCGTTGACCGGCGTACAGAGCGCCGGCGGCGCCGAAGGAGCCGAGCGCCAACGCGAACGCCGCGGCGATGGTCAGCCGCTGAGGCCAGGTCCGCTTGCCCTTCACCTGGGACGCGGGGCTGGCTGGGATCTCCTCCGTCATGTCGGCCCGACGATATCGGGCACCGACAGCTCGGGGCGGGCGCCCGCGGCGATCCGCGCTCGTCGAGGTCAGTCGTCGGCGGCGAGCACGACCGTCGTGGTGACCACGTCACCGTCGACGATGGTCAGGTCCCGGATCGATCCCGCGTCGACGAGGTCGCCGCGGCCGTTCTCGAGCGCCGGATGCAGCGACGTCGGTGCCGCGACCACCAGCGACTCCACGGCGGCGCGCTGGCTGCGCTTCGCCTCCGTCTTGGCACGGCGGACCTGCGTGAGGACCTCGATCGTGACATCGGCGAGCGTCGGGTCGCCGAACGGTTGCGAGTCGGTACCGACCGGTGTCGGCCATGCGGCCACGTGGATGCTGCCGTCGTTCCACCAACTCCACGCCTCCTCGCTGGTGAACGGCAGGATCGGCGCGAACAGACGCTGGACCGTGCTCAGTGCCGTGCGCAGGGCGCGCTTGGCCGAGTCGGCGGCGTCGGGGCGAGCCTCGTCGTACGTGCGGCCCTTGACCAGCTCGACGTAGTTGTCGCAGAACCACCAGAAGAAGGCCTCGGTCCGCTCGAGGGCACGCGCGTAGTCGAAGGCCTCGAAGGCCTCGGTTGCCTCGATCACGACCGCATCGAGCTTCGCCAGCATCGACCGGTCGATCGGCTCGGTGACGCCGTCGTCGAGCGAGCGGTCGGCCGTCGGAGCGCCGAACTGCAGCACGAATTTCGTGACGTTGAGCAGCTTGTTGGCGAGCTTGCGGCCGACCTTCATCTGGTCTTCGCTGAACGCCGTGTCGACGCCCGGCCGGCCGGAACCTGCCCAGTAGCGGACGGCATCGGTGCCGTAGGTCTCGAAGAGGTCCATCGGGGTGACCACGTTGCCCTTCGACTTCGACATCTTCTTGCGGTCGGGGTCGAGGATCCAGCCGGACAGCGCAGCATGACTCCACGGAACGCATCCGAACTCGTGGTGGCTGCGCGTGATCGTGGAGAACAGCCAGGTCCGGATGATGTCGTGGGCCTGTGGCCGCATGTCCATCGGGAACACGTGCTCGAACAGGTCGCCGTCCTCTTCCCATCCACCGGCGATCTCGGGTGTGAGCGACGAGGTCGCCCACGTGTCGAGGATGTCCGGATCGCCTGCGAAGCCGCCGGGCTGGTCGCGTTGCTCCTCGGAGTAGCCGGCGGGAACGTCGGTGGAGGGGTCGATCGGGAGCTGCGACTCGTCGGGCAGCAGCGGGTTGTCGTACTTCGGCTCGCCGTGCTCGTCGAGGGCGTACCAGATCGGGATCGGCACACCGAAGAAGCGCTGCCGGCTGACGAGCCAGTCGCCGTTGAGGCCCTCGACCCAGTTGTCGTACCGGTGCTGCATGTGGGCCGGGTGCCAGGTGACCTCGGCGCCGCGAGCGACCAGCGCCGCGCGGAGTTCGGGGTCGCGGCCGCCGTTGCGGATGTACCACTGCCGCGAGGTGACGATCTCGAGTGGGCGTTCACCTCGTTCGTAGAACTTCACGGGATGCTGGACCGGTCGAGGTTCGCCGACCAGCAGCCCCTGCTCGACGAGCTGCTCGACCACGGCCTTCTGCGCCTGCTTGACGCTGAGTCCGGCGATGGTTGCGTAGGCCTCGGGGTCGACACCATCGGGGGCGTCGGCGTGCAGCCGGCCGTCGCGGCCGATGATCGCCCGCATCGGGAGGTCGAGCTCGCGCCACCACGTGACGTCGGTGGTGTCGCCGAACGTACAGATCATCGCGATGCCGGTGCCCTTGTCGGGCTGCGCGAGTTCATGGGCGACGATCGGGACCTCGACGCCGTACAACGGTGTACGCACGGTGGTGCCGAAGTGGGGCTGGTAGCGCTCGTCGTCGGGATGGGCCACCAGGGCGACGCAGGCGGCGAGCAACTCGGGGCGGGTGGTGTCGATCTCGATGGCGCCATGGCCGTCGGATCGGGCGAACGGGATCTTGTGATAGGCGCCCGGACGCTCGCGGTCCTCCATTTCCGCCTGGGCCACGGCCGTACGGAAGTCGATGTCCCACAACGTGGGCGCCTCCTGGCTGTACGCCTCACCGCGGGCGACGTTGCGGAGGAACGCGCGCTGGCTGGCGCGCCTCGACCGTTCGTCGATGGTGGCGTACTGATGGTTCCAGTCGACCGACAGGCCGAGTCGCTTCAGCAGGGCCTCGAAGACCTGCTCGTCGAGTTCGACCAGTTCGTCGCAGAGTTCGAGGAAGTTGGGACGCGAGATCGGGATGGCGTGGTGGTTCTTCGGCGGGTCGCCGCGGAACGGCGGTTCGAACCCCTCGACGTAGTGCTGGCTCGGGTCGCAGCGCACGCCGTAGTAGTTCTGGACTCGTCGCTCGGTGGGCAGGCCGTTGTCGTCCCAGCCCATCGGGTAGAACACGGCCTTGCCGCGCATGCGCTGGAAGCGGGCGATCGTGTCGGTGTGGGTGTAGCTGAACACGTGACCCATGTGCAGCGACCCGCTGACGGTTGGCGGCGGCGTGTCGATCGAGAACACACCCGACCGGGGCACCGAGGCGTCGAAGTGGTAGGTGCCCTCGGCGTCCCACTGCGCGACCCAGCGGTCCTCGATGCCGTCGAGCGTCGGCTTGTCCGGGATGTTCGCCGCCGTGTTGGTCATGGTCGCCGAGGCTATCCACTCGCCCCCTGACCCTCCCCCGGTGGTTTGCGTGACAGTTCGGGTGAACCGGTCCACCGGGAATGCAGCGCAAACGGGGGTGGGTGGGGTTGGAGTGTTTGTGTGCGGTTTCGGGTGAGCCGGTCCACCGGGAATGCAGCGCAAACGTGGGTGGGTGGGGTTGGAGTGTTTGTGTGCGGTTTCGGGTGGCCCGGTCCACCGGGAATGCAGCGCAAACGGGGGTGGGTGGGGTTGGAGTGTTTGTGTGCGGTTTCGGGTGAGCCGGTCCACCGGGAATGCAGCGCAAACGGGGGTGGGTGGGGTTGGAGTGTTTGTGTGCGGATTTGGGTGAGCCGGTCCACCGGGAATGCAGCGCAAACGGGGGTGGGGGCACCGGCTGGGCAATGATGCCGGGGCGGGCCGGGATGGCACTCGTAGACTCGTGAACCGTGCTGCACCTCTACGACACCGCCACGCGATCCGTGCGCGAGCTGGCTCTTCGCGAGCCGGGCAAGGTCGGCATCTACCTGTGCGGACCCACCGTCTACGGCCCGCCGCACCTCGGTCACGGGCGCGCCACGCTGGTGTACGACATCCTTCGGCGCTACCTCGAGTGGACCGGTCTCGAGGTCCGCCTCGTGTCGAACATCACCGACATCGAGGACAAGATCATCGAGCGTGCCCAGCGCGAGGGCCGCCCCTGGCAGGACATCACCGAGAAGTGCGAGGCGATCTGGTTCGACGCCATGGCGGGCATCAACGTCGAGCGCCCGACCGACGTGCCCCACGCCACCGACTACGTCGACGAGATGGTCGACGATGATCGGTGAGCTGATCGCCGCCGACCACGCCTACCTCACCGACGACGGCGTCTACATGGCGGTCGAGTCGGTCGGCGACTACGGCCTGCTCGCCCACCAGTCGCTCGACGACATGCGCTCCGGTGGCGGCGAACGCGAGGTGTTCGGCGCCGAGGGCAAACGCCACCCGGCCGACTTCGTGCTCTGGAAGCTCTCCAAGCCCGACGAACCGTCGTGGCCCTCGCCGTGGGGCGACGGTCGGCCCGGCTGGCACTCCGAGTGCGTCGTGATGAGCCTCGACCTGCTCGGTGAGGGGTTCGACCTGCACTGCGGCGGCCAGGACCTGCGGTTCCCGCACCACGAGAACGAACGCGCGCAGGCGGTCGCGCTCGGGAAGACCTTCGCCAACCACTGGATGCACAACGGCTTCGTCGTCGACGCCGAAGGCGAGAAGATGTCGAAGAGTCTCGGCAACGTGTCGAACCTGCTCGACCTCATCGACCTCTACGATCCGCGCGCCTACCGGATGGTCCTGCTGCAGTCGCACTACCGCAGTCCGGTGAAGATCACCCAGGACAACATCGACGGGGCGGTCAAGGCGCTCGCCGGACTCGACTCGTTCGCCGCTCGCACGGCCGAGCTCGCCGCCGCCGATCCCGACGGCGACGTGCTCGCAGAGTTCCGGGCCGCGATGGACGACGACCTCGACACGCCGAGGGCGACCGCGCTGCTGTTCGACACCGTCCGCCGGGCGAACGCGGCGCTCGACGCCGGAGCTGCCGACGCGGCGGCGCTGGCCGCGGCGGCTCACGTGATCGCTGCAACGTTCGGGCTCGACCTCGCGGTGCCGTCCGAGGTCGACGCCGACGCGCTCGACCGCGCCGCCGCGCTCGATGCGGCGCGCGCCGCGAAGGACTTCGCCACGGCCGACGCGCTCCGGGCCGAACTGCAGGCCGCCGGATGGACGGTCGAGACCACACGCGACGGCACCTCCCTGCGACGGTGACCACGACGATCGACGCCCCCGACGCCCCGGCAGCGCTCGACGGCGCCGGCCCGAACGGCACCCTGCCCGACGCCGGCCCGGCGGAGACCCCGGCCGATCGTTCGGCCACCGGCTCGGGAGGTTCGGCGCGTCCGGCATCGCGCATCGGCCCGATGCCCACCATGGGATATCAGCCGTCGCTCGACGGGCTGCGAGCGCTCTCGGTCGCCGTCGTGCTCCTCTACCACGGTGGGTTCTCGTGGATGCACGGCGGGTTCTTCGGCGTCGAGGTGTTCTTCGTCGTGTCGGGCTTCCTGATCACGTCGCTGTTGCTCGACGAGCACGACCGCACCGACCGCATCGCGTTCGGTCAGTTCTGGAAGCGTCGAGCGCGCCGGCTCTTCCCGGCGCTCTATGCCGTGCTCCTGGCCGTCGCGGTGTGGGCGGCGCTGGCCGGCACCGCGGAGCAACAGTCGCAGTTGCGCCGCGACATCGTCTGGTCGATCTTCTACGTCAACAACTGGGGCCAGATCCTCGGCGACATCCCCTACTTCGCCGGCGACCCACCACTGCTGCGGCACCTGTGGAGCCTCGCCGTCGAGGAGCAGTGGTACCTGATCTGGCCGTTGTTGTTCGTGGCGCTGATGCGCATCCGACTGCCTCGCCGCATCGTCGGCGGCTTCGTGTTCGGCGCTGCCGTGCTCGCGTTCGTCTACATGGCATGGATGCAGTCGCGGGCGCCGTCCACGCTCGGCGGTCCGCCGGCGATCTTCGACGGCCTCGATCGCACCAACTACATGTACCTGTCGACGATCACCCGATCGGGCGGTCTGCTCCTCGGTGCGAGCGCAGCGTTCGTCTGGCGTCCCTGGCGTTGGGCGCACGCTGCCGATGCTCCCGCCGGTCGGCTGCTCGATCCGCTCGGCGCTGGCGCAGTCGCGTCGCTCGGGTGCGCTGCCGCAGTGGCGTCGATCACCGCGGGCTACGTCTACCAGTGGCTGATGGCGCTGGTGTCGGTGTTGTCGCTGGTGGCGGTGCTGGTGGCGGTGCATCCGGCCTCCATCGGGTTCCGCCGGATCATGAGTTGGCCCCCGCTCGTGCAGGTCGGCAAGCGCAGCTACGGCCTCTACCTCTGGAGTTGGCCGATCTTCGTGGTCGTGGGCGCGACCACGGGCTCGGTCGCGGCGTTCCTGTGGGCCATGTTCCTCACGATCGTCGTCGCCGAAGCGTCGTACCGGTTCCTCGAGGGTCCGGTGCGCACCGGCGTGATCGGGCGGTGGTGGAACGACCGGGCGACGATCACCTACTGGCCGATCGCAGGTGGGGCGGTGCTCGTCGGTGCGGTGATGATCTTCTACGTCAGCGTCGACCAGTTCAATCGTTTCGAAGGCGGGGATGACGCGGTGTTCGAACTCGCGACCGATGCCGGTGTCACGACCGCCGGAGCGCCGGCCGTTGCTGTCGACGACCCGGTCGAGATGCCAGTCGACGCCACTGCATCCACGGTCCCGGTGTCGACGCCGGCGATCGGTCCGGTGGTTCCGGCCACCTCGGCGCGGGTCGCGATCGTCGGCGACTCGCAGGCCAATGCGCTGGCGATCAACCTCCCGGACGGCATCGACGGTGTCTTCCCCGACGTCGTCAACGGCAGCGTCGACGGCTGCAGCGTCTACGACTCGGGGTCGATCCGCAGCTCGGTGCGTTTCGGCAACAACTTCGCGATCTGTGACGGCTGGCAGGACGAGTGGGCCGCCGCTGCGTCCGGTACCGATGTGGCACTGGTCGTCGTGGGTGCCTGGGACGTGTTCGACGTGGTCGACGGCGACACCGTCTACGGCTTCGCCACCCCGTCCGGTGACGAACTCTTCGTGTCGAACCTCGCGTCGGGGATCGACGCGATGCTCGCCGAGGGCGCCAACGTCGGCTTGCTCGAGGTCGCATGCATGCGGCCACAGGACGTGGAGGGAGCCGGCGTCCGGGCGCTGCCCGAGCGAGGTGACGACGCGCGGGTCGCCCACGTGAACGATCTGCTGCGCGAGACCGCTGCCACGTATCTCGCAGCCGGCGACCAACGCGTCCAATTCGTCGAGGGACCCGATGAGTGGTGCAGCGACGAAGCGATCGCGAGCGACCTCGGCTATCGATGGGACGGAGTCCACGTCTACAAACCCGGCGCCAACCTGATCTACACCGCGGTCGCGCCCGACCTCCTGCGGCTTGCCGCGGTCTGACCGGGCCGGTGGGTCAGGGCGGTCAGGCCGAGCCGAGCTCGCTCAGCTGCCCTGCCAGATCCGTGACGGCCACGGGCGGACCCGCCGGGCGGTCGACACCTGACGAGGAGGCGGTGTCGGATTCGTCGTCGGCTGTGGTGTCGGTGGTGCCGGGGCCGGTCAACATGATCGAGATCGTGGTCACGTCATTCGGCGACGAGTCGATCTGCATCGAGCCGCCGTTCCGTTCGACGATCCTCCAGACCGTGGCCAGGCCGAGGCCGAAGTGTCCATCTCCCTTGCTCGTGAACCCGTCGTCGAAGGCCCTCGACAGTTCGTCGGGGGTGAAGCCTCGACCATCGTCGCTGACCGTGAGCACCGCGACCGGCTCGTCGTCGCCGACCGACCGGGAGACCACGGGGCGCGCGGTGACCGTGATGTTGCCGTTGCCGACGATCGCATCGTTGGCGTTCGACACCAGGTTCATCAGGATCTGGCTGAGCCCGACGCGGTCGATGCGAACGAGGCATTCGGTGGCGGGAACGTCGAGTCGGAGGATCACCCCCGGTCGGGTCAGTCGACGAAGCAGTGGCTCGAGCTGGCGAATCGAGTTGTCGAGGTCGGTGACCTGCAGGATCGATTCGTTCTGACGGCTGAGGCACAGGAGCTGATCGAGGATGGCGAGTCCGCGGTTGGTGGCCGATTCGATCTCGCCGAGGCAGTACCGCTGCAGATCGGAGAGCGGTGCAGTGCCGTCGGCCACGGTCTCCTCCTCGACCTCCGCCGCGCACCCCTTGATCGCGGTGAACACGTTCCGGAGGTCGTGCGACAGTCCGGCGCTGGCACGTCCGATCAGTTCTCGTCGCTGGGCCTGCTCGAGTTGCCGTTCGAGGTCGCGACGCTCCAGCTCGGTGCGCTCCTGGAGTTCGGCGTTCGCGGCTTCGCTGTCGGCCGTCGCCCTGGCGCGAGCGCGAGCGACGAGAAAGACCAGGACGAGCACGACGGTGAGGATCGGGAGCTCGGTGAGTTCGTTCACGGGGACGTCGAGCGATGTGATGGCCCAGACGAGCAGGGCGGTCGACACCGCCATCCACACCCCGAGCCTGATCACGAAACCCCGAAACGGCAACATCAGCGCAGCCAGGGTCAGGACGACGAACATGATGTGAAAGCCCTCGATCACCGCCTGGGTGGCGATCGTGAGGACGGCGACGGCCACCAGAGCGAGGTCGAGCGGAAGCGTGCCCGGATGCCCGGACGCCAGCCATCCCGACAGCTGCGCACCTCTGGATTCCCCTGATCCATTTGCCATCTGTTCCGCCCGGAACCATGTTGCTGAAGTCGAGGTAACCACGCTAGACGGTCCTCGATCGCCGACGCAATGGGGGATATGGTCACGAGTTGGTCTCCGAATGTCGACGAACGTGGCGAAATGACGCAGGCGCACCCCGTTGTCGGGGCCAGCGGGTCGGTGTTGCTCATCGACGACGACGCACAGGTGCGTGCCATCATGCGCGTCCGTCTGGAGGCCAGCAACTTCCTCGTCACCGAGGCCGCAACGGGTGAGGACGGCCTGCAGATCATCGGCGACGACATCGACCTGGTGATCGTCGACGTCGGTCTTCCCGGCATCGACGGGTTCACCGTCGTGCGAGCGATCCGCGAGCGTCACGACATGCCGATCATCATGGTCACCGGTGCCGACGAGGAGGCCGACCGCGTGCTCGGGCTCGAGATCGGCGCCGACGACTACGTCGTCAAGCCGTTCCTGCCGCGCGAGCTGGTGGCCCGCGTGCACGCCGTCCTGAGGCGAAGCGCACCGCCGCCGTCGAGCGAGGTCGTGACCGATCACATCATCACGGTCGGAGATCTCGAGATCGACGGTCACGCGATGGTGGCGAGGCGTGACGGTGAGCCGCTGCCGCTCACGAACCGCGAGTTCGACCTGCTCCATTATCTCGCCCGGTCGCCTCGCCAGGCGTTCACTCGCGAGCAACTTCTCCGCCAGGTGTGGGAGACCGAGCCCGGGTGGCAGGACCCGTCGACGGTGACCGAACACATCCATCGGCTTCGGCGACACGTCGAGGTCGACCCGTCGACACCGAAGCGTCTGGTTACCGTGCGCGGCGTCGGCTATCGGTTCGATCCCTGAGGTGACACGACCACGCTGCGTCGACGTCTCGACGAAGGTGCCACGTGAGGTGGCTGCCGACGCGCGGGTGGTGAGTTCGCGTTGATCGACTGTTGAGCCAGCGTTGATGCCCCATGCAGATGGGTGTCCTTGAATCTCCTTGAAGACGACGTTCGCTCCGTGCGGACGATGACTCGGAGGTGCGAGAGATGTCGGAAATCGGAACAGGACAGGCACATCGGGCGATGGGCGGGTCTCACACGAGGAACTTGATCGCGGCCTGCCTCGTGTTCGCCGTGATCGGGGCGTTGACCGTGGTGTCGATCCCGGCATTCATCGGCGCGGCGCCGACGTCAGCCATCGACGAGCGAAGGTGCCCCACTACTTCGGGCCGTATCCGAACTGGGCGAACAGCCCGCTCACGTTGCCGGACGCGACCGTGACGATCACGGGCGCGTCCGTTGCGCAGACCACCGTCGGGAACCCGCTCGATCCGCGTGCGTACGCGACCGACACTGCCACGACGGTGTTCGGCGTGGTCGAGGGCGCGACGCTGCCGACCGGTTCTCTGACCAGTTTCTCGACCTGGAACCAGCCAGGATCGGCAGGGAACGTCTTCCATGCCTACGTGCTCCGGCCGACCGGCACCGGCACCGCGAACGAGTACACGGTCGTCTTCGACAGTGGCGCCCTGACCGTCCCGGCGCTGCCGGCGCAATCGACACGGAGAGGTCGCAACGTTCCCGGTGGGTCCGTTCGACACGGTCGACGGCGATGTCATCGGCTGGTACGGACAGGGCATCCCGGTCGACATCGTGACGACCGGGACCGACGTCATCGCGTATCCGGGACCTGCCTCCGCACCACTCGCGAATGATGTGTTCACCCTCGGCGCGGGCTCCTTCCCGATCTACCCGCAAGCTCGCACCTACTCGATCGCTGCGAGCGTGACGCCGCCCGGCACGGGTGCCGGGAGCGGCGCGACCGCGGAGGCGACCGTCGGCGCCGATGGCGCCATCACCGGCCTGACGATCACGAACCCCGGCTCCGGCTATGCGGCCGCAACCGTCGAGATCACCGGCGCCGGTACCGGGGCGACCGCGACTGCCGACGTCCAGACCTCCGGTGCGGTCACCAGCGTCGCCGTCGACGTCGGCGGAGGTGGCTACACGGCCCCGTCCGTCACCATCAGCGGCGGCGGTGCCACCACCGACGCGACCGCCCACGTGCTCGGCGGCGTCGACGCGGTGAGCATCGCCGCGAATGGCGCAGGGTACAAGTTCCCCACGGTCGACTTCGACCTGCCGGACGATCCGAACGGCGTCCAGGCACAGGGATACGCGACGTGCGCGGAGCCGTACCCCGACCTGCGATCTCACGGTGGAGACGGACTTCCTGACCGTCACCGGTGTGACGGTCACCTCCCCGGGATCGGGCTACTCGACGGCTCCTGCCGTGGTGGTCCGCGACGGGACGCAGTTCGATCAGATCAACCACGCCGATCCGTTCACCGCGGCCGTCGCGACGGCGACGCTCGAGGTGCAGGCTGTCGTCCTCGACACCTACGGAGCCGGCTACACCTCGGACCCGCTCGTCACGTTCGCCGACACCGGGCGCCGGGACTGGCGCCACTGCCACGGCGACGACCGACTACGGCGCCGTCGTCGGCCTGAACCTGGTCACCCCGGGCTCGGGCTACATCACGCCGGGCGGGATCAAGAAGTTCGTCGACAGCTGCCGGGTCTCGGCGAGGCCGGCGCGAACAACCTCGGCCAGTACATCCCCGTTGCCGTTCCCGACACGACGACGTTCCCGACGATCCGTACACGCCGGAGGACGAAGGCGCCGACTACTACGTCATCGCGGTCGTCCAGACCCGCGAGCAGATGAGCTCGTCGCTCCCGGGGAGCGGCCTCGGCACCGGGACGCTGCTTCGGGAGTACGTCCAGCTGTCGACCGGCAACGTGCCCGGCAAGCGGGTTCGCGCTCGCACACGGCGCTCCTCGACGGCACGACGAAGCCCACCGTGATGCCGGACGGGATCACAGGCCGTCGGCGTCGACAACCCGCACTACCTCGGCCCGCTCATCGTGGCGAAGAAGGATCGTGCGGTCCGGATCGTCTTCTACAACCTGCTGCCCGACCGGCGTGGCCGGTGACCTGTTCCTCCCGACGGACTCGACGATGATGGGCTCGGGCATGGGCCCGATGGCGGGAATGATGGATCCCGTCGACGAGGGCACCGTCACCGACGACGTCCGCAACCCGGTCTGCACGGAGTATCCGAAGGCCGCCGACTGCTTCAAGGACAACCGGGCGCTGCTGCACCTGCACGGCGGCACCACGCCATGGATCAGCGACGGCACGCCGCACCAGTGGATCACCCCGGCCAACGAGAGCACGCCGTATCCGCAGGGCGTCGCCGTCGGCAACGTCCCCGACATGGTGACCCCGGAGCTCGTAGCGGCCGGCGTGCCGGACTGCACCGCTCCCGACGACGGCTGCCAGACCTTCTACTACACGAACCAGCAGAGCGCCCGATTCATGTTCTACCACGACCATTCGTGGGGCATCACCCGCCTGAACGTGTACGCGGGCGAGGCTGCCGGGTACCTCATCACCGACCCGACCGAGCAGAAGCTGTTCGGGCCGAGCGGTACCTACGAGGACATGGGCGAAGGCATCCCGCTGGTCATCCAGGACCGCACCTTCGTCCCCGGCGCCGACCAGCTCGCAGCGCAGGACCCGACCTGGGACGCCTCACGCTGGGGCGGTGAGGGGAACCTGTGGTACCACCACGTCTACATGCCGGCCCAGAACCCCGGCGACCCGAGCGGCATGAGCGCCTACGGACGCTGGATGTACGGACCCTGGTTCTGGCCGCCGGCGACACCGCCGCACGGTCCGATCGCCAATCCGTACCACGATCCGAGCTGCAACCTCGACGATCCGTCGACCTGGCAGTACCAGGAAAGCCCGTTCTGCGAGCCGCCGCAGATTCCCGGCACGCCGAACATCTCCGCCGGGATGGAGCAGTTCAACGACACGCCGATCGTGAACGGCACGGCCTATCCGACCACGACGCTCGACCCGAAGGCGTACCGGTTCCGCATCCTGAACGCGGCCAACGACCGCTTCTGGAACCTCTCGTGGTACGTCGCCGACAACAACGGAACCCCGGACGACCCGTCGGACGACATCCTGACCGAGGTCGCCCTGAATCAGGACGAGGTGGCGGCCGCGCAGACCGACATCAACGTCGTCCCGACGCCGGACACCACCAGGAGCCCGGCAGGTCCCGACTGGATCCAGATCGCCAACGAGGGCGGTTTCCTCCCGGCTCCGGCCGTCGTTCCGGCCCAGCCGACGACCTGGATCACCGACCCGACGCGCTTCGACGTCGGCAACGTCGACAAGCACTCGATGCTGCTCGCACCCGCCGAGCGGTCGGACGCGATCGTCGACTTCTCGAGGTTCGCAGGCAAGACGCTCATCCTCTACAACGACGCCCCCGCCGCCTTCCCGGCCCGGGTTGCGAACTACGACTACTACACCGGAGCTCCGGACACCGGCGCCGGCGTGGTCCTGCCCGGCTACGGCCCCAACACGCGGACCGTGATGCAGGTCAAGATCGCCGGCACGCATCCGGCAGCGGCTCCGTTCGACCTGACGGGACTGAACAACGCCTTCAGACACCACGCCGACGGCAGTGGCGTCTTCGAGGAGGGCCAGCACCCGATCATCGTCGGTCAGGCCGCCTACAACTCCGCCTACGGCACGAACTTCGCCTCCAGCGGTGACTGCACCAACCCGACGGGCACCAACAGGTGCGACGGGTGGGCCCGCATCAACCAACAGGGTGGAGACCAGTTCCGGTTCGACAACCTCAAGGGCTCGACCCCGCAACTCACCGTTCCGCTCGAACCGAAGGCGATCCACGACGAGATGAACTCGACCGCCTTCGACGAGTTCGGCCGGATGACGGCCAACCTCGGCCTCGAGGCAGTGCCGGCGACCCCGGCGGCGCAGAACGTCACGCTCTATCCGTACGTCGCGCCGCCCACGGAGGTCATCGACGGGACGAACCTGCCGAAGGGTGACATCGACGTCCAGGCCATCAGCGACGGCAGCGACGGGACCCAGATCTGGAAGATCACCCACAACGGCGTCGACACCCACCCGATCCACTTCCACCTGTACGACGTGCAGGTGCTCAACCGGGTGACCTGGGACAACATCATCAAGCCGCCGGACGCCACCGAGTTGGGCTGGAAGGACACCGTCCGGATCAGCCCGCTCGAGGACACGATCGTCGCTCTCCGGCCGATCATCCCCACTCTGCCGTTCGAGGTACCGAACAGCATCAGACCACTCGACCCGATGATGGCCATCGGTGAGAACATCAGTGGTGCAACACTGATCGTCGACCCGGACGGCAACGTCTCGACCATCCAGAACGCGCTCGTCAACTTCGGTTGGGAGTACGTGTACCACTGCCACATCCTCTCCCACGAGGAGATGGACATGATGCGGCCAGTGCTGATGGCGCTGCCCCCGTTCGCAGCCGGTGGACTCGTCAGGTCGGTGGTGAGCAACCGCAACCAGATTGCATGGACCGACAACTCGATCACCGAGACGTCCTTCATCCTCCAGAGGTCGGCCGACGGCATCATCTGGACGGACGTGGCGACGAGCCTGTCACCGCTGGACCAGACCAACACCAAGGGCGGCACGAGGAGTCTCAGGGACACGGGCGCCAACCGGAACGCGGCGCTCCTGTACCGGGTCGTCGCCAGGAACACCGTCGGCTACGGCGGTGCCTACCCGGCGGTGGATGCCGACTCGGTCTCGCCAACGATCGGCGTGAACCTGCCGACCGCCGCACCGGCGGCTCCGACCAACCTCACGGCGACCCTGGAGGCCGGTCCGCAGGTCAGGCTGCAATGGAGTGACAACGCGAAGAACGAGGGTGGCTTCGTGATCGAGCGGGCAACCGCCGCTGATGGGCCATTCGTCCAGGTTGCGGTTGCCCCGGCCCAGAACGGCAACGCCACCTTCACCGACGCGACGATCACCACGGGGACGCCGTACTGGTACCGGGTCGCTGCGGTCAACCTGTTCGGCGAGGTCACGACCCTGTCGGAGTACTCCAACACGGCCACGACCGATGAGTCTCCGGCCGTGCCCGCCGCACCGTCCAACCTGGTGGCGGCCAACGGGGCAGACCAGGGAAGAAAGCGCTCCGTCGACCTCACCTGGGCCGACAACTCGGCGAACGAGACCGGCTTCACGATCGAGCGGGCGACCAACGCGGCGTTCACGACCGGCCTCAAGAGCACGACGGTGACCGCCGGCTCGGTGTCGGCGAGCCTGACCGGCCTCAGCCGGGCGACCACCTACTACGTGCGGATCCGTGCTGACAACGCCGTCGGGTCGTCCGCCTGGTCCAACGCGACCCCGTTCCCGATCATCACCAATCCGTGATTTCCGGACGCTCCTCGCCGCCGCCCCGCCCCGGCGGCGAGGAGCGTCCTCCGGATGGACACGGAGAGCGAGTGAATCCTCACGTTGAGTGGCATTTCGACGAGACTGAGTCGCAATCCGTCACTGAATTGTAAAGATTTGGTGAGGGCCCCAACCTCGACGTCACGCAGCGTCGTGTAGCCACCATGGAACGGAGCCAGGAGGGAGAGCGGACCCTCGCTGAACGCGTCGTCCACTGGCGATCGGTCAGCCTCATCGGCGCCTGCGTCGCGGGTGGAGTGACCTTGTCGATGATGGTGATCGGCTCGGTGCCGACGATCTCCGGTCCGGTCAGCGCCGCCCCGCAAGCGTTGCCCGCCGAGGTGGTGGTGGCGGACCAGCCCACGACGGATCCGGTCGCCGCAACGACCGAAGCGGTGCCCGAATCGACCGAGCAGCCCGTCGACGCTGCGGTCGTCGCTCTCGGTGAGTCCGACATCGTCGCGGCGGCCGCCGTGGCCCCCGCTCCCGCTGCTGCCCCCGCTCCCACTGCTGCCCCTGCTCCCGCTCCTGCGTCCGCTCCCGCCCCCGCCCCCGCTCCTGCCGCCGCCCCGAGTCCGCCCCCGGCAGCGACTCCGCCCGCAGCGGCGCCGACTCCCGCCGCCGTCCCGGCGCAGAAGGTTGCGCCGACCCCCACCGCGGCCCCGGCCCCCGCACCGACCGCCGCCGCCCCGGCCCCCGCGCCGACCCCGACGGCGGCACCGACCACCGCCGCGCCGACGACGCAGCCGACGCTTCCACCGACGACGCAGGCACCGGCAACGGTCTCGAGCCTCACCTACCCGAGCTACACGGTGTCCGGAGCTGCGGACGTGTCGTTGCAGTTCGACGGGTCGTCGATCTCCGTGGCCTCGGTGACACCGCAGTCGAAGTGGGTGTACGAGATCGCGAAGAACGGTCCACGGACCGTCGAGATCAAGTTCTTCAACGTCGACACCGGACGTGACCGCGAGTTCCATGCCACCGTCGAGGGTGGCCGGATCAAGGTCGAGACATGAGGTTGTCACCATGAGCGAACTGTCCCCAGAAGAACGGATCGCCCGTCTCCGGGCTAGTCGCGGTCAGGCGCCCGCGCCTGCCGTTTCGCAGACGCCGCCGACGTCTCCGCTGGCGCCGGTGCCGGCGGCATTTGCTCCACCGGTTTCCACGATGGCGGCGGCCACCCCATCGGCACCTGCACCGCTGGCGGCGCCGCAGACTTCGGCGGCACCGACGCCGGGAGCACCGCCCCCGCCACCTCCACCAGCTCCGACGGCGGCGGGCGTCCCGACGATCCGCGTCGGAGGCTGTCGGAGCCGGTTCCGCGGTCGACGCGACTGCCGTCGGCGCAGCGTCCCCGACCGAGATGGCGTCGGATGCGCCGACTGCGTCTGCGGGTCTGGTCCGTCGTGTCGTTCCCCGTCGTAAGCCCCACCCGGCCCGTAAGGCCCGGTGGGCCGTCGGGATCGCAGCGACCGCCGGGTTCGCCGCCATGGTGCCGGCGATGGGCCCGTTGGGCGTGGCCGCGGAGGGCAACGAGCCGGAGAACGCTCCCGACCCGACCTCCCCGGACTCGGTTCCTTCGAGCACCGTGGATGCGAGGGTCGAACTGACTCCGCCGTCCACCGACACCGCCGACCCGTCCACCACCGAGGTGCCGGTCGACTCGACAGAGGTCGTCGACCCCGCCGCGGTTCCGGTCGACCCGGCGGTGGCTTCCGCAGCTCCGGACGCGGCGCTTCCCGTAGCTCCAGCGCCGACCGCCGGCGCGCCGGCTCCCACACCAGCGGCCCCGGCTCCTGCACCCGCCCCGGCACCGGCTCCTGCGCCAGCTCCGGCTGCTGCACCGGCTCCGGCTCCCGCTGCTGCGCCGGCTCCGGCTGCTGCACCTGCTCCGGCACCTGCTCCTGCGCCGGCCCCCGCTCCCGCTCCCGCTCCCGCTCCGGCTCCGGCTCCGGCTCCTGCACCCGCTCCGGCTCCGGCACCCGCTCCGGCTCCTGCTCCTGCTCCGGCCCCGGCACCTGCACCTGCGCCGGCTCCCGCTCCGGCACCGGCACCGGCTCCCGCTCCGGCGCCGGCCCCCGCTCCGGCTCCGCCGCCCCCTGCCACCTCGGCGTCGGGCTGATGATGGCCATGGCTCCGTGGTCGATGGTCGCGTTTCGGGCGATGGCGAGCCCGTGTCGCATCGTCGCGCCCACGCGCGAGCTCGCGGAGTACGGACGTGAGCTGGTGCAGCAACTCGAGCGGGCGTGGAGTCGCTTCGATCCGACGAGTGAGATCAGCCGGCTCAACCACACCGCCGGTTCGCTGGCGATCGTTTCCGACGTCACCTACGAACTCCTCTCGCTCGCCAACCAGGCGAGTGTCGCGACGAACGGTGCATTCGACCCATTGATGCTCGACCAACTCGTCGCCCTCGGCTACGACCGCACCTGGGATGCCGTGGCGGACGACGCCGGACCCCTCCCCGATCCGTTGCCGTCGCCGAGAGCTCGAATCGAGCTCTTCCCGGAGATCTCTGCCGTGTGCCTGCCGACGGGAATGCGGTTCGATCCGGGTGGCATCGGCAAGGGTCTCGCCGGCGACATGGTGGCCGCTGCCCTGCTCGAGGCTGGCGCCGAATCGGTTCAGATCGAGCTGGGCGGAGACGTGCGCGTCGCCGGCCCGGAATGGGCCGGCGGGCTGTGGCGCGTGGTCGTCGACGACTCCGACCACTCCGTGGCGAACGCGGCTGCGATCACCCTGCCCGCAGGTGGCGTTGCCACGAGCAGCGTCGTTCGTCGTCGGTGGCGGCGTGGCGGTGTCGACGTACACCATTTGATCGACCCGCAGACGGGATTGTCGGCGTCGACGGACCTCGACGCAGTCACCGTGGCCGCCCCGACGCTGTGGTGGGCAGAGGTGATGGCAAAGGTTGCGCTGATCGGTGGACGTCGCCATGCGCGCACCCTGTTCGAGGAGTCCAACATGACGGCGGTGTTGGTGGGCCGGGACCCGGATCACCGCTACGAGCTCATCTCGCCGAGTACGGTCGACGCATGAACCCACAGGTCTGGTGGTTCGTGTCGCGGTCGTCGGGGATGGTGGCCTGGGCCCTGCTCACGCTGTCGGTCTGCTGGGGGCTGTTCATCTCCACGAAGGCCGTCGCCAAGGCCTCGAGCCCTGCCTGGTTGCTCGACCTCCATCGGTATCTGGGCGGCACGGCGTTGATCTTCACGGCGATTCACCTGATCGGTCTGAGCGCGGACAACTACGTCACCTTCGGCTGGGCCGAGACGTTCATTCCGATGGCGTCGTCGTGGAAACCCGGACCGGTGGCCTTCGGCATCGTCGGCCTCTATCTACTGCTCGCGATCGAGCTCACGTCCTTGGCGATGAAGAAGCTGCCCCGCAAGCTGTGGCGCTGGGTGCACCACAGCAGCCTCGTGCTCTACTTCGTGGCGACCTACCATGCAATCGCTGCAGGTACCGATGCCGAGAATCAGTGGTTCCGCGTCGCAGCGCTGGCATCGATCAACATCGTGATGTTCCTCACCATCGTGTTGATCCTCGCTGTCCGCAAGGCCAAGATCGCGCCCACCGCATCTCCGCGTGTGCTGGCCAGCGCCGGCAGCACCAAGCGCTGAGGCCGATCCCTCGACCGGTGGTCGGCGGGTTCATCCGCCGGAGTTCTGCACCTCGACGTCGAGCCCACCGTGCTCGAGTTCGGCGTGGACCTCGCAGCTGGAATCGCCGCTCCCACGGAAGGTGATCGCAATCGATGTCGGACCATCGTCGGACACCCGCTCGGTGAAACCGGCCTGGGGACTGATCGAGACGATGTGCAACTCGCCTGAGTCGATGGAGACGACGACGTCTCCGCACCGGCTCGAGATGGTCTGCAGGGCCGAGGGCGCAGGTGGCGGTGACGGCTCGACGACTGCCGGCGGCTCGACGGGCGGCGGCGGCTCGACGACGGCCGGTGGTTCGACGACCGCCGGCGGTTCGGCGACTGCCGGCGGCTCGGCGGGCGGTGGAGGTGGCTTCGTGGGTGTGGCGTCGACGGGCGGCGCCGGGGATGCAGGAGGCGGTACCGGGGCTTCCTCCACACGGGGCTCGCCGCCGTCGCCGACCAACGCCGGCGCCTCGGTCGTCGACGCGATCGTCTCGGGCGGTGACGGGAGGAGAGGACCCTTCGCGTCGGGGGCGGCGGTCACGATCGTGCTCGACGGAACAGGCGGAAGTGTGGCGACCGGTGACGCAGCGTCGCTGGTGACGCTGCGCATCGTCGACGGCTGATTCGTCGCCGACATGGCGGCGACACCGATGCCACCGCCGACGAGCAGCGTGACTGCGGTCGCGCTCGCAGCGAGTGTGCGCCTCCGGCGGGCGCGTTGCATCGTCGGTTGCAACTGGTCGAGCGTGCGGCGGGCGCCGGGTGTGCCGGTGCTCGTCGACAGCGCCCGTCGGATCTGGTCGTCGTCCAAGCTCACGAGAGCATTCCGGCCGTGTCGATGAGTTTGCGGAGACCGTCTCGGGCCTGCGCGAGGTGGTACTTCACGGTGCCTTCCCGGAGGCGCAGGATCGTGGCGATCTCGGTGACGCTGCGATCGTCGACGTAGAACAACGTCGCGATTTCGCGCTGACGTCGAGGGAGCCGCTGGAGCAGCTCGACCGCGACTGCATCGTCTGCGTGGAGGTCGGTGTCGGTGGTGGGTGCGTCGATCTGCACCGACTCCTCGCGCCGTCTGCGTCGTAGGTCGGACCGGAAGCTGTCGCGGCTCAGGTTGATCGCCACTCTTCGGACCCACGCTGCAGGGGAGTCGTAGCGTCGGATCCTCGACCACTTCGTGTAGGCCTTGATGAAGGCCTCCTGTGTCGCGTCGGTCGCTCGCTCGCGATCACCGGTGGTCAACACGAGCAACTTGAGTACCACGTCGTACTGAGCCAGGAAGAAGTGCTCGAACTCCTCGTCGCTCGTCATCAAGGCGACCTCACCGAAGGGGTGGCGCGCCAGAACTGGTCGTCGCGCCATGAATACGGCATCCACCACGTTGTGAACACGTTGCGGCGACCGTTCCTGGTTGGGGTGAATGTTCGGCATTGGAGTTGCGCCGACCCGGACGACCGTACGTTGGCGGCCCATCGTCGGAAGGGTATCACCACAAGTGGTCGATTAACCGCATAGAGTGAACTAGGCTGAGCCGATGATCTTTGCGGGCAGTCGAGTGTGAAGCGTGTCGCCATGAGCACGCCGGCGCGCGACGACCCTCGTGCTCGCCGGGCGCAGATGATCCGCGCATGAATCCTCAGGTGTGGTGGTTCGTGGCGCGGTCGTCCGGCATCGTCGCGTGGGCGTTGCTGACGGCGGCGGTGATCTGGGGGCTGCTGCTGTCGACGCCGGTGTCCGCGACGCGGGTCGCAGCGCGTCGGCTGCGCCCGGCATGGTTGCTCGACCTGCATCGGCACCTCGCCGGGCTCGCCGTGATCTTCACCGCGGTCCACCTGGTCGGTTTGGTCGCCGACTCCTACGTGACCTTCGGTTGGGCCGAGATCCTGTTGCCCATGGCATCGGGGTGGAAGCCCGGCGCTGTGGCATTCGGTGTGGTGTCGATGTATCTCCTGGTGGCCATCGAAGCCACGTCGCTCGCGATACGCCGGCTGCCACGCGGTCTGTGGCGGTGGGTGCACCGGTCCAGCTTCGTGCTGTTCGCAACCGCGACGTACCACGGCATCGCCGCGGGGAGCGACGCCGGGAACACCTGGTTCCGGGCAGCAGCCTGGACGTCCGTGGTGACGGTTGCCGCCCTCACGATCCGTGTGCTGGTCACGTCCCGTCGGCGAGCAGCGGCGGCCGCCGCGTCCGGTGGCGAGCTCGTCGTGCCGGCAGCACCGTCTCCCGTGCCGCCCGTCGTACCCGCCGCACCGTCTCCCTTGTCGCTCGTGGCGTCGATTCCGCCGCTGCCCGGCTCCGTCGTCGAGCTGGCGATGCCCGCCGCAGCGCCGGCCGTGCTGCCCGCTCCCGTCGAGTCGCCCGCAGTGGCTCCGTTGTCACCGCCGCCGCCCCCGCTGCGGCCGTCGCCCACGCGGGCGCCGGTGCTCGAGGACCCGGAGACGAGGAGAGCGTTGGCGGGTGTCAGCCCCGGTGGGAACGGCGCAGACGGACTCGGGCCTCCGACAGCTGCGACTTGACCGTGCCGACGCTCAACCCGAGACGCCGGGCGATCTCGTCCACGCTGCAGTCGTTGACGTAGAAGAGCGCTGCGATCTCGCGCTGCCGCGTCGGCAGGCTGTCGAGCAGTGCCTGGATCCCTGCATCTGCGACGATCGGGTCCGAGGCCGGTGGCTCGTCGACCGGGTCGACGCGGGTTTCGCGGTCGCGCCGTCGACGTTCGGATCGCAGCCGATCGCGGCTGGCGTTGATCGCGATTCGGCGGACCCATGCCTGTGGGGCCTCGTAGGTGCGGATCACCGACCAGCGGGCATGCGCCTTGATGAACGCATCCTGCGTCGCGTCGACGGCCGCTTCGTGATCGTTGAGGATGGCGTCGAGCGAGCGCAATGTGACGTCGTGGTGCTCGAGGAAGAAGATCTCGAACTCCGCGTCGAACTCGTTGGCCGGGGTCGGGTCGGAGAGCACCACCGCTTGCGAGAGTAGTGCCGATCGGGGTGCAGATCGGGAGGCCGACGCTACGTCGACGGTTGTTACCGACGGGTAGACAAGTTGATTACCCGTGGGTAACTTGTGGTCATGACCGACTTCTCGCTGAACCTCAACGAAGACCAGCTCCAGATCCAGAAGTGGGTCCACGACTTCGCCGAAGGCGTCATCCGTCCCGTTGCCGAAGAGTGGGACGAGCGCGAGGAGTTCCCGTGGCCCGTCGTCCAGGAAGCTGCCCAGATCGGCTTGTACGGCGTCGATTTCCTCCTCAACGCGATGGGCGACCCGACTGGCCTGACCCTTCCGGTCGCGATCGAAGAACTGTTCTGGGGTGATGCCGGGATCGGCATGGCGATCATGGGCTCGGCTCTCGCGGCCGCAGGCATCTCCGGCAACGGAACGCCCGAACAGGTCATGGAATGGGTCCCCCAGTGCTACGGCACCGCCGACAACGTGATGCTCGGCGCGTTCTGTGTGAGCGAACCCGACGCCGGCTCCGACGTGTCGAGCCTGCGCACCCGTGCGGTGTACGACGAGGCCAAGGACGAGTGGACCATCAACGGAACCAAGGCGTGGATCACCAACGGTGGCATCGCCGACGTGCACGTCGTGGTGGCCAGCGTCGACGCCGAACTCAAGTCGAAGGGGCAGGCGAGCTTCATCATCCCGCCGAACACCCCGGGGCTGTCACAGGGCCAGAAGTACAAGAAGCACGGCATCCGTGCGAGCCACACCGCTGAAGTGGTGCTCGAGGACGTCAAGGTCCCCGGCTCGTGCCTGCTCGGTGGCAAGGAGAAGCTCGACGCCAAGCTGGCCCGTGCCCGAGAGAACGTGTCGACGGGCAAGCAGCCGGCGATGGCCACCTTCGAGGCCACCCGGCCGGCGGTCGGCGCGCAGGCGCTCGGCGTCGCCCGCGCCGCGTACGAGTACTCGCTCGAGTACGCCAAGGAGCGCTACGCCTTCGGCAAGCCGATCATCATGAACCAGGCGATCGCGTTCAAGCTCGCCAACATGGCAACCGAGATCGACGCCAGCCGCCTGTTGATCTGGCGTGCCGCCTGGCTCGCCAAGAACGGCCAGTTCAAGAACGGCGAGGGCTCGATGTCGAAGTGGAAGGCATCGGAGACCGCCGTGCGCGTCACCGAGGATGCCATCCAGATCCTCGGTGGCTACGGCTACACCCGTGAGTACCCGGTCGAGCGCTGGCACCGTGATGCGAAGATCCACACGATCTTCGAAGGCACGAGCGAGATCCAGCAGCTGGTCATCTCCCGGGCGATATCAGGCCTGCGTATCGAGTGATTTTGGCGGTCGAGCCGACCCGGCTCGATTCGGGCTTCGGCTCCGTCCCTAGTCCTCATCCCTAGACAGCGTCACACCCCGGGCGTAGCGTTGCCCCCATGGCGACGATCCGCGAGAAGCGTCCGGGCGTGTGGGAGGTGCGTGTGTTCACGGGCGCCGATGCCCGCGGGCGTCCGACCCAGATGTCGCGCACGGTTCGCGGTGGCAAGCGCGACGCCCAGAAGCTCGCGGCGCAGCTCGAGGCGAGCACGGGCGACGCCAAGCCCGCCGGCCGTCTGGTGGCCGACGTGCTCGACGAGTGGGTAACGCAGAACGTCGACACGTGGGCGCCGTCGTCCGCGCGCGATCAGCAGAGCCGCGTGCGGTCGATCAAGAAGGATCCGATCGCCCGGCTGTCGCTCAGCCGGTTGTCGGTCGGCGATGTCGAGCGGTGGCACACGCGTCTGCGGGCGGCGGGCATGGCCGACCCGGGGATCAAGAACCAGCACGGAGTTCTGCGGGCAGCGCTGTCGCAGGCGGTGCGGTGGGGATGGGTGTCGACGAACGTCGCGTCGATGGCCCGTCTCCGCTCGACGAAGGTGCAGCAGCGTGAGGTGATGACCGTCGACGACGTGCGCGCCGTGATGACCGCGGCGGCTTCGATCGATCCCTCCGCCGAGCTCGCGTTCCGGATCGCTGCGGTGGCCGGCGCGCGCCGAGCGGAGTTGGCGTCGCTGCGGTGGACCGACGAACGCGACGGCCAATTACTGATCGACTCGGCGGTCGAGATCACCAAGCGGGGCGGCGGCTCACCGGAGTTGCGCGACGCGGCGACGAAGACGGCGAACGTCCGCACGGTGACGCTCGATGCCGACACCGTCGAGATGATCGCTGAAGTCCGCCGGGCACGCGAGCCGTACGGACCGTGGATGTTCGGTCTCGGACCGGAGTTGGTCAGCCCCGACCGCATCAGTTGGTGGTGGAAGCGAGCCCGCCAGATGTCGGGTATCGATTCGAAGTGGCGCCTGCACGATCTCCGTCACTGGTCGGCCACTGTCGCGATCGGGCAGGGCCACGACGTCCGCACGGTCGCTGGTCGACTCGGCCACGCCAACCCGGCGATGACGCTGCGGGTCTACGCCCACGCGTTCGCCGCCGCCGACCAAGCAGTCGCCGCAGGCCTCGGCGAGATCCTCCGAGGGGATGAGTCCGATGAGTAGGCGCTTTCGTCCGACTGATGCCTACGTTGACGAGTCGATCCGCGGACGTCGGTACGTGATGGGCTGCGTGCTCGTCGAGGCTCGAAACCTTGCGACGCTCCGACCGGCCATCGATGCGTTGGCGAGCGGGGTGGCGCCGCGCATCCATTTCAACAATGACACCGATCGACAGAAGCGCCGGGTACTCGATGCGGTCGCCGGGATGCCGATCCAGGTGTTCGCCACGCTCTGCACGAAAGGCCACAGCACGAACGAGTTCCAGGCGCGGGCGTCCTGCGTCGGGGAGATCGTCCGCCAGGTGCAGAGCAGGGGAGTAGCGAAACTCGTACTGGAGAGCCGGCAGGACGACCGGGACGACGAGCGCGTGATCATGCGGACCCGACAGCGAGAACCTTCGCTCGTCTTCGAACACAGGATCGCCCGACACGAGCGAATGCTGTGGATCGCCGACGCTGTGACGTGGGCAGTCGGGTCAGGACCGCAGTGGAGCGATCGGCTCGGCGACGTATTGATCGACGTGATCGAAGTTCACCCCTGACAGCGCAGAACCCGGCTCCCCTACCCTTCCGGTAGGCAACCGGGTCCACTTTCTCCAGCGCTGGCCGGAGACAGCATCCAGTATGCGCCGACATTGCAGCATTGGCAAGTCTGTTGTTACGCGACGTGAGCATGGCGCTCGTGGGAGTCATGCACGCCGAAGGTGGGAGCTATTCGGGGAGCTATCGCGGGAGCAAGACGTCGCGTGGGAGCCATTCGGGACGTGGGGTGGGAGTGATCCAGGGAGTCCTGAGGCGCACCATCTCGCGCCATGGACAAGGCGCCGGAGACTCCCAGCACCAGTACCCGCCTCGAGCGGGGCGATCTCGCCCACGAGCTGCTGACGATCAAGGAGGCGGCCGCTGCGATGCGGGTCAGCCTCTCGCTCGGCTACCAGCTCGCTCACGAGTACCTGAACAGCGGCGGTACTGCCGGACTGCCGGTGCTGCGGTTCGGGACCTGCATGCGAGTACCGCGCTGGGCGCTCGAGGAGCTCGTCACCACCGGTCGCGTCGTGCGGCTCGCCGACGCATCCGTGCCGACCGCCGGACTCCGCCGTGCCCGCTGACAGCAGGTCGCTCCCTCGGCACGTGAGTGCGCTCATCTGGAGCGCCGCTGCGACCCATCCCGCGAATCGCCGGTGACCGCGATGATCGCCGTCTACGCCGGCAGGGAGTTGAAGAACAGACAGGTGCCCGCGCGAGGCGGGGAGTCATCGCCGTGTTGCGGGTGACCACCCTGTACGCCGCGACGGCGGCGACGACGGCGGGCTACTACACCCGCTATCTCACCGAGGCCACGAACGAGCCGCCCGGGCGATGGCTCGGGACCCAGGCCGATCGGCTCGGGCTTCGGGGGGAGGTGACGACCGAGGCGTTGCAGGCGTTGCTATCAGGGTGCGACCCGGTCACCGGCACGACGCTCGGGCAGCCGCTCGTCGATCGCACGATGTCGAACGGCAAGGTGATCCGGGCGGTTGCCGGGTTCGACGCGACGCTGTCTGCGCCCAAGTCGCTGTCGGTGCTGTGGGCCCTGACCGGGGACGAGGGCCTTGCCGAGTGCCACGACGTCGCCGTGCGAGCCGTCGCCGAGTACCTCGAGCGCTACGGCGCGACCACCCGTGTCCGCTCCAACGGAACACGGCTCCACCCCGACACACACGGCCTCACGATGGCGGCGTTCCGCCAGACCACCAGCCGCGCCGACGACCCCCAACTGCACACCCACCTCGTCATCTCCGCAAAGGTCCAGACCCCCGACGACCGGTGGCTGGCACTCGACGCCCGGTTCCTCAAGCGTCACCAACGAACCCTCGGGGGCTTGTACCAGTCGGTGCTGCGCGCCGAGCTGACGCACCGGTACGGCGTCGCGTTCGAGCCGATCGTGAACGGGCAAGCCGAGATCGCCGGTGTCCCCGCCGAGGTCCTGGCCGTTTTCTCCAAACGGGCCACCGAGATCGACACGTTGCTGCACGACCGGCTCGCCGACCGATACCGCCGCGGCGGAGACGAACCCAGCCGCGCCGAGTGGGCGGCGATGGAACGACGAGCCGCTGCCGACTCCCGCTCCCGCAAGACCGACCGTTCGGTCAGTGAGCTGCGGGCACGCTGGCGGGTGGAAGCGGCGAGCGTCGGCGTCACGCCGGCCACGCTGCGCGAATCGATCGAAACTGCCGCAGCCCAGCACGAGCCGACGAAGCCGGACGTGACGATCGCAACGATCATCCATGCGCTCGAACTCGGGGCGTCGACCTGGAACCACGCCGACGTGTTGCGCACGATCTGTGATCTCGCTCGGCCGGCGCCCGGCGTACCGGGGGATCGCTGGGCAGAATGGCTGGACCGAGCTGCCGGCAGAGTGATGGCGACGTGCATCGACCTCGACCCGGAGTTGCCCGACCACGCTGCCCGGAGGGTGTCGGACGGCCGGTCGATCACGATCGAGCCGGTCGCCTCGCAGGCGACGAGCCCAGCCGTGCTCGCTCAGGAGCAGCAGATCCTCGACTGGACCGCCGAGGCCATGGCGTTCGACGCGCAACCCTCATCGACGGTTGCGCGCGGTGGACTCGACGTCATCCAGCACGCGGCGGCGGCCGCCGTGGCCGGCTACGACCCGCTGACCCTGATCGTCGGGCCAGCCGGCGCGGGCAAGACGACGATGCTCCGCGCCGCCGTCGCAGCACTGCATGCGCCATCGCATCGACCCGTGTTGGGCTTCGCACCGACGGCCAAGGCGGCACGGGTCCTCCATGAAGAGACCGGCGTCGCGACCGACACGATCGCCAAACTCCTCTACGAATGGTCGCGCCCGGATCGCGTTCCGGGTGATCGCTGGCAGCTCGGCCCGCAGAGCACGTTGATCATCGACGAGGCGGGCATGCTCGGCACCCACGACCTGCATCGGTTGATGGACCTCGCCCGCCAGAACACGTGGAGGCTCGTGCTCGTCGGCGATCCTCACCAACTGCAAGCCGTCGGTCGCGGTGGCATGTTCACCGAACTGTGCAGCAGCGGGCGAACCATCGAACTCGAGCAGATTCATCGGTTCTCGAACCCGTGGGAGGCGGCTGCGTCGCGGCAGCTTCGACTCGGTCATGCACGAGCACTCGACGCCTACGAATCGCACGGCCGAATCGTGCCCGGCACGTTGCGTCAGCACCTCGACACGATCGCTGGCCACTGGATCGAGTGTCGCGACCGCGGGCAGACGTTGGCGATCACGTCGACGCGCAATGAACACGTCGATCTGATCAACGATCGCATCCAAGGCGAACGCTGGCAGCGAGGGGAACTCGGTCTGACCTACCGCGCCGACATGGCCGACGGCTACGCGTGGGTCGGCGATCTCATCGCCACTCGCCGCAACGACCGCTCACTCGTGACGTCGACGGGGGAGTTCGTCCGCAATCGCGATCAGTGGATCGTGACCGGCATCGACGACTACGGAGCTATCACCGCCGACCGGATCGACGGCGGTGGCACCGTCGTGCTTCCCGTCGATTACGTGAGCGCTCACGTGCGCCTGGGCTACGCCGCCACCGAGCCGGGCAACCAGGGTGACACCCAAGGTCACAGCCTCACGCTGGCCACCGGCTCGACCACGGGACGCGGTCTGTACGTCGGCATGACCAGAGGGCGGCGCTCCAACCACGTCCTCGTCGTCACTAACTCGCCCGAGATCAGCGACGCTCGAGATCTACTCGAACGCGTGATCACGTGCGATCGGGCCGACGTGCCGGCGATGACTCGCCGCGAGCAACTCGCCGTCAATCGCGCCGAGGCGGTGCGCCACACCTGGTTCGACGGGCCCGACTCCGCTCCGACGCGATCGTTCGGCATCGAGATCGACTGACCGAACGACGCGCCGATCGGACGCCGTGATCGCCGGTGATTATGCGCCCTCGATCGGCCGCCAGAGGCCGCACACTTCGCCGGTACTGCAGCGCGAAGGCGAGCGTTCGTGGTCGCGATTTCGAGCGGGGTCCTAGCAAGTCGTCACCGATTGGAGCCCGCCGCGCCCTCGGCGACGATGACAGTCATGGTTGCCGTCGTGCCGTTCCCATCGGCTCGTTGACTGACGGCGTCGTCCATCCGCGAAACCGCTGCACGCTGCTCTGAATCAGATAGCTCAGCGAACGTAGTCGCCCACGGCGTCGCTGAGATCAGCTCAGGGAAGAACTCCTCCATCGGCGGCAAATCGATATCGAGGCGATGCTTGGTGACCTCAACGTCGACCAGGCCAGCCTCGTGCAAGAGACTTGCCACGCCCGGTTCACCGCCAAGCGCATCGATGTTGGTCGAGCGGAACCCAGCGACCGCCTCGGGCGACAGGTGTTCTTCCAGGGCATCGATTTGACCGGCAATGAACGGGTTCTCCGCAAACGGCGCCCACACCGAGAACAACGCTCGCCCACGGGCACTGAGACATCGATGTGCCTCGGTGACCGCAGCCGCGGGCGACGGGAAGTACTGAAGACCCTGCTGACACAACACCACATCAACAGCGCCATCATCGAGGCCGGTGTCGTCGGCGGGTCGCTCGCGTACCTCGATTCCGGTTGTCGTCTCCGCAACAGCGAGCATCATTGGGTTCACGTCAACACCGACGACCCGGTCCGTGCCGACGATTTCAGCCGCGACTCTCGCGACGAAGCCCGTGCCGCATGCAACGTCGAGCACGTGCTCGCCTCCGGTCAGACGGCTCCGTTCGACGAGGTGCTGCGCCCACGGCATCATGAACGCTGACGCGACTCGCTCGAAGTTCTCCGCTGCGTTTCCCGACACCTGATAGCCAGACTCACCCATTGCTCGCACCCCCATGCGCTCAGTTGGACCCCGACCTTAGTTCGCTGCTTCCAGCCGCCCGTCCCGGGCCTCAGCGCGGAGACCGATCAGAGCCCTCCGTCGTTCTCGAACCGACGGAACGAGCGATACGACCGCAGAAGCCTCCGACCACCGCCGGTGCTCGCGATATCGAGCGGTCTCCACGCCAATTGCCGCTCGAAGACGTGCCGATCAGGAGCGCTCATTGGTGTGTGCCGCCTGGAGCGATATGGGTGCGTTCGATCGGCGCGTTGGGCACGCCCCGGTTGATTGAGCGAACCGATTGGGGGTTCCGTCCGTTGCTCATTGCGCGGCGCGTTAGCGTGTTTGCGCCGACCGAGCTTCGGTCGTGTCGGGAAGGAATTGGGGGTCGAAGGTGGCTGCTCGGGCGATCGGGTTCACGCCGATGGAGACGCGCCGTTCGTTCATTGTTGAGGCCGCTGAGCTTGCCGACGACCTCGGCTATCACTCGGTGCAGGTGCCCGAGGGGTGGGGCATGGACTCGACAGTCGTGCTCACAGAGATCGCGCTGGCCACGAATACCATTCGACCGATGTCGGCGATCTTGTCGGTCTGGGGCCGCACTGCGGCCACCATTGCAATGAACTCAGCAACGTTGCTCGATGTCAGCGACGGTCGCTACGTGCTCGGCATCGGGGTGTCGACACCGGGTTTGGCAGAGGGTTTCCAAGATGTGGAGTACTCGCGCCCGGCTGCCCTTCTGGAGCGCGTCACCAAGGAGGTGGCGAATCTGATCGGTGGTGGACGCGCAACGCTGAATCGGACGACCGATGCGAGACCGTTGCGTCTCGGGATGAATCTCCCGCACGAACTCGAGATCGTGATTGCCGGCATGGGGCCGAGGATGCGACGCATCGCCGCTCTCGACGGTTCGGGTTGGTATCCAGTTTTCATCGCTCGGGACCAGTTTGGTGCTCACGTCGATGAACTGAAGCGGGTCCGGTCCGAGCACGGGCTCGATCCGGAAGCGTTGACCATCTACGGCGCGCCGTTGATGGGTCTCGATCCCGACGTCGAGGTTGGCCGTGCCGCGGCGGCGTCGAACATCGCCTGGTATGTCGTCGCGATGGGTGACAACTACAGTCGACTGCTTCGCGAGCAGGGATTCGCTGCAGAGGTCGACGCCGTGATGGCGGCGAACCCGCAACCGAAACCGGGAGCGTGCGTGATCCCACCTGAGGGAGAAGCCCTGCTCGATCAACTCGCCGTTGTGGGGACGCCCGACCGTGCGAACGAAGCGCTCGGAGCGTGGGGAGAGGTTTGCGACGTTGTCTCGGTCGGCCTGCCGCCCGGTGTTGCTCCCGAGGCAGCCTTTGACATCATCCGCGCCTGTGCGCCCAGCAAATAGCTCGCACACAGCGCCCGATGTTTGCGAGGCCTTGGACGACCATCGGGCCCGTCCGGAACCGGCAGGATGCTCGGCGCCTACCCACCCACAACATTCGCTCCGTAATCCGGTCGACGCCCGAGCTGGCGCGCCGCACTCCGGCCCAAGCGTGACGCAAGATAATGCCGGCTCGCGACGAGAAGGTGCAGCTCGACTACCGAAGTGCGTCGGCAAAGTCCTGGTAGTTGTCCGACCACCATTGGCGTCGGCGGTCGAACCGCTCTTGGCCGCCCATGTTGTTCCACATCTCGATGAAGGCGACCTCGCCGGCCTCTACTCGTCGTCGGACGAACTCGCCACCACGGGCGATCGAATCGGACAGACACGCGAGCACGTCGGCTCGACCGGACTGGTCGCAGCCGTAGGCGTCGCACACGACGCGAAGACGCATTGGCTTGCCGATCGACGCCCAACCCAAGCGTGATGCATTGGAGTCGTCGTCGATCGGTACACACATCCGTGCGAACGCAGCGAGATCGAACTCTCGCCGTCCCGGGGCGGCAAAGTCGAAATCGAGAAGCGCAACGGCGCTCCCGTCTCGGAAGACGACGTTCTCCAAGCAGACGTCGTTGTGGCACATCACTGGACCACCCTTCGGGTCAGCCATTTCGCTGCTCCACGACTCGCCGGCGAGAGACAGACCAATCGACGCGTCGTGAAGTCCTCGGATCAGCACCGCGATCGATGCCAACGCCTCGTCGGTCTGGGCCCACGGCGGGTACGGCGGAAGCGGAACATCACCCGGTACGAAGCGCAGACGTTCGCGACCGTCGGGATCGATCGACACCGGTTCACAAGCACCGAGGAATCCGCCTGCCCGGAGGCGTTTCAGGAACGTGTGGATCGACGCGGAGTGCTGATTCGAGGGACGCAAAACGTGGTCACCCGACCGGACCACAGCGCCGGCATTCGCGACACCACCCTGAAGAATCTCCTCGCCGTCCACATCAACGATCCTCTCATTACCGCGCCAGCCGACCGATAACGCTTTCGACAATCACCGCCACGACGCCGATCGACGCGTGCGAGTTCGGCCCTCAACGAGCGCCCCATGATCTCGGGCCAAAGGGTGTCCGATAGGCGGTCCTCAACCGGACGTGAACCCCAGCGTGTCGATTGTGAGCTGTGATCCCCCGAACGTGGTCATCACCCAAATGCGGACCGGATCCCCGCTCGGGTCGGGGCGTATTCTCGAAAGTGTGCCGACGCCGGAGGAGATCACCCGCCACTACGAGTGGGAACGACCGCAGGGTGAAGAGATCTGGGTGGACGGTGGACCGAGCTCGGAGCCGATCATCGTGGTTGCCCACGACCCTGGGTGGCCGCAGGTCTATGCCGTCGTGGCCGATCGCATCCGTGCTGCGCTCGGCAAGCGGGCGATCGATCTGGACCACATCGGGTCGACATCCGTGCCGGGCTTGCCCGCCAAACCGGTGATCGACATCGACCTCACCGTCGCCGACTCCTCGGACGAGGCGGCCTACGTGCCGGACCTGGAAGCCGCTGGTTTCCGATTCGTTCTGCGTGAGAGGGGTTGGCACGAGCACCGACTCCTCACTTGTGACGATCCGCGCACCAACCTGCACGTCTTCTCACCTGATTGCCCCGAAGTGATACGGCACCGGATGTTTCGCGACTGGCTGATCGAGAACCCTGACGACCTTGCCCTCTATCGCGACGCCAAGCTCGAGTCGGCAGCGGCGGCGACCGCGGCGGGAGAGGACGGCATGGAGTACAACTTGCGCAAGCAGCCGGTCATCCGCGAGATCTACGACCGCATGTTCCGCGCCAGCGGCCTCATCTGACGAAACCGTCAGAGTTCTCCATCGGCGACGAACGTGGCGCTCGGTGATCTCGTCTCGGATACGGGTCCTCAACCGGACACGTCCGGTTGGTGGGTGGCCGTCGGGTGTTCTTCCCCTCGACGTTCCGCCACTTGTGCGGGCGGCCGGTCGAGATGGTCAGGGTTGGTCGTCGAGTTGGAGGCGGGTGTGTTGGATCTGGTGGTGTGCGTAGTGGACGGCTTGGGCGAGTTCCATCGCCTCCCCGGCGGCAACACATTCATCGAACCGCGCAGTGCCGAGCTGCTTCACATCGATCACCACTTTCCCGTCGCCAAGGGAGGAGGCAACAATCTCGACAAGCGAGGTCCTACTGCGCCTCTGCAGGTCGGGTTCGATCGCGAACCTCGCTGCTGACAAGGCCGACGAGCACGACGATCCCTGCGATCGGAAGCCAGAGCGTCCAGAACCAGAACACGGCGAGGACGCACCCGACGACGATCAAGACGTTCCCGAGCGATCGAGCGTGCGGCCGCTTCCAGAGTCCGGCGGCGAGCGCGAACGCACCAGCCAGGCAGAGTGCGACTCCGACGACGACAGCCGTGGTGCCGTCGTCTTCACTGTTCGAGACGCCGATCACGACTGCGAACGCGAGCAGCGCCAACGCGAGCAGGCCTGCCAATGGCGCCCACCAAGCCTGCCTGAGTACCTGCGACATCGAGACCAACCTTCCCAAGACCTCCTCGTCGAAGGCTGGCCGACCCTACACCGATTCGTGGCGCTTCGCGTTTCAGCGTGGTGTGATGGTGGCGAGTGCTGGCCACGGTCACACCCCGCTGAAATCCGAGGAGCCAGTAAATGTCTCGTTCGTGCTCAGCGGGCAAGGCCATCCCCGAAGTGCCGGTCTGGGACGCTCGACAATGCTCTGGATAATCACCGGCGCCGAGCGAGCAAGTCCGCTCGGTATCGGCCCAACTCTCGCGCCACATAATCGTGTCACCGATTCGGCGTTTGGTGGCACCCGCGTCCGTGCTCGTCGATGGCGGCGACCTAGTGTCCGCGAAATGGGAGTCGACAGGAGCGTGAGCATCAACCATCGGCGTCGTCGGTGCCGGGAAGTGAGCGCGTGATCTACTTCGAGGAGATGATTGTCGGCGAGTACATCACGAGTCCGACCGTTGTCATCGACCGTGACGAGATGGTGGACTTCGCGAAGCGGTGGGATCCGCTTCCGATCCACGTCGATAGCGAGGTTGCAGTCAGCCAGGGCGGCCCAACAGCACCGGGCGTGTTCATCCTTGCCGTGAAGCAGCGTCTCATTCACCAACTCCCCGAACACGCAGTGATCGCGTCGTTCGGTTACGACGAGGTGCGCTTCCATCATCCGCTTCGCCCGGGCGACGAGGTCCACCTTCAGTTCGAGATCGTCGAAACGCGGGCCTCCTCGTCCAAGGGGGATCGAGGCATCGTGACGATCCGCCTCTCACTCGTCAGGAACGAGGACGACGAAGTGGTCATGAGCCATCTCGACACGATTCTCGTCCATCGGAGAGTTCCGCTCGACTGAACGCCGCCGGCGCGTCACCGCGCCATCCCAGCGTTCAGGTACACGCCTAAGTCGCGAGCGTCGGTGTGGCCACTGGATAGGGGCCCCGGGACAAGACCCTTGGTTGCCGGTTCGTCGAAATTCACAACCACGCGGGCTGACTGCTCGGGTTGGTGGTCGGTGGATTGGGGCTCAGCGGGCGTGGCGGAAGCTGGCTCGCACCTCGTCGACGAAGAGGTCGGGTTCCTCGAACGCTGCGAAGTGCCCACCGCGGTCGAGCTGGTTCCAGTACCGGATGTCCGTGTACACGCCCTCGGCCCACCGGCGAGAGGCCCCAAAGATCTCCTTCTTGAACTGTGAGATCCCGGCGGGGACTGCGACGTTCGGAGCGGGCGCCGCGAGGTCGAAGCTCTCCCAGTACAAGCGGCCCGACGAAGCAGCGGTGTTGTTGAGCCAGTAGAACATCACGTTGTCGAGAAGTTCGTCGCGCGACACTGCATCCTCCGGATGGCCGTCGTTGTCGGTCCAGGCCCAGAATTTTTCGAGCACCCAGCCCGCCTGTCCACTCGGGGAGTCGGCGAGGCCGTATCCGAGTGTCTGAGGACGGGTCGACTGTTGCGTGGAGTAGCCGGACTCCTGCGCTTGGTACGCCTGGAGTCGGCCGACGTATCCCATCTCTTCTTCGGTCATGTCGCTCATTTGGTCGGGAGTCGGGCCGGCCAGGGGCATGTTCACGTGGATGCCGGCGCAGTGCCCGAGGTTCTGTGCGCCGATCGCCGTGGTAATCACCGAGCCCCAGTCGCCGCCCTGGGCCACGAACCGGTCGTAGCCGAGCCGCACCATCAACTCGTCCCACGCAGTCGCGATCCGATCGACTCCCCAGCCGGCCCGAGCGGGCTTGGAACTGAATCCGAAACCCGGCAGCGACGGCGCCACGACGTGGAACGCGTCCGTGGCGTTCCCGCCGTGGGCGACGGGATCGGTCAGCGGTCCAATCACCTTCATGAACTCCACCGTCGACCCCGGCCAGCCATGGCTGAGGATCAGCGGAAGCGCCGTGGCTTCGGGAGATCGGACGTGGAGGAAGTGGATGTCCAGCGGCTCGTCGCCGTCACCCGACAGCGGCGTGTGGAATTGGGGAAACCGATTGAGCCCGGCCTCCCGTGCCCGCCAGTCGTATGACGACACCCAGTAGTCGCAGACCTCCCGAAGGTAGGCCAATGGGATGCCCTGACTCCAGTCGTCGACCGTTTCCACCTCGGGCCACCGCGTGCGCCCCAAGCGTTCGTGGAGATCTGCCAGCACGGTATCGTCGACGGCGATTTCGAACGGTGTGATCGATTGCGACATCACACGACAATAGCCACTTGGACCCAGCCAGGTCCTTCTACGACCAGCCCCGAGCACCCGGCAACGGGCCCACGACGTGCGCTTCGACCTGCCCCGAGACCCCCTTGACAACCAAAGAGGCATCGTCAAAGTGCCGAGGGCACTCGATAACGCTCCGGATAATCACCGGCGATGCGGCGCAGCCCGCGCCGCATCGCGGCCCTTACCGGGTGCTCCATAATCTCGAGTCACAGCCGTCTCGACGGTTCCCTGGCGCCTGTCCCGGCGTTGGCTCAAGATGGTGCGCCGCCCGTGTAGCAGATGATCTCGATTCCATTGCCGGAGGGATCGTGACAGTAGATGCTCGTTCCCCAATCGGGAGATCGACTGCGGTGACAGAACTGGCCCAAGCAAACGCTCGGAATGGCGAGAATCGTCGGGCCTGGAACCCATACCGCGACCCGGAGGCTGCTCGTGCTGAACTAGTCCGATGTCCTGGAGCGATCGAGCTCTTGAAGCTGTGCGAGTCGCGGCGGGCGCTCGTCGTGAGGAGGCGTTTGCGAGGTGGCAGCGAAGCACGTCCGGGGCGATCACGCCGGACCTGAGCATCGTGGATGTGGAGCTGTCGCGGGTCGGGCGTTTGACCGTCAACTTCCATCCCGATCGAGTCGCTCGATCAGGCGTCACCGTTGCCGAGGGCATGGCACGGACTGGCCGGTACGTCAGCCAATGGGTGACGGGTATCTCCAACGGTGGACGCTCGGCCTTCCCCGGCGGCGACCGGCAACGGTGGGAACACGAACTGTTCGCCCACGCCTACGACAACGCAGACCCCACCATCGTCGAGTTCCCGGTCTACGGCGCATGGGATCTGCTCGGTGACCCGCACGGCGGATCACCCCGATTCGGTTCATGCTTCCTCGTGCTCGCTGACCATGTGCGTGAGCGCGCGACGATCTGTGTCGGCGACAGCCACGCCGGCCCCAGCGACATCGGCACCTTCGACACTCCCTGGTGCGTGCTCGCCGCCCTCGCCGAACAGGTCGACCACGGCGCACTCCTCGGGGTGCCGGTCGAACAACGCGGACTGCTCGACCTGCTCGACGATCCATCAGCGAACGGCAAGCCACGCCGGGACCTGGACCACTACGTCGAGCTGCAAGTCCACGGCGGCATCGATCTGCGAACCGATGTCGACTCCATCGTGCTGGACCCCTCGTTCCAGCACACCGACGTCGACCAGGCCGTGACCCACCTGTCCGAGCGCTACGACATCGAGGTCGAATGGCACGCCGGATCGAAACTCGCCGTCGATCGAATACCGACCGACTTCCGAGGGCCGACGATGCCCGACGTCGGAGCTCGAGCGGCCACGCGCCGACGGGGTCATCGATGCCGGCTCCATCGGCGTGGCCGCACGAGCCATTCACCTGGCCGAGATGCAGACCTCCGGCGACCCGCCCGAGTCCGAGGCCCAACAACTCAAGTACCTCTGGCACACACTGCTCGCCTTCGGCTCCGACGCTGCACCCACTACATAACGACCCGCAGAATCACGGAAACGAAGGCCGGCGAGCCACTCGGGTACGGCCCCACTGCGGCGTCACAGAATCACGTCGCGCATTCCGCCCGCCCCAGCCCGCGCGGCGTTGTGCGACCTTGGGGCTCGCTTGCGGGTTGTCATCGCGTGGAATTTGTGCCGAGCAGCTGCGTCAGGGCTGCGCCTGCATCGCTGGTGGCACCGCGAAAGGCGACGTGCTGGTCGGGTCGCACGATCAGGCATTGGTCGTCGTCGAGACCGAACGTGTTGTCCCACACTTCGGCAGGGCACGAGACGATCACGCACGTTTGGCCGATTGCTCCGGGAGGTGAACCGTCGCGCACGAGGAGTGTCGGCTTAGCGACGTCGACGAGATCGAGGGTTGAGTGGCCGTCGGGTAGCCATGTGTGCGGGAGGCGTCCGCCGGGGCGGGTGGATGGCACGTAGTCGCGTGCTGGCTCCTCGAGCGTCGACGCGTCGGTGCCGTCATCGAGTACCAGTGGGCCGGAGTACGTGTGGCCGAGTTGGAGGCCGAGCAGGTCGAAATGGATCGCCTGGTTCGCGATCGCTGCCTGCACCGCTTTGCGGCCCGCCGGGTCGGCGAGCGTGGCGTGCATCGCCGCGATCGACTCCTCGATGTCTTCGGTGGCACCGAGCGCCATCGGGATCTCGATCATCTTGAATGCGTTGTGCATCGACTGGTCGCAGTTGAACTGTGCAACCGGCTTGCGCTCTGCCTCGTAGGTGTCCAGCACGGATGGGTCCAGCCGGCCGTCCTCGACGGCGGCGAGCTTCCAGACCAAGTTTTGCACGTCGGCCACGCCGGTGTTCAACCCGAGTCCGCCGGTTGGTGGGAAGCGGTGGGCGGCGTCGCCGACGAGGAACGTGCGGCCGCTGCGGTAGCGATCGGCGATCTGGGCGCTCATGTGCCAGGTGCCGATGGTGAGGATCTCGAAGGGAACATCGGGGTCGGTCATCGCGGCGCGGACGAGTGCCTCGCCGTGGTCGGTGGTGAGGGTTTCGGCTGGTTGGGTGTCGGGGTCCCACGGATGCATGTACACCCACTCGCGCTCGCAGCCGTGGGAGACGAACGTGCCGCCGCTGGCGGGGTCGAGGACGAAGTAGAGGACACCAGGCTGGCCGCCCATGAGCGGACGGAAGTCGGCGGCCATGTGGACCATCACGAACGACTGCAGCGAGCGCGGCCCGATCAGTTCGATGCCCAGCGAACGACGGACTGCGCTGGCGGCGCCGTCCGCGCCCAGCAGGTACTTGGCCGTGACGTGGACCGGCCCGTCGGGGCCGGTCGCTGCCACCTTGACGTGGTCGTCCGTCTCCGTCGCGTCGATCCAACGGTGGCCGTAGCGCACGTCGAGTTCGGGTGACAGCAGCAGCGGCTCAAGGCGGTGCTGGCTGAGGTTGCGCAGCGGGGTCGGCGTGACGGCGAGCATCTCGTCGCCCTGGCGTTCATAGGGCAACGTGCCGACGACCTCGCCACCGAACTTCGTCACCCAGTGGACTAGGCCTGCCTCCTCGGAGGAGAGCGCGGCTGCGAGCACTCGATCCATCTCCACGCCCGCCTGGCGCCAGATCTCGAACGTGCGGGCGTTGATGGCGTGGGCCGCAGGGCTTCGTTGGGGACCGTCGCGTTGTTCGAGCACGATGGCCGACAACCCGAGCCGGCGGCACAGATGCGCAGCGGTCAGACCGGTGGGGCCGGCACCGACGATGACGACGTCGACGGATGTGGACGCGGCCGTGGTGCTCATCAGAAGAGTCCGTCGTAGCTGCCGCCGTCGAGTTGGATGCTCTGGCCACTCATGAACCCGGCCTGTGCGGAGCACACGAACGCGAACGTGTCGCCGAACTCTTCTGGGCGTCCGAGCCGGCCTGCGTTGATCGACGCCACCTGTTCGGCGCGGGCCTCGTCGTAGGTGACGCCGCGGTACTGCATCACCAGTTCCGCCATCTGTTGCTGGCGGCCGGTGTCGAACCGCTCGGGCAGCAGCGTGTTGATTGTGACGTTGTGGGCCACGGCCGACTTCGAGAGGCCCTTGAGTACGCCGGTCAGACCGAGTCGCGGGCCGTGCGACATGCTCATCAACGGATTCGGCGACTTCACCATCGCCGACGAGATGGCCACGATGCGGCCGAAGCGGCGTTGCTGCATGCCGTCGATGACCCGCTGGACGAACAGCAGCGGCGACACCATTGTTCGTTGCAGCGTGTCGGCCCACATGCCGGCGTCGATGTCGCCGAACGAGCTGGGCGGTGGGCCTTCGCCGTTGAGCAGCACGATGTCCGGTTCCGGGCACGCGGCCAGCAGCTTGTCGTGGACCTCGGTCGTGGTTGCGTCGCCGACGATCGGTGTGGCGTTGACGCCGTGAGTCCCGTGGAGTTCGTCGCAAGTGCGCTCCACGTCGGCTTGTGTGCGGCCGTTGATCACCAGGTGCACGCCCTCGTGGGCGAGGCTCTCGGCGCATGCGCGCCCGAGGCCGCGGCTGGATGCCATGAGGATGGCCGAGCGGCCGTTGATGCCGAGATTCATCGGGGTCAGTCCAAGCCCAGCTCTTCGCGGGCAGCGCCGATGACTGCCAGGTCGGCCGGGTTGAGGAACGTCTCGGGCTCCTGCGGTCCCCACACCGACACTGGGGCGGGGCCGTCGGAGCCCATCCAGTCGCGCTTGCAGTGGTCGCGTTCCCAGGCCTCGTCGTCGACGATCTGGTCGATGTCGGAGAAGAACTCGAACATCGTGCCGGACGGGTCGGTGAGGTACCAGAACACGTTCGAGCCGAGGAAGTGGCGGCCGACACCGACCACGTTCGCGTCGGCCCGTTCGGCCAGCACCGACTGCCCGGCCTTGCCGATCGCGTCGATGTCGTCCATCTCGAGCGTGTAGTGGTTGATGTATGACGTCGGTGCTGGCTGGATGAGCAGGTTGTGATGGTCTGATTCGATGCGCCCGAAGGTGGCGACGCCGTTGAGGATCTGGTCCGACACCTTGAAGCCGAGCCCGTCGAAGAAGAACGCTGTCGCTTTCTCGAAGTGCGGTGTGCCGAGCACGACGTGGCCCAGCCGGCGCGGGCGCGCGGGTGCGCCTCGGCGACGGCGTCGGCGCGGGCGTTCAGTCGCTCCTGCGTGCCGGCGTGGTTCCAGGCGCGGGCCTGCGACGGCGTGAGCGGGTGCGGTGCCGTCACGTCGATGATCACCCGGTGCCCGAAGACCGGGTCGACGCAGGTGAGCCGAGTGTCGACGATCTGCGAGTCGACACCCATCTCTCCGATCCGACCGGCGATGTCGGCCAGGTCCTGTTCGGTCGCGCAGCTCATGTGCAGCTCGGACAGGTGGCGGTACGTGCCGTCGGTGGCTCGCAGCTGGACTGGCCGATCAGCGGTGCCGAGCACGCCGTCGGCGGTCCGCAGCATGCCTCGTCTCTCCCAGAACTCGGTCAGTTCGTCGGGGTTGGGGACACTGAGCTCGATGTCGAGCAATCCGTTGAGCGCCATCAGCGATCATCTCCTTGGTAGTCGCTCACGCGGACGCAGCGGTTGGTCATCGTGCCGATGCCGTCGATCGTCGTGGTGATCACGTCGCCGTCGGCGAGGAACTTGCCCTGAGTGGCGCCGATCCCGTCCGGTGTTCCGGTGAAGATGATGTCGCCCGGCACCAGCGTGGTGATCCGTGACAGATAGCTGATCAGCGTCGGGACATCGAAGATCATCTCGGCGGTCGTCGCGCTCTGGCGGACTTCGGCGTTGACCGAGCAGACGATGCGCAGGTTGTCGCGGTCGGCCAACTCGTCGACGGACACCAGCACGGGCCCCATCGGACCGAAGGTGTCGAAGGACTTGCCGAGATCGAAGTGCGGCGGCTTGGCCTCGAACTGGGCGACCCGATCGGAGATGTCCTGGCCGACGGTGACGCCAACCACGTGATCCCAAGCGTCGGCGCGGTCGATGTCCTTGCCGCCGCCACCGATCACGACCACCAGCTCGCCCTCGTAGTCGCAGAAGTCGCTGCGCAGCTCGACGTCGGTGGTGGGGCCGACGAGGCAGGACGGGAACTTTGTGAACACCAGCGGCACGGTCGGCGCCTCCACCCCGCCCTCGTCGGCATGCGCCTGGAAGTTGAATCCGACGGCGAACGACTTCTGGGGCCGTGGAATCGGCGGCCCGACCGAGGCGTCCGACAAGCGACCAGTCGGTTCACGTGCGCTCAGCGTGGCGGAAAGTTCGGAAAGCCGATGCGGCCTCGTGATGGCCGTCATGGGGTCGGTGCCGAGCTCACCTCCGCTGATCTCGGACAGGTCGAAGTAGTGGTCACCGTCGACCAGTGCTGCGCGCCCGCCGATGTTCGCGAGACGGAATCCCATGCGTTACCTCTCCTTCGTCGGAGCCCGTCGTCTCCGAACGATGATCGATCATATATGATCGATAGTGGATGTCAAACGGGGAGATGTGGCAGACTCGATCCATGCTCCACGCTTCGACGCTCGGCAGCGATCAGCCGCCGACCCGAACCGAATGGGCCGAGCAGCGCCTTCGCCAGGCGATCCTGCGAGGCGAGTTCGGCCCCGGTGACGCCCTCGTGATCTCCACCCTCGCCGAGCAGATGGGTCTCTCGGCCACACCACTGCGCGAAGCGCTGCGCAACCTGTCCGCCGACGGACTGGTGGAGCTGCACTCCCACGGCAAGGCCCGGGTCTCCCAGGTCGACCTGCGCGAGGCCAACGAGATCTACGAGCTGCGCCTCATGCTCGAACCGGTCGCTCTCGAACGCGCCGTCAGCAACGCCGACGACGCCTACCGGCACCGGGTCGAGTCGGCGTGGCAGGCGCTGACCCTCACCCGAGTCGCTTCACCCAGCGATCATGCTGCGTTCCACCGAGCACTGCTCTCCACCTGCGATTCGGGGTGGCTGCTCCGAATGGCGACCACACTCGCCGACCGCGCCGGGCTGATGATCACCGTCGGCCTCCCGTCGAGGCCGGACGACTACGACACCGCCGAGGCCCACCGAACACTGAAGGACCTTGCGATTGCCGGCGATGCCGTCGAAGCGGCCGCCGAACTCCGCCGTCATCTGTCGGGAACGATCACGGCGCTCCACCTCGTCGTCGGCGGCACCGGGAGCGTGAACGCCACTGCGGCGAACGCCACCGCAGAGAACGCACCCGACGACATCGCTGCACTCGAGACGACGATCAGCTGACCAGCCAGGTGGGCTGGTCGTGACGAAAGGATGAGCCATGACCGTGCGCAGTAGTTCTGATGCGTTGGCGATCGAATTCGAGCGTGGCGTCTTGACGTTGACCAACAACGATCCACCCCGCAACCGGATGACGTTCGAGTACATGGACGCCGTCGAGCAGGCCGTCGTCGACGCGGCGAGCGATCCCTCGGTCCGGGCGCTCGTGTTCACCGCCATGGGTGATGAGCACTTCTCGGTCGGGATGGACCTGAAGCAGTTGATGTCCGGGGCAGCCGAACGCGGCGGGACGCATGCGGTCCTCGACCAACGGCTCCGGGTGCTCCGCGCCATCGAGACCATGGGCAAGCCATCGATCGCAACCTTGTTCGGCTATTGCCTCGGCGGTGGTCTGGAGCTTTCCCTCGCGTGCCATTTCCGTCTCGCCGCCGACGAGGGCGCTCGGATCGGTCTGCCGGAGTTGGACCTCGGAACCGTGCCGGCCTGGGGAGGCACGGCACGTCTGACGCGCTGCGTCGGACGGGACCACGCGCTCGACATGATCCTGCGCGCCAAGAAGATCGATGGCCACGAGGCCCACCGGATCGGCCTCGCGCACGAAGTCCATCCGGTGGAAGACCTGAAGTCCGCCGCACGCGCGCTCGCACTCGAACTCGCCGCGATGCCACCCGTTGCCGTCGCTGGTGTCCTTCGGTGCGTCGTCGGCGCCGGGCACGCATCCCTCGACGATGCCTTGGCTGCTGAACGCGCCGCAGTCATCGCCTGCTCGGGCACGGCAGATCAACGCGAGGGGATGCAAGCGTTCCTCGAGAAGCGGCGACCCGTCTTCACCGGCGAGTAGCAGGAGTCGTGTCGGTCGCACGATGTGATGACGGAGCACTCGTCAACCGTTGAACTTCGGCGACATCTTGCTGATCGCCAAGCGCGCAACCAGCGTTTGCCGGCAATGCAGACCCGCCGACGGATCAGAGGCCAACGGCCTATGTGCCGGACGGAGGCGCTCGATATCGCCGCCCCGTAACGCAGTTCGTGCCGCATGAACTCGCGCTGCATCGCGGCCCAACTCGAGCACCCCATAATCCCGCCCACCAGCCGAGCTCGTCAGCCGTCGGTGCGACCGGGATTACGTGCGGGCCAAAACGAGCGGCACGGTGACACAGTGCGCCGGCGGTGCGGCGCGTTGGCGTGCTCCTTGCTCCGGGATTATCGCTCGGGCGCGATGGGTGCTCATCGACGGCGCTCTCGCGAAGCAGTGAGCCTCGGTGATGGTGTGGCGGGTGCCGAAGGGGTTCGCAAGAGCCGTATCTGAGTGATGGCGAACGTTCCGACGATGGCCGCGATGATTCCGATGATGGCGGCACCGCTGCTCGAGTACCAGCCCGCGATGATGGTCGCGATCGACGCGGCGACCCAGCCGCCGTCGGCCATGCTGACTGCCGGCACCCATCGGCGGAGATTCTGCTCGTTGGAGCGCGAGAGCGCGATGACGGCGAGGGCGAACGCGACGAGGCCGGCACCGATGATGCGGACCCAGCCCGAATGCGCGGTGTCGAGCCAGTTGTCGACACGCTCGCCAGCGACCAGTGCGGTCAGACCTGCGAGTCCTGAGGTGGTGGCGTTGGCGGTGAGGACGAAGCGGAGTTTCGTGATCGGATCGGTGTTGGCGGAGAGTTCCATGAGTCGATCGTGACGACCGACGCTGTCCGGATTCCATGACGTGTTGGGTCATGGCTCTGAGGCTGTGTCCTTCCTACGCTGGGCATCATGCCCCGACCGACGGATCTTCATGCAGGAACCCTGTTGCGGCAGTGGCGGTCGGTGCGCCGTTTGAGTCAGCTCGACGTTTCGAGCCGGACGGGCGTGTCGACGCGGCATCTGTCGTGTGTGGAGACCGGCCGGGCCAAGCCGAGTCGCGAGCTGTTGCTGTATCTGGCGGACGAGTTCGAGATGCCCAAACGTGCGGTCAACGACATGCTGCTCGCTGGCGGGTTCGCGCCGGTGTTCAGCGAGTACTCACTCGACGACGACGCGTTGGCTGCGGCTCGTGACGTGATCCGATTGGTGCTCGACGGCAACGATCCGAATCCGACGACGGTGATCGACACACGCTGGAATGTTGTCGACGCCAACACTGCCGCGTTCTGGTTCACCGCCGGTGTCGACCCAGCACTGCTCACGTCGGGTTTGAACGTGGCCCGCTTGAGTCTGCACCCCGACGGGCTCGCGTCACGGGTGACGAACTTCGACGAGTACGCCGGCCAATTGCTGCGTCACATGCGCCACGTGCTCGTGCTCACCCAGGACGACGAACTCCGAGCCTTGATCGACGAGTGCGAGACCTACGCCCCGACGGCTGCTCGCACCATGCCCACAGCCCCGGACGTCGTGCTGCCCCTGCGGATCGTGATCGACGGTGTCGAGCTGTCGTTCCTGTCGACCGTGACCACCTTCGGCACCGCTCAGGACGTGACATTGTCGGAGCTGTCGATCGAGACGCTCTACCCGGCCGATCAAACCACCCGGGAGATCTTGGCGGCGCGGCCATGGATCGATCGCGCCTCCGATCTGTCCGCAGTCGTTTGACCCAACGGGTCATCGCTTTGCGTCACGAGTTGCCCGACGATGGCACACATGAGCAACACGACAGACAACCACGAGCACCACCGACCCCCAGACCCTGATCGACGGCTACTTCGAATGCTGGAACGCGACCAGCGACACCGCTCGCAGCGACGCGATCCGTCGCACCTGGGCACCGGACGCGCAGTCCAGCGACCCGATCGCCGAGGTCACCGGCCACGAGCAGCTGGCGGCGATGTTCGCCGGGTTCCACGCCACCTACCCGGGAAGCTCGTTCCGTCAGAAGGGCGGCGTCGACGCCCATCACAACCTGGTGCGGTGGGGCTGGGAGATGATCGGCGCCGACGGTGTCGTCGCACTCGACGGCCTCGACGTTGCGGTCATCGACGACGGCCGGATCGTGCACCTCGCCGGGTTCTTCGGCTACGACCAGCCAGCCGCGCCGTGAACTCGACGAAGGACGGCGACGCTGGAATGAAGATCGGAGTGATGATCTTCGCCACCGACCAAACGATGCCGATGCATCGTCTCGCACCCGAAGTCGAAGCACGCGGGTTCGACTCGCTCTGGGTCACCGAGAAGACCCATGTCCCGGTGTCACGTGCGACGCCGTGGCCCGGTGGTGAACTTCCCGAGTGGTACCGACGCACCTGCGACCCGTTCATCGCGCTCGCCGCAGCTGCGGCAACGACGACCCGGCTGCGAATCGGGACCGGCGTGGCGTTGCTTGCCTTGCGTGACCCGGTCATCGCAGCCAAGACGATCGCCACACTCGACTGGCAGTCCGCAGGCCGGCTCGAACTCGGCGTCGGCTACGGATGGAACCGTGAGGAATGCGCAACACACGGCGTCGATCTCGACACCGTGCGCCCCCGACTGATCGACCACATCGCCCTCATGCGCGAGCTCTGGACCGGCGACGAGGGCGCCTACAGCGGCGACTACTGCGCGGTCGAGCCGTCGTGGTCCTGGCCCAAGCCCGTCCAGCAGCCCGCCCCGCCGATCCACATCGGGGCACGCGCCACCAGCGAGGTGTTCGATGACATCGCCACCTGGGCCGACGGTTGGCTCCCGATCGAAGGCTACGGCGACGTCGTCGGCCACCTTCCCCGACTCCGCCACGCCTTCGAACAACACGACCGAGACCCCGAGACCGCGGTCGTGACCGTGTACTCATCTCAGGGCGACCCGGCACTCCTGGCCGGCTACCACGACGCTGGCATCGATCGAGTCGTCATCTGGCTCCCACCCGCCGACGAGGCAACCGTGCTCGCCGCGCTCGACACCCACACCCACCAACTCTCTGAGCATCTCCCATGAGCACCTTCACCGAACGAACCACGATCGACGCCCCACGCCACACCGTGTGGGCAGCCCTCGCCGACATCGGCACCATCGCCACCTGGAATCCAGGCCTCATCGCATCCCACCGAACCAACGACATCGACGGCGTCGGAGGTGCCCGCCACTGCGACATCTCCACCAAGCACTCGCTCACCGAACACGTCGTCGAGTTCGAACCAGGAACCGCGATCACCTTCCGGATCACCGACTCGACCCTTCCGTTCAAGACCGCCGACATCGCGTTCACCCTCACCGACAGCCCAATCGGAGATCGCACCGAGGTGACCGTCAGCCCGACCTACACCCTCAAGTACGGCCCGCTCGGACGGATCCTCAACGCAGTCGCCGTCCGACGCAACTACCGAGCCGGAATGCGCGAACTCCTCGAGGGACTCAAGCGCCATCTCGAAAAACACCGCTGAACCGTCGAGCCGCTCCTCGCTTCGAGCCGGCCCGCTACACATGGGTAGTCCGAGACACCCATGTTGAAGACCCAACCGGAATCAGGGCCGAATGATCAACCGAGAACGACTGGAGATGACGACTGTCGATGGCCGAACGCTCTGCTGGGCAGAATTCGGCCTCGAAGCAGGACGGCCCGTCATGTTCTTCCACGGCGGCAACGACTCCCGACTCGCCGGCAGCCTGTTGGAAGCCGCCGCAATTGCGACCGGTGTTCGGCTCATCTGCCCGGAGCGGCCGGGGTTCGGCCGTTCGACCTACCAGCCGGGTCGTGGACTCCTGGACTGGTCGAGCGATGTCGAGCAACTGGCCAATCGACTCGATCTCGGACGGTTCGGGCTCGTCGGTCACTCCGGCGGCGGGCCCCATGCGCTCGCGTGTGCCGCCGCCCTACCCGAGCGAATCACACGAGTTGCGACCGTGTCCTCCGTCGCCCCTCCACCAGCGACGAACCGGGGGCTGCATCCAATGTTCCGCGTCGTCAACGCGTTCATGAACCACCCAACCCTCTACCGAACAGTCGCCCGCAGCCAACTCCGCCAGATGTCCAAACACCCGGACCGATGGTTGCGGGCATGGGCCAAGATGCAACCGGCCGACGGCGCCATGTTCCGCGACCAACCGCACATCGCGGCCACGATCCTGGCCGAGATGAACGAGGCCGCACGAGACGGCCCAGCTGGCCTCGTACACGAGGCATCGCTCTACCACCGCGACTGGGGCTTCGAACTGGCGGCGATCCAGACCACCACCGCGGTCTGGCACGGAGCCAGCGACCGTCAGGCGACCCCAGCGTGGGCAGCATTCCTGGCCGACAACATCGCGTCCGCCTCTCTGACGCTGGTCGAGGGGGCGGGCCACTTCTCGACCCTCCTCGACAATGCCACGACGATCCTCACCGAACTCGCAACGCCGAACGCCGGGGCCGAAAACCACAACGACCTCCCTTGACCAGGACGAAGATTTCGCGGTCCTCATGCTCGCCAGCGTTACCAACCTTGCTGATCAAGAACTCGCAGACGCAAATCGCCGACATCGTCTGGGCTACGACCCCGCTGATCGGGGCCGGCCGCACACTTCACACACACAGAATCGGAGATCCGCCGACTCGGCCGCACGATCGCCCGCTGGGCGACACTGATCACGAACTGGCGCCACTGCGGCCTATCGAACGAACCCACCGAAGCCTGAACAACCTCGTGAAGCGCATCAAACGCGTCGGCTTCGGGTTCCTCCGATTCCGCAACTACCGGATCCGCGCCGTGCTCCGGCAAGCCGAACCGGGCGCTGCTCGACACCGTCACTCCCGCCAGAAACGATGAGCCGCTCAAGTGGGACTATCTCGTTAACGGTGTTTCCGGCATTGTTGGTTAGTAGGTCTCGGCGGCCGGGAACCGGTCGGCGAATGTGATTGAAAAGGCGTTCAGTGCCGGCTTCCAGCGCATTGCCCATCGTTGCCGACCTTGACCGGTGGGGTCCAGTGATCTGGTCACCAAGTACAAGCATTTCAACGCGGCCTGCTCGGAGGGGAAGTGCCCTCGGGCTTTGACGGCGCGCCGGTAGCGGGCGTTCAGCGACTCGATCGCGTTGGTGGAGCACAACACGGTGCGGATCTCGATGTCGTAGTCGAGGAACGGGATGAACTCTGCCCAGGCGTTGTCCCACAACCTGACGATCGCCGGGTAGCGGTCACCCCAGGTGTCGGTGAACTCGTCGAACGCCACCCGGGCGGCATCGGCGTTGACGGCGGTGTAGATCGGCTTGATCGCCCGTTTGATCGCGTCCCAGTCCCGGCGGCTCGAGAGCCGGAACGTGTTGCGGATCAGATGGATGATGCACGTTTGCACGATGGTTTGTGGCCACACGTTGCCGACCACCTCCGGCAGGCCTTTGAGGCCGTCGCACACGACGAAGAACGTGTCACGCACCCCACGGTTGCGGAGGTCGGTGAGCACACTCATCCAGAACTTGGCGCCTTCGCCGCCCTGGCCGGCCCACAAGCCGAGAATGTCGCGTTCACCGTCGAGGCTGACGCCGATGGCGGCGTAGATCGGCCGGTTGGCGACTTGGCCGTCACGAACCTTCACGGAGATCGCGTCGATGAAGATCGCCGCGTAGATCTCGTCCAAAGGTCGCACCGTCCAGTCGTTCATCTCCTCGAGCACCCGATCGGTGATCCGCGACACGGTCTCTTTGGACACCGACGCCCCGTAGATCTCAGCGAAGTGCGCCGAGATCTCACCGGTCGTCAACCCTTTCGCGTAGAGCGACAACACGATCTCATCGACCCCAGACAGGCGGCGTTGTCGTTTGCGCACGATCTGGGGTTCGAACGTGCCAGCCCGATCGCGTGGCACCTCGATGTCGACGTGCCCGGTTGCTTCGGTCAACACCGTCTTGGTGCGGGTGCCGTTACGCACGTTGCCCGTCTCCGACGCGGCGTGCTTGTCATGACCGAGATGCTCGGTGAGCTCCTCGTTCAACGCCGTCTCCAGCACCGTCTTGGTCCTGTTTCAACAAGCCGTCCGGGCCCGTGAGCGACAAGCCCTGTTCTTTGGCTTGGCGCACCAGTTCCCGAGCAGCGGTCAGTTCCGCCGACTCAGGCGGCGACTCCTTCTTCTTGGCCACATCTTCCAGTGTTGCCGTTGCGGTCATCACACCGCTCCTTTCCGCCCGCCATCACAGCGAGCGAGTCAGACCGGAAACACCGTCAAATCCACAGTCCCGCTCAAGTGGGCAGCGCACCTTTGCCGAGCAGCAAGTCGACTTGGGCGAAGATGGCGTCTTTGTCCTTGTTGGAGGGGGAGACAATACCGTAGATCGCAAGGCCTTGGTCGAGGGCGACGAGGAGCTTCGCGAGGGTGTCGGCGTCGCGTTCGCGGTGGAGTTCGCCTGTTGCTTGGGCGGCTTCGAGATTGCGGAGGAAGAGGCGCTGGGCGTGTTTGGTGGTTCGCCTGGCGAGTTTGAATGCTTCAGCGGCGACCACGTGTTTCTCGGTGAGGGTGTTGATCAGGAAGCATCCGGCGTAGCCGCGGGTGAACCGGATGGAGGCGAAGTAGTCGCGGATGTTCGCCAGGCCTGCGGGTTCTCGGCCGAGCAGATCGTCATAGGTGGCCTTCGCGCCTTCGATGTAGTCGGTCAATGCCTCAAGGAACAGCCCCTCCTTGCCTCCGAACTCGGCGTACAAGCTGAAGCGGTTCACGCCGGTGGCTGCAACGAGTTCTTCGAGATGGGTGCCCTCGTACCCCTTGGCCCAGAAGAGGTCGCGTGCCCTGGCCAGAGCTTCGTTGCGGTCGTACGTCTTCTTGCGACCCATTGCGTCTCCTCTCCGCGGGTTGGGTTAATTGTACACCTACTGTTCTGAAATTTGTTGCCAGCCTTGAGCCAGCATGATATATTTCACCTATCGTTCTGAAATCAGAGCGCTGTGCCAACCCGGCACATCATCGAAGGAGAACCACATGTCTGACAATCCCGACACCGCACACGGGGCCCTCGAACTCGTCGTGTTCCAGCTCAACGAAGGCACCGACCGCGAGCGGTTCATCGAGGCCGCCGCGATTGCAACCGACTGGATCAAGACCCAGCCCGGATTCGTTTCCCGAGAGCTATCACACTCGGTCAGCGAGGACCGCTGGGTCGAGGTCGTTTGGTGGAAAACAATGCAAGACGCCAAAGCAGCCGCGGAGGCGGCGGTGACATCGGAGTCCTGTAGCCCGATGTTCTCCATGGTCGACCTCGAGAGCGCCCTGATGCTCCACGGCGAACCTGCCTTGGCAGCGACCTACCAGTGACTACGCGCTCGCGCGGTCACGCCCTCAACGCATGCGGACTCGGGGTCGGCACAACGGCCGACCCCGGGTCAACCCGATCGTGCTAGCCGCCTCGTCGACGCCTGCTGCATGTCGACAGTCCGTCTGGCGATCGCTGCTTTCGTTCGTCGCCCTCACGGATGCCGAACCGCTCGGACGATGTAGGCGTCGACAAGGACGGCGATGTCCAGCCCGAGACCGAACAGCCTCATGAACGTTTTGCCGCTGGTGGCATTTACGCCATGCCCACGTTGTTTCCGCCCAGACCTTCGCTGCTCTCGCCGACGTGTGGGGGCACAGCTGCTGGTGGCGATGCCCGATCTCATCGACGCCGTGCCGGGTCCGTCTGGATCAGGTTCTGATGGCTGACTTCAAGGACCAGATCTCTCCTGCCATGGTCGAGGGTCTCGCAGCCGACCTGGCCGGCGCCGGACGCGGTATCGATGCCCCCCGATTCGTGGCCTTGGCGCTCGACGGTCTGGACGAGTTGGCGCTGATGGATCGGGTACGTCACATCGCCGCGGCGTTGGTGACGACGATGCCGTCGGATGCCGATGACGCCGATCGGGTGATACGTGCCGCTCTCGACGCAGGCGGGCTTCAGGGTTGGTCGTCCTTGCCGATCTGCGAGTACGTGTCGATCTCGATGCTCGATGAACCCGAAACGGCGTTGCCGTTGCTGGCCGAACTGACACCACGGTTCTCCGCCGAATTCGCGATCCGACCGTTCATCGACACTCACTTCGACATCACGATGCGGCACCTGCACGCCTGGGTCGATCATCCCGACGAACATGTCCGGCGACTGGTCTCGGAAGGGTCGCGACCGCGGCTGCCATGGGGCGCACGGCTGCGACGATTGGTCGATGATCCGACCCCGACCATCGGGTTGCTCGACCAGTTGTTCGACGACCCATCCGAGTACGTGCGCCGCTCGGTGGCCAACCATCTCAACGACATCAGCAAAGACCACCCGGCCTTCGCCGTGGCAACGGCCGAACGATGGTCGACCGCGACGACGCACGGCGACTACGTCATCCGTCACGCGCTGCGATCGCTGGTCAAGCGCGGTGACCCCGCAGCGTTGGCGGTGCTCGGCTTCGGCAACGCCGACACGATCCGGCTCAGCGGTCTGGCGTGTCGCCCGGCCTCGATCGCGATCGGTGAGGAGGTGACGTTCGAGTTCACGGCTGTTGCCGACACCGACACCGCGGCAGTGATCGACTACCTCGTGCATTACCAAGGTGCGACCGGTCGAAAGGCTGGCAAGGTCTTCAAACTGGCGACCCGCACACTCGTCGCAAGCCAGCCAATCATCATCGAGCGTCGCCACCGATTCGCCCACGTCTCGATACGCCAGATCCGTCCCGGCCCGCATCGGATCGAGATTCAGGTCAACGGGCGAGTGCTCGCTGGCGTCGAAGTCGACGTGACTCTCTGAGCTGCTGACTGCGAACGACAGATCCTCCCGCGCAGCCGTCGCGAAGCGAGCCATCGAGGCGAGAGAGTTCAAAGGGGTCGGGTGCCAACGCACCGGACGACGATGCCCTCTCGATCAGCCGGACGGACGGCGTGCGCTAGACAGGCGGGCGCTCGGGCAGCGGCTGAGACCCCGCCACTGGCGCCGAACCTGACAGTGGCGCCGATACCGAGCAGCACCTCAGACTTGGATCGAGACCACACGCTAGGAACGCCCCCGCCTCGGGGTCGATCGCGACGGCATCGCAGCACTCGACGACTGGGAATCGTGGATGGCCAGCGAGGACGCCCACTACGAAGCTGACCCCACTCGCGAGCGCGCCAACGCCGTTCTTACGGGCACCCAATCAGTCGAGCGGTCCCGCACAGCCCGCCACGCGGAATCACACTGGACGACGGCCGTGGCGCCGCAACGCAATGCGGCAGCGCATAGTGCCGGCCACCTGGCCGCCAGTGCCGTGGGCTCAGCTGCTGACTCCGATAACGACGCCGGTCTCGTCGGTGGTGTTTGTGCCCTTGCTCAAGTCGAGCATGACAAGTGCGTTCCCGAACGGGTCCAGGACGACGTCAAGGCGGCCAACGGGGATGTCGAACGGCCCAGCAATGACGTGACCGCCGTCGGAGCGGAACACCTCGACTGCGTCGTCGACTGAATCGACGAGCCAGTTGGGTTCGTAGCCGTGCTCAGCGGTGGGAACAAGTTCAGAGTCACCGTCCGGCAGCTCGAGGCCTGCCAGGCCAATGGCGTCGTTGCGCCACTTCACCCGATGGCCCAGGACGTCGACGTAGCAGCCGAGGCCGGCGTCGATGTCGGGAACACGAACGGTGACGGCATCGACCTTGAGCAGGATTCCCGGAACGCTCATCGACCAAGTCTTGGAGCTGGATCATGACCGAAGGTTGGCATCGCCAGTGCGACTGATGCGCTCGGCATCAGCGCACGCTTTCACGGGTTCGCACTTCAACTTGGTGCGCGACTCCGGCCCAACCGT
>CAVQRU010000043.1:0-334609 GCA_963715285.1 Ilumatobacteraceae bacterium | reverse complement strand
GATCGGCGGTGACGGCGAGCGTGCGGGGCTACCGCGAGCGGATGGCCGAGCTCGCCGGGATGAGCAACCTCGAGGTGTGGCACGCCCGCCTGGACGTCGGTGACCTGCTGCACATGATCCAGAGCAGGGGTGACAAGAAACTCTCGGCGCGCCTGGAACACGACGTTCGGAAGGGCATGACGCGGAACCATCTCTCGGCGTTCACGAAGCTCATCGACGACAGTGACGGCGATCTGCGCTTCGCTCGTCAACCGCCGCTCCTGGTTCCGATCGACGATCTGCTCGACGACCGTGGGCGGCGACGCTACGTCGGCGTGATACGGGAATTCCTGCAGCAGTACCGGGCGAGTCTGTCGACGCAACATCAGCACCTGCTCGACGGGTACCGCTACGTGCATCTCGCACGGAAGGTGGTCGGTGTCGGCAGTGTCGGCACGCGTGCGATGGTCGTGTTGATGGTGGGGTTGAACGAGGCCGACCCGCTGCTGCTGCAGTTGAAGGAGGCCAAGCGTTCGGTGCTCGAGCCCTATTGCGGTCCGTCTCCCTACGACAACCGCGGACAACGAGTCGTCGAGGGCCAGCGCCTCATGCAGACCGCCAGCGATCCGTTGCTCGGGTGGTACCGGCTACGCGCGCTCGACGACAGACTGCACGACTTCTACGTGCGCCAGCTGTGGGACGGGAAGGCCTCGATCGACGTCACCCATCTCACGCCAGGGGCCCTCACCTCGTACGCGGACGTGTGCGGCGTCACGCTCGCCCGCGCCCACGCCCGCTCGGGCTTCCGTGTGTCGATCTCGGCGTACCTGGGAGACACCGACGAGTTCGACCAATCCGTGGCGGACTTCGCGACGTCGTATGCGGACGTCAACGAACAGGACCACGCCGCACTCGTCGCGGCGATCGAGTCCGAACGGATCCCGGCCGAGTTCGAGCCGCGACCGTCGGACACCAAGCGTCGCTGACCAGCGACGGCGCGGTCATGCCCCGGGCCACGTCGACGACATCGCCATCGGTCGGGAAGTCGGCGGCAACCCGTGCGAGGAGCACTTCGGAACGCTAGACGACGCCGTCACGGACGACCCCCGCCACCACGCGGAGCGCCAGGATCGAAGCGGCAACGATGCCGAAGTAGCCGAGCACCTCGTTGATCGAGACCGTGCCACCGAGGGTGGGTCCGAACTCGACGCCGAGCAGGATCGTGGCTCCGATGCCGGTGGCCGCAGCGATGATCGCGAGCACGAGACGATCGACGAGCCGCGTGATCAGTCTGGTGTCGCGCTCGTCGGAGAGGAACGACACGCTGGCCGACAGCTGTCCGGCGAGCAGCTGACCGAACAGTTCGTCGACGCGTTCGGGCACACGGCGCAGACGCGGGAGCTGATGGAGCAGTTCCTGTTCCACCGTGTCCTTGAGGCCGCTCACGGTGGGTCGGCCCATGCTCGCTTCGGCGTGCCGCCGGGCGGCATCGACCAGCGAGAACTCCGGGTCGATCGTCGTCAGCGTCCCCTCCAACGACACCATCGTGCGGGTGAGCGTTCCGAACCACGCCGGCAGGCGGATGCCGAACTGACCGATCAGCGACGCCAGGTCCTCGAATGCGGCCGCTGTGATGCCGCCGCCCGTGCTCATGTGCCGGCCGAGGAACGTCTCCAGCGCGGCATCGAGCATCCTGGTGTCGAGACGGCGATCGAACAGCGCGATCCGCTCGAGTGCCTGACGCAGACCGACAGCGTCGCCGACCGCAGCCGCGGCCAGGAGATCGAGCACGGCAACCCGGTGCCCCGGGCCGATCCTGCCGACCGCTCCGAGGTCGATCAGCACGATGGTGCCGTCGGGTTCGATGAGAATGTTGCCGGGGTGCGGGTCGGCGTGGAAGACGCCGACGTCGAAGATCTGGTGCAGGAAGGCCTCGATGAGCCGGTCGGCGAGCTGCGCTCGGTCGATCCCGAGCGCGGCGATCGCGTCGCCGTCGACGATGCTCGGCGCGGCCACGTACTCCTCGGTCAGGACCTTGCTCGTCGACAGTTCCCGGTGGATCGTCGGAACGCGAATGCCGTCGATGTCCGCGAGTCCTGCGGCGAGCACGAGCGCGTTGTTCGCCTCGACGCTGAAGTCGAGTTCTTCCTCGACGCTCGCGATGAACTCCTCTGCGAGGTCGGCCGGCTGGACCGACAACCCGAGTGCGGTCCGCCGCTGGATCAGTTCGGCGATCTGCATGATCGCCGCGCGATCGGTGGCAATCGTGTCGTCGAGCCCGGTCCGCTGCACCTTGACGACCACGTCGCCGCCGGCCGGAAGCGTCGCTCGATACACCTGTGCGATGGATGCACTCGCGAGCGGGGTCCAGTCGAACGAGGCGAAACGCTCCTCGGGTGGTCCGCCGAGTTGCTCGATCAGGTGTGGACGGATCACGGCCTCGGGCTGGGGTTCCGCAGCGCTGCGCAGCAACGACAGTTCGTTGCACCATGCTGCCGGCAGCACATCGGTCCGGGTCGAGGCGACCTGACCGAGCTTGACGAAGATGCCACCAGCGAACTCCAGGGTCCGCCGCACGCCGGCGGGGAGTTCGTCATGCGTCACCGTGCGTGAGAGCACGCCCTCCTGCCGGGCGATCGCGAGGACCTCGCGGTAACGGCGAAACGGGGCGATCTTCGACCGTGCTGCCCGAACCGGGTTCCGAATCGTGACGAGGCCCGCTGCGTTGTCGTGTGCCAGGGAGCCGACCGGCGCCGCGAGGTCGATCGCCAGAGCGAACGCCATCGTGAAGATCAGCGCGAGCGCCAGGGTGACGAGGACCATGTCGAGCGATCGCCACTCCCAGTCGGTCAGCTCTCCCGCAGTCACGAGCCCCAAGGCGAACCCGGCGAGACCTGCGAGCGCCAGCGAGAGCCAGCCGCGTCGAGCGCCGAGCAACCGGCCGGCGAGGACCGTGACCAGCCACCAACCGAGCGCGATGACGAAGAACCACAACGCGACGGTCATGGCGCCGCCAGGGCACCGGTCGATTCGCCGGCGTCAGCGTGATCGAGTGTGACCCCCGATGAGCTCAGCGAGAAGCTCGGAAGCGGGTTGCCGAGATTGGGCATCGGGGTCTCGGTCAGCTCGGCCGACTCGGGGGGCTCGCCGGAAATGGACATGTGGTTGCGCACTCGTCTTCGTCGGGTGTTCCTGACCGGATCGCTGACGGAGGGTAGTCGTCACTACAGGCATTCACTTGCTCGGTGAGCGATCTGGTTGGTCTCCGGACGTCAACCGACCATCTCGGCGGCCGACTCGTCAGCGTGCGGAATCGAACTCCGCGAGCGGGGAACCAACCATGTCGTCTGCACCAACACCACACGTCGCACGACCCGGCGGCGTGACACTGCTCGTCGTACTCGGCCTCATCCAGGGCATCGCCTCGTTGATCCTCGGGCTCGTTCTCATGCTCGACAAGAGCGACGAGAACCTCATCGCCGAGTCCGGCATGACCGAGAACACACTGCTCGGCACCGGCATCGGCTTGATGATCGCCGGGGTCGTCATCATCCTGCTGGCACTGGCACTGCGCAACGGGAGCAACATCGTGCGCTGGTTGTTCGGCATCGTGACGATCTTCCACGTCGCCGGCGGCATCTGGGGCATCTTCGCCCTCCACGGTGAGCAGCAGTTGTCCGCCGCGTTCACCACCATGTTCGGTCTGATCATCCTGTGGATCCTCTTCGGCAGCGAGCGCAGCGACGAATTCTTCGCTCACTGAGCCTGAACATCGTGGTCGCCGATCCCTTCGACTCCCAGCAGAGGTCGAGGCGTTCCGCACGAGTGCGGGCTCGTGCGAGCACGTCAGGCGGACGCCTGGGCGCAACCAGGAGCGAACGCTGTAATGTCGGTGGTCATGCCCGAAGCCCGTCACGAGAATGCTGAGCGGCTGCTCCTTCAGCTCGCCCGATTTGGTTCGGCGGTGTCCGACTCGATGGCCGCAGCGACGAAGCAGCCGGACTTCGTCACGAACGCACCGCTCCTGGTCTTGTGTCTTCTCGATCTCGACGGACCCACGCGGCCGGGCGCGATCGGTGAGGTGGTTGGCCTCACGAGTGGCGGGACGACCAAGCTGCTCGACCGCATGGAGGCGGCTGAGCTGATCCAGCGGTCCTACGGCACAATCGAGAGCGATCATCGCGGTGTCCAGGTGCGGCTGACCGCCCGCGGACGCGCCCACCTGCGACAGGCCACGGCCGCGCTCCTCGCGCACATGCCCGACGCGTCGGCGACCGTCAAGGAGATCGTCTCCCTCATGGACGAACTCGAGGGCACCGCGCCGACGGACTGACTGACCGCGGCGCCGATCGACGCCCCACCGGTGTCAGCCCTCGGCGGCGGCGTCCTTCTCGATCTCGGCGGTGTCGGCCTCGAGCTGCTTCTCCTCGACCTTGTCGGCCTTGGTCATCGCCGCCTCGACCTTGGCGCCCATGTCGGACACTCCGACCACGACGAGGCCGGCCTGCCCCGCGTCGAGGTGCTCGCCCAGTTCCTTGAGATCCTTGCGGCTCATGCCCGCAGCCGCGTGCCCGGCGAGCGCACCCAGCACGGCGCCGCCACCGGTCGTGGCAGCCAGCAATCCGCCGCCGATCGCAGCGGCGGGGAACAGCGCGATGACCAGGCCGGTTGCGAGGCCGACGGTTCCGCCACCCACGCCACCGACACGCGTCGGGGTCTCGTGCTTCTTGACGATCTTGACCTTGCCGTTCTCCTTGCGCTCGACGACGGCGGCGTCATAGGCGTCGATGAGACCGTCCTTGGTGTGGAGGTCGTGCACTGCGTCGTAGTCGGCCTTCGCGTCCTCGACGCTCGAGTACACGCCGACGTACGCCATGAATGTGTCCACTGCCATGATCGTTCTCTCCTTGTTGGGCTGCTTGACGTTGAGCCGTTTGCCGATCGCATCCTCACGGAAGCATGCGGACCGACCCTCGCCCACAATGGGTGAATCCGCGACGACCCGCCGGCCACTCGCGCCCGACCGTCAATTCGGCGACGTAGTGGTCACCCCAAGTGGACGATGTCCGGGGCCCACGGTCTCGGCCCAACGGTACGATTCGGCGATGATCGTGGGACGCACGCAGCCGACGACGGTCACGCGCGTGCACCACGGTGGGGGCACGCCTGCGACCGAGCGGGTCGCGGACGTCCTCGTCGTCGAAGAGCCGATGTCGATCCAGCTCGACGGACGCCTCGTCACCACCACGATGAGGACTCCGGGGCACGACTTCGAGCTCGCCGCGGGGTTCTGCTTCACCGACGGACTCCTCGCGGGCGCCCCGGTGACCGACGTGCGATACGTCCCGGGACCCGACCGCGATGCGGATCCGTCGGTCACGGGCAAGAGCGACGCAGCTGGCGCGGCCCACGACGCCGACGTGGTCGACAACACGGTCACGGTCGACACCGGCGGGCGGGCGCCCACGCCGCGGCCCCGACTCGGCAACGTCTCGTCGAGTTGCGGATGGTGCGGGAGCGACCAGATCGACGATCTGTGTCTCCGCCTCGGCCCACTCCCGCCATCGTCGCCGATCGACCTCGACGTGCTCTCCGCAGTCCCCTCCGCGGTCCGCGCCGGCCAGGAACTCTTCGCGGTCACCGGCGCGGTGCACGCCGCGGCGGTGTTCGACCGCGATGGACGGATCGTCGTGGTCCGGGAGGATGTCGGGCGGCACAACGCCGTCGACAAGGTGATCGGGTCGATGCTCCTCGACGGCCGGCTGCCACTGCGTGATCACGGCCTCTACGTCAGCGGCCGGGCGAGCATCGAGATGGTCCAGAAGGCGTGGGCAGCAGGCCTCGCAACACTGCTGGCGGAGAGCGCTCCGACGGCGCTCGCCGTCGAGTCCGCTCGTCGCGCGGAGATGACGCTGGTCGGCTTTCTCAGGACGGACGGCTTCAACGTCTATTCGTCGCCGTCCACAGCGACGTCGTGACCGCCGACGGACTCCGCCACCTCACCGGGTGAGCGCCGCCGCTGATCGATCAGCGCGGGCCGGCGAGCTTCCGTTCGGACCGATCTCGAGGCCGGGCGTTCGGTCACCGATCGAGTACCGGTCGATCTCGTTGGCGACGAGGTAGTAGTCCGGTTCGTCGTACATGGTGAGCGACCAGAACGCATCCACCTGCGGCGGCGGGTCGAGCGTGAGCTCGTAGGCGTGATTCCCGTCGAGTTCGTCGCCGTTCTCGTCCTGCCAGAGAATGTCGTACCGGGCCTCGTAGCCATGGTTGCCCCACAGCCCGAGCCGGGCCGCGACTGCACGGGTCACGTAGGCCGTGGTGCGGTCGGCGATCTTCCACTCCGGAGCGTCGATGGTTCCGATGCCCTGGTGATCGAGGTTGTAGTCGAAGGCATGCATCGCGCTGCTCCATCCGTCGACCATCTTCAACGAGGTCTTGCTCAGCTGTTCCAGCGTGGCGTCGCCGCGCCGGCGTCCCTCGACGAGCGCCGCGGCGAGGTCGGGGTCCGGGTCGACGAGCGGTGACGACGTCCCGGTCAGCCCGAGCAGCGCCGCGGTCTCGAGGAACTCCGCGTCGGCCGTCGACGGCGGGAACGCCGCGAGCGACACCCGGAACTGCTCCCACCAGAGCAGGTCGTCGGAGACATCCACCTCCACGCGGGGCACCCCGAACTGGTGGTTGCCGGTGGGCGAACCGTTCAGCGGCCCCAACGAGAACTGGTCCTGGATCGCGTGAACGGCGGGGAGATCGTCAACACCGTCGACCTGCACTCGACCGACGATGGCGAAGATCGACGTCGGAACCTCGACCAGCGTGGCCCCCGCCGGGGACGTCGCCGTCGTAGCCCGCCGGCGCCAGCACGAACGTCTGCGCGGCGGTGCCGGTGGCGCGGCGGCCGATGTAGGCGACGTTCTCCGACCAGGCATCGACGAACTGCAACACGTAGTAGCGGTCGTGCGTGTCGGGCACGGAGAGCAACAACGGTCCGTCGCGGAGATCGCATCCGGCCATGAGGTAGCACGTGTCGTTGTTGGGGCTGACGAACGTGGCATCGGGCCCGAGCAGTTCACGGACGGCGATGAACCGGTTCGGACGGGAACCCGGCACGATCGGCGACGACCCGTCGAGGAGCCGTTGGGTCTCCGTGAGGTTGTAGACGAGCGGGTAGCCGTAGAGATACGTCTTCGTCGCTGCGCTGACCAGATCGCCGGACATCGCCCGAGGGCAACCACGCCGAGCAGTCGTGCCCATCGCCCCGAACGGGCGAACCGGGCCCAGAACGGAACTGGCCAGACCTCGGGCGTGTCCGGATGGTCGAGACATCGCTGTTCCGTCGATGTTCACCGGCGAGTCGATCAGGCTGTCACGCCTGGTCGGACCGTGCGGCAACCACCTCGGCGCCCACGATGCTCGGATGCGCGACAGTTTGGCTGCGGGACGAACGGAGAAGCGGGTCCTCGGACGTACGAGCGCTCCCACCACACCGGCAGCACGCTCCGCCACGGATGCTCGGGCGGTAGCCCCATCCGCTCCTCAAGCGCCGAGGATCGTAACTCCGGGGGCAACATCACGGACACATCACCGGTCGAACCTTCAAGCAGATCCCACCGATCCTCGTAGCCCTCTCACACGGGCGCCGTGACCCGGGTTTGGTCGAGCCCGGCATTGCGCCGTCCGGGCGCCACACTCGGATCGGTCCTCCAGTCCATGTGGCTGATCCACGCCGCTGGGGCTGACATCGTCCGTGGGAACGACGAACGCACGATGCGGACCCGCTGGTGATTCCGCGAGGGCAACCACCACGAACCATTCCTGATCAGACCCGGGCGGGCTGCTGCGCCTTCTTGTTCAACGGCCGGTTCGGCGCGGCATGTGGCTCGCAGTCTTGACCTGAAGTCCGACCATCCGCCTCGTATCCGAGTGCACACCGAGAATGTCGGTTCGCTCCAGACCGTCGCGTGTCAGCGCCGCGGCCCCAGCGGTGACAGGCCATGACCGAGCAGACTCAGTGTTCGCCAGCCAGCCTCACCAACTTGGTAACCGTCATGAGCCCATCCTGCCGTAGCGCGCGGTCGGGAATCTCAAGTCAGCGGACTTGTATGAGTCCCGCGAGGTGGTGGGGATTGTGTGACGCGTTCCCTGGTGGCTGTCAGTCGCCGGGCTCGAGCTCGGCGGTGACAGCGGGGTCAGTATCGCGCACCGTGTAGAGCTTGGCCATCGAGGCTTCTGAGAAGTAGCGGCGAGCAACGGCCCACTCGTCGTGCTGATCGGCGAGCACCGCGCCGACGAGGCGGATCACGGCCGCGTCGTTGGGGAAGATGCCCACGACGTTGGTGCGTCGGCGGATCTCTTTGTTCAATCGCTCGAGCGGGTTGTTCGACCAGATTTGTCGCCAGTGCTCCTTGGGGAACGCGGTGAACGCCAACACGTCGGTCTTGGCTGAGTCCATGAGTGCCGCCGCCTTCGGGAACCGTTCGGTGAGCATGACCGCGACTTCGTCCCAGCGGGCCTTGACGTCGTCGGGCGTGGTGAGCGCGAAGACTGACCGGAACGCCGCGGCGACCATCTCCTGATGCGCCTTGGGGACCGGTGCCAGCAGGTTCCGGACGTAGTGGACGCGGCACCGCTGCCACGAGGCGCCGTGGAGGTTCTTGCGGATCGCGGCGCGTAGACCCTCGTGGGCATCGGAGATGACGAGTCGCACACCGGACAGGCCGCGTGCTTTGAGCGATCGCAGGAACGCGGTCCAAAACGTCTCGGCTTCGGAGTCGCCGACGTCGACACCGAGCACCTCACGGCCGCCCTGGGCGCTCACCCCGGTCGCGACGACGATCGCTCGGGACACGACCTGGCCGAGGGCGTCGTCGCGGACGTGGACGTAGATGCCGTCCAAGTAGACGTACGGGAACTCGGTGTGGCCGAGGGTGCGGTTGCGGAACGCGGTGACGCGTTCGTCGAGGCCGGCACAGATCCTCGACACCTCGGACTTCTTGATCCCCGAGGCGGCGCCCACCGACTCGACCAGCGCGTCGACCGAGCGGGTCGACACCCCGGACACGTAGGCCTCCATCACGACCGCATACAACGCTTGGTCGATGCGACGGCGCGGCTCGAGGATCGACGGGAAGAAACTGCCCTTGCGTAGCTTCGGGATCGCCAACTCGAGATCGCCGGCCTTCGTCGTCAGGACACGGTCACGGTGTCCGTTGCGTTCCGTCACCCGCTCATCGGATCGTTCGTAGCGGGCGGCGCCGACCGCCTGGGTGGCTTGGACCTCGATCAACTCCTGCGCCAGGTACTGGGCGAGCTCGCGCACCAGGTCGACGCCGCGTTCACGATCGGTGAGCGCGTCAAGAAGTTCGGACAGGGCAGACTCAGATAGAGCCATCGGTGTGTTCTCCTTCGGTGGGTTCTTGCTGGAACACACCAAGGATCACGCCGATGGCTCACCGGCTGGTGCACCTACGAAACCCCACCACCCCACAGGGCTCTATCCCCATATCTGCCGAGCTGTGCTGGTGTCCTCGGTATGCCGGTCAGGGGTACCCCCGAACGTTGCCGGTCGCGGCACTAGCTCAGTGGTTCGATCGCGTCCTGCCGCGATCCACCTTCAAGTCCGTTGCCAGTCCCGTATCATCAACGTTGTTCATCCAGAGGACCTGAGGGGCTTGGCCCTACGACGGTCCGCCAACCTGCCGACGGCAAGGTGGCAAAGCCAAGTTCGATGAAGGGACAACCATGTCGACCGACTTTGACGTTTCCGTCTTTCGTGAGCACCTCACGCTCGATGAGTGCAAGCGCCTGCTGCACTACTCCCACTCGATCCCGATCTGCCACGGGTTCACGGCGGAGTACGTAGCCGAGCATTTCCCGGGCTGGACCTGGAACGAGCTGGTGAGGGTGTTCGTGGCTGCCGGGATCTTCGTGAATCGGGGCGGCGCTCCGGCGACCTGCGATGACCGGGTGGTGATGTTCCACTTCTCTAGCCCGGAAGAGTTCTACGTCGAGTGGGCCGACGGAGAGGAGCCAGAGGACGTGGCGTCGAAGCGTCGGGCGAACGATCTCACCACGGGCCAGTGGATGTTCGATGCTGGGGACGGGCGCTTCGTGGCGACTCTCGGCGAGGTTGAGCCGGACTGATGCATCGCCACCTCGGGCATTGCCGTGGCCTGTTCCTCGCATCTCAGGTAACGAGATCCATGTGGCAGAGGACGCCGGTCACTTCAAGGTGACTGCGGATCCCGATGAGGGCTCCTACGTCGTGCGACGCTGCGTCGACGGCGGCTGGAAGCTGATCGACGAACCCCTGCCGGTGCCCACGGACTTGGTTGAGGACGGACCGGGCGCTGGTCCCAGGCACTGTCCAGTATGCGCAGGGGACGCCATCAGCAGCTTGCACCTCTGAGGCGGGCATTCTGCGGAATCCGGCAGCCGTGAGCAGTCCTAGCGTAGGTGTAAGGTGCGACTCCCATTTCGGCATCGGAATGGCCATCAGCAGCGACGGCTGCCGGAGGTACGAATATGGAGTTCTCTGAATACAGCGACAACAACCCGATGAACTCCCTCATCGAGGATCTAGAGGCAAGGACCGAGTACGTAATCACCTTGCTTCGCGACTCCGACTCGGACATGGATGCCGATCCAGGGCGGGGAGCTTTCGCGTTTGTGCTTGGGCGCGACTCGGACAACGCCATCGTCGTCGAGGGGACGGTAGCCGGTGACCGCAGTGAGTCAGTCGTGACGATCTGGGCAGTCCGTGACGGCGCACGAGTGGACATCTCAACTATCGAGATCGATGGCCAGATTCTGCACTCATTGAAATTGGTCTGACGCTCGGTGCCGCCGGGCTTCAAGCCGCGGTCGGTCGCTCGGCGGAGAATTGGCTCTGGGCAGCCTCGTTGAGTCGGACTGGCTTCTCTGCAAACTGCCGAGCATTGGTCGAGGGCTGGTGTCAGACAGACTGGTCTCATGACGCCGTACGAGGTGCTCGGAGTGGGCCCGGGCGCAACGCTGCTTGAGATCAAGGCGGCGTGGCGAGCCAGGCTCCTGCAAGTGCATCCTGACGTAGGTGGCACCGCAGATGAGACCAGGCGGGTGCAGCAGGCATATGACGAGTTGTGCGCAATCGCGAGCACAGCGGCGGATTCCGAGGTCCCGCCATCGCCGATGGCTCCTTCCACACCACCGTCTCGACCCGCCTCCTCCGAGGACATCCAGCGCCTGATACGTGACCTGGACGAGGAGATTGCGAGAAGCATTCGCATGATGGAGCAGATGCAGCGCCGCGCAGCAGAGACGGCCCGCATGGTGTCCCGTCAACAGTGCATCGCTACAACGAAGAAGGGCTATCCCTGTCAGAGTTGGCCAGTCGGCGACGGTGTGTATTGCAGGGTCCACGGCGGCACATCGAAGACTTCGGGAACTACCTTTCAGTCCTCTCAGGAGTCCTACGCAAGTTACGACCAGCCGTACAAAGAGCCCTTTTCTGAGGTCTTCTCCTTCGTGTGGCCGCTCTTCGTTTTCGTCGGCGCGATCGGCGCCCTACCGATCATGTACCTGATGTCGGTCCTCGGAGTCGGCGGCTACGGGACGTGGGTTGCGGTCTTGCTGTGGTGGGGACTCCTTCTGCTCTTCGCCTCCTACTTGCTCGTCAAGGACCTTGTCGAGCGTTTCCGGGCGTTTTCGATGCGACGCCGTCGCTGGACCATCGCCTTCGTGGCGGGTGCGATGGTGCTTGCCCTTGCGGGGTTCCTCCTGAGTCGAAGCAGAGACATTCCCTACATCAGTGAGTCTGAAAACGAGGAGCTGCTTCAATGGCTCGACTACGGAGTCACAGCGGTCAACATCTCAGCGGACGTCGTTGACCGAGTAGTACAGATCGCAGAGGACGCAGATTCTGACGTCAGGGGCTGGGTCGCTGGCGACTACGCCAGTGAAGCCGCAGCCGTCTCGTATGACGCCGCTGAGATGCTCGACAAATGGAACGAACGCCCCCAGCCTGTCCCCGACCTTGTAGCTGAATGCGATTCCAGCGCCACTGAACTATTCGAGACGACCTCCAGGATCGCGGACGACTTCTCCGACGTGGCGATCGAAGGCTCAACCGACAGTGATCGGCTCGACGAGATCGTCGCCAATTTGGCGGCGTTCAATGACATCGCTGACGAGCACCTGGCTTGCATAGAAGAGCTTGGGGTGTGATGAGAGAGCCCGCCCACGCTCCACCACCAAACACGGTCCCGCAGAATCTTCGACCCCCAATTTCAGGCGAACGGCGCATCGCGGTGCCCAAGTAGGGGACCCGACAACTACCGCATTCGAGAGCGTACGTGGTGCAGGTTGAAAGCATTGCTGCGCTGGCGGTCGGGGTCAGTCGAGTAGGAGCAGCCCGCCGTGGGAGTCGGGCGCCACATATGTGACCTGAGGTCGCAACTGGCAAAGCAAGACGGTGAAGGGTGCCGGGGTGGCGTCGTCACCTCGTCGTGTTCGAGCGCATCGATAGTGGTCGGCAGAGCCGGTTCCGGGTTGTTGTTTTGAATGTATGAGTCCCGCGAGGTGGTGGGGATTGCGTGACGCGTTCCCTGGTGGCTGTCAGTCGCCGGGCTCGAGCTCGGCGGTGACAGCGGGGTCAGTATCGCGCACCGTGTAGAGCTTGGCCATCGAGGCTTCTGAGAAGTAGCGGCGAGCAACGGCCCACTCGTCGTGCTGATCGGCGAGCACCGCGCCGACGAGGCGGATCACGGCCGCGTCGTTGGGGAAGATGCCCACGACGTTGGTGCGTCGGCGGATCTCTTTGTTCAATCGCTCGAGCGGGTTGTTCGACCAGATTTGTCGCCAGTGCTCCTTGGGGAACGCGGTGAACGCCAACACGTCGGTCTTGGCTGAGTCCATGAGTGCCGCCGCCTTCGGGAACCGTTCGGTGAGCATGACCGCGACTTCGTCCCAGCGGGCCTTGACGTCGTCGGGCGTGGTGAGCGCGAAGACTGACCGGAACGCCGCGGCGACCATCTCCTGATGCGCCTTGGGGACCGGCGCCAGCAGGTTCCGGACGTAGTGGACGCGGCACCGCTGCCACGAGGCGCCTTGGAGGTTCTTGCGGATCGCGGCGCGTAGACCCTCGTGGGCATCGGAGATGACGAGTCGCACACCGGACAGGCCGCGTGCTTTGAGCGATCGCAGGAACGCGGTCCAAAACGTCTCGGCTTCGGAGTCGCCGACGTCGACACCGAGCACCTCACGGCCGCCCTGGGCGCTCACCCCGGTCGCGACGACGATCGCTCGGGACACGACCTGGCCGAGGGCGTCGTCGCGGACGTGGACGTAGATGCCGTCCAAGTAGACGTACGGGAACTCGGTGTGGCCGAGGGTGCGGTTGCGGAACGCGGTGACGCGTTCGTCGAGGCCGGCACAGATCCTCGACACCTCGGACTTCTTGATCCCCGAGGCGGCGCCCACCGACTCGACCAGCGCGTCGACCGAGCGGGTCGACACCCCGGACACGTAGGCCTCCATCACGACCGCATATGGTGGAGACGATGGGAATCGAACCCACGACCCCCTGCTTGCAAATCCGAAAAATGGCGATCTCAGCGAGTTTCGGCTCGTACCGGATCGTGTCGGACTATGCCATCTAGCAGGGGCGACGCGAGAACAGGCTGGCACCGGCCGGACAGGGCGACACAGCCCGGTGCATCTCGGACTGATACATCTCTGATACATCGACGAGCTCCTGCCCGGTCGGGCAGATCGAGTCGTCAGTCCGCAGGTGCAGTGCCCTCGATCTCGTCCATCAGGGAGACGATCTCCTTGACGGTTGTCGAGGCGTCCGGCAAGTGTGCGAGGAGCGCGGCCGTGGCCTGGCGCAGCAGCGTGCGTCCACGAGCGGTCAACTCCACCTGGACACCGCGGTGGTCGTTGTCGATCGCGCCGTAGGTCCGATGGATCAGGCCGGCTGCCTCCATCCGGTCGAGGAGCTTGGTCGTTCCGCCGGTCGTGAGGCCCACCACCTCAGCGATCGCTCCCGGGCGAGTGGGTCCGTCGAGATCGAGGAGGCACAACACCAGAACCGGAGCATTCGTGACGAAGTCCGGTTGATTCGTGGCAGCAACCAGCGTTTTGGTCACCGCCGAACCGAAGCGTGCGAACTGCAGCAACAATCGTTCGGCGCTCTGGTGACGGGGTTCGGGTGGGAGATTCATTGCCGGTCGATCCGGTCGTTCGACGACGATCAGCAGGATTCGATGGTGGCTTCGAGGGTGAAGTCCTCCACCGGTGCGCTGTCGTCGGGTGCGGCTCCGGAGCCGACGACGGTCACCTGACCGTCATCGACGGTGATGCTGCCGCTCCCCTCGAACTGGAGGCCGCCCGACACGACGATGTTGGCCTCGCCGCTGACGTCAGGGTCCAGGGAGAGGATGATCTGCGAGGTCTCACCCTGTGCGGCGAACTCGCTGGGATCGAGCGTGCAGGCGACGATGTCGGCATCGATGGTGACGTCACCGACGGACAGCGTCGCCGAGCCCGACGCCTCGCCGGCTTCGTCGCCGCTGGTGTCGTCGCCAGCCGACTCACCGTCGCCGTCGCCTGCCGACTGAGCAGCCAGCGCGGCCTCGATCTCATCGAAGCTCGGCACGTCGAGGCCGAGGTCGAACAGTTCGTTCCACAACACGACGAACGCCTGCGCTCCGGCAGTGGAGTTGATCATCACCGTGAACGTCGCACCGGTCTCCGGGTCGTAGAACGCGAGCGCTTCCCAGCCGATCGCCTGCCCGCTGTGCCCGTACCATCCGTCCACACCCTGCTGCAGGATCCCGAGCCCGTATTGCAGCTCGTCTCCCTCGATCGGAGCCAGCTCGAGGCGCTGCGTGCCCAGTTCGGTCGACAGCAAGGTGTTGCCGGAGCCGGTCGACGCCCACAGGAAGAGGTCCTCGATCGTCGAGTAGGCGCCACCGCCCGCGCCACCCCACGAGATCGACCAGTCGGTGGTTTCGGTGCCTGCCTCGGCCTCGACCCCGATATCCGCCAGGGTGCTGACACCGGCAGGGTCGATGTAGCCGTGGGTGGACGGGTCGGGCATCTCGTTCTCGTCGGCGGGGAGCAACGCCGTGTCGGTGAGACCAGCGTCTTCCGCAACGCTCGCGATGCCCGCTTCGATCGTTTCACCGGTGATGGCTTCGTACATCAAGCCGAGAATGATGAAGTTCGTCGTCGAGTAGCCCGGCGTGCCGATCGGCTCCACCTCGGACGCATCGAGCGCCGCTTCGATCAGCTCCTCGGGTGCCCAGACCTTCGTCGGGTCCTCGACGGCCTGCGCAGTGGCGGACCCCGCGACGTTCGCGTAGTCCGGCAGGCCGCTGGTCATCGACACCAGGTGTTCGACCGTGATGTCGGCCGTCTCGGGAAACTGCTCGGCGACGTCGGGGACGACATCGGCGACCGTGTCATCGAGGGACAGCTCGCCAGCGTCGACCAGCCGGAGGACGGCAACAGCAGTGAAGGTCTTGGTGACCGAACCGATGCGGCTGTGGTGGTCGAGGGTCATCGGGTCGACGTCGACCTCAGCGTCGCCGATCGCCGTCGACCAGAAGCCGAGCTCGGGGTGAGAGACAGCGATGATCGCCCCCGGTGTTCCCTCGGCGATCTGGAGGGTCAGTTCGGCCAGTTCCTGCCACTCGGCGGCGGTCGCATCGTCGACCGGTGTCATGTTCGGCGGCGTCGCGGTCCAGAACTCGGCGTCGGCAGGTGCCGTCGTGTCGGCCGACGTGTCGGGCGTCGCGGTGGTGGCAGCGGCGGCCGTGGTGTCGGTGCTGCTGTTGGAGTCATCGCTGCCGCAGGCGGTCGCGGCGAGCAGCGCGACGACGACCGGGAGTGCGGTCAGCGTGCGGCGCCGATTGATGAGGGGTCGTGAGAGGGTCATGTGCGGTGGTCCTTCGACGTCACTTCGTGGGGGGATGGTGTCCGCCCGCAACGGCGGGCGGCATACGACGGCGCGGAGAGCGGCAACCGGGCCTCGGGTGACTGTATGCGTCAGTAACTTCTCTGTCAAACATCCTCGTGGCCCAGGCATGAGCACGATAGGTGACGATTGGCATTCCGAGTGATCGTCGGAGGCGGCCGAGCCAGCGCCCGAGGCTGTCGTTGGCGCGCGCTTCGAAGCCGCCTGCACCCATACGTTGCGCCACGGCCAGGGCGAGGCGGTAACGGTCCTCGACGTCGCTCGCCGGTGCTCCCCGATGCTCGAGCACGTAGCCGTGCAACCGATGGATCTCCGGCTCCGCCCAGCGTTCGACGGTGGCGTTCATCGACTCGAGGCTGGCGGACATCGTCGCCGCAGCCCCAGAGCGGCCCTTACGTGACACGAGATGATCCCGTCCGAGACCTGCCCCAGAACGTTCGACCCTGTGGTGACCACAGGCATCCCAAGGCGCACCGTTCCGACCGCGTTCAGGAGTTGGTGAGTCGTTCGAAGCGTTGCCGCGCGCCTTGGCGGGTCATGCCGAGCTGCGCACCGATCACTCCCCACGAGGCGCCGTCTCGGTGTGCCCGCAGCGCTGCGGCCTCGATCCGGCTGTCAGCTTCTCGCCGCGCCGCGGAAGCGGCTCGAAGTTCTGCGAGCGCATCGGATCCTGTCACGACGTAGTCGTCTGCGGCGTCGAACTCGTCGATGGCATGGCGGATTTCGTCGTCGGAGATGCCGTGTTTGCGAGCGCTCGGCCGTATCTCCGCTGCGACAACAGTAGTTGTCGCAAGCTCGGCCGACAATCCACTCGGTCCGTGGGCCGGTTCCCGGCAGGCGTCAGGCGGAGCGCCGGGCAGGAGGGACGGTCAGTCCGGCTGCTGGGACGACCAGCGTGTCGGCGGCCGGTGGCGGCCATGCCGACGCCGTGGTCCCGTGGGCTGCGGCCTGCGAGATCAGTGAGGCGAGTTCCTCGATGTCGGTGATGCGGACGGGGGTGGCGGCGACGCAGTGGTCGCCGTCCCAGTGGGAGAACACGATCAGTTCACGCGATGCGTGCCAGGTGACGCGGAGGAACTCGTCCGATCCGAGTGCTTGGGGCACCAGGACGCGGTGTCGCTCGTTGTTCCCCTTGATCCCCACGCGACCACATTCGTCGCTGGCGAACCCCTCGTCAACCTCGCGCACGACGTCTTCGTCCTCGGGTCAGAACTCGATGCCGAGTTCAGGGCCAGCAGAGCGTGTCGCGACGTCGCGTCGGTGCGGTCGGGTCTCGAGACCTTGTTCGGTGAGCCAGCCAGTGAGCGGCACGGCGAGGGCTCGGAGCTCTGGTCGGTCACTGGTGGAGAGGGTGTCGGCGGTGGCGGCGAGTCGGTCCGCTGCGATGGTGTGTCCGTTGGCCCAGTGCTTCCAGGTGACGAGCGCGTCGTGTCGGGCTTCGGCGAGTTCGGAGGTGGGGTAGTAGTTGTTGATCTGTCGTCGCCAGACACGGAAATCTCTCACGTCGCGGACGAGATCGCTGCGTTCGCTGTCGAGCTGGGCGCGCTGCTCCAGGACGGGGCGGGCCTGTTGGGTGACGTGGTGGAGGTGGTGTTCGGCGGCGGTGACGTTGCGTTCAGCGGTGGGCAGTACACGTCGGGCGTTGCGGCGTTCGCGCCGGCCGCCGTCGTTGATGGTTCGTTCGAGTTGACGGCGATGCTGCTTGGCGTCGTCGAGTGCGCTTCGGGCGTCGTCGATGGCGTCGTCGTGGGGTTGGCAGGCGGGTTCGAGTTCGTCGAGCAGCACGCGGAGTTCGTTGATGCGTTGATCGACGCGTTCCTCCTCGTCACGTTCGGCACGGAGCCGTCCGAGCGCGTCGAGGAACTCGGCATGTGCGACTTGGTAGGTCTCGTCGTACCAGGGCGGGATCTGACAGCGCGGCTGGACGGCCGGTGCCGGCGGTGTGGGTGTGGTGGCGGCGAGGTCGCGGCGGACACTGGTTGCCGGTCGGTCGGCGCGGTCGCTGGCCAGGACTTGTTCCAGGAGGTCGACGGCGTCGGCGATGTCGTGGCTGTCGGTGACCACCAAGACCAGGTTCTCGACCTGCCCACGGGTGATTGCGACGTACAACCCGCGACACGTGGTCGCCGTCGTCGCCAGAGTCGCGGAACGGGTGGCGGTGTCGGACTGGTTACCGGGCTCGGTGGCGGCGTAGCCGAGCTGCACATGTTCAGCGACGTAGCCGGCGGGCAGCGTGACGGAGCCGTGGCCGTCGATGCGGGTCACGGACAGCGACCCGTCGGCACCGATGGTGTCGATGCTCCAGTAGTCGCGGTTGCGGACGCTCTCCCCCATCGTGGTTCGCAGGAACCGTTCGTTACGGCGTGTCGTGATCACATCACCAACCGCCAGCTCGAAGCCATCGCCGAGTTCGAGGCGAGTGTCGCCGAGTTGGCCGAGTTCACAGCGGTGGTCGTGGACGGCAGTGTTGATGGCATCGACGTGGTCGTTGGTGGTGGTCGTGATCGCCACGTACTCGCCGCGATCGTGGGCGCCGGCCCAGTAGTGGGCGAGGTTGTCGACATGCTCGTCGAACGGTGCCGCGAAGATGCGGTCATGATCCAAGTAGGCGTCGAGGCCGCCGGGGTCTCCGTGTCGCAGCTTCAATGACGCGGCCGCTTCCCACTGGTTGTGGAACCGGTGGATCGTGTCGAGCTCGATCGTCCGGCCGGTCGCGCAGAGTTCGCCGAACATGCCGCCTCGGCCGACTGCCTGGAGTTGGTGGGGGTCACCGACCAACACCAACCGCCACTGTTGGGCGTCGGCGAGGTGTGTGAGTTGGTGGAGGTCGCCGGTGCCGATCATGCCGGCCTCGTCGACGATCACCGTCGCCCCCGCCGGGAGCCGCCATGGGTGCTCGGGTGGCCGATCGGTTCGTCGCCACTCGTGCAACAGCTTCGCGACCGTGTCCGACGCCATCTGGGTCTCGGATTCGAGGACGCGGGCCGCCTTCGCCGTCGGCGCCACACCGAACACCACACGTCCCTGCGCGGCGAGGTCATCGACGGCGGCGGCGAGCATCGTGGTCTTGCCGGCACCGGCCGGGCCGACCACAAGCACCAACCGATCCGACCCCGCCACCGCTGCGGCGGCTTCGGCTTGCATGACATCGAGTCGGCCCGTCTTCACACCGGTGGACGGTGCGGGTGGTTCGAGTTGTGCGTCCATCGCCCAGCAGATGATGTGTTCTTCCTGGGCGAGGACGTCGCTGCTGGTGTGATGCCGGGCCGACGGCTCGATCCACACCGACCGCCCATCCGAACCACGCCGACGCGTCGTGGAGTCGGCAGGGTCGAGATCGACACACTCCGCCAGCACGGTGTCGGTCACGGCGTGCAGCGTGCCCGCCCACTGCCTGCCGTCCATCGCCGGCTGCGAGCGAGCGACATCGCAGACGGCCTGGAGAACGTCGAAGCGATGCCACGCCGACCGCTGCTCCGCGACCGCCCCGATCACGTCGCCGACGGTCACCGACGGCTCGACCTCCGCCTGGTTCCGTGCCGCGGCGTTGATGCTGTGGGTGAGCGTCTCCGCGGTCACGCCGACGGTGGCGGCTTCGGCCAGCCATCGTGAGCGGAGATCACCGGCACCGTGACCGGACTTGTGGCCACGAGTGTCCGCCGCAGCCTGGCGGCGCATTGCGCCGTCTTCTTTCGAGATCGGGTCACGCCCTTCACGGGCGTAGAAGTCCGCGAGGAGGCGCTGGTAGGCGCGCTCGACCTGGACGCTGCGTTTCGAGAACTCCTCCAACAACCCGTCGGGAATGCCGGCGATCTCCGCCTGGCCCTTGACGATTTCCCCGAACACCACCCCGTAGCGGGCGGTCAGCTCGGCGCGCAGCACCGACTGATACACCCCACCCAGCGCCCGCTGGAACCCCTTCAACGACCGGGCATCAAGTGCGAACCAGCGCCCGTCGACGGTTTGCACCTTCGAGGAGATCACCACATGGGAATGCAGCTGCGGATCATCCAACCGGCTCGTGGTCTGGCGGAACATTGCGACCGTCAAGCCCTGCGACTCCGGGTGCAGCCGGGCGCCGTTCGAGCGGACCCGGGTCGTGGACCCGAACCGTTCGACACAGTCCACCACTGCCCGGACTGCGACGTCATGACACGCAGCGAGGCCGTCGTCGCCCGACAGCGCCCACCACACCGACAACGACTTCGGCGCCGACAACGTCGCATCGAACCCGGCCACCGCCCGCACCACACGACCCGACGACGTCACCCGATTCACGAACGGCGACCCCAACGGTGTCCCACTGTTCGGGTCCCGGCCCTCGAGCAGGGCTCGCAGATCCTCAGTCGTGACCTCACCAGTGAGGCCGAGCAGCGCCGCCTGGCGTCCGGTCCAGTGGCCGGGTTCTTCACCGTCGGCTTGGGTCAGATACCGCGTGTAGTAGGCCGCAGTCGTCACCGAGGTGTCCGCGTACAGCGTCGACACCCTCAACACGATGACTCCCACGAGCCCGCGGGCACCTGTCTGTCATTGCTACCTCGCGAGTCGAACCAGAAGGTGTGTTCCATCAGCGGGCCTACACGCTGAACAGACGCGACGACTGCGCCGCAGTCTTCGAACGACGACGGGACGGGCCAGCCGTGGGGACGGGTTCGACCGTGGTGGAGTTGATGATCGCGTCGGCGTCATCGTCGGGTGCTTCGAGCGGTGGCCACACCGTGATCCGAAAGCCGAGCCACTCCTCGAACAACACTCGAGGAACGCGCAGCTGACCGCCGACGCGGATACATGGCATCCCGTCCGCTCCGTCAGTGTCGAAGTACTTGCCGACCTGGTCGTAGGCGGTCGTGCGACCGACCCGCAACACGCCGGCGGCCTCCATCACCGTCAACAGATCCGGCACCGAAACCTGGGTCATCGACACCTCGGCACCCATCAGCGTGCGTTCCCCATACGAACACATGCCTGCGAAAACGCGAATTTGTGACAACCCACACCTCTCAACGGGCACCGAGACCCCGAGCGCGGGCAATCTTTTTTCAGCTACAGGCTGAGGGCGAAACTCACGTACCGCGCATCGTCTGGTGGATTGGTCAACTCAACCGTCGGAAACGGGCCGGGACGGAGCCGGGATCAGTCGAGTGAAGCAACGATCAGGACTCGACCTTCGACTCCCACTTCGTAGTCCCCGTCGCCCGGGGTGCTCGACGATCGCGATGAGCGTTGGCGAGACTTCGCTTCGGTGCGTCGGTTGATGACACCAGCGCTTCGGAAATCCGTTGAATCGTTGACCACCGGGCATCGAGTCGACCGTTCTCGATCCGCGAGATGTCCGCCTGTGCGACGTCGGCTCGATCGGCGAGGTCAGCCTGTGTCCAACCCAATGCGGTGCGCCGTTCACGAATCGCATGCCCGGGGTGCTGCATCCCGGCGATCGCAGCCAAGTCGCCCATCACCCAAGACTATGTGTCATTCCACATGCGATCGCGTCGACTCCGCCAACGGCACAAATGCAAAGGCCCGCCGATGTCGGCGGGCCTGAACGCAGCCACCGAAGCAACTGAGGGGGTGCAAAAACAGTATCGGGCGGTCCCGGCGCGCAGAGCAACACGGGATCCGCACCGCGCTCACGAATTGCGACGACTGATCCGATCGACCACAGCGGTCTGGCTCTGCGGAAGGACGTGCGCGTAGGTGTTCATCAGCATCTCGGGGCTGTGGCCGAGAAGATCGGCGATCGCTCGGAGCTCGCCGACGTCGCGAGCACCCTGGACCATGTGGGTCGCGGCGGTGTGCCGAAGTCCGTGGGAGGTGAGACGTGGCAGCCCGGCGTTGTCGACGATCGTTGCGAGCGCTCGGTCGTACGAGCGGGGCAGGACGAGCCGGCCGGTGCGGGTGGCGATGATCAGGTCGTTGTCCTCCCATTCCGAGCCAGCCGCGAGACGCTCGGCGGCCTGTTCCGCCCGCCGACGGGTGAGCGCTCGCACGGTGTCGTCGTCGAGTGGGATCACACGACGGGACCGTTCGTTCTTGGCGTTGGTCCACGCGGCGCCTTCATTCGTGGCGACGAGACTTTCGTCGATCCGCAACGACTTCGCCTCGACGTCGACGTCGTCCCAACGCAGCGCGAGCACCTCGCTGCGTCGCAGGCCGAACAGCGCACCGAGCCGGAACGCCACCGCCCAGCGGTGCTCGGCCGTGGCCTCGAGGAAGCGGTCGACGTCGGCCGCATCCCACGCGACGGCGTCCTTCGGCTTGACCTCCTTGGCCACGGTTCGCGGCAGTCCGACGCGAGCTGCCGGGCTCCGCGGAATGAGTCCCTCGTCGACCGCTTCGGTCAACGCAGCTCGCAGCACGGTGCGACAGATCTGAATGCTGCGGCGACCCAGCTTCCCGCCGGCGGCCAGGTTGTCGATCCACGTCGCCACGTCCTCACGATCGAGCCTCGACAACTGGATGGCTCCGAGGCCGTTCTCAATGTGCGGGATCGCCCACTCGTACTGCTGGCGGGCCTTCACCGTGATGTCGGTCCGGCTGGCGACGTAGCGGCGCACCAACCAACTCACGGTGCCCCGCTCGGTCGACCGATCCTCGGTCTTCATCGACCTCGCCGCGGCGTTCGCCGAGCGTTGTGATGCGTAGGTACCGAGCTGACGAGGGCGGTGCTTGCCGGTGGCGGTGTCGATGCCGTCGACACGCACGACCCACTTGTCGCGCTGTTTACGGACCGTCGGTCGACCTGTCGCTTTCCACGCCATGACGCACCCCCGTGCTGATCGGCGTCCGATTGGTTGATACATCGCTGATACTTCGATGTTTCACCGGAGTGCCGATCAGGCTATCACGCCTGGTCAGACCTGGTGGAGACGATGGGAATCGAACCCACGACCCCCTGCTTGCAAAGCAGGTGCTCTAGCCAACTGAGCTACGTCCCCTCTCGGGGGTCCCGCGAAGGGAACCCGAACACGATACCGGTCACCCGGCCTCGCAGTGCACCCACTCTCTCGCGACGTCGAATCCGACGCTCCGATACACGCCGAGGGCACGCTCGTTCTCGGCTTCGACGCCCAGACCGATCACACCCACCCCCGTCCGTCCCAGGCGGTGGCATGCCTCGACCAGGATCGCTCTGCCCAACCCGAGCCCACGGTCCGGGCGGCCGACCGCGAGTTGCGAGACCCAACCGGCATCGGCCCCGAATCGACGGCCGAGCGCCACCCCGGCCACGGGGCCGATGCCGTTGTCCCGTCGGGCGAGCACCACGAGGTCCTGCTCGAACCACGGGCCGCCGAGCAACCGTTCCCGCCATTCGGCGAGCGGCCGCAGCGTGTGGCCCTCGACGTCGAGCCACACCGAATAGATCATCTCGTGGACCTCTTCGTCGTCGATGCCCTTCCTGAACGGGACCGGAGCGGTCCCACCGGGCCACACCGCCGGTTCGAGATCAGCGATGTCACCCGGACGTTCGAGTTCGAAGCTCGACCGCCGCGGCACGAACCCGACCGCTGCGATGGCCGCCAGCCGATCGAGGTCCTGAGCGGGTGCCTCGATCTCGCCCGCGCCGGCTTCGACGAGCCATCGGAAGAGCGCTGCTCGCGCCTCGTGAGCGAGCGGTGCCGACGGGTCGATCGCCGTCGACGTGTGGCCGTGACCGCTCAGGAGTGCAAACCCGACCACGGCGCCGTCGACGACCGCCACGCGGGATGCGATCTCGAGCGAACCCATCAGGCTCACCACTTGGTCGAGTTCGTGGCGGGTGTCGTCGATGTCACCGTCCGGTGAGCCCCACCAACTCGTGTCCTGCGCGTCGGTCACCGTCGAGATCGCCGCGACGTCGTCCACGGTCGCTGGGCGGAGTGTCACGCTGGCCACGATCGTGCATCCTGGCAGGCGCCGGGTCCGGTGAGAGCCTGCATTTCGGAGATCCGTACCATCGACCGGATGCCCCGCCTTCGCTTCGGAACCTTCCTCGCCCCGCACCATCCCACCGGCGAGCACCCGACGCTGCAGTTCCAGCGCGACCTCGACTTCGCGGCCCACCTCGACCGGCTCGGTTTCGACGAGTTCTGGTGTGGCGAGCACCATTCGTCGGGATGGGAGATGATCGCCTCGCCGGAGATGTTCCTGGCGGGCGCTGCCCAGCGGACGCACAACATCATGCTCGGCACCGGCGTCACCAGCCTGCCCTACCACCACCCGTTCAACGTCGCCCAGCGCATCGTGCAGCTCGACCACATGAGCCGCGGGCGGGCGATGTTCGGATCGGGACCCGGAGCGCTCCCATCGGATGCGCGCACGCTCGGGATCGATCCGATGGTGCAGCGCGACCGCCAGGACGAGGCGCTCGCGGTCATCACCCGCCTGCTGCGCGGCGAGGACCGGTTCAGCTACGAGTGCGACTGGTTCACCCTCAACGACGCCCGGCTGCAACTCCTGCCGGTGCAGGAGCACCTCCCGATGGTCACCGCCTCGTCGATCTCGCCGTCGGGGATGACGTTGGCGGGCAAGTACGGGATGGGTGTGTTGTCGATCGCCTCGAACTCCACCGAGGGCATCCAGGCGTTGCCGACGCAGTGGAGCTTCGCCGAGGAAGCCGCGGCCGAGCACGGCCAGACGGTCGACCGCAGGAACTGGCGGGTGATGATGGCGTTCCACCTCGCCGAGAGTCGGGAGCAGGCACGCAACGAGGCGGTCGACGGACTGCACCGTTGGCACAACGAGTACAACGTGTGGACCCTGGGCCGACCGAACGCCACGCACGTCGACGACAAGTGGGAACTCCTCGAGCAGACCACGGGCGGCGGTGCATCCGGTGCGGGCGCCGCGGTGATCGGCACCCCCGACGATCTCGTGGCTGCCATCCGCCACCTCCAGGAGATCACCGGCGGGTTCGGTGTGGTGCTCGGGTTCGCTCACGACTGGGCGAACCGCGAGGCGACGCTGCGGTCCTGGGACCTCCTCGCCCGCTACGTGATCCCGGAGCTCAACGGCTACACCGCCGGGCTACGCGAATCGCAGGAGTACCTCAACCGTCACCAGGTCGAGCTGATGTCCGGCGCCGGCAAGGCGGTCGTCAGCAAGATCCTCGCGAACGAGCGCGCGGCGGCGGCGCTGCAGACCACGATGGAGCGGGCCGCGCAGGCCGCCGCCGCCAAGGAGGCGACCCAGTCCGAGTTCCGCCCCGGCGGAGGACTCCCCACCTCCACCGACTGAACACACCGTCCTGCCCCCGAATGCACCGTTCGTGTCGAGGTCAGGGTGGTCCGTCCCACCGAGAGTTCGACGCAAACAGAATTGGTCGACCTGGGTGGGGGTCAGTCGTCCTTGAGGGCCACGGCGTTCGGGGTGACGTTCATCTTCGGCTCGTACTCGGCGACGTCGACCACGCGGCCCTCGGAGCGGAACGCGTCACGCAACTGCGTCCGGCACGTCTCGCACGGCCCATAGAAGTCGTCGACCACGGTGGACTGGCATCGGGGGCAGGCGAACTCCATGCGGCTCGACGCTAGTGCGCCTACGATCCTCCTCGATGCCCTCGCCACCGACTCCGTTCGACGACGAGGCCGACCGCGTGTCCGACGCGCCCTCCCATGTCGACACCCACTCCGGCTCGGAGAGCCACGCGGACGACGGACGAGCCTCACGCGCCGCTGGCCGGCACCCGAACTTCTGGATCCGGCGGCTCGTCGTGGTCGGTGGCGTGGTGGCAGTGTTCGTCGCCGCCGCCTTCGTGGTGAATTCGCTCGTCAACGGCACCGCCAGCGACACCGCACCGGGTGCCATCGATGCCGAGTGGAACCGGATCGTGATCGTCGACGAGCGGACGGGCCGCGTCACGGTGGAGAACGATGCCGGCGAGGAGACGGGCCGCATCGACACCGGCACCCGATCGATCCTCGACGCTGGTGTGGTCGATGCGAACGCACTGGTCGTCTCGGCCACCGAGACGAGCATCGTCGACCTGGCCGACGAGTCGTCGACCCAGGTCGCCATCGAGGCCGACGCTGTTTCGTGGCCGTCGGGGAGCGCGCTCACGATGATCGCTGCCGCCACGTCCGGCGCTCGCGGCCTCCTCGTGCACGGGCCGACCGGTGACGTGATCGACACCGATGACGTCGCCCCGATCGCCGGAACCCGCTACGAGTGGGCTGATTCGCTCAGTGTCCCGTCAGGTCGGTCCATGCTGGTGACCGACTCCGGCAACTTCCAGAGCGTGTTGTTGTCGTTCGATCGCGACGAGCCGTCGTACTTCCGCGGCCTCGCCCTCGCGATCGACGACGACGTGGTCGTCACGGCACAGAACGTGGGTGCGAACGCAGCGGTGGACGTGTTCGACCACGACGGAGCATCGATTTCCTCCGGTTCGACGTCGTCGGTGCGGGCGGCCCTGATCGGCGACGACACCGTCCAACTGGTCACCGTCGACGGTGAGGTCGTGTCGATGTCGACGTCGTCGGGCGACACCGAATCGATCGGGCAGCTCGACATCGGCGCGGTGCAGTTCGGCGTCGTCAGCACGAGCGGCGATCGACTGATCGTCTCGGGCGCCGACGGGTCGGCGATCATCGACACCGACGGCTCGGTCGTCGGCACCTACCCACAACAGCGGCCGCTCCCGGGAGACCGCTCCACGGCGGGCTCGACGTGCGTGGTCCTGTCCGACGGATCGGACCCCGACGGTGGCGGGCAGGTGTCGATCGTGACCCTCGCGGACGGCTCGATCGTCAACGAGGTCGACGCCCTGGCGCCGCTGTCGGTGACCGCCGACGGCTGCACGGTCGCCTCGCCGGTTGCCGACGGCTATCAAGTCGCATCGCCCGAGGCCGTGTCGACCGTCGACACCCTCGGACGACTCGCCGGTCTCAGCCCCGACGGCGCCAGCGTCGTCCTCGACATCGACAACCGTCTCTCGCTCGCTGCCGCCACCGGTCCCGGCGACGACGACGTCGACCTGGGTCCCGCCGGACGGCGCACAGGATTCACCCAGCTGTGACCGCCGACGGCGACGAGCTCATCGAGATCGCCGACGGCGACACGGTGTGGCGATTCGAGCGTGAGTTCCTCGAGTCGAATTGGACGTGCCTCTTCGGCAACGGGTGCAAGGGCATTCTCGACCGACCCGCCGCGGAGCTCAACCAGGGTTGCTGCTCACTCGGCGCCCACTTCGGGGACGGCCCCGCCGGACAGGCCGAGGCGATGAACGTCGGCGCCTACGCCGCGATGCTCTCCCCGCGACAGTTCCAGTACCACGCCCTCGCCCGGGAGGATCCCGATCCGAACACCGGCGCGAACGGCGTGTTCGGTGACGAAGAACGAACCTGCACCCGAGTGGTCGACGGCGCCTGCATCTTCCTCAACCGCCCGGGGTTCCCCGGCGGCGAAGGGTGCGCGCTCCACATCGCCGCACACGAGGCCGGAGACTCGACGACCGAGTGGAAGCCATCGGTGTGTTGGCAACTCCCGTTGCGCGTCGACTGGCAGGAGATCGACTCGACCCGTGAGTCGGCGACCGTACGTCGGTGGACCCGCACGGACTGGGGAACCCACGGCACCACGATGGCGTGGTGCTGCACCGAACGCTCCGAAGGTGCCGAGGCGTACTCCGGGAGCGAGCGTGTCGTCGACTCGCTGGCCGAGGAACTGACCGCTCTCGCCGGCGCCGAGGTCTACGTCGAACTCCGTCGCCGCCTCTGACGCCCGCTGCCTTCGCCTGCGCTGCGGTCGACGCGCAGCGTGCCGGCGAGCGTCGTCAGATGATGTTGATCGCGTCGAGCACGACGGCGAGGTCGGGATCGTCGACGTCACCGGTCGTCGAGTCGCGCCAGTCGGAGCGCTTGGTGCCCCACGACACGAAGTCGTGCACGGTCGACCGGATGCTCGGCGCCTCGGGGTCGGCCCCCTCCGTGACCGTCCAGCCGTCGGCTCCCGGCGTCAGCGCCCAGGTGCCGCCCGCCGGGCCCTCGAAGACGAGGTTCACCGGCTGGGCCGGGGCCTCGGAGAGCGCAGCAGCGCACATCTGCGGCAGGCCGGCGAGCATCCACTCCAAGGTCACCGCCAACGTCGACTCGTCACGCGGGAGCGCGGCCGCCCGTTCGATGCCCGGCAGGTCGTGACGGAGATGGCAGTAGTGGTCGAACACGATCGCGTTGCCGAGCAGATGGAGCGGATGCGTACCGAGGTCGGAGATCGGCACGACCATGTCGGCCATCGGCGGTTCCTGCAGCGCCGCCAGCGCAGCGACACCCCTCGGCGCCCACTCGTCATAGGCGGCCACGACCTGATCGATGGTCCAGTCCTTGCGGGCCTGCACGGGCACCTCGTTGGACGGCTCGGCCCGACCCGAGTCGCCGACGTCGATCGATGGCGCGTCGGCGATCTGCTGGAACACCGCCGCCATGTGCTGCGCGAGGTCCTGGACACGCCACCCCTCACACCCCGACGCCGACGACCACTCCAGCGGGGTCAGGGTGGCGAACAACTCCTTGGCGTACCTCACCTCGAGCTCGAGCGCCGGAATCGCTGCTGCCGTCATGATCATCTCCTCGTCGTTGCCGGCCGCGGCGTCGTCGTGACGGTCGGCCCGTGTACGTGCGACCGTAGCGAGGGGCGCGTCGGTCAGTTGGACCGGAGCATCCGACCCGCGAGTGCACCCGTGTGCTCCCCGTGGTCCATGAACACGTAGCCGTTGACGAGCGTGTAGTCGTAGCCCGACGAACCCTGCACGTACCGCCCGGCGCCGTTCGGCAGGTCGTTCACGTACTCCGGCTGCGGAAGGCGCAGGCCGTCGAAGTCGATCACGTTCACGTCGGCGAACGCGCCGACCGCGAGGCGCCCACGGTTGCGAATTCCGAAGAGATCGGCGGTGTCGCTGGTGAGGCGACGCACGGCCTCCTCGACGCTCCAGCGTTCGCGTTCGCGGATCCAGTAGGTGAGGAAGAACGTCGGCTGACTGGCGTCCATGATCTGGCCGACGTGGGCACCGGCGTCGGCGAGGCCGAGGGTGACCAGCGGATCGTCGAGCATCGTCTCCACCGCGGCGAGGTCCTGGTTGAGGAACGGCATGTTCGCGACGAGCGCGCCGTCGGTCTCGAGGATCAGTTCGATGAACGCCGCCGCCGGGCTGACGCCGCGTTCGGCGGCGATCGACGCCAGCGAGTTCGCCCGGTCGCAGTCGTAGCGAGCATCACCGTCGGGCAGGACGAACAGTCCGTCGAGATCGATCGGTGTGCCGTGCACGTCGGCCTCGCTGATCAGCATCTGCCGGAAGGTCGAGTCACGGACCATCTGGAGCTTGCGACCGTTGACCGCGCTGCGCAGCTCCTTCCACGACGGAGCCCGGTCGAACGGTGTCCGCGACTCGAGCCCGAACAGGATGCCGACGCCCCGTGCGGTGGTCTGCGGCCGGACGTTGGCTCCGGATTCGTTCTCGTCCTTGACGAAGTCGATCACCCGCTCGTAGAGATCGGGGCGCCGGGAACTCTGCGTGAGCCCGAAACTCACGGGGCGACCGCTGCGACGGCTGATCTCGCCCATCAGCGCCACCTCGCTGCGCGTGTTGTCGAGCGCATCGTTGTCGCGCTCACCGAGCCGCATCGCCCCTTCGAAGATGCCGGCGCCGTGCTCGTGCAGCACCTCGGCGAACGCGAGCAGTTCGTCGGCCGCGGCGTACGTGCCCGGGATCGGACGCCCGTCGGGCACCTTGTGCATCAGCGTCCGGCTGGTCGACACGCCGAGCGCACCAGCCGCCATCGCCTCGTCCACCAGCCGCACCATCGCACCGATGTCGTCGCCCGACGCCGGTGCCTCGTCGAGGCCGCGCTCACCCATCACGTAGGTGCGCAACGCGCTGTGACCCACGAGTCCGCCGGTGTTGAGGCCCTTGCCGAGGCGATCGATCGAGTCGTAGTACTCGCCATAGGTCTCCCAGTCCCAGGCCAGTGACTCCAGGATCGCGTCCCGGGGGATGTCCTCGACGCTCTCCATCATCTCTGCGAGCGTTGCGCGGTCCTCGGGCTTGCACGGCGCGAAGGTGACACCGCAGTTGCCCATCACCTGGCTCGTCACACCGTGCCAGCAGCTCGACGTGCCGATCGGGTCCCAGGCGAGTTGCGCGTCGAGGTGGGTGTGGATGTCGACGAATCCGGGGGTGACGAGGCGACCCTCGGCATCGATCTCCCTCGCCGCCCTCCCGTCGATGCCACCGTCGTCGACGTCGACGATCTCGGTGATCAGGTCACCACGGACACCGACGTCGGCACGGCGGGCGGGTGCCCCTGTGCCGTCGACGACGGTGCCGTTGCGAATGATGATGTCGTGGTTCATGCCGCCTCGTGTGAACTCGCGGAGGCCCGGCCCGACTGTCCGGGTTCGAGGACCGCCACGGGTCTAGCGCGCCAAGATGTCATCCCGGCACTCAGAGATGTTCCAGTTCCATGTCACGACGATGCAGTCATGGTGACACTTCCGGCGGGGACGGGGAGGGATCCACTGTCGATCAGGACGACACCGCAGCTCGGGACGGCCCTGAGTGAGGCCACGTCGCGCGGCGCGGCCGGTGCCCACAGCCTGCACCCCGACCAACCGCGGCGGCCGCGATGGCCTCGTGCAGTGGATGCATCAGCGGCAGGATTACGGTCGTCGCCATGCGCGTCGACGTGATGACCTTTCCGAGATCCCTGCGCGAGATGGGCGCTGTGGCAACGTCGACGGCGGACGCCGGATTCGACGGCATGCTCTTCACCGAGGGTGGCCGCACCGCGTACCCCGCCGTCACTGCGGCGGCCATCGCAGCACCCGGATTGGAGATGTCGACCGGGGTCGCCGTCGCCTTCCCGCGCAGCCCGATGGTCACCGCCCAGGTCGCGTGGGAACTCCAGGAACTCACCGGTGGCCACTTCCGCCTCGGGCTCGGCACGCAGGTCCGCACCCACGTGGTTCGGCGGTACGGCGTCGACTTCGATCGTCCCGGGCCGCGCTTCCGCGACTACGTCCGCGCGGTCAAGGCGTGCTTCGCCGGGTTCCGCGGGGAACCGCTCGACCACCACGGCGAGTTCTACGACCTCGACTTCCTCAACCGGCAGTGGAGTCCCGGCCCGATCGACGTCGCTGATCCGAAGGTCGACATCGCCGCGGTCAACCCGTGGATGCTGCGGATGGCGGGCGAGGTCGCCGACGGCGTCCACGTGCACCCGATCGGCGAGCCCGGCTACCTCCACCGTCACGTGCTGCCCAACCTCGCGGCCGGCGCCGAGGCGTCGGGCCGACCGATCGGCGAGGTGAGCGTGATCGTGCCGGTCACCACGATCGTCGGCGACAGCGACGAGGAGATCCAGGCCAGTCGGGACGCCGCCCGGCTGTCGCTGTCGTTCTACGGGTCGACGCCGAACTACGCCTTCATCTGGGACGAGGCGGGCTTCGACGGGACCACCGCACGGATCCGCGCCGCCCAGAAAGCCGGCGACTTCGCCGCGATGGCCGCCGAGATCACGGACGACCATCTCGCCGTCTTCTGCACCGAAGCGACGTGGTCCGATCTCGCCGATGCGTTGATCGCCAAGTACGACGGGATCGTCGACCGGCTGGTGTTCTACAACCCGGCGTTCGACAGCCCAGAGCGTTTCGAACGGTACGGCAGCATTGCCCGCGACATCTCCGACCGCACGGCGCCGTGACGCATGACCGACCAGCCCGATCCCGCCCACTCCGGCGCGGTCTCCGTGATCCGACGGGCCGGCATGAACGACCTCGACGCACTCGTGGCGATGCACCGCACGTTCTGTGAACTCGACCAGCACCCCTTCGACGAGCAGCGCGCGCTCGTCGCGTTCACCGGGCTCCTGACCGACGACGATCGTGGTGTCGTCTGGATCGTCGACCGTCCCGCCGCGTACGCCGTGGTCACCTGGGGCTGGTCGATCGAGGCGGGCGGGCTCGAAGCGGTGCTCGACGAGGTGTTCGTCTCCGAACCCGGTGTCGGCACCGGTGGGCGGCTGATCGACCATCTCGTCGACGACGGTCGACGACGCGGCCTCGCCAGGATCTTCCTCGAGACCGAGTCCCACAACACCCGCGCACGGCGTCTGTACACACGCCACGGCTTCGTCGAGGACGACTCGATCTGGATGAGCCTCGCGTTCACCGACCTCTCGTGATGAGGCGTCGACTGGCGGTCGTCGGGTGCTGCGTTCTCGCCGCATGCGCCAACCCGGCCATCGACGACGCCGAGACCGTTGCGGTCACCGACACCGTCACGCTCGACACCACCACGCTCGACACCATCACGCTCGACACCATCACGCTCGACACCATCGCCGTGCGCGACGAAGCAGTCCTCGACAGTACGGTGCGCGTGCGCGCCGACGGTTGCGGTCCGCGGACGCGGCTGGGCATCGGCACACTCGTCGACGAGTCACTGGTCGTGACGGCAGCGCACGTGGTCGCCGGATCCGAGCGGGTGGAGGTGGTCGATCGCACCGGTTCGGCAGCACCGGTGGACGTCGTCGTCTTCGACCCCGACCAGGATCTCGCGGTCCTCCGTGCCGACGCGCCCGTGGGGACCGTCGCCGTCGTTCGCCCCGACGAACCGAGTGCTGGAGACCAGGGCATCGTGGCAGTCACCGATGACGGTTCGGGAGCGGACCACGCGCTCGAACTCGTCGACGCCACGATCACCCGGGCGGTCACGGTTCGCACGACCGACATCTACGGTGACGGCGTGGTGCTCCGTGACGGGTTCGAGATCGACGCATCGATCGAACCGGGCGACTCGGGCACGATGGTCCACTTCCCCGGCGGCGTGAGTGGCGTCGTGTGGGCCAGGAGTCTCGACGCCGTCGATCGAGCCTGGGCCGTGGGGGTGCCGCCCGACCTCCTCGACGCGAACCCGTCCACACCCGTCGACACCGGCGCCTGCCCCTGATTGCAGCAGGGGTCTGACCCCTGCTGCAATCAGGGCTGGCCGAGGACGCGATCGACGTAGGCGTTGCGGAACGTGCCGGCGGGGTCGAGCTTCGCCCGCCACGAGGCGAACGTGTCCCACTCCGGGTACCGGTGCGCCAGGGTCAACGAGCTCTGGTAGTGCATCTTGCCCCAGTGCGGACGTCCGTTGTAGTCGTTCATGATCTGTTCGACGCCCTGGAAGTACGCCTCGTGCGGGGCGCCGACGTACTGGTGCACGGCGATCCAGCCGGACTCCCGTCCGTTCGCCGTCGACAGGGGGATGTCGTCGGCCGCCGACGCACGCACCTCGATCGGGAAGAGCGGAGGGAACGGCAGCGACGCGACCAGACGGCCGATCCGGCCGATCGCATCGGGGACCGCATCGAACGGGATGCCGTACTCCATCTCGAGGAAGTGCACGTGACGCGGGCTGCAGAAGACGCGGTCGCTGCGATCGACGATGTCGCGTTCGGCCGCGGCCGAGGTGACGAGCTTGGCGACCTTCGGTGCGAGCGACGGGAATCGGCGCCCCACCCGGCACACGGTGCCGAAGGCCAGGTTCTCACCGATCCACTTGTCGCGGACGTAGGCAAGCTTCGGTTGCGGCCGGGCGGGATCATCGGTGCGGGTGTTGCGCTTCACCTGACAACGGCGCGCACCGGGCATCCAATAGAACTCGACGTGGTCGGTCGAGCGCATCACTCCACCGAAGTCGGCGATCACGTCGGTGAGCGGTTCGATGGTCTCGACCGCTCGGAGGTTGAACGCCGGAACGCAACGCAGCGTCACCTCGGTGACGATGCCGAGCGCACCGATACCGACCCGGGCGACTCGCAGGAGTTCGGATTCGTGGTGCTCGTCGGCACGCAGGATCGTGCCGTCGCCGGTGACGATCTCCAGGCCGACGATCGTGGTCGCCAGGTTGCCGTAGGCCAGCCCGGTTCCGTGTGTCGCCGTCGAGGTGGCTCCGGCGATCGACTGGACGTTGATGTCGCCCAGGTTCGGCATGGCCAGTCCGTGCTCGAACAACCGGTCGTTGAGGTCGCGCAGGCGGATCCCGGCCTGCACGGTGACGTCGGTGCCGTTCACCGACAGGACCTGGTTCATCAGGTCGAGCGACAGCAGATGCCCGTCGGTCATCGCGGTGTCGGTGAAGGAATGGCCCCCGCCGATCACCTTGACCCGCTCCCCCGCGGCGGCTGCCGCCTTCACGATCGCGGCGACGTCGTCGGTGACGCGCGGTTGATGGACCTGTGCCGGGACACAACGTTGGTTGCCGGCCCAGTTCTTCGTCGGAACACCCATGAGGGCAGCGTAAACCCCGGGGTCCGAGTGCGCGTCAGCGACCCAGCACCTCGACGGCGGCGGTGAGTTCCTCGTCGGTGGTCGTGTAGTGCACCGACAGCCGGAGCAGTTCCGGCAACGATCGACGTTCGACGTCCCACCGCGAGGAATCCGGCGGGGTCGTGGTCGCGTTGATCCGGTGCTCGGCGAGACGCGTCCGGAGCACATCGGACGGAATCGCGTCGCTGGCCACGGTCACGATGCCACAACGCTCGATTCCCCCGTCGTACACGTCGAGGCCGACGTCGGTCAACATCGACCGCAGGCGCTCCGCCTGCTGCTCCACCGTGACCTCGATCCGATCGATGCCCCAGCCGAGTGCATGGTCGACAGCCGCTCCGAGGCCGAGCCACCCCGCCACGTCGTGCTCCCAGTACTCGAACCGCTGAGCCCCGTCGGCCCACTCGTACCGGTCGCCGGCCACGAGGTCGACGCCGTGGTGATCGGGCTCCGACGGCACGAGCCGCTCGAGCATCGAACGGCGCACGTAGAGGAACCCGGTCCCTCGAGGGCCGCGCAGGTACTTGCGTCCGGTGGCCGACAGCAGGTCGCAGCCGATCTCGTCGACGTCGATGCAGCGCTGACCCACCGACTGACAGGCGTCGAGCAGGAAGGGAACACTTGCAGCCCGCGTCAACGCGCCGACCTCGGCGGCCGGGTTCACGAGCCCACCGTTGGTCGGAACGTGTGTCAGCGACACGAGCGCCACGTCGTGGCGGTCGAGCCGGTCGGCGACGGCGGCGACATCGACCTGACCGCTGGCGTCGCTGGGGACGCGATCGATCACCACGCCACGCCGCTCGGCCGCGACCAGGAAGGCCACGATGTTGGCTCCGTACTCGCTGTCGTGCACCACGAGGTGCTGACCCGGCGACATCGGCACGGACCAGAACGCCTTGTTCCATGCGGCCGTCGCGTGCTCGGTGCGGGCGATCTCGGAGCGGTCCGCGCCGATCATCGAGGCGATCGAGTCGTACACGGCTGCACGCCGGCCGGCAGCGTCGGCCGCCGCCTCGTACCCGCCGAGCATCGCCTCCGCCTCGAGGTGCCCGATCTGTGTGTCGAGCACCACCTGCGGCGGCAACGAGGAGCCCGCGTGGTTGAGGTGGACCACGCCACCGGGCGCGCATCCGGGCGTCGCCGCCCTCGCGACGGCCACCTCCGCCGCCGTCAAGGGTGCGATCTCGAACGGTGTGATCTGGCTGGTCACCGGCGCGACCGTAGCGATCAGTCGAGCGCGTCGAGCAGTGCGTTCTCCACGACCTCGGTCAGTGCAGGGTGGATGTACAACACGTGGCGGGCAACGTCCTCGGCGAGCTGATCGAACTGCATCGCCTGGACGAGCGGCTGGATGATCGACGACGCCTGCGGCCCCAGGATGTGCGCGCCGAGGATCAGGCCGGTCTGATCGTCGACGAGGATCTTGGCGAACCCGGTCTCGTCGGCCATCGCCCAGCCGTAGGCCGTGCCGCCGTAGTCGCGCCGGCCGACACGGAACGTCCGACCCTGGGCGGCCGCCTCCTGTTCGGTCAAGCCCACCGTGGCGACCTGGGGGTTCGAGAACACCGCGCTCGGGACCGCCTTGTAGCTCACGTGGCGCTGGTCGTCGGGGTGAGCGATGTTCCAGAACGCGACCTGGGCCTCGGCGTTGGCGAGGTGCTTGAGCTGGTAGTTGTTGGCGAGATCGCCCACCGCCCAGATGCCGGGCACGTTCGTGGCCATGGTGTCGTCGACCGCCACGGTGCCGTGGTGGTGACAGTCGAGCCCCGCGGCGTCAACGTTCAGGAGGTCGCTGTTCGGCTCGCGGCCGGTCGCGACGAGCAGTTCGTCGACGACCGTCTCACCCACGGCGCAGGTGATCTTGATGCCGTCGGCGACACGTTCGACCTTGGTGGGCACGTGACCGAGGAGCAACTCGACCCGCTCACCGAAGACCTTGGTGAAGCGCGTCGAGATGTCGTGATCGAACTCGCGCAACAACGTGTTCGAGCGGTTGAACACCGTCACGTGCGACCCGAGACCGGAGAACACGTGTCCCATCTCGACGGCGATGAACCCGCCGCCGATGATGCCCAGCCGCCGAGGCAGTTCGGGCAAGCGCATGATCGAGTCGGACGTGTGGAAGCCGGTCTCCATCAGCCCGGTGATCGGCGGGACGACCGGTCGTGCGCCCGCTGCAAGGAGCATGTTGGGTGCGGTGATGCGTCGGCCCTCGACGTCGAGCGTCCGTGCGTCGATGAAGTCCGCGGTGCCCTCGATCAACGTGACGTTGGGTGTGCCGGTGGCCCGGTACTCGCGGCCCCCCTCGGCGATCGGGTCGATGCGCCCGAACACGCGGTCGCGGATCGCCGTCCAGTCGGCGCCGTCGAAGCGGGTGTCGATCCCCAACTTCGCAGACGACCCGGCCGCAACCGCGACGTCGGCGGGATACACGAACATCTTCGACGGGATGCAGCCGCGGTTCAGACACGTCCCCCCGAACACGTCGCGTTCGACGATCGCGATCCTCCAGTCGTCGAGATACGCAGGAATCGAGTTGCCCGAGCCGCTCCCCACGATGATCAGGTCGAACGACTCGATCGACGGATCCGGTGCGGGTACGTCGGCGGGCGGAGCCACCGGTTGGGCTGGAGGGTCACTCACGTGGGAACCCAACCCCCGATCTCCACCTTTCCTTCCCGATCGTCAGGTCTCGTGTCCGAGATCAGACGTCACGGTCGTTGGCGGAGGGGGCCGAAATGCGGCAGGGTTGCATCCATGAGAGCGACCGGCGACGGGTTCATGCGGTGCAGTGACGGCCACGTCCGCTGGGGCATCTACGGCGCGGCCGGCGTCCTGTTCGTCGTGCGCGATCAACACGGCTCGCCGCTCGTCATGCTCCAGAAGCGTTCGGCCATGGCGCACGAGGGAGGCAACTGGTCGTGTGCCGGCGGAGCACTCGACCTCGGCGAGACGCCATTCGAGGGGGCGTTGCGTGAAGCGAGCGAGGAGGTGGGCGTGCCGCCCGGCGTCCCCCGACTGCTCGGCCAGTACGTGTTCGAGCCTGCGGTCGACTGGAAGTACACGACGGTGGTCGTCGAGGTCGACGCGCCGTTCGGTTCGTCCCTCAACTTCGAGACCGACGCCGTCGACTGGTTCCCGCCCGACCAGGTCGATCAACTCCCGCTCCACTTCGGATTCGCCGCAGCATGGCCGCACCTCCGAGCGATCATCGAACACCCCGTCGACTGAGCATCACCCGACCGACGCCGCGTCCGAATTCCACCCGCACGACCGGCGACCGACCCATAACATCACGGGATGGCGACGCGTACGGTCAACGGTTCCTGCCACCACGACTGCCCGGACACCTGTGGCTGGACCGTGACGGTCGATGACGACGGTCCCGCTGCGGTCGCCGTCAAGTTGCGCGGCAACCCGGACCATCCGTATTCCGCGGGCGAGCTGTGTCCGAAGGTCAATCGGTTCATCGACCGCGTCTACGACCCGGGTCGACTCCTGTACCCGATGCGACGGATCGGGCCCAAGGGCTCCGGAGCATTCGAACGAATCTCCTGGGACGACGCGCTCGCCGAGATCGGCACCAAGCTCCGCGACGTGATCGACCGGCACGGCGCCGAGGCCGTGCTCCCCTACTCCGACGCCGGCAATCAGGGACTGCTCGCGATGATGGGTCTCAACCCGCGCTTCTTCGCCCACATGGGCGCCTCGAAACTGCTCCGAGCGATCTGCGGACCGACGGTTGGCGCCGGCCTCCGCATGACCAACGGCACCGGCCGCGGCATGGATGCGCTCGAACTCGAGCACTCGAAGCTGATCCTGCTGTGGGGAACCAACACCCGGCTCACCAACCGGCACCTGTGGCCGACGATCGAGCGAGCCCGCGACCAGGGCGCCCGACTCGTGGTGATCGATCCGATCCGGACCCTCACCGCCGAAGCGGTCGACGCCACCCGCGGTGACCGGTTCGTCCAGCCGCTCCCTGGCACCGACATCGCGATGATGCTCGCCATGATGCACGTCATCATCCGCGACGGGCTCACGAACGACGAGTGGATCGCCGAGCACACCACCGGGTTCGACGAGCTGAGCGACGCCGTGGCCGACTGGACACCGGCGCGGGCGAGCGAGGTCACCGGGGTCGAGGCCGACGTGATCGAGCAGCTCGCGATCGACTACGCCTCCGTTCGGCCGGCCGCCATCCGCACACTGATCGGCGCCGAGCACCACGAGAACGGCGCGATGTTCTTCCGCACGCTCGGCTGCCTGCCGGCGCTCGTCGGGGCATGGGCCGAACGTGGCGGCGGAATCGCGAAGAGCGTCGGCTCCTACGCCGACGCCCTCGTCGACGTACCCGCACTGTTCCGGCCGGATCTCGAACGCTCCGAACCGCGCACGCTCAACATGAGCCGCCTCGGCGAGATCCTCACGGCCCCGCACGCCGGGGAAGCCGGCGGCCCCGATGTGCACGCGATGATCGTGTGGAGCTGCAATCCGTTGGCGACCGTGCCGCACGCAGAGCTGATTCGCCGAGGGATGGAGCGTGACGATCTCTTCACGGTCGTCCACGAGCAGTTCCTCACCGACACCGCCCGCTACGCCGACATCGTCCTGCCCGCGACCACCCAGATCGAGAGTGACGACGTGGTCCTCCCGTGGGGTCACCTGTGGCTCGGCTGGAACAGTGCGGCAATCGAACCCGTCGGCGAGTCGTGCTCCAACACCGAACTGTTCCGCCGTCTCGCTCGGGCGATGGGCTACACCGACCCCTGCCTGTTCGACGACGACGACACGTTGGTACGAGCAGCGCTCCCGACCGTCGACGTCGACGAACTCCGTCGCGTCGGCTGGGTGCGGGTGCCCTACCCCGACGACGGTCGACCGTTCGGCGACGGCGACTTCGAGACACCATCGGGACGCGTCGAACTCGCTTCCGACCGGCTCGAACGGATGGGGCAACCACGCGTGCCGACGTTCGTCGCGCCACGAGAAGGACCCCGCGGCGACGCCGACCTGGTCGCTCGCTATCCGCTGCAGCTGTTGACCCCCAAGCACCACTCGCGTTTCCTCAACTCCGGCTACGCCGACCTGCCCAAGCACGGCCCCGCCGAAGGCGGACCGTTCGTCGAAGTCGACGAAGCCGACGCCATCGCCCGAGGACTCACCGACGGCCAGATGGCACGAGTCTGGAACGACCGGGCATCGGTCACCGTGCCGGTCAAGGTGACCGAACGGCTGCGCTCCGGCGTCGTCGCCATCCCCTTCGGGTGGTGGAGCCGTCACCACCCGGACGGCAAGGTCGCCAACAGCCTCACCAACGACACGCTCACCGAGTGGGGCGGTGGCGTCGCCTACTCCGACACGTTGGTCCAGATCGAGGCCGTGACCTCCGGGGTCTGACCCCAGAGGTCACACCGTCCAGGTCACGCGGCGGTTGCGGGGCCGTCGGTAACCTGCGGCCATGGCCGACGACCTGATCTATGCGTTCAGGGTGATGCGATTGCCCCTGCTCGACGCGGGCGGGGCGCCGATCGGTCGCATCGAGGACATCGTCGCCATCCCGGGTCGTCCCGGCAGAGGCCGAGAGCCGGCGATCCCCCCACGGATCGTCGGGTTCGTCGCCAGCAGCCAGCGGCGCCGGATCTTCGTCAACGCCAACCGCGTCGCCGAGTTGAACAGTGACGGGGCGCGCCTGCGCAGCTGGGACGTCGACCTCAACCCGTTCAAACCGCGCCCCGGTGAAGTCCTGATCGGCGAGCAACTCATCGACCGCCGGGTGGGTGACGAGACGGTCAGCGACGTGGCGCTCCGCATCCAGGACGACGCCCGCCTGCCCTACTGGGTGATCGACAAGGTGCGCCTCGCGCGCAAGAGCTCCCTGCGTCGTCGACCGAGCTACCGCTTGGTCGACTTCGACGAGGTGCCCGCGCTGTTCGACGCACCGACCGAGATGCAGGCCGAAGCCGCCCGGCTGCGGGATTTCCACCCCGCCGAGGTCGCCGCGATCGTGCGCGCCCTACCGATCGATCAACGTCGTCAGCTCGCCGAGGCGATGGACGACGAACGACTTGCCGACGTCCTCGAGGAACTCCCCGAGGAGGAGCAGGTCCGCATCGTCGAGCAACTCGACCGCGACCGCCTCGTCGGCGTCTTCGACGAGATGGAGTACGACGACCTCGCCGACCTGCTCGGCGAGATGGCACCTGCCGACCAGGAACGGATGCTGGGCGTGATGGATGTCGACGACGCCGACGTCGTCCGACGACTGCTCTCCTACGAAGAGGGCACCGCGGGCGGCCTGATGACCCCCGAGGTGATCATCCTCGGCCCCGACGCCACCGTTGCCGAAGCACTCGCCCAGATCCGCGACCCCGACTGGGTCGTCAGCATCGCCACACAGGTGTTCGTCACCCAGGCGCCCTACAGGGCGCCGACCGGCAAACTGATCGGCGTCGTCCATGTGCAACGCCTCCTGCGCGAACCCCCCGGGATGGAACTGGGTCGACTCGTGTCGAACGATCCCACGGTCGCTCCGGACAGCACCGACCGTGAAGTGGCCGAGATGCTGGCGAGCTACGACCTGCTCGCCGTCGCCGTCACCGACGAGGCGGGGCGACTGCTGGGTGCGGTCACCGTCGACGACGTGATCGACCGCATGCTCGGTGCCGGCTGGCGAACCACGCAGCGCCGCAAGCGCAGCGACACCCGCGCGGCGGTGCAACCGTGAAGCGCCGCGAAGACCTCACCACCCCACGCGCGGTCGGGCGTGTCGGCGTGTCGTACGACTCCGATCGGTTCGGTGCGTTCAGCGAGTCGATCGCGAACTTTCTCGGCACGGGCCGGTTCCTCGTCTGGCAGACCGTGGTCATCACGGTGTGGATCCTGCTCAACACCATCGTCAGCGAGCGGTACCAGTTCGATCCGTGGGGCCGAGGCCTGGTCCTGCTGACGCTCGTGCTGTCGATCCAGGCGTCGTACGCAGCCCCGCTCATCCTGCTGGCGCAGAGCCGCCAGGAGCGACGCGACCGGGTGACCGCGAAGACCGACCGTGAGGTCGCCGAACGCACACAGGCCGACACCGAGTTCCTCGCCCGCGAGATCGCCAGTGTCCGACTGTCGATGTCCGACATGCTGACCGGCGAAGCGTTCGACGACCGCCTGGCTCGGCTCACCGACGTCGTCGAGCGCTTGGCCGTACGCGTCGAGGAGTTGGCGGCCGACGGTGGCGATCGACACCACGCGACCACCGACGCGACCACGGACGCGACATCGTCTACGGATTCGCGCTGATTCGACTGGTCGACGACACGCCGGTGTACTCCTGGAGCCGTACGCCGGCCTGCCCCACCGTGTTCAAGAGCTGCACGGTGTCCAGATCCGCATCACCTGCTCGCACCACGCCGGCTCGGAGTCCGTCGTTCACCGCAGCAGCGGTGAATGCGATCGCGACCGCCGCGGTCGCCGTGGCGACCAGTTCGGCCACACCGGCGATCAGCGTGACGCGGCCTCCCCACTCATCGGCACCACGCACTTCCACCCGGACGGCGCCCACACCGCCCTCGCGGTGCGGAGGGCTCAGCATCGGCAACCACGCCGTGAAGCGGTCACGGCGGTTTGCCGACACGCGTGCGCTGATCCGTTCCACCTCCGGAAACGCCTCGTGCAGCAACACGGGCGACGCCAACTCGGCTCGATAACAGTCGTAGGGACCGACGGGCTCCGGGAAGTAACAGAGCTCCCGCCCCGAGCCGGCGGGAGGCTGGATCCACGCGCCGTCGTGGAGGCCGACCGCGCGACCGCGGAGCGCTCGGTGTTGCTGCCGCGCGCACGCCGGGCCTGCGGTCCCGTGGATCGCGAGGTGGATCTCGTTGCACGACGCCATCTGGGAGGCGAGCAGGCGGGCGAGGAGACCGGTCAGACCCGGAGCCATCCCGGCGCCGACGACGAGCGGGACACCCGCAGCCACCGCTCGGTGATCGAGGTCGGCCAGTGCCCGGACATCGGCGAGATCATCGCCGACCGACACCACGGCAACACCGAGATCGAGGAGTCGAGCGGCCGTCGGGGCGTGGGCACCCCCATGAGCGAGCACCGCGACGTCGACGGCCGGTGGCCACGGGCGTCCCGATCGCGGATCGAACGGCACGACCTCGGCCGAACCCACCACGGTCGGCAACCGCCGAGCGACACGATCGCCCACGACACCGGCACCGATCACGGCGACCCTGGCCATCAGCGATCGGGCAACTCGAGGGGTCGCCAGCCACCGTGCTGTGGCGGCGTGCCTCCCGTGCCGCGCACGCGCAGGATCGCGGCGGCGAGGCCCATCATGAAGATGGCCGAGAAGGCTCGTCGAAGGAACTTCATCCCAGCGGCAGAGTACTCCCCCCGGCGACGACGACCAGCCGACAACCGGTGCGAGCCGAGCCCGAACGCGCAACGAGGCGCCCGAAGGCGCCTCGTTCCGACCGGTGGGGCTAACAAGAATCGAACTTGTGACCTCTGCCTTATCAGGGCAGCGCTCTAACCGACTGAGCTATAGCCCCGGCAAGTCGGAGAGGTTATCGGTCGCTCGCAGGCTTCACGCCTTGCAGTCCCACCACCGTCGAACCATCGCCCGTCGACATCGTCGATTCGGACGGGAAGCTCCTGTCCGTACGACCCGTCGAGGAGGCCTGGATCAGCGTGGGAGGCTGCCGCTGTCGTCGATCGCAGCCTCGCGGATGATCGGTCCCGACTCGTCGTAGGTGACGAGCGGGACTTCCGGTTCGGCACGCCGCACCACGAATCGTCGCATCGGCGACGTGCGCGCCTCGACGACTTCCTCCTCCAACACCGTGAAGCGCATCCCGCCCACGAGGTCGGTGATCAGGTTGAACAGCGTGGCGAGCAGTACTGCCAGGCCGGTGAGACCGATCACCACGAAGAGGCCGCCGATCCAGGCGTTGTGGTAGATCTCGCCGCCGTTGAACTCGAACGACGACCACCCGAACGACTCGAAGAACCGCTCGACGTTGTCGACGGTGCCGGTGGCGTACGCGACGTTCCACAGTAGGACCCCTGCGGTGAGCAGGATCAGGTACAGCACCAGATTGGCGACGATCGCGATCTTGAACACGCTCCACGGATCGACGTGGCGAACCACCCTGGTGACGCGCCGGACACGCGGCTTGCGACCGAGCATGCGTGGCACGTTGACGGGGATCGGGAACGGTGCCGGGTCGTAGTCGGGTGCTCGGCGCGGACGTCGCACACCCGATGACGTGTCGTCCTGGGGCGCGAACGCGACCGTGGGTCCGTCGATCTCGGCGCGTCGGAGTTCGTCGAGCAGATCGTCGGAGACGGCCGGGGGATCGAGACCGGGATCGAGACCGACCGGAGCAGGATCGTCGACGTGCTCACCCGTCGACCGGCGGGCGAGCAGCGGATCGGCACCGGACGCCGTGTCGGCATCGTCGGGTTCCTCGGTGGCGAGGACGATCTCGGGGAGTTCGTAGGGCTCGTCGGCAACGAGATCGCCATCCTCATCGACAACGACATCGACATCCTCGAGATCGACCTCGGTGATCTCGTCCTCGACCTCGTCATCGACAACGACATCGACCGCGACATCGACCTGAGCCGCCGCATCGAGCTCGTCGTCGAGCGCGTCGATGTCCTCATCGAGAGCGCGCTCGGTCTTGCTCATTCCGGCAAGTGTACGCACGAGCCGTCACAAGGTCTTGTCACGCTCCGGTCAGGGTTCGTTCGACGCACGTGCCGATGCGGTCGCGTCGCCGAGCACGACCACCACGGTGACCACCGTGCCCGCACCGTCCGGGCCCGGTTCCCGCGTCCAGGTGTCGATCTCCGCCCCGTGTCGGCGGGCCAACCGCTCCGCCGCCGCCCGACCACCCTCGAGCGACACCAGCGCCACGGCATCGGCTGCCGTCTGGGCTCGACTGCGGTCGATCGCTCGGTCGGCCACGTCGACCAACGACCAGGCCACGATCGCACACAGTGCCGCCACCACGATCACCAGTGCGACCGCGGCCTGACCGCGATCGCGCATCGACGTCGCCATCTCGAACTCCTCTCGTCACTGCGATGGAGAGGCGACCGACGTGGCCGCGAGAGGCGCCGTGGCGCGATCGGTCAGGTGTCGTCAGCGGCGAGAATCGGAGCCACCGAACCAACGGCATCGCCGTCGTCGATGTTCATCACCTTGACGCCGGTGGCATCGCGTCCCTGCGACGAGATCCCTCGCACTTCCATGCGGATCGTGACGCCATTGTTCGACACGGCGACGATCTCGTCGTCGAGGCCGACCATGAAGGCCGCCACGACGGCGCCCTTCTTGCCGGTGAGCTTGATGCCGCGCACACCCTGGCCACCGCGACCCTGCCGGTTGAACTTGTCGAGTTGGGTGCGCTTGCCGTAGCCCGCCTCGGTCATGATCAGGATCGCCGTGTCGTCGCGGGCCACATCGACCGACACCACGCGGTCGTCGCCGTTCTTGAGTTTCATGCCGCGAACGCCGCCCGCCGTACGCCCCATGGCCCGCACGTCGTTCTCGTCGAAACGGATCGTCATGCCGTTGCGACTCACCATGAAGATGTCGTCGCTGCCGCTGGTCTCGATCACCCGGACGAGTTCGTCATCGTCTCGCAGGTTGATCGCGATCAGGCCGTCGCGGCGGCTCGAGTCGTAGGCGTCGAACGCCGTCTTCTTGACGGTGCCGTTCCTGGTGGCGAAGAACAAGAAGCGCTCGCCCGCGAAGTCGCGGGTGTCGATGATCGCCTGGATCTGCTCGTCGGCCTGCAGTGGCAGCAGGTTGACGATCGGCATCCCCTTGGCCGTCCGCTCGCGCTCCGGGATCTCGAGCGCTCGCAAGCGGTAGACCTTGCCGCGGTTGGAGAAGAACAGCAGATGTGCGTGCGCGGTGGTGAAGATGACATGGCGCACGATGTCGTCGACCTTCATCTTGCCGCCGGACACGCCGCGACCTCCGCGACCCTGCGTCTTGAACGAGTCGGCCGAGACGGCCTTGACGTACTGTGCCTGCGTCATCACGACGACGAGTTCCTTGTCGTCGACGAGATCCTCGATCGACATCTCACCGTCGTCGTAGGTGAGCTCGCACACCCGAGGCGTGGCGAACTCGTCCTTGATGGCGGTGATCTCCTCGCGGATGACCGTGTTGAGGCGATCGGGGTTGTCGAGGATCTCCTGGAGATCGATGATCTTCGCTCGGGTCTCGTCGAGCTCGGTCTGCAGGTCGAGCCGGGAGAGCCGCGTCAGCTGGCGCAGCTGCATGTCGAGGATGTCGTTGGCCTGGATCTCACTGAACTCGTACGGCGCTGCCATCAGGCCGTCACGAGCCTCGGCGACGTCGTCGCTCGCCCGGATGAGCGCGATGATCGCGTCGATGACGTCGAGCGCCTTGATGCGGCCCTCGAGGATGTGCTCCCGACGCCTGGCCTTGTCGAGGCGGAACTGCGATCGGCGGGTGATGACGTCACGCTGGTGCTTGACGTAGGCCACGATCGCATCGCGCAGGTTGATCTGACGGGGCACGCCGTCGACGAGGGCGACCATGTTGATCGAGAACGTCGACTGCAGCTGGGTGAGCTTGAACAGGTTGTTCTTGACCACGTTGGCGTTGGCATCACGCTTGAGCGTGATGATCAGGTTGGTCTTGCCGCCCGACGACGCGTCGTTGACGTCGGCGATGCCGTCGAGGTCACCGCCGTCGACGAGATCCTGGATACGGGCCGCGATCGACGAGCAGCTCGTCTGATAGGGGAGCTCGTTGACCACGATCTCCATCCGCCCGGTCTTCGACTCCTCGATCTCGACGCGGGCCCGCATCTTCACCGACCCGCGGCCGGTTCGGTAGGCGTCGATGATGCCGGCCCTGCCGAGAATGCTCGCTCCCGTGGGGAAGTCGGGACCCTTGACGAACTCCATCAGATCGTCGGGGGTGGCGTCGGGGTTGTCGAGCAGATGGACGACGGCGTCGACCACTTCGCCGAGATTGTGCGGCGGGATGTTCGTGGCCATGCCGACGGCGATGCCCTGGCTGCCGTTGACCAACAGGTTCGGAAAACGCGCCGGCAGCACGACGGGCTGTTCGAAGTTCCCGTCGTAGTTCGGGATCATGTCGACGGTGTCTTCGTCGATGTCGGCGAGCAGCTGCATCGCCAGCGGGTTCAGGCGACACTCGGTGTAGCGGGCCGCCGCGGGACCGAAGTCGGGGCTGCCGTAGTTGCCGTGGAAGTCGATCAGCGGGTGGCGCAGCGAGAACGGCTGGGCCATGCGCACCAGCGCGTCGTAGATGGCACTGTCGCCGTGGGGATGGAAACGCGCCATCGTGTCGCCGGTGACGCGCGCGCACTTCACGTGGGGACGATCGGGGCGGAACCCCTGGTCCTCCATGTCCCAGATGATCCGGCGGTGGACCGGCTTGAGACCGTCGCGCACGTCGGGCAGCGCGCGCGACATGATCACCGACATCGCGTACTCGAGGAACGAACTCTCCATCTCGTCGCTCAACGAGATCGGCTGGACGGGTTCGTTCGGGGGGGTGTCGTTGGTGTCAGTCATGTGGTGATGTCCGGGAAGTCAAGAGGGTGTCAGGCGGGTGTCAGGCGGTCGGCGGGAGCTGGTCAGAAGTCGAGGTTGCGGACGTCGCGGGCGTTGGTGGTGATGAAGTCACGTCGTGCCGGCACGTCGTCGCCCATCAGGATCGAGGTGATCTCGTCGGCCAGCGCCGCCTCCTCGAGGGTCACCTGCAACAACGTGCGGGTGCCGTCGAGCATGGTGGTGGTGCGCAACTCCTCCCAGTCCATCTCGCCGAGGCCCTTCAAACGGTTGAAGGGCTTCTTGTGGTTGGGGCGTTCGACCAGGAAGGCGTCCTTCGCGACGTCGTCCTTGAGGTACACCTTCTCCTTGCCGATCTCGGTGGAGTACAGCGGCGGCTGGGCGATGTAGCAGTAGCCGGCCTCGACCATCTCGCGCATCTGGCGGAAGAAGAACGTGAGCAGCAGGGTCCGGATGTGGCTCCCGTCGACGTCGGCGTCGGCCAGGCAGATCACCTTGTGGTAGCGAGCCTTGGAAACGTCGAACTCGTCGCCGACACCGGCACCGATGGCGGTGATCAGCGCCTGGATCTCGTTGTTCTTCAACATCTTGTCGATCCGGGCGCGCTCGACGTTCAGGATCTTGCCCCGGATCGGCAGGATGGCCTGCGTACGCGGGTCGCGCGCGTCGACCGCGGTACCACCGGCGGAGTCGCCCTCCACGATGAACAGTTCGGATTCGTCGGCGTTCTTCGACGAGCAGTCCTTCAACTTGTCGGGCATGCCCGCACCGGACAGCGCGGTCTTGCGACGGATGGCATTGCGAGCGTTCTTCGCGGCCACACGGGCCTGGGCGGCGGCGAGGCCCTTCTTGACGACCTTGTTGGCCTCGGTCGGGTTCTCCTCGAGCCATTCGCCGAGGCGTTCGTACGTCGCCTTCTGGACGAACGACCGCATCGGCACGTTGCCGAGCTTCGCCTTGGTCTGGCCCTCGAACTGCGGTTCGCGCAGCTTGACCGACACGATCGCCGTGATGCCCTCGCGGATGTCCTCGCCGGTGAGGTTGGGATCCTTCTCCTTGAGCAGGTTCTTGGCGCGGGCGTACTTGTTGATCACCGACGTGAGCGCGGTCTTGAAGCCCTCGACGTGCATCCCTCCCTCGATGGTGGAGATGCCGTTGGCGTATCCGTGGATGCCCTCGTAGTAGCCCGTGTTCCACTGCATCGCGATGTCGAGCATCTGGCCATCGGCTTCGTCCTCGTCCTCGAACTGGCACACCTTGGAGAACAACGGTTCCTTGGTGGCGTTGAGGTGCTTGACGAAGTCGAGGATGCCACCCTTGTACAGGTAGGTGACGGTCTGCTCGCGACCTTCGCGCTGGTCGGCGAAGACGATTTCGAGGCCCTTGTTCAGGAACGCCATCGTCTGGAGACGTTCGAGCACGGTACGGGCCACGAACTCGGTGCCCTCCGCAGCGAAGATCGTCGGATCGGGCCAGAACGTGATGGTGGTGCCCGTGGCGCGGCCCCGCTTGGGGGTGTCACCGACGATGGTCATCTTGCCCTGCGGTTTGCCACCCTTCGCGTACTCCTGGCGGTGGTGCTTGCCGTTGCGGTCGACCTCGATCACGAGACGCTCGGACAGCGCGTTGACGACCGAGACCCCGACGCCGTGCAGTCCGCCCGACACCTTGTAGCCGTCGCCGCCGAACTTGCCACCGGCGTGCAACACCGTGAGGACCACCTCGGCGGCGCTCTTGCCCTTGTGCTCACCGGAGGTGAACGGATCGATCGGGATGCCACGACCGTTGTCGTCGACCTGGCAACCGCCGTCGGCGAGCAGTGTGACGCCGATCCTCGTGCAGTGACCGGCCATCGCCTCGTCGACGGAGTTGTCGACGACCTCCCAGATCAGGTGGTGCAGACCTTGGAGGCCGGTGGAGCCGATGTACATGCCCGGGCGCTTGCGGACCGGATCGAGCCCCTCGAGGACCTGGATCGCCTTCGCGTCATAGGTCGCCGTCGTCGTGGCGGAATTGGCGGAGTTCGACTTCTTCTTCGGCGCCGCCATCCCGTTGGCGTCGGAGACGTCGGCTGCTGCTTCGGTGTCGTTGGACACTCGTACCTCGATACTTCTGGCTGTCTGGCGGCGTGCCCGGGGGGGCACGTTGGTGGGCGAGCCGTGCGGTCTACCGGCCTTCGACGAGAGGTCGGACCGGCGCCCACATGGCGATCGCGAGTGGTCTCCAGCCTACCAGCGGGGTGTCACGGAGTCGGGGAGCCCGAGGCCCGATCAGCGCGCCCGACACGTACCTCGATGCGCTCGATCCGGACGTGTGCGACCGCAGCCAGGCGGGCGATGATGTCACCGCTCAGGAACTTGACCTGTGTGGCCCATCCCGGTTCGTCGGCCTCCACCACCAACACCCCGTCGTCGAGGCGAACGGGCCGGACATGAGCACTCACGGTGGAACCGACGGCCTCGTCCCAGCGCCCGAACACGCCACCGATCTGGATGCGATCGGTGCCACGCAGCGACTTCATGATCGAGTCGAGTGATCGAGAGATCGGAACGGGCTCCGGCACGCTGCCCAACGTACCCCGACGCCGGCGCGCTTCAGTCGCCGACGACCTGGCCGTGCGCGATCCGCACGACGTGATCGGTGTGTGCCCCCGGAGGAAGATCGCTCGCCGTCGTGATCACGACCTGACCGGCGGGAAGATGCTCGAGCAGTGCGATGGCGCGATGATCGTCGAGCTCGGACAGCACGTCGTCGAGCACGAGCACCGGAGCCGATCCGGTGCGTTCGGTGACCAGTCGGTGACCGGCCAGGCGCAAGGCCAATGCGAGGGTCCGTTGTTCACCCTGCGAGGCGTGCGTCCGGCTCGGCAGCCCGTTGATGCTCATCGCCAGCTCGTCGCGATGAGGACCGACGGTGCTCACGCCGCGGCGCACGTCGAGCGCTCGGGCCTCGCTCAGCGCGGCGGCCAGGCCCGTCGTCCGCCACGCCGGTTCGTAGTGCAGGTCCAATGGTGTCGCGACCCCGGCGAGCTGCTCGTACGCCTCCTGCACCATGGGCGTGAGCCGGGCGACCAACGTCGCTCGGGCGTAGCCGAACTGATCGGCGATCTCCGCGAACTTCGCGTCCCACACGTCGAGCGTCACAGCGATCTCGTCGGTGAGCCGACCGCCCGACTGCTTCAGCAACGTGTTGCGCTGCCGGACGATGCGATCGATCTCGAGGCGGATCGAGTCGTATTTCGTGGCCAGTGCAACGAGCGTGTCGTCCATGAACCGCCGCCGATCCCCCGGACTTCCCTTCACGAGGGAGAGGTCGTCCGGAGAGAACACCGTGACCCGGACGGCACCGAGCAGATCACGCACACGGCCCAGCTTCTGCCGGTTGACCTGCACCCGGTTACGGCCCGCTGCGGCCAACTCGATCTCGATCAGTGTCGAACGATCGTCGTCGTGACGAACGGTGGCCCGGATGATCGCGGTGTCGACCCCGGCGCGCACCAACGCGTCACCGGGAGCCGACCGGAAGCTCGTGAGCGTCGCGAGGAAGGCGAGGGCTTCGGCGAGATTGGTCTTCCCCTGCCCGTTGTCGCCGATGACCAGCGTGGTCCCCGAGTGGAGATCGAACGTTCCGGTGACGTAGTTCCGGAAGTCGACCAACTCCAGGTGCTCGACGATCACGACCCTTACGGCACGCGGACGGGCATCAACAGATAGAGGTAGTCGTCACGACCGACACCGCGCAGCACCGCCGGCTTCATCGGATCCATCGTGGCCAACGTGACGTCGTCGCTGTCGATCGCGTCGATGCCCGCCGACAGGTAGTCGGGGTTGAACGCAACGGTCATCTCGGTGCCGTCGTAGCTGGCGTCGATCTCCTCGACCGCGTTGCCGACGTCCTGCGTGATCGCCGTCAACTGAACGGTCTCTCCGCCGAGCGTGAGACGCACCGGCGTCGAGTCCTGGGCCAGGATCTTCACGCGGCGAATCGCCTCCAGCATCGCGGCCTTGCCGACGGTGAGCAGGTTGGGATAGCTCGACGGCAACAGGTTGCGGTAGTTCGGGAACTCGCCTTCGATCAGCCGAGTACTCAACCGGGTGCCCCCCGCTTCGAAGGTGGCCTCCCGGTCACCGAGGCGAACCACGAGTTCTTCGGCGTCGCCCATCACGCGCTGCAACTCGCTGAGCGCCCGGCCCGGGATCAAGACCTTCTGACCGGAGGCGAGCACCGAGTTCTCCGGCAGATCGCGAACGGCGAGTCGGTACGAGTCGGTGGCGACCATTCGCAGGCCGTCGTCCTCGGCGGCGAGCAGCACGCCGGTGAGCACCGCACGCGCATCGTCGGTCGACGCGGCGCGCACGACCTGTCGCAACGCGTCGGCGACCACGGCAGCCGACAACGTGACCGCTTCGGCCACGGGCTCGCTCTGCGACGGATAGTCCTCGAGTGACAACGGGCGTACGGAGAACTGTGACCGCCCGGCGCTGATCGACATCTCGTCGTCGCCCAGCTCGACCGACACCGCACCGGCGGGCAGTGCCTTGACGATGTCGCCGACGAGACGAGCCGGCACGACGGCGGCACCGTCGCGTTCCCCGCCGACGTCGACGGTGAGCCGGATGGTCAGTTCGAGGTCGGTACCGGTCACCGTCAGGCGGTCACCGTCGACCTCCATGCGCACACCCGCGAGCACCGGCAGCGTGCCGGTCCGGTTCGTGGCGGCCCGTCCTGCTGATCCGACGGCCTCGGCCAGGACATCACGTTCGCAACGAAACTTCACAGTGGGCACTTCTCCTCATGCAGGGATGTCTCAATGTTCAATGTCAGTAGTAGGTGCTGTGGATTGGGGACAACCACGCGTTGCTGCAGCGTAGGACGGCGATGGGCGTCCACACGGGATGGGTGGTCGATCCCCATGCCAGGAGTTACAGCGGTGTCGTCCGGTGGACAGCACCAGGTTGTCCACTGTCGCGGACCGTGTTGTCCTCGTCGCGTCCGCTGCTGTGTCCCCAGGCACGGACGTCGCCGTCGGGCGCCGCTCATGCCTTCAGCTGCTGCAGCAGATCGGTGACCTGGTCGTAGATCTGTTTGCGCTCGCTCATCAAGCGTTGGATCTTCTCGTTCGCGTGGATCACCGTGGTGTGGTCGCGTCCGCCGAAGAGTCGGGCGATCGCCGGGTAGCTGAGATCGGTCAACTCGCGGAACACGTACATTGCGATCTGGCGCGCGGTGACGAGCGGTCGTTGACGGCTGCGGCCCTTGAGATCCTCGACCGGGAACCGGAGGATCTCGGCGATGTCCGCGAGCAGCTCCTCGTCGGTACGCGCCTTGGGCTTGCTGTCGTTGAGGAGATCGGCGAGCTGGGTCTGCGCGAGATCGGTCGTGATCGGGACCTGGTTCAGGCTGGCGTAGGCGGTCACCCGGATCAGGGCACCCTCGAGCTCGCGGATGTTGGTGGCGATGTTGGTGGCGATGAACTCGAGGGTCTCGTCGGGGACGAGCACCCGGTCGCGCTCGGACTTGTTGCGCAGGATGGCGAGACGCGTCTCGAGATCGGGTGGCTGGATGTCGGTGATCAGCCCCCACTTGAAGCGACCGCGGAGGCGTTCCTCCAGCGTGGGGATGGCGTCGGGCATCCGATCGGAGGAGATCACCACCTGTTTGTTGGCGCCGTGCAGTGAGTTGAACGTGTGGAAGAACTCCTCCTGGAGGCCTTCCTTTCCGGCGATGAACTGGATGTCGTCGATCAGGAGCACGTCGATGTCGCGATATCGACGTCGGAGCGAGTTGGTCGTGTTCTGGCGGATCGCGTCGACGTACTCGTTCATGAACGTCTCGGTCGAGACGTACCGCACCTCGTGGTGCTGGTAGTTCGAGTGCACGTAGTGGCCGATCGCGTGCAAGAGGTGGGTCTTGCCCAAGCCGGCCGACCCGTAGATGAACAAGGGGTTGTAGCTGCGTGCCGGCGTTTCGGCGACGCGCAGCGCGGCGGCGAGTGCGAACTGGTTCGAGGCGCCCTTGACGAAGGTCTCGAACGTGTACCGAGGATTGAGTCCGGCTTCGTCGAGCAGCAGGGACTGCTGGTCGGCGCGGTCGCGAACTCGTCGGTCACGCTCACTCTCGGCGATCGTGTCCTGCTGGTCGCGATGGTCGGAGCCCTCGTCGGGGGTGGTCTCGATGTCGACCGGTGGTGCTCCGGTGGTCTCGATGTCGATCTCGACCACGCGGTGGCCCTCGTTCGCATCCTGCAACGCCTCGGTGACGAGTGGGAGGTACCGGGTGAGGATCCGGTCTCGTACGTACGCACTCGGTGCGAGCAGGCGCAAGGTGTCGGAGTCGGAGTCGAGTGGAGTGACGTCCTGGAACGTGGAGAACCACACCGACTCGGCGAGTTGGGAACGCAGAGAGAGCGTCACCTGCGTCCAAACGTCTGTGCTCTCGCTCACCCTCGACATCTCCCGGTCAACGCCAACACACAGTCCACATGGTTGTCCACACGATGTGGACGAACGGAGCGAGCGGGCGGACGGGAGAACCTAGCACGTGGTTGCCGGGACGAAAACCTGGCGGAACACGTGTCGTCACCGACGTCAAGAGTGCCTCTGTACTGGTGTGATGCGATCAGAACGGTGCTGTGGACAACTTACATGCCTGTGGTTTGACCGACATGGTTGGCGGACGTGCCCACGTCGCCGTAGCCTTGCCGGGTCAGTCCGTGTGAGTGCGCCGACGAGGGTGCGCCGCACGGTCCGTGAGCGCTGCCTCGAACTTGTCCGGAGACCGCCGTGAAGCGTACCTTTCAACCCAACAACCGCCGCCGAGCACGCAAGCACGGTTTCCGTGCGCGGATGAGCACCCGCGCAGGCCGTGCCGTGCTCAAGTCGCGTCGCGCCAAGGGCCGCGCCCGTCTGTCGGCTTGATCGATCGGATCCGCGAGCGCGACGCCTTCGTTCGCCTTCGGCGAGAAGGCACTCGCGTGCGGATCGACCCGCTCTGGTGCACGTTCGTCAACGATTCCCGACTGGTTCCGCCCCGCGTGGCGTTCGCCATCGGTCGCGCCACCGGTTCCGCCGTGCAACGCAATCGGCTCCGACGGCGACTCCGCGAGATCCTGCGTCGACACGAGCTTCCACCGGGCCTGTACCTGTTCGGCGCCAATGCTCGCGCCTGCGAACGTACGTTCGAAGAACTCGACCACACCGTCGGCCGGCTGCTCGTCTCGGTGCGGTCTCGTACGGGCGAACCGTCGACACCATGACTCCTGACACCATGACTCCTGACACGGTGACTCCTGACACGGTGACTCCTGACACGACCTGGGCCCAGCGACGAGCCCTCAGGTGGATCGAGGCCTACCAGCGAGCATTCGCGGGTCGCCCGTCGCCGTGTCGCTTCTACCCCACCTGTTCGAGTTATGCACACGAGGCGTTCGAGGTGCACGGCACCCGACGGGGACTCTGGTTGACGGTCCGCCGTCTGCTTCGATGCCGGCCTCTGGGGCCGTCAGGGTTCGATCCGGTCCCCGAGCCGTGTGCATCCGACCATCTCCACCACGCGAAGGAGCACTGAGCAGTGTTCGAGATTCCCGCCGCACTCCTGTCGTGGTTCTACGGCTTCACCAGCAACTACACGATCGCGATCGGTCTCATCGCGGTCGTCGTGATGGCGATCACCACGCCGCTGACCCTCAAGAGCACCAAGGGCATGCTCGAGATGCAACGGCTCGCGCCCGAGATGCGCAAGTTGCAGAACGAGTACCGCAACGATCGCACGAAGCTCAACGAAGAGATGATGAAGCTCTACCAGGAGCACAAGGTCAACCCCATGGCCTCGTGTCTGCCCCTGCTGGCGCAAGCTCCGGTGTTCTACATCATGTTCCGTGTGCTGCGGGGCCTCACCTACGAACCGCGCGGCTCGGCCCTGCCCGTTGCCCAGGCCGTCTGGGGAGCGTTCGATCAGCCCGCCGAGGTCGCCGACCCCGGCTTCATCCCCCGCTATCTGGCGATCGACTCGTCGCTGTACGAGTCCCTGTACGGCAAGCACGAGATGATGTCGATGGGCCTCGACCTGTCGAAGACGGCCGCCATCGAGGTCACCAACGGCCTCGTCGCGGCGTTGCCCTACATCCTGCTCGTCGTGGTGCTCGGCGCGCTGTACTTCGTCCAGCAGCGCATGGTGGCGGCTCGCGCCTCGATCAGCCCCACGATGTCGGCCGGCCAGCAGAAGCTGATGCAGTACCTGCCGGTGTTCTTCGCGATCTTCCAGATCTTCTTCCTGGCCGCGCTCGTCGTCTACTACATCTTCCAGACACTGCTGCGTATCGCTCAGCAGGCCTACATCACCCGGGCGTTCTACGGTCACGACGAGTCGTTGGGTCGCCAGGCACAACGCGCGGGCGAGGCAGCGCGTGAGGAAGCGAAGAAGAACCCGGACGGCGGCGGTGGCATCTTCGCGCAGGCGAAACGGGATCTGGCCGGCCCCAAGGCCGACAAGAAGCCTGCGAAGCCGGCCAAGAACGACTCGTCGACGTCCAAGCCCGTCGATGCGAAGAGCAAGGACGTCACCAGCAAACGGGTGACGCCGCCGAAGAACCGCCCGACGCCCTCGGCCAGTGCCAAGGGCCGACCCACGCCGTCGCGCCAGCAGGCGCAGGCCGACAAGGCGAAAGCAGCCAAAGCCGCCAAGCAGTCACGGCCGAAGTCGACCAAGAAGCCGACGTGATGATCGTCTCCCCGGCGTCGTTCGTCGGGCTCGAAAGCAGAAAGTGAAGTAGCCATGGAGTGGGTAGAAACCACCGCGAAGACCCTGGAGGCCGCCCGTGAGGCCGCCCTCGACCAACTCGGCGTCGCTGCCGACGAGGCCGAGTTCGACGTGATCGAAGAACCTCGTCCGGGCCTGTTCGGTCGAGTGCGCGGCGAAGCACGTCTGCGGGCGCGGGTGCGCCCGGCCCAGGTCCGCCCCAAGCAGGAGCGGCGACGCTCGAAGCGCAACGGGAGCACCTCGAGCGCCACGGTCACGGAACAGCCGACCGACACGACGACAGCGCCTGCCGAGGACGCCGCACCGGCACGACGGTCGACGTCGAAGGCCGCCACCACCGACACGAGTGACGACGGCGACGAACGGACCAGCAGCACCGGCGCCAAGCGACGCGCGACGACGAAGAAGACCGACACCAGTACCGATACGACCCAGGAGTCCACGATGAGCAACGACGATCGCCCCGAATCCACGGTCACCCCGGAGGAGGTCGGCGCCGCGGCCGTCACCTTCATGGAAGGTCTGACCAGCGCATTCGGCGCTGTCGGCACCGTCGACGTCCGCGTCGACGGCATCGAACTCGATGTCACCGTGACCGGATCGGAGCTGGGCCTGCTCGTCGGCCCCGGTGGTCGCACACTCAACGCCGTCCAGGATCTGGCCCGCGTCGCCGCACAGCGCCGCCTCGGTGATCACGAAACCCGGTTGCGCGTCGACGTTGCCGGCTACCGCGAACGCCGTGAGGCCGCGCTGTCCGCATTCGCGCGCGACGTCGCCGAACAGGTGCGCGCATCGGGCACGGCCCGGTCGTTGGAACCGATGACCTCGGCGGACCGCAAGGTCGTTCACGACGTGCTCAACGACGAAGACGGCGTGAGCAGCCGTTCGGTCGGCGACGACCCCGATCGCCGCATCATCGTCGAGCCGGCCTGATCCGGCCCGGGGCACGCCGAGTTCATCGAGGCCCCGACGCCGACACCTCGGACACTCCACCCCCGAGACCCGGACGGTACCGACCAGCCATGACTGCGCCCGCCGACCTGGTGTCGGTGCTGAGGGACTCCCAGCGACTCGGATTCCTCGGTCCGCGACCGATCGCCGAGGTGATCGAACACGCGCAGGGGTTCGTCGCGGCGATTCCGGCGTCTGCGACGTCGGTCGTCGATCTGGGGTCGGGCGGCGGCGTGCCCGGGTTGGTGATCGCCCGGGATCGCCCGGAACTCCAGGTGACGTTGCTGGACCGACGCACGAAACGCACCGACTTCCTCGAGCGCATGGTCCGACGGCTCGGCTGGCACGAGCGTGTGACCGTCGTTGCCGCCGACGCTGCTCGGTTCGTCGCCGAGCACCCGCACCGTTTCGATGCGGCCGTCGCCCGTGGCTTCGGACCACCCGAGGTGACCGTGCGCTACGGTGCTGGACTCGTGGTCCCCGGTGGGCTCGTGATCATCAGTGAACCGCCGGCCGGCGATCGCTGGGATCCACCCTGGCTCGAAGCGCACCACCTGGTACGACTCCCGCGGACACCGTCCACGCGTCAGGTCGTGATGCTCCGGGCGGCGCCGCCCACCTCGCCGTCCTCCGCGTCTCCCGCCGGCTGAAGGTGACCGCCGGAGTGTTTCACGTGGAACATTCCGACCGGTGACACCGGAGGCCGGCGACATGTTTCACGTGGAACACCGGCCGAAATGCTTGTATCCGCGCGGTGAGTGCGGCAGAGTGTGCACATCCCGCTGGCAGGATCGTGCATCCTGTCCCCCGTTCGTACTGGAGTCTCCGTGTCGGATCATGACGCCTCGGCGTCCGTTTCCCCCGAATCTGCCGCCGCACCCGCCGCCGCCGTCTCGGCCCAACGAGAACGGCACCCCCTTCCCCGGGTGATGGCGCTCGCCAACCAGAAGGGAGGTGTCGGCAAGACGACGACCACCGTCAATCTCGGTGCGGCGCTGGCCGACATGGGTCTCCGGACGCTGATCATCGATCTCGACCCCCAGGGCAACGCCTCGACCGGACTCGGCATCGAGAACCGCGGCTTGGAACACTCGATGTACCACGTGCTCATGCATGAAGAACCGCTGGAGAACGTGGTCGAGCCCACCGACGTCAGGAACCTCTTCGTCGCCCCTGCCTCACTCGACCTCGCCGGCGCCGAGATCGAGTTGGTCCCGGCATTCAGCCGAGAACAACGGCTGAAGCGGGCGATCGATGCCGTCATCTCCGACTACGACTACGTGTTGATCGACTGTCCCCCGTCGCTCGGGCTGCTGACGGTCAACGGTCTGGCCGCCGCCAGCGAGGTGCTGGTGCCGATCCAGTGCGAGTACTACGCGCTGGAGGGCCTCGGCCAGTTGTTGCGCAACGTCGATCTGGTCAAGCGCAACCTCAACCCCACGCTCGACCTCAGTACGATTCTGTGCGTGATGTACGACGCGCGTACGAAGCTGTCCGGCCAGGTGGTCAGCGAGGTCCGCGAACACTTCGGCGACAAGGTCCTCAAGTCCGTCATTCCCCGGTCCGTCCGATTGTCCGAGGCCCCCTCGTTCGGGCAGCCGATCACCACGTTCGATCCGACGTCGCGCGGCGCCATCGCGTACCGCGACGCCGCACGGGAGGTTCACCATGGCTCGATCTAGTGGTCTCGGCAAGGGCTTGAGTTCCATCATCCCGACGGCGGAGCGACCAGACACCGACACCGGCGGCCCCGAACGCGCTGCCGTGCTGGTCGACATCGCCGTCGCCGACATCGTGCCCAACCCGAATCAGCCGCGGGTGCACTTCGACGAGGAGAGCCTCAGCGAACTGACGGCGTCGATCGCCGAGATGGGCGTGCTGCAGCCGATCCTCGTGCGACCCACCGGCGACGACGGCTTCGAGTTGATCGCCGGTGAACGACGGTGGCGGGCGGCCCAACGTGCCGGTCTGGCGACCGTCCCGGCCGTGGTGCGAACCACCGACGACGCGACGTCGGTCGAGCAGGCGTTGGTGGAGAACCTCCATCGCCAGGATCTCACTGCGCTGGAGGAGGCCGCGGCGTACCAACAACTGATCGACGACTTCGGTCTCACACATGATCAGGTCTCCGCTCGCGTCGGCAAGAGTCGCTCGGCGATCACGAACAGCTTGCGGCTCCTCGGTCTCCCTCCGGCGGTTCAACGGCTGCTGGCCGATGGTCAACTGTCGGCCGGGCACGCGCGAGCATTGCTCGGCACGCCCGACCGCGGTCGCCAGGAGACCCTTGCCCGAGAAGCGGCCGCCGGGGGATGGTCGGTGCGGATGGTGGAGGACACCGTACGTCGACTGACCGAGGGTGCCGAAGACGATGAGGCACCGGATCCTGGCCCATCGCCGAGCACCGGGACCATCGATGGTGCCGGGCTCACCCCGGCGACGAAGCTCCGGCCCCCCGGCCTGTTGGAGTTGGAGCGGCTCCTCGCCGAGCAGCTCGAGACACGCGTCAACGTGCAGATGTCGGCAAAGAAGGGTCGCGTCACGATCGAGTTCGCCGACCTCGAGGACCTCGAGCGGATCTATCGTGTGATCGCCGGCTGAGGCAGCGGGGGCGGTGAGGATCGCAACCTTCGATTCCCACTGCACCCCCCTCATCCTCAGGTCGCGCGTGATCGTCGACGTCATGCCAGGACGAGCACGCAGCGTCACGTCCAGACCCTGTTCATCACCGTTCACCCACACTGGGTGGTCGTGTTTCAACGTGTGGTCGAGACGAACCCACAGCCTGTGCGCAAGGCTGTGGACAAACCGTCGATCGAGGTCACGGGCGCTGTGGTGGGTGGCGGTCCGTCATCGGCGAGGTGGCCCATGCGTCGATCGCGGCGACCAGTCGCTCGGTGATCTCGTCGGTTGCATCGACCACGGCGCGTACCGGCCCGAGCGAGCACAGCACGGCCGGCATCCTGGTCTCGCGCAGCACCGGGAGCCGCATGCCGTGGAGCTCGGGCGGCGCAGCGAGCACCGGACGGAGTTCGTCCACAGCACGCGAGGCGAGCGTCCTCCCGCCCACCGACTCGAACGTGGGTACGGCGAAGTAGCAGATCATCGAACGTACATCCGATCGGGCCTCGAAACCGATGTAGGCGGACGCCCCGAAGCGATTCGCAGCGGCCGCCTGTGAACCGGCGTCGTACTCGTCGGTCGACATCACCGTTGCGCCCCCGTCGCGCAGGGCGCGCGAGAGCGACCGGCTGATCGAGCTGAGACCGCCGAACTGTCCGATCACCACCCGCAGCGTGCGCAACGAGGCGTGGGTGGCCATCGACTCGCTCTCGCGCACCACGGCGACGCCGGGACCGGATCCGCTCTGACGGCTGACCAGCTCGAGCATCCGCACGGTGTGGACGCCGCACACCCCGTCAGCGGTGAGTCCCGAATTCCGTTGGAAGTCCTCCAACGCCCGGGCGGTCGCCGGGCCCATGATGCCGTCGGGCCGTCCGCAGTCGAAGCCGAGATGATTCAACGCTGCCTGCAACTGGGCGACGTCGTCGCCCCGCAGTTGCGGCGCTCCGAGCAGCAGCAGCCGATCGCCGAGGCTCCATCCGGCTTCGACCAGTGCGAGCCAGGTCGGCTCGTCGCAGGCGCCACTGGCGTGCAGCCCGCGCTGCTGCTGGAACGCACTCAGGACCTGCTGTGTGGACGCGCCGAACACCCCGGGTTCATCACCGACCGTGGTGAACCCGGCCGCGGCAAGGCGCCGTTGGAGGTCTCGAACTGCGTCACCTCGCTGACCGAGCGTCAGCGGGAGCAGATTCGTCAGGCTGAGGTCGTGAGGAATTCGTCGAGCTCCTGGAGCAGGGCACCCTTGCTCTTCGCACCCACGAGGCGCTTGGAGACCTCGCCGCCGGAGAAGACCAGCAGCGTCGGAATGCTCATCACGTTGTACCGCATGGCGAGATCGGGATTGTCGTCGACGTTCAGCTTGGCGACGGTCACGTCGTTGCCATGCTCGCCGGCGATCTCCTCGAGGATCGGTGCGATCTGCTTGCACGGACCGCACCATTCCGCCCAGAAGTCCACCACGACCGGCTTGTCCGAGCCGATCACGGTCTCGTCGAAGGTGTTGGTGGACAGGTTCACAATGCCGTTGGCCATGGGGAAGTTCCTTTCGCAGGGCGTGGAGTCGTCGCCGATCTCGACGAACGGCGCGTGCTCGTCAACCGTGACGTTGCACGGAACATTCCCGGAGTGGACGGTGCGTCAGTGATGGACGTTCGCCTCGAGCCAGCGCTCGGCGTCGATGGCGGCCATGCAGCCCGACCCGGCGGCGGTGATGGCCTGGCGATACACGTCGTCCTGCACGTCGCCGCAGGCGAAGACGCCCTCCACGTCGGTGTGGGACGAGTCGTGGCGGGTCACCAGGTAGCCGGTCGCAGGGTCCATGTCGAGCTTGCCGACGAACAGATCGGTGTTCGGCCGGTGCCCGATCGCCACGAACAGGCCGGTGACGGTGAGCGTCGACACGCTGCCGTCGAGGGTGTTGGTGACTTCGACACCGGTGACACTCGTGTCGCCGAAGATGTCGGTGACCCGGGAGTTCCAGAGGAACTCGATCTTCGGGTTGGCGAACGCCCGGTCCTGCATGATCTTCGACGCCCGGAGCTCGTCGCGACGATGGATGATCGTGACCTTGTCGGCGAACTTGGTGAGGAACGTCGCTTCTTCGATGGCGGAGTCGCCACCGCCGACGACCGCGATCTCGTGACCACGGAAGAAGAACCCGTCGCAGGTGGCACAGGTGGAGAGTCCGTGGCCGATGAGTCGACGCTCGGCGTCGAGTCCCAGCATCAGCGATTGAGCACCGGTGCTCACGATCACGGAGTTGGCGAGGTACTCGTCGTCGCGGACCCACACCCGGAACGGGCGCTGGGAGAAGTCGACCTCGGTCACCTTCTCGGTGAGGATCTCGGTGCCGAAGCGGACGGCCTGTGCGCGCATGTTGGCCATCAGTTCGGGCCCCATGATCCCGTCGGGGAACCCGGGGAAGTTCTCGACCTCGGTGGTGAGCATGAGTTGACCGCCGGGCTGATCACTCGTGCTGGAGGGTTCACCCTCGATGAGCAGGGGCGACAGGTTCGCGCGGGCGGTGTACACCGCCGCGGTGAGCCCGGCCGGGCCCGAACCGATGATGATGACGTCACGGACGTCGGCCATGGAAACTCCTTCTTGACGTGGGGGAGCGCGAGCGTCAGCTGACCGCGGCGTTGCGCTTCTTGAACAGCACGATGCCGGCGATGGTGAACACGGAGCCGACGATCAGGTAGCTGAGATAGACCGCTCGTTCCCACGTGGTGACGAGATCGAGCAGCGCCTGCAGACCACGCATGAGCATCACGAACAGGATGACCAGGGCGAACGAGCCGACGATGACGGCGATCAACCCGAACACGACGGCGCGGGCCGCGTAGACCACGTTCTGCGTGGTCTTCGACCGAACGAGGTCGATGTAGCTGACCAGGGTGTCGGTGGTTTCCGACGCCCAGTTCGGATCGGTGAGCGGATTTGCCGGCATGCGGCGAGGTTAGCCGGACGTCACGGAAGGCGCGCACGGGCGACTTCACGACAGGTCGTGCCGACGTACGCGAGTGCCAGGTCGCGGCTCACGTCGACGGCGACGACGACCTCGGTGTCCTGGTAGAACGCCGGCCCGACCACGAAGTCGGCGCCGAGGCACAGCGGCAGCGTCGCGTCGAGGATCTCGGCCTGTTGCGGGGTCAGCCGGTCGTCGATCGGCGCGCTGGTGGCGGCGGGAACGTCGGGTGAGACCGGCGCATCGACGGCGTCGGACGCGAACAGCGCGAGATCGTCGGGTGTCTGCAGCAGGTCGAGTGTGCGCTCGCTCGGCGGCGCCGCGTCGTTGATGCCGGTGTCGAACTCCGCATCGGGTTGCGGCGCCGGGGCGATCGGGGCGATGTCTGCCGACTCGGCCGCGCCCCCGGTGCCGGAATCACCCGACTCGCCGGCGGCATCGGCCGTTGCCGCGAGCGCAGCTTCCTCGAGTGGCACGGTGGCGTCGGCCGATGCGGAGGAGCTCGCCTCGTCGTCGCTCCCGCTCGAGAGGGTCTGCAGTGCGACGCCCCCTCCGAGCACGAGCACGATCGCGGCGGCGGCACCGAGCATCCGCCGGTTCATCGCTGCACGCCGCCGGTGTTCCAGCGAGGTGGACGTCGTGATCGTGGCAGCGGCGGCCGCGGATGCAGGGCTGGCGCCGCGCCTGAGCGCGGCCGGGGTGATGTCACGTACGGCGCCCGTGCGTTCTGACTCCGGCAGACGATCCCAGGCGTCGAGTGCGGCGGCGAGGTGCTCCTCGCGTCGTGCGATGCTCGGTGGTTCCTGATCGGTCAACAGAGCGCGAACCTGGCGCAGTCTGTCGACCTCCGAGAGCAGGTCGAGGTCGGTCTCGACGAGGGCGCGTTCGTCCTCGGTCACGTCACCGTCGAGGTACGCGCTCGCGAGAAGGGTGTCGTCGTCGTTCATGTCAGGTCTGTTGGACGTTCGTCGGGGTCGGTTCGGTTCCCATGTTCTCCGCCGGGGTGTGGAGATGGTTCGGGTGCGGCGTCGACACGGAGGTCTCGGGCAAGCGCGGCGCGTCCTCGCGAGATGCGCGACTTGACCGTGCCGACGGGGATGTCGAGCACCTCCGCGATCTCGCTGTACTCGAGATTCGCGACATCGCGCAGCACGACCGCGGCGCGGAGATCGTCGGGGAGTGCTGCGAGGGCGTCATCGAGGAGCAGTCGATCGCCGATACCGTCGAGCCGCTGCGTGGCGGCCGGATCGGCAACGTCCATGGTGGCCTGGTCGTCGACAGCCGCGAGTCCCGGCCGCCGGCTGCGTTTGCGGAGTTCGTCGAGCGATGCGTTGGTCGCGATGCGGTAGGCCCACGTTCCGAACGAGGACCGTCCGTCGAATCGCGGCAGGTTGCGCACGATCTTGATCAGGGCCTCCTGGCAGGCATCGTCGCCATCGCGCGTGCTGCCGGCGACGCGTCGGCACACCGCGTGGATCCGGTCGTAGTGGCGTCGCAGGAGTTGGTCGAGCGCGTTGCGATCACCGCCCTGCGCAGCGGCAACCAGTGCGGCGTCATCGAGGTGTGTCGGAATGCCCGCGAGCGTAACGAGCCGCTCAGTTCACGATGGCGATCTCACCGAGACGACCGCGGTAGGGATTGGCGTCCGTACAGCTCCCGTCCTTGCCGAGCTCCTTGAGCAGGATCAGCATGTGCCGTGCCGGGGTGGCCGGCACCGGCGACACGACCGTGCCGGTGTCCTCGGCGAAGTCGGTGGGACCGAGCGCCGGACCCCAGTCGGCGATCCTCGGCGGGATCACCTCGGCGTCCGAGGCGAGGAAGGTGACCTGGTACGGCGCCGACAGCAGGTCGACCTGGAGAGCCTGCTGCATCGGGGCATCGAACGAGACGACCAGGCCGACCCCTCCTTTACCGCCGAGGTAGCGGTCGGCGTAGCAGACCGTGCTCCACGACGTCCCGGGGCTGCCGTCGGCTCCGGCGAGCATCGCATCGCCATCGTTCTCGGTGCCGTCGCCGTCCGGGTCGTAGGCGGTGATGGTGGCGATCGCTGCTGCGGCGGACGCGACGGCGGGCGCATCGACGGCGCTGTCGGCGACAGCGCCGTCGACGCCAGCTGCATCGCCGGCGTCGCCGAGCGCGGGCGTGGACACGACCGATTCGCCGCCCCCGAATTCGAGGTTGGCCCACAGCAGCACGCCGACGACCAGGGCGGCGGTGACGAGGACGGCAACGACGGTGAAGGCGGGCTTCCACTCCTGCGTGAGCCCGCGCGCCGGCTTCCCGCGCAGTTCGTTGCCGGCGTCGGGGGTGGGCTCGGCGATCGCCGGCAACTCGGTGAACGCAGTGGGTCGGGCAGGCCCCGCCGTACCGGCCACCACCGGCGACGTTGCGCCGACCGGCGTCGAGCGAGTGTGACCCACCTCACCCGGGATGGGGCCGGCCATCGACGGGGTCGCCGGCTCCGGGGTGACCGCCCGAGCGCGATCGGCGGCGCGACCGGCGACATCGGACGGCGCGCGCCGCAGGCGTCGGCCGCCGAACGGCGCGACGGGCGAGCGTTCGTGGGGAGTGGGGTCGATGTGCGGCGGACCCTCCTTGGCGGCGTCGCGCAGGGTGACCACGAGATCGGCGCCGGACGCAGGCCGTTGCGCAGGGTTGCGGGCCAGCAGCTGATGGATGACGATGACGAGCTTCGTCGGCAGGGTGGCGCGCAGGCGCGTCAGATCGGTCGGATCGCGTTGCAGGCGGGCCAGCGCGGTGTCGGCATCGGTCTCGCCGAGGAACGGGACACGACCGGCGAGGCACTCGTAGAGCACCAGGCCGAGGGAATAGAGATCAGCGCGCCCGTCGAGCTTCTTGCCGCGGACCTGTTCGGGCGACAGGTACTTCGCCGTTCCCATCATGATGTTGTCGCTGGTGAGATCGGTCTCGGCCGATTGCAGGCCCTTGGCGATGCCGAAGTCGGTGAGCAACACACGACCGTCGGACGTCATCATGATGTTGCCCGGCTTGACGTCGCGGTGCACGAAGCCGGCCTCGTGGGCGTGATCGAGTGCGGCGGCCACGCAGGTGCCGATGTGGCAGGTGAGTTCGGGGCTGAGCCGCTTCTGGGTGTCGAGCACCTGGCGCAGGCTCTTGCCCTCGACCAACTGCATCACGACCGCCTGGCGTCCGTCCTGTTCGAAGACGTCGTGGACGGCGACGATGTTGGGGTGGTTGAGGCTGGCCGCCGCGATCGCTTCGCGGCGGAACCGTTCGGCGACCACCGGGTCGGTGGCCAACGACGGCTTGAGCCACTTGACGGCCACCTTGCGATCGAGTGTCAGGTCTCGGGCGAGCCACACTTCGGCCATGCCGCCCTGCCGCGAGCATCCGTTGCAGTTCGTACCGCTGTGCGATGACGGTGGGGGTGGGAGGCGGCGCCGCGGTGGACATGACTGCAGCGAACGCTAGCGGTGGCGGGCGAGACGGTCTGGTCAATCCGTCAACGGCTGCGTACGGGGCCGCGTCGCGGTTGGATTCAGGTGGCGGTGACCTGGAACGCGACACCGATCGTGCCCCGTCCGCCGTGGGTGCCGATGACCGGGCCGATCTCCCCGACGACGATGTCGCCGGGGTAGTGGGGCTGGAGCATCTCGACGAAGAGGTCGACGTCACTGCAATCGGCATGGAGCACGGCGAGGTTCTCGATGCCGCCGCCGTAACTCGTGACCTTGTCGACCAGGAAGTTCAACGCCTTGGATCGCGTCCGTTGCTTCCCGCCCTGTTCGACCACGCCACCGGTGACCTCGATGATCGGCTTGATCGACAACGCGGTGGCGAGCAGCGCCTTGGCGTTGCCGATGCGCCCACCCTTCTTGAGGTTGTCGAGGGTGTCGAGGGCACCGAACACACGCGTTCGGCCGACGAGGTCGATCGCGAGACGTTCGATGTCGTCGACGTCGACGCCGTCGCGCGCGGCGCGAGCACAAGCGAGGGCGATCGTGCCGAGGCCCATCGAGATCGTGCGGCTGTCGACGACACGGATGTCCAGATCGATCGAGTCGTCGTCGGTGATGCTGCGAGCGGCGAGCTGCGCGGACTGCATCGTGGCCGACAACGCCGCCGACAGGGAGACGACGACGACGCCGGTCGCACCGTTGGCCGCAGCGCGGCGGTACGCCTGCTCGAACTGTCCCGGCGCCGGAGCGGCGGTTTCGGGCAGGGTGGACGAGTTGACGCATCGGGTCCAGAACTCGGCGGTCGACAGTTCGTCACGGTCGATGAACTCTTCGTCACCGAACCGGATCGTGAGAGGAACGATGTCGATGCCGAATTCCTCGGCGACCTCGGCGGGCAGGTCGCACGAACTGTCGGTGACGACCACCACGTGGCCGGTCGAGCGTGTTCCGGTGGAGTTGTCGTCGTCGTCGCTCACAGGGCATCCGATCCTACTTTGTGTGCCGTCGGATGACGATCGCGGCCGTCGTCGATCAGGGTGGCGCGTCGGCGGGCACGCCAATGGGTGAACCACCAGCTGAGCAGCACGAGGATCAGGCCGCCCGTCAGGAGGTAGCCGAGCCCGGTGAGCCCGGTGACACGCGAGGTCAGGGTGACCGGTTCGTCGATCGGCTCACCGGCGGGCGTCGACACCACCAGGTCGATCGGCGAGGTTCCGTTCGATCGCGCCAGAACCGGGATCGTGACGCTCGTCTCGTCGTTCGGTCGCAGGGTGACGACCCGGTCGCCCTCGGGGAACTCGACCTTGCTCGAGTCCAGTTGGACGAGCACCTTCACCGGCTCGTCACCCGTGTTGCCGAGGCGGATCTCGATCGTGCCGGTGCGCCCCGTCAGGGTGAACGTGAACGGCGCAGGCAGTTGCACTGCGTCGGTGAGCGCGGCCGCCTCGGCGGTGAGTTCGGAGACCGCGGCCTCGACGTCCGCATCGCTGTAGGCGGTGGAGATGAGCCCATCGAGCAGCGCAGCCCACTCCTGTGGCCGGGGGTCGTCGTCGGCGAGCATCGATGCCGCACTCACCATCGTGAGCGCCGCCGCGTCGAGGAGCGCAATTCGATCGGCGAGCGGAGGTCCCGCCACCTCGGGCAGCTCGACCGTCACCTCGCGACCGTTCGCGCGTTGGATGTCGGTGGTTCCGATCAGCGTCGAGGCCGGGCTGAATCGCGCGGACGGGGTGGTCGACACCAGTTGGTGCAGGCCGGTGAGCAGGCGAGCATCGGGTGCGCGGAGATCCGGGGTGGAGAGCACGATGCTGCGCTCGGGGGCGGTGGCTCCGCTCGAACCGTCCGCGTCGGCTTGGGCGGCGAGGAGTTCGGCGACGGTGGCCACCGACCATTCGGCGAGGGTGGCCTCGGCGAGTTGCTCGTCGGCGGCCTCCGTGGTGAGCGTGGCCGCCAGCGGATCGACGAGCAGCAGCGGCAGCCTGCCGCCGTCGGGGAGTTCGGCTTCGACGAACAGGTCGGTGTCGGGGAGTGTGGTGCTGACGGTGGCTCGGAACAGCGCCGTCGGCATCACCACGAACCGGACGCCGAGATCACGGAGTTGCTGGGCGCCTGCTGCGCTCAATGGGTCGGTCGTGATCCAGACGTCGCGTCGCGAGGGGGTCGTCGGTACCGCCGCGGTGAGCATGTCCTGGCCGGCGCTGAGCAGCCGGGCGAAGGTGTCGCCCCGACCGGCCGCGACGGCCGATGACACGTCGAGCGGCGGGACGGGAAGGGCCACCAGTTCGTCGCCGGCGAGCGCGTCGGCGAGTTCGGCTTCGCGTTCGGGCGTCGTGGCGCGAGCCGCCACGAGCGGGGGCGGAACCTCCAGGGTGACCGGCGCATCGAGCCTGGCCGCGAGGTCGATCGCAGCCGTCAGCTGTGCTTCGGCGTCCTCGATCGTGCTCCGGTCGGCGTCTGGCCCGGGTGGCGGTGTGGCGGTGACCACCGAGAGGTCGATCGGCGGCGGGGGAGTCGGGTCGCCCGGCCCGGCCAGTCGCTGGACGATCGTGCCGGCGGTCGCGACCACGAGGTCGTCGGCCGGGTCGCCGGTCAGCAGCTGGACGCGGATCGGGTACAGGCCGGGGCGATCGAACTTGAGTCGCTCCTCGATGCTGTCGACGACGTCGGTCTCGATCTCGAGGCGGATCGTGACGGTGCCGTCGTCCTCGACGGTCGATCGCTCACGCACGTCGCTGATCGCGACGCCGTCGACAGCGGAGCTGAACGCATCGGGGTCGACGTCGCTGCCCACCACGGATCCGACGTCGGCCGGGTCGTCGATCGGGGCGTAGTTGGTGATCTCCATGGTCAGTTGGATCGATGGTTCGACGGGCGGTGGATCGACGGTGGGCGGCACCGTGTCGCCTGGAACCGTGTCGCCGGGAACCGTGTCGCTGGTCGGCGGTGCGGTCGGCGGGGGTGCGTCCGGGATGAAGTCGAGCGCGTCGTCGACCACCCCGCTCAGGCGGTACACGAGCCGGACCGTGCCGTCGGGCTCGATCGCGAAGTCCTGATCGATCAGCTCCAGCTCTGCGTCGATCCGGTCGGTCTCCTGCGCCACGGCAGCACGGTTGACCGTCGGCGGCGCTCCGACGAGCATCACCAGCAGCACGGCTGCGAGCACGATTGCCACCGCGACGCCGACGGTCGGCCGACGTCGTGTGGGGGTGGCGATCAGCGTCACCGGAACGCGTCCATCACGAGCGGAGCGACCGTTCGAGGATCGAGAGGTCGTCGGGACGGTCGTCGAATCCGTACGAGTGGTACAGGGACAGGGCCGCGACGTTGTCGCTGGCCGTGTTCACCAGCACCTGGGCCACGTGGCGTCGACGCATCCAGTGCACGGCGTCGTCCACGAGTGCGCGACCCAGCCCGGCCCGTTGGGCGGAAGGATCGACGGCGAGACGCTGGATGTAGCCGCCCGCGTCTGCTCGACCGCTGATCGCGAAGGCGACCATGCGCCCGTCGAGTTGGACACAGCGTGAGCGGTGGTGGGGCGTGGCCGACATGATGTCGCCGAGTGCCGCTGCGTCGTTGGCCCAGGGTGCGCCGAACGCCCGACGATCGACCCTCGACGCCTCGGCGAGCATCGACGGCCGCAGGCGCTTGAGCCGCGCCGGTGCGCCGCCGCGCGGTGGGACGGCCGGCGGTTGCGCGCTCAGGTCGAGTTCGAGCAGGCGCAGTCGGTCGATCGCCTGGAATCCCGCCTCGTGGAACGCGGGTGTCGACGCGGCGAACAGCGCCCCGGTCCGCAGCGCCCGAGCGCCTGTGGCCCGAGCCTCCACGATCCAACGCGCGACGTCGGCGGTGCCGGGGATCATGTGGTGGTCGAGCAGGACCAGGTGCGCGACGTCGGGCTCGTAGGGCCAGGACCCCAGGCGAGCCCGGACAGGGTGCTCGACCGCCGCAGTGTTCACGGGTCCGAAGGTACTCGTCGCGCTCGTCCCGGGAGTCTCACGGTGCGCTCGTCCGTCTGCGCTCCCGGGAGCCGAGGTCGTAGCCTGACGACGTGATCCCCGAACGACTGACGCCGGTGCTGCGCGAGCTGGAACCGCTCGCTGAACGGTTCCGCGTCGCAGGGCATCGGCTCTACCTCGTCGGTGGCACCGTACGCGACCTGTTCGTTGCCGACGAGCGCAGCGACTTCGACCTCGACCTGACCACCGACGCGCGCCCGCCGGAGATCAAGCGTTGCCTCGAGGGATGGGCCGACGCGATCTGGAACCAGGGCGAGAAGTTCGGCACGATCGGTGCTCAGAAGGCAGATCCGCTGAGCGGCCGTGAGCGGATCTACGAGATCACCACGTTCCGCGCCGAGGCGTACACCGACGAGTCACGAAAGCCGCACGTCGTGTTCGCCGACGAGATCGAGGCCGACCTGTCTCGTCGTGACTTCACCGTCAACGCGATGGCGCTCGACCTCACGGTGCCGGGCGAGGTCCCGATCCTCATCGATCCGTTCGACGGCGCCGTCGATCTGGCGACACGGACGTTGCGCACGCCCATCGGTCCCGAGATCAGCTTCAGCGACGACCCGCTGCGCATGCTCCACGCGGCGCGCTTCATCGCCGGCTATCAGCTGGAACCGACACCGGAGTTGGTCGCCGCCGTTCGTGAGATGGCGCCGCGGCTCGAGATCGTGTCGGCCGAGCGGATTCGCGACGAGTTGGACAAGCTCATGGTCGTCGACCACCCGTCGGCGGGGCTCTGGTTCCTGGTCGACACGGGACTCGCCGATCAGTTCCTGCCGGAGCTCCCGGCGATGCGTCTCGAACACGATCCGATCCATCGTCACAAGGACGTGTTGACCCACACGATCGCGGTCGTCGAGAACGTCCGGCCGCTTCGCGAACATCCTGACGTGGTCGCCGGGGAACAGCCACCGTTCGACTTCCGGTTGGCGCGGCTGGCGGCCCTCTTCCACGATGTCGGCAAGCCGCGCACGCGCGGGTACCTCGAGGGCAAGGGCACCACCTTCCACCATCACGATGCGGTCGGGGCCCGAATGACCCGCAAACGGATGAACGCGCTGCGCTATTCGAACGACGACGTCGCCGCGGTGACCGAACTGGTTGCGCTGCATCTGCGATTCCACACGTATTCGATGGGATGGTCCGATTCCGCGGTTCGGCGGTACGTGCGCGATGCCGGCGGTCTGCTGCGCGAGCTGAACGTGTTGACCCGCTGCGACTGCACGACGCGCAACGAGAAGAAGGCCGCTCGTCTGTCGAGGCGGATGGACGAGCTCGAAACCCGGATCGCCGAACTCCAGGAAGCCGAGGAGCTGGCGGCCCTCCGCCCCGAACTCGACGGCACCCAGGTGATGGAGCAGCTCGGTCTGACACCGGGTCGAGAGGTCGGTGATGCGATGCGGTTCCTCATGGAGGTGCGCCTCGACGAGGGGTTGCTCGGTGACGACGAGATCCGCCGTCGCCTCGACGAGTGGTGGTCGCAACGCGACTCGTGACGCGAGCGCCGGTGATGCCGACGCTCGGCTGCTGTCGGCAGGCGAGCATCACCCGCTGACGGGGCACGGCGTCGTACCGTTTGGCGGTGGCTCAGCCGGTGGAGACGACGTTCCGAGGATGGTGGTTGACCGTCCCGATCGTTGCCGTCTCGGCCGGGTTGGTGGTGCTGGCGGTGCTGCGCGCCGGCACGGAACCAGATGCCGGAGCGATCGTGGCCGTGATGGGTATCGGCGTGCTCGCGATCGTCGCCGTGACGGCCACGGTGGTGGAGTCACGGCGGATCGGTCGTCGCTTCCGCCGCACGATCGATGAGCTGGAGCGCACCCAATCGGAGATCCGGCGTCTGCTCGACGACCTCCCCGACGCCGTGATGGGCCTCGATGAGCGCGGGGTGATCGAGTCGGCCAACCAGCGCGCCGCGGTGTTGACGGGCCGAACCGTCGACGAACTGGTCGGCCGGGCGTTCCTCGAGATGATCGACGACTCCGACCGTGACGTCGTGACCGCCCGATGGCATTTCGACGATCCCCGAGTCGCGCTGGAGCCGCTCGACGTCACTGGTCCGATCGGCAACCACGTGCTGTTCGAGTTGGTCGATGCGTTCGGCGATCCACACCTCGTCGAGGCGTCCCTGCATCGGCCCGGGACGGGTGGCGCGACGGGTGGCGCACTGGCTGGCGCGACGGGTGACGCGCCCGACGGCAGGACGGTCGAGGGCGATGGCAGCGGCGGACTCGTCGTGTTGTTGCGCGACGTCACCGACCGTGCTCGGAGCACGGTGGCGCTCGAACAGGCCAGGCGGCGCTTCCAGCAGGCGTTCCACTCAGCGCCCACCGGGATGGCCCTCGTTCGTCTCGACGACAGCCGCATCGTCGATGCGAACCAGTCGCTGGCCGACATGCTCGACCGTCCGCTCGACTCCTTGATCGGCATGGGAATCCGCGAGATCACCCACCCCGACGATCTGCGCGCTGCCGCGACGCAACGTGCGCGCCTGGAGCTCGGGATCGCGGACACGTACCTGCTGGAGCAGCGGTACCTGCGCAGTGACGGTGAGTTCGTGTGGGCGAGGACCCGGGTGTCGGTCACCGAGGACGAGGGCGTCGCGCTGGCGATCACACACATCGAGGACGTCACCGACCAGCGGCTCGCAGCAGAACGGCTGACGCACGCGGCGACCCACGACGGTCTCACCGAGTTGCCGAACCGAGCGGCCCTGGTCCAACGCCTCGACGCGTTGCTCGCCGGAGCCGCGCCGGGCCAGGTGTCGGTGCTGTTCATCGACCTCGACAACTTCAAGGTCGTCAACGACAGCCTCGGGCACGGCGTCGGCGACGAGCTGCTCCGGGAGGTGGCCCGTCGCCTGCGCCACGTGATGCGCGACACCGACCGTCTCGCGCGCTTCGGTGGCGACGAGTTCGTCGTGTTCGTCGACGGCGGGGTCGACCCCGCCGTGGTGGCCGAACGGCTCCGCCGTGCCGTCCAGCGACCGGTGACCGTCGACGGGCACGAGTTCGTCACGACCGCGAGCATCGGGTTCGCGGTGAACAGCGCACCGGGTCTGACCGCTGACGAACTCCTCCGCGACGCCGACGCGGCGATGTATCGCGCCAAGGCCGGCGGACGAGACCGCGTGGAAGCGTTCACCGAAGAGACGCGTCGAGCGTCGATGGCCGTGCTCCAGACCTCCACCGAGCTGCGTCGCGGGCTCGAGCGGGGCGAGGTGGTGCCGTATTTCCAGCCGATCGTCGACCTCGACGGCGGTCAGGTCGTCGGCTTCGAGGTCCTCGCGCGCTGGCTGCATCCCGATCGAGGGTTGCTGATGCCGTCGCAGTTCCTGCCGATGGCCGAGGAGGCCGGTCTGATGGTCGACCTCGGAGGTCGCGTCCTGCGTGATTCGCTGGCGCAGCTCGCGCACTGGCGCGCCGTCGGTCTCCGGTTCGCCGACTGCACCCTGTCGGTCAACGTGGCGACGCAGCAGCTCATCGACGGCAGCTTCCTCGAACTGGTCCACGAGGCGCTCGGCGAGACCGGTATCGATGCCGACTCGCTGTGGCTGGAGATCACCGAGACGGCGCTGATGGCCGACACGCAGGCAGCGGGCAACGCGCTACGCGACCTGCGCGGACTGGGCCTGCACCTCTCGGTCGACGACTTCGGTACCGGCTACTCGTCGCTCACGTATCTCAAGCGGTTCCCGGTCGAGGCGATCAAGGTCGACCGGTCCTTCGTGACCGGGCTCGGCCTGGAGGCCGACGACACGTCGATCGTCGAAGCCGTCGTCCGACTGGGGCACTCGCTCGGGCTGTCGGTGGTGGCCGAGGGAGTCGAGACGCCGCTCCAGCTCAACCGGTTGCGAGAACTCGGCTGCGACAAGGGTCAGGGCTACCTGTTCGGCCGACCGCGACCCGCCGGCATCACCGCCACCGAGCGCGCCGACGCCTGATCGCTCAGGACCCTTCCTTGCGAGCGCGCAGGACGAGGGTGCTCGGAACCGGATGGCCGGCGTTGGCGCCGAGTTCGAGCAGTTGGTCGACGCGGAAGTTCGATCGGTTGAGCGCGGTGAACCACGCGCCGATCGTGCGCTCGCTCGTTCCGTAGGGGTGGTCGGCGTCGACGCCGGCGAAGGGGTGCGTCATCGAGATGATCAGCGGCATGCTCGGCTTGAGGATGCGGTGCACCTGACGAAGCAGGCGGCCGAGGTCGTCGACGTCGCCGATCGTGTGGGCCGCGACGACCACCTCGCACGAACTCGACGCGATGTCGCCGAGGTCGGCGAGGTCGGTCTCGAGGCACTGCACGGGCACCTCGGCGGACGCTGCTCGCCGGCGGGTCTCCGCGATGCGTTCGGCGTCGGCGTCGACGGCGATCGACTTGGCACCGGCTCGCGCGAAGTCGATCGAGTTGAACCACTCGGAGATGCCGAGTTCGACGGCGCGGCGACCGTCGCTGACATCGCCGCACAGCCTCAGTTCGTCGTCGTCGGGTGTCCCGGTTCCGTAGTTGATGTTGGCGACCACGCGACCAGTGTGGCGCACGCAGTCGACGTCGCCGGGGATCGGCGGCGCGCGTCCGTGTCGAGCGGATAGTGTCCTCGCCCATGGCGATCACGGTCGGCGCGCTTCGTGGCTCCGACGGATCGCGTGGCCTCGTCGATCATCGCCTCGCCCGGCGAATGTTGATCGCCCAGGTGAAGAAGGGGCGCGTTCCGCTCGACCAGGTCTGCGACGCGCATCCCGAGTTGATCCGTGCCGCCCGCAACGTCGGCACGCAGACGTCCACCAGGTGCCCGATCTGCGAAGAGGCCGATCTGAAGCTCGTGACGTACGTGTTCGGCCCGCGGCTGTCGGCGCAGGGTCGGTGCGTGTCGACCGCCAAGGAGATGCGTCAACTCAACGATCGCAGCGAGGAGCTCAGCGCCTACGTGGTCGAGGCGTGTGTCGAGTGTCGTTGGAACCACCTGCTGCGGGTGATCCCCGTCGGCGGGCGGACTTGATCACCCGTCGCCGAGGACGCCGGCACGGTGCTCGACTCGCGGTGATCGCGGTGGGTGTCACGATGGTTGCCGCGCTGGGTGCGGCAGGGTGCTCGTCCGACGCGACCACCGAGGTGTCGCCGAACTCGGCCGGGGTGTCCGACACGGTCGGATCGACGGGCACCGAGCCGGTCCGCAGCGGGTCGGCGCCATCTGCGACGACGGCGTCGGGCCGGCAGCCCGAGGGATTCACCACGGTCACGGTGAGGATCACCGAGACCGACGGAGAGGTGTGCGAGGTGTGTGTCTGGCTGGCCGACACCCCCGAGGAACGGGGCCGCGGGCTGATGTTCGTCACCGATCTCGGCGACGCCGTCGGGATGGTGTTCGCGTTCGACGAACCGCTGATCGGCTCGTTCTACATGTTCCAGACACCCACGCCCCTGTCGATCGCATGGTTCGGCGCCGACGGTGCGCTGGTCGGATCGGCCGACATGGCGCCGTGCCTCGACACGCCCGCCGGCGAGTGCCCCCTGTACGCGCCCGACGATGCCTACGACCTCGCACTCGAGGTGTTCGAGGGTGGCCTCGACGATCTCGGGATCGGCCCCGGCTCGCGTGTCGAACTCGTCGACGGCACGGAGGCCGAGCGCTGTCCGCTCGCAGCCGACGCCACCGGGTGAGTTCGCCGGATTCGGCCTCGACGATCAGACGGACGTGAGCGGCTGCACCCGCGCCTGCTCGTAGCCGGGCCACCCGGCGCCGCGCTCGTGGCAGTCGCACGGGCAGCACCATCCGATGACATCGGTGTCCGATCGCGACGGCCACCAGCCGGCGCACCCCTCGTGGCGGGTTCTCGGTCGGCCCGGAGATGTTGCGATCAGCACGATGCTGGGGTCGCACGCGAAGCCGTACCCCGGTCCGATACGCGATCGCTCCGGGTGGGTCAGTCGCTCGGTCGGATCGTGTGCTTCGCTCACACTTGTCGGATCGTCACCTCGCGGACACCTCGTGAGGGTTCTTGATCGGAGCTTGCCGAGGCCGGCCGGTGGCTTTCGGCGAGCTGTCGAACCGGCCACCGCCGGCGACGGCTGCGCGACAGCCGCCGAGCGCACCGTGAAGTATGACCTTCACGACACGCTTCGCACTCGCCGCTCTGATGAGCGTGCTGCTGGTGCCCGGCGCCGTGCGCACGACCGGAGGGGATCAGGCGGCCATCGGAACCGGCGTCAGCCTCGAACCGACGATCTCGATCGTTGGTGGGTCGGCGAGCGAGCGGGCCGTCGTTCGGCAGACGACCGAACAGTTCGTGTCGAACGACCTCGCACTGCCCGACCTCGTCATCCGGGTCCACGACGACGCCACCGGCTGCGAGGGTCATCGAGGCCTGTTCCGAGTGGTCGACACGGCCGCCGTCATCGATCTGTGCTTCGACTGCGAGTTCCTCGCACTCCACGAACTCGGCCACGCCTGGACGCACTTCAACCTCGACGAGACCGAACGGCAGGAGTTCCAGCAGGCCGTCGGCGCGACGACGTGGAGCTCGCACGACGTGCCCCACAACTTCCGGGCGACCGAGATCGCCGCCGACGCGATCGCCTACGGGCTGCTGTCGACGCCCGCGACACCGGGCACGGTGTGGGATCGGCGCTGCGAACGTTTCGAGACACTGACCGGTTTCCCGCCGCCACGGCCGATCGACCCGGTGGAGACGACCCGGTGAGTTCGACCCGCTGAGTTCGACCCGCTGAGCTCGACCCGCTGGGATCGACCCGCTGGGATCGACCCGGTGAGGTCGACCTAGGATGAGGAGTGCAGGAGGTGAGGCTGTGGAGTACGCGATCCTGGGTCCGCTCGAGGTCCGTGACGACGGACAGCTCGTGGCCGTCGGAGGCCACAAGCACCAGGCGCTGCTGGCCATCCTGCTCCTCAACGCGAACCGTGTCGTCTCGACCGATCGACTCCTGGAGGACCTCTGGGGTGAGGATGCGGCGGACAAGGAGAACGCCCTCTGGGTCCACATCTCACGGCTGCGCGCCACGCTCGGCGAGCACGACCTGATCGTGACCCACGATCACGGCTATTCCCTGGAGGTCGACCCCGCGGACATCGACGCCAACCGCTTCGACTCCGAGGTGGCCGCAGGTCGGGCGCTGATGAGCGACGATCCCGCGGCAGCGTCCCGACGGTTGAGCGACGCGCTCGCGATGTGGAGGGGACCCCCGCTGGCGGACTTCACCTACGAGGACTTCGCCCAGATCGAGATCACGCGACTGAACGAGCTGCACACGCTCGCCCAGGTGGACCGCATCGAGGCCGACCTGCAGCTCGGCCGGGCCAGAGAGCTCATCGGCGAACTCGAGGCCCTGCACGTCGCTCACCCGACACGCGAGCGCGTCGTCACACTGCTCATGCTCGCCCTGTACCGGTCGGGACGCCCGAGCGAGGCACTCCAGGTGTCGAGACGATTCCGCACGGCGATGGTCGACGAGGTCGGTCTCGAGCCGTCCGCGGATCTGCAACGGCTCGAGGAACAGATCCTCCTGCACGACCCGCGCCTGGAGCTGCATCGCCACCCCACCTCCCCGGTCGACGAGCTGTCGGTGTCGGCGCCCGTGGTCAATCCGTTCAAGGGCCTGCGGGCATTCCACGAGGAGGACAGTCGCGAGTTCTTCGGACGCGAGCGGACCGTCGCCGAGGTGATCACCCGGCTCGACGACGGTGCGGATCTGATCGGGATCATCGGGCCGAGCGGGTCCGGCAAGTCCAGCATCGTCAAGGCCGGGTTGATCCCTGCTCTCCGGAAGGGGGCGATCGACGGTTCCGAGGACTGGTCGATCGCGCAGATGGTGCCCGGGGCGAGGCCGTTCGCCGAACTCGAGGCGGCACTGCTGCGGTCGTCGCCCGACGCGCCCGACAGCCTGTCCGAACAGCTCGCCGACCACGACACCGGCGTGCTGCGAGCAGCGCTCCGAGTGTTGCCGGACGAGTCGGCCCGTCTCCTCCTGGTGGTCGACCAGTTCGAGGAGTTGTTCACCCTCGTGTCGAACGAGGACGACCGCTCGCGGTTCCTCGCCGGCCTCGTCGATGCGATCGACGGCTCGCGCGGTCAGGTCAAGATCGTCCTCACGCTGCGCGCCGACTTCTACGATCGCCCGTTGGCGTACCCGGAGTTCGGCTCCCGGCTCGGCGACGGCATCGTCAACGTGGTCCCGCTGACCTCCGACGAACTCGAAATGGCGGCGATGCGCCCGGCCGAAGGGGTGGGCGTGACGCTCGAGCCGGCGCTCGTGGCCGCCCTGCTCACCGACGTGATCGGCCGCCCGGGGGCACTCCCGCTGTTCCAGTACGCGCTCACCGAACTCTTCGACCGACGCGTCGACCACACGTTGGGTCTGGCGGAGTACCGCGCGATGGGTGGCCTGACCGGAGCGCTCACCCGCCGCGCCGAGGACCTCTTCGCCCGACTGGACGACGAGCAACGCGGCGCCGCCAGGCAGCTCTTCCTCCGGCTGGTCAACATCGCCGAGAACGACGAGTGGACGCGCCGTCGCGTCCCGGCGTCGGAGATCCTGTCGCTCGACGCCGACGTGCTCGCCCTCCAGACCGTGATCGACGTGTTCTCGACGCACCGGCTCCTCGTCCTCGATCGTGATGCGGTCACCGGGTCGCCGACGGCGGAGGTGGCCCACGAGGCGCTGCTCACCAACTGGCCACGTCTACGCGGATGGATCGAAGACGCCCGTGACGACATCAAACGGCACGTGGTGCTGTCGGTGGCGATCAACGAGTGGCACGAGGCCGACGAGAACCCCGACTACCTGTTGAGCGGCGCCCGGCTCGAGGCGTACACCGACTGGGCCACGACGACGACGATGCCACTCACCTACGGGGGGCGTCGATTCCTCGACGCGTCGAACGAGCACCACGAGCGAGAACTCGCCGACGAGCGCGAACGATCGCGGATCGGCGCCAAGGCAGCACGGTCGGCGCGCCGTCGTCTCTGGGCGATCGCTGCGGTGTTGGTCGCCGTCGCGGTCGGCGCCGGCCTCGTGGTGTCCGGGGTGTTCGACAGCCCGCCGGGTCCGACCGTCGCGTTCTTCGGGTACCGGGGCGACGGCGCATGGAACGACAACATCGCCGCAGGCGTCGACCGCGCGGCCCAGCAGCACGACATGGTCCTGGTCGACGCGCCTGCGATCGTCGACCCGTCGACGGATTTCCGTGCACTCGCCGAGCGCGGTCCCGACATCATCATCAGCGACGCCGACCCCCTCCTCGCGGCAGCGGACGTCTACACGGACTTCCCCGACATCGAGTTCGGCATCGTCGACGGGTTCATCGACCTTCCCAACGTGTCCGGTGTCGTGTTCGACAACGAAGAGGGAGCGTTCCTGGCCGGCGTCGCGGCGGCGATGACGACCGAGACCGGCGTGGTCGGCTTCGTCGGCGGCGACCCCTCGGTGGTGGGCGACTTCCAGGCCGGCTTCGAGGCGGGCGCCCACTGGGTCGATCCCGACGTCGAGGTGCTGGCGACGTACGTCCTCCAGCAGTTCGTCCAGGAGACCGATGGACTCCCGATCTACGCCTGGGGTCGACCCGACCTCGGCGCCGACCGGGCGACCGCACTCTTCGAACGTGGCGCCGACGTCGTGTTCCACGCCGCCGGTGGGTCCGGCCGGGGCATCTTCCCCGCCTCGATCGAGTCGGAGACGGACGATGTCGTGAAGTCGTGGACGATCGGCGTCGACAACGACCAGTGGTTCCAGGTCGACGAGATCGAGCGCTCGCACGTCCTCACGTCGCTGATCAAGCGCGGTGACGTCGCCGCCGAGCGGTTGGTCGAGCTGCTGATCCGCGACGAGCCCGTCGGCGGTGTCGTGCACGTCGGGCTGGCCGACGGCGTGTTCCGTCTGTCCACCCAGGGCGGCTGGATGTCCGACGACACGATCGCGACCGTCGAGCGCGCCGAGACGGCGATCGTGGAGGGACGCCTCGTCGTGCCCGACGAACCGACCGGTGAGGTGTTGGACCTCGACCCGATCCAGAACGCGTTCGAAGAGGCGATGTCGGTCCTCACACCCGAGCAGGTCGACGAGTACCTCCACACGTGGCTCGGGGATCACCACCCGGTCGATGTCGCCGCGGCGTGTTCGACCGCCTGGGGCGCAGAGGAAGCCCTCTGCCTCGAGGTGATCACCGATCGTCTCCCGGAGTACCTCGCCCAGAGCCGAACCCCGTGACACCCCCTCGCGATGATCGTGCCCATGAGACGCCATCACGCGACCGAGTGCAGCCCCGGTAGGGTTGGCACGTCCATATTGGCCCTGCCCCACACCGGGGCTCCCGCCACGGCGCTGTCATCAGGCAGTCGTGGGGGATCCGAAGGGAGGAAACACGCATGATGCGTGCATACGAAATGATGATCATCATCGACGGTGACGTCGATGACCCCAAGGCGCAGGCCTGGATGAAGACGGTCACCGACGGCGTCACCACCGCAGGTGGAGAGATCCACGGCAAGATCGATTGGTGGGGCAAGCGCCAGTTCGCCTACCCGATCAACAAGAAGCCGTCCGGCTACTACTTGGTCGCCGAGATCGTGGCCCCCGCGGGCTCGCTCGACGAACTCGAGCGCACGCTCCGTCTCGCTGACGACATCGTCCGCCACAAGCTCATCCGCCTGCCCGAGGCCGAGGCCGAGCGCCGCGGCATGGCAGTCACCGCTGCCTGACCGGCAGCAGCCACCAAGGGGAATCAACATGGCATCGGAAAACAGCGTCACGCTGGTCGGGAACCTGACGAAGGACCCCGAACTGCGCTACACACCGAGCGGCGCCGGCGTTGCGAGCTTCGGGCTCGCCGTCAACCGGCGGTACCAACAGAACGGTGAATGGCAGGAACAGGTGTCGTTCTTCAACATCGTCGCGTGGTCCGAACTCGGCGAGAACGCGGCGGCCAGCCTCAGCAAGGGCATCCGCGTCATCGTGACGGGCCGGCTCGAGCAACGGTCCTACGAGACCAAGGAAGGCGAGAAGCGCAGCGTCACCGAGATCCGCGCCGACGAACTCGGCCCCAGCCTCCGTTGGGCCCAGGCCCAGGTCGAGCGCATCAGTCGCGACTCCGGCGACGGCGGTACCCGCAGCGGCGGTGGCGGTGGCGGTGCCGCCCGGACCCCCGACCCGGTCTACGGCGACGAAGAGCCGTTCTGACCCCCATTGATCTGAATCATCAGTCGTAAGGAATCACCAGGAATCATCATGGCAAGCAAGAAGAACAAGGCGCGCAGCGCCCGTGACCTCAACCCTCGCAAGTTCAAGAAGAAGACCAGCGTGCTGGTCATCGACAAGGTCGAGTACATCGACTACAAGGACGTCGATCTGCTGCAGCGCTTCATGAGCGATCGCGCCAAGATCAAGAACCGTCGAGTCGCCGGCAACACGTTGCAGCAGCAGCGCGAGGTCGCGAACGCCGTCAAGGTGGCGCGTGAGATGGCGTTGCTCCCCTACGCCAAGCGCGTGGCGTCGACCCGCACGGGCGGCCGCGGCCGCGACGGTGGGCGCGATCGCGACGCGAGCTTGAGCGACAACGTCAACGAGACGGCCAACGACGTCGTCGAGAACGACGAGTTGATCGACGAGACGGCCGAGTTCGACACGAACGACGCCGCCGAGACCGAGGAGTACTGAGCGATGAAGGTCATTCTGCGTTCCGATCTCGACGGGCTGGGCAAGCGCGGTGACATCGTCGATGTCGCCGACGGCCACGCCCGCAACTTCCTGCTCCCGAAGGGTCACGCCATCACGGCGACCGAGGGTGCTGTCGATCAGGCCGGCCGGATGCGCAAGGCTCGCGACCAGCGCGACTCGAGCGCCCGTGAGGCTGCCACGACGATCGCCAGCACGCTCGTGCCGAAGGTGATCACGGTGGCGGCGAAGGCCGGCCCCGAAGGCAAGCTCTTCGGCTCGATCACCTCGACCGACGTGGCTGCGGCCGTCAAGGAGCAGACCGAGATCGAACTCGATCGTCGTCAGATCGACGTCGACGTGATCAAGACGGTCGGTCAGCACACGGTGACGGCATCGCTGCACAGCGACGTCTCGTTCCCGATCACCATCGACGTCGTCGCCGCCGACTGACGTCCCGGCCGACCCGGCCCGTTCACCTCGGGAGTCCGAACCCGTCACACCGCTGGTTCGACGCGCCCGTCCACAGGTCTGTCCACACCCTCTCGTCCACAGCGGGGTGGTGTTGTCCACAGGTCGTCAACAGCCAAGACCCAGGGTTGTTCCTCTTCCGCTGCACAGGAAACCCCTGAGAGAGTGGGGTCCCCATGTCGATCGATCACGAATACGGAACCAGTCGTCCAGAACGCAGCGCGTCGCCATCGAACCGGGGCGGGCGTGTTCCTCCACACAACCTGCAGGCAGAGGAGTCCGTGCTCGGCGCGCTGCTGCTGTCTCGTGACGCGATCGGCGTGGTCGGCGAGGCGGGGCTCAACGTCCGCGACTTCTACAGCCCCGCGCACCAACACATCTTCGACTCGATCCGATCGCTGTATTCGTCCTCGGGACCGGTCGACGTGGTCACCGTGGCCGACGAACTCCGGCGCCACGGGCTGCTCGACGAGGTCGGTGGGATCGAGCGTCTGAACGATCTCCAGAACGCGACACCGTCGGTGTCCGGCGCCGAGCACTACGCCCGGATCGTGATGGACACGGCGTTGTTGCGTCGGTTGATCCACACCGCAGGCGAGATCACCGACCTCGCGTTCTCCGAGCCCGACGACGTCACCAAGGCCGTCGACCTCGCCGAGTCGAAGATGTTCGAGGTGGCCGAGGACCGCGTGGTCGACTCGACCCGCCAGATCCAGGAGCTCCTCAACGAGACGATGGATCAGCTCGAGGAGAACTACGAGCGCGGCGACACGATCACCGGAGCAGCGACGGGCTACGACGACCTCGACGAACTCCTCTCCGGCCTCCAACCCAGCACGCTGAACATCGTCGGTGCCCGCCCGGCGATGGGAAAGACCAGTTTCGGTCTGGGCATGGCGACACACATCGCGAAGCACTCCGGCAAGCCGGTGCTGGTGTTCTCCCTCGAGATGGGGCATTCGGAGCTGACCCAGCGCATCCTGGCGAGCGAAGCGAAGGTCGACTCCACCAAGTTGCGCACCGGCAAGTTGAGCGAGGCCGACTGGTCGAAGATCGGCCTGGCGGTCGGACGGCTCGAGGTGCCGTTGTTCCTCGACGACAACCCGCAGGTGACGGTGATGGAGATCCGGGCGAAGGCTCGGCGAATCAAGGCGCAGCACGGCGGCCTGTCACTGATCATGATCGACTACCTGCAGCTGATGAGCGGGAGCGGACGATCCGAGAACCGTCAGCTCGAGGTGAGTGAGATCAGCCGAAACCTGAAGGTGTTGGCCCGCGAGTTGGAGGTGCCGATCGTGGCGCTCAGCCAGCTCAGCCGAAATCTCGAGGCACGGTCCGACAAGCGTCCGATGCTCGCCGACCTGCGCGAATCCGGCTCGTTGGAGCAGGACGCCGACGTCGTGATGTTCCTGTACCGCGACGAGGTGTACAACCCCGAGTCGCCCGACAAGGGCTCAGCCGAGGTGATCGTGTCGAAGCACCGCTCCGGCCCGATCGGCACCAAGCGCCTCGTCTTCCTCGGCCAGTACACCCGCTTCGACAACGCCGCCCGCTCGATGTGACCGATCACGCCAGGGGTCAGACCCCAGGCGTGATCGTCACCAGTGGCGCAGGTCGATCGGCCAGCGGTCGCGGATCTCTTCGCCCTCGACGAGCCAGTACTGCTCGTGACGGGCAACCGTCGGGTCGACGTGAGCGGGCCAGATCCGCACCCGATCGCCGACCTTCCAGTCGCCGAGTTCACGCGGCGACAGGGTGATGTGTTCGTCGGAGCAGAAGAACACGTCGCCCTCGTCCCACGACGGGTTGCCGTGGTCCATCCCGAGTGCCTTGAGACCGCAGTCGGCGATGATCCAGCCCTTCGGGCTGACCGAGATCACGGTGGCGAGCACCGACAGCGCCTTCTCGAACGGCGTCTCCAACTCGTCGTACTGGGTGTCCATCAGCGTGTAGGAGCCGGCTTGGATCTCCGTGCACCAGGTGTTGATGTCCCACGTGCCGGTGCCGCCGCCGGACACGACGTCGCCGCCGACCATCTCGTGCGCGCGCAGCAGGATCGCCATCGCCGCTTCGACCTTCTCGCGCTTCGCGTCGCGGTCGTGGACCATCATCAGGTGCCCCTCGTATCCCATCACGCCGCGCACGTCGAGGCCCGCGGAACGTGCCCGGTCGGCGAGACGACCCGAGTCGTCGACGTCGCAGCCACACCGGGGGAGGCCGACGTCGACGTCGACGAGCACGGAGCGCACCCCGCCGGCGATTGCCGCATCCAGCGTCGCGTCGGAGTCGATCGCGACGGTGATGCTGGCCTCGTCGGCGAGCGCACCGAGGCGGGCTGCGTCGAGCGTCTCGTTCGCCAGCAGCAGATCGTCGGTCAACCCGGCGCTGACCAGCCCCTCGATCTCGCGCGGTGTGGCCGCACAGAAACTGTGGTGGCCGTCGGCGTCGAGCCGCTTCGCGAGGTCCGTCGACTTGAACGCCTTCACGTGTGGGCGCAGCTTCGCTCCGGGCAACACGGCGTCCATCGCCGCCAGGTTGCGGTCGAACGCCGGGATGTCGATCAGCAACGCAGGGGTGATCAGCTCGGCGGTGTTCGACGGTTCGGCGGTCATGGCCCCATCATGGCCTGCACCGGCATTCTCGTGAACACGTGTGGGCGCAGGTGCGCGCCGTGTTCACGAGAAGGGTGGGACGCGGCCCCGTTACCGTGAGGACGTGCAACTCGATCTCGACGTCGTCCGTTCCAACTTCCCGGCCTTCTCCCGGCCGATCAACGACGGCCAGTCGTTCTTCGAGAACGCAGGCGGCTCGTTCGCCTGTCGTCAGACGATCGACGCGCTCACCGAGTACTACACCGACCTCAAGGTGCAGCCCTACAGCGAGTTCGAGTCGTCGGCCCGTGCGGGTGCGCTCATGGATCGCTCGCGAGCGAGGTGGGCCGAGGCGCTCGGTGTGGAACCGCGCGAGGTGATCTTCGGCCCGTCGACCTCGGCCAACACCTACGTGCTCGCGCATGCCTTCGCCGCCATCCTGGAGCCCGGCCACGAGGTGATCGTCACCAACCAGGACCACGAGGCCAACACCGGCGCGATCCGGCGGGCGGCCGAAGCCGTCGGGTGCACCTTGCGAGAGTGGCGCACCGACCCCGTGTCGGGCCTGCTGGACATCGACGAGTTCGAGTCGCTGCTCAGCGACCGCACGGGCCTGGTCACCGTGCCGCACGCGTCGAACATCGTGGGCGTCGAGAACGACATCGCACGGATCACGGCCCTCGCGCACACGGTCGGTGCACGCGTGATCGTCGATGGCGTGTCGTTCGCGCCGCACAGCATTCCCGACGTCGCCGCACTCGGTGCGGACGTCTACCTGTTCAGCCTCTACAAGACGTACTCGGTGCACCAGGGGCTCATGGTGGTGCGCGCCGGGCTGCTCACCGAGTTGCCCAACCAGAGTCATTTCTTCAACGACAACGTGGCGGACAAGCGCCTGAATCCGGCCGGTCCCGACCATGCCCAGGTGGCGTCGGCGGGAGCGGTGCTCGACTACGTCGAGTTGCTGCACCGCCACCATGGCGGCGGTGAGGGAGACGACCTTCGCACCACTTCGGCCGCGGTGTCGACACTCTGGCGCGAGCACGAGGACTCGCTCAGCCCGGTGTTGCTCGATCTCCTGGCCGCACGCGACGACGTCCGGCTCCTCGGGCCGGCGGCGATCGACGCCACCACAGGTCACCGTTGCCCGACGATCGCGTTCAGCCCGCTGGCGCTCGAACCGGAGGCGGTGGCGCACGAGCTCGTCCGGCGAGGCGTGCAGACCAGCTCCGGGCACTACTACGCGGCCCGCGTGCTCGACGGACTCGGCGTCGACCCCGATCGCGGGGTCGTGCGGCTCTCCTTCGTGCACTACACCTCGCCGGCGGACGTGGCGCGAGCGGCCGAGGGCCTCACCGACGTGCTCGGCTGACACCCGGGCGCCGTCATGGGACCAAAGACCCTGACGCCGGCACCGCAGGGCCGAACATGATTGGAACAACGTTCCAATCACAAGGCAGGTGCCAGCATGACCCAGTTCCTCGCGCAGTACTCGATCCAGCGGTGGATGGAGATGTGTCCCCAGGGATACCTCGAAGACACGGTCTACGGCCACGAGCCGAGTGAGCACGAACCCGAACAGCTGCTCGAGGACGACGACGAACGTGAGGCTGCCATCCGGACCACGGTCGGACTGGTCGTCGGTGAACGTTGCGCGCTTGCAGCGTCGTCGGGGCTGATCAACGCCGCACCCGACTACCCGAGCAAGCGGTTCCTGGCGACCCAGACGCTCGACGAGGCCCGACATGTCGAGGTCTTCACCCAGCGGCTCTTCGACCTCGGTGTGAAGCCCGACGACCTCGAGTCGACGATCGACCGGTACGCCAACCCGAATCTCGTCAAGTTCGCGGAAGTGCTCCTCGAGAAGGTGTCCAACGGCGACTTCATCGCCGGGGTCGTCGGACAGAACATCGTGCTGGAAGGCCTCGCCTTCAGCGTGTTCGAAATGCTCGAAGCCGGCAGTCGTGAGTTCAACCCGAAGTTCGCCCACACGCTGTCCGGAACGATCGCCGACGAGCGCCGTCACGTCGGCTTCGGTGAGAACCGCATCGGTTCCCTGATCCAGCAGCACCCGGAGAAGAAGCCCGAGATCGAGCGCATGCAGCAGGAGATGACCTACTACATGCTGGCGGTGTTCGCAGACTCGTTCCGCGGCCCGCAGAACGCACCGAAGTCGACTCCCACACCGACGGCGAGCGCGGAGTGGCACGGCACCAACCTGTCGACCGCCAGCCCGGAGGAGATGGAGGAGGTGTTGGCCACGACGGTGCTCGGTGAGTTCAAGACCCGACTGGCCCGAGTCGGTCTCGACTACCAGACGCCACGCGTCCCGGCGTGATGGTCGTCGACGACTTCGATCCGCACGCGCTCGCCGAACAGGACTTCCTCGACGAGGTCCATTCGTTCCAGTTCTGGTTCGACTCGGTCGAGGGGTACCTCTCCGACCGCCCCTACGGGCGGCTGGAGACCACGGTGGAGGAGGAACTCGACGACGCCCGGCGCGAGCGGCTCGTCACCACGCTGTGCAACTACGCGGTGGGGGAGACCGCCGCACTGGAGGGGGCGGCCGGTCTCGTCCAGCTGGCACCGGATCGGAACTCGAAGATCTTCATGGCCACCCAGGTCGCCGACGAGGCCCGTCATCTCGAGGTGTTCCTGCACCGGCTGCACGAGCTCGGTGTCGACGATCCCGAGCGTGAGATCGAACGGCGCGCCCAGCCGGCGCTCGTCGACTTCAAGGGGGCCCTGCTCGACCTGATCGGCGAAGGTGACTGGCAGGCCGGCGTGTTCGCCCAGAACGTGATCCTGGAGACGATGGAGTACACCGTGTTCCGTCTCCACGCCGCCACGGCCGACCCGGTGACGAGGGACGTGTTGGCCGGGGTGATCTCCGACGAGCGCCGACATGCCGGTTTCGGAGAGAACGACCTCGGACGCAGCCTCGCCGTCGATCCCTCGGGCCGAACGCGGCTGCGCGAGATCCGGGGTCGGCTCGACGCGATGGTGGTCGGCGTGTTCGAGGGCGCGCTCGCCGACGTCGGTGCACCGGCCGAGTCGAGTGCGCAGCTCGCCGGGGAGTATCTGGACACGATCGAACGTCTGGGGCTCACCTGATGACCGACACCGACGTCTCCGCCCCCGAGGTCGGGGCCGACCCCTCACGCCGGCGCTACGAGCTGGAGGAAACCGGCTTCAAGGAGGTGCCGAAGAAGTGGCGCAAGTTCTACCGGCACTGGGGCGGCCCGCTCGACACGCTGGCGCCCAACGAGGTGATCTGCCCGGTGTGCAAGGTGGTGATCCGAGCGACCAGGGAACTCCGACCCGGCGACAAGGTGTACTGCATGCCGTGCATGTCGCGCATGGTCGTCGTGGTCGGCGACGACGGTCGACTCGAAGCCGAGGTGATCTTCTGATCGCCGTCTGATGGCCTTCTGGGCGTCCGGTGACCGCACAGACGCGCCCGCGCGGTTGCGGTGGTGCATGCTGTTGCGGTGACGACGACGGAGGCGCCGAGTACGACGCTGCGCGAGCGCGACCGTCGCGACTGGCAGCGCCACCCTGTCGACGTCGCCCGGCTCGTCGTCCGACTCTGTCTGCTGGGCCTCGTCCTCTTCCTCACAGCGGTGCTCCCCGGTGCGTTGACCAACGCCTCCGCGGACGTCGTGAGCTTCTTCGCTCGGATGCCCGAACCCTTCCGGTACGCGCTCGTCGGGCTGGCGCAGCTGACGATCCTGGTGGTCCCGGCGGTCATCGTGGGCTGGCTCTTCGTCCGCCGCGCCCGCGCAGCCACGCTGCTCGTGGTCGGCGCGGCAGTCGTCGGCGGCGTCATCATGGTGCTGTTGACCGACTGGCTCCAGCGCGCCGCGCCGCCGACGGCGATCACCGATCTGCCCTCGGGGTCGTTCGTCAAGTCGTCGTTCCCCTCGGCCGCGTATCTCGCTGCGCTGGTGGCCGGCGCCACGACGGCGTCACCGATGATGACGGTGCGGTGGCGCAGGATCGCCTGGGCCGCCGTCTGGGTGACGGTGGTGGTCCGACTGATCACCGCCACGCAGGCGCCGGTCAACCTGTTCGTGACCCTGGCACTCGGGAGCGCGCTCGGCTCCGCAGCGCTCGTCGTCTTCGGGTCTCCTCAGCGTCGCCCCGGAGCGGCGACGCTCCGAGCCGCGCTGGCCGCAGGCGGCTTCGAGGTCGACGAGCTGGGTGACGAATCGTTCGAGGGCGGGGTGCGCAGCTATCACGGCCGCGCGGGAACCGACGCTGTCGACGTGGTCTATCTCGATCGTGACGACCGTGACGTCGAGTTGTTCGCTCGCCTCGTCCGCTCGATCAGGGTGCGCGACGTCGACGAACAGCGCATCTCGGTGCGCCCTCGGATCCGGGCGGCGCAGCTCGCCCAGTCGACGATGATGGCTCAACGGGCGGGCGCCCGCGTCCAGGACCTGCTGGCGGTCGCGCCGACCGGTACCGACAGCTCGATCATCGTGCTGGGGGCGGCGTCGGCTGCGGGCCGGACGATGCGACAACTCACCGACGTCGAGGTCAGCGACGCGGCGCTCGACGATGCGTGGCGCCAGCTGGGCCTCCTGCACCACGCCTGCATGGCGCACCGGTCGCTCACCCGGGACAACGTGGTCGTCGACGGTGACGTCGTGACCCTGCTCGGACTGGACACCGCGCTGCTCGCGTCGAGCCCCGAGTCCCGTGCCGTCGACCGGGCCGAGTTGCTGGTCTCGACGGCGTTGACCGTCGGCGCCGATCGAGCGCTCGACGCAGCGGTCCGGTCGGTGCCGGCCGACGATCTCGAATCCACCCTCCCGTTCGTGCAACGCCCCGCACTTCCGGCGCACACCCGCGACGAGGCAAGGAAGCCGAAGCATCTCGTCGACGATCTCCGCAGTGGGTTGGCGGACCGTCTCGGGGTCGAGCAGGTGCAACTCGCCGAGCTCGAGCGGATCAGTTTCGGCAAGATCGTCACCTGGGTCGGCTTCGCCGTGCTCGCGTTCTTCGTGCTGACCCTGGTGACCAACTGGTCGGCGATCGCCGATGCGATGTCGGGGATCGACTGGGTCTGGGTGGTCCCGGCGGTGATCGCCACGCTGGTCGGCACCGTCGGTGGAGCGATGTCGTTGGCGGGTTCCGTCGTTCGCCCGATCCCGCTCGGTGACGCGACGATCATCATGTTCGGCCAGTCGTTCCTCAACCGGTTCACCCCGATGAACGCGGGCGGCATGGCGATGCGCATCCGGTATCTCCAGAAGGGGGGCACGGACGTCGCCGTCTCCACGGCGGCCGTCGGGTTGACGTCGCTGGCGAGCGGGGTCGTGCAGGTCGCGTTCATCGTCTTCTTCTTCCTCTGGAGCAGTACGGATCCCACCGGTGACGTCGACAGCGGAGGTGGCGGCCCCGACCTCACCCTCGTGTTCGTGTTCGTCGGAGCGATCGTCGTCGCGGCGGTCGTGCTCGGGCTGACGCCGAAGTTCCGTCGCTGGCTGGTCGCTCTCGTGAAGTCGACGATCGACAAGATCAGGCACGATTTCGGCGAGCTCCTCCGGATGCCCACGAAGCTGAGCCTGTTGTTCGGGGGACAGGTGATCGCCAAGATGTCGACGATCCTCGCGTTCGTCTGGGCGTGTCGCGCCTTCGGGATCGACCTGCCGTTCGCAGAACTCGGCGCGCTGTATCTCGGCGCCAACACCGTGGCATCGACGGTACCCACCCCGGGTGGCGTCGGTGCGATCGAGGCGGCGCTCGTGTTCGTGCTCACGCGTGCGGGTGTCCCCGACGCGGAGGCGTGGGCTGCGACGCTGTTGTTCCGCTTGATCAACTACTGGTTGCCGACGATCCCGGGGTACCTGGCCCTGCGCCTCAGCGAGCGCCGCGAACTGGTGTGAGCGGGTGGCTCACCCGTCGGGCGCGGCGGCCTACGCTGCGACCGTGAGCGAAGCAGTCGTCGGTGTGGTCATGGGGTCGTCGAGCGACTGGCCGACGATGGCGAGGGCCGTGGAGGTGCTCGAATCGTTCGGCGTCGATCACGAAGCGAAGGTGGTGAGCGCCCATCGGATGCCCGACGAGATGTTCACGTACGCCGAGCAGGCACGCGATCGTGGCATCCGGGTGATCATCGCCGGCGCCGGCGGCGCCGCGCATCTGCCGGGGATGCTCGCCGCGAAGACCACCGTGCCCGTGCTCGGTGTACCGGTGCCGTCGCGGCACCTCGGCGGCCAGGACTCGCTGTACTCGATCGTGCAGATGCCCGCCGGTGTTCCGGTCGCCACCTTCGCGATCGGTGAAGCGGGTGCCACCAACGCCGCCCTGTTCGCGGTCGCCCTGCTCGCCGACCGCGATGTCGAGCTGCGCGATGCGCTTGCTGCCTACCGCGATGCCCGGCGCGAGCAGGCGAGTTCGTCGGTCGTCCCTCCCGAGTCGCCGTGACACCGATCGTCCCACCGGCAACGCTCGGCGTACTCGGCGGCGGCCAACTCGGCCGCTACTTCGTGATGGCGGCCGTGACCATGGGCTACCGCACGATGGTGCTCGACCCGGACCCGTCCGCTCCGGCCGGTGCGGTTGCGCACGAACATCTCATCGCCGCGTACGACGATCCGGCCTCGCTGCGGCGTCTGTCGTTCGACTGCGATGTGGTGACCACCGAGTTCGAGAACCCGCCGGCGGCGGCACTCGACGAACTCGCCGCCACCGTGCTGGTCGCCCCGTCACCATCGTCGGTTCGGATCGCCCAGGATCGCATCGCCGAGAAGGCGTTCCTCGCCGAGAACGGGTTCCCGATCGGCCCCTACATGGTCCTGCCGTCCACCGACGACCCACCGATCGATTCGTCGATCGTCGACGCCGGAGCGATCGTGAAGACGGCACGCCTCGGCTACGACGGCAAGGGTCAGCGTTCGGTCGACGGTGTCGCCGAGACGCTCGCGGCGTGGGCCGAACTCGGTGGCGGACCGTGCGTGGTCGAACGACGCCTCGACCTCGACACGGAACTGAGTGTGATCGTTGCCCGGACCGCCGACGGTCGAATCGACGCCTGGCCGGTCGCCGAGAACCGCCACGTCGACGGGATTCTCGATCTGACGGTGGTCCCTGCCTCGGTCGCGCCGAGGCGTGCCGACCGAGCGGTCGGCCTCGCGATGGCGATCGCGGACGCACTGGACTACGTGGGCGTGCTGGCGGTGGAGCTGTTCGTCGTCGACGGCGAACTGCTCGTCAACGAGCTGGCGCCCCGGCCCCACAACAGCGGACACTGGACGCTCGATGCCTGCGTGACGAGCCAGTTCGAGCAGCAGGTGCGGGCGGTGTGCGGTCTCGGTCTCGGCAGTACGGCGATGACGGCGCCGTCGATCGCGATGGTCAACCTGCTCGGCGACCTGTGGGAACACGGCTCACCCGACTGGTCGGTCGTGCTCGACGACCCGGCTGCCAAGCTGCACCTCTACGGCAAGGGACAGGCGAGGCCCGGACGCAAGATGGGACACCTGACCGTGACCTCCGACGTGTCGACGGCTGCTGCCGCTCGCGCCCTCGAACTCAGGTCGGCCGTCGTGCGATGACCAGGGTGTCGAGGGCCGTGCGCGGCCCGTCGGCTGTGTCGACGTGGCGCCGCGCGATCTCGGCGGTGGTGACCTCGAGGCCCTCGAGGGCCTCGACGGTCCCGTCGACCGTGTAGCACACCTCCGGCGATGGCGGTCCGCCGTAGCCGTCGGTGACGTTCGACCGATCGTGGGCGATCACGAACAGCGTCCCGCCAGGGTTGAGCCACGTCGCCGCGTGTGCGAGCACCGCCTGTTGCTGGTCGATGGGGAGTTGGAGGTAGGACAGCACGACGAGATCGACCGGTTGTGGCGGGGACCAGATGGTGGCGTCGGCCCGTTCGACGGCGATCGTCACGTCGTGTTGCTCGGCGAGCCGCAGCGCCTTGTCGAGGCCCACCTGCGAGAAGTCGACTGCGGTGACCGACCATCCTCGCTGCGCGAGCCACACGGCGTTGCGGCCTTCGCCGGCGCCGAGATCGATCGCCGTGCCAGGAGCGAGGTCGGCCAGATGTTGTTCGACGAACTGGTTCGCCCGCCCGGTCCAGACCAGTTCACTCGTCGAGTACCGCTCATCCCAGTGTGTGCTGTCCATCCACCCAGTCTGCCGGGGTCCCCCTTCACCCGTTTGCGTCGAGGTATCGGTGGGGTGGTCCACCGGAAGTGTGACGCAAACGGGATTGCGCGGTCTCGATCGCACCCTCGTCTGTTTGCGTCGAGGTATCGGTGGGGTGGTCCACCGGAAGTGTGACGCAAACGGGAATGGGCGGTCTCGATCGCATCCTCGTCTGTTTGCGTCGAGGTATCGGTGGGGTGGTCCACCGGAAGTGTGACGCAAACGGGAAGGCTGCTGCGCGGGGTCAGTCGGCGTGGACGGGCTCGACGTCGAAGGTCTCGACCCGGCCGTCGGCATGCTTGGCGAAACGACGCGGTGTGGGGCCGTGGTTCGGATCGTCGCCGCCCCACGGCCAGCCGCCGAACTGGGTGCGGCGGTAGTCCTCGAACGCCTGCTGGATCTCGGCCTGGGTGTTCATCACGAAGGGCCCGTACTGCGCCACCGGTTCACCGATCGGACGGCCCTGCAACACCATGCACTCCACGCCGTCGTCCCCCGCGACCAACTCGAGTGGTCGGGTCGGGTCGAGCACGGCGCCGTTGCCGGCGTCGAGACGTTCGCCGTCGACGGTGAGCCACGAGCCGGCGAACGCGTACAACAGTCGGTGCGTGTCGTCACCAGCAGTGGGCGGCATCGTCCAGCGCGCGCCGGCATCGAAACGCAGGTGCCAGATCGCCACGTCGGCGTCGGCCTTCGACGCCCACGAGTTCGGCGGCGGTGCGGGTGCGGTTGCGTTCGCCAACGATCCGGCGATCACGGTGATGTCGACGATCGCACCGTCATCCGACGGCTCGGCGATCACGGTCGGGGTGTCGTGGCTCCACAGCATCGTGAAGTACGGCTCGACCATCTTGTCGGCGGCCGGCAGGTTGAGCCACATCTGGAACAGCTCCAACGGGTTCGGGCCGTCGGGGTCGAGCAGCGGGAACATCTCGCAGTGCACGATGCCCTTGCCGGCGGTCATCCACTGGGTGTCGCCGCGCCCGAAACGAGCGGTCGCGCCGAGCGAGTCGCTGTGGTCGCAGAAGCCGGTTCGGACATAGGTGACCGTCTCGAACCCTCGGTGGGGGTGCTGCGGGAACCCGGGCACGGTCGACCCGTGGTACATGTTCCATCCGTCGACGCCGGCGAAGTCCATCCCGATGTCACGCCCGTCGAGCGGGGCGTCGGGCCCGAGATCGACGGTGCCGGTGGGGTAGTCGTCGCGGTGATGCGCGCAGAAGAGGAACGGGTCGACGGTCGGCCACTGGGTGCCGAGGGGGAACGTCTGCAGGAGGGCTCCGGTCATGCCACGAGTCTACGGCGACCTGCCAATCTTTGTGACCGCAATGAATTTTGACGGGCAGCGGCCCATCCGGACCGCCGGTTCGTGACCATCGGCTCGCGCAACGGCGGGCGTTAGCGTGCCGGCGTGTCCACCGCCCGCGACGTGCTGCGCTACCCGGCCGTGCGGCGGTATCTGCTGTCGACGGCGCTGGCGGCGATCGGCCTCAACATCCTCGTGACCGTGCTGTTCAAGCAGGCGTTCGACATCACGGGGAACACGCTCGCCATCGGTTTCATCGGCCTCGCCCAGTTCGTCCCTGCCGTGATGCTCGTGCTGGTCAGTGGCTGGGTCGCCGACCGGTTCGACCGCCGTCGTGTCACCGCGCTCTTCCTGCTCGCACGCACGTTGTGCGCGGTCGGCTTCCTGGCGTACAGCCAGCTCGAACCGAGCGCGGTGTGGCCGCTGTTCGCGATCGCGTTCGTGTTCGGTGCCGCCGACGCGATGCTGGGGCCGTCACGTCGTTCGATCGCCCCGCTGCTCGCACCCCCCGAACTGTTCCCGCAGGTGGTGGCACTGTGGACCGCAACGTTCACGGCGTCGGCGATCGTCGGTCCCGTCCTCGGTGGATTCCTCTACTCGGTCGGGCCGAGCCAGGCGTATGCGCTCGCCGCGATCCTGGAGTTCGCAGCGATCGTCCCGATCCTGATGATCGTCTACTCCCGGGAACCCGAACGCATCACCGATCGCCCGACGCTGCACACCGCGCTCGAAGGACTCCGGTTCGTGCGTCACACGCCAGTCGTGCTCGGAACGATCTCGCTCGACTTGTTCGCCGTGCTGTTCGGCGGAGCGATCGCCCTGATCCCTGCGGTCGCGAGCGAACGCCTCGGGGTGGGCGACATCGCCTACGGGTGGTTGCGCGCGGCCCCGGGCATCGGTGCCGCGATGATGGCGTTGTGGCTCGCCGTGCGGCCCGTCACCCGGCGGGTGGGTCCGACGCTGCTGGTCGTGGTCGGGATCTTCGGTCTCGGCACCACCGTGTTCGGTCTCACCACCAACTACGCGGTGGCGTTCATCGCACTCATCGTGATCTCCGCTGCCGACATGGTGTCGATGTTCATCCGCGGATCGATCGTTCCGCTGGTGACCCCCGACGAACAGCTCGGCCGCGTCAGCGCGGTCGAGGGCGTGTTCATCGGCGCGTCGAACGAACTCGGTGCGTTCGAGAGCGGCGTCGCCGCCAGGATGTTCGGTGTCCCGTGGGCGATCGCCGGTGGCGGGTTGATCACGATGGGGATCGCGGCCAGCTTCGCGTTCGTGTTCCCGTCGATCCGCCGAATCGACACCTTCGACGAACTCCGCCCCGCGAAATCGACGGTGACGGTCACCTGAGGGCGGCCTACCGTCGTGAGGTGGAGTTGCGTTGGCCGACCGAGACGGAGTTGCCGGAGTACGTCGCAGCGCTCCAGGCCGGATGGTCACCGAACACGATGGACGACGGGGCCGGCCGCGTCGAACTGGCGGCGATCGCGACCGACCCCGCGGCGTTCCTGACGTCGCTGGTCGACCGCGACGCATCAGGGGCGCCGATCGAGCTGCCCGATGGATCGGTTGCGGAACGTCTCCCCGGCTACCGCAAGTGGATGTGGGACGGGGAGTTCTGCGGGTCGATCGGATTCCGGTGGTCGCCCGGAACCGAGGAGTTGCCACCGCACGTGCTCGGGCACGTCGGGTATGCCGTCGTGCCCTGGAAGCGCGGCCGGGGGTACGCCACGACCGCCGTCGGGATGATCCTCGCCGACGCTGCCGCCGAGGGCGTGCGCTGGGTCGAGATCACGACCGATCCCGACAACGTCGCGTCACAACGGGTGATCGAGCGCAACGGTGGTGTGCTGGTCGAACGGTTCGCCTACCCCGCGGCATACGGCGGCGGCGACGGCCTGCGCTACCGCGTCGCGATTGCAGCAGGGGTCTGACCCCTGCTGCAACGGGTGTAGAGGAGGTCGACGGGGTGGCGGCCGGCGTCGAGGCCTCGCTGTTCGAAGCGGGTGAGCGGACGCCACTCGGGTCGTTCGACGACACCGCCGCACAGCCGGGACTCCGCGTTGCACACACGTTGCATCTCCTCGGCGTAGTCGGCGATGTCGGTGGCGAGGTGCAGCGTGCCTCCGGTGCGAAGGCGGTCGGTCAGCGCTGCGACCACGTCCGATCCGACCAGTCGGCGGTGCTGGTTCCGGCGCTTCGTCCACGGATCCGGGAAGTAGATGCGAACACCGCCGATCGACGCCGGCCCCACGCGGTCGAGAAACGGCAGGACGTCGCCGTGGACGACCCGGATGTGCTGGAGGTCGCGGTGCTCGATCGCATCGAGCACGGTGACCACGCCGGGCGTGTGCACCTCGATCCCGACGACGTCGGTCGCCCGATCGGCGGCCGCCATCTCGATCGTCGACTCGCCGTGCCCGAAGCCGACGTCGAGCACCACGTCGCTCCGGCGTCCGAACACCTCCGCCCAGTCGAGGACCGGCCCGTCGATCGCCAGGCTCCACCGTTGGATCCATTCGTCGAACTCCGCCTGCCGCTTCGGCGACAACCGGCGCTGGCGCATGCGGAACGACGCAGCGGGGCGGCGAACCGTTCCGGCAGGTCGCTCGACATGGTGTCGCAACTCGGTCATCGACGCGAACCTACCGGTCTCGACGCGGTGGTCGTCCGACAGACTGCCGGCCGTGACCGACGACGATCAGCGTGACGCCGCCGTTGTCCGGCGCCGCGCGATCCGGCGCCAGGCAGCGTCGATCGTCGCGGCGGTTGCCCCGTTCGGGATCGTCTTCGGTGCCGCAGCCGCCACCGCCGGCCTGAGTATGTGGCAGGCGGTCGGCTTCTCCGCGTTGGTGTTCGGCGGGAGTTCGCAGTTCGCCGCGGTGGAGATCCTGAGCGATGGTGGTTCGGTCGCGTCGGCGGCAGTGGCCGGGCTGCTCCTCAACGTGCGCTCGCTCGCCTTCGGGGTGATCATGGCGCGTGCGCTCGCCGGGCCATGGTGGCAGCGGGCAGCGATGTCACAGCTGATGATCGACGAGTCGACCGCGGTCGGCGCCGCACAGGAGGACCTGCGGTGGCGACGCTACGGGTACCTGGTTGCGGGTCTGGGTGTGTTCGGCGTCTGGAACCTGACCACCGTCATCGGGTTCGCCGTGTTCTCCGATGCCGGTGATCTGATCACCGACCTCGGGCTCGACGCCGCGGGTCCGGCGGCGTTCCTCGCACTGTTGTGGCCCCGGCTGGTCTCGCCGGCACAACGGCGCACGGCGATCGCCGGTGCGTTGATCGCGCTCGCGCTGATCCCGGTGGCGCCACCGGGCGTGCCGATCCTCGCCTCGATGCTCGGTGTCGCGGTGGCGACGGTGTGGCCGCCGATCGGCAGGGCGCCCGTCGTCGACGAGGCGTCGTCGTGAGCGCTGCGACCAGTGTGCTGATCATCATGGCGATCGGTACGTATGCGTTGAAGTCCGCCGGGCCACTCGTACTCGGCGACCGCTCGTTGCCGGCGCGGATGCAGCAGGTCGTCGATCTGCTGCCGGCGGCGCTGCTCGCTGCGCTCGCGATCGTGTCGACGGTCGGCGACGGCGAACACATCGTGATCGATGCCCGGCTGGTCGGCCTGTTCGTTGCAGGGTTGGCACTGTGGCGGCGCGCACCGTTCGTGCTGGTGATCGTGCTCGCGTCGGCCGCGACGGCGCTCACCCGTTTCGTCGCCTGAGCGACTCCCGCAGCACTACGATCGGGGGCGATGGCTGGCTCACAGATCGATCTCATGCCGGGCGAGGACATGATCCTCTACTCGAACCCACACTGGTGGTACTTCTGGAAGGACGCTGTCGCAGGCCTCATCTTCCTCGGGTTCCTGTTTCTGCTCATGATGGCCGACGACGGCTGGGTGAACGACGGCCTGGGGTGGCTCACGATGATCGCGTTCATCGTGTTCGTCGTGATGACGGCGTACGCGTTCGTGCAGTGGCGCACGACCAAGTTCGCGATCACGACCGAGCGGGTGGCGTATCAGAGCGGCATCATCCGCCGGCGCGGTGTCTCGATCCCGCTGAACCGCATCAACAACGTCAACTTCACCCAGACGATGATCGCCCGGATGCTGAACAACGGCGTGGTGATCATCGAGTCGGCCGGCGAGACCGGCGATTCGGTGTTCGAGAACATCCCCGAACCGGAGAGGGTGCGTGCGCTGATCTTCAAGCAGGTGGAGGCCGACGAACAGCGCGACTCCGATCGTGACGCTGCCGCGCTGGCGAAGGCCCTGCGTGACCAGACACCGCCGCCCGCCCCGTCGGGCGCGCCGAGCGTCCCGGATCGGCTCAAGCAGCTCGACGACCTCCGGGCGCAGGGCCTCGTGACCGACGAGGAGTACGCGACGAAGCGTCAGGCGATCATCGAAGATCTCTGACGCGGTCGGCCCAACCGGCGGCGAACTTGAGGAACGCGTCGACGTCCGCGTCGGTGACCTCGATCGACAACGCGATGAACCCGCGTCGCGCGATGTAGAACCCGGCCTCGAGCGCATCGAAGAAGAGCAACTCCTTCCAGCGGTCGTCGCTCGCGTGCAGATCGTCGACCGAGCGCACCGGTCCGCCGGTGCCGTGCACGTTCATCAGCGACCCGGTCCCGGTGACACACATCGGAACGTCGCAGTCGGCGAACACGGCGTCGAGACCGTCGCGCAGACGGTCACCGCGGTGGTTCGTGGCCGTCAGCACGTCGGCGGTCAACACCTCGGTGAGGGCCGCGACACCGGCCGCCATCGACACGACGTTGTTGTTGAAGGTGCCGGCATGGCCGAGGGCACCGCCGCTGGTGGCGTCGAATGCCGCCATCAGGTCGCGGTGCCCGCCGAATGCCCCGAACGTGAAGCCGCCGGCGAGGTACTTGCCGAGCGTGGTCAGGTCGGGGAGCACGCCGAGGAGTTGCTGGGCACCGCCGGTCGAGAGCCGTGACGTCATCACCTCGTCGAACACGAGCAGCGAACCCGATGCATCGCAGTGGGCTCGCAACGAGCCCAGGAACTCCGCAGTGGCCGGGATGCAGCCGGCCGATCCCTGCAGCGGCTCGACCAGGACGGCGGCGATGTCGGCGCCGTGCTCTGCGAACACCGTGGCGAGCGCATCGACGTCGTTGTAGGTCGACACCACCCAGTCGTGGGGAACGTTGACCGGGTTGGAGGAGCCACCGCCGAACGTCAGCACGCCGCCGTGATAGCCGCCGGCGAAGACGAGGACCTTGTGGCGGCCGGTGTGGTGCGTGGCGAGCGCCAGCGCCATCAGGTTGGCCTCGGTGCCCGAGTTCGTGAAGCGCACCTGCTCGATCGACGGGAACCGCCCGACGATCACCTCGGCGAGCCGCACCTCGTCGGGATGGACCGCGCCGAGCGCCCATCCCCCGTCGATCGCGGCGTGGGCGGCCGCCCGCACCGGCTCGGGGGAGTGGCCGAGCAGTCCGGCGGTGTAGTTGCCGAGGAGGTCGACGTAGCGGTGTCCGTCGACGTCGACGAGGTACTGGCGCTCGGCCGACGCCACCCGGAACGGGAAGGGGTCGAAGTGCAACACCGATCGTGTGTTGCCGCCCGGGAGAACGGCCGACGCTCGCCGAGCCCACTCGGCGCTGGTCGGGTTGGCCTCCACGTAGCGCCGTCGTGCTGCCGCGAGCGCGTCGGCGATCGACCCGATCGCGGTCTCGTCGAGTGACGTCATCAGACCATCATGATCGACGGTGTCGCGGACGACACGGGTCAGACCCGTGTTGTCCCGGTTCAGGCGCGGGTTCGGCGCTCGCCCCAGTGGCCCATCGCACCGACGCGCTGGAAGCGTTCGGGTCGATCGTCGGGTCCGAGCACGTCGGTGGCGAGCCACAGCCGCTTCAGCCAGCGCACGTGGCCCGGGCCGTCGACGTAGCGGCGCCGCCCGTGGAGGACGTGGTAGTTGTTGACGAACTGGATCTCGCCCGGGCGCAACGCCATCTCGACACGGTTGTCCGGGTCGTTGACGAACTCGTCGTAGGCGTCCATCGCCTCGAGCTGGAGCTCGGTGAGGCGCGGTGCCTCGGGGTGGCGCTGCGACGCCTCGATGAACGGGCGGATGTACCGGACGAACAGGCGATCGCCGGTGGGACCGGTGTGGCGGGTGAACGCAGGTACCTCGTAGAACGGTCGAGCGCCCTGGCGTTGCTCGCCCCTGAAGTCGTAGGGGAGTGGCTCGTAGAGCGCCGCCGCCAGATCCGGGCGGGAGCGGACGAGGGCGTTGTGGGCGCCGAGCGCGTTCGCGACCAGGCTCTCGCCTCCGCTGACACCGGAGTCGATGCACATCAGCCCGACGAGATCGGAGCCGTCGCTGTGGAATCCGAGTGGGTGTCCACCGATCTCGTTGCCGCGTGCGGTCGGATCGTCGGGGGCCTTGCCCTGGTCCTTCACGTCGCCGAGCAGGTGGCCCTTCGCGTTCTGCGGCCAGGGCTCGCCGAGGTGCATGCCGATACCCCAGTACATCCACGAGGCGTCTTCTGCTCCGAGCCGTTCGACGTCGAGCGACGCGATCCGCGCGAACCCCCGGCCGTTGACCAGCTCCTCGGCGAGGTCGGTGAGCAGTGGTGCGAGGGTGGGGAGCGGAAAGTCGTCGACGGTGACGTCGAGCACCTCGTCGGTCACCGAGCGGGCGTGTGCGAGCGCCGCGTCGAGTTCGGCATGGTGGGCGTCGGTGAGACGCAGCGTCCAGTGCTCGACGTCGCCGATGTCGCCGGCGCGCCAGTTCGCGTGGGTCTCGAGTTCCACGACGTCACCGGTGCTCGACACGCCGGTGGTCGTCGTGGAAGGAGTGGTCGTGGTGGGGGTTGTCGTGGTGGGAGTCGATTCGACGGTGCTCATCGTTCAGCCTTTCGGTGCGGGTCGGGCGCCGCGGATCAAGCGGCCCGGCAGGGCGTCGGTCGCGATGCCGTCGTGGTAGGTCTCCTCGCCGGCGACGATCGTGTGCCGCCACCCGTCGGCGCGCTGCAGCAGTCGGCGCCCGTTGGCGGGCAGGTCGTGCACGATCGTCGGCTTGTGCAGCCGGAGACGGTCGAAGTCGACCACGTTGAGGTCGGCGCGGTAGCCCGGCGCGATCACGCCGCGATCGAGCAGGCCGACGGTTCGGGCGGTGTCACGACAGTGACGCTGCACCAGGAACGGCAGGGGGATGCGGTCGTGGTCGCGGTCGCGGCCCCAGTACGCGAGCAGTGTCGTCGGGAAGCTGCCGTCGCAGATCGTTCCCACGTGGGCGCCGCCGTCGGCGAGGCCGGGAACGGTGTACGGGTGGGTGAGCATCTCGTGGCAACCGTCGAGGTTGCCGTCGACGTAGTTGAGGAACGGCAGGTAGATCAGGCCGTGGCCGTCGTCGGCGAGCATGACGTCGAGCGCGACCTCCTCGGCGGTGACACCGCGCCGGGCGGCCACGGCGGCGATCGAGGTGTCGAGCGCAGGCTCGTAGTCGGGTTCGTCACCCATCTCGAACAGCAGGTCGAACCGGGAGATCAGGTTGCCGCCGAGCTTGTCGCGCGAGCGCTCGGCGGCCTCGGCGAGCAGGCGTGCCCGGAACTCTGCGTCTCGGAGTGCGGCGACCCGTTCGGCCAGCGGTCGATCGGCGATCTCGCGGTACACGGGATTGGTGAGGAACGGGTTGAGCGTGCATTCCAACCCGAGGATCAGCCCCACCGCGCGGGGCGCCACCTGGCCGGTCATCGTGAGCCCGTCGGCGTTTGCCCTCGTGATCTGGTCGAGCAGGCCGCGGAACGCATCGGGCACCATCGGGTTGCGGGCGATCGAGATCGACATCGGGCGGCCCGACCGTTCGACCATCGCGCGCAGCGTGGCGAACTCGTCGGCGGGGTCGAGGAAGTCGGAGACGACCTGCAGCACGCCGGTGCCGGTGGCGCCGACCCCCTCGGCGATGCCGATCAACTCCTCGGGTGCGGCGGTCAGCGTCGGCGTGTAGGCGCCGGTCGAGGTCTTGTGGTTGCGGGTGCGGCTCGTGCTGAAGCCGAGCGCCCCCGCTTCGATGCCCTGCCGGGTCAGCTCGGCCATCGCGGCGATGTCGTCGGGCGTGGCGTCCTCGTGGTTGGCGCCGCGCTCGCCCATCACGTTGAGCCGCACGGCGCCGTGCGGCACCTGCATCGCGACATCGATGTCGTGCGGGATCGATTCGACGGCGTCGAGGAACTCGCCGAACGAGTTCCAGTTCCAGGCGAGACCTTCGTGCAGGGCCGCGCCGGGGATGTCCTCGACGCCCTCCATCAGCTCGATCAGCTTGTCGTGATCGGCGTCGTGCACCGGCGCGAAGCCGACGCCGCAGTTGCCGGTGACCACCGTGGTGACACCGTGCCACGACGACGGTTGCAGGCGGGAGTCCCAGGTGGCCTGGCCGTCGTAGTGGGAGTGGATGTCGACGATGCCCGGGATGACGAGCGCTCCGTCGGCGTCGATCTCGCGATCGGCGCTGCCGACGATCGTGCCCACCTCGACGATCACGCCGTCGACAGCCGCGACATCGGCGGTGCGGGCCTCCGAGCCGGTGCCGTCGATGACAGAACCACCCCGGATGATCAGGTCGTAGTCAGCCATGCGCAAGTCTCGCGCCTGCCGCCCCCGCAGCGAGACCCGAGCGTCCACGACGGCCGACCGGGACATCTGGGGTCAGACCCCAGATGTCCCGGTCACGAGAGTTCGAGGCCGGCGAGGTCGCCGGCGGCGCGCCACGCCTCGAGCACCTTGATGAACGCGATCGAGCCGGCGCCGTAGCTGCCGTTCTTCACGCTGCGGTCTCCCGGCTTGCCCTCGTTGTTGTAGTAGCCGGGTGTGCACGACTCGAGGAATCGCTGGTTCATCTGCGACAGGTTCACGATCGTCTCGACCCAGGCCGCCTCGGCGTCGGCGTCGGCTTCGATCACCGTCACGCCCCGGTCGGCCGCCTCGGCGAGGATGTAGGCGAGGTGCTTGCTCTGCTCGTTGAGCATGTGCGGGAAGTTGACCGTGAAGCCCGACTGCACGTTGGAGAAGATGAAGCAGTTGGGAAACCCGCGGCTGTGCATCCCGTGCAGGGTCGACGCGCCGTCGTGCCACTTCTCGGTCAGGGTGATGCCGTCTCGACCGTACAGTTCGTACCCGGCGCGCCGGGTGTAGTCGGTGCCGACCTCGAAGCCGGTTGCGTAGATCAGACAGTCGACCTCGAACTCCTCCTCGACGAGCGCGCCGGTCGCGTCGTGACGCTCGACGACCACGCCGGTCGGCGTGATGCGCTTCACCCCACGGCCCTCGGTGTCGATCAGGTGCACATTGGGTCGGTTGAACGTGTCGAGGTACTGGTCGTGGAAGCACGGTCGCTTGCAGAACTGGCGGTAGTACGGCTTCAGGGCCTCGGCGGTGTTCGGGTCGTTGACGATCGTCTCGACCCGGGCGCGGATCTGTTCCATCTTCTCGAAGTCGGCCATCTCCATCGTCGTGGCCAACCCCTCCGGCGTCATGTCGCCCTCGCCCCGTCGGAGGCGGATCAGCAGGTTGCCGATGATGTCGGTCCATCCGTCGTCGACGAGGTCCTCCGCTTCGGGGATGCCCGACACCAGGTTGTTGAAGTTCTCCATCCGACGCCCCTGCCAGCCCGGCTCCAGGCTCGCCGCCCACTCGGGATCGGTGGGACGGTTGTCGCGGACGTCGATCGACGACGGTGTGCGCTGGAAGACGAACAGCTCCTTCGCGCCGGCGCCGAGGTGCGGCACACACTGGACCGCGGTGGCGCCGGTGCCGATGATGCCGACTCGTTTGTCGGCCAGCCGGTCGAGGCCACCATCGGAGGTGCCGCCCGTGTAGTCGTAGTCCCACCGACTCGTGTGGAACGTGTGGCCCTCGAAGGTGGTGATGCCGTCGATGCCGGGAAGCTTCGGGCGGTGCAACGGCCCGCTGGCCATCACGATGTAGCGAGCGCGCATCGCGTCGCCCCGGTTGGTGGTGACCACCCATCGTCGGTCGTCGTCGTCCCATCGCATCCCGGTCACCTCGGTCTGGAAACACGCGTTGCGGTAGAGGTCGAAGTGCTCGCCGATCGCCTGGCTGTGAGACAGGATCTCGGCGGCCTGGGAGTACTTCTCCTTCGGCATGTAGCCGATCTCCTCCAGCAGCGGCAGGTAGACGTACGACTCGACGTCGCACGCAGCACCGGGATAGCGGTTCCAGTACCAGGTGCCGCCGAAGTCGCCGCCCTTCTCCACCATCCGGATGTCGTCGATGCCCGCCTCGCGGAGCCTGGCGCCTGCGAGCAACCCGCCGAAGCCGCCGCCGATGATCAACACCTCGACCTCGTCGGTCAGTGGTTCACGTTCGATCGGGTCGACGTACGGGTCGTGGACGTAGCGCTCGAACTCCCCGGTGACCTCGATGTACTGCTCGTTGCCGGCCTCACGCAGCCGCTTGTCGCGCTCCTCGCGGTACTTCTCACGCAAGGCATCGGGATCGAACGTCGTGGTGCTCACGACATGTTTGTAGCCCGTGTCGGATCGATCCCTCGACCCGAGGCCACCCGTCAGGTCTCGACGTCGGCGAACCGTTCGATGTCGCCGCGGTGGCCGGCGACCACGATCAGGTCGTGTTCGCCGAGCAGCGTCGCGCTCTCGGCGTACGTGAAGGCCTGACCCTCGGGCTTGATGCACACGACGGTGACCTTGTACGTCGCTCGGAGGTCGGTGTCGCCCAGCTTCATGCCGGCGAGGTTCTTCGGAACCCGGGTCTCGACGAGCACGAAGTCGTCGTCGAGCGCGAAGTACTCGATCAGTGCCCCGGTGACCAGACGAGCGACCCGCGCACCCATGTCGGCCTCGGGAAACACGACGTGGTGCGCGCCGACGCGCTCGAGGATCCGGCCGTGCGACTTGGTGAGTGCCTTCGCCCAGATGTTGGGCACCTCGAGGTCGACGAGGGCGCCCGTGGTGAGCACACTCGCCTCGACATCGGCGCCGATCGCCACGACGGCGGTCACGGCGTCACCGACACCGAGTTGCCGCAGGGTCTGCTCGTTGGTGGTGTCGGCCTGGGCGACGTGGGTCAACAGCCCGGCGTGCTGCTGCACACGTTCGGCGTCGGCGTCGAGTCCCAGCACCTCGTGCCCCATGTCGATCAGTGTGGACGCGAGCGATGAACCGAAGCGCCCGAGGCCGATCACGACGATCTCACCGCGGTGTTCCACCGGTGGACGAAAGCCGGACAGCATCTTGGAAAAGTTCTTGTCAGCCAATGATCGGACGCTCCTCGGGATAATGGTACGCACGCGAGCGTTCCCGCAGTGCCAGGGCCGTGACGAAGGTGACCGGGCCGACGCGGCCGGTCAACATCACCAGTACCAGGATCAGCTGGCCGGACACCCCGAGCGAGCCGGTGACGCCCGTCGACAGTCCGACGGTACCGAACGCGGACGTCGACTCGAAGAGAGCCGGTGTCAGCGACAGGTCCTCGATGCTCATCAGGAGCAGCGACGATCCGACGACGAGACCGATCGACAGCAGTGCGACGGTCAATGCCTGACGGATCAGGTTGGCGGGGAGGCGCCGGCCGAACGTGTTCACGTCGGGGTTGCCGCGAACCTCCGACCAGAGGACGAACGCGAGCACGGCGAACGTGGTGACCTTGATCCCGCCGGCCGTGGACGCCGGTCCGGCGCCGATGAACATCAGCGTCGTGATGACGAGCAGCGTCGGTTCGTTCATCCCGCCGATGTCGACCGTGTTGAACCCGGCGGTCCTGGGCGTGACCCCCTGGAACCAGCCGGCGAAGAACTTTTCGAGCGTGTCGAGGGGCCCGAGCGTCGCCGGGTTGTCCCACTCGAACACCGTCACCACGAGCGTGCCGAACGCGATCAACGCGATCGTCGTCAGCAGGGTGATCTTCGTGTGGAGCGACCAGCGCAGTCGTCGTCGTGGTCCGTCGGCGCGATGGCTCCGCTGGCGGCGCATCACCTCGACGATGATCGGGAAGCCGAGGCCACCGATGATGAAGGCCGCCGACATGCCGAACACGACGACCGGGTCGCCGACGAACCTCGTCAAGCTGTCCGAGTACAGCGAGATGCCGGCGTTGTTGAAGGCCGAGACCGAGTGGAACAGCGCGGAGTAGGCCGAACTGATCAGGTCGTCCTCGTAGCCGCGGCGCCAGAACTGCACGGTGAGGATCGCGGCGAGCGTGCCCTCGACGGCGAGGGTGATCTTGGCGATCGCGAGCAGGAGCCGCTTGAGATCGCCGAGATCGACGGCGCCGATCTCGGCTTGGGCGAGCATCCGTTGCTTCAGTCCGACCCGATCGGACGCCACGATCGCCAGTACCGAGCCGATCGTCATGATGCCGAAGCCGCCGATCTGGATCAGCACCATCAGGACCAACTCCCCGAACAGCGAGAAGTTCGCGATGTCGATCGTGGCGAGGCCGGTGACGGTGGCCGCGGACGTCGACATGAACAGGGCGTTGTCGATACCGATCGTGCCGGGACCGTCGGAGGCGATCGGGAGCTCGAGCAGGAACGTGCCTGCGAGGATGAACGTGACGAAGGCTCCGACGACCAACTGGGCCGGGTTCCGGATCCCCGCGATCACCCCTCGTCGTGGCACCGCCCGAGCATAGGTGGAGCGCGACGCGAGCGAAGTGAGCACCGGTGCGCGAGCGAAAGTGAGCACAGGTCACGGCATCCTGGGGGGATGTTCCTGGGAGAAGACCTCCTCGCCTGGCTGACCCTCGCATTCGGTGGTGCGCTGTTCGTCGGCAACCTGTTGGCGATCGTCAAGCCGCCCGCCAGGCAGCTCGACGACTCGAACCTCGAGCGCGCGCCGGTGCTGCGCAGCGCGGTGTTCTCCGCGATCGGTCTGGTCGCCGCGATCTGGGCGCTGGCGTCACTCGTCAGCGGCTGACGCCCGCCCCACGCTGTCGGTCATTCCGAGCCGGTCATTCCGAGGGTGACGAGAAGACCCCGAGTCCGACGACCGGAGTCTCGCCGCCGAACGCGACGACGTTGAGCACCACGGTGTAGGAGGAGTTCTCGTACACGGCCGCCCAGTTCTCCTCGCCCTCGTAGACGGCATCGGCCTGCGCGGTGAATCCGCTGCTCTCGAGTTGGGCGGTGTAGTCGGCCACGAACGATGCGGGATCGTCGGTGGTCCCCGAGAGTTGAATCGCCGATCCGTCGGTGGCCTCCATCGAGGACGCCGTCGTGATCGTCATGCCGTCTGGAGTCGGAACGTCGGCCGGCCAGTCCTCCGGGAGCTCGGACGTCGACCCGGAGGAGAAGCTGCCGTCCTCGCTCTCGACCGCGAAGCTGCCGTCCTCGCCGTCGGCGTTGCCGGTGATCGTCTCGCCGTTCTCGTCGGTGATGACGAAGTTTCCGTTCTCGTCGACGGTCATCGACCCGTCCTCGGTCTGGATCGAGAAGCTGCCGTCGTCGGAGTCGATGTCGACGTTGCCCCCGCCCTGCTGCTCGATCAGTTGCTCGATGCCGGTCTCGGCGGCGTCGCTGCACGCGCTGAGCATCACGGTGACCCCCGCGGCCATGACGAGTGCGAACCGTGTGACGGGGAGGCGACGTTCGGTCATGTTCCGAGGCTAACCCCGCGAGTCGACGGGGTCGAGGGGCCATGTCGGTTGGCGATGAGGTGTCGACGACGCTGCCATCTGGAAGATTGGGGGGATGAGCGGACCGTTGCGCCTGACCTTCCTGCAGTCGGCCAGCCGCGCCGACCAGCTGCCCCCGTCTCCGGCCGAGGTCGCGTTCGTCGGACGATCGAACGTCGGCAAGTCGTCGTTGGTCAATGCGCTCGCCAACCGCAAGCAGCTGGCGCGCGTGTCCAACACCCCCGGCCGTACGCAGCTCATCAACCTGTTCGAGGTCGCGAGCACCCGTCCGGAGCCGGGCACGATGGTCGACCTGCCCGGCTACGGATTCGCCAAGGCGGCGAAGAACGTCAAGCGCGACTGGCCCGAGATGATCGAGGGGTACCTCCTCGATCGGGACAACCTGTCGATGGTGTTCGTACTGGTCGACGGTGCGATCGGGCCGACCACGCTCGACGCCCAGATGCTCGACTGGCTCCGGTACAACGGCGTGCCGCACACCGTTGTCGCCACGAAGTTCGACAAGGTCAAGTCCTCGAAGCGCGCGACGCGCAAGAAGGAACTCGCGGCCGGATGCCAGCTCGACCAGGGCGACATCGTGTGGGTGAGCGCGTCGAAGGGCGACGGGATCGATGTGCTGCGTTCGCTCGTGCGGACCTGGGTGGGCTGAGTTCGTTAGCGTCGGCGGCATGCCATCCGTCGACCTGCCCGCCGTCTCGATCACGGGGACCGGGCTGTTCACACCCCCGGAGTCGATCAGCAACGCCGAGCTCGCGGCGTCGCTCACCGAGTCGGTGCTGAAGTGGAACGCCGAACACTCCGAGGAGATCGCCGCCGGAGAGCTGGCCGAACGACCGCTGCCCGACGAGGAGTTCATCGTCAAGGCGTCGGGCATCCGGTCGCGTTACGTGATGGAGAAGTCGGGTGTGCTCGATCCGGCCCGGATGCGGCCGCGGCTCGAGACCCGCTCCGAGGACGAACTCGGCATCCAGGCAGAGATGTCGATGCCCGCCATCCACGAGGCACTCGAACAGGCCGGCCGCTCGCCATCGGATGTCGACGCCGTGATCGTCGGTTGTTCCAACCTGCAGCGCGCCTATCCCGCCGTGGCGATCGAGATCCAGGATGCCCTCGGTGCGTCCGGCTGGGGGTACGACATGAACGTCGCGTGCTCGTCGGCGACGTTCTCGATCCAGGCAGCGGTCGATGCGTTGCGCAACGGCAGCGCGAACTGCGTCGTCGTGGTCAACCCCGAGATCACGTCCGGGCACAACAACTTCGAACTCCGCGACTTCCACTTCATCTTCGGCGATGCATGTACGGCGTTGGTGTTGGAGCGCGCCGACGATGCGGTTGCGTCCACATCGTGGGAGGTGCTCGGGACCAAGCTGGCGACGAAGTTCTCCAACAACATCCGCAACGACTTCGGCTTCCTCAACGCGTCGGAGGTCGTCGAGCGCGATCCCCACGAGGTCGTGTTCCGACAGAACGGCCAGATGGTGTTCCGCGAGGTCTGTCCGATGGTCGCCGAGCACATCTCCACGCATCTCGCCGCGCTCGATCTCGAGGCCGACGACGTGCGACGGTTCTGGCTGCACCAGGCCAACCTGAAGATGAACCAGCTGATCGCCAAGGGCGTGCTCGGACGACTGCCGAGCGACGACGAGGCGCCGGTGATCCTCGACGAGTACGCCAACACGAGCTCGGCCGGCTCGGTGATCGCGTTCCATCTCCACCGTGACGACCTCGCGCCGGGCGACCTCGGCGTGATCTGCTCGTTCGGCGCCGGTTACTCGGTCGGCAGTGTGATCGTCCGCCGTCGATGAGACACTGGGTCGCATGAGCTTCCAGGTCGGTGCCCAACTCCACCCTCAGCAGACGTCCTACGTCGAGATCCGCGACGCGTGGCGACGAGCGGAGTCGGTCGGCGTCGACTCGATCTGGACCTGGGACCACTTCTTCCCGCTGTACGGCGATCCGGCCGCCACTCACTTCGAGGGCTGGACCCTGCTGACCGCGATGGCCGCCGACACCGAGCGCGCCAAGCTCGGCATGCTCGTCACCTGCAACAGCTACCGCAACCCGGAACTGCTCGCCGACATGGCGCGCACGGTGGACCACGTCTCCGGTGGGCGCATGTACCTCGGGATCGGCTCGGGCTGGTTCGAGCGCGACTACACCGAGTACGGCTACGACTTCGGCACGGCGATCGGGCGGCTCCGCAAGCTCGGCGACGACCTGCCCCGCCTGAAGGCGCGGCTCGCCGAGCTCAACCCGGCGCCGATCGGCAAGCTCCCGATCCTCGTCGGTGGCTCCGGTGAGAAGGTCACCCTGAAGCTCACCGCCGAGCACGCCGACGCGTGGAACTCCTTCGGCCCTCCCGAGACGTTCGCCCACAAGAACGCGGTGCTCGACAACTGGTGCGCCGAGATCGGTCGCGATCCCTCGGAGATCGAGCGCACGGTGGCGATCTCCCCCGACGACGTCGGCAACGTCGATGCCTTCCTCGAGGCCGGGGCGACCCACCTCATCGTGATGGTCGGCCACCCCTACGACCTCTCCTCGGTCGAGCAGTTGATCGCCCGCCGCGACGCCTGACCTCGATCGCCTGCCGGGCACAGCTCCTCCGGCGGCGCGGCTCAGCAGGGGGCGTGGATGCGGACGAAGTCGTCGATGACCTGGTCGGCGCGGGCGGCGTCGAACACATCGCTCGACATGAAGCGCAGGAACAGGAAGCTTCCGACGATCGAGGCCATGCTCGGCCCTGGTTCGACGTCGGGCCGGAGATCGCCGACGGCGATCGCGGTGTCGATGATCCGGGCGAACACCGTGCGGAACTCGGTGAGGAACTCGTCGCGGACGGCGATCACCTCGGGATCGTGCAGCGCCCGCTCCATCATGTTGGCGATCATCGGCGCCCGTTGCTCGTCGAGGAGGTCGGCGACGAGTGGGTCGAACACGATCGCGAGGTCGGTGCGCAGCGATCCCGACAGCATGTCGATGTCGGGCTTGTGGCGCCGGATCGAGTCGATGGTCGCACGCAGGAGGTCCTCGCGGGTCGGCCAGTGGGTGTAGACGGTCGTGCGGCTCACGTTCGCCGCGGTGGCCACGTTGCCGTGCGTGATCGCACCCGGGCCGTCGTGCATCATCAACTCGGCAGCGGCCTCGATCACCGCGCTGCGTGTCCGTTCGACGCGTGGGTCGTCGGGTCGGGGAGTGGACAGGTTGGTCGTGGTCATCGGGGTTCGCCACCTCGGGGTGCGCTCGTGACGTCTGGTCGTGAGGATCTTCGTCACGACGCACCGTGCGGTGTGTCGTCGGACACGTCACCGAGAGTTTGCTTGTGATTGCACATTCTACTGGACAGAATGTCCAACAATGAACATGACGTCCACTTCCCCTCAGGACGCGTCGGGCCAGCCCGATGATGCCGACCGCCCGCACGACCCGGCTGACGGCGCTCCTCACGTCTCCATCGAGGTCCCCGACTCGGCGTGGGGCAAGCTGGGCCGCTTCGGCTTCCGCCGGCGTTGGCTGGTGCTCGGCGCCTGGGTGACGGCACTCGTCACCGTGTTCGTGCTGGTCGGCACGATCGGCGCGTCGAGCGACAGTTCGTTCTCGATTCCCGACTCCGAGTCGAAGAGCGGCTTCGACACGCTCGACGCGTACTTCGGTGGTGCCGGCAGTGGACGCTCGGGCACCATCATCTTCCGCGCCGACCAGGGCGTCGACGACCCCGAGGTCCGAGCTGCGATGACCGAACTCTTCGACGAGGTCGGCGCCATCGAGGGCGTCACGCTGACCAGTCCGTACTCGCCGCAGGGCGAGGCGCTCGGCTTCGTCGCCGCCGAGGGACCCCTGGCGGGTCAGGTCGCCTATGCGCAGATCGATCTCTCCGAGAACCTCAGCGAGACCGACACCGGCGAGATCGGCACCGAGATCGCCGACCTGAAGCCGACCGACATCGACGGGCTGCAGGTCGAGATCGGTGGCCAGGCGCTCGGTGAATTCGAGCCACCCGAGTCCGAGTTGATCGGTCTCGGCTTCGCGATCGTGATCCTGATCCTGTCGTTCGGGTCGGTCCTGGCAATGGGCCTGCCGATCGGCGTCGCCCTGTTCGGCGTCGGCATCGGCGCCGGCTTGATCACACTGTTGTCCAACGTGATCTCCGTGCCCGACTTCGCCGTCACCCTCGGCGCGATGATCGGCATCGGTGTCGGTATCGACTACGCGCTCTTCATCGTCACGCGATACCGAGAGGGCCTGAAGGCGGGGCTCGATCCCGAACAGGCCACCGTGGTCGCACTCGACACCGCTGGTCGAGCGGTCGTGTTCGCCGGCTTCACCGTCGTCATCTCGCTGCTCGGCATGTTCATCATGGGCCTGGCGTTCATCAACGGTCTGGCGACCGGCGCCGCCGTCACCGTGCTGGTCACGATGATCGCCTCGGTCACGCTGCTGCCGGCACTCCTCGGCTTCGCCCAGCGCAAGGTCGAGGTGTCCCGCTGGCGCGGCGTGATCGCCGCCGGACTGGTCGCGATGGCGCTGGTCGGGGTCGGACTCAGCATCCAACCGTTGCTGATCGGCGTTCCGCTCGCTGTCGTGGTGATGCTCGCCTCGTTCGCGGTGGCCCCGTTGCGCAAGGAACTCCCGCCCCGAAAGGAGAAGCCGCTCCGTCAGACGTGGGCCTACAAGTGGAGCCGCTTCGTGCAACATCGCCCGTGGCCGATCGCGATCGCCACCACCCTGTTCCTGCTCCTGATGTCGGTGCCGGTGCTCGGGCTGCGCCTCGGCTTCTCCGACGAGAGCAACTTCGCGGAGGGCACGACGACGCGCGAGGCCTACGACCTCACCAGCGCAGCCTTCGGACCCGGTACCAATGGCCCGCTGTTGTTGACCGCAGAGGTCTCGTCGCCCCAGGACCTCCAGGTACTCGCCGAGTTGACCGGCACGCTGGCTGCCACCGATGGCGTCGCCGATGTCGTCGGTCCGCTGCCGAACACCGGCGACCCGGCGACCGCCGAGGCCGCGATCATCCGGTTGACGCCGACCACCGGCCCCCAGGACGAGGCGACGGCCAACCTGGTGAACTCGCTGCGCGACGACGTCGTGCCCTCGGTGACCGAGGGAACCGATGTGGTCGTCAACGTGTCGGGCTCGGTTGCCGCGAACATCGACTTCAGTTCGTACCTCGCGAAGCGGATCCCGATCTTCTTCGTCGCCGTGCTGTCGCTGTCGTTCCTGTTGCTGATGATGGTGTTCCGATCGGTGCTGGTGCCGCTCAAGGCGGTCATCATGAACATGCTCTCGATCGGCGGTGCCTACGGCATCGTGGTCGCCGTGTTCGGCTGGGGGTGGGGTGCATCGCTGTTCAACACCGCGGGCGGGCCGATCGAGCCGTTCCTGCCGATGATGATGTTCGCGATCGTCTTCGGCCTCTCGATGGACTACGAGGTGTTCCTGCTGTCACGCGTCAAGGAGGAGTTCGACCGTACCGGTGACCCGAAGGGTTCCGTGGCCGACGGTCTCGCAGCGACCGCCCGGGTCATCACCGCCGCCGCAGCGATCATGATCGTCGTCTTCGCCGGTTTCGTGCTCGAGGACAACCGCATCATCAAGATGTTCGGCCTTGGCCTCGCCTCGGCTGTCTTCCTCGATGCGACGTTCGTCCGCATGTTGCTGGTGCCCGCGACGATGGAGCTGCTCGGCGCCCGGAACTGGTGGCTGCCGAAGTGGCTCGATCGGATCCTGCCGACGCTCAACGTCGAGGGTGGGACGCACACGAGCGCGATCGCCCTCGCCCACGAGGAAGAGCTTCGCGAACAGGCCGAGCGCGACCAGCAACTGGTCGACGCCTGACCACAGCAGGGGTCGCCAGGGAGGTGATCCCAGTTCTTTCCAATCGGGGAACGGACTCGGAACGATCGCGGATCCGGGTCGGTCGCCGTCGAGACGTACCTAGCTTGCTGCCATGAGTTGGATTCGCAGCAACCTCAAGATCGTCCTGCCGGTGACGGCCGTGGTGCTCGCTGGGCTGGCGTTCCTGGCGTTCGGTGTGTTCGGTGTGCACACCCTGTTCCTCGACGACGAGGTCGACGAAGCGGGGCCCGTCTTCGATTCGGGCGTCGTGGCGAGCGACGTCATCGCGGACGAACCGGTGACGACCGACGCGCCGACGTCGACCGATGCGACCGATGCGCCCTCGTCGACCGGGGCGCCCGGAGCGAACGAGGAGGCGTTGGTGGCCCCGCCCGTCGAGACGGTTCCCCCGGTCACCGAGGCGCCCGTTCCGCAGATCGTCACCGTCGCCCAGGGTTCGTTCATCCCGCGCGGTCGCTACTCGGGTGACGGCACTGCACTCGTACTCAACGACGGCAGTGAGCAACGTTTCCTGCGGTTCGAGAACTTCTCGACCGACAACGGGCCCGACCTGAACGTGTACCTCACCACGTCGGATGCGAACGCCGACAGCGGCACGTTCGACGACGAGTTCATCGACCTCGGGAACCTCAAGGGCAACATCGGCGACCAGAACTACGAGATCCCGCCCGACGTCGATCTCTCCGTCTACGACACCGTCGTCGTGTGGTGCGTCCGGTTCTCGACCCCCTTCACCGCCGCCGACCTCGTGGCGACCTGACGATCACCGGGGGAGCTGCACCGTGCCGCGGTCAGCGGGTGACGGTGCCGAACGACATCGCCCCGCTCGCCCCGCGTATCGCCTCGATCGGATCGCGGACGTCGTCGATGTATCCGAGGGCGTACGCGCCGATGCGATAGCCGATCAGCCGGAGCAGCTCGTCGGGCAGGGTCTCGGCGACCTCGAGCGGCACCGACAGGTACTGGTTCTCCTCCTGGCGCAGCCACCCGACGTCGTACGTGATGTTGAGCCCGACTCGTGTCTCGTCGGATGTGTTCGCGCCGCCGCCGTGGTACACCTTTCCGGTGTAGAGCAGGCACGAGCCCTTCGACATCTCGGCGGGAACGGTCTCGTCGATCGTGTGCTCGAAGCTGTTCGGAAGGTCCTGGCTGCCCGGCATCAGGCGTGTGGCGCCGTTCGCCTCGGTGAAGTCGGTCATCGCCCAGATCGTGTTGCACTGCACGTGGTAGTCGCTCGGGAACTCGAAGAAGTCGAACGCCCACTGGTCGCGGTGGACCGATTGGGCGGGCGAGTCGGGCCCGATCGAGATCACCTGCGTGAGGTGGAGCTGGTAGCTCTGCGCCCGGTCGAGCAGTCTGGCCGTCACCTCGAGGATCGTCGGGTGCTGGATCAGTTCGTGGCTCGACGGCGAGCGGGCGATCAACGCCCCGGTTCGCCTCGTGGCGCGGCCGGAGAAGTCGTCGCTGCCGGGCGGTGTGGCCTCGATCCACGGCGCCATCTCGGCCATGATCCGGTCGACGAGCTCTGCGTCGGCGAGGTCGTCGATGATCAGCGCCCCGTCGCGTCGGAGCACGTCGTGGATCTCGTCGACGGGGGTGGCGGCGGGAAGGTGGACGACGCTCATGTCCCGACGCTAGCCAGGACATATCCGGCGGTGCCCCACGGGAACCCGTCGGAAGCTGCGAGACTCGACGATCGTGACGGCGATCATCGAGACCCGAGGCCTCGTGATGCAGTTCCCGTCGACTCGGGCACTCGACGTGCTCGACGTGTCGATCCCGAGCGGTGTCACGGGCCTGGTGGGGGCCAATGGCGCCGGCAAGACGACGCTGATCTCGTTGGTCCTCGGCCTGCTGAAGCCGACGGCAGGCTCGATCTCGGTGCTCGGGCTCGACCCGGACTCGAACGGCCCCGAGCTGCGCGCCTTGATCGGTTACGGCCCCGAGCGCAACGTGTTTCCCGACGATCTGCGCGCCTACGACTTCGTCAGGCATCTCGCCGAGGTGAAGGGGCTGCCGCGAGACGAGGCGCGGAGCCGAGCCAGCGACTCGCTGTACCTGGTCGGCCTGGGTGAGGAACGCTTCCGGGCGCTCGGCACGATGTCGACGGGACAGCGCCAGCGCGTGAAGCTGGCGCAGGCGATCGCCGCCGACCCTCGACTGATCGTGCTCGACGAACCGACCGACGGTCTCGACCCCGTGCAGCGCGACGAGATGCTGAACATCATCGTGCAGGTCAACCGCGACTTCGGGATCGACGTGATGTTGTCCTCGCACGTGCTCGAGGAGGTCGAGCGGGTGTGTGACCACGTCGTGGCGCTCTCGGAGGGCCGCCTCGTGGCGCAGGGCTCGATGACCGAGCTCGCCGGCGCCTCGGGGGGCATCGAGCTCGAGCTGGTGGAGGTGGCCGACCGACCGACGTCGATCGACGACGTCGTCGAACGGTTGGTGGCGGGAGGCGCCGGCGTCCGTCGTGCCGGGCCGGTGCTGTCGGTCGTCGGCCTGACCGACGACGAACTCTTCGATCTCGCCGCTCGGTCGGTGGCCCAGACCGGCGCCCGTCTCCGGCGGCTCGGCCAACACCGCCGCACGCTCGACGACATCTTCGCCGGCCCGGCCACCGGAGGCCCGGATGCAGGAAACCCGGATGCAGGAGACCCGGATGCACGTGGCTCGGGTGCACGGGGCTCGGATGCAGAGGGCGCGGCATGAACGGCCGCGGTGACGCACAGATCGTCGAGCGGGGTTTCCAGCGCTACGAAGGCCGCCGATCCGGCGTGGCCGGTGCGATCCGCTCCGTCAGCTGGGAGAGCATCCGGTCGACACTCGGTCTGGGTCGACCGGCTCGCACCAAGATCTTCCCGGTGATCGCCGTGGTGATCGCCTACCTGCCGGCGGTCGTGTTCGTCGGCATCGCCGTGCTGATTCCCGGCGACATCCTCGAGCCGGAGGAGGTCGCGGACTACCCGGGCTACTACGGCTTCATCATCCTGGCGATCGTGCTGTTCTCGGCGTTGGTCGCGCCCGAAGTGCTCGTGTCCGATCGCCGCAACGGGATGTTGGCGATGTACCTGTCGACCCCGCTCGACCGGGGCACCTACCTGACCGCCAAGGCCGTTGCGGTGCTGAGCACGCTCGGTCTCGTGACGCTCGGGCCTCCGGTCCTGCTGCTGATCGGCTACACGGTCGAGAGTGCCGGCCCGGACGGCATCGACGGTTGGCTGTTCACGCTGTTCCGGATCGTGTTGTCCGGCGCGGCGATCTCCGCCGCCCTGGCGGCGGTGTCGATGGCGGCGTCGAGCCTCACCGATCGTCGAGCGTTCGCGGCGATCGGCATCGTGCTGCTCGTGCTCGCCTCGCCGATCCTCGCCGCGGCGCTCGTCGACGGCGCCGAGCTGTCGCCGTCGTGGCGGCTGATCGACATCTCGGCGGTGCCGTTCGAGCTCGTCTTCCGGATCTTCGACCAACCGGGCAACTACCCCGAACTGTCGACGTGGAGCGTGCTGCTCAGCAATGCCGTGTGGACGCTCGGCGGGATCGCCGTCGTCTGGTGGCGGTACTCGAAGCTGGTGATCGCACGATGAGCGAGCTGCCACCACCATCGGCGGCCCTTCCGCCGCCGGTCCCCGCGACGCCGGTGACCAGCGGCGCCCGGCCCGCACCGGTGCGGGGCATGATCGCCGTCAACCAGGTGTCCAAGTTCTTCGGCTCGGTGGTCGCGGTCAGCGACGTCACGTTCGCGATCGACGACGGGGTCACCGCGCTGCTCGGTCCCAACGGGGCGGGGAAATCCACGCTGTTCCGCATGCTGTGCGGGCTCACGCCACCCTCGCGCGGCGCGGTCGACGTGTTGGGCTTCGACCCCCGGCACGATCGCGACGTGCGCGGCCGCGTGTCGCTGGTTCCGCAGCAGGACGCGCTGTTCGATCACCTGAGCGCGGCGTCGTTCCTCGAGTTCGCTGCACGAACCCACGACGTGCCCGCCCCGGAACGGGCGGCGCACGCCGCGCTCACGGCCGTCGACCTCGCCGACGTCGGCCCCAAACCGGTCGGTCAGTTCTCCAAGGGCATGCGCCAGCGGGTCAAGGTCGCAGCGGCCCTGGTGAACGACCCCGAGGTGCTGATCCTCGACGAGCCGCTCACCGGGCTCGACCCGGTGCAGCGCCGTCACATGATCGAGCTGTTCCACCGGCTCGGTGACGAGGGACGGTGCGTGCTCGTGTCGAGCCACGTGCTCGACGAGGTCGCGAAGCTCGGATCACGGGTGCTGGTGATCGCACAGGGCCGGTTGGTGGCCAGCGGTGACTACCGGGACCTGCGCGAGCTGATGGACGATCGTGCCCACCGGATCCGCGTCGGCGCGTCCGACCCGCGGCGCCTCGCCACGGCACTGGTCGAGCGGGGTTTGGTGAGCGGGCTCTCGATCGACGACCGCAACGTGATGGTCGACACCCTGGACGTCGACGCCTTCGGTCGCCAGGTCGCCGCGATCAGCGTCGAGCTGGGCGTTCGGCTCACCGAGGTGAGCCCGCTCGACGACGATCTCGAGTCGGTGTTCCGCTACCTGGTTGAGGGCCGATGACCGAGCCGAGCACGCTCTCGCCGGACCGTCCGGCACGGCACGTGCCCGCCGGAACCGCGATCGCACTGTCGTACCGAGTGGTGTTGCGACAGTTGACCAGCCGCGGCCGCATCATCGGCCTCACCCTGCTCGCGCTCGTGGCTCCGCTCTCGGGATGGGCGCTCGGAACGTCGGACGCCTCGCTCGACGACGCCGTCAACCTGGTCGCGAGCGTCGGCCTCGGCCTCGTGCTGCCGATCGTGTCGCTCGTGTTCGCCGGGGCCGCGATCGGCGATCTCCGCGAGGACAAGACACTCGTCTACCTGTGGCTGCGACCGATGGACCGGTGGCCGATCGTCGTCGGTGCGGCGTTCGCGGCGGCCACGCTCGCCGCGCCGATCACCCTGGTGTCGATCGTCACCGCTGCGTTGCTGACCGGTGCGGGCAACGGGATCGTCGCCGCGACCGTCCTGGCGACGGCGGTCGGCCTGGTCGTCTACGTCAGCGTGTTCACCCTGTTCGGCGTGTGGTTGAAGCGGTTCATCGTGTGGGGGCTCGCCTACATCTTGATCTGGGAGGGGTTCATCGCCCAGGCCGGCCCTGGTGTCGCACGCGTGGCGATGCGCGCCTACACCCGGTCGATCCTCGTCGAGCGCACCGGTGCCGATCTCGACCTCGCCGACTATTCGCTCGCCACGGGTGTCCTCGTGCCGATCGTGGTTGCCGGCGCCGCGCTCGCCCTGGCGTCGTGGCGCCTCTCGCACCAGGACGTCGACTGACCTCGTCGATGGCCCACACACCTGCGTTCGGTGGAGTCGTAACCTGACGCCGTGAGGCGACCGCTGCGACTGGGCCATCAACTCTCGGGGCGGGTGGACGAGTCGCCGATCGATGTCGCCCAACGGGCCGAGGAGCTCGGTTTCGACATCGTGCTCGTCTCCGATCACGTCGGTGCCGGTCCGGCACCGCTGCCGACGCTCGCGGCCATCGCCCAGGCGACCACGACGATCCGGCTCGGCACCCTCGTGCTGAACAACGACATGCGCAACCCGGTCCAGTTGGCCTGGGAGGTCGCCACCGTCGATGCGATCTCGAACGGTCGTTTCGAGCTCGGTCTCGGAGCCGGGCACACCCCGCAGGAGTACGCGGCCACCGGGATCGAGCGGTCGAGCGCCGCGATCCGCAAGCAGCGACTGAGCGAGAGCGTCGAGCTGCTCCGAGCGTTGCTGGACGGGGACACCGTCGATCACGCCGGCGAGCACTACCGGATCTCTCGGGCACAGGTGCGTCGATCCACCCAGGATCACCTCCCCATCCTCGTCGGCGGCAACGGGACATCGCTGCTCGGCCATGCCGGCGCCCACGCCGACATCATCGGGCTGCAGGGCCTCGGACGGACGCACGACGACGGGCACCGTCACGACGTCGACTGGCGCAGCAGTCGCCTCGAGGACCAACTCCGCCAGGTTCGAGACGGCGCCGGCGACCGGTACGACGATCTCGAGTTCAACGCGTTGGTCCAGGTCGTCCGGCTCACCGACGACCGCGACGCGGCGCTGGCGACGATCTGCGAGCGCGTCGACGGGCTCACGATGGAGGATGCCCGCGAGACGCCGTACCTGCTGGTCGGCACGGTCGACGAGGTCGTGGACCACATGGTGACCTGCAACGAGCGGTGGGGCATCAACTACTTCGCCGTGCGGGAGCTCGACGAGTTCGAGCCGGTGTTGCGCGCAGTGCGCTGACGCGCTGTCACACCGACCGCCGGCGCGGGCCGGGACGGTCGATCAGTGTTCGGCGATGCAGAACTCGTTGCCCTCCGGATCGGCGAGCGTCGTCCAGGTGAAGCCGAACTCCTCCTTCGCATGGACGACGGTTGCGCCGAGAGCGACCAGCCGCTCGACCTCGGCGGCACGATCGGTGGTGCCGAGATCGAGATGGACGCGGTTCTTCGCCGTCTTGCCTTCGGGCACCTGGATGAACATCATCATCGGAGTTCCGGAGATGCGAGCGAAGAATGCGCTCGCGGCGTAGTCGCCGTCGTTGTCGACCGGGCGGTCGAGAGCGGCTGACCAGAACTCAGCGAGCGACTGGGCGTTCGCGCAGTCGAAGGTGATGGCGGCGATGTCGAGGCTCATGCCCACAGCGTTGCAGGTTCTGCTGACCCCGTCTCGCGGCGGACGGCGGCGATCCATCCGGCGCTGGCGCCGCGTCGAGGTGTGTCAGCGGGGGCGGGGGGTCGCTCAGGCCGCGGCGCGGGTCTTGCGGAGGATCGGGTCGGCGAGACCGAGGGTCTTGTCGGCGACGGTCATCACACGGCCGGCTGCGCCCGGCGTCGTGTTGTCGACCAGGTTGCCCATCACGGCGAGCGTGATGTTGGCGATCGCATCGGTGCTGACCGACAGTCGGAGGCCCGGCTTGAGGATCCACGGGTGGCCGATCAGGAACGAGAAGCGGCGACCGGTGCGCAGGAAGGCATCGAAGCGTTCGCCGACCAGTCGGTCGTAGCGCTCGGGGGCGGTGGCCGGATCCTCGAGGAAGAGATCGGCTGCGAGCATGCCGGATTCGAGGCCGTAGTCGATGCCCTCGCCGTTCATCGGGTTGACGAAGCCGGCGGCGTCGCCGATCGCGACCCAGCCGGGTCCGTGGCGCCGTTTGGCCGACATCGGCAGCCGCCACGCCCGCGGCCGTTCGAGGTTCGGGCCGAGATCCCACGTCGTCCTGGACCAGGTGCCGGTAGGCCTCGAGCAGGGTGTTGAGGTTGAGCTTCTTGAAGCCCTTCATCGTCGACAGTGCGCCGACGCCGATGTTGACCGTGCCATCGCCGGCGGGGAACATCCAGCCGTAGCCGGGGATCGCCGTGCCGCGGTCGTCCTTCAGCGACAGGCACGCCTCGAGGTGGACGTCGGTGTGTCGAGGTGTGGCGGCGTAGGTGCGGATCGCGAGCCCGAACGGTTCATCGGGGACGCGTTCGGTTCCGAGCATCCGGGCGACGGCACCCTGTGCGCCGGCTGCAACCACGGTGAGGCCGGCGTCGACGGTTCGGCCATCGGCGAGCACGCCGGTGACGCGGCCGTTGTCGACGACCGGGGCCGCCTCGGTCTCGTAGACGAGCTCAGCACCGGCTTCCTCGGCGGCGTCCATCAGCGCCGTGTCGAGCCGACGGCGTGGCCACACCGCCCCGTGGTTCGGGAAGCGGTCGGTGGTGGGCCAGTCGAGCTCGCGCACCTGCTTGCCGGCGATCATGCGCAGGCCCTTGATGTAGTGGGCGTCGTCGAGTGGGATCTTCAGCTCGTCGAGCGCGCCGACCGCACGCGGGGTGAGCCCGTCGCCGCACACCTTGTCGCGACCGTGTGCGCCCTTCTCGAACACCACGACGCGGGCGCCGGCTCGGGCTGCCCGGATCGCCGTCGCCGCTCCCGCGGGGCCGGCGCCGATCACGGCGATGTCGACTCGTTCGGTGCTCACCTGCTCAACGCTGCCGGAAGATGGGGAGAAAAGCACCGTCGAGCCCTGTGACCCCCGCCCCATCCACCCCGTTTGCGTCGCGGTTCGGGTGCACCGTCCCACCCGAATTCGTGCGCAAACGTGGGTGGCATCGCACGCTCCCTCTCTGCGTTGCGGTTCGGGTGCGCCGCCCCACCCGAATTCGTGCGCAAACGTGGGTGGCATCGCACGCTCCCTCTTTGCGTTGCGGTTCGGGTGCGCCGCCCCACCCGAATTTGTGCGCAAACGTGGTGGTGGGAGGTGGTGGGGGACGGGGGTGTCGGAGTTCGGGGGCTCCGGACGATGATGTGAGTGATGGGGACGCCGCAACCGACGATCGATCACGGCGCGACGCTGCTCGAGATCTACGACCATGCCGTCGCCGAGGTGTTCGCGTATCTCCGGGCGCGGTGCGGTGGGCGTGCGGTCGCGGAGGATCTCACGGCCGACACCTTCCTCGCTGCCGTCGGTCAGATCCGCCGAGGAAGTGTCGAGGAGGTCACGGTCGCCTGGTTGATCGGCATCGCTCGCCACAAGCTCGTCGACGAGTGGCGGCGCGACGCCCGACGCCCCCGACCGGAACGGCTCGACGACGACGGCGCCGCCGAGAATCTTGCCGGGCCCGGCGACGACGTGTGGGATGCAATCATCGACCAGCACCTCGTCGGCGACGTGATGGCCGAGCTCGGGCCCCACCACCGATCGGCGTTGGCCCTGCGCTACTTCGACGGCCTGCCCGTTCCCGAGGTCGCTGCCCACCTCGGCCGTACCGTCGAGGCGACCGAGACCCTCCTGGTTCGAGCGCGCCGTCGGTTCCGCACCGTGTACGACCGACAGCAAGGAGGTGTGTCATGACCGAGCCACACGACCCCTTCGACGAGCTCGCGGCGGTCACCGACGAGGTCGTCGACCCGGTCTTTGCCGCTCGCTTGCGCGCCCGGGTGCAACGAGCCCTCGGGATGGCACCCGACCGGATCACGATCGGACTCCCGTCGCGTGCTGCGACCGACACGACGAAGAGAGCGATCACCGCCGATTCCCGAAACGAGAGGAACACCACCATGGCCCAGGTCATCACCCCGTACATCTGCGTGCACGACGCTGCCGCAGCGCTCGACTGGTACCGCGAGTACTTCGGTGCCGGCGTCAGCAACGTGATCCCGTGGGAGGGTCGCGTCGGCCACGCCGAACTCGACGTCGCCGGCGCCGTGTTCTACCTCAGCGATGACGCCCCGCAGCTCGGGGTGGTCGCGCCGACCTTCGACGGCTCACGGACGTCGGTGAGCATCGTCATCCAGGTCGCCGCCGTCGAGCAGTTCGTCGAGCGCGCCGAGCGCGGTGGCGCCACGGTCCAGCGTCCGATCGAGGAAGCCCACGGCTCGCGCAGCGCCTGGATCGTCGACCCGTTCGGGCACCGCTGGAACGTCGGCACGCCGGTCTACGACGCCGAGGAGATCGCGGCCCGGCGCGCGCCGTCGGAGCCGTACTACATGACGCTGACGACCGCTGACGTCGAGCGAGGCGCCGCCTTCTACGGCGCCGTGCTCGGCTGGGAGACGGTGCCGCAGGCCAACGGCGGTCGACATGTGGTCAACACCGAGATGCCGATCGGCTTGCGCGCCACCGAGAACCCCTTCGGCAACACCGAACCGGGCCAGATCGAGATGTGGTTCACGGTGCGCGACTTCGACGACGCGGTCGAGCGGGTCCGTGTCGCCGGTGGCACCGTCGTCGAACTCAATGCCTGGGACTCCGGTCGAGAGGCGATCTGCGAGGACGACCAGGGCGTCACGTTCAAGCTCAGCGAACCCGCCCCCGGCTACGAACGCTGAGCACGCCGGAGGATCTTCCGGTGCCGCCCGGGATCGGGCAGGTCGGTACGGTCGACTCGTCCTGGCCGATCGGGTTCGGACGGGGGACCACCGAGAAGAGAGGCCCGCGACATGGAGATCCAGGGACTGAAGGCGATCATCGTCGGTGGAGCGTCGGGCTTCGCTCGAGCGACCGCCGAGCGGATCGCTGCAGGAGGGGGATCGGTGGCGATCCTCGACCGGGAGGAGTCGGCCGGCGCCGAGGTCGCCGCGGCGCTCGGGGGAACCTGGCACCCGACGAACGTGCTCGACTTCGACGGGATCGCCGTCGTGATCGACGAGGCCGTCGAGGCCCTCGGCGGACTGCATGTCGCGGTCAACACCGCCGGTGGCGGCAAGGCAGGGCGCACCTTGGGACGTGGTGGCCCGTTCGACCTCGACGACTTCCGCGCCGTGATCGACCTCAACCTGATCGGCACGTTCAACACCAACCGTCTGTGCGCGGCGCACATGGCCGAGGGCGAACCGAACGACGACGGCGAGCGCGGTGTGCTGATCAACACCTCGTCGATCGCGGCATTCGAGGGCCAGATCGGTCAGGTCGCGTACACCGCCGCGAAGGCGGGCATCGCCGGGATGACGCTGACGATGGCGCGCGACCTCGGCTCGCTCGGCATCCGGGTCAACACGATCGCGCCGAGCCTGTTCGCCACCGGGCTCACCGCCGGCGTCACCGAGGAACGTGCCGCCAACCTCACCAAGGACGCCGCGTTCCCCAAGCGACTCGGCCGACCCGACGAGTATCGCGCGCCTCGCGATCGCCATCATCGAGAACCCGATGCTCAACGGCGACACGATCCGCCTCGACGCCGGCACCCGCTTCGCTCCCAAGTAGACGCGGTCGACACGCCTGACGCCACCTTTGCGTGCAAGTTCGGGTGGACCGTCCCACCCGAACTGCAACGCAAACGGGATGGGGACGGGGCTGGGATGGGGACGGGGCTGGGATGGGGTGGGGCTGGGGTGGGGTGGGTGGGGATGGGATGGGGATGGGGGAGAGGTTCGGTCAGTACTCGAGTTGCTTCGCGAGTGACTCGACCGCGTCGATGAACTCGGTGACCATGTCCATCACGACCTGACCGGCCGACTTCGGCTGGTTCATCGTGCCGACGATCTGGCCGACGAAGTAGTTGGCGAGCTTCTCGGCACCGGAGCCGTGGGTGTACGCCGCCCGGTTGATCCGCGCCTGCGCCTCGTTGGTGAGAATCGGTTGCAGCGGCATGCCGAGCGGGTCGGGGGTGTCCGCTCGGTCCCATTCCTCCGTCCACGCCGACTTCAGCATGCGGGCGTGCTTGCCCGTGAGCGATCGCGACCGGATCGTGTCGGCCGACGTTGCGGCGAGGAACTTCTGCTTCACCACCGGGATGCGTCTCGGCTTCGTCGGTGGTCAGCCACACCGAACCGCACCACACGCCCTGCGCGCCGAGCGCCATCGCCGCCGCCATCTGGCGTCCGCGCCCGATGCCACCCGCACCGAGCACGGGGATGTCGACGGCATCGACGATCTCGGGGATCAGCACCATCGAGCCGATCTCACCGGTGTGGCCACCCGCCTCCGACCCCTGGGCGATGATGATGTCGACCCCTGCGGCCTGATGACGCTCGGCGTGTTGAGGACGCCCGGCGAGCGCACCGATCAGCCGCCCCTCCTCCTTGACGCGGTCGATCAGGAACTGCGGCGGCGGCCCGAGTGCGTTGGCGACGAAGGCGGTCCGGTGAGCGAGCGAGATCTCCAGCTGGGGCCCGGCCGCGGCTGCGCTGAACGGAGCGACACCACCGTGTCCACCGGTCGAGCGGCCACTCGACCGCTCCTCGTCCGGCGGGAACTCCGGCACGTCGTAGCGACGCAGGATGTCGTCGACGAACTCGCGGTGGGTGTCGGGGATCAGGGCTCGGATGTCGTCGAGCGAATAGCCGCCACCCTCGTCGCCGGCGTACTTGGCGGGCACGATCAGGTCGACGCCGTAGGGACGCTCGCCGATCTCGTTCTCGATCCACGTCAGGTCGATCTCGAGCTGCTCGGGCGAGTGGGCGACGGCGCCGAGCACACCGAGTCCACCTGCCTTCGACACGGCGGCGACGACATCGCGGCAGTGGCTGAAGGCGAAGATCGGGAACTCGATGTCGAGCATCTCGGTGGCGGCGGTCTTCATCGGGGTCTCCTGACGGCGGGGCTGACGTCCACATTGTGACCTCCGGGCGACGTCACCGACGAAGCCGCACCGACGGAGCCACACCGAGGTTCGGGAGCGCGCTGAACGGGGAACGGCCTACGATGGGGTCGGCGCGACACTCCGTCGGCCGCAATCCAATCAGGAGCCGATACCTCATGTCCGTGACCGACTCGACCACCACGTCAGAGCTCGTCGCCAGGGCGAAAGCGATCACCGAGCGCGAGCTCGCGATCTACGCAGAACGAACCAAGGGATCCCAGGTCGCCACCGAGCGCGCCCGCAAGGTCCTCCCGGCCGGAGTTCCGTCGAGCTTCCAGGCCTACGACCCGCATCCGATCGTCGTCAAGCACGCATCGGGCTCGCGCATGGTCGACGTCGACGACAACGAGTACGTCGACTACGACATGGGATTCGGCGCGCTGTTCGCCGGCCACATGCACCCGGCGGTCCGCGCCGCCGTCGAAGCGCAACTCTCCGACGGCACGCTCTACGTCACGCCGTGCGAACTCGACGCCGAGGTCGCCGAACTGCTCGGCCAGCGGTACGGCTTCCCGATGTGGCGGCCGACCAACTCGGGCACCGAGGCGACGATGGACGCGATCCGGCTGGCCCGTGGTGTCACCAAGCGCGAGAAGCTCGTCAAGGTCGAGGGCGGCTACCACGGCCACCACGACGAGGTCATGATCTCGAACAAGCCGGCGCTCGCCGATGCCGGTCCCGCCGATGCTCCGTACTCGGTCCCGCAGTCGGGTGGCATCCCGCAGGGCACGATCGACGACGTCATCGTCATCCCCTACAACGACGCCCCCGCCCTCGAGCGGGTGCTCGAGAGCCGCGAGGTCGCCTGCTTCATCGTCGAGCCGGTGATGGAGAACATCGGCATCTGCCTCCCCGATCCCGGGTACCTCGAGGCGGTCCGTGAGATCTGCACCAAGTACGGCACCCTCCTGATCTTCGACGAGGTCAAGACCGGCATCACCGCCGGTGTCGGCGGCGCGACCAAGCAGCTCGGTGTCACGCCCGACCTGATCACGCTCGCCAAGTCGATCGGCGGCGGCTTCCCGGTCGGCGCGTTCGGTGGCAAGGCCGAGTACATGGAGCTGATCACCACCGGCGAGGTGCTGCACCTCGGCACGTACAACGGCAACCCGCTGGTGATGGCCGCTGCCAAGGCGACGCTCACCGAGGCGTGCACGCCCGAGGCGATCAACCCACGCGATCGCGCTCAACACCCGACTGGTCCAGGCCTGCCAGAAGATCATCGACGACTCGGGCATCCCGGCCCACACGGTGCAGTTCGGCGCCAAGGGCTGTATCACCTGGTCGGTCGACCCGGTGCGCAACTACCGCGACTACAAGGCCACCGACTTCGACCTGGCGTTCGCCCAGTGGATGCACGGCATCAACCGCGGCATCCTGCTGCCGCCGGGCCTCGACGAGCAGTGGCTGATCTCGGTGATGCACAGCGAGGCCGACGCGATGCGGTACGCCGACGTCTTCGCCGAGTTCGTCGCCGAACTCACCGCCTGACCGATTGCAGCAGGGGTCAGACCCCTGCTGCAATCGGTCGGTGGGGGAGACTGGACGGCGTGGCTCTGTTCTGCACCGACACGTTCCTCGACGCCCATGCCGCCCGACTCGCCGAGGCAGCCCCCGACCTCGAGGTCGTGGCGCTGCGACGCGGGGTGGAGGTCTCCGCGACCGACATCGAGCGCATCACGGTCGCGTTCTTCTCGAACGACGTCTGGCCCGAGCGGGCGGCGCCGTTCATGAGGGTCGCACTACAGGCCCCGAATCTGCAGTGGCTGCACTCGATGTCGGCCGGAGTCGACAGCCCGGTCTTCTCGATGTTCCTCGACCGTGGCGTCCGTGTCACCACGTCGTCGGGAGCGAGCGCGTCTCCGATCGCCGGCACGGTGATGCTCTATCTGCTGGCGCTCGGTCGTGGGTTGCCGGCGTGGTTGCGAGCGCAGGCGAGGCACGAGTGGTCGCCGAGAACGTTCCGCGAACTCGACGGCCAGCGGGTCGTGGTCGTCGGCTACGGCCCGATCGGCCAGGAGGTCGTCCGGCTCGCCGAGGCGTTCCGCATGGACCCGGTCGTGGTGCGGCGCTCGGCCCACGGCGACGAGCCGTGTCCGGTCCGGCCGCTCACCGAACTCGCCGACGCGATCCGGGACGCAGATGCGGTCGTGGTCGCACTCCCACTCACGCCCGACACCCGCGGTCTGTTCGATGCCGAGGTGATCGCGGCGATGCCGCCGCATGCGGTGTTCGTCAACGTCGGTCGCGGCGAACTCGTCGATCAGGTGGCGCTCACCGATGCGCTGGCGTCGGGGCGGCTCGGTGGCGCCGGCCTCGACGTCTTCGATCCCGAACCGTTACCGGCGGACGATCCGCTCTGGGATCTGCCCAACGTGATCATCTCTCCGCACAATTCGGCGTCGAGCGACGGCACGGCGGCGCGCGTTGTCGAGATCTTTCTCGACAACCTCACTCGGTTCGTGCGAAACCAGCCACTGCGCAACGAGGTGCCCGGCCGCTGAACGCCGCCGGTTCGTGCCCGCGGCTGGGTGGTCAGGCCGGTGCGCCGACCACGTGCGCGTCGATGCCGAGCGAGCGTGCGGTCTCGACGTTGCGGCGCGAGTCGTCGAAGTAGGCCAGCGACGGCTGATCCACGAGATCGGCGAACGCGAGCGCCGATGGCTTCGCGGCGCCCAGCGCGTCGGACACCAGCACCCGCTCGAAGCGGTCGGCCACACCGAAGCGTTCGAGTCGCGGCAGCAGCCAGTCGCTTCGATGGTTGGACAACAGCCAGAGGGGCCCGTCGTGGGTGACGGCCCAGTCGAACCATGGCCCCGGCCGGTACCGCTGTTCGAGGTCGGCGCGCAGGCGCTGCGCGTCGAGATCCGGGGCGACGCCGGCCCACATCTCTGCCTCGGTGATCCGGCCCTCCCAGAACGGGATGCGCCACGTCGAGCGCCACCGGCGCTTGAACCGGTTGGCGCCGACGCCGGTGAGGTTGCCGAGTTCGGCGAGGAAGTACGGCAACGGGTTGTTCAGCACGACGCCGTGCACGTCGAGCACGATCAGCTCGTGGGCCTCGATCACCGACGCCGGTGGAGCTTCCGGGATCAGCGCGGACCCGTCCGACTCGTCGAGGCGTTGCACGATCTCGTCGACGATGTTCTGCGTCAGGTCGCCCGCTTCGCCGCCGTCCATCGCGGTGATGCCGGCGCGGTGGGCCTGTTCCATGAGTTGGTCCTGAATCAGTCGGATGTGGTCGAGGCGGGCGAGGTGCCGCTGTCCCTGCCGGTGAGGTTCACTCGACTCGCGTCGACGGAGGAGTTCGGCATGCTCGTCGACTCCAGTCTGGATGATCAATCGCTCGATCACGACGGGCTTCGCGGGGTGCTCGGCGAGGGCGGTCGTCACCGCACCCGGGAGTGCGTGGACCCCCTCCACGATGAGTGAGCGGTGCTCGTCGGCCAACCGGTCGGCGACGGCGACCGCTGCAGCACCGACAGCGTTGCACTGGCGGATGAACCCCGCGAACGGGTCGACGGCGTCGGGAACGACGACCTCGAACGTCGACTCGTGGAGTTCCGGCAGCACGTTGACCGGTATCACGGTGCGCAGCACGTCGCGGATCGCGTCGGTGGTGACCACGCGGGTGATGTCGAGCCGTACGGCGAGCCGAGTCGCCAGTGTGCTCTTGCCCGTGCCGGGCGCACCCCCGAGCACGATCACGATCGGTCGACCGGAACGCTTCGCTCGGCGCCACGCCGTCCATCGAAGGGCCACGTCGGGATCGCCCGCCTCGGTGCTCAGGGTCTCGCGCGTGAACCGCACCAGTGATTCGGCGTCGATCTCCCGCTGACCACGAGCGAGCAGGTGTCGCTGGATCGTCGACGAGAGGCGGTAGGCCTCCTCCGTCGGGACCCCCGTGGCCAGCAGGCTCGTCGCCATGATCCCGCGCGAGAACGGCAGACGGTTCTCCCTGCGGTCCTGGACGATGATCGTCTCGTTGACGTCCGGGCCGGATTCGTGTGAACGGCGCGACATCGACGCGGTCGGCGGGTGACGGTCCGGCGACGGTCAGGCGGCGATCGGGGCGGCGTGCGTGCGCAGCTTGGCGATGGCCCGCTCGACGCGGCGTCGAACGGCCTGCGGCGTGACGCCGAGTTCGTCGGCGATGACCGCGAAGGTCGCGGGCTCGTGGCCTCGCAGCCCGAATCTGGCGGCGACGGCGAATCGGCTCGTCTCGTCGAGGTGCTCGAGGAGCGCGTCGATCTGTTCGCCTTGCACGTTGCGCTCGGCGGTCTCATCGGGCCGGTCGTTGTCGCAGGGGACCATCGCACCCAGCGTGTCGGGTCCGTCGCCGAGCGGTCGATCCATCGACTCGAGCTGGCTGAGCATGTCGATCATGGCGAGTTCGTCGGTCAAGCGACCGCCCGAGGCGGTCGCGGTGATCGCGGCCCGGAGTTCACGGCTGCGGTGTCCGGGGATACGGATCGTGGTGGCCGAGGCCTCGAGGCCTCGCTGGATCGACTGGCGAATCCACCAGGTGGCATACGTCGAGAACTTGTAGCCGCGGCGCCAGTCGAACTTCTCGACCGCCTTCTCCAGGCCGATCATGCCGTCCTGCACGATGTCGTCGCGGTCGAGATGGGCGGGCACGCTGAACTTGTTGGCGATGCTCTGCACGAGCCGGATGTTCGCCTCGATGAAGTGGAGTCGTGATTCAGCGGCCTCGGCCACCAAGTCGTCGTCGCCGGGAGCCGGCGCGCCGGCTGCAATGCGTTCCGCTGCCTGTCGTCCCGCTTCGATCGACTTGGCGAGCACCCGCTCGTCCTGAGCGGTCAACAGCGCTCGGCGGTCGGGACGTCGGCGCTGCGCTCGGTTCATGGCGTCGGTTGAAGACATGAACAGATCTTAAAACACCTTTTTCAAAAGGTCAATGTTGGAGGGTAGATAATTCGACCTCTATCCTGCGGGTCTGTTGATCTGGCTCCTGCTTTCGCTGTTCGTCGTCGCCAGCGCGACGACTGCCGTCTTCGGGGCACGCCTGGGACGAAACGCACTGTGGGTCGCAGCGATCCCCATGGCCGCCACGGCGCTGTGGTCGCTGACACTCGTCGGCTCCGACGACGTGGTCGAGTCCGGGTTCGCCTGGGTGCCCGGGCTCGACGTGTCGGTGCTGTTCCGGATCGATGCGCTGAGCGCGCTGCTCTCGCTCCTCGTCGCCGGCATCGGTGCGCTCGTGTGCGTGTACGCCGTCGGCTACTTCTCGGCCAGCGCCGCCGGCATGGGGCGGTTCGCGTCGACACTCACGGCATTCTCGGGGGCGATGGTGGGCCTGGTCTGGGCCGACTCGGTGTGGACGCTCTTCATGTTCTGGGAACTGACGTCGATCACGTCGTTCCTGCTCGTCGGGTTCAAGAACACCGATCCCGTCGCCCGCACCGCCGCTCGACGAGCACTCGTCATCACCGCCGCCGGTGGCCTGACGCTGCTCGCCGGCTTCGTCCTCTTCGTCGACGCCTCCGGGACCGCTGTGCTCAGCGAGATCACGCCGATCACCGGCTCGACTGCCACGGCCGCCGCAGTGCTGATCCTGGTCGCCGCCGCGACCAAGTCGGCGCAGGTGCCGTTCCACGTGTGGCTGCCCGGTGCGATGGCCGCACCGACACCGGTGAGCGCGTACCTCCACTCGGCCACCATGGTGAAGGCGGGCGTGATCCTCGTTGCCGTGATCGCCCCTGCGTTCCAGGAGACCGAGGTCTGGAAACCGCTGGGCCTCACGTTCGGCCTGGCGACGATGATCTGGGGCTCGATCGGTGCGTTGCGTCACGTCGATGCCAAGCTGATCCTCGCCTGGGGCACCGTGTCGCAGCTGGGGCTGCTCATCGCGCTGCTGGCGATCGGTACGCCCAAAGCGACGTTCGCCGCGATGTCGATCCTGGTCGCCCACGCGGTGTTCAAGGCAGCCCTCTTCATGGTGGTCGGCGAGGTCGACGTCCGTACCGGCACCCGCAACATCAACGAGCTGTCCGGCCTGCGCCGCTCGATGCCGATCACCTTCGGGGTCGCGCTCGTGTGCGGGTTCTCGATGGCAGGCATCCCGCCGACCCTGGGCTTCCCGGCGAAGGAGGCCGCCATCGAGGCGGTCCAGGGCCTCGCCGGGTCCGAACTGTGGCTGGTCGGTGGTCTCGTGATCGGCGGTTCCGTCCTGACCGTCGCGTACACGACGCGACTCCTGCTCGGCATGTTCGGTTCGTCCGAGCCGATGCCCGACCGACCGGTGTCGCCGGTTCGGCCGGCGATGACGACGCCGGAGGTCGTGCTCGGTCTCGCGACCGTCGGCGGATTCGTCGCCCTGGGCTGGGTGACCGACATCGTGCGATCGGCAACCGTGTTGGTGGCGCCGAAGGCGGAGGTGTACTCGCTGTACCGCTGGCCGGGCTTCACGGACGCCTTCATCACCTCGTTGCTCGTCGTCGCGGGCGGGCTGGTGCTCGGCGCGCTCCTCGCCCGTCGTGTGGTCCTGTCCGGACCCGCCGCTCGAGGCGCTTCGATCGCCGATGCACTGATCGACGGCCTCGGCCGGGTCGCTCGTCGCATCGCCCGTCGCGTCCAGCACGGTTCGCTTCCGCTGTACCTCGCCACCACCGTCGTCGTCCTCGGTGTGGCGGCGGTCCCGTTCGTCGGCGAGATCGACACCGACCGTCTCTACTGGTGGGACAACCGCGCCGAGGCGGTCCTGGTCCTGATGATCGTCGCGGCGGCAGTCGCCGCCACCACCGTCGGCTCGCGCCTGGGGGCCGCGCTCGTGCTGGGAGCGGTCGGCTTCAGCGTCGCCGGCCTGTTCGTCGCGGTCGGCGCACCGGACCTCGTGCTGACCCAGCTCCTGGTCGAGACGGTCATTGTCGTCGGGTTCGTGCTCGGTCTCGGCCGGCTCGCCACACGATTCCCGACCGCCACCCGTCTGTGGTTCGTCGGTCGCGTGGCGGTCTCGCTGTTGATCGGCGCCGCGGTGGCCGTCGCACTCGCCGGTGCGGCATCGAGCCCGTCGGGTGAACCACCGATCCTCGATCTCGCCGAGTCGGCAGTGGACGAGGGCGGGGGCAACAACGTCGTCAACGTGATCCTCACCGACACTCGCGCTCTCGACACGCTCGGCGAGGTGATCGTGCTGATGACCGTCGCGGTCGGGATCCTCACGTTGACCAGGAAGCGCCGCACGAGAGCGAACGCCACTGATGCCGGCGGCGGCGACGTCCGCGTGCCCGATGCGGAGGCGGTCGGATGATCGCGCGGACCTCGCCGATCGTGCGTCTGGCCGTCCGGGCGATCACGCCGATCGCGCTGCTGATCGCCGCCTTCGTGCTGTTCGCGGGACACAACCAACCCGGCGGTGGGTTCGCCGCGGGGCTGCTGCTCGGCGCGGTCATCGTGCTGCGCACCATCGCCGGACTCCAGCAGCCGCGTCACGCAGCGGTGTTCCTCGCTGTCGGCGGGGTCATCGTCGGGCTCGAAGCAATCGCTCCGATGCTGTGGGGTGAGCCGTTGCTCGATCAGGTCGTGCTCAGCTGGGAGGTCCCGGTGCTGGGCAAGGTCAAGACCGGCTCGGCGCTCGTCTTCGACCTCGGTGTGGTCGCCGTGGTCGTCGGCCTGATCGTGGCGCTGCTCGACGGTTTCGACGCATCCTCGCTCGTCGATCGAGGTCGCCGCCCGGTCGACGGCGCCCGCCCCGACCACGACACGGAGACGCCGGCATGAGCGTCGCCATGATCGTCGCAGTCGCCGGTCTCGCGGCCACCGGCACCTTCCTGGTGACGTCGCGGTCGTTGAGCCGCATCGTGCTCGGGTTCGCGTTGCTCGGTCATGCCGCGGTGCTCGCCCTCCTGGCATCGGGCGGGCGGGCGGGCGACCCGCCGATCGTCGACGGGGTGGTCCCGCCCGACACCGCCAATCCGCTGCCGCAGGCGCTGTCGCTCACCGCGATCGTCATCTCGTTCGGGCTGACGCTGTACGTGCTCGCCCTCGCCCGGCGCCAACAGATCCTGACCGGCGACGACCTCGTGGAGGACGACGTCGAGGACCGCCGCATCGCCGCCTACGCCGAACAGCGGGCCGCGGCGAGCGACGAGACGCGCGCGATCGAGGAGCTCCGCGAAGACGGCTCAGGCGGCGACCCCGGAGCCGAGCACGACGCTCGCGACCATGATCCCCATCCCCGTCCCGACCCTTCGTCCGACGGGAAGCTGCCATGAGCGTGGTCGTCGGGCTCGTCGTCGTGTTGCCACTGCTGGCTGCCGCGGTGGTGTTGGCGTTCCGCCACCGCTCGGCGGTGCGAGACGTGCTCACGCTGTCGACGATGGCCGCCACCACCGGCTTGGCCGCCGCACTGCTCGTGGCGGTCGATCGCGATGGCACGGTGGTGCTGCGCGTGGGTGGGTGGGCACCCGAACTCGGCATCGTGCTCGTCGCCGACCTGTTCGCTGCCCTCATCCTGCTGGTGGCGTTCGCAACGATCCTCGTCGTCGAGCTGTTCGCGATCGGGCAGCGCCGTACCCCGGCTGGTGCCGATCCGGCGGTCGTGTCGCCGATCCTCCTCGTGCTGGCCGGTGGGGTCGGCCTGGCGATCCTCACCGGCGACCTGTTCACGCTGTTCGTCGCCTTCGAGCTGATCCTCGTGGCCAGCTACGTGTTGCTCACCCATCAGGGTCGAGAAGCACAGATCCGATCGGGGATGACCTACGTCGTCATCAACCTGTTCGCATCGACGCTGTTCCTGTTCGGCGTGGCGATCGTGTACGCCGCCACCGGTACGGTCAACATGGCGCTGCTCGCCGAGCGCATTCCCGAGTTGCCCGCCGCCACGCAGGTCGGCATCGGGCTGTGGTTCCTCGTGGTGTTCGGCACCAAGGCGGCGATCTTCCCGTTGTTCTCGTGGCTCCCCGACAGCTATCCGACGGCGCCCACCACGATCACGGCGGTGTTCGCCGGGCTGCTGACGAAGATCGGCGTCTACGTACTCATCCGGTTCTTCACGCTGATGGAGCTCGACGAACTCGGACCGTTGTTGCTCGTGATCGCCGGGCTCACGATGGTGATCGGCGTCGCCGGAGCGCTCGCCCAGGACGACGTGAAGCGCATCTTGTCGTTCCACGTCGTCAGCCAGATCGGCTACATGATCATGGGGCTCGGGATCTTCACGGTCGCCGGCGTGGCGGGCGCGGTGCTGTTCCTCGTCCACCAGATCCCGGTCAAGACGGTGATGTTCCTCGCCGGTGGTCTGATCGAGGACGATCAGGGCACCTCGGCGCTCAACAAGGTCGGCGGTCTCGCCACGAGCAGGCCCGTGATCGCCGTGCTGTTCGCATTGCCCGCCCTCAGCCTGGCGGGCCTTCCCCCGTTCTCCGGGTTCATCGCGAAGCTGGCGCTGGTCGACGCCGGGATGGCGGCCGGCGACTACGTGATCGTGGTGGTGTCGCTGGTGGCGAGCATCCTGACGCTGCTGTCGATGACCAAGATCTGGATCGGTGCGTTCTGGGGTGAGGTGACGCCGGCGGCCGTGCCCGCATCGAGTCGACGGTCGGTCGGGATCATGCAGACCTCGGCGGCGATCGCCGTCCTCGGAACGATCGCCGTGGCCGTGCTCGCCGGCGTGCTGTGGCCGATGTGCGAGCAGATCGCCACCGACCTCCTGGCGCGGACCCCGTACGTGACGGCGGTGCTCGGATGAGCGTCACCGCCACCCTGCGCGAACTGGTGATGCCGCGTCGCCTGGTGACGCTCGCCCTGCTCGTGGCCGCCTGGTGTGCGCTGTGGGGCGGCATCTCGGTGGCCAACGTGCTCGCCGGCGTGGTGGTGGCGATCGCCGTCACGCTCGTCGCCGGGGTCCAACCCGGTCATGGGCGGATCCGAATGGTGCCGTTGCTCCACTTCGTCTGGTTGGTGACGCTCGACCTCGTGTCGTCGATGGTGTCGGTCGCGTGGGAGATCCTCACACCGACCGATTACACCGACGAGGCGATCATCGCCGTCGACACGCAGGTCGAGAGCCGGTCGCACCTGCTGATGCTGGTGGTTGCGATCACCGTCACGCCGGGCACTGCCGTGGTCGACACCGACGCCGACACCGGGCGCTTCTACCTGCATCTGCTGCATGCCGACAAGGCCGACGCCATCGTCGCCCACGTCCAGCGGCTCGCCGACCTCGCCTGCCGGGCATTCCCGGTCGACGCCGACGCCGGCGCGGAGGTGTCGACGTGATCGCCGACGTCGCCGTTGCGATCTTCCTCCTCGCCGGCATCCTCGCCGGTGTGCGGTTGGTGCGCGGTCCGAGCCTCGCGGATCGGGTGATCTCGCTCGACGCAGCGCTCGTCGCGCTGATGGGGGCGATCGGGACGCGTGTCGCGGAAACCGGCGACACCCTGTACATCGGCATCCTCGTGGTCATCGCGATCGTGGCCTTCACTGCCACGGTCGTCCTGAGTCGGTTCATCGAGACGACGGGTCGCCGATGAACGCCGTGTCCGCCGTGTTCGTGGTGCTCGGAGCACTCGTGGCCCTGCTGGCGTCAGTGGGCCTGCTGACGTTCCACACGCCGTATGCGCGGTTCCACGCTGCGGGCAAGGCGAGCCCGATCGCGTTCCTGTTGGTGGCGATCGGCGCGGCGATCGAGGTCGGGGCGGCCGGGGCCGCCGAGCTCACGATCGTCGCCGTTGCGTTGCTGCTCACGCTGCCGGCCAGCACGCACCTGCTCTTCCGAGCGACGCATCGGACCACGTCGTCGACACATCTGAGTCGTGACGATCTGCGGGCGGCCGAGGACGAACTCGCTGCCCGCGAGACCGCCGAGGAGTCCTGAACGCGACCACGCGATTGCATCAGGGGTCAGACCCCTGGCGCAATCGCCGGCTGGACCGAAATGTACCCGGGCAACATGCGTCTTCGAATACGTATGATGTTCAGGTGACGCTCATCGAACCGAAGCCGGACCTGCCGTCGTGGACCTTCCTGACCAACCACGCGCACGTCATGGTGGCCCTGAGCCGCGATCCGGATCTCCGCCAACGTGATCTCAGCTATGTCGTCGGCATCACGCCGGGAGCCGTCCAGCGGATCCTCGACGATCTCGAACGCGGTGGGTATCTACGGCGCGAGAAGGTCGGCCGCCGGAACCACTACGAGATCATCGATCGGACGCCACTGCGCCATCCGCTCGAGGGCCAGCACACCGTCGGCGAACTGCTCGACATGCTGCACGACTGAGATTTCCGGCGGACCGCGCCGCCCGGCTGGGCGGTCGGCCGGACGTGGTCAGCCGAGCAGTTCGAGTTCGCCCGGTCGCCAGGTCTGGTCGAACCAGGGCTCGAGCGGGCCGTAGAGACGCAGCAGCACGAACCAACCCTTGCCGGGCACGGTCTGGATCCAGTTCGACTCCTTGCCGGCGGGCGCGGTCGGCCCGAAGTGGAGGTCGACCGAACCGTCGTCGTTGCGCACCAGCGGGTCCTTCTCGCTGTTCCTGCTCGGGAACGGTTGCCCGGTCTGCAGCTCGGAGCGGGTCTGCGGGTCGTAGGCGACGATCGACCAGAAGTCCTCACGGGATCTCGACGCGCAGGCGCTCGCCGCCACGGTGGCGAGCGAGGAAGCAGGCGACACCGCCGACGACTACATCCGGCTCACGCTGTTCTTCGCATCGGCGCTGTTCTTCGCCGGCATCACCGCGTCGTTCAGGACGCGTCTGCCGAAGTTGCTGCTGATCGTCGCGGCCGGCGCGACATTGGCCGTCGCCGGTGCGCTGCTCGTCAGCTATCCGGTCGCCTGAGCCGCGGCCCGCAGCGCGGGGTCATGGCCGAGCACGATCGTGGTGCGGTCGGCGAACCGGTCGAGCGTCGTGGCCAGCACGTGCTCAGCGGTGCCGGCGTCGAGGTGGGCGGTGGGTTCGTCGAGCACCACCACACGATGATCGGCCAGCAGGACTCGGGCGAGTGCGAGCCGCTGCGCCTCGCCGCCGCTCATTCCCGATCCGCCGCGTCCGATCCGGGTGTCGAGCCCGTCGGGAAGATCGCCGAGCCACACGTCGAGCCGAACCGCACCGAGCGCCTCGGTCAACCGGTGATCGTCGGCGGCAGGGTCGGCGATCCGGAGGTTCTCCCGGACGGTCGTGTCGGCCAGCCACGGCAGCTGCTGTACCCACGTCACCCGCTCGCGGACGTTCGCCCCACCGATGACGGCGACGTCGTCACCGTCGATCCGGTAGGTGCCCGACCGTGGGCGCGAGGAAGCCCACGAGCACGGCCGCGAACGTCGACTTGCCGCTCCCGCTCGGACCGGTGATCGTGGTGTGTGACCCGAACGGGAACTCGATCGTCACCGGGCCGAGGACGTCGTGTGCGCTCGTCGGCCACCGCGCCGTCAGGTCGGTCGATCGTGAGATCGGGTGTGTCGTCGACGGTACGGGGATCGGCGGGCGCGGGAAGTGGATCGGGCGTGTCGAGCGCAGCGACCACCCGCACGGCCGACCCTGCCACACTCGGCGCCGTGGCCGCGGTGTCGTTGACGGTACCGACCAGCTCGACGATCGCCAGCGGCCAGAGCACCAGCACACCGAGCACCGGTCCGGCGATCGACGTGGCCGAGGGGCCGATCACCGCCAGCGTGGCGATCGTGGTGGCGAGTGGTGCGGCCGCCACGACGGCGCCGCCAGCGATACGGACTCGTGTCCGGCGCACCGCCAGCCGGTCGAGTTCGGCACCGTCGGCGTCGATGCGCGCCCGTGCGGATCGCTCGACCCGGTGGGCGATCAGTGCATCCAACGCCTCGGTGTAGGACAGTGCGGCGCCGGCCAGGCAGGCACGCCGATGTGCAACGAGCGGTCCGATCGTCGTTTCACGGGCGGCGGTGACCGAGGGGAGCAGTACACCGATGATCACCAGTGCGACGATCAGCACCGCGCCGGCGGCGGGGTCGAGCACCAGGGTGATCAGCGCAGCAGCCGTCGCGGTCGCAGCGACGGCGAGCACCGGACCCAGCACCCGCACGAACAGGTCGAGGAGTCGGTCGACGTCGCCGACGACCCGCTGGAGGACGTCACCACGTTCCCATCCCGGAATGCCGGCCGGTGCGATGTCGGCGAGCCGGTCGACGACCGCTGCGCGGATCTCGCTGAGCGAACGCAGCCCGGCATCGTGGGTCGCCAGCCGTTCGCCGTAGCGGAACACGCCCTTGCCGATGCCGAAGGTTCGCACGGCGAGGATCGCCAGCGACAGCTCGGCGAGATCCGGCTGTTCGCTCGCCTTGACGATGAGCCAGGCAGCGACACCCGCCAGACCGAGGGTGCAGGCCTCGGCGAGCGCGCCGAGCGCGGTGGCGCCCGTGAACCGGCGTCGAGCCGGCCGTGCCATGCGCATGACCCGTCGAGTCGCCGACCAGAGCTCGTGGCGGCCGGGGACGACGCCGTCACTGCTCGTGTTGCTGCCGGTGTTGCTGCCCGCGTCGCTGTTGCTCGCTGTCCCGGTGTTGCCGGCTGTCCCGGTGTTGCCCGTGTCGACGACGGCGGGTTTCGTCGGGGCGATCAGCGTCAGCGCCGGTCGGAGACGCGTTTCGGGAGGCGGCGATCGGCGGTCGTCGGGGGGACCACCGAAGTCGACGACCCGGTCGGCGACTTCCCGGCAGCGGGCGTCGTGCGTGGCGACCAGCACGGCAGCGCCGTGCACGCCGGCGAGTCCTGCCAGTGCACGCCACACCCGGTCGGCAGTGGCCGCGTCGAGGTGGGCAGTCGGCTCGTCGGCGAGCACGAAACGAGCACGACCGCACCGGACGGCGACGAGGGCTCTGGCCACCTGGACCCGCCGCAGCTGGCCGCCCGAGAGTTCGTCGGTGCGACGGTCACGCAGCGCCGCGAGGTCGACGTCGTCGAGCGCAGCCGCCACCACGTCGTCGGAGGCCGACGTCGACCCGCGGACCTCCTCGGCGATCGACGTGCCGAGCGGGGTCAGCCGTTGTCCGATCACCGCGAGTTGATCGGCCCAGGAGTCGGGGTCGAGGTCACCCACGTCGATCCCGCCGACGGTGATCGCGCCCTTCCGGTCGACCAGCCGACCGCGACAGGCGTCGACGAGCGTCGACTTGCCGATGCCCGTCGGGCCGTAGACGGCGACGACCGAGCCCGGTGCCACGTCGAGGTCGATGCCGTCGAGCAGCACTCGACCCCGGCGCACGAGGGCCACGTCACGCAGCACGATGGGCCCCGAGGTCGGTGCAGCTCGTGTACCGGTGGGAAGCGTCGGTCGTTCGAGCAGGTCGTGCAGGTCATCGCCGGCGTCGAGGCCCGATTGAGCTGCATGGAAGCTGGCACCGACGCGTCGCAGGGGCAGGTAGCACTCCGGTGCGAGCAGCAGGACGATCAGTGCGGTCGTGAGCACCAGGCCACCCGATGCCAGACGCAGGCCGATCTCGACAGCGATCAGGGCGACCGACAGCGTGGCGATCAGCTCGAGGGCGAACGCGGAGAGGAACGCGATGCGCAACGCCGTCATCGTGGTCGCCCGGTACTGCTCCGATACGTCGTGGACCGCGTCGCGCTGTGCCTTGGCCCGCCCGAAGAGCCGCAGGGTGGGCAGACCCTCGACCACGTCGAGGAAGTGACCGCCGAGGCGTTGCAGGACGGCCCATTGTCGTTGGGTCCGGCGTTCGGTCATACGGCCGATCAGCACCATGAAGATCGGGATCAAGGGCACGGTGACGGCGATCAACAGCGCCGAGGCCGGGTCGGCGAAGAGGATCCGGACCCCGGCCGCCAGGGGCACCGTGACCGCGAGCATCAGCGCCGGCAGGAACTGGCGGACGTAGGGCTCCAGTTCGTCGACGCCGGCGGTGGCGACGGTGGCTTCGCGGCTCGCGAGCCCGCTGGTCGTCCGGTCGCCGTCGACCCTGGCGTGGTGGAGCACGGCAGCGCGCACGTCGTGGCGGATCGACGCCATCGCTCGGCCCGCCGACCACTCGCTCACCCCGGCGCCGACCGCGCGAACCGCCGCGACCGCGCCGAGCGCGACGAGCATGCGGACGAGCCCACCGGTGACGTCGCCGACCTGGATCAGATCGGCCAGACCGTTGGCGAGCAGTTCGGCCTGGACGAGCACGGCCAGCGCCGTCGCGACGGCCACGGCACCGACGACGATCAGGTGTCGACGGAGGCCGGGGAGCAGTCGGAGGAGGCGGGTGTCGACCGGCCCGCGCCGGTCGACACCGGTCACGAGCGGTGGACGACCGGCAGGTGTTGGGTGCCGATCCGCTTGCGGAACACCCAGTACGTCCACCCCTGGTACAACAGCACGATCGGCGTCATCACCAGGGCGACGATGGTCATCACCTTCAAGGTGTAGTCGGTCGACGAGGCGTTCTCCACGGTGAGGTTGAAGGTCTCGTCGGTGCTCGACGGCATCACGTTCGGATACAGCGATCCGAACAGGGCGATCACGGCGAACGCGATGGCGAGGCCGGTGGCGCCGAAGGCGATGCCCTCGCTGTTGCGCCGCTCGGCGAGGAAGCCGACGACGAGGGCAGCCGCGGCGCCGAGCACGATGATCCAGGTCCACCCCTTGCCACGTTCGAGTTGGTTCCAGATCAGGAACGTGGCACCCGCGACGATGGCGACCGGTCCGGCGATCTGAGCAGCGCGGTGCGAACGATCTCGGACCTCACCGACCGTCTTGAGGCTCAGGAAGTTGGCGCCGTGCAGGATGAACAGCGACGCGGTGGTGACACCGCCGAGCAGGCCGAACGGGTTGAGCAGCGTGAACAGCGTGCCGGTGTAGTTCTGTTCGGCGTTGATCGGCACACCGCGCACGATGTTGGCGAATGCGACTCCCCAGAGCACGGCCGGGACCCACGACCCGACGGCGATCGCGAGGTCCCAGCGTCGGCGCCAACGCACACTGTCGATCTTGCCGCGGTACTCGAAGGCCACCCCGCGGAAGATCAGCGCCAGCAGGATCAGGAACAGCGCGAGGTAGAACCCGGAGAACAGGGTCGCATACCAGTTGGGGAAGGCAGCGAAGGTCGCCCCGCCCGCGACGAGCAACCACACCTCGTTTCCGTCCCAGACCGGCCCGATCGTGTTGATCATGACGCGGCGGTCGGCGTCGGTGCGTCCGATCGGGTGCAGGAGCATGCCGACACCGAAGTCGAAGCCCTCGAGGAAGAAGTAGCCGATCCACAGGACGGCGATGGTGATGAACCAGAAGTCGGTGAGTGCCATGGTGGTCTCTCGTTCTCGGCAGTGATCTCGGGTCAGTAGGCGAAGACGAGTCGGTCGGCGTCCTCGTCGGTCGGTGGTGCGTCGTCGGATCCGTCCGGCCAGTCGTCGCGGTCCTCGGGCCCGCGGGGGGTGTCGTCGTCGGGCTCGTCGCCACCGCCGAGGATGCCGGTGATCGCGGCGTCCGGTCCGGCCTCCACGTAGCGCTTGAGCAGCATCAGTTCGATGAGGCCGAGCGCGCCGTAGACCAGGGTGAACGTCACCATCGAGAGCAGCACCGTGGTGCCGCCGACGGAGGTCGACACCGCCTCTTCGGTGAGGAGCCGAACTTCGGGGATGCCGTCGGGGTTCGGAGCGACCACCCAGGGTTGTCGGCCCATCTCGGTGAAGATCCAGCCGGCGGTGTTGCCGAGGAACGGCGTGACGATCAGTGCGATCGCGGCACGTCCGCCCCACTTGCTCTGCGGGAGCACCTGCTTGAACCGCAGGTAGACGAGCGCACCCGCGGCGCCGATGACGCTGACCATGCCGATGCCGATCATCGCCCGGAAGCTCCAGTACGTGATGATCAGGTTCGGCCGGTAGTCGCCGGGACCGAACTGCTCGACGTACGACGCCTGGGTGTCGATGACGCCGGGGATCTCGGCGTCCCAGGTGTCGGTGGCGAGGAACGACAGCAGGCCGGGGATCACGAGTGAGCGGACGTCGCACTCCTGGCTGACGTCGCCGACGGCGAACACCGACAGGCCGGGTCCGGTCTCGGTCTCGCACAGGGCTTCGGCGGCGGCCATCTTCATCGGCTGCTGTTCGAACATCAGGCGAGTCTGGAAGTGGCCCGAGAGGCTGAGTGCGACCCCGGCGACGATCGTGACCCACAGCCCGGTCCTGAGCGCCCGGGTGAAGCCCTCCCGGTCGACCTCGCTCGGGTTGCGGCGCATCAGCCACCAGGCCGAGATGCCGGCCACGAACACCGCGGCGGTCAGCACCGAGCCGCTGATCACGTGCGGGTATGCGGCGAGGGTGGTGCTGTTGGTGAGCACCGCCCAGATGTCGACGAGTTCGGCGCGTCCGCGCTCGGCGTTGAAGATCACGCCGACGGGGTGCTGCATCCAGGAGTTGGCGGCGACGATGAAGTACGCCGACAGCCAGGTGCCGATCGCCGCGGCCCAGATCGTGGCCAGGTGGATCTTGGGGTTGAGGCGACCCCAGCCGAAGATCCACAGGCCGAGGAAGGTCGACTCGAGGAAGAAGGCGACCAGGCCCTCCATCGCCAGAGGAGCGCCGAAGACGTCGCCGACGAAGCGGGAGTACTCGCTCCAGTTCATGCCGAACTGGAACTCCTGCACGATCCCGGTGACGACACCCATCGCGAAGTTGATCAGGAAGAGCTTGCCGAAGAATTTGGTGAGCCGCAGGTCGGACTCGCGGCCGTGGCGATACCAGCGGGTGTGGAACCAGGCGACGAGCATCGACAGCCCGATCGTCAACGGCACCATGAAGAAGTGGTAGACGGTCGTGATCCCGAACTGCCAGCGGGCCAGGGGGAGTGCCTCGAGCGCAAACATCGTCACTCACTCTGGCGCTACCCCCGGGGGTGTCCCTAGGGACCAATGGCACGACTCACCGACGAGTGACCGACGTCATGCCGGTCGACACCGGACACCAGGATTCAGCGTTGGGGCCGGAGCCCGGACGGCGACGTCGTCGAGGGCGCGCCGGGCTTGGCTCGCGGTGGGCTCGTAAGGGGTTCGTGGCGTGGTTCGGCCCGCCTCAGGCGGCGGTTCTTCGGTGGGGCGGGCCGGTGGAGTGGACCGTGCCGTCGGGGAGCGTCAGCGTCAGTTCGCGGTTCGGACCGAGGGCGACGATCCAGCCGTCGTGGTGCACCTTGCCGTGATGGCTCGTGCAGATCGGGATCAGGTTGTCGAGATCCGTGTGACCCCCGTGGCGCCACCAGACGACATGGTGCAGTTCGCATCGGTCGTAGGCGACGCTGCAGCCGGGGATGGCACAACCCCGGTAGAGACCACGCAGTGCCCGGCGCTGGGCACGATTGGCGAGGCGGGTGGTGCGTCCGAGGTTCAGTTCGTCGGGGGCGTGGAGCACCACACCGTTGCGGACGACGACGGCGAGGATGTCTGCGTCGCCGGCGAGCTCGGCGACGATCCGGGCAGGGATCTCGACGGGGATCGACCAGTCCACGACCGGACCCGGTCCTGGTGCGTCGGCGTCGATGACCGCGAGGAACTCTCCCCGCCCCGGCCGGCTGCCGGTGGCGGAGCCGTCGACGAGGCGGGCGAGTGCCAGGGCCCGCAGGTGATGCTGGCGTTCGATCGGGTCGGCCGGTGCGGTGTCGGGCACGGCCTCGGCGAACAGTGTCTCCACCGCGGTGTCGAGCTTTGCGGCGAGTTTGACGCCGGCGACGGGATCGAACCGGCCGCGCAGGTTCCACATCCCCTCGCCGTCGACCCACGTCGACAGGCGAGTGTTGCGTCGCTGCCGGTCGAGACGGTCCATGCCGTCATCCTTCTGCAGGCGCTTGGCCTCCAGGTCGAGACGGCGGCGGAACTCGTCCACCGTCGCCGCTGCAGCGACCGCCACGAGCCCGTCGGCGCGTTCCAGCAGCTCCTCGCGCTGACCGGGATCCAGCCGAGCCGACGTCCGAGTCAGGGCGTCGACATGGCCGGCGGTGATCGTGCCGTCACCCAACGCGTCGGCCAGTCTCGGCGTTGCTGCCAACGTGGCGGAGCGTTCCTTGGTCCTCGTCGCCGTGCCGAGCGAGCACCGGTCGGCGTCGGCGATCGCCGACTCCGGAAACGACGACACGGCATCCAACTGGGCGACGAGCCCAGCCTGCTGGGCGTCCAACCATGCCCGAGCCTCACGCACCGCGACCAGCCCCGACCGCACCGTCGAGGCATCTGCAGCGGTGCTGGCACGGACGTCGGCGATGCGCTCCACCCGCTCGATCACCGCCCTGGTCTCCATGCGGACAACCATACGGAAAGGGTGTCACAGGGTTGAGCGGTTCGATCGGCCCGCAGAGGAAATCTCGAAGCGCTGCAACACTCTCCACGTCTCGGTCGCCGTAGAGGATGATGGGGAAAGTGGGAACCACGACCGAGCCGGTCACCGAACACGCCGGTGTACTCGAACGCCTCTACCAGGCCGAGTACACCGGCATGGTCCGTCTCGCGTACACCCTCGTGGGGAACAGTGCCGAAGCCGAAGATCTGGTCCAGGACAGTTTCGTCGAGGTTGCTCGACGGCTGGACGAGATCCGCAAGCCCGGCGCCTACCTGCGCAGCGCCGTCGTCAGCCGATGCAGATCGGCATTGCGGCGGCGCAGGGTGATGGCGATGCACCCACCGGAACCACCCGCGGGCCTGGCCAGTAACGCGGGTGAGCTCTGGGACGTGCTCGCCAAGTTGCCCGAGGACCAACGCATCGCGGTGGTCCTGCGCTACTACGGGGGTTACAAGGCATCGGAGATCGCCAAGATCGTCGACATGCCCGGTGCGACCGTCCGGTCGCACCTCCGGCGAGGTCTCACCGCGCTTCGAAAGGAACTGGACTCATGACTCGCTTCACCGATCGTGTGGAACGGGACCTCGGCCAGATCGCCGATCGGGCGACCCCATCGTCAACGGCCTGGGAGGCGATCCGACACCGGATCGACGAGCAGGACTTCACCGAACCGACCATGGAGGTCATCATGCTCTCTCCCGAAACCAACCGATACGACAACCGCACGCGGCGCTGGTTGATGGCCGCTGCCGCAGTCGCCGCACTGGCACTGATCGGCGGCCTGATCTTCGCCGGCACCCGCGCCGACGAGGACACGGTCCCCGCCGACCAGACGCCGGCGACCGTGCCCGCCACGATCGCGCTGGAGTTGCCGGTCACGGTGACGTATCCGGGCTTCGGGGACTTCGAGCTCCAGGAGCTCTTCGTCTCACCGCTCGTCGACGACACCAGCGTCGAGGCAGACGGTGACCCCGACACCGACTACGTCCAGGCCGTCTTCGAGATCACGATCCCTGCAACCGGCACCGCAAAACGACTGGTCAGCCACTCCACGCTCATGCAGCTGACCGGTCCGGGCCTCGATCAGCCGGTGAATCCGGAGCGAGTCTGGAACGAGGTCCACGAACGCCAGACCGCGCCGCTCTCGCTCGAGCCGGGGCAGAGCGTCGTACGTCAGTGGTCGTTCCCGATCCCGGCCGGCACCGACCCGTCGACGTTGACCATCCGGATCGGTACCGACGGGGAGGCGGGCGCCGCCATCCCTCTGGCCGATCCGGCACCAACGGCCCAGGGCGACTGACATCCGAAGAAGCTGCCGCTCCCGATCCAGATCCTCGTCGCGACGACCAGGATCTGGATTGGGGACTTTGGGCGGTCGTCACGGAGGATTGCGGGCGCAAGGATGGAGCGCATGAACGCAACCACCGCCTGCATCGACGGCAACGAGGCAGCCGCCACCGTCGCCTACGCACTGTCGGAGGTCGTCGCGATCTATCCGATCACACCGGCATCCGCCATGGGGGAGCTGGCCGACGCCTGGTCGGCCACCGGTGTGACGAACCTGTGGGGCGCGGTTCCCGAGGTCGTGGAGCTGCAGTCGGAGGCCGGCGCGGCGGGAACACTGCACGGGGCGCTGCAGACCGGAGCACTCGGCACCACGTTCACCGCGTCGCAGGGTCTGCTGCTGATGCTGCCGAACATGTTCAAGATCGCCGGCGAACTCACACCCGCCGTCATCCACGTCGCCGCCCGAGCGATCGCCACCCACGCGCTCTCGATCTTCGGTGATCACAGCGACGTGATGGCAGCGCGGACCACCGGTTTCGCGATGCTCTGCGCCAGTTCGGTCCAGGAGGCGCACGACTTCGCTGCGGTGTCCCACGCCGCCACGCTGCGGACCCGGGTGCCGTTCCTGCACTTCTTCGACGGATTCCGGACGTCCCACGAGATCAACCGCATCGACCTGCTCGCCGACGACGACCTCCGGACGCTCGTGCGCCCCGACGACGTCGCCGCCCACAAGCTCCGCCGGCTCCGGCCGACCGCACCGGTGATGCGCGGGACGGCGCAGAACCCCGACGTCTTCTTCCAGGCGCGCGAAGCCTCCAACCCGTACCACGACGCCGTGCCGGCCGCTGTCGAGGAGGTGTTCGCCGAACTCGCCGAGCTGACCGGACGCCGCTACGGGCTCGTCGACTACGAGGGCGCACCGGATGCCGAACGCGTCATCGTGATGATGGGCTCGGGTTCCGGTGCCGTCGGCGAGGCGGTGGCCAAGCTGGTGGCCGACGGCGAGAAGGTCGGTCTGGCGACGGTCCGCTTGTTCCGCCCCTTCCCGACCGATGCGCTGCTCGCCGCCCTGCCCGACACGGTCCGCTCGATCGCGGTGCTCGACCGGACCAAGGAACCCGGCGCCGCCGGCGAGCCACTGTTCCAGGACGTGGTGACGACGATGGCCGAATCCGACCGGCCGAAGGTCCGGATCATCGGTGGGCGCTACGGCCTGGGGTCGAAGGAGTTCACCCCCGCGATGGCCAAAGCGGTGTTCGACGAGACCGCACGCGACGAACCCAAGCGGCGGTTCACGGTGGGGATCCACGACGACGTGAGCCATCTCAGCCTCGACGTCGACGACTCGTTCCAGGTCGCCCGGGCGGGACGCTCGGCGGTGTTCTACGCGCTCGGCAGCGACGGTACCGTCGGCGCCAACAAGGCGTCGGTGAAGATCATCGGCCACGAGCCCGACCTGTACGCGCAGGGCTATTTCGTCTACGACTCGAAGAAGTCGGGGTCGATGACCGTGTCGCACCTGCGGTTCGGACCCGACCCGATCCGCTCCACCTACCTCGTGCAGGAGGCCGACCTCGTCGCCTGCCACCAGTTCGGTCTCCTCGACCGTTTCGACGTGCTCGCCGACGTCCGCCGCGGCGGCACGTTCCTGCTGAACGCCCCCTATCCGGCCGACGAACTGTGGGACCATCTGCCGGTCGCGATCCGGCGGCACATCGTCGACCAGGAACTGCGGGTGTTCACGATCGACGCCACCCGGATCGCCCGGGAGCTGAAGATGCCGGGGCGCATCAACACGATCATGCAGCCGTGCTTCTTCGCCCTGACCGACGTGATGGAGCTCGAGCGTGCGATCGGGGCGATCAAGGAGTCGATCGAGAAGGCGTACGGTCGGCGCGGTCGACTGATCGTCGAGAGGAACGAGGCCGCGGTCGACCTGGCGCTCGCCGAACTCACCGAGGTACCGGTGCCCGCGACGGCCGACATCGTGGCGTCGGACGAGATCCTCGACGTGCTCGACTCCGCACGCGAGGTCGCGCTCGACGACTTCGTCGAACGCGTCACGCTGAAGATGATCGCCGGCGAGGGCGACCTGCTGCCGGTGTCGGCGATGCCCGTCGACGGCACGTACCCGACCGGGACGACGAGATACGAGAAGCGCAAGCTCGCCCTGCAGATCCCGGTGTGGGAACCGGACCTCTGCATCGACTGCGGCAAGTGCGCCGTCGTGTGTCCGCACGCCACGATCCGGATGAAGGCGTTCGAGCCGTCTGCACTGGAGGGCGCCCCCGACGGGTACCTCTCGAAGAAGTTCCGCTCACGTGAACTCGACGGCCACCTCCTCACCATCCAGGTCGCCCCCGACGACTGCACGGGCTGTGGGATCTGCGTCGAGGTGTGCCCGGCCAAGGACAAGACCCAGGTGAAGCGCAAGGCGATCAACATGGCGCCTGCCGACGACCATCGCGACGTCGAACGGGAACGGTGGGACTTCTTCACGTCGATCCCCGAACTCGATCGGGCGTCGATCACGCACGACTCGGTGAAGAACTCCCAGTTGCTGCAGCCGCTGTTCGAGTTCTCCGGGGCGTGCTCGGGTTGCGGTGAGACGCCGTACCTGAAGCTGCTCACCCAGCTGTTCGGTGATCGCCTCGTGGTGGCCAACGCCACCGGTTGCTCGTCGATCTACGGCGGCAACCTGCCGACCACTCCGTGGGCGAAGGATGCCAACGGGTTGGGTCCGGCCTGGTCGAACTCCCTGTTCGAGGACAACGCCGAGTTCGGCTACGGCATGCGCCTCGGCATCGAGCACCATCAGCGTGAAGCCCGCCGTCTGCTCGAGGAGCTGCGCAGCGCTGTCGGCACCGATCTCGCCGATGCACTGCTCGCCGACTCCGCGCCCACCGATGCCGGCGTCGTCGAGCAACGCACCCGCGTCGCGATCCTCCGCGAGCGCCTCGCCGACCTCGTCGACGGTCCGGACGGCGTCGTCGCCGAGGTGGCGCGCCGACTGACCTCGATCGCCGACGAACTCGTGCGCACGAGCACCTGGATCGTCGGTGGTGACGGCTGGGCCTACGACATCGGCTTCGGTGGCGTCGACCACGTGTTGAGCAGCGGCCGCAACGTCAATCTGCTGGTGCTCGACACCGAGGTGTACTCCAACACCGGCGGGCAGGCGTCGAAGGCGACACCGCTCGGCGCCGTGGCGAAGTTCGCGATGGCGGGCAAGCCGACCGGCAAGAAGGACCTCGGCGCGATCGCCCGTCGCTACGGCAACGTCTACGTCGCGCAGATCGCCATCGGTGGCAGCGACATCCAGACCGTCAAGGCACTCGCCGAAGCCGACGCGTGGGACGGGCCGTCGCTGATCATCGCCTACTCGACCTGCATCGCTCACGGCATCGACATGGAGACGTCGATGTCGCACCAGAAGGAGGCCGTGAAGTCCGGCTACTGGCCGCTCTACCGCTACAAGCCGACCGTCGAGGAGCACGAGCACCCGTTCCAGCTCGACTCGGCCGCACCGACGATCCCGCTCAAGGAGTTCGCGCTGAAGGAGGCCCGCTTCTCGATGTTGGCCCGTTCGGATCCCGACCGTTCGGCGGCGCTGCTCGACCTCGCCCAACGCGACATCGACGAGCGTTGGCACTACTACGAGCAACTCGCCGGGGTCGAACGAAAGGTGCACGAGCAATCCGAGCTCGTGATCGAGATGGACGAAACATCCACGGAAGCCGCCAACGAAGAGGACGACGACGATGCCTGACCTGCACACCACCTACCTGGGGCTGTCGCTGCACTCGCCGCTCGTGGCGTCGGCCGGCCCGTTCACGGGCGACCTCGACCGGCTCGCCCAGCTCGAGGAGGCGGGCGCCGCCGCAGTCGTGCTCCCGTCGCTGTTCGAGGAGCAGATCGAACACGAGACCGCCGAGATCGACCGGCTCTTCACCGTGCACGGCGAGAGCTTCAACGAAGCGACGTCGTTCTTCCCGGAACTCGACGACTACAACTCCGGCGTCGACTCGTACCTCGAGCTGATCGAGGGAGCGAAGCAGCGCGTCGACGTCCCGGTGATCGCGAGCCTCAACGGGACGAACATCGGTGGCTGGGTGAAGTACGCCCGGCTGCTGGAGGGTGCCGGTGCCGATGCGCTCGAACTGAACCTGTACACGGTGGCTGCCGATCCTTCCGTCGACGGAGCGGCTCTCGAAGCCGAGCACCTGGAACTGGTGTCGCTCGTCGCCGAGGAGGTGTCCGTTCCGGTGGCCGTGAAGATCTCGCCGTACTACTCGTCGATGGCTGCGTTCGTGGTCGCCGTGCAGGCGGCCGGCGCGTCCGGCGTGGTGATGTTCAACCGGTTCTACTCACCGGATCTCGATCTCGAGACGCTCGAGGTCATGCCGCGCATCGCGCTCAGTACCCCCGAGGAACTCCGCCTGCCGCTGCGCTGGATCGGCATCATGCGGGAACACCTGACGATCTCGATCGCCGGGTCGACCGGGGTCCACTCGGGCTTCGACGCCGCCAAGCTGATCCTCGCGGGTGCGGATGTCGCGATGTCGACGTCGGCCGTCCTCCACGACGGCCCCTCGCACTTCGCCACGATGCAGGCACAGCTCGTCGACTGGATGGACGAGCACGAGTACGAGTCGGTGGCCCAGATGCGGGGGGCCGTGGCCAGCCACGCAGCGACCGACCCGGCCGCCTACGAGCGGGCCAACTACATCGGCAACATCGCCACCTACACGAGTCGCTTCATGTCGACGGGTGGCGGCGTACCGCTCTCCCGGCAGCGCCCCGACTGACCACTCTCGTTTGCGTTGCACTTCGGGTGACCCGGTCCACCGGAACCGTCGCGCAAACGCTGGGGTTCAGCGGGGGGTTCAGCGGGGTCCTGCGTGGGTGATCGTCAGCAGACGGCGCGCACGTAGGGGTACGGGTTGACCGCGCGTCCGCCGCCGGGGTGTATCTCGAAGTGGAGGTGGTTGGCAGTGGTGTTACCGGTGGCGCCGACGTAGCCGATCACTTCGCCCTGCGACACGCCGCGACTCGACCCCTCCCAGGCGCTCAGGTGGGCGTAGAAGTAACGGGTCCCGCTGTTGCCGTTCAGCCACACCGAGTTGCCACCGAGGCGCGTCGTCTTGAACTGGACCGACCCCGATTCGACGGCGACGAGTGGGGTACCGCGCGGCGACATCATGTCGACACCTTCGTGGCTCCGGCCACCCGAGCGGGCGGCGCCCCACGTGTCGCCGAAGGCCCGCGGCCCCGCGACCGGGCAGACGATGCCGCTTCCGGCATTCGACGGTGGGGGTGAGGGTGCCGCTGGAGCCGGTGCTGCGGCCTGTGGAGCAGCGGACGCTCCCGACGACTGGCCCGACGCGCGGCCGGAGGACGCCGCCGCCGGTGCCGCGGCGGCCGAGCCGCCCGATGTCTGGATGGCGGCGGCACGAGGGGCGTTGGCTGCGGCCTGGCTGGCAGCGGCGGCTGCTGCAGCCGCGTCCTGTTCCGCCCGGATGCGGCGCTGACGTTCGAGTTCGCGTTGCACGGCCACGTCGGCCAGGCGCTGTTTCTCGATCTCGGCGAGCTTGACGACCTCGGCCTCGGCGGCGGCCTGCAGGCGCTCGTAGTTCTCACGGGCCTGGACGGTGAGCTCCTGCTGGCGTTCGAGGTCGGCGCGCTGCGCGTTGACCTCCTTCATCACCACGTCGAAGTCGTCGAGTTCCACCGAGGCGGCACCGCGGGCCACCGACGCCTGTCGTTCGGCGGTGATGCCGGCGTTGGCCTGGTCGAGATCGATCAGGAGCGGCATCGCGCTGCCGGAGTTCGCGAAGCTGCGCTGTGCGTCGGTCTGGAGGCTCGAGCGCATCGAATCGGCCTGCGCTTCGACTGCAGCGAGCTGCTTCTCGGCCTCGGCGATCTCGACGTCGAGCGTGTCGAGCTTCGACTGGGCGTCGAACATTGCCTGGGCCGCGGCGTCGGCGCGGTCGCGTGCGGCCTGGATCTCTCGCGCTGCTTGGACGGCAGCGGGATCCTGGGCGTTGGCGTCGCTGGCCACGACGACGGGGACGATCGTCGACGCGAGGGCGATGGCGATGAGCGCGACGATCCAGCGGGCTCCGAACCGCGGCGTCGTCCCGGTCGTCGACATGGCTGCAGAGCCTACCCCTATATGACGGTTACGTGACGATCGGGTGACGGGATCCGAACACTCCGTCATCGACCCATCGGCGGGGTCGGTGTGGGGTGTCAGTGCCCGGGGGCGGCGACCTCGTCGGGGTACGGAAACCAGCGCAGGTGTTCGAAGTCGGCGTTCGTGTCCGGGTGAGCGGACGGCGATGTGTGGCCATCGGCCCCGGCGTGGAAGAGCTCGTGAGCTGCATCGAGGTGGCGGGCGAGGTCGATCGCTTCGCTGCGGCGACGGTTGACGAAGTGCATGCCGCCGGCGTCGTAGGAGATCTCGTGCAGGCTCATCGACGGGCCGCGGCTGCCGAGGCGGTGGTGCCACAGGCCGCTGTCGGGTTCGAAGTCGTACTCGCTCAGCAGCGACGCACCGTGCGAAGCGATCAGATGAACGGCGTCGACGATGTACTCGAAGGTCGCATCGTCGATGAAGTAGTTGAAATTGACCCGAACCCAGCCCGGCTTGATGCCTTCACACCCGCGGTTGATCTCGCGTTGGAACTCGTGCGACCGCTCGAGATCGATGCCGAGGAGGCGGTGGCCGTAGGGACCCGCGCACGAGCAGCCGCCGCGTGACTGGATGCCGAACACGTCGTTGAGCAGGGCGACGACGAAGTTGTGGTGCAGGAACCGTTCCTCGTGGCGGATCACGAACGACACGATCGAGAGCCGATCGGCCTCGTGGCTGCCGAGCACGTTGATGTTCGGGTTCTGCTCCCACGAGGCGATCGCCCTCCGGACGAACGCCGACTCGCGGGCCTCGATCACGTCGGGGCCGACCGCCTCCTTGAGCTGGAACACGAGGCCGGCGCGGATCGACTCGATGATCGCCGGCGTCCCGGCTTCCTCGCGGTGTTCGATCTCGGGGTGGTAGTCGTGCTCGGCGGTGCTGACGTAGCGCACGGTCCCTCCGCCGGGCACGTCGGGTACCCGGTTGGTGAACAGCTCGCGCCGTGCGACGAGGACGCCGGGCGTGCCGGGACCGCCGATCAGTTTGTGGGGGGAGACGAAGATCGCGTCCTTGTAGGCGAGGTTGCCGCCCGCACTCGACCCCATGTCGATCGGGACGTAGGGAGCGGCGGCCGCGTAGTCCCACAGCGAGAGCGCCCCGTGCTCGTGCAGGAGCGTCGAGACCGCCACGGTGTCGGTGATGATGCCGGTGACGTTCGACGCGGCGGAGAACGACCCGATCAACGTCGAGCGATCGGCGTGGCGAACGAGCTCGCGTTCGAGGTGGTCGAGGCTGACGTGGCCGTCGGCGTCCTCGTCGATGATCACGACGTCGGCGATCGACTCGCGCCACGGCAGTTCGTTGGAGTGGTGCTCGTACGGGCCGATGAACACGACCGGTCGCTCCTCGGGCGGAATCGAGGCGGCGAATCCGTAGCGGTCGTCGAGCGCCGAGGGGATCTTCAGTCCCATCACCCCGACGAGCTTGGCGACCGCATGGGTGGCGCCGCTGCCGCAGAACACCACCGCATGCTCGTCGTGGGTCGCGCCGACGCACCCCGCGATGATCTCGCGGGCCTCCTCGCGCAGACGCGTCGTCTGCAGACCGGTCCCCGACGACTCGGTGTGCGTGTTGGCGTACAGCGGGAGGACGACGGCGCGGATGTAGTCCTCGATGAACGTGAGCGAGCGGCCCGACGCGGTGTAGTCGGCGTAGATGATCGGTCGCGGGCCGTAGGGCCCGTCGATGACGTCGTCACGACCGATCACCGAGTCGCGCACGTAGGCGATCAATGCGTCGGAGTCGACGGTGCTGGTCATGGTTGACAGTGAATCACCTCCCGACCCTGACTGTCCCTGCTGGCTACCCTGCCACGGGAGATGGACAGTGCTCGCGTCGACGTCGCCCGGGGGCTGAGCGATGCCGAAGTGTCCCAGCGCGTCGCCGCCGGGCAGGTCAACGTCGTTCCCGCGCCGCCCGATCGGACGCTCGGCCAGATCGTCGCCGCGAACACCTTCACGGTCGTCAACGCGATCATGTTCACGCTGTTCGTGCTCGTGCTCGTGGCGGGCAGTCCCCAGGACGGTCTCTTCGTCGGCGTCGTCGTCTCCAACTCCGTGATCGGGGTCGTCCAGGAAGTGAGGGCACGACGTGAGCTGCGACGTCTCGAGGTGGTGACCGAGCCGAGAGCGATCGTGGTGCGCAACGGTGACTCCCTCGAGATCGCGACCGACGAGATCGTCATCGACGACGTCGTCGAGTTGCGTCTCGGCGGCCAGGTGGCCGTCGACGGCACCGTGCTCGTGTCGACCGGGCTGCGCCTCGACGAGTCGATGCTCACCGGCGAGTCGCTCCCGGTTGCGAAGGAGCCCGGCGACGAGGTGTTGTCGGGCAGCTTCGTGGTCGCCGGCAACGGCACGATCGAAGCCACCGCCGTCGGTGCGGCGAGCTACGCCAGCACGCTCGCGACCGAGGCGAAGCGATTCACCACCTCGCAGTCGCAGTTGCGTCGAGGCATCGACACGATCCTGCGCTGGCTGACGTTGATCATCCCGGTGGCGTCGATCTTCCTGTTCGTCAACCTCCTCTCGGCGGACGACACCTGGCAGGACGCGTTGATCGGGACGGTGGCGGCCGCCGTGGCCATGGTGCCCGACGGTTTGGTGTTGCTCACGAGCCTCGCGTTCATGGCGGGGGTCATCGCGCTTGCCCGTCGCAATGCACTGGCGAAGCAGTTGTCGACGGTCGAGGTGCTCGCCCGCGTCGACGTGTTGTGCCTCGACAAGACCGGGACGATCACCACCGGCGAGATCCGATTCGCCCGCACGTATGCGGCCGACGGCCGCAGCGACGCGGAGGTGCGTGACGGCCTCGTCGCGCTGGCGACGGCGGATCGGGCCCCGAATCCCACCATGGCGGCGATTGCCGCCGAGGTCGGGACCGACTCGACGTGGAAGGTGGACGAGATCGAGCCGTTCGACAGCGAGCGGAAGTGGTCGGCGGCCTCGTTCGTCGGCCACGGCTGGTTCTTTCTCGGTGCGCCGGACTTCCTGCTGCACCCGAACGATCCGACTCGTTCGCTCGTCGAGGAGTTGAGCACGGCCGGCAAGCGGCTGCTGGCCGTGGTGACGTCGACGACCGGTCCGGTCGACGGCGCCGTCCCGGTCGATGCCAGGACGCTGGCCGTCGTGGAGTTGGAGGATGAGATCCGTCCGGACGCTGCCGAGATCCTGGCCTATTTCGCCGAGCAGGACGTGACGCTCAAGGTGATCTCGGGCGACAACCCGGAGACGGTCGCGGCGATCGCCGAACGCGCCGGACTACAGGTCGTTGGCGAGCCCGTGGACGCACGCGATCTTCCCGACGAGATCGACGAGATGGCTGCCGTCCTGGAGGCCAACACCGTGTTCGGGCGGGTCAAGCCGCGGCAGAAGCAGGCGATGGTGACGGCGTTGCAGTCACGCGGGCACACCGTGGCGATGACCGGCGACGGTGTCAACGACGTGCTGGCGCTGAAGGACGCCGATCTGGGGATCTCGATGGGATCGGGCAGTGAGGCGACCAAGGCGGTGGCCGACCTGGTGCTGACCGACGACGCGTTCTCCAGCCTGCCGGTGGTGGTGAACGAGGGCCGCAAGGTGATCAACAACGTCGAGCGGGTGTCGAACCTGTTCATCACCAAGGCGGCGTACGCGGTGTTGCTGACCGTGGCGGTGGGACTGATGAACGAGCCGTTCCCGTTCCTGCCGCGGCACCTGACGTTGATCGGCACGTTCAGCATCGGCATCCCGGGGTTCTTCCTCGCGCTCGCTCCGGAGGTCGATCTGATCCGTCCCGGCTTCCTGCGACGGGTGCTGTGGTTCTCGGTACCCGCCGGGGTGGTCGCCGGCAGCGCGACGCTCGCTGCCTACGAGGCGGCGCTGGACCTCTCCGACATCGACCTCGTCCAGGCGCGGACACTGGCGACGGTCACGCTGTTGGCGCTCGGGCTGGTGGTGTTGGCCGTTGCGAGCCGTCCCCTGCGTTGGTGGAAGGTCCTGCTCGTGGCCTGCATGGGCCTCGGCTACGTCGTGGTGTTCCTCGTGCCGTGGTTGCGCAACTACTTCCAACTCGAGGTGTTCTGGAGTTCGGCGTGGTGGTACTCGGTGATCGCCGTCACCGTCGGCGGTGCGGTGATCGTCGCCATTCCGCGACTCATCCGCCCGATCCTCCAGCGGTGAGTTCAGCGCAACCCGAGTGCGCCCGGACGCATCCCCGGTGATCAGCGGTTGAGGTGGACCGGGATGTTGCGGGGGCCGCGGATCTGCCCGTTGGCCCACGTGGTGGGCTTGCTCGTGTCGAGCGAGTAGTGCGGGAACGCTCGCAGCCACTCCTGGAAGGCCACGGTGCATTCGAGGCGGGCGAGGTTCGAGCCGACGCAGCGGTGGATGCCCAGCCCGAATGCGACGTGACGGTTGTTCAACCGGTCCATGTCGAACACGTCGGGGTTCTCGAAGGCGGCCGGGTCGTGATTCGCGGCGGGAAAGGTGAGCAGCATCTGGTCGCCCGGGTGGACCGGGCAGCCGCCGACCTCGGTCTCGCCGACCACTTTGCGCGCCATCGTGACCGGCGCGTAGTACCGCAGGACCTCTTCGGTCGCGGTGTTCCACAGCAGGTCGTCGTCGTCCACGGCCACCAGGCGCTCGACCTGATCGGGATGCTGGGCGAAGTGCCACAGCCCGGACCCGATCGCACTCCACGTGGTGTCGATGCCGGCGATGATCAACAGGTTGATGTAGCCGACCTTGAGGTTCCAGTCGACCGGCTCACCCTCGATCTCGGCGTTGGCGATCATGGTCAGCATGTCGTCTTGCGGGTTGGCGAGACGGTCGTTGAGCAGACGGTCGACGTACTCCTGCATCTCGGTCGCCACGGCCACCCGCACGGCGTTGTCGCGCGGACCGAACTGGAAGTTGCGGTAGATCCAGTCGCGGAACAGATCGGCGTCTTCCTCGGGGAGTCCGGTGAGCTTGCAGATCCCGTGGACCGGAATGTGCTGGGAGAACTGGGCTGCCGCGTCGGCGCTGTCGGCCCCGTCGAGGTCGGCGATCAGTTCGCGGCAGAACTGCCGGAGGTCTGCTTCGAGCGGTGCGACGTTCTTCGGGCTGAATGCCGGGAGCAGGAGCCGCCGGTGCCCGTGGTGCTCCGGTGGATCCGAGGTGATCGGTGGCGCCGGTCGCCGCGGTGCGTCGGGGCGACCGACGTTGACCCAGATCGACGAGAAGTTCTCGGTGTCGTTGGCGACCGCGGCGACGGCGTCCATCGTGACCGGCATGAACGCGCGCCCGTACCGTTCGGTCGTGGCGACCGGGCACTGTTCGCGCACCGAGTTCCAGATCTCGATGGCGTTCTCGCCCCACTGATCGTCGAGCCAGTCCCAGTCCGTCAACCAGTTCTCGACCGGTGGCATCTCCACCTGTTCGCCCCCGTACGCCATGACAATCCCCTTCGTCCTGTGCTCGCTGCCACGGTAGTCAACCGGTGGGCGATCGGGCGGACTCGGACCGGCCCGCCCCCGGCGGGTGAGACGGGATCGTGGACGGCGCCACGGATGCATCCCGGTGACCCGGCGGTGCGCTTGAATGACGGTCGATGGAGCTGAAGCGGCCCTACGCAGCATCCGACCGACGCATTCCACGCTCGATCATCCAGCCCGCCCAGCGGTTCATGGCGATCGAAACTGCCGGCGGCATCGTGATGTTGGTCGGCGCGATCGTTGCGTTGGTCTGGGCCAACTCGCCGTGGTCGTCGTCGTATCGCAGCCTGTTCGGCACCGAGATCAGCTTGCGTGTCGGTGACCTGGTCGACGTCGAGCAGACGCTGCAGGAGTGGATCAACAACGGCCTGATGTCGTTGTTCTTCCTCCTGGTCGGCCTCGAGATCAAGCGTCAGCTCGTGCACGGTGAGCTGCGCGACCGCCGCGCTGCCTCCCTTCCGGCGTTCGCCGCGCTCGGCGGGATGCTCGTGCCCGCACTGATCTACATCGCGCTCAACGTCGGTGGTGCCGTCGACGGGTTCGGCGTTCCCGTCGCGACCGACATCGCGTTCGCTGTCGGTGTCGTGACGCTCGTCGGGAAACGGGTCCCGCTCGGGGTGCGCATCTTCATCCTCACGCTGGCCGTGGTCGACGACATCGGCGGGATCGTCGTGATCGCAGTCTTCTACGCCGACGGGGTCGAGTTCGGGTGGCTCGCCGTCGCGATTGCCTGCGTGGCGGCGGTCTGGGTCGCCAAGCGACTGGAGATCCGCTCGCTGATCCCGTACTGCGTGCTCGGGGTCATTGCGTGGTTCGCGCTGTACGAGGCGGGCGTCGAGGCGGCGATCGTGGGCGTCGTCTTCGGGCTGCTCGCCCCGGCGGAGCCGTTCCACGACCCGAGCCGGTTGGCCGAGGGCGTCGAGGAGTTCATCGAACACTTCGAGGCCAACGATCACACCGTGCCCAGCGAGCTGGCCGGGTACGTGCGCGAGATCGCCCCGCCGCTCGACCGCGTCGAGCATGCGTTGAGCCCGTGGGTTGCGTTCGTGGTCGTGCCGATCTTCGCGCTCGCGAACGCGGGCGTGAGCCTCTCGGTCGACGGTCTCGATGCGAACGTCTTCGTCGGTGTGTTCGCCGGGCTCGTGATCGGCAAGCTCGTCGGCGTGGTGGCGTTCACGTGGTTGGCCGTGCGCCTCGGTGTCGGCCGTCTCCCCGAGCGGACCACCTGGGGGCACATCGTGGGTGTCGGTGCCACGGCAGGGATCGGGTTCACCGTGGCACTGTTCGTGGCCGCGTTGTCGTTCGACGACGCCGATCTGCTGCGGTCGGCCAAGCTCGGGATCCTGACGGCCAGCACGGTCGCCGGGATGCTCGGGTACGTGCTGTTGCGTCGGGCGACCCGGTCGACGGCCGCGCCGACCCTTGAGCCGGATCAGGCTCCGGTCGTCGTCTGACGGTCCGGTTGAATCGCTGCCCAGGTCGTCGGAGTAGAACGGTGCGATGACTCCCCTCGAGATCGTGCAGCAGACGTCAACGACCGTCAACGAGGCGGGCAATCGCTTCTACTTCCATCCCGACACGCTCGCCCGCGGCAAGGAACTCGGCCTCGACGGATTCCGCTTCTACTTCCTGGGTCGCGGCGGTGTGCTCGGCGACGTCGAACCGGCGGTGGTCGTCGCGGCGTTCGGCTACTTCAGCCCGGGTGTCGTCGAGACGATCTGGAGTTCGGCCAAGCAGATCATGGCGCCGCGTGAAGCGGCCCGGGCCTACCTCGCCTGCGCCGACCACGTCGGTGTCGCGAAGCTGGACGGCCTCGGCGTGCTCGACGGTTTCAACGATGCCGCCGAGACGGTCGTGGCCGCCGTCGACCGGTCGGCGCTACCGCTGTTCGCCGGGATCGCCGCCGAGCCACTCCCGGACCACCCGGCGGCTCGCGCCTACCGCAACATCTGCATCCTGCGTGAGCTGCGCGGCAGTGTGCACCTGCTGGCGATCGTCGCCAGCGGCGTGGCACCGTCGGTCGCACACGCGATCCGTCGGCCCGACGACGTGACGTCGTTCGGTTGGGAGACGGCCCCCGAGATCTCCGACGACGACCGGGCTCGGCTGGCCGCGGCCGACGAACTGACCGACCGGTTGCTCGTGCCGTCGATCGAGGCGCTCACCGAGGAACAACGCGACGCGTTCGTCACCGGCGTCGAGGTGATCGGCGCCCACCTGGCCTGACCATCGGTCACCACCGCAGGCCGTGACGACGTCACCGTCGACACGCTGAGCTCGGGTGTCACTCGTCTGGTCGAGTGAGGTGGGCGGAACGTAGGGTCCATGGCGTGAGGATTCCCACGGCACCCATCGTTGCTGCAGGCCTGATCGGTGGTTATCTCGTCGCCCGCGAGACCGAGATTCGGCCCCTCGGAGGCGCCGTCCTCGCCGTCGCGGGCATCGCCGCGGGACGGCAGTGGCTCCGCACGAGTGGGCCGGTCGGTGCCGGTGTCCTCACGGCCGTCTATCTCGGCGGCTTCGGAGCATCACACCCGCTGGCCAAGAAGATCGGGCCCTGGCCGGCGGTCATCTCTGTGGCATCGCTCAGCGCCGGGGCGTCGTGGCTGGTCTCCGACCGTCACGCCTGATCACGCATCGACCCGAGCCGGTTGCCCGGTACCCGCAACGATGAACCAGGGAACCGGCGCGTGTGCGGCGCCGAGCCAGAATGGTGGTGTGGGTATCCGTCGTCTCGACCACGTGCAGTTGGCGATGCCGGCTGGAATGGAGGCGGAGGCGGTCGCCTTCTACGAAGGTGTGCTCGGCATCCCTCAGGTTCCGAAGCCCGACCACCTCGCGGTTCGCGGTGGCTGCTGGTTCGAGGATGGAGACCTGAAGGTCCACCTCGGTGTCGACGCCAGCTTCCGGCCGGCGACCAAGGCGCACCCCGCGTTCGTCGTGGACGACGTGCGCAGCATGGCGGCCGCCGTTGCCGCCGCCGGCTTCGCAGTGAACGACGACGAGCCGCTCGACGGGTTCGACCGCGTCTACGTGTCGGATCCGTTCGGCAACCGCATCGAACTCCTCCAGCCGATCACGTAGCCGACGTTCCACGACGCCGCACAGTCCGTCGGCCACAGGTGCTGAGCGGGGAACCACCCGGTCAGCACCTGTGAATCGTCGGCCTCCGGAAATCTGGAGCGGATGACGGGAATCGAACCAGCGTTCTCAGCTTGGGAAACGGAAGTTGCTCAACCGACCGGCAAGGCTGTGACCTGGGGAAACGTGCGTTGTGCTGGCGATGAGCGCCTCAAGGCGACCTGCTGACAGTATCCGGTGTTGACCCGTGTTGACCCGTGTTGGCCCCTGCGTGAGGCACGCCTGAGGCACGAACCGCCACTGCCGTTCTGGCGGGAAGAGATGGTCGTGCGATCCCGCTCATCGCTCGGAACGGATCGTCTCGATGTCGGCCTCTTCGGTGAGCGAGGCGACCGAGGAGGTGAGGTAGGTGGCGGCGTCGCCGCCGGGGATTGCTCGCGGTGTGAAGTGTCGTCCGGCGAGGTTCACGTCGCTGATTCGGTCGAGGCGGAACGTGCGCCAATCGTCGCGTCGCAGGTCCCATGCGATGAGGTACCAGAGGTGAGCCGCAGACAGCAGTTGGTGTGGTTCGACGAGGCGGCGGGTGTCGGTTCCGTTTCGGGGTCGGTAGTCGAACCAAACCTCTTCGTGACTGCGACAGGCCGATGCGAGCGAACTCAGCGTCTCTGCGTCGATGGAGCCATCGACGCCGTTTGCTCGCTGGAGCGAGACGATGCTCTGGTTGAGGGCTGACACGCGACGGCGGAGCCTGTCGGGGAGGGCCTGTTCGACCTTGGCGAGTGCTTGCAGCGACGAGTCCTCGATGCCGGTGATCGCCGCGCCCGCCGCGGCGCGGAGCCCGACGACGAGCGCCACGGCCTCGTCGTCGTCGAAGACGAGCGGTGGCAGGTGCGCGCCGGCGGCGAGTCGGTACCCGCCGCTGGTTCCGGTCGTCGCATCCACCCGGTAGCCGAGTGTGCGCAGGCGATCGATGTCGCGACGGATGGTTCGCTGGTCGACATCGAACCGCTCTGCGAGCTCGGCGGCAGGCCACAACCGATGCGTCTGGAGCAGCGACAGCAGCCGGAGCGCACGCTCGGTGGGGTCTCTCGACATTCCGGGATCTTCGCACATTGCGGACGTTCGATGTCCGCAACGGTTCGTACCGTGCGTCTCGTCCCATCATCACCGACAGAGAAAGAAGGACACGCCATGTTCGATCCAGCCGAGTTTCCCGAGCCCACGATGATTTCGGTCAACGGAGTCGAGCTCGAAGTCTTCGAAGCGGGTCGCGAGCACCGTGGTCGACCGATCGTGTTGTGTCACGGTTGGCCCGAGCACGCCTTCTCGTGGCGTCACCAGATGCCTGCCCTCGCCGACGCCGGGTACCACGTCATCGTCCCGAACCAGCGCGGCTACGGCAAGTCGTCGAAGCCCTCCGAGGTCACCGACTACGACGTCGAGCACCTCACGGGTGACCTCGTCGCGCTGCTCGATCACTTTGGCTACGACCATGCGACGTTCGTCGGTCACGACTGGGGCGCCATGGTCGTCTGGTGGTTGGCGCTCTTGCATCCTGAGCGCGTCGACAGGCTGGTGGCGTTGAGCATGTCGTACATGGATCGTGGTGAGCGGCCCTGGGTCGAGGCGATGGAGGAGATGCTCGGCGACGACTTCTACTTCGTCGACTTCAATCGCCGGCCCGGCGTCGCCGACGCCGCGCTCGAAGCGAACACGGCACGCTTCCTGCGCAACCTCTACCGCAAGAACGTGCCCATCGCCGTCACCGAACCGGGCAACGCGATGGTCAGCCTCGCCGAGGCGGACACGCCGATGGGCGATCCCATCATGAGCGACCGCGAACTGGCGGTGTTCGTCGCGGCCTTCGAGTCGTCGGGCTTCACGAGCAACATCAACTGGTACCGCAACGTCGACCGAAACTGGCACCTGCTGGCCGACGTCGACCCGATCGTCCGTCAGCCTGCGCTCATGATCCACGGCGCCCGCGATCTCGTGGCCCGGAACGATCGTCTCGCCGATGTCGTGGCCGACGTCACCGAGATCGAGCTCGACTGCGGTCACTGGATCATGGACGAGCTGCCGGAGGAGACGACTCGGGAGATCCTGACCTGGCTCGAACGGCAGAGCGTCGTCTCAGTCGCGGTGTGAGCGTGCCTCCAGGGCATCGAGGATGAGGTCGAGGACGTATTCGAACTCGTCACCGAAGTCGGTTCCCGGGCTGCAGGGCTTGCTCGACGGCGAACTCGTGGAGCGCCAGGAAGTGCTCGGCCAACTCGTCGGTCACGATCTCGTCGACGACTTCGTCCATCTCGTCACCCGGCTCGGGCAGCGCGGCCGGCGGGCTGCCCAGCCCGACGATGCAGTGGCTGCTCGTCGTTGCGCCGCTGCCGTTCTTCGTCGGCCTGCAGCTGATCCCTGCGACGGTGGTCTCGCGATCGCCGCGATCTGGCCTCCTACTACTGCTGGGGCCAGCCGCTGCTGGCGCCTCTTGACGGCACCGTCGTGGTGGCTGAAGACGGCAACCCCGACGTTCCGATCGGGGAGACCGAAGGGGAGCACCTCGGCGGCAACGTCGTCGTGATCGAGTTCGGTCCCGACCTGTACGTGCAGCTCCCACACCTCCGCTCCGGATCGGTTGCGGTCGCGGCGGGTCAGCAGGTCCGAGCGGGCGACGTCGTCGGGCGCTGCGGCAACTCGGGTCACAGCCTCGAGCCGCATCTGCACCTGCAGGTCCAGGACACCCCTGCCTCGAACAATCATCACCACCGAGGCGATGGCGTGGCCTGGTCAGAGCAGGCCGAGCTCGCGGGCAGCGTGGACGGCGGCCGTGCGGCCGTCGACGCCGAGTTTGCGGTAGATCGCCTTGCAGTGCGTCTTGACCGTGTTGAGCGACACGTACAGTTCGCTCGCGATCTCGCGTTGCGACAGTCGTGACGGCAGGTAGCGCAGCACCGCGAGTTCCCGTTCGGTGAGTTCTTCGACGAGCCCGGACCGGGGCACGGATCGTTCAGCGAGTCCGTGTCGGGCCTCGATGCGTGCCAGCGCCGGTCCGACGATGCCGGCATCGGCACACCGATCCACGGCGTGTCTCGCTTCGCGAAGGAGTTCGGGCCCGGCGGGATCGTCGTGCTCGCAGGCGGTGTCACCGGCGAGCGCGAGGACGTATCCGAACATGAGCGGCTCCGGTGCCCGTCTCGCGAGCTCGACGGCACGGTCGGCGGCCGTGGTTCTCTGCTCCGGGTCCGAGGTGGTTCGGGCAAGGACGGCGTGCGAGATCGAGAGCTGTGGCGCCTCGGCGACACCGTGGCCGCTGGCATGCTCGAGGCTTGCCACTGCGTGAAGAGCTGCGGCCGCACGATTGCTCGACTCCATGTCGACCACGGCTGCAAGGCCCGGGGCGAGCGACCTGGAGTAGTCCGACGGTTCGGACGCCCCGAGTTCGCTGGTGACGGCGATGTACCGGCGCGCGTCGTCGAACCGCCCCGCCCAGGTGTGCGCGGCGGCCAGCCCGAGGGCCTGTGTCGACTCGGTCGGTTCGGTCATGCTCGCTGCGATCGACATCGCCCCGCCGAGATCACCTTCGGCGAGGTGGACCATGATCCCGAGCGAGGCGGTGAGGTTGGCGTCGGTGCCGTCGTCGAGTCGGGCGGCAACGTCGTAGTAGTGCCGGGCACCGGCGAAGCGACCCGTCGTGAAGTCGATCCAACCACGCACGAGTGCGCTGCGCGAGTGGCGTTCGGGCAGGTCGCCAAGTTGGTCGATCAGCCGCAACACGGTGAAGATCTGGCCGCCGTTGAGGAGGGCGGTTGCGTGGACGGCGATGAGGTCGCCGGCGGTGACGAGATCGCCACCGGAGATGTCGTGCTCGATCGCGGTGTACATGTCGCCGTGTTCGCGGTGCCATGCGGCCGCAGCGAGGTGGAGATCGGCGAGGCGGTCGGGGATCTCACGCCGGGCTTCCAGTCGCAGCAGGTCGCGCAGCAGGTGGTGGTAACGGAAGGCGGTGCCGGTCTGGTCGAGACCGACGATCAACTGATTCGAGGCGGCGATGCGTTGCAGCCACGCACCGCCGTCGGTGGACCCGGTGACGGCGTCGACCAGGGGGCCGGTGAGCTGATCGAGGATCGACGTCTCGATCAGTCGCTGCCGGTCGTCGGGTCGGATCGACGCGAGCAGCTCGTCGGTGAGGTAGTCGACGACGAGTCGGTTGTCGCCGCCGAAGCCGGCGATGAAGTCGGTCGCGTCGTCGTGCCCGGCGAGCGAGAGACCGGCCAGGACGAGACCGGCCGCCCACCCCTCCGTCCGGTCGCACAGCTCGCGGATCGTCTCCGGATCGAGCAACGGGGTGGCAAGCAGGTCCGAGGCCTCGTCGGGGTCGAAGCGCAGGTCGGCCGCGCGGATCTCGGTGAGGTGACCGCGCACCCGCAGTCGGCCGAGACGGAACGACGGGTCGGCGCGCGTGGCGATCACGATCGTGACCTGGTCGGGGCACAGCTCGACGAGCCGCTCGACGCCGGCGTGGACGTCGGGGTTGACGATCAGGTGGTAGTCGTCGATCACGACGACCAGCGGGCTCGGCACTGCTGCGAGCGCGTTGACGAGTACCGGAACGACGGCGTCCGGTGCTCCGCCCGATGACACGATCGTGGGTGCGACGGCGTCGTTCAAGCCGGGTCGGGTGCGAGCGATCGCGGCCACGAGGTACGACCAGAACCTCACCGGGTCCGCGTCGCTGTCCTCCACCTGGAGCCACGCGAGATCGACGTCGCGGTCGGTGAGGCTTCCGGCGAGCAGGGTCGACTTGCCCGATCCGGCCGGGGCGCTCACGAGGACGAGGCGGTGCCGCTGCGCGATCGCGAGATCGAGTATGTCGTCGAGCCGGGCGCGACGAACGAGGTGTGTCGGCACCGTCGGTGCGTGCAGCTTGGTGGCGACCAGCTCGCCCACGTCGTGCCCGGCCATGCCACCGACTCTAGGAGGCAGGCCAGTCCTGGCCGGGTGCTGCTGCCTGCGCGAGGTTTCACCCGGGTGAGATCGGCGGGGGAGGGATGGCTGGTCACCCCGATCGCCGTCACCGTGGCGTCATGACCGAACGAACGGGCCCCCCAACCCGCTACGAGATCGAGATCGGTGGTCACGCCTCCGATCGCGTCCTCCGTCCGGTCATCGACGAGTTCACCGTCGAGTTCACCGAGGCGGGCACCACCCGCGTCGTCGGAGCGATACGGGACTCGTCACACCTCAACGGTCTGCTCGCCCACTTCACCTCGCTCAACGTCGGAGTGTTGGAGCTGCGTCGACTCGACCACGCGACGGGCGGCACGCCCCTCGCCACTCCCACCGAATCCGAAAGGAACCAGCCATGACCATCCACGCCCCAGCACCCGCCCCGCAGCACACGGCGACACCCGACGGCGGCCGCCTCAGCCGCATCGGCGGCGCCGCTGCGCTGCTCGCCGCGGGCACCTTCGCCTACGGCATCGCGATGTTCGCGACGTCGCTCGCCGACTACACCCACCCCGACGCCACGCCGGCCGAGTCGGTCGACTTCCTCGTCGACCACCAGGGTCAACTGCTCGCCTGGTACATCGGCATCTTCATCGTCTTCGGCGCCGCACTCGTCCCCCTAGCGCTCGCACTGCGACAGCGACTCGTCGACCGTGCGCCGATCCTCACCAACACCGCCACCGTCTTCGCTGCGATCTGGGCCGCGCTCATGTATGCGACCGGCATGATCTCCAACATCGGGATCGAAGCCGTCGCCGACCTCGCCGACAGCGACCCCGACCGAGCCGTCTCCGTCTGGTCAGCGATCGACACCGTCACCAACGGACTCGGCGGCGGCAACGAACTCGTGGGCGGCATCTGGATCGGCCTCATCTCCCTCGCCGGCTTCGTCACCGCCCGCCTCCCGCGCTGGCTCAACGTCACCGGCGTCGTCACGGCGATCGCCGGACTCGTCACCGTTGTCCCCGCATTCGAAGCCGTCGAGATGGTCTTCGGCCTCGGCTCGATCGTCTGGTTCATCGGTGCCGGCATCGCCCTCCTGCGCCGCGTCGACCAGGCCGGAGCACCGTCGTGAGCGTCGTCGCCACCCAGCCGCTGGCCGTCCGATCGCCAGGTACCGCTCGCGCAGCAGCGCTCGGTGTCGCTGCGATCTGCACCTCGTTCGCCGGTCTCCAGCGCCGCCGGCGCTCCTCTCGGCGAGCACGTGTGGGGTGGGTCGCAGCCCCGGGTGCTGCCGAGCGGCATGCGTGTCGTCTCGGTCGGCGCCGCTGTCGTCTTGGCCGGCATGGCAACCATCGTCCTCCGCCGAGCCGGCCTGATCGGTCGGTGCGCTCGCTGGCTCGAACCGGCCACCTGGGCCATCGCCGGCTACTTCGCCCTCAACACCATTGGCAATCTCGCCCCCGAGCAGCAACGTCGAACGTTACGTCTTCGGCCCGGCGACCGCCGTCGCAGCGATCCAGGCTGAGAACACGAGCGAGCGGTCTCCCGGCCGAATACGGCTCTGACCAGGTGTTTCGCTCGCATTGCCGCCGCAGGCCCGTGCCTCAGCGGCTGAGGCACGCTGGCCCCCGAGGAGGGGTCGCCTGTACGCATCCAGCGCGTCTACCAGGGGCTTTTCGAGAGCGGATGACGGGAATCGAACCCGCGTTCTCAGCTTGGGAAACAGAAGTCCCTCGACCGGCCGGCCGAGCCGTGACCTGGGGAAACGTGCGATGAGCTGGTGAGATGCGCCGTCGGCGCCGTGCTGACGCCAGCCGCTGCTGACCTCTGTCGACCGATGGGTGAGGCACGCGCGAGGCACGGCTCAGTCCGCTGCGCTACGCCGAGACGAGAGGTTCGATCTGGTCGAGTGTGCTGGCGAGCCGGTCGCGTTCGACTTCGAGTTCGTAGCGACTCTGGAGGTTGAGCCAGAACCGTTCGCTGGTGCCGAAGTATCGGGCGAGGCGCAGTGCGGTGTCGGCGGTGATACCTCGCTTGCCGTGCACGATCTCGTTGATCCGGCGCGGCGGGACACCGATCGCGACAGCGACGCGGTGCTGGGTGATGCCCAGCGGTTCGAGGTACTCGAGCATCAGGATCTCGCCGGGGTGGATGGGTTCCAAGGTGGGTTGGGTCATGGTCGTCTCCGTTCAGTGGTAGTCGACGATCTCGACGTCTTCGGGTCCGGCGTTCGTCCATCGGAAGCAGATGCGCCATTGGTCGTTGATGCGGATGCTGTAGGTGTTGGCGCGGTCGCCCTTGAGCTTCTCGAGGCGGTTGCCGGGAGGGATGCGGAGGTCGCCGATCTGGTCGGCGGCGTCGAGGATGAGCAGCTTGCGGAGGGCGGCGCGTTGGGTCGTGGGGTCGAGTCGTTTGGATCGTTGTCGTTGCCACACCCGTTCGGTGTCCCTGTCGGAGAACGACTGCAGCACGGGAGTGATGCTAACGCTTGTCGTTATTAACGACAAGCGTTATGACGAGCATGTCACCCGGTCCACCACCGGACGACCCAGATTCAGTCCCTCGCTCTGCCAGCAGATCGACCCGATCGGGTCGGTGACGGATCTCGGCGGGCCGTTAGGCGTCGATGTCGGCGGCGACGCCTCGAGCGAGCGTGGTGAGGCGTCGGCGGTAGTCCGCCACGGTGGGCGAGTCGAACTTGAAACCCTTGGGTGAGAGCTCGAGCACTTCGGTCCACTCCTGTCGTCGAGCACTCGCCGCCTGACTGCGGCCCGGGTATGCCTTGGCGAGGAACGCTGCGAGCCCACCGCGAAGTCGTGCGACCACCCGTTGGATCTCCTCGGCGGTGTCGGCGGTCTTGGCGCTCATGATCTCCTCGGAGTGCTCGGAGGCCGCCATCTGCTCCCACAGGTCGCCTTCGAAACGCTGGAGGAAGCCGTCCAAACGCTCAGCGGTCGTGCCCTCGTCGTCCAGAGCCTGTAGGGCGCGGTCGACGTGGTCGTCGAAGAGGGCCACGAAGGCCGACGCGAAGATGTCGCTCTTGTTGCGGAAGTACTGGTAGAGGGCGGGGCGGGACATGCCAGCTGCGTCGGCGATGTTGGCCATCGACGTCGACGAGAAACCGCGTTCGGAGAACTGGGCGATCGCCGCGGCGTGGATGTTTCGGCGTTGCAGGTCGCCGCGTAGGCCGTCGCGATCATCGGGCGATTCGTCAGCCGTCATCCGACCAGCTTGACACATTTCCCTCGATATGTCAGCCTGCCGGTGCTGACGCTTTCGAGCACGAATGTCAGCGCCCTCGCCGCACACACAGGAGCACTCATGACTCGACTCGGCTACCAGATCCCCAACTTCACCTACCCCGAGATCTCCGGCGCCGAGATCTTCGGGAACGTCGTCGAACAGGCCAAGGCTGCCGAGGCGGTCGGGTTCGATCGTGTCCTGGTGATGGACCACTTCTACCAACTCCCCGGGATCGGTGCCCCCGACGAGCCGATGTTCGAGTGCTACACGATGCTGTCCGCGTTGGCGCAACACACGGACAAGGTCCGGCTCTCCGCGCTCGTGACCGGTAACACCTACCGGAACCCCGCGCTCCTTGCCAAGACGATCACCGCACTCGACCACGTGTCGGGCGGGCGGGCGACGCTGGGCATCGGAGCCGGCTGGTTCGAGCTCGAGCACGAGTCGCTCGGCTTCGAGTTCGGCAGCTTCACCGACCGCTTCGAGAAGCTCGAGGAGGCCCTGCAGATCATCATCCCGCTCCTCGAAGGCGAACGGGTCACCCTCGACGGCAAGCACTATCGGGTCACCGACGCGTTCAACGTTCCGGCCCCGGTATCGAGCATCCCGATCATGGTCGGCGGATCGGGCGAGAAGAAGACCCTCCGCATGGTCGCCCAGTACGCCCACGAATCGAACCTGGCCGGGACGCCGGCGCACGAGATCCCCCGCAAGCTCGATGCGCTGGCCGCCCACTGCGAACGCCTCGGGCGTGACCGCAACGAGATCACGGTCACCGCGATGCAGATGGTCTGTGTCGCCCCGACGATGGAGGAGGCCGACGCCGACCTCGCCGAGCTCGCCGCCGTCAAGGGCTGGCCCACCGAGATCGTGGAGATGGCCAAGGGGATCCTCGTGTTCGGCGACCCGGACACCGTCGGCGAACGACTGCAGGCTTGCATGGACGCGGGCCTCGACGGCCTCACGCTGAACCTGCCCGCCAACGGCCACAAGACCGAGCGAATCGCACTCTTGGGTGAGATCGGGCTCGCGGTCACGGCGAAGTGACGATCGACATGCGCATTGCTCATCACCGGAAGCAACAGCGGGTTCGGCAAGCTCGCCTCGCTCACACTCGCTCGTCAAGGTCACCAGGTCATCGCGACCATGCGGTCGCTCGACAAGAGTGAGGCGCTCCGCGCCGAGGCGGCAGCCCAAGGGCTCGACATCGAGATACGTCGACTCGACGTGTGCGACCCCGACTCGATCGCTTGCGCGCTGGACGATGCCACCGATATCGACGTGCTCGTCAACAACGCCGGCTTCGAGGTGCAGGGTGCGCTCGAAATGATCGACGACGAACTGATGCATCGCCAGCTCGACACCAACGTCCTCGGCCCCCTACGCACGATCCGAGCAGTGATGCCCGCGTGGCGTGAGCGCGGTCACGGCGTCGTCGTCAACGTGAGCAGCGTGGTCGGACGGGCAACGTCGCCATTCGGCGGCGCCTACGCCGCATCGAAGCACGCCCTCGAGGCGATGTCGGAAGCACTGCACTGGGAGGCGTCACCAGCGGGCATCCGTGTCCACGTGATCGAGCCCGGGCGGTTCCCGACCACCGACTTCGGGTCCAACATCGTCCGGCCGGATGGATGGGAGGGTTCGGCGTTCGAAGCCAAGGCACTGTCACTGCGCGAAGCGCTGACGAGGCTCGACTCGGACGAACCCTCCGACCCCCAGGCCGTCGCTGATGCCATCGCGTTCGCCGCGACCGACCCCGAAGCGCCATTCCGTATCGCGGTCGGCGCCGATGCACACCTGATCCTCAGCGCGAAGTCTTCGATGTCGTTCGAGGACTTCGAGCGAGCCATGCGCTCCGCCACCAACTGGTACGAGTGAACCACCGGGCGAGGACGCCCTCCGACCGCCGACAGTGTGTGCAGTTCGCGCTTGCTCGCCTGCGGTCGCCCGACGTCGCCGTGTTCGAAGCGGCGGACAGCACGACGATGCGACGTGTGCCGTACTCATCACCGAGCTTGAGACCGAAACACGCCAGGCCAGCGCCGTCAGATCACCGCCCCACCCCGAGCCAGCTCCATCCCTGGCGGCTGCTGCTGCGGAAGGCACAGCGCGAGCGAGACGGGCCCGCTGTCGGACACCCCCGGTCGAGTCCCGACGCCGCCGAACGCGGTCTTGTGGGCTCAGGCATCCCAGGAACATCAGACTGCACAGCGGATGTTCATCGACCGCGTTTGCCCTGGTCAATGACCCTCTCTCAGCGCTCTTGACACACTGTCGTGCCGTACACGTGCCTCACCCGTGAGGCACGATGCTGAGTCGAGCGCACTCAGGTCGAGGGCGAGTCACGGTCTTGTGTGTGCTCTGACCAGGGGTTTCGCGTGGAGCGGATGACGGGAATCGAACCCGCGTTCTCAGCTTGGGAAGCTGATGTTCTACCATTGAACTACATCCGCAAGAGGCCCTTACGTTAGCGGGGCCTGTGGTCGGCACCGAACGTCAGGCCCCGCGAGTGTCGATCGCAGCCTGGTCGTACGGCTCGATCATGATGCACTCGCCGGGGCACTCCTCGGCGGCGTCGACGGCGAGGTCGATGAGCGAGTCGGGGATCTGCGCGACACCACGGCCGTTGTCCGGTCCGTGGCCCGCGCCCTCGGCGCCGTCGAAGATGATCGTCGCTCCGAAGTGGGCCGCCTCCTCCTTGACCACCCAGAGCCCGTCGTCACGCGCCACGAAGACGTCGGGACAGATCTCCGAGCAGATGCCGTCACCGGTACACAGATCCTGATCGATCCACACCATCAATGCTGTTGCCACGTCACCAGGTCCTTCCGAGGGTTCGAACGTCGTGTGTCGTTCTATCTCCCGGCGGGCTCGAACCGTCGGCTCGCGTGGGAATGAGCAAGGAAGGTTGCGCTCCACGACGTCATGACCCGTTCCATCGGGATCTCGACGCAATCGGGCGGTGAGCAGGGTGTGAGTGTTTGTGTTGCACTTCGGGTGACCCGCCCCACCGGGATCTCGACGCAAACGGGCGGTGAGCAGGGTGTGAGTGTTTGTGTTGCACTTCGGGTGACCCGCCCCACCGGGATCTCGACGCAAACGGGGTGTGGGAGGGTGTGGGAGGGGACGGGCGGGACGCAAGCGGGGCGATGAGGAGCGGGTCACTAACGTGGGCGACCGTGATCCTGTCCGACCGCACCCTCCGTGAACAGCTCGCCGCCGGACGGATCGTGATCGATCCGTTCGACGAGTCGCTGATCCAGCCCTCGTCGATCGACGTCCGGATCTCGAACCTGTTCCGGGTCTTCCGCAACCACACCCGCGGCGTGATCGACGTGAAGCTCGACATGGTCGACCTCACCGAACTCATCGAGATTCCGGAGGCGTCGGAAGAACCCTTCATCCTGCACCCCGGTGAATTCGTGTTGGGCTCGACGCTCGAGCGCATCGGCGTCCCCGACGACCTCGTCGGACGCGTCGAGGGCAAGTCCTCGCTCGGCCGTCTCGGCCTGCTGATCCACTCGACCGCCGGGTTCATCGATGCCGGCTTCGACGGGCACATCACGCTGGAGCTCGCCAACGTGGCCAGCCTGCCGATCACGCTCTACCCGGGAATGAAGATCGGCCAGGTCAGCTTCATGCAGATGACGACGCCCGCGGACCAGCCGTACGGCACGGGTGCCAGCGGATCGAAGTACCAGGGCCAACGAGGCCCCACCCCGAGCCGGTACTTCGAGAACTTCGCCCGCTGATGCGTCGGGGCGAGGTTTGACCTCGGCGTGACCGGGTACTCCGTCGTGGAGCGGGTCACCCCCGTCCCCCGACAACGAAGGAGAACCCCCATGAGTGGAGAGACCGACCAGGCCAAGGGCCGCATCAAGCAGGCCGCAGGTGACCTGACCGACAACGACGACCTCAAGCGCGAGGGCGAAGCCGACGAGACCGCCGGCAAGGTGAAGAACATGTTCGACGATGCCAAGGGCAAACTCGACGATGCGGTCGACAGCGTGAAGAAGAAGCTGAGCTGACGATCGTCAGTGCAGTTCGATGTGCCCGCCGGACCCGGTTCGGCGGGCACGTTCGCGCCCGAGGCGCCGTCGTGTGCTCAGTCGACCGTGATCGCGAGCACGGCGATGTCGTCGTCGTGCAGTCCCGTGGGATGGAGTAGCCCCAGCACGTCGTCGACGAGGCCGGCCGGTCGCTCGCCGTCGAGCGGGATCGCGTCGAGCAGTCGCGCGAAGTCCTCGTCGATGTCGTGTCCGCGCCGTTCGATCAGTCCGTCCGAGTAGAGCAGCACGGTGTCGCCTGGGTCCAACGTGCGGACACTCCGCTCGTAGGAGGCCCCGGTTTCCACGCCGAGCGGCGGTCCATGCGTGTCCTCCAGCAGGTACGCAGCACCCGATGCCGGAACGACCACCGGATACGGATGGCCCGCATTCGTCCAGCTCAGCGTCCGCGTGCTCGGGTCGTAGAGCACGATGCACGCCGTGGCGAAGGTGGAGCTCAACTTCGACAGGGTCAGCGTGGTCAGATCGGCGATCCGGTTGGTCGGGTGTTCCTCGACGGCGTAGGCAAGAACCACCGCCCGGATCCGCCCCATCTCGCCCACGGCGGCCGTGCCGTGATGCGCGACGTCACCGATCACGAACAGCAGGTGGCCATCGGCGAGCTCGGTCGCATTGAACCAGTCGCCTCCCGCTTCGGACGTCTTCGCCGCCGTGAGATGTGCGGTGGCGGTGGTGACACCGTTGAGCTGTGGGACCTCGAGATCGAGCAACGCTGCGTGGAGCGATTCGAACGCCTGTCGCTCCTCGACCGCTGACAGCACACGGATGACCGCCTGTGTCGCGAGGTCGGCGATCGTCAGGAGCGCCAACTGTTCGGCGGTGCCGAACTGCTGCGGTTGCTCGTAGGTGAACCCGAGTGATCCGAGCGGAAGCCCGTCGTGGAGGAGCGGGAGGACGACCCAGGCGTGATGTGGTGTGGGTTCGATCGTGTCCCGGAGGTGCGGGTACGCCAGCAGGAGACCGGCGCGGTCGGGATAGAAGGCCGGGGTCTGATCGGTCAGTGCGTCGGAGATCGGGTCGAGCCCAGGTCGGATGTCGAAGTCGTTCCAGGCGCTGGTGATGTCGTCACCGAGGTTGCGTTCCGAGATCATCTGCAGGCGAGTGCCCTGGACGATCATCAGCGATCCGCCGGCAGCGCCCGCTGCACCGACGCCGTCGGTCATCAGCGCCCGTGCCACTTCGTCGACCGTGTGGATACCGAGGAGCTGTGTCGAGAAGCTGCGCAGGCTCTGCAGGAGTGTGAGCGGCGCCGAGAAACGGTCATCATCGGCGGAGAGTTGCGGCACCGTGCAGAGTGTCCCAGGCGATGACGCCGGCGACAACCGCCGGGGGAACTCCCTGCGGGGAGGTTTGGTTCGCGACGGGTCGGTTACCGTTGCGTCATGGAGGCGGCGGCCGGAGTGACATCGCACACTCGCCACTTCGCCGCTGCGACGGAGTCGATCGGCGGCGCTCGCGATCTGGTCCGTGAGGCGGTGGAAGGCTCGCAGCTCGATCACGCGACGGTGACGGACCTCCTCCTCGCAGTCAGCGAACTCGTCACCAATGCCGTCGTCCATGGCAACCGAGCGTCGATCACCGTCGAGGTGACGGTCGCACCCGACGCGGTCACCTGCGCGGTGGTGTCCGACGGACAGACCCTGCCGGAGGTCTCTTCGTGGGTCGCGCCGGTCGACGGGCGCTCCTCAGGGCGAGGGCTCGCGATCGTCCGTGCCCTCGCCGACACGGTCACCGTCGAGGTCGATGGCGACCGCGTCGTGGTGCGCTGCATGTTCGAGCGACGCTGAGTGTCACCGACGATCGTCGCGCCGTCCGCCGTCTCAGACCCGCTTGGCGAAGTAGGTCACCGGGCGAGCGCGGCGGCGTGGGCAGTGGGTTTGCACGCTCACCGCCACGGGTAGCGTGCCGCCATGGAACCTCCCGAGGCGCCGACGTCGAACCCTGACCGGATCGAGATCACCGTCCCGCTCCGTGTCGAGTTCGCGTCCACGCTGAGGACCCTGGTGGCAGCGATCGGCTCGGACGCCGGCTTCTCGGTGGATGAACTCGACGACCTCCGTCTGGCGCTCAGTGAGGTCTTCTCCGTGCTCGCCGACACCGCTCCCACCGACGGGCGGGCACGGGTGTCGTGCTCGCTCACGCACGGCGAACTCTCCGTCACCGTTGCGGCGGACACGCCCGGTGTGTCGATCGTGCTCGACGACCTCGCGACGAGCATCCTCGAATCGGTCACCGACGCCGTCACGGTCGGTGCGGCTGCCGTCACCTTCTCCAAGCGAAGTGCCGAGCTGGCCGAAGCACCTCGAACGTCATGAGCGAGGCGTCCGCACGGGACGACGAACTCGCGCTGTTCCGGGAGTTCGCCGCGACGAGGCAGCGGTCGGTGCGCAACCGACTCGTCGAGCGGCACATGGGCCTCGCCGCGCACATCGCCAACCGCTACCGACGTGCGAACCTGAGTGACGACGATCTCCGGCAGGTCGCGATGGTGGGCCTCGTCAAGGCCGTCGACCGGTTCGACCCCGACTACGGCGGATCGTTCTCCTCGTTCGCCGGACCGACGATCGAAGGAGAGATCAAACGGCACTTCCGCGATCGCTCGTGGACCGTCCGCGTGCCCAGGAGTGCGAAGGAGCTCCACCTCCAGGTCCGACGGGCATCCGACGAACTCTCCCAGGCCAGCGGCAGCTCGCCGTCGGTCGACGAAATCGCACGACACCTCGGTGTCGAGCGGGACGACGTACTGCGTGGCCTCTCGGCAGGTGCCGCCTACACCGTTGGAACGATCGATGCGAACCCGGCCGACGACGGCTCCGAGACGAGCATGGATCGTCGAGGTGCGCTCGCAACGATCGACGCCGGCTTCGAGGACACGGAGAACCGGCAGGTGATCGGGGAACTGCTCGATCGGCTCCCCGAACGCGAGCGCGAGATCGTCCGTCTCCGCTTCTACGAGCGGATGTCGCAGGCGGAGATCGGTGAAACGATCGGCATCTCACAGATGCACGTGTCGAGGCTCCTGCGTCGATCGTTCGACCAGATGCGTGAGTGGCTCGATGAGCCGACCGTTCACGACGATGCCAGCGCTGCCGCCGCCCTGGAATAGACGACGCCGAGGATCTCCCCGACGGAGGGGAATGGCCACATCGACCGCGCGAGGTGGTCGACGGTCAAGCCAGCGTCGATCGCCGTGACCAGCGCAGCTGCGAGCTCGTCGAAACCCGCTCCGATGCCGTGTGCAGCGACCACGGCGTGCGACTCGCGATCGACAGCGATCGCGAGGAAGCCGTCGACCAGTTCGTCGGTGGTCCAGCGAGGTGTCTCGCTCAGGCGTGCTGTCGACCACAGCACGTCGTTGTCGGACAGCTCAGAGGGCGTCGGGCCGATCGTGAGGATCGGTGGATCGGTGAACACGCATGCCGGCGTCACCACCTCGTCGAATCGTCTCGTGTGATCGCCACGGATCGTGGCGGCCACGACGCGAGCCTGGTGGTTCGCGAGGTGTGTGTACGCACCGAATCCGGCGACGTCGCCGATCGCCCACAGCGCTGCCGCACCCTCGACGCGACCGGACTCGCCGACCCGCAGCCGGTCGGGATCGATGCCGATGTTCTCGAGTCCGAGGCCCCCGGTTCGCGGTCGGGTCCCGGTGGCGATCAGCAATCGGTCGGTGTCGACACTGGCGCCGGTCTCCAGGGTGGTCCGGACGCCACCGCCGCGTCGCTCGACACGGTCGATCGCAACCCCTCGGCGAACTCGAACGCCGGCCGCGCGCAACGCATCGTCGACGATCTCGCCGATCTCGGGCGGGAGCTCCTCGAACGCGGTCGCCGCCACGTCGAGCAGATGGACCTCGGTTCCGAAGCGGGTGAAGATCGTTGCGAGCTCGCAGCCGATCACGCCGCCGCCCACGATGGCGAGGCGAGTGGGGCGTTCCCGGGCCGTCATCGCATCGGCACTCGTCCAGCAACGATCACCGAGATCGTCGAGTCCGGTGATCGGGGGGCGGATCGCGTCCGATCCGGTCGCGATGACGATCTCGTCGGCGACGTACCGTTGCGACGCCGCCTCGATGGTCCGATCCGCCACGAGGCGCGTGGCCGACCGAACGAGCACGACCCCCGTGCGTTCGAGTTCGGCGGCATGGACGGCATCGTCGAGATGCTCGACCACGTCGGAGCGACGCCGTACTGCATCGTGCCAGGTCCGGCCGACCGCGGCGTCGTGCAACATCGCCTTGGTGGGCATGCACGCCAGGTACGGACACTCGCCGCCGACGAGTGCGGGTTCGAAGACCACCACGCTGCGCCCGCTCGAGGCGAGCTCCGACGCCAGCGTCTCGCCGGCGCTTCCGGCACCGATGACGGCGACGTCGAACCGGTGAGCAGCGTTCTCGTGGAGGGAGCGGTCGGTGTCGTTCATGTCGAAGTGGTTCATGTCGTTCGTAACGCTCATGACCTCGGTGCCCGTACCCGTCGGCGAACAGGTCGAAACCAGTCCGCGTTCCGGCTGATCCACGTTTCGGATCGTCACCGTTCGGGTACCACGATCGTATGAGCAACAACATCCTCACCGAACACGACCGCCACGACACGTCCGACGCGGGCTCCGTCAAGACGACGATCGCCGGGATGTCCGACGCCTCGACCACGGAGACGATCGTGACGCTGCAGGACCGACTCGTCGCCACGCTCGATCTGCAGCTGACGCTCAAGCACATCCACTGGAACGTGGTCGGCATGAACTTCATCGCCATCCACGAGATGCTCGACCCCCAGGTCGACGCCGTCCGGCTCCAGTCCGACGAGCTCGCAGAGCGCATCGCAACCCTGGGAGGCGAGCCGCACGGTACGCCCGGGGCCATCACCGCCGGCCGGACGTGGCCGGACTACGACATCAGCCGGGCACCGACGGTGCAGCACCTGGTCGCGTTGGACAAGGTGTACTCGGGTGTGATCGAGGACCATCGGCGAGCGCAACAGCGCCTCGCCGAACTCGACCCGGTGTCGGACGATCTGCTCGTCGGCCATCTGCGCGACCTCGAGCTGTTCCAGTGGTTCGTCCGCTCGCACCTCAAGGACGCGACGGGCGATGTGGTGCACCGCACGTCCTTCGAGAAGAGCTGACCGGAACGCGTCGCGTACGAGTGGGAGGCGGGTTCATCCGATCGGGTGAACCCGCTCACCCCTGTGACGGACCCCATCTGCAATCAGTACGATCTTCCGGATGTCAGACCGCTTGCTGATCGTCGAGAGCGAGTCGTCCTCCGTGGCGCTTCGAGGCGAGATCGATGCACATTCCGCTCCCGCGCTGGCCGGCCGATTCGAAACGCTTCCGGCCGGTGATGACGACGTCGTCATCGACATGGCCGAGGTGACGTTCATGGATTCCAGCGGACTTCGTGTGCTCATCGATCTGCACCAACGGCTGGACGCCACGTCACGTCGTCTGGTGATCGACTCGCCGAGCCAGCCCGTGACCAGGCTTCTCGAAGTTGCCGGCCTCGCCGATCACTTCTCGATCGGTCGCTGAACGAAGAGCGGCGCCTCGGGGCCCGGCGGCTCACGCTGCTGGGTCGGACGCGATCGAACCGCCGTGCGGACGGAGTTTGACCGCCGACCCGATCGGGAACGCTCATCCCATGAGCCACACCGACACCACCAACCGAGCCGACACCAAGGCGTTCGATGGCCGCGTCGACCAGACCCTGAAGACAGCGCTCGAGGGGGTTCGCCGCGTGGCGATCGCCACCGACGACTCCGACGAGGCCCTCGCCCACGTACGCCGGGTGGTTCTGGGCCTGGCACGGACGTTCGGCTTCGACGTCGTGCTGTACGACCGGTCACACGAGCGTTGGACCGACCATCCTCATCCCAAGGGTCCGGTGACCGCCGAGGAACTCGAGGGAACCGACCGTGAGCACCTGGTTCGTCAGCTCCGCGATTTCGAAGCAGCGGGAGTGGGCGCGACGGCATGGCTGGCAACCGTGCCTGCGCTGACGGCGATGCTCGACGTGCTGCAGTCCCTCGATGTCGATGCGGTGCTGCTGCCCGAGTCCCTCGATGAGCCGAAGTTGATGGATCGACTGCAGATCGGCTCGACGCCGCCGGCGATGGTGCAACGAATCGCGGAACTCAACATGCAGCGCCCCCCGCTCGTGTTGCAGGTGCCGGAGTCCGGGCCGATCACGGTCGTCGACGCCGAGGTCGGAGACTGACCGTCAGCCACCGCTTGCCAGGGCGACGCTGATCGGAGCGTCGGGTGCGACCATGTCGGCGCCGTTCCCGAGCAGCCCGTCGGCCAAACGACGCGTCCCGAGTCGTTCGGGACATCGAGGGCATCACTCGACGAAGCGGCGAACCCTGGCGCGCTTGCCGCGCATCGTCGTCGACTGCATCGTCTCGATGACGTGGTCGACCGATGCCTCGGGCACGCCGACCACCGAATACGCGTCGGAGATGCGGATCGGGCCGATCTCCCGACCGACGAGCCCGGTCTCGTTGGCGATCGCTCCGACGAGGTCGCCGGGGCGCACACCCGCCTTGCGCCCGAGGCTGACGTGCACGAAGCCCGTGCCCGCACCACCCGAACGCTGGCCCTTCTTGCCCGGGCGGTCGCGTTCGCCGGCGTTGCGATTCTTGTTCTTGTCGAACTTCTTCGAGTCGGGCTTGCCGCGCAGGCGGTCCGACGCGTCGGGAATCTCCAGCTCGTCGATCGTGGCGCCGCGTGACTCGTGGACCAGCTTGATCGCCGCGAGCGCGATGTTGCGGTCGCTGTCCTCGCCGGCGAGCGCGTGCAACACCACGTTGAAGTCCTCGAGATCGACCGCCGTGAGCGCTTCGCGCACCGCGTTGACCGTCATCTCGATCTGGCGGATGCGCAGGTCCGCCACCGTCGGCACCTTGGCGATCTCGAACTTCTGCTTCGTCAGCCGCTCGATGTTCTCGAGCCCGCGGCGCTCGCGCGGTTCGGCGAGCGTGATCGCCACGCCTTCGCGTCCGGCGCGCCCGACGCGACCGATGCGGTGGACGTAACTCTCCGCCGCTGACGGGACGTCGTAGTTGACGACGTGGGTGAGCGTGTCGACGTCGAGACCGCGGGCGGCGACGTCGGTCGCGACCAACAACTCGGCGGTGCCGTCGCGCAGCCGCGACATCACCCGGTCGCGCTGCGCCTGGTCCATGCCGCCGTGCAGCGCTTCGGCGCGGTAGCCGCGTGCGTTCATCGTCTCGGTCAGCTGGTCGACCTCGGTGCGGGTACGACAGAAGACGAGCGCCGACTTCGGTGCCTCGATGTCGAGGATCCGGCCGAGCGCCGACGGCTTGTGGGCGCGCTGCACCACGTACACGGTCTGGCGAACGAGCACCTTGGCACCCGGTTCGGAGTCGGGCCGACCGATCGTGATGCGCTCCGGGCTGCGCTGGTACCGCTTCGCGATCGAGGTGATCCGCGAGGGCATCGTGGCCGAGAACAGCACGGTCTGGCGGTCGTCGGGGGTGCTCTCGAGGATCGACTCGATGTCGTCGGTGAAGCCCATGTCGAGCATCTCGTCGGCCTCGTCGAGGATCACCGTCTGGATGGCGTCGAGGGCGAGCGAGCCGCGACCGATGTGATCGAGGGCTCGTCCCGGCGTGGCGACCACGACGTGGACGCCGCGGTCGAGCGCCTGGAGCTGGCGTTGGATCGGCTGGCCGCCGAACACGGGCACCACCTTGACACCGAGTTCGCGCCCGTAGCGGAACATCGCCTCGCTGACCTGCACGGCCAGTTCGCGTGTGGGCACGAGGACCAGCACCTGCGGGACGCGACGCGAGGCGTCGATCATCTGGAGTGCCGGCAGCGCGAAGGCGGCGGTCTTGCCGGTGCCGGTTGCGGCCTGGCCGAGGAGATCGCGTCCGGTGAGCAGCAGCGGGATCGTCTCGCGCTGGATCGGGGTGGGTTCCTCGTAGCCGAGATCGTCGAGGGCGGCGAGCAGCTCGTCGCGCAACCCGAGCGCTGCGAACCCGACCGCGACATCGTCGTCCACAGTGTGGTGGGAGGTCTCCTCGGTGTCGGTCGCCTCGGTGTCGGTCGCCTCGGTGTCGTTCGTCTCGGTGTCGTTCGTCTCGGTGTCGTTCGTCTCGGCGTCGGCCGCTTCGGTGTCGGGTTCGTCGTGGTCGTTGTTCATCGCGCGCTCCTGCAGGGGGAATTGACCAACGATACGAACACGATCGCCCGGATCGAACAGAATGTTGCATGGCCTACATCGCCGACCGCATCGCACACGACGCCGACGCCCACATCATGGAGCCGCCGAACTGGCTGCGAGACCACGCCGACCCCGACATCCGCGACCGCATCGAACGGCCTGGCTACGCCAACGAGCTCGCCCAGACCGGCGACGGCGATCACGGTGGCGACCAGGCCCGGATCGACGCGGCGTTCGAACGGCTGACCGAACGTCATCGCACGGACGAGTTCCTCGCCGACGAGGACGTCGAGGTGATGAATCGAAAGAACTTCGCGGCGACGGGCTCGTTTCTCGCCGAGGACCGACCGCGGGTGCTCGACTTCATCGGCGTGCAGAGCCAGTTGCTGTTCAACACCTTCCACAACAGCCGTCTCTACCAGTGGGAGCACCAGCCGGACCTCGACCTCGCCTACGGCGCCGCTCGGGCCCACAACCGGGGGATGGTCGAGTTCTGTTCGGTCGATCCTCGACTGCTCCCCACCTGCTACGTGCCACTCGCCGACTTCGAGCGGGCCGACTCGATGGCCGGCGAGGCGATCGAGATGGGCGCTGCCGCGCTCCTCGTCGCCTCGGGCTGCCCGATGGGCCACTCGCCGTCGCACATCGCTCTCGATCCGGTGTGGCGCCAGGCGGAGGAGGCGGGCATTCCGGTGGTGTTCCACGTCGGCGGCACGGGCGACCTGATCGATCGCGCCTACTTCGACAACGGGTTGCCGATCCCGACCGACTTCCACGGCGGCGAGGAGAACTTCCGCTCGGTCGACTACATGGCGATCCCGTTCCCGCCGATGCAGACGCTCGCCACCCTGATCTTCGACGGTGTCCTCGAGCGGTTCCCCGACCTGCGCATCGGTGTGATCGAACAGGGGTGCAGCTGGGTGCCGAGCTGGATGAAGCAGATGGAGTCGGCCATCGATGCGTTCGCCCGTCACGAGGAGCGGCTGCAGAACTTGTCCTTGCGACCGAGCGAGTACGTCGAGCGTCAGGTTCGCGTCACGCCGTACCCGACGGAGGACATCGGTTGGGTCACCGACCAGATCGGTCCGAACGTCCTGCTGTTCAACACCGACTACCCCCACGTCGAGGGGGGCCGCCGCCCGTTCGAGCGATTCGAGAAGAGCCTCGGCGACCGCCCCGAGGGGATCCGTCAGAAGTTCTACGCCGACAACTTCGTCGACCTGATGGGTTCTGCCGTCGCCGCCCTCGTCTGAATCCCGAACTCGTGAACACGACGCGCATCTGGGCCGCACCTCGTTCACGAGATCGGGTGGTGGGTCGAGGCGCAGCCGCGCTCACGATGCTCGCACTCGTCCTCGCCGCGTGTGGCGGTGACGACGGTGACGATGGTGACGATGGTGACGACGGCGCCCGCCCAGCGCTCACGGCCGCCAGCACCTGGCAGTGGCAGCTCCAGGGTGCACTCGACACGTCCCACGACGTCGACGTGTACGACGTCGACCTGTTCGACACGGACCCGTCGGTCGTCTCCGGCCTGCGGGCCGACGGCCGAATCGTCGTCTGCTACTTCTCGGCCGGCTCGTACGAGGGCTGGCGTCCAGATGCCGACGGGTTCGCGCGCGGAGCACTGGGCGACACGCTCGACGGCTTCGACGACGAGCGATGGCTCGACGTGCGCGATCCGTCGGTGCGCGCCGTCGCCGAAGGACGCCTCGACCTCGCTGTCGAACAGGGGTGTGACGGCGTGGAACCGGACAACGTCGACGGCTACACGAACGACACCGGCTTCGACCTCTCCGGCGACGACCAGCTCGCCTTCAACCGGTTCCTCGCCGAGGCCGCCGCGGAACGGGGGCTCCTGATCGGGCTGAAGAACGACCTCGAGCAGATCCCCGACCTCGTCGACGTGTTCGACTTCGCCGTCAACGAGCAGTGCCACGAGTTCGACGAGTGCGAGGTCTACGCAGCGTTCGTCGACCGGGACAAGCCGGTGTTCAACGCCGAGTACGCCCAGCGTTTCGTCGACGATCCCGAATCGGTCTGCGCTCGGTCGATCGCGCTCGGTCTGCGCACGCTGCTGTTGCCCCTCGACCTCGACAACTCGTTCCGGATCAGCTGCGATTGACGTTCCCCGCCGTTCTCGTGAACGAGATGCGCACCTGGGCCGCATCTCGTTCACGAGAACGGGTGAGCAGGGGGTCGGGAGTGATCGTCGGCGCGGTGGGGTAGACACTCGACGTGGCTTCGGAACTCGACATCACCCCGGTTGCGACGTATCGCATCCAGTTGACGCCGACGTTCGGCTTCGCCGAGACGATCGGGATCCTCGACCATCTCGTCGCACTCGGCGTGAGTCACGTGTACCTGTCACCGGTCGCCGAGGCGGTCCCCGGCAGCCTCCACGGCTACGACGTGATCGACCACACCCGCGTGCGGGCCGAGTTCGGCGGCGAAGGCGGGCTGTTCGCGCTGCTCGACGCCGCCCGCGACCACGGTCTCGGCATCGTCATCGACCATGTCCCGAATCACATGTCGGTCGCCGAGGCGCACCTCAACGAGCGGTGGTGGGAGATGCTGCGCGACGGCCGCGAGTCGCCGGCGGCATCGTGGTTCGACGTCGACTGGGCCGTCACCGACGGCACGGTCGTCGTTCCCAAGCTCGGTGACCCGCTCGCTGACGTGATCGCCTCCGGCGCGCTGTCGATCGGCGTCGGTGACCGGGGCCCAGAACTCCGCTACGGACCGTTGCGGTTCCCCCTCGCCTCGGGCACCGAGGGGCTCGACGTCGCCGAGGCGGTGACGCGCCAGCACTACCGCCTGCAGTGGTGGCGTGACCCTGCCCGCAATGTGCGGCGCTTCTTCACGATCGACGACCTGGTCGCCGTGCGGGCCGAGGATCCCGCCGTCGCGGAGGTCATCGACACGATCCCGACGCTGCTCTCGGCGCATCCTGCCTTCGCCGGGGTTCGTGTCGACCATGTCGACGGCCTCGCGCAACCGGGCGCCTACCTGGCCGGTCTCCGTCGGAGGATCGGTGACCGCCGTTGGCTGCTCGTCGAGAAGATCCTCGCTGTCGACGAGATGTTGCCGCCCTCGTGGCCCGTCGACGGCACCACGGGCTACGAACACATCCGGGTCAGCGAACACACGATGCTCTCCGCGGACGCCGAGGGCCCGTTGACCTCGCTGTGGACCGACATCACCGGCGACGGTCGTTCCTTTGCCGAACTCGAGGACGTCGGTCGCCGTGAGGTGCTCGACGGCGGCCTGCGACCCGATCTCGATCGTGTCGTCCGGCTCGTCCTCCAGCGAGCCGGGTCGGTCGATCCCGAGCGGACACGTCAGGCGGTCGTCGAGCTGACGATCGGACTCCATCGGTATCGCACCTACCTGCCGGACGACGCCGATTCGGTGGCGCAACTGGCGACGGCCCGCCGTCGGGCGATCTCGACTCGGCCCGATTTCGCCGACGACATCGAGCGCCTCGTCGACCTGATCGAGAGCGACCCGGCGGTGGCCGGACGGTGGCAGCAACTCACCAGCCCCGTGATGGCGAAGGGGGCCGAGGACCGCGCGTTCTACCGGTACCTGCGCCTGGCCGCGCTCTGCGAGGTCGGCGGCGCCCCTGGACAATGGAACGTCCCCGTGAGCGGGTTCCACCGGTACCAGCTCGAGGCGCAGGCCCACGCTCCGCTGGCGTTGCTCGCCGGCACGACCCATGACACCAAGAGATCCGAAGGAGTCCGCGCACGGGCGCTGGCGCTCGCAGAGATCGCCGACGACTGGGCGGCGGTCGTGCGCCACTGGATGGTCGAACACGGGGACTTCCTTCGTCGCAGCGGACTCGACGCCGCGACGACGTTGCTGGCGTTGGAGACCGCCGTCACCGCATGGCCGATCGATTCCGAACGGATGGCGGAGTACCTCGTCAAATCCGCGCGCGAGGCGGAGGAACACACGTCCTGGACGGCTCCTGACGCCGCCTACGAGGAGGCGCTGGCGCGGCTCGCCGACGTGCTCGAGGGTGAACTGACCGACCTCGCCACGGCTGGTCCGCTCGGCGACGTCGTCGCTGTCACACTGCGCTCCGGATGGGCGCGATCAGTGGGATCGTTGGCCATCCGGCTGACGGCGCCAGGTGTCCCCGACCTGTATCAGGGCACCGCGGCGTTCACGTACTCGCTCGTCGATCCCGACAATCGCGTCGAGCCCGATTGGACCGAACGACGTTCGCTCGTCGACCGCGCCGCGCAGCTCGACGGACCCACGGCCTGGACCGGCGGCGAGGTCGATGCGTCGAAGGCGGTCGTGATCACGCGGACGCTGGAGCTGCGTCGGAGGAGTGCAGCGGCGTTCGGTCCCGATGCCGGGTACGTCGCGCTGGAGGTCACCGGCGACCGGAACGATGCCGTGATCGCCTTCGCCCGTGCCGATTCCGACGGCCCTGCCGTCGTGACGATCGTGGCGACCCGAGAGGTCACCGGGGGGTGGGCGGACACCGCTCTCGTCCTGCCCGAGGGCTCCTGGCGCAACGTGCTGGACGACGACGCCGGGGTCGTCAGCGGTGGCACCTCGGTCCCCGTCCGTCGGTGGCTCAACCGCTTCCCGGTCGCCGTCGTCGAACGCGTGTGACCGCCGCGGTGCACGGCGCCGCGGCTGCTCGACGTCACGTGTCGGGTCCGACCCCAGGTGTCACGCGAGGGCGCCAGGCCCCGGTGATCAGGCGGGCGCCGCGGCGGAACGTCACGTAGTTCCACGACCAGTTGATCAGCACCAGCAGGCGGCTGCGGAAGTCGATCAGGAAGAAGATGTGGACGGACCACCACGCCATCCACGCCACCCAACCCGACAGTTTGCGGCCGGCGATCACACCGACCGCCGACGACCGCCCGATCGTGGCGAGTTCGCCCTTGTTGCGGTATCGGAACACGGGCCGGGGCGTGCCGTCGAGGTCGGCCCGAATGGCACGGGCGACGTGAGCTCCTCCTTGGATCGCTCCCTGCGCCACGCCCGGCACCGTCGCGCCGCCGGAGCTCGCGTGGGCCATGTCGCCGATCGCGAACACGTTGCGGTGGCCGGGAACGGAGAGATCCGGTTCGACCACGACGCGCCCGGCGCGGTCGACCGGCGCTCCGAGTCGCCCCGCGAGGGGTGAGGCCTCGTTGCCGGCACCCCACACGACCGTACGGGTGTGGATCGTCCCGGCGGACGTCTCGACGCCGTCTGCGTCCATCCCCGTGACCATCACACCGGTGCGGACGTCGACACCGAGTGCGGCCAGTTGTCGGCGGGCGCTCGTCGACAACGACTCGGGGTAGGCGGCGAGGATGCGATCGGTGGCCTCGAGCAGGATGACCCGCGCGGTCGTCGAGTCGATGGTGCGGAATTCCCGTGTCATCGTGCGGAACGCGATCTCGGCGACCGCTCCGGCCATCTCGACACCGGTCGGTCCTCCGCCGACGACGACGAACGTCAAGTTCGCTTCGCGTTCGGTCGGTTCGGTCGCACGTTCTGCCCGCTCGAACGCGAGGAGGATCCGTCGACGGATCTCCAGTGCGTCCTCGACGGTCTTGAGGCCGGGAGCGTGGGCCTCCCACTCGTCGTGACCGAAGTAGGAATGCCTGGTGCCGGTGGCGAGCACGAGATGATCGAAGCCGACCACGGTGCCGTCGTCGAGTGTCACGTTCGCCTCGTCGGGATCGACGTCCGCCACCTCGCCCAGGAGCACACGGACGTTGGCCTGATCGGCCAGCATCGACCTGATCGGCGCGGCGATGTCGGCTGGGTTCAGACCGGCGGTGGCCACCTGGTAGAGCAGCGGCTGGAAGAGGTGGTGGTTGCGGCGGTCGATCAACGTGATCCGAACCGGCACGTCGGCGAGTCCCCTCGCCGCCGCCAGCCCCCCGAAGCCGCCGCCCACGATCACCACGTGGGTGGTACGTCTTGGGTCCGACCCCAGAGGTGACGGCGTGTCAGTCGGCATCGGTGATGCTCAGACGGGCGGACCAGGGCGCGATGTGGTCGACGGACCGGCCGGAGCCACCCCAACGGACGTCGTCGGAGTCGAACACGATGTCGTCGGTGGGGTCGGGGGCGGGATGGTCGACGCCGTCGGCGGAGAAGTTGAACACGAGCGACGCCGTCCTGCCCGGCAGCGAACGCACCACGAAGAGCGCGTCGTCGAGGAGCGACACGTGCTGCTGCGCGCCGGGGTCGGTGAGGATCGGATGTACTCGTCGCAGGCGGAGCAGTTCGGTGTACATCGCGAGACGTGAGCGGTGCGGTTCGCGCTCGGTGAGGGTGACGTCGAGCACGGCCCCCTCGTACGTCGACGTGTCGGCGGGATCGGCCACGGGACCCGACCAGTCGGCTCCGGAGAACTCGCGTTGACGGCCCGCCCGCACCGCTTCGACGAGATCGGGGTCGCTGTGGTCGATGAAGTACGGGAACGGTGCGGTCTCGCCGTACTCCTCACCCATGAACAGCATCGGCGTGAACGGCGACAGGAGGATGGCTGCTGCGGCGAGCCGATGTCGCGGGTCGTCGGGTGCGACGTCGCTGAGCATCCGGTCGCCGCGCGGCGTGTTGCCGACGTGGTCGTGGTTGGTGTCGAACACGACGAAGTGGCGGTGGTCGATCGCGTCGGCTGGCGCGCCGTGGCGTCGATCGAACGACGGCGAGTACTGCCCCGAGTACACCCACCGACGGTCCCATGCCGAAGCGACGTCGGCGGCGCCGGCGTAGGCGCGGTAGTACTCGTGGCGTTCACCGGTGAGCGCCACCCGTAGGGCGTGGTGGAAGTCGTCGTTCCACACCGCATCGCATCCCCACCCGTGCTCGGACGTCGATCGGACGATCCGGGGATCGTTGGCACTGCTCTCGATCGTCACCAGGGCAGTGCGTCCCGCGGCGCCGGCCGCATCGTGAACGGCGGCGGTGAGTTCTTCGACGAACGGCGCCGGCGTCGGATCGACGATCGCGTGGACCGCGTCGAGGCGAAGACCGTCGAGATGGAGATCGCGGATCCAGGAGACGGCGTTCTCGATGAAGTAGCGACGCACGCCGTCGCTGCCCCGGTCGGCGACGTTGACCGCCGCACCCCACGGCGTGCGGTAGGCGTCGGTGAAGTACGGCGCGTAGCTCCCGAGCGTGTTGCCCTCGGGACCGAGATGGTTGTACACGACGTCGAGGACGACACCGAGCCCGAAACGGTGCGCCGCGTCGACGAAGCGCGCGAGCCCGTCGGGCCCGCCGTAGGAGTGCTGCACGGCGAAGGGGAAGACGCCGTCGTACCCCCAGTTGCGCACCCCCGGGAACGCCGCGACGGGCATCAACTCGATCAGCGTCACCCCGAGATCTCGCAGTCTCGGCAGATGGCGGATCGCGGCGTCGAAGGTACCGTCGGCGGTGAACGTGCCGACGTGCAGTTCGTACAACACCGCGGCGTCGAGACCGACACCCGCCCAGCCGTCGTCGTGCCAGCGATACAGCGACTCGTCGACGACGGCCGACGGACCGTGGACACCTTCGGGTTGCCAACGCGATGCCGGATCGGCCAGCCACGCCCCGCCGTCGAGTCGGAACCGGTAGTGATCGGCGTGTCCGACGTCCGCGACCACGATCGACCAGGTGTCGAGTTCGGCAACAGTGGCTGCCGTCCGCTGGAGTGCATGGATGTCGGCCTCGTCGAACCCTGGTGTCCCGGTGTCGGTCTCGACGCGTCGCTGCACGCCGACCTCGACGGTCGACGCGTTCGGCGCCCACACCTCGAAGCGGGTGCCGCCGTCGACCACGGTGGCGCCGAGTCGGGTCACGACGGATCCGGCGCCAGGAACACGGCGCCGAGCGGTGGCAGGGTGAGCACGATCGACTGGTGGAACCCGTGGGAGTCGACCGGCACCGACTCGACGCCCCCGTAGTTGCCCAGCCCGCTGCCGCCGTACGCATTCGCGTCGGAGTTGAGGAGTTCGGCCCAACGGCCCGCCGTCGGCACCCCGAGTCGGTAGTTGTGGCGCGGTGTCGGTGTGGCGTTGAACACCGCGAGGACCGGACGGCTCGCTCCGGTCGGGTCCTTGCGCAACCAGGCGTACACGCTCTGGTCGGCGTCGGCGCCCTCGACCCACTGGATGCCCGCGGGGTCGCTGTCGCCCCGGTGCAGCGCCGGTTCGCGCCGATAGAGGTGGTTGACGTCGGCGAGCCACTCGCGAATGCCCCGATGCGAGTCGACGTCGTGGAGCCACCAGTCGAGCGTGCCCTCGTGGTTCCACTCCTGACGCGTCGCCAATTCGCATCCCATGAACAGCAGCTTCTTGCCGGGTTGCGCCCACTGCATCGCGTACAGCAGCCGAAGGTTGGCGAACTGCTGCCAGTCGTCGCCGGGCATCTTGGCGAGGAGGGAGCCCTTGCCGTGCACCACCTCGTCGTGGCTGAGGGGCAGCACGAAGTGCTCACTCGACGCGTACACCGAACGGAACGTGATCTCTCCGTGGTGCCAACGCCGGTGGATCGGGTCGTGTTCGAAGTACGCCAGGGTGTCGTGCATCCACCCCATGTCCCACTTGTACCCGAATCCGAGACCACCGATGTACGTCGGTCGGCTGACCATCGGCCACGAGGTCGACTCCTCGGCGAAGGTCGCCACGTCGGGGAACTCGCCGTAGACCGCCTCGTTGAGTTGGCGCAGGAAGACGATCGCGTCGAGGTTCTCGCGTCCGCCGAACTCGTTCGGGATCCACTCGCCTTCGTTGCGCGAGTAGTCCAGGTACAGCATCGAGGCCACGGCATCGACGCGCAGCCCGTCGACGTGGTACCGGTCGAGCCAGCACATCGCGCTCGACACCAGGAACGAGCGCACCTCGTTGCGGCTGTAGTTGAAGATCGCCGAGTTCCAGTCGGGGTGGTAGCCCTGGCGGGGATCGGCGTGCTCGAAGAGGTGCGTACCGTCGAACTCGTAGAGCCCGTGGCTGTCGTTCGGGAAGTGTGAGGGGACCCAGTCGAGGATCACGCCGACGCCGCGCTGGTGGAGCCGGTCGATCATCCGCATGAGGTCGATCGGTGAGCCGTAGCGGGCGCTCGGGGCGAAGAAGCCGGTCGTCTGATATCCCCACGATCCGTAGAAGGGGTGCTCCATGATCGGGAGCAACTCGACATGGGTGAACCCGTGCGCGAGCACGTGATCGGCGATCGGGTCGGCGAGTTCGTCGTACCGAGGGAAGCGTCGGCCGTCGGTGACGTGACGGCCCCACGAGCCGAGGTGGAGTTCGTAGATCGAGATCGGTGCGTCGAGGGCGATGCGCTCGGCCCGGTTCGCCATCCACTCCTCGTCACCCCAGTCGTAGGAGAGGTCGGCGATCACCGACGCGATCGACGGGGGTTCCTCCGTGGCGGCGCCGAACGGGTCGGACTTCTCGACCACCGAGCCCGAGGGGGTCGTCACCCGGTACACGTAGCGGTCACCGAGCGTCGGACCGTCGACCCAACCACTCCACACCCCTGATTCGCTCGGGTCGAGGTGATGGTCGCGCCAGTCGTCGAACGATCCCGCAACCGCGACCGCTCGGGCGTTGGGCGCCCACACGGCGAAGTGTGCGCCGCCATCGGCCGGCTGTGCGCCGAAGCGTCGGTGCAGGTAGCGGTGCGTCCCCTCGTTGAAGAGGTAGCGGTCGAGTTCGTCGGCGCGCGGCGATTCGTGCTCGGTGCGAGTCGGAGGTGTCGGGTCGTCGATGTTCACGGTGTGGTCCTTCCCAGGATGGAGAGTCGGCGGCGGACGTCGGGATCGGCGAGGATCTCGGAGGTCGGGCGGTCGAGGCGCCGGGCCCAGAGACCGGGGACCACCCGACCGGGCAGGTTGTGCGGGCGGGTCTCCCCGATCAGGTCGTCGAGGTCGGCGCTCACCAGGTAGGCGTCGCTCGCAGCGAGTCGCACGAGCATCTGGTCGACGATGTCGTCCCAGCGTGGCTCGATCGTCCGCTGGTGTGCGGCGCCCAGGCGTTCGCGGTAGCCGGAGGTGTCGCTGGTCGCGACGAGTTCGGCGATCGGTTCCATGTCGTGGGTGCGGATCCCGGCCACCGTGCGAGCGGGGATGCGTGGGAGCGGATCGTCGTCGAGGTGGAACTGTTCTTCGTACATGCCGAGCACGTCCCAGCGTTCGAAGGCCTCGGAGACCTCGGGCGGCACCGTGCCGAGATTCTCGCCGACGATGGTGACGCCGGCGGCCGCAGCGGACGCCGCGATGACCGCGAGGATCTCCTCGCGCGGGTAGTGCACGTACACGCCCTGATCGGCTGAATGTCCGTCGGGAACCCACCACAGCCGTTCGATCGCCATCGCGTGATCGATGCGCAGCACGTCGGCATGACGACCGACCCGCTCGATCAACCGACGCCACAGGCGGTGGCCGCTCGCGTGCATCGCCGCCGGGAGCGGGGGCGGGAATCCCCAGTTCTGACCGTCGGCGAAGAACGTGTCGGGCGGTGCCCCGACACTGATGCCGGAAGCGAACATCGACGGGTCGGCCCAGACCTCGTAGCCGACCGGGCTGGAGCCGATCGGGAGATCGAGAGCAAGCGCCGCGGCGTCGGGATCCGCTGCGATGGCAGCGAGCTGTCGGTCGGCCAGGTACTGGGCGAGCAGGTGGGATCGTTCGACGGTGGGGTCACCGCCGGCCTCGCGGTGGGCCATGAAGCGTGCGTAGGCACCGACGTCGGGATGTGCGGCGCCGAACGCCGTGAGCCGAGCCTCGAGGGCGGGGGTGACCCGTGCAGCCGCTTCGATGAGCTGGCGCCGGCGTCGCTCGGCGAGCGAGCGCCAGTCGACGAGGTCGGTCTGCGGCGGAATCGGTGCTGGCGGGAGGCCGTCGTCGTCGAGATAGAGCTCGTTCCAGTGCAGCCGACTCACCGGTGAGTACGGGCTGGGGTCGAACGGGTCGTCGAGGAACGTCGCGTACAGCGGCAGTGTCGACACCGCATCCACGCCGGAGGACTTCAGCGAGCGGGCCAATTCGTGCAGGTGGCCAAACGACGGCAGCGGCCGGTCGCGTTCCCAGAGCGCGTAGGTCGGCACGAAGAGGCTGCCACCGACCCGCGAGGCGGTCGTCGCGCTGCATCGTGTCCGGAGCGACGACCACGATCGTCTCGCCGGGACCGGTGTCGGCATCGAATCGGACCAGGTGGCAACCGAACGGGAGGTCGTCGGGCAACTCCAACAGGTCGCCGGAGGCGTCGTGACGCACCACGAGTGCGACCGGCCGGCCCTCCACGTCGATCGATGCATCGAGGACGCGAGCCGACACGACGATCGACCCGCCGCCCGCGACGTGCACCGGTGGTGTCGTTCGCGATGTCGCTGCGGCTCCAGCCCGGTCGGCCTCGAGGATCTGGACCACGTGGTCGAGGACGGTGTCGTCGGCGTCGTGGAGACCGCCGTCCACGTCGTGGTAGCTGGTCTGGACCCCCAACTCGGCGGCGCGTGCGCGCAGCGCGTCGCTCGCCATCAGTTCCCCGGCAGCATGTCGGAGATCGCCGACATCGGCCAGCTGACCCAGCTGGGACGGTTGGCGAGCTCGTAGCGGACTTCGTACATCGCCTTCACGAGCACGTAGATGTCGACGAGGAGCCGGCGGTCGTCGTCGTCGGCGGGGATCAGGCCGGCGTCGCCGATCGCTGCGAAGTAGGAGTCGAGCAGTGCGCGATGGATCTGCGACGTCCATCGACGTCGCCAAGCGTCCATCGCGGTCTGGTCGCCCTCGCCGACACGCCCTCGCTCGATGGCGGTGTGGATCGCCATTCGGCCTGCGTAGTCGAACGAGCGGATCAGCCCTGCGACGTCCGCGAGCGGGGATCGCTTGATGCTGCGCTGAGCGATCGGTGCTCCGGGCTCGCCCTCGAAATCGATGAACACCACGTCGTGACCGGTCCACAGGATCTGCCCGAGGTGCAGGTCGCCGTGCACACGGATGCGCTTCGCGTCGAGCTTCGTGTCGCGCAGCCGATCGAACCGCCCGAGCAACTCGTCGACGTTCGCATCGAGTTGGTCGCGTTGTTCGACCGCGGCCTCGTTCAACAGGCCCGCTCGGCGTGCCCTGGTGAGTTCGCGCTGCGTCGACCTGACCTCGTTGCGCAGCGTCTGGAGGATCGATCGCTGCCAGAGCAGGGTGAACGCGTCCGGCGTCATCGCGCTCGACCGGCTGCCGCGGTCCACGCCGACGTCGGTGCGGGCCAGCGCGAGGTGCAGCTCGGCGGTGCGACGCCCGAGCAGGTCGGCGACCTCGGTTCCGATCAGCTCGGCCTCGGGGCCGTCGGTGGGCGCACCCCTGTCGATCGCCAACCCGAGTTCGTCGAGCATCTTGACCCACAGGTCGCTCTCGTGCGCAACAGCGTCGTGCACGATCACGACATCGGCGGATTCCGCCTCGCCGACGAGATCGATCGCAGCGGTGGCGGCGACACCTGGCACCCGGTCGAACCCGGCTGCTCGCAGGTGGGCGGGGAGTTCCACGTCGGGGTTCACTCCCGGCTCGAGGCGCCGGACCAGTTTCGCGATCAGGGTGCCGTCGATGATGACCGAGGAGTTCGACTGCTCGACCGTCAGCAGTTGGACACGGCGCGGGTCGTCGAGGAGGTGGGCCAGTCCGGTGCGCCGCGGAGAACCTCGCAGCTCGCCGTGACGCGCCGGACGAGACCGACGACGTAGGGCGGTGCCGATGACCGCGGCGGCACCTCGTGCGTCGAGCATCGCATCGACGAGGACGGAGTCGCCGTCGAGTTGGGCGATGACGTGAACGGCGAGGTCCGACGATTCCGCGAGTTCGCGGCTCAGCTGGACGAGCGGAACGGTGTAGCGCTGGTCGTCGCCTTCGGTGAAGGCAACCGTGACGACGAGCATCGCGACCCAGGGGTCGCGGCCGAGCTCGACGGCGTCGTCGACGGTGACGCCGGTGATCGTGCGACCCTTGCCGGCGAACCAGCGTCGCCCCGGCAGCCAGCGTTCGAGCGCGCGGCCGAGCCCGGCCCGCCGGCGGAGCACTTCGGTCGTCGTGCCCGGCAGGTGCGGAACGGGTGACGCGTCGAGCTGCGCCGGTGTGCCGAGCAGCGACAACCAGAAGAAGCCGTACGGCGCCAGGGTCACCTGGTAGTCCTGATCTCGAATCGTCGCGAAGCGGGTCTGGCCGAACACCTCGACGGGAGTGGCGCCCTGGTACGCACGCAGATCGAGCTCGACGTGCTGTGCGAGCCGCGACAGGTTGGCGACGCACAGCATCGGCGGCTCGCCGTCGAGGTGGCGGACGAACGCGAGTACGTGCGGGTTGTCGGGGTCGAGGAAGGTGATGTCGCCACGTCCGAACACCCGATGACGGGTTCGCAGGGCGATCAGCTGGCGCATCCACGACAACAGCGACGACGAGTTGGCCTGTTGCGTCTCCACGTTGACGCTCTCGTAGTGGTACTCCTGCTCGGTGATGAGCGGGAGGTAGAGGCGGTGGGGGTTGGCGGTGGAGAATCCGCCGTTGCGGTCCGACGACCACTGCATCGGCGTGCGCACGCCGTCGCGGTCGCCGAGGTACACGTTGTCGCCCATTCCGATCTCGTCGCCGTAGTAGACGACCGGTGTGCCGGGCAACGAGAACAGCACGGCATTGAGCAGCTCGACCTTGCGTCGGTCGTTGCCGAGCAGCGGTGCGAGGCGACGACGGATGCCGAGGTTGATCCGCATCTCGTTGTCGCGGGCATACGCCCGCAACATCATGTGGCGCTCCTCTTCGGTCACCATCTCGAGCGTCAGCTCGTCGTGGTTGCGCAGGAACGTCGCCCACTGGCAGTTCTCGGGCGGCGTCGGCGTCTGCTCCAGGATGTCGATGATCGGCATCCGGTTCTCCCCCTGCAGCGACATGAACAGACGCGGCATCACGGGGAAGTGGAAGTTCATGTGGCACTCGTCGCCGTCACCGAAGTAGGCGGCGGCGTCCTCCGGCCACTGGTTCGCTTCGGCGAGCAGCATGCGCCCCTCGTACTTCGCGTCCATGTGGCCGCGGATGCGCTTCAGCAGATCGTGGGTCTCCGGCAGGTTCTCGCAGTTGGTGCCGTCGCGTTCGTAGAGATAGGGGACCGCGTCGAGGCGGAGACCGTCGACGCCCATGTCGAACCAGTGGTCGAGCACGTCGAGGACCGCCTGCTCGACCGCGGGGTTGTCGAAGTTCAGGTCGGGCTGGTGGGAGTAGAAGCGATGCCAGTAGTACTGGCCCGCGACCGGATCCCAGGTCCAGTTCGACGTCTCGAAGTCCTGGAAGATGATCCTGGCGTCCGACCACTGCGTGGGATCGTCGGTCCACACGTAGAAGTCGCGGTGTGGTGAACCAGCGGGAGCGCGGCGAGCCCGCTCGAACCACGGGTGTTGATCCGACGTGTGGTTGATCACCAATTCGGTGATCACCTTGATGTTGCGGGCGTGGGCGGCGTCGAGGAACCTGCGGAAGGCGCGCACGTTGCCGTAGTCCGGGTTGACGGTGCGGTAGTCGGCGATGTCGTAGCCGTCGTCGCGCAGCGGCGACGGGTAGAACGGCAACAGCCAGACCGCGGTGACCCCGAGATCGCTCAGGTAGTCGAGCCGCGAGGTGAGACCGTCGAAGTCGCCGGTGCCGTCGCCGTTCGAATCGGCGAATGCCCGGACGTGGATCTGGTAGATCACTCCGTCGCGGAACCAGTCCTCGTTCACGCGAACTCCCCTGTCGTCTCGGTGGTCGTCTCGACCGGTTCTCCGAGGGGATGCACGGTGAAGATGTGTGCTGACGCCGACCACGGCGCGAGGTCGACGAAGTTCGAGTTGCCACTCCATCGATAGGTGACGCCGCCGAGTTCGTCGACGACGTCGTAGTCGGATCCGTACGGGAGGTCGATCGCCGCGAGGTCGATGTCGACGAGGCCGGCGTGGCGGCCCACCGGGTCGAGGTTGACCACGACGATGACCGCGGCGCCGATGCCGGCCGGGTCGGTCTTGGTGAAGCACAGCAGGCCGGGGTCGTCGGTGGCGTGGAAGCGCAGGGTGTCGAGCGAGCGGAACGCCCGCTGCTCGTGACGGATCCGATTGAGGCGTTGGAGCAATGGCGCCAGCGAGTCCTCCCGGTCGAGGTCCCACGTGCGCAACTGGAACTTCTCGGTGTCGAGGTACTCCTCGGAGCCGTCGCGCACCGGTTGGTGTTGGAGCAACTCGAAGGCCGGTCCGTACACCCCCCAGCTGGGCGAGAGGGTGGCGGCGAGGATCGCGCGGCTCACGAACGCCGGCCGGCCTCCGGTCTGGAGCTGTTCGGTGAGGATGTCGGGCGTGTTCGGCCACGCGTTGGGGCGGAAGTAGTCGATCGTCCTCGTCGACAGGTCGGTGAAGTACTCCTGCAGTTCCCACGACGCCTGGCGCCAGGCGAAGTACGTGTACGACTGGTTGAAGCCGACCTTCGCCAGCCGCTCCATCAACCGAGGACGGGTGAAGGCCTCGGCCAGGAACACCACGTCGGGGTGCTCCGCGCGCAGCGTGCCGAGCGCCCACTCCCAGAACGCGAACGCCTTCGTGTGCGGGTTGTCGACACGGAACACGGTGACGCCTCGTTCGATCCAGAACCGGAACACGTCGGCGAGCGCGGTCCAGAGGCCGTCCCAGTCGGACGACTCGAAGTCGAGCGGGTAGATGTCCTGGTACTTCTTCGGCGGGTTCTCGGCGTACTGGATGCTGCCGTCGGCGCGCTTGGCGAACCACTCGGGGTGCTCGGTGACCCACGGGTGATCCGGTGAACACTGGAAGGCGATGTCGAGCGCGAGGTGCATGCCCCGCTCGCGACATGCCGCGGCCATCGCCGTGACGTCGTCGACGGTGCCGAGTTCGGGGGCGACGGTGGTGTGGCCGCCGGCCGACGATCCGATGCCCCACGGGCTGCCGACGTCGTTCGGTGCGGCGGTCGTCGAGCCGTTGCTCCCCTTGCGGTTCGTGAACCCGATCGGATGGATCGGTGGCAGGTAGACGACGTCGAACCCCATGTCGGCGATGTGGTCGAGACGATCGATCGCCTCCACGAGAGTTCCGTGGCGCGGCGGCGCCGGGCTGTCGGCCGTTGCGCCGTCGGTGGGATCGGCCGAGGCGATGGTCGATCGGGGGAAGAACTCGTACCAGGCCCCGAACGCTCCGTGCAGCGGGTCGACGTCGACCGGGAGCGGCCGTGCGAGGCGGCCGACGGGATCGCGCAGCGAGGTGCGCCGGAAGATCGCCTCCCAGTGATCGTCGGCGAGCGTCGTCGTGTCGCCGTCGAGCAGCGCCGCGCGCAGCTCCGCGAGCAGCCGATGGTCGGCCGGGTCGGCGTCGCCGGCGAGGGGGACGCCGCCGTCGAGGACGTCGCCGATCAGCCGTGCGCCCGAGACGGCCTCGAGGGTGACGTCGAGGCCGGCATCGAGCTTCTTGACCGTGTCGCGCCGCCAGGACTCCAGATGATCGATCCAGCCGACCACGTCGTACTCCAGTCGCCCGAGGGAGTCCGGCGTCAGCATCGCCACGAACCGGTCGTTGCCGAGCGGTTCCATCGCGACCTCGCGCCATGTCCCGTCGTCGGTGGACCGCCACCGCACGACCGCATCGACGACGTCGTGGCCGTCGGTGAACGCGTCGGCAACGACGGTGAACGGCTCACCGAGGGTGGCCTTGGCGGCGAATGCGCCGCCGTCGACGATCGGGCGAACCGGTTCGACGACGACTCGTGACGGTCGGGTGGTTGGCAGTGGACGATCGGGCATCGGTCAGTCGGTCCCTTCGGGGAGGTCGAGGGCGGGTTCGGTGATGGTGTCGGCGAGCGGCTCGCCGAAGGTGTCGGTCGGTGCCTCGTCGACGATCGAGTCGTGCTCGGTCGCTTGCAGCACCTGGTCGGTGCGCGCCGCCGGTGCGGCGGTGCGGGCATGGACGGGGTGGCGGCCCGGGGGTTTGATCGAACGCAGCACCACCATCGATCGATCGGACACCGCCAACTCGTCGCCAGGGCGTTTGTTGACGGTGCGGGGGTTCCCGCGCTTCGGATCGGCGGTGTCGAGGTCGACCGTCCAGCGGCGGCTCCACTGCGGGCCGGGGATGCGCCAGTCGATCGTCTGGTCACTGGCGTTGAAGATCACGAGAAAGCTGTCGTCGACGATGCGTTCACCGTAGGCGTCGGTTGTCGGAATCGACTCGCCGTTCATGAAAACTGCGACGGAGCGAGCGAATCCGGCATCCCAGTCGTCGTCGGTCATCTCCTCGCCGTCGGGTCGGAGCCAGGCGAGGTCCTCGATGCCGCGGATCTTGCTGCCCTGGAACCACCGCCTCCGCCGGAACACCGGATGGCTGCGTCGGAACGAGATCACCCGTTGGCACCACTTCGCGAAGTCGGTGTCGACGTCGGTCCAGTCGAACCAGGAGATCTCGTTGTCCTGGCAGTAGGCGTTGTTGTTGCCGCCCTGGGTGCGTCCGAGTTCGTCGCCACCGAGGAGCATCGGGACGCCCTGCGACAGCAGCAGGGTCGTGATGAGGTTCCGCTGCTGGCGGGCGCGGAACGCGTTGACGTCGGCGTCGTCGGTCGGACCCTCGACCCCGTGGTTCCACGACCGGTTGTGCGATTCGCCGTCGTTGCCGTCCTCGCCGTTCGCGTCGTTGTGCTTCTCGTTGTACGACACGAGGTCACGCAACGGGAACCCGTCGTGCGCGGTGACGAAGTTGATCGAGGCGGTCGGTCGGCGCGTGTCGGCCTCGTACAGATCGGAGCTGCCGGTGAAGCGATAGCCGAACTCGGCGAGCGTCGACGGCTCACCCCGCCAGAAGTCGCGGATCGTGTCGCGGTAGCGACCGTTCCACTCGCTCCACTGTGGCGGGAAGTTGCCCACCTGGTAGCCGCCTTCACCGATGTCCCACGGCTCGGCGATCAGCTTGACCTGCGACACCACCGGATCCTGCTGGACGAGGTCGAAGAACGCCGAGAGACGGTCGACGTCGTACAGCTCGCGGGCGAGCGTGGAGGCGAGGTCGAATCGGAACCCGTCGACGTGCATCTCGGTCACCCAGTACCGCAGGCTGTCCATGATCAGCTGCAGCACGTGCGGGTGGCGCATGTTGAGGCTGTTGCCGGTGCCCGTGAAGTCGAGGTAGTAGCGGGGGTCGTCCGCCATCGTGCGGTAGTAGGCCAGGTTGTCGATCCCGCGCATCGACAGCATCGGGCCCAGGTGGTTGCCCTCGGCGGTGTGGTTGTAGACGACGTCGAGGATCACCTCGATGCCGGCCGCGTGCAGCGTCTTGACCATCGTCTTGAATTCCTGCACCTGGCCGAGCGCGGCGGAGGACGTGTAGCCGTTGTGGGGAGCGAGGAACGCGATCGAGTTGTAGCCCCAGTAGTTGCGCAGGCCGCGTTCGACGAGGTGGTGGTCGTGCACGAACTGGTGCACCGGCATCAGTTCGACCGCCGTGACGCCCAGCCGCTTGAGGTGCTCGATCACCGCGGGGTGGGCGAGGCCCGAGTAGGTGCCGCGCAGCGCGGCGGGTACGTCGGGGTGTCGCATCGTGAGGCCGCGAACGTGGGTCTCGTAGATGATCGTCTCGTGGAGTTCGACGTCGGGCGGCCGGTCGTTGCCCCAGTCGAAGAAGCGATCACCGACGACGGCCTTCGGCACGTGCGGTGCGCTGTCGGCGGTGTTCGGGCGGTCCGGGTCGGCGAAGTCGTAGCCGAAGCAGGCTTCGGACCAGTCGACCTCGCCGGCGATCGCCTTGGCGTACGGATCGAGCAGCAGCTTCGACGGGTTGCACCAGAGCCCGTGTGCGGGCTCCCACGGCCCGTGGACCCGGAATCCGTAGCGCTGCCCGGGTCGGATGTCGGGCAGGTAGGCGTGCCAGCAGTGCCCGTCGACCTCGGTGAGGGGGATGCGCAACTCGTCGATGTCGCCGTGGTGTTGGCGGTTGCCGGGGCCGCTGTGGGCACCGGCATTGTCGCCGAGCAGGCAGAGCTCGACGCCGTCGGCGACGCTCGAGAAGATCGAGAAGTTCGTCCCTGATCCGTCGTAGTAGGCCCCGAGCGGATACGGATTGCCGACCCACACTCGTGGGTTCGAACGGGCACGATCATCGGTGTGGGGCACGAACGTGAGTCTTGCCCATCTCGGCACGAAGTCAAACCGCCGCATGCGTGCCGGCGCGAACCCTGGCTCCGCTCGGGTCCGGTCTCCGTCGGATCGCTCTCACGGGTGCCTTGGCCGAGGGGATCGGGAGTGACGCGAAGAACCCGTTTGTGTCGGGTTTCGGGTGGACCGTCCCACCCGGATCTGCACGCAAACGGTGCGGGGGGGGGGTCAGTCGCCGGCGACGGGTGACGCGAGCGGAGCGTCGGGGTGGTGCATCTTGGATTCGCCGGCCTCGATCGCTTCGAGGAGGTGGATCGAGATGTCGGCGACGCGCACCTGGTCCTCCTCGACGCCGGCACCCTTCACGCCGTCGTCCATCATGATGTAGCAGAACGGGCAGGCGGTGGCGACCCGGCTCGCGCCGGTGGAGATCGCCTCGGCCGCGCGCTCGTCGTTCACCTTCGTGCCGGTGTTCTCCTCCATCCACATGCGGGCACCGCCGGCTCCGCAGCACATCCCCTTGGTGCCGTTGCGTGGCATCTCGACCACGTCGACGCCCTTGATCGAGGCGACCACCTTGCGGGGTGCGAGGTACACGTCGTTGTGGCGGCCGAGGTAGCACGAGTCGTGGTAGGTGATGCGCTCTTCGAGCGTCGCCTGGCTGACGTCGAGCTGACCGCTCTCGATCAGTTCCTCCAGCAGCTGGGTGTGGTGCACCACCTCGTAGTTGCCGCCGATCTGCGGGTACTCGTTGAGCAACGTGTTGAAGCAGTGCGGGCACTGGGTGATGATCTTCTTCACGCCCATGCCGTTGAGCATCTCGACGTTGGGTTGGGCGAGCATCTGGAACAGGTACTCGTTGCCCGAACGGCGAGCCGAGTCGCCGGTGCACATCTCCGAGGGGCCGAGGATCGACACGTCGATGCCGGCGCGGCGCAGGAGCTGCGCCATCGCCTGGGTGACCTTCTTGTTCTTGTCGTCGAACGATCCGGCGCAGCCGACCCAGTACAGGTACTCGGACTGCAGGGCCTCACCCGGGTCGACGATCGTGACGCCGTCGATGCCGTCGGCCCAGTCGCCGCGCTCACCCTGGTTCATGCCCCACGGGTTCATCTGGTTCTCCATCGCCCGGTAGGCGTTGCCCAACTCGGCCGGGAAGTTCGACTCCATCAGCGACAGGTAGCGCCGCATGTCGAAGATCTTGTCGGTGATCTCGATGTTGACCGGGCAGATCTCGTCGCACGCCTTGCAGGTCGTGCACGCCCAGATCTCCTCGGGGGTGATGCGCTCGAACAACGAGTCGGCGCTCACCGTGATCTCGCTGTCGACCCCGAGCGGCGGGCTGACCACGGGCGTGCCGGTGGCGGCCATGACTTCACCCGACTTCAACACGATCTCGCGGGGGTCGAGCGGTTTGCCCGTGGCGTGGGCCGGGCACACGCTCGTGCACCGTCCGCACATGGTGCACGCGTCGAGATCGAGCAACTGCTTCCACGTGAAGTCCTCGATCGTGGAGGCGCCGAAGCTCTCGAGCTCGGTCTCCTCGAGGTTCGGCATCGGTCGCATCGCGCCCTTCGGCCGGTCCTTGTCGGACAGGTACATGTTGAGCGGCGAGGTGAAGATGTGGCGCAGCATCGTGATCGGCAGCAGCGCGAGGAACACGATGAACGACACGACGTGGACGATCCACATCCACTGGTGCCACGTGTCGAGCGACGACTGCGACCATCCGTCGACCAGGGTGGCGAGCGGGTAGCCGATGAAGCTCCACTTCTCGTAGCTCGGCATGCCCTCCTGGGCGATGCGGAACATCTCCGCTCCGAACCCGGTGACTCCGACGGCGAAGAACGTGGCGAGGATGGCGGCGTGTTCGGGCTTCGACTTGATCCGGATGCGGTACGGCCGCTGGACGTAGCGTCGCACGATCGCCCAGACGATGCCGCCCAGGAACACGAGGCCGGCGAGGTCGCCGACGAAGATGTACGCCTGGTACGTGGTGCCGTGGAGGAACTTGAGTTCCTCGGGCAACTGGTGATCGATCTCGAGCACGGTGGTGACACCGAGCAGCACGAGGAAGCCGAAGTAGATCATCGAGTGCATGAGGCCGGCGCCGGCGTCGCGGAGCAGTGTCTGCATGTAGGCGCCGGCGCGGAAGCTCTTGAGGCGCTCGCCGACGTTCTTCGTGGTGGTGTGGCGCTGCGCCGGCGCACCGCGTTCCCAGTTCTTCATCCGGTTGGAGAACATGAACGCCCCCCAGATGACCATCACCGGGATGATGGTGTAGAACGCGATCTGGAGTGCACCGGGGATGTTGACGAACACCTTGCGGTGGATCGCGTTGTCGTTCTCCCACCCCGTGATCTGGGGCAGGATGCCGGACACCATGATGAAGATGCCCATGCCGATGCCGAGCACCAGGGCGAGCTGGTGTGGCTTGACCCGCTTGGGCGGCTTGGGCGCGCCGTCGGTGGTCGTCTCGTCGTGATCGACTGTCGTGCTCATGTCGGCGGCAACGCTAGTCGTTGCCCCTCCGCGCGGTCACGTCCGCTGCTGTTGCATCTGGGGTCGGACCCCAGACGCCACGCTCAGCCGAAGTACTGGCGGTCGAGTTCGCGGATGCGTGCGGCGAGGCTTGAGAGCAGCTTGTGGGTGATCGCCGGCACCGAGTCGAGTACGCCGAGGAAGCGTCGCTGGTCGATCACGAGCAGCGTGCAATCGGTGGCGCAGATCGCGGTCGCCGTGCGTGGCCCGTGGTCGAGCAACGAGAGCTCACCCACGACGGCACCCGGACCGAGCGTCGCCACCTTGCGGTTGTTGCGCTTGATCTCGATCTCGCCCTCGAGCACGATGAACGCCTCGCGGCCGGTCTGGCCCTGGTCGACGATGAGGGTGCCCGCGGTCATGCGGATCTCGTCGCTGGCCTTGGCCACCTTCTCGAGTTCCTTCGTGCTGCACCCGCTGAACAGCGAAACCGTGCGCAGGGTGTCCAGGTGTTGTTTCTTGCTCGCCATGTTGCGAACACTAGGCGTTTTCGCGCGCCCGGGAGCGCAACGGAGGACTCGACGACCCGACGAACCCGCTGGTCAGGCCGTGCCGGCCTGCGCAGCGACGGCGGCAGCGGCAGCCGCGATGGCGTCGGCGTCGCCGAGGTAGTCGGCCGACAGCACCCCGAGACGCTCGTCGAAGCGGTACTGGCGTGGTGCCCCGGTCGGGATGTTGACGTCGGCGATGTCGTCGTCGCTCACGTCCTCGAGGTGCTTGAGCAACGCGCGCAGCGAGTTCCCGTGGGCGGTCACGAGCACGTCGAGGCCGGCCAACAGTTGCGGTGCGATCTGGTCGTACCAGTAGGGCAGGACCCGGTCGACGACGTCCTTGAGGCACTCGCTCGCGGGCAGCACATCGGGTGGCAGGTGTGCGTACCGGGGATCGTTGATCGGGTGTTCGGGGCTGTCGAGCGGCACCGGGGGCGGTGGAGTCGCATAGCCGCGGCGCCAGGCGTGCACCTGGTCGGCGCCGTGGCGCTCGGTGGTCTCCTTCTTGTCGAGACCCTGGAGCGCTCCGTAGTGGCGTTCGTTGAGCCGCCAACTCCGCTGCACCGGCAGCCACGACTGGTCCATCGCCTCCAGCGCCAGGTTCTGGGTGACGACGGCGCGGGTCTGCAACGACGTGTGCGACGTGTCGAAGCGGATGCCGGCCTCCGCCATCGTGACGCCCGCCGCTGCGGCCTCGGCCGCGCCCTTCTCGGTGAGTGGGACGTCGTGCCACCCGGTGAACAGGTTCTTCAGGTTCCATTCCGACTGGCCATGGCGGAGGATCACGAGCGTTCCGGTCATGGCCCTGATGGTAGGCCGATCGTCGGAGGTGCGACCCAAGCATCACCGTCGTTGCATCAGGGGTCGGACCCAGCATCAGGGGTCGGACCCCAGACGTGACGCGTCAGCGCAGCGGCGTGACGAGTTCGGCGGCGAGGCCGGGAAACTCGTCGACCAGGCTCAGGTGGCCGCGTCCGGCGACGACGCGCAGCGCGGAGCCGGGGATCAACGCCGCGGTGTGGCGACTGTGGGAGAGCGGCACCAGGTGGTCGTCGTCGCCGTGGACGACGACGACCGGAGCGGTGATCCGGGCCGGGTCGAACGTCCACGGTCGGCCCTGCACGGTGATGTCGTGGGCGTAGCCGACGACGCCCTGGCGGAACGCCTCCGTCATCGCGGTCAGCAACCCGGCGAGGTTCACCTCGTCGGCGAGGTAGGCGTCGTCGGTCGGTCCGAGGTCGAGGTCACCACTCAGGAAGGCACCACTCAGGAAGGCCGACCCGTCGGCACCGTAGTGCTCCTCGCACCATGCAACCGCGGCCCCCTCGTCGTCCATCGCCATCAGGTCGAGCTCCGACTGGAGGTACCCCTCGCTCGCCCCTGGCCACGACATGTCGGTGTTGCCGGCAGCCACGACGACACCGCAGACACGATCACCGAGCAGCGCCGCGCACGCCACGGAGTAGGGGCCACCGGACGAGAGCCCCATCACGGCGAAACGATCGATGCCGAGATGGTCGGACAGCGCGGCCACGTCATCGGCCCAGTCGGCCGTCGTCCGACCGGCGAGTGGGCTCGATCCTCCGTAGCCGGGCCGGTCGGCGGTGATGACGCGTAGGCCGGCACTGCGCAATGCGTCGTCGAGGACGGCCAGCTCGAGCCGTGCGCCGGGCGCGCCGTGGAAGTAGAACACCGCCTTCCCACCGGGCGAACCGAGTTCGGTGTACGCAAGGGTCCGTCCGTCCGGCAACGTCACCGACTCGTCGACCATCGCGTCACGGTAGTGGACGTGCGGAACCTGGGTCCCCGCTTCCCGGCGGGGCGTAGTCTGCCGCTGTGTCCACGTCGACCGAGTACGCCTTCGACCGCTACCTCCACCACGCCGAACTCGTCGAGTGGATCGATCGGTTGGCGGCTGCTCATCCGGATCTCGTGTCGGTCGAGACGTACGGACGGTCCTACGAAGGGCGCGATCTGTTGCTCGTGACCGTCACCGACTCGGCGACCGGCGGTCACGCCGCCAAGCCCGCGCACTGGATCGACGCCAGCATCCATGCGGTCGAGTTGACGGCCACGGTGGCCGCTTGCCGCCTGCTCCAACGTCTCGTCGACGGGCATCGGGCCGGCGACGAGACGATCACGCGCGCGTTGCGGACCCGCACCTTCTACGTCGTGCCGCGGGTGAACCCCGACGGGGCCGAGTGGGTGCTCGCCGACCGCCCGAGGTTCCGCCGTTCGAGCGTGCGGCCCTGGCCGTTCGCCGACGCGCACCGCTGGCCGGGCCTCCACGAGGAGGATGTCGACGGCGACGGACGCATCCTCCAGATGCGCTTCGCCGACCCCGACGGCCCGTGGATGCCGCACCCCGACGACGCGCGCGTGCTCGTGCCGGTGCCGCTCACCGGTGCCGACCCGGGCACCCCCCGCTACCGCGTGCTCGACGAGGGTGTGATCGAGGACTTCGACGGCTTCAGCGTGCCGACCCCGCCCGCCCCGGAGGGACTCGACCTGAACCGGAACTTCCCCGCCGGCTGGGGCGCCAAGGTGCCGGGGTCCGGCGACCATCCGCTGTCCGAGCCGGAGATCGACGCGTTGGTACGCGCGATCGTGGCTCGACCGAACATCTGCGGCTTCAACGCCTTCCACACCAGCGGCGGGGTGATCCTGCGACCTTCGTCCACCCAGCCCGACTCGAAGTTGCCCCCGAGCGACGTGTGGACCTGGACGCAGCTGGCAGCGATCGGCACCGAACTCACGGGGTATCCGTCGCACTCGGTGTACGAGGACTTCACGTGGGACCCGTCGCAGACGATGAGCGGGGCATCGGACGACTGGGCGTACGAGCACCTCGGCGTGTTCGGATGGACCACCGAGTTCTGGGACATCGTCCACGCCGCCACCGGCGAGAAGCAGTCGACCCATTTCTGGTACACCGGCCCGACCGACGCCGAACGGCTCGCAGTGGCGCGATGGCTCGACGCGCTGCCCGACGACGGTCCGCGAACACGTGGGTTCGTCGAGTGGTATCCGTTCGACCACCCGCAACTCGGGTCTGTCGAACTCGGGGGTTGGAACCAGCTGCACTCGTGGACCAATCCGCCGCGCCACCTGCTGTACGACGAGGTCGACCGTCATGCCGACTTCGCGGTGGCCCAGGCGTTGGCCGCGCCGCGGGTCGAGATCCGCCACTCGAGGGTCGAGGCGGTCGGCGACGGAACCTGGCGGGTGACGATCGGCGTCGCCAACACGGGTTGGCTGCCCACGACGGTGTCGGCGCACGCCCGTGCTCACGATCTCGTCCGACCGATCGTCGCCGAGGTCCACGCCGCCCCGGCGTCGGGTGGGGCGGTCAACGTGTTCGACGGTCCGGCACGACGCACGCTCGGTCAGCTCGCGGGGAGTTCGGCGGCGCGGTTCACGAACGCCACGGAGGGGACCCCCGACCGCACGACGTGCAGCTGGCTCCTGCGGGCGTCGACCGGTACCGAGGTCGTCGTGTCCGTTCGTCACGATCGCGGTGGCACCGACTCGGTGACCCTGCGTCTCGACGGTGCGACATCAGCGGGTTCCACGACGTGACGACCGACGCGTGGATCACCCTGGTGGTCCTCGTCGTGACGTTCGGGGTGCTCGCCTTCGACCGTCTGCCGGCCGCAGCGGCCATGGGCGCCGCGGTCGGTGTGCTCCTCCTCCTCGGTGTCGTCGACCAGGACCAGGCACTCTCGGGGCTCTCGTCGTCGGCCCCGGTGACGATCGCTGCGCTGTACGTGCTCGCCGGCGCGGCCACCGTGACGGGGGCCCTGTCGCCGTTGATCGACCGTGTGCTCGCCGGGCGTTCCGAACCGGGTGACGACACCGGCGACCGGCACGCCGGCCGTCGTCTCGGCCGGCTGGCTGTCGCAACGGGGGCGTTGTCGGCCGTCCTTCCCAACACGCCGCTCGTCGCGCTCGCCGCACCGCGCGTCGTCACGTGGTGCCGGCGCGCGGGCGTGTCGGCCTCGCCGTACCTGATGCCGATGTCGTACGCCGCGGTGTTCGGCGGTGTGGTCACCGTGATCGGGACCTCGACGAACCTCGTCGTGTCGGACCTCCTCGTCGCGCAGGGTGAGCAGCCGCTCGGAGTGTTCGAGATCACCGGCGTGGGCCTGCCCGTCGCGGCGATCGGCGTCGCCGTGCTGGTGCTGACCGCCCCGCGCCTGCTTCGTCATCGTCGTCCGACGATCGAGCCCGATCCGGCGACGGCGGTCCAGCCGTACACGATCGCACTCGCCGTCGAGCCCGACGGCCCACTGGTCGGCCGGACCATCGAGGCGGCGGGTCTGCGCCACCTGCAGGGCGTCTTCCTCGCCGGGGTCGAGCGGGCAGGGACCGTCGTCCCGGCGCGGCCGGGCACGGTCCTCGGCTCGGGTGACGTCTGCTACTTCGCAGGTGACGTCGTCGACGTGGTCGACCTCCTCGAGGTGGACGGTCTCGTGAGCGCCGAGCACGCTCATCTGGTCGGTGCCGGTGACCGCCCCGACGCCGGTCTGTTCGAGGCGGTCGTCTCGGAGCGTTCGGACCTCGCCGGTGCCACGTTGCGCGACGCCGGGTTCCGTGCGCGCTACGACGCCGCGGTGCTCGCGATCCGTCGCCACGACGACGACCTCCCGGGCAAGCTCGGCACGGTCGTGTTGCGTCCCGGGGACGTGCTGCTGGTGCTGGCGACGCCGGAGTTCGAGCGGGTGTGGCGCGGCCACGGTGACTTCAGCGTGATCGCCTCGCTCGATGCGCCGCCGCCGGTTCGTCGTGATCGTTCCTCGTTCGTGATCGCCGCCATCCTCGCACTGGTCGCATCGGTCGTGGCCGGTGTCCTCGATCTGATGGAGGCGTCGTTGCTCGCAGCGGTCGTGCTGATCGCGCTGCGGGTGATCAGCGTGACCGAGGCTCGTCGAGCGGTGAACCTCAACGTCGTGCTGACGATCGCGATGTCGATCAGTCTCGGCACCGCCGTCGCCGTCAGCGGCCTGGCCGCGGAGATGGCGACGGTCCTCGGGAGTGTCGGTGACCCGTTCGGAGACACCGGCCGCCTCGTCGCCGTGCTCGCGACGACGATGGTGCTGACCGAGCTGCTGTCGAACAACGCGGCGGCGGCGCTGATGTTGCCGGTGGCGACCGCCACGGCGATCGAGGCCGGTCTCGACCCCCGCTCGATGGCGATCGTCGTGTTGATCGGCGCGTCCTGTTCGTTCCTGTCGCCGATCGGGTACCAGACCAACCTGATGGTGTACGGCCTCGGCGGGTACCGATTCCGCGACTTCACCCTGGTCGGTGCCCCGCTCAGCCTCGTCACGTTGATCGTCACGCCGGTCGTCGTCCCGCTCGTCCTCGGCCTCTGAGATCGACGACACCCCGACGGCCGGTTCCGGGAGCGATGATGGGGGGATGAGCGATCGCCGCGAGCCGGACCCACAGTTGTTGGCAGCGGCGACCGCCGCCCACGAGCGGGCGTACTGCCCGTACTCGCACTATCGGGTCGGCGCAGCGATCCGGACCGGCTCGGGCGCCGTGATCGCGGGGTGCAACGTGGAGAACGCTGCGTATCCGCTCGGGTCGTGCGCGGAAGCCGGAGCGATCGCGGCGATGGTCCTCGCCGGCGAGCGTTCGATCGTCGAGATCGTGGTGGTGACCGACGGTGACCAGCCCGGAACCCCGTGCGGCGGGTGCCGTCAGCGCATTCGCGAGTTCGCCGGCCCCGAGGTCGCGGTGCATGCCGTGGCAGCGTCGGGCCCGACCGTGTCGATGACGGTCGGTGACCTGCTGCCGCACTCGTTCGGTCCGGAGTTCCTGGACCCGGACCACTGACTCCGACAACTTGAGTCGACTCGACTCAAGAAACCTACTATCGGTGTTGCTGTCGACTTGATGGCTCCGTATCATGGTGACACAGCGGGCGTGACACGCTCGCACGGTTCTCATCCCCCAGCAACATCGTCACCCGCAAGAGGAGCAACATCATGGCCAAGGCAGTCGGCATCGACCTCGGAACCACCAACTCGGTGGTGTCCGTCCTGGAGGGCGGCGACCCCGTCGTCATCCCCAACTCCGAGGGCGCCCGCACGACGCCGTCGGTCGTGGCGTTCTCCAAGTCCGGCGAGGTCCTCGTCGGTGAGGTCGCCAAGCGTCAGGCGATCACCAACCCCGATCGCACGTTCCGGTCGATCAAGCGCCACATGGGCGAGAACTGGAAGTCCGACGACATCGACGGCAAGCAGTACACGCCACAGGAGATCTCCGCGCGCATCTTGATGAAGCTCAAGCGCGACGCCGAGGCCTTCCTCGGCGACACCGTCACCCAGGCGGTCATCACCGTGCCCGCGTACTTCGACGACGCCCAGCGCACCGCCACCAAGGAAGCCGGCACGATCGCCGGACTCGAAGTGCTGCGCATCATCAACGAGCCGACCTCCGCGGCGTTGGCCTACGGCCTCGACAAGAGCTCCGAGGACGAGACGATCCTCGTGTTCGACCTCGGCGGCGGCACCTTCGACGTGTCGGTGCTCGAGATCGGCGACGGCGTGTTCGAAGTCAAGTCCACCCACGGCGACACCGACCTCGGTGGCGACGACTGGGACCAGCGCATCGTCGACTGGCTCGTCCAGCAGTTCAAGGCGGCGCACGGCGTCGACCTGAGCGCCGACCGTATGGCCGCCCAACGGCTGCAGGAAGCCGCCGAGAAGGCCAAGATCGAGCTCAGCCAGACCCAGCAGACCCAGATCAACCTCCCGTTCATCACGGCCACGGCGGACGGCCCCCTGCACCTCGACGAATCGTTGAGCCGGGCCAAGTTCCAGGAGATGACCTCCGATCTCATCGAGCGCTGCCGCATCCCGTTCGAGCAGGCGCTGAAGGACGCCGGTGTCTCGAAGGGTGACCTGCACCACGTGATCCTCGTGGGTGGTTCCACCCGCATGCCGGCCGTCACCGACCTGGTCCAGAGCATGACCGGCAAGGAGCCGAACAAGACCGTCAACCCCGACGAGGTGGTTGCCATCGGCGCCGCTGTCCAGGCCGGTGTGCTTCGCGGCGACGTGAAGGACGTGCTCCTGCTCGACGTCACCCCGCTCAGCCTCGGCATCGAGACCAAGGGTGGCGTGATGACCAAGCTCATCGAGCGCAACACCACGATCCCCACCAAGCGCACCGAGGTGTTCACCACGGCCGAGGACAGCCAGCCGTCGGTCGAGATCCACGTGCTCCAGGGCGAGCGCGAGATGGCCGGCTACAACAAGACGCTCGGCAAGTTCCAGCTCGTCGACCTGCCGCCCGCCCCGCGCGGCGTACCCCAGATCGAGGTCACCTTCGACATCGACGCCAACGGCATCGTCCACGTGTCGGCGAAGGACCGGGCGACGAACAAGGAACAGTCGATGACGATCACCGGACAGTCGACGATCGACAAGAACGACATCGAGCAGATGGTCAAGGACGCCGAGGCCCACGCCGAGGACGACCGCAAGCGCCGTGAGGAGGCGGAGGTCCGCAACAACGCCGACTCGCTCGTGTACCAGACCGAGAAGGTGCTGCGCGAACAGGGCGACAAGGTCACGGCCGACGAGAAGGAAGCGGTGGAGCAGCCCCTCGCCGACCTCAAGAAGGCGATGGAGGGCAACGACACCGACGCCATCAAGACCGCGACCGACACGTTGATGTCCGCCAGCCAGGCGTTCAGCCAGAAGCTCTACGAAGCCGCTGCACGCGACTCGGGCGCCGAGGGCACGTCGGCATCGGGCCAGGACACCGGAGCAGGATCGGTGAACGACGACGACATCGTCGACGCCGAGATCGTCGACGAGGACGAGAAGGCCTGACCGCGGCGTGGATGGCGACATGGTCGACCCCCCCGAGAAGACCGACCCGCCCGACGGCGACGTCGGCGACCCCGACGATCTCGCCGAGCGGGCCGGCGAGATCGACGACGTCACCGACTCGGTGCGGCGTCCGGCTGCACCCGGTGACGACTTCGATGCGATCGTCGGCGAGATCGACTACTCCGACGTCGACGTGCCCGCACTGCTCGCCGAGCGCGAGGAGTACAAGGGTCTGGCGCAACGGGTTCAGGCCGACTTCGACAACTATCGACGTCGTGCGGCGGCTCAGTCGCTCGCCGAGGCCGACCGGGCCTCGGGTCGGCTCGCCGAGGCGCTGCTGCCGGTGCTCGATGCCGCGGAGGCGGCGTACGTGCGTCACCCCGAAGAGGTCGGTCCGTTGCTCAACCAGATGTTGGTCGAGTTGAAGAAGCACGGACTCGAGACCCTGGATCTCGAGGACAAGCCGTTCGATCCCGAGTTCGCCGAGGCGGTGGCCCACGAGCCCGGCGACGGCGGCGAGCCGATCGTGGCCGAGGTGTTGCGCAGCGGCTACACCTGGAAGGGCAAGGTTCTACGCGCCGCCATGGTCAAGACGAGAGACTGATTTCACCAGGGGTCAGACCCCTGCTGCAATCGAGGAGAGGAGGTGATCTCTGGTGACCGTACAACGTGAATGGTTCGAGAAGGACTACTACAAGACGCTGGGCGTCGAGAAGGGCGCGACCGCCAAGGAGATCACCAAGGCGTACCGCAAGCTCGCTCGCGACCTCCACCCCGACAAGAACCCGGGCGACGCCGTCGCCGAGGAGAAGTTCAAGGACGTTGCCGCTGCATACGACGTACTCGGCGACGAGGCCAAGCGCAAGGAGTACGACGAGGTCCGTGCGATGGGGCCGATGGCCGGCATGGGCGGACGCGGCGCACCCGGCGCCGGAGGGTTCACCTTCAACGTCGAGGACATGGGAGGTGGCGGTCTCGGTGACCTCTTCGGCAACATGTTCGGACGCGGCGGCGCGGGTCGTGGCCGGGGCGGTGCAGCATCCGGTGTCGGTCCCCGCCGGGGATCCGACATCACGGCACAGTTGACCGTCTCGTTCGAGGACGCCGCTCGCGGCATCACCACCACCCTCTATCTCACCACCGACGCCCAGTGCTCCACGTGCCACGGATCGGGCGCGAAGCCGGGGACCTCACCGGTGATGTGTTCGGCGTGTGGGGGTCGCGGCGTGGTCGACGACAACCAGGGGATGTTCTCCTTCTCCACGCCGTGCCGGGTGTGCGGCGGCCAGGGCGTCCGCATCGAGGACCCGTGTCCCACCTGTCGAGGCTCGGGGGTCGAAGCACGCCAACGCGAGGTCAAGACCCGCATCCCCGCCGGGGTCAAGGACGGCCAGACGATTCGGCTGAAGGGTCGCGGCGGGCCCGGTCGCAGTGGCGGTCCGGCCGGTGATCTCCTCGTGGAGCTCAAGGTGATGCCGCACCCCCTCTTCGGTCGCAGCGGAGACAACCTGACGGTGACCGTGCCGGTCACCTTCGCCGAAGCGGCACTCGGTGGCGACATCGACGTGCCGACCCTCGAGGGTCAACGAGTGACGTTGCGCCTCAAGCCCGGCACCCCGTCGGGGAGTCGCCATCGCGTGCGCGGCAAGGGCATCTCCACCGCGAAGCACACCGGTGATCTGATCGTGACCGTCGAGGTGCAGGTCCCGACACATCTGAACGACGAACAACGGGCAGCGGTCGAGCAGCTCGCTGCCGCGACTACGGTGAATCCGAGGAGTTCACTGCCATGAGCGCATCCGACGCGAACGAACGGTCCCGGACCCGGGCGGTCTACGTGATCTCGGTCGCCGCCGAGCTGGCTGGAATGCATCCGCAGACCCTGCGCATCTACGAGCGCCGCGGCCTGGTCACGCCGGCGCGAACGGAGGGTGGCAACCGCCGCTACAGCGACGCCGACATCGCGATCCTGAAGCGGATCTCCGAACTCACCGACGAGGGGATGAACCTCGAAGGCATCCGGCGCGTGATGCACCTCGAGATCGAGAACGCCCGTCTGCGAGCCGAACTCGACCACGCCCGGGACATCGCGAAGCACGCCATCGAAGCGGCTGAGGGCCGGCGATCGGGGAACGACCTGGTGCCGTTGCGCCAAGCGGTGGCCGTGTTCGGTCAGCGGCCCTCGATCTTCGAACCCGACTGATCTGCTCGTTCGCGACGCGTCGTGACCCGACTCGTCATCCGCCTCGTCATCCGCTGGACGTCGAGCGCCCCGACGGCCGTCGTCGGGTCGGCAGCCGACTGATCGCACGCTTGAACGGGCCGATCCTCGTCGGTTCCGCTTTCGGCGGAAGGCTCGACAGTCGTTCGACCGCCCAGGGACGATCGAGTGGACCGATGGAGGGCATCACCGGCACCGAGATGTCCACGGGTCGCAGTCGTCCCGCGAGTCCGGCTGCTCCGACCGCTGCGCCGAGGGCCACACACTGGCGTTGCGGTGAACGCAGATCGTGCTGAGGAAAGAGCGGGTACGGCGTCCCGGCGATCCAGAGCGGGCCGACATCGTCGGTGCGCTCGTCGACCACCAGCCCGTCGACGAACCGTCGCAACTCCGCGACGAGATCGCCGGGCTGGTCGATCCCGTCGAACCATCCCGGGGAGAAGGCGTCCGTCGCGAGCGCCAGTGATGGGGTGACTCGTCCGACCGAGTCGACGGCGGCAGCGACGACGGGCTGTCTCCCGGTGCACAGCAGTTCGAATGCCTCGTCGGTCGCGCTGTCGCGGCGCACCCGTGTGACGGTCGGTTCCACGACCCGGGCGATCGCGACGGGACTCGGCTCGACGGTGACATCGACGAATCCGGCACGCTCGGCGAGTTCCTCCATGCGCCGGACGTGGTGCTCCTCCCACCGAACCGCAACGAGCCATCGTCGGGGACCGTCGTCGAGCAGCAGCGTCGACACGATCGACTGCTCGCGGGCGAGCTGCGCGCGGACCGCATTGAGTTCGGCGCCGCTCCGACCGGTGACTTCGAGCCGGTGCAACGTGCTCGCCGGGGGAAACGTCGCGATTCGCGTGGTGTGGCCGGGATTGCCCAACTCGGCTCGAAGTCGAACGAACGCGTCCACCACCGCTCGATCATCACCACGTCCGGCGATTGCCACCTCGGCGGCGGAGGCGAGGCGACCCTCGACGTCGTCGTCGAGACGGATCCCACGCAGCAGCGGTCCCGAGAGTTCGATCCCCACGCCGTCACCTCGCCTGAACGTCGTCACGAGTCCTCCCGTTGCTCGGCGAGTCGCTCGGCCAACAGGGCGGAGAGGGGCTCGGCGGGTGCGGCGAGCTGAACGGTCTCGCCGGTCTCCACCAGCCGACAACGACCACGAGGACCGTGGATCACCTGGGCGTCGTCGAGCCCCAGGCGCCGATGGTCGTCGGGTTCATCCAGCGCGGCGACCAGATGCCGTCCAGTCGACGTGATCAGCGACCCTGCAGCCTCGGCCGAGCGGGCGACCGCCACGAGGGACCGGGTCGCGGCGAGAGCTCGGTCGAGGCGCTCGAGGTCGCCGGTCACGGCCGCACTCGAACGCAGCCGGCCGAGGTCGTCGATGATCACGACCAGGGATGCGTCATCGGGCCCGCGGGCGCCCTCGACGGCCTCGAGAAGTGCACGGATCTCGTCGGGTCGGTCGGGATCCACGGTGAGTTGGCACTGGTCGATCCCGTCGATCGCCCGACGACGAGACAACGACCGATCGACCACCGCGAGGACGGCATCATCGGGTGCGAATCGGTCGACGATGCCCAGCACGATCGTCGCGAGGAGATCGTCGACGCCCGAGCGTGCCGACCCGAACGCCAACAGCGGGCTGTCGTCCGGCTGCCACCACAGTGGCACGGGCTCGTCGGCCGGCACGTCGACCAGGCCGATGGGCACCGAATCGCCCGGTCGCTCGCGGAAGAAGGTGTCGGTGTCGACCGATGCCGGCAGCGTCGAGGGAAGCAGCGACGGGCGTCGGGCGTCGCCGGCGGCAACCCGTGCCCGCATGCCCAGGTCGACGCATTCGGCGACGAACGGATCGATGGTGGGCTGTGATCGCTGGGCGATGCGGTGCTCCAACGGCGTCAGGGCTCGACCGAGCACCGCAGGACGGAGCACCAGTTCGCCCTCGTCGGGGATGTCGTCGTCGAGCATCGCCTCGATGCGACCGCCGAGCGTGTCGAGGAGAGCCCGCCTCCGTCCACCGACACGATCGACCGTGATCGTCGTTGCATCGTCCGTGGGTCGGCCGTCGTTGGTGTCGGTGGCAACGATCAGCCGCAGACCCGGCAGCTCGTGTGACGCCGCGAGAAGTTCCTCGACCATGCTGTCGTCACCTGGCGTCGTCGCCGTGCCGACGACCACGACGACGAACGCCGGGCGGTCCTGCGCGAGCACGTGCCGCAATCGGGCGACCAGTCGGTCGGGTTGGATCGCTGCGATGTCGGCATCGGCGACGGTGGCGTCGGTCGTGTGCGGGAAGGCGGCCAGTGCAGCCGACCACGGCGCACCGAGCAGGTCGAGCAGCAGCATGTCCTCAGGACCGCCACTGATGCAGGCAGCGGCTGCGATCGCGGTCGCCGCGTGAGCAGCCTCATGGTGATCCACGGCGCGCACGATGACGTTGTGGGACCCGAGATCGATGTCGACGCGGCCGTCGCTGCCGACTCCGAGGGGAACCGGCGCGAGTCCCCCGGTTCGGTCCACCGGCGGCGCAGGTCGTCGACGGTCGGGTTTCCGACGACCGCGGACAGGGTGTGCCTCGGTGCGACCGCATCGAAATGAACGATGCCGGCAGGTAGCTCGGTGTCGGCGAGCGGGGCCAATGCTCGTGCGACATCGGCGGCCACGGCCGGTTCGACCAGTGCGGCGGAGATGCCCTCGATGTCGTCTCGACCGGTGAGCGAGGTCAGACGCCAACCGCGATCTCGCGATTCGACGACCAGGCGCGATTCGACGATCAGGCGCGATTCGACGATCAGGCGCGATTCGACGATCAGAGTGGTGCAGATCGCCGGGGCGTGGCTGGAATCCTCACACAGTGCCAGTATCCGCACGTCGGGCAGCGGCGTCGCCAGCAGCGGCAGCAGCGGCGAGTTGCGTCGGCGCCAGAGCTCCGCATCGTCGATCACCAGGAGTGTCAGATGCCCTCTTCGCTGCCCTCTGGGGTGCTGCTCCTGAGGTGTCACTGCCCGTTCCGCCCAGTCTGCGATCTCTTCGTGAGCGCTGACCACGATCGAGCGGTGGCCGAGCCCGACGTGCGGCAGCCACTTCGTCCACTCCCACGTGGCCACCCGATCGGGAGAGGTGACGATCAGCACATCGAGATCGGCGGGGCCGTGCATCGTCGTCATCTCGACGAGGATCGTCCGCGCCAGTGCCGTGCGCCCCTCGTCGGCACCGACGACCGCGACCGCCCGTTCGCGGGCGAGGTCGAGTTCGACCGTGACCGGCGGGCCGCCGTCGTGGTCGACGACGCCGATCGGCGCCACGAACGCACCGGCCTCTCCCGGTCGTCGTTGCCACAGCGTGGGCCGGCGGGCGGTCGCGTCCCGAACAGCGTCGATCACCGGCAGCCGGGTCGGTGCATCGGGCCGACGCGGTGAGCGGCTGAACGCGATCCTGCCGTCCGGGTCGGGATGGCCGGCTGGCGGTGCCACACGGGGTGGATGGCGCTCGACGACGAATGCCCGGTCGGCGACCGTGAGCACGTCGTCGTTCCATGCCCCGGGGGGCGACAGCGGCGCGCCCCCCAACCGCACCGTGCCGACGGGTGAGTCCACTCCGTCGTCGGGCACGGCGACGACGACGCCGCCGTCGCCCGCCACCGTGAGATCGAATGCGGTCGCCTCGACTGCGGCGGAGCCGAGTTCCGCGGTGTTCACCCGCCGTCCTGGTCCGATCCGGTAGCGGCCCGCCGCCAGCGTCCGCGTCCGTCCGGCCCCCGGGCCGGCGATCTGGACGAGTGCAACATCGTCGTGATGCTCCGGTTCGGGCGTCCTCGGTTCGGTCGTGATGACCGAACCGACCGCCAGCGCGGCGTCGTCGAGCCGGGTCGAGCAGTCGACGGTGCGTCCATCGACGAGGGCAACCGGCGGTACGGCTTGACCGGTGACGCCGCCGATCAGGTCACCCAGGGTGATGTCCGGGTCGTGACGCACGATGGTGATGTCGGCATCGCCGTGGGGTGTGCGCACCACGAGGTCCATCACTGGGCAGACTACGGCGCCGACTGCCGGCGGCGATCGACCCTCTCGACGCGACTCTTGACGGATTCTCGACGATTGGCTCAAGTCCGCCGGTGCGTGCGCCGATGAACGACTGTGAGTTTCCGTCACTCGCTCGAACATTGAGGATCTCGTGACCCTGTCGACCGTGTCCTGGCGCCAAGCCGTCGCTGCCGTTGCAGCGACGCTGCTCGCGCTGCTGGCCGTCATGGTGGTGGTGCGATCCGACGGGCTCCCGGCGGTCGATGCGGCGTCGGGGCGGGCGACGAGCTGGTTCGTCCACCGACCGACCGGTCGAGTCGTGCTGGTCGACGGGTACGGAGGCAGGGCGCTCGCCAGTCTCGACACCGGAGCTCAGGGCGGCGAGCTGTCGGTGGCCGAAGGCAGTCCCGGCGCGTACCTCCTCAATGACGCGACAGCGGAGGCACAGGCGATCGACTCGGTCGAACTTCGGCTCGGGACCCCGTTCGGCCTGAGCGCGCTCGGTGCCGGGCGGGCACTCTCCGGTGTCGGGCAATCCGGTCTCGTCGTCGTGAACCCGGACGAGGACGAGGCCAATGTCGTTCCGTTCGACGGCGAGCCCGTCTCCTATTCGGTCGAAGCCGGAACCTCGACGCAGATCGCACCCGACGGATCGATCTGGTCGGTCGTCGACGACGAACTCCGGCGGACCACGTCGTCGACCACCGAGTCGATGCAGCTCGGTGTGACGGGAGCGACACTGTCACGGGTGGGCAACCTGCCCTTCCTGGTCGACACACAGAACCGGCGGGCTCGGCTGGGCGACGGGGCGTGGCAGCCGATCCCGACCGACGCGGACCCGAGTGAGATCATCGGTCAGGTGCCAGGGCCGGCCGCCGAGTGCGGATGGGTCGGTGCCAACGACGAGCTGTGGTGCGTCTCTGGCTCGGGGATCGACGAGACGGCCGTCATCGATGGTCTCGACATCGACGGGTCGGACTTCCTGGCCGTTGCCGGTGATGCTGCCGCCGTCGTCAGACGTGGCCCGAGTTCCATCGTGCGGCTGGATTGGCGTGCCGGTGAGATCCTCGACGAGCTCTCCGCGAACGTGGCGTCCGACGCGACCCTCGCGGTGTCGGCGACCGTCGACCTGGTGTGGATCGACGACACAGCGGGAGACTTCGTCTGGGCCGTCAACCCCTGGGGGATCCGGGCAATCGACAAGAACGCGCAGGGCATCCTCGTGCTCGGTGACGACGGTGACCTCATCGAGGAGGGCCAGTCGGGCCAGACGACGAGCGGTGCCGATGACAGCGTCGCGAGCGAACCGGAACTCCGCGAACCCGACGACAACGGAATCGACGATCCCCCGGTCGCCGTCGACGATCCCGTCACGGCCCGGTCAGGCGCCTCGGTGCCCGTCCAGGTGACCGCCAACGACTATGACCCCGATGGTGAAGCGGTCGCTGTCTCGACGGTCGGTGTGCCCGGCCACGGCTCGGTCGACATCGGCACGGCGACCACTGTCGTCTACACGCCGGACCCCGGCTATTCCGGCGTCGACTCGTTCGAGTACACGATCGTCGACGGCAACGGCACCCCCGCCTCCGCCAACGTCATCATCGAGCTGCTCCCGGCAGGTTCGACCAACAAGCCCCCCATCGGCGTCGACGACCACATGGAGACCGGCGCGGGGGTCCCCGTGGTCATCGACGTGCTCCTCAACGACGTGGATCCTGAACGCGATGCCCTCCGACTCGGTGGCTTCTCACCTCCGGCAGGTGCCGGCGCCGCGGCGCCTGGTCAGGTCACCGAGACGGTGGGCCCGTCCGGCCTGCAGGCGCTCCGGTTCGCCCCGGCCCAGGGTTTCGAGGGGACAGCGCTCTTCACGTATCGGCTCCTCGATTCCCTCGACGCGGTCAGTGAGGATGTCGAGGTCCGCGTGGAGGTCGCCGGTGCAGGCGATCCGAATCGACCGCCGATGGTTCGGCCGGACGCGGTGCGCCTTCGCCGCAACGTGGACACCTCCGTTCCGGTGCTCGTCAACGACTCGGATCCCGATGGTGATCCATTGACGCTCGCCGTCGTCGAACCGTTGCCACCCGGGCTCGACGTGGCTGTCGAGGGTGACCAGCTCGCCATCACGGCACGAGCCGGCGTGGCCCCGCTGGCGCCGTTCGAGTACGAGGTCGACGACGGCAATGGCCACGTGGTTCGTGCTTCGGTGCTCGTCAGCGTCATCGAGGAGATCGAACCCAACCGTCCCCCGATCGTGACGGCCGACACCGACACGGTGGTCATCGGTGAGTCCGTGGTCGTGGAGGTCACCGCCAACGACGTCGATCCCGACGGTGATCCGTTGACGATCGTGTCGGTCACCCAACCGGAGAACGACGGTGGCCAGGTGGTCGTCTTCAGTCGTGACGAGATCCAGTTCACACCGTCGGCGCTCGCTCCGGACGACGACGGTCAGGGGAGCGCTCGATTCACCTACACCGTGAGCGACGGCAACGGTCACGAGGTCGCGGGTGACGTGACGATCAGCGTGCTTCCCGAGTCGCTCGCGGAACCCCCGTTCGCGCGTGACGACTCCACGTTCACGTTCGTGGACGTACCGGTCACCATCGACGTCCTGCGCAACGACGGCGATCCGTCCGGTGGTCGACCGACGCTCGTCGGTCGACCGGGATGTCCATCAGGCGGTCAGGCGAGGGTCACCGCGGACAATCAGGTGCGTTTCGATCCGCCGCCCGGCGAGTCGGGGGCCTTCCGCTGCACCTACGAAGTGACCAATGCCCGCGGGCTGCGGGCGTCCGCCTCCATCATCGTGTCGGTGCGCGAACCCGAGAGCACGAACCTGCCGCCAGAGGTCGTCAACGACCGGCTGACGGTCGAGGTCGGGGCCACCACGTCGATCGATGTCGTGGCCAACGACCGCGATCCCGACGGCCCGGACGCAGCGCTGGAGCTGGTGTCGTCGACTGCGCCCACGTTGGGCAGAGCGACACGTGCGGGCAACGTCATCACGTTCGTCGCCGGGACGCAGACCGGTGTGACGACCATCAACTACCAGGTTGCCGACGCCGATGGCGCCGTGTCGCTCGGGCGGCTCCAGGTGAGCATCACACAGCGGCCGAATCAACCGCCGATCGCCGTGAGCGATACGCAGTCGATCTTCGGGCCCGGGACCCCCCAGCAGTTCAGCGTGCTCGCGAACGACAGCGATCCCGACGAGACGCCAGGGGGCATCTCGGTGGTGTCGGCGACGCTCGTGTCGGGTGATGCAACCGTGACACTGGCCGGTTCGGTGGTGACCATCTCGCCGGTCCCGAGCTTCGTCGGGCAGGTCGTCGCGACGTACACGATTCGCGACGGCGCCGGGCTCACCGCAACGGCGAACATCGTCTTGACCGTTGCCCCACCGTTGAACCGGCCACCCGACGCCCAAGACGACATCGCCGAGGTCGTGGGCGGTGAAACGGTCACGTCTGCGGTGTTGTTCAACGACAGCGACCCCGACGGTGATCCGCTGGCGGTGACCATCCTCGCGGGACCTGACGCAGCGCTGGGAACTGCGCAGGTGACTCCTGGTGGCTCGATCGCGTTCACGGCCGTGCTCGGAGCATCGGGGACCGCCAACATCACCTACCAGGTGAGTGATGGTGAACTGACCGACACCGCGGTGCTGAGGATCACCGTCCGTGCGTGTGCCGAGTCGACACCGGTCGCTGCCGACGGGTTCATCAAGACGGGCTATCAGCAGCCTGTCAGCGTCGACCTGAACGCCTTCGGTTCCGGCGGTGACATCGTCGACGTGTCGGGACCGACCGGGTATGTGAACGGTGTCTACACACCACCGCCCGGCGAGAACGGCAACGTCTCGATCAGTTACGCGGTGGTCAACGGGTGCGGGCTCCGGGCGAACGGTCGGGTGACGATCGACGTCAACCAGGATCCCGTCGCGCGACCGAAGACCGTCGAGGTCGTCCGTGGGGGACAGCTCGTCGTTCCGGTCACCGACCTCGCCACCGACACCGAAGCCCTGACGATCACCGCGAGCACCCAGGCGCCGGCCTGGGTCCGGACCGAACCCGGGCGTCTCGTGATCTCGCCCACGGTGGACATCGTGCCCGGCGAATACGGGTGGACGACCTCGGTGGCCGACCCCGGCGGATTGACGGCAACGGTCTCCGTGACCGCCATCGTCCAGAATCGTCTGCCCGTCGCGGTGAGCGACGTCGCCGACGTCAGCTCTGGCCAGCCGGGGGTGTTCGCGATCGTCGACAACGATGCCGACACGGATTCGCCCGGGGGCAGCGGTGCTCTCGTGATCCACAGCATCTCGTCCACCCAGATCGTGTTCGCGAACGGAGAGGTGGGCACCGTCACGGTCGAGCCCGGAGGACGGTCGGTTCGCATCGACCCGATGAGCGGACTCGGTACTGCCGAGTTCACCTATACCGTGCGCGATGCCGACGGCGGCGTGTCGTTGCCCGCCACGGTCGAGGTCGTCGGCCCCGAGGGCAACCGTGCGCCGGTCGCCCGCGACCAGGAGGTCGACGTGACCGTCGGCGAGGCGAGCGAGATCGTGCTCGACGTCGTCGACGACGACGGTGATCCGCTCACCGTCGTCGATGTCACCGATCCGAACGGCGTGGTCCAAGGCGTCAACGGCCTGGTGCTCAGCGTTCTCGCCGAGGAGACGGGAACCTTCGTGATCACCTATCGGGTCACCGATGGCGAGCTCTTCTCGAACGTCGCCACGGTCACCGTCGTGGTGACCGACTCGACCACGACCACGACGACGACGCCACCATCCACGACGACGCCACCATCCACGACGACGCCACCATCCACGACGACGCCACCATCCACGACGACGCCACCATCCACGACGGCGCCACCGACGACGGCGCCACCGACGACGGCGCCACCGACGACGGCGCCACCCACGACGGCGCCACCGACGACGGCGCCACCCACGACGACGGGCACCCTGACGGCGTCGAGTCGTGCTGCGCTCGAGCCGTCCCCCGTCACGCCGTGACGGGGGATCGCGTCGAGGGTCGAAGAGATCGCAGGCTCAGCCGCCAGCGCAGTCGTTGCCAACGTGTGCGGGCGGTGGCCATCGAGAGTTCGAGCGAATCGAGACACCGCACTGCGTCCTCGGCGAGCAGGTCGGGATGTGCCGGCGACCCGTAGGTTGCGGCGCTCGCCATCGCCGCCAGGTGGTACAGATCGCGACGCGCCCCTGCAACCAGCGGCTCGCCACCGTCGGCGATCTCGCCGTTCGTGGCCGAGATCCCGATGGCGAGTCCGGCATCGACCAACACGTCGGTCGCCGAGGCCCACGCACCTCGGACGCGTTCTGACGGCACGACCGCCCGGATCCGGCGTCGTCGTCGACGGTACTTCACCCCGGCGATCACGGCAGCGGTCGCGGCGAACGGCAGCAGCAGCGCTCCGATCCCGAGGGCCCCGCGAACGACCCAGACGACCACGGTCGACAAGACGCTCGCCGGTTCGGTGTTCGTCTCCTCGTCCGGTGTCTCGGTCTCGGTGTCCGGTTCGGGCGGCGGGGCGATCGGTGGTTGTGGAGCGGCGGGGGCCTGTACCTGCGGTTCGGGCGGCGGGGGTGCGCCGTCGTCGGCTTCGTTCAACGGGACAGGGTCGAATGCCAGCCACCGGCCGTCGGTCAGTTGGACCTCGGGCCACACCTTCGCATCGGCCGAGGTCAGTACGAGCACCTCGTCGGGAGCGGTGGCCAGATCGTCGGATGGGCTGTCGGCCACGAAGCCCGTGGCCATCCGGGCCTCGTTGCCGAGCGACCGGGCGAGCAGCACGAACGCGGTGGCGAACTGTTCGGCGGTACCGCGCTGGGTGTCGCGCAGGAACCGGTCGATGAGGGCCTGCTGGAGTCCACCGCCCTGCACCTCGCTGTCGAGTACGAAGTCCTCGCGGAGCGTCGTCTCGAGTTGGGTGAGTTGGTCGAGTGGTGTGCCGGTTCCGGCGAGCGCTTCGGCGAGTTCGGTGAAGCCCGATGTGTTCTCGTCGACGAGCCGAGGGGCCACTCCGACGTCGACGGCATCACTCGTTTCCGCTGGCACATTCGCAACGATGCGGACCTCATCGCCAGGCTCGGGTGGGTCGGCGAGACGGACGATGGTGCGGTCAGGATCGGTCTCGATCGCCGAAGCCACCGACACCGGCGCGCCCGGCAGCGGGACCAAGGTGAGATTGTCGTCGAGGAACGCAACGTCGGCGTCGATGACCGGTCCGGTGACCGGCCCGAGCGTGGCGCCGATCGGGCGCAACGTCAGATCGGGGAACCAGCGCCGGCCGTCGTAGCTCTCGAGGGCGGCAGTCCTCCAACGGATGGGGAGCGATCGACCGTCGCGAGCGACGACCCGGTGGAGTTCGATCGGAGGGTCGAGACCTCGGAGCGCGAGGGTGGCCTCGACTGGATCGAGCAGTGGTGCGGTCTGTTCGGGAGGGTCGTTCCGACGCGGATCGGCGCGGGCCGGCAACGACAGCGGGATCGCCACGAGCGCGACGATGGCGACACCGAGCCCGAGGAGCGGCACGACGCGTCGCTCACCGCGCAACAGCACGAGTCGATCGTGGAGCGTGCCGTCGTTGCGGAGTGCGACGAACGGCAGTGCGACACCTGCGAGCAGGACGAGCCATGACCAGGTCACACCGAGTGGCGCGCTCAACCCGACGATGATCGTGTAACAGAGCAGCAGCGGCATCAGGGGCAGGAGGTGGAACCGGCGACGACCTGCCAGCTCGTCGCTGATGGCGGTCGCCGTCGCGAGGACCGCCACCACGGTCCCGATGAGATCGGGGCGCTCGGGGCTCGGCCAGTCGGTGGAGAGCAGACCTTGGATGCCGGAGGTGAAGGCGTCCACGAAGTCGCCGACGCCGCCGTCATGGAACACGACGGCGATGGCCACCGACAGCACGATGGCGGCGGCACCACCGAGACCGCGGCTCACTGCGCTGCGCCCGACGAGCAGGAGCGCCGCGACGGTCGGGAGCACCGGCGCCAGCACCAACATCCACTCGGTCCGATCGAAGATCCCACCGGCCGCCAGGCCGACGATCACGTAACCGGCGAGCAGGAGGAGGATCCTGACCCGAGCGAGGGCCACCCCGGGAACGTCGGTGCTCGGTGGCGCGCCGTTCATCCCCACGTCCGCCACCGCCTGACGAACTCGCGAGCGTCATGTGCAGCGAGCACGATGCCGACACCGCCGGCAGCGCCGGCGCCGATCCTGACGGCCGACATCCGCTCGGAGGTTGCGAATCGGCTCGACGGGCCCGTGGGCCCGGTCACCAGCACCACCGACGACTGGTCGAATCCACCGGCGAACAGTGTGCTGACCGGCAGGAGGTTGGCTCGATCGGACGGTTGTACGGGTGTCAGCAGATCGAGCACGGCTGCGTCGGTCACCACCGGCGTCGGTCGTCCTGCGTGGTCGCGGTCGGTGGTCCGGACCACGACGTCGAGACCGGTCCGGATCGCGTGGACTGCCAGCGTCGCGACCACGTCGACCGCCTCCTCGAAGTCGTCGGGCGTGCCGACATCCGGAGAGGTGTCGAGCACGATGGTGAACTCGGGGCGCCGAACCTCGACGTGTTCGCGAACCATCAGGGTGCCCATTCGAGCCGTCGTCGGCCAGTGGATCATTCGAGGGTCGTCACCAGCGACGTACTCGCGCATCGAGACGAAGCCTGACATCGGGTCCGCCGTCGCGCGCCTCAGCACCGACTCGTTCTCGACCACTCGGATGGCGCCCTGGGGGCCGACGAGGTCGTACACCTTGGGATGAACGATCACCGACGACACGCCGTGGTCTCGGCGTCGCCCGACGGTCAGCCAGAAGGGGTCGACCCGTTCGATCTCGAACGGTCCGACGTCGAAGATCCCGCGACGTCGCGTCGGGATCGATCCGTGCACGGTCGCTTCCGCGTTTGCAGCCACCGGAGGGACGCCAACGCGGACCTGTTCGCCCGCGCAACGGTCGATGATCGTGGCACGGCCCGAGCGGAACCGGGTGGCGTTGCGGACTCGGTAGCTGAGCAGGATGGGATCGCCGCGTGCAACACGCACGGCGCGGAGTCGTCGGGTCACACTGGCGCGCAACGGGCGTTGCGACACCCAGATGGCGATCAGGAGCAGTGCCCCGATACCGACCGCGGCGGCGACGACCTCTTCGTAGTTCCACCACCAGCCGGCTGCGCCGAGCGCCACGGCGGTCAGGAGCGCACCGAGGCCCGATCGGGTGAGCACGAGTCAGCCCTCGCGGGAGCGCGGCACCGGGATGTCGTCGATGATGTCGGCGAGCACACTCTCGACCCGGACACCGCGGAGTTCGGCCTCCGCCGTCAGAGCCATCCGGTGGGTGCACACCGGTGCGGCGACGGCTTTGATGTCGTCGGGCGTGACGTAGCCGCGGTCGTCGGTGGCCGCATACGCTCGGGCGACACGCAGCACGGTCAGGGTCCCTCGTGTCGACACGCCGAGACGAAGGTCAGGGTGGGTTCGAGTCGCGTTGGCGATCTGCACGATGTAGTCGTCGATCGAGCGGACGACCTCGACGCCGTCGATCTCCGAGATCGCCCGGTCGAGTTCGGAGGGATCGGTGACCGGAGCGATGTCGTCCTGGGCCCGGTGGCGGTGGAATGATTCCAGAATCGACACTTCGGTCTCCGGGTCGGCGTAACCGAGCGTCAGGCGCATCGCGAACCGATCGAGTTGAACGTCGGGCAGTGGGAACGTTCCCTGGAAGTCGCGAGGGTTCTGGGTTGCGATGACGAAGAACGGTCTCGGGACCAGCCGGCTGACACCATCGGCGGTGACCTGTCGTTCCTCCATCACCTCGAGCAGTGCCGACTGCGTCTTGGGGCTGCCGCGGTTGATCTCGTCGCCGATGAGTACGTTCGTGAACACGGGCCCTTCGCGGAACGCGAACGTGCTGGTGCGCTGGTCGAACACCATCACACCGGTGATGTCGGTGGGGAGCAGGTCGGGGGTGAACTGGACCCGCTTCCAGGATCCCGCGATCGAGTTCGCGATCGCCTTGGCGAGGCTGGTCTTGCCGGTGCCGGGAACGTCGTCGAGCAGGAGATGGCCTTCGGTGAGCAGGCAGCACAGCGCGAGGCGGATCTCGTCGCGTTTGCCCCGCACGACCTGGTCGACGTTGGTCAGCACGGCGTCGGCGACCTTGGCGGCGTGGAGAGGCATTGCTGGGAAGTGTAGGGGCGCCTCGCACGGCGCCCGAGTCATCGCCCGCGGTGAGCGTCAGTCCCACTCGATACGCAGGTTCGCGATCGCGTCGCGCAGCACGGTGGCGAGATCCCGCGAGCGCGGCAGGTCGGGCTCGATCCGTTCGATCGTCGGGATCTCCGGCAGGTCGGTTCCGGGCGGACACACGAGCAACGAGCCCAGCGGGTCGACCGGTGGGGCCGCCGGGCGCGGTCGTGCGCCGGCGTGCTCGCCCGTTCGCACGAGTCGGAGATGTCGACCGGATCGCTCGGACCCGACACGGCGTGGCCGGTCGTCGCCGAGTTCGTCGCCCTGATCGTTGCCGAGTTCGTCGCCCTGGTCGTTGTCGGTCGATTCGGTGTGAGCGGTGCGATTGCGCCAGACATCGAGGAGTTCTGGCTCCAGGAGGAACTCGTCGCTGAGCACGAACATCGTGGCCACCACGTGTTTGCAGGCGTAGCCGTCCCAGTTGTCGTCATCGGGGCAGGTGCACGTCGTGGTGACGTCTCGTCGCAACGGCATGCCGTCGCCGGCCGCGACCTCGATCGACGAGACGTAGGGCGTGGAGCGCGAACCCTGGATCTCGCCGGTCACGATGCCGGGCTCGATGATGATGTCGAGCACCGAGCCGTCCTTCGCGTACTGCTTGCCGCGCCGGAGTCGGCTGGGGTCGCTCATCTCCGCAGCGAGCACCTTCATCATGGTGGAGGGAAGCCGACCGGGGTGATTCGCCCCGAATGGTTTGCGCGGCTTGCTCACGGGTCCGTCTCCAGCACGACGAGATCGCGGAGTTCGTCGGTCGACAACTCCGACAGCCACGCTTCGCCCGTGCCGACCACGGCGTCGGCGAGCTTGCGCTTGTCGTCGATGACCACGCCGATGCGCTCCTCGACCGTGCCCTCGCACACGAGCTTGTGGACGTTGACCGTGCGTTCCTGGCCGATGCGCCACGCCCGGTCGGTGGCCTGATCCTCGACGGCGGGATTCCACCAGCGGTCGTAGTGGATGACCTGGCTCGCGGCGGTGAGGTTGAGCCCGGTGCCGCCGGCCTTGAGCGACACCAGGAGCAGTGGCGGTCCGGTGCCGTCCTGGAACGCGTCGACCATCCGGTCGCGCCCGTTCCGCGAGACGCCGCCGTGGAGGAACGGCGGGTCGAAGTGGAACTGGTCGCCGACGTGGGTGCGCAACAGCTCGCCCATCTCGCGGAACTGGGTGAACACGAGCGCCCGTTCGCCGGCGTCGAGGAGTTCGGTGACCAGCTCGTCGAATCGGGTGAGCTTGCCGGAACGTCCCGCCAGGCGTGATCCGTCGCCGAGCGCATGGGCGGGGTGGTTGCAGATCTGCTTGAGGCGCATGAGCGCAGCGAGGACCAGACCGCGGCGGCGCATCCCCTTGGCCTGTTCGGCGTCGGCGAGGAGCTGGTCGACCACTTGTTGGTAGAGCGTCGCCTGTTCGCGAGTGAGTTTGGCGTATGCGATCTGTTCGATCTTGTCGGGGAGGTCGGGCAGGAGGCGCTTGTCGGCCTTGGTACGGCGCAGGACGAACGGCTGCGTCAGCCGCCGGAGGCGGGCGGCGGCGAGCTCGTCGCCGTGGCGTTCGATCGGTGTGCCGAACTGCTCGCGGAACTTCTTGAGGCTGCCGAGCAGGCCGGGGTTGACGGCGTCGAGGATCGACCACAGCTCGCTCAGCCGGTTCTCGACCGGCGTGCCGGTGAGCGCGAGCTTCTGGTCGGCGCGGAGCTGACGGACGGCGCGTGCCGCCTTGGTGTTCGGGTTCTTCACCATCTGGGCCTCGTCGAGCACGACGGTCGACCAGTCGACCTCGCCGAGGTGTTCGAGGTCGCGGGGGAGCAGGCCGTAGGTGGTGATCACGAGTTGGCGTTCGGGGTCGGACTCGAACAGCGTGTCGTCCTCGTGGAGGCCTTGAGCCCGGTTGGCGCCGTGGTGGATCTTCACGTCGAGCTTGGGGGTGAAGCGGGCCGCCTCCTGGCTCCAGTTGCGCACGACGCTGAGCGGGCACACCACCAGGTGCGGGCCGGGCCGCTCGAGGAGGTGGGCGAGGGTGGTGGCGGTCTTGCCGAGGCCCATGTCGTCGGCGAGGCAGCCGCCGAGGCCGAGCTTGGCGAGGAACTGCAGCCACGACAGCGCCCGGCGCTGGTAGTGGCGCAGCTCGCCGACGAACTCGGGCGATTCGTGGGTCTCGTCGAGGCGTTCGTCGGGCAGCCCGGCGAGCAGGTTGCGCACCCATGCGGCGTCGTCCGCCGCGGCGTCGTCGGGCGAGCCGGTGTGGTCGTCGTACTCGTCGCGGATCGAGATCGCCGGGGTGTCGTCGTCGCCGAGTTCGGCGTCGTTGGCGAGCCGCAACAGCTCCAGCGGCGTCACCTCGGCCTTGGTCGTCTTCAGCTCGGTGAGTTTGGCTCGCTTGCGCCGCAACTCGTCGGCGTCGATGCGCACCCATCGGTGGCCGGTGTGCAGCAGCGTGGCGCCGGCCTCCTCGGCGCGGGCGATCTCGGCGTCGGAGATCTCCTCGTCGCCGATGACGAGCTTCCAGTCGACGAGCGCCTCCTTGCCGAACTGCTTCTTGCGATCGTCGGCCGGTGAGGGGGTGGCTTCGCCGGCCACGTTCACGCGGGTGCGGATCAACCGCTCGGGGCCGATCAGCTCCACACCGAGCCGCTGCAGCTCGACCGGCGCGATGTCGAGGAAGTCCTCGGCGACCTCGAGGTCGAGCTCGACCTGGGTGGGCTCGTGCTGCACCGCGAGTTCGGCGAGGCCCGGCACGACCGGCGCGATCTGTTCGACGGTGGCCCCGACGAGTTCGGCGAGCAGGTCGAGGTGTTGGTCGCCCTTGGCCACCTCGAGTGCCGAGGCGTTGCGCTCCCAGACGTCGTTCGCCGAGCACCAGCGTGCGGGGTCGGTGTCGTCGACCAGTTCGAGCCGAACGACCCACGGGTCGCCGGGGTCGTCGGTGATCAGCAGGCGGACGCGTGGCACCACGACCGGTTCCCCGGCGAGGCGTCGACGGTGCCGATCGAGTTCGTCGCGCAACTGCCGCAGTGCGGTGTCGAACTCGACCGTGCCGCCGCGCACCACGTGGTCGGGCTTGGCGAGCGCCCCGAAGACGGCACGGAGCGCCTGGATCTTGGCCGTGCGTTGACGTCCGAGGTCGGCCTTCCAGCCGTACTGCTGGAGGAAGCTGCGGGCGATCCCGTCGACCAGTTGGGTGTAGATGCTCGCCGCGTCGGCGCTCGAACCGGCGGTGCAGATCGGTGGCATCGAGGCGGCGAGATCCGCGATCGCGGCATCGATCGCATCGGTCGTGACGGGTCGCCAGCGGGCGACCGTGAACGGACCCTCCTCGACGACCACGGGGGCGAGTCGGCCGCTCGACACGGTGCGGCGAGCGAGCTCGGCGACGCGAGCGAACCACGCGAGCGAGTCCGACAGGTACTCGGCGCCGGGCAGGTCGGACAGCCAGACGGCGGTCCCCATCGCGTCGAGTTGCACGGAGGACGCGTGCAGCGTCGACTGGCCGTCGACGGCGATGCTGATGCGGCCGATGGCACCGTACGACGCCGGGCTGTCGTGCCAGCCGGTGCGGCGACCGTCGTCGCCGAGCACCCGGAAGCCGCCGTAGAGCCAGGCCATCGACGCGGTGTCGATGCCGTTCCATCCCCACACGTGGAGGGCGCCGCTGCGCCAGGTCCCCTGCGCCACGTGTGGCGGCCGGTGACGTGTCAGCGCAGCCATCCCATCGACGCTACCGACGGGCTGTCACATCGTTACGCCAGGGGTCAGACCTCCGGCGTCACGGTCAGACGCCCGTGGTGACGCTGGCGCCGAAGAACGACTGCAGTGCCCCGGCCATCTCGGTGCGGGCGTAGGCGCCGGTCACCAGGACACCGACCATGCCGATCGAGGTGTGGGTCTGACCCTCGCACTGCAGATGCCGGACCGGCACTCCCGCCGCAGCGAGCGCGTCGGCGTAGGCATCGCCCTCGTCGCGCAGCGGATCGAACTGGCACGTGACGATCATGGCCGGCGGCAGGCCGGAGAGGTCGTTGGCGCGCAGTGGCGAGGCCTTCGGGTCGGTGCGATCAGTGGGGTCGCAGTAGTGGTCCCAGAACCAGTCCATCAATGCCTTGGTGAGCATGTAGCCCTCGGCGTTGTCGATGTACGACGGCCGGGTGGAGTCGCAGTCGGTCACGGGGTTGAGCAGCACCTGGCCGACGATGCCGGGGCCACCGAGGAGCTTCGCCTGCTGCGCGGTGACGGCGGCGACGTTGGCGCCGGCGCTCCACCCGGCCACCGCGAGCTGGCCGGGGATTCCTCCCAGTTCCTCGGCATGGTCGGCGATCCAGGTGGTTGCTGCGAGGCCGTCGTCGGCGGCGGCGGGGAAGCGGGCCTCGGGCGCGTGGCGGTAGTTGACCGACACGATCACGGCGCCGGACCGGTTGCACAGGTCGCGGCAGAGCGCATCGTCGGAGGTGTGGCTGCCGAGCACCCAGCCGCCGCCGTGGAAGTAGGCGACGAGCGGGTGGGGCCCGGGGGTTGCCGGGCGGTACAGGCGGTACTCCAACTCGGCGCCACCGGCACCGGGGAGCGTGCCGTCGATCACCTCGCCGACGTCGGGGCCCGGCGGGTTCATCGCGGCGGACTCCTCCATGAAGGCGCGCGCGTCCTCGACCGACATCGAGTCGATCGGGGGGAGATCGAGCTCGGCCATGGCAGCGAGCAGTCCGGCGACGTCCGGCTTGAGCTGGCGGATGATCCCGTCGTTGACGGTCGTGCCCTTCGGGCCGGAGATCGCGAAGCCGAGATAGTCACGATCGACGACCTCGTCGCAGATCTCGCGATAGGCGCCGACGCCGCCGGGGTACGGCAGGAACACCGACGGCTTGCCCGGGATGTTCGCACCCATGTACCACGAGTTGGCCGTCGGCAGCAGGGTGAGGTTCGCGATGTCGTTGCTGTGCTGCACCCACTTCGTCTGTGCCAGCTCGGTCGGCTCGATCGTCTCGGCGTTGGTGTCGCGCAGATGCTGCAGGGTGTCGGTGATCCAGTCGACGTGCTGCTCGATCGAGACCATCATGTTGGACAGCACCGAGGGGCTGCCGGGCCCGGTGATCATGAAGAGGTTGGGGAACCCGACGCTCATCAGCCCGAGGTAGGTCTCGGGCCCGTGCGCCCAGGCGTCGCGCAGGCTCAGGCCGTCACGGCCGGTGATGTCGACGCCGACGATCGCGCCGGTCATCGCGTCGAAACCGGTGGCGAACACGATCACGTCGAACTCCATCGACTCGTCGTCGCCCGTCCCGGAGAGCTCGATGCCGGTTTCGGTGATCGTCGAGATCGGGTGCGCGTGCAGGTCGACGAGGCGGACGTGCGGCAGGTTGAAGGTCTCGAAGTAGCCGCTGTCGAGGCACGGCCGCTTGGTGGCGAAGTAGTGGTTGGTCGGACACAGCAGCTCGGCGACCTCGGGATCGTCGACGATCGAGCGGATCTTGTCGTGGATGAACCGGCGCATCGTGTCGTTCGCCTCGGCGTTGATGCCCATGTCGTTGAACGGCTGCAGGAAGGCGAGTTCGCCGCGCTGCCACACCGCCTCGTACGCCTCGTTCCGCTCCTCTTCGGACACGGCGAGCGCGCTGACGTCCGGCGGTGTCCTCGGCACGCCGATGCCCGAGTGCCGGGCCTCCTCGCGGTACGCCGCGGGGTCCTTGCGGTACTCGGCGAGACGGTCCTCGGTGATCGGGCCGTTGTAGGCGGGGATCGAGAAGTTGGGCGTGCGCTGGAACACGGTGAGCTGGGACGCCTGGCTCGCGATGATCGGGATCGACTGGATGCCCGACGACCCGGTGCCGATCACGGCCACGCGCTTGCCGGTGAAGTCGACACCGTCGTGGGGCCACGTGCTCGTGAAGTACACCTCGCCCTGGAAGCGGTCGACGCCCTCGATGTCGGGCACCTTCGGCATCGAGAGGCAGCCGGTGGCCATCACGTAGAACTTGGCGGTGACCTCGGCGCCCGTGTCGGTGTGGATCGTCCACCGCTTGTTGTCGTCGTTCCACTCGGCCGACTCGACACGGGTGTTGAAACGGATGTCGCGCCGCAGGTCGTGCTTGTCGGCGACGAACTGGGCGTAGCGGAGGATCTCCGGCTGGGTGGCGTAGCGCTCCGACCAGGTCCACTCCTCCTCCAGCTCGGGGTCCCAGCTGTAGGAGTAGTCGACGGTGAGGATGTCGCAGCGGGCGCCGGGGTACCGGTTCCAGTACCACGTACCGCCCACGTCGTCGGCGGTCTCGAGCACCACGGCACTGAAGCCGGCTCGACGCATCCGGACCAGTTGGTACATGCCGGCGAACCCGGCGCCCACGATCACGACGTCGACGTCGACGTCGGTGCTGGTGTGCTCGCTCATCTGCTGTCCCCTTCGATCGATTCCCCGGCGACAGTGTCGCGCTCGTGGTCCCGCAGCTTCGACACGGACCGATCCGTCGCGCCCTCATCCCGCCCGATCTGATGAGCGAAGCCCGCGTCTGCGGGGAGTTGGCTCATCGCACGCCGTGGGCGATGTCAGACTCGGGTCGTGGGGACCACGGTGATCGCGCTCCTGCGGGGAATCAACGTCGGCGGGCACAACAAGCTGCCGATGGCGCAGCTGCGCGAGATCGCCGCCCTGGTCGGACTCGGCGACGTGCGGACGTACATCCAGAGCGGGAACCTCGTTGCGTCGACCGACGGTGACCCGGTGACCGTCGGCCCGGAACTGGCCCAGGCGATCACGTCGGCGACCGGGCTGACCGTGCCGGTGATCGTTCGTACCATCGATCAGTGGACCGCGCTGGTGGAGGCGAACCCGTTCCCCGACGCCGCCGAGTCCGGCACGCACGTCCACGTGATCTGTCTGCCCATGCCGGCGAGCGAGTCGCTGCGGACGTTCGACGCGTCCGGCTTCGCACCCGAGGAGTACGCCGTGGTCGGCTCCGAGATCTATCTCCATGTCCCCGACGGCCTGGGCCGCTCGAAGTTGGCGATCGCCGTCAACCGCCTCCCCGACGCCGCCGCCGGAACCGCCCGCAACTGGAACACCGTGCAGAAGCTCGCCGAACTCGCCGCCCCCTCGCCCTGAACGTTTGCGCGAGGTTCTCGGTGACCCGCCCTCCCCCTGAACGTTTGCGTGAGGTTCTCGGTGACCCGCCCCTCCGGAATCGCGACGCAAACGTGGTGGCCCGAGACGTGGCCGTTTGTGTGAGGTTTCCGGTGACACGTCCCACCCGGAATGCAGCGCAAACCGGCGGTGGGGTGGGGTGGTGGGGTGGGGTGGGGTGGTGGGGAGGCCGGTCAGACGGTGACGGGGTCCATGGCGTCGGCGAGGAGGTCGACCGAGCGGAGGCGTTGGTCGATCGTCGGCGACGCGTGCGCGGTGATCAATTCGTCGACGCCGGCGCGCTCGGCGAACTCCTCGAGGTAGGCCTTCACGCGGTCGGGGGTGCCGACGGCGGAGTAGTGCATCATCTGCGCGATCTGCTGCCCCTGCGGCGACGCGAGGATCGCATCGGCCTCGTCGTCGGCGAGGTCGCGGCCCGGTGCCACGAACCGGGCGATGCGGTATCGGCGTACGGTCTCCCACTGCTCCAGTGCCTCGTCGTCGGAGTCGGCGGCGATCACGTTCACCCCTGCGATCGCATACGGCTCGGCGAGCTGCGACGACGGCTGGAACTCGCGCCGGTAGATCTCGATCGCATCCAGCAGGGCGGCGGGCGCGAAGTGCGACGCGAACGCGTACGGCAGCCCCAGCATCGCAGCGAGACGCGCGCCGAACAGCGACGAGCCGAGGATGTACAGCGGCACGTCGGTCCCTGCGCCGGGAACAGCGACCACTCCGGGGATGAGCGATTCACCGCGCAGATAGCCCTGCAGCTCGAGCACGTCCTCGGGGAAGCGGTCCGACGAGCGGGCGTCGCGCCGCATCGCCCGCATCGTGTTCTGGTCGCTGCCGGGCGCCCGTCCGAGGCCGAGGTCGATCCTCCCCGGGTGCAACGTCGCGAGCGTGCCGAACTGTTCGGCGATCGTCAGCGGCGAGTGGTTGGGCAACATCACGCCTCCGGCGCCGAGGCGGATCGTCGACGTGTGCGCTGCGATGTGGGCGATCAACACGCTGGTCGCCGACGACGCGATCGACGCCATGTTGTGGTGCTCGGCGTACCAGACCCGTTCGTACCCTCGGGCCTCCGCCCGCTGCGCCAACGCCACGCTGTTCGCGAAGGCATCCGCTGCGGTCTGGCCCTTGCCGATGATCGCCAGGTCGAGGATCGACAGCGGCATCGAGTGTGTCTCCGACATGGTCTTCAGCATGCCGCGACCTGCGCCGGTCCCGCACCTCGCCCGCTCGAGCGATGAGCGAGGGCACCGGATTCGGGGGTTTGGCTCATCGCTTGGGTCTTGCCGGGTCGAGTGATGAGCGAGGGAACGGGATTCGGGGGTTTGGCTCATCGCTCGCGGGATGGCTCCGTTAGCGTTCGGGTGTGAGCAGCGCGCCGATCGCCGGGACGACGGTCGACCCGATTCCCTACCTGCCGTTCATGGACGGCCCCGCTCCGGCAGGTCCCGAGGCGTTCCGATGGCGCCTGGGCCTACGGCCGCTCGACCTGCACGACTGGATCGAACTGGGCCCCGATGCGGACGCGGCGATCGAGGCCAAGCCGCGGTTGATGGCGCAGTTCCCCGCCACGGTGTTCGCAGTGCTCGATGACGAGGTCGAACGCGAGTCGCAGGAGGTCGCCGACGTGCTCGTCGAGCACCTCCGTCGTCGCTGGCCGGAGCGCTACGGCGATGCTGCCCTCGACGCGACGCTCCATCCGCTCGATGCGGCTGCCCGGCTCGTCCCCGAGGATCTCGTGATGCTCGTCGAGCGCGACGGGCGCCTCGTGTTCGGTGGCGGGTCGGTGTGCTTTCCGAATCGTTGGGACCTGCACTCGAAGCTCGGCCTCACGATGGCCGGCGTCCACGCACCGGTCGACCGTCTCAACGACCAACTCGAGGCCCCGATCGACGGGTTCTTCGACCGTCTCACCCCCGAGCGCAGCTTCTGGCGCCTGGGTTGGGGCGTCCTCGACACGGCGGACTGGTACACGTCGGTCGACGGGACCGCCGCACCACGTCCGAGCGACCCGGCACCCGATGCCCACTACCTCCGGGTCGAACGCGAGACCCTTCGACGTTTCCCGACCACCGGATGCGTGTTGTTCACCATCCGTACCTACGTCGCGCCGATCGGGACGGCGGCAGCCGATCCCGAGGCTGCTCGGCGCCTGGCAGCGGCGCTCGTGTCCCTGCCTGCCGATGTACGCGACTACAAAGGCCTCGTGGCGGTCGCCGACGACGTGGCCGAATTCTTGCGTCGAGGCTGTGGATAACCACCTATCCTGATATACTCACACTCAACTTTATTGACCGTGAGAGAGGCATGACATGGCGATCGATCCGAAGAAGTGGACCCTGAAGACCCAGGAGGCGTTCTCGGCCGCCATCGATCAGGCCAAGGAGCTGTCGAACCCGGAGCTCACACCCGACCACGTGCTCGGCGCCATGATGCGTCAGGAGGGCACGATCGTTCCGGCGGTGCTCGCCAAGCTCGGCCAGGCGCCGCTGATGGTGCGCAACCGCGCCGACGAGGCGGTCCAGAAGCTGCCGAAGGCGTACGGCGGCGCCGAGCCGCGCATGAGCAAGGAGCTCACGAACGTCGTCGAGAACGCCGAGAGCTACCGCAAGGACCTGCGAGACGACTTCCTGTCGGTCGAACACCTCCTCCTCGCGATGAACGCCCGGCTCGACGTGGGCTCCGAGGAACTCCTGCAGGTGTTGAAGGAGGTGCGCGGTTCGCATCGCGTCACCGACCAGAGCCCCGAGGAGAAGTTCGCTGCGCTCGAGAAGTACGGCCAGGACCTCACCGCCCTCGCGGCGAGCGGCAAGATCGATCCCGTCATCGGACGCGACGAGGAGATCCGTCGCTGCATCCAGGTGCTCTCGCGCCGCAGCAAGAACAACCCGGTGCTCATCGGCGAGCCCGGCGTCGGCAAGACCGCCATCGTCGAGGGCCTCGCCTCGCGCATCGCCGATGGCGACGTGCCCGAGGGCCTCAAGAACAAGCGACTGATCTCGCTCGACATCGGCTCGATGCTCGCCGGCGCCAAGTACCGCGGTGAGTTCGAGGAGCGGCTCAAGGCCGTCCTCAAGGAGATCACCGACGCCGAGGGCGAGATCATCACGTTCGTCGACGAACTCCACACGATCGTCGGTGCCGGCGGGGCCGAGGGTGCGATGGATGCGGGCAACATGATCAAGCCGATGCTCGCTCGCGGTGAACTGCGCATGATCGGTGCCACCACCCTCGACGAGTACCGCAAGCACGTCGAGAAGGACCCCGCGCTCGAGCGGCGCTTCCAGCAGGTGTACGTCGGCGAGCCGTCGGTCGAGGACACGATCGGCATCCTGCGCGGCCTGAAGGAGCGTTACGAGGTGCACCACGGCGTGCGCATCCAGGACTCGGCGCTCGTCAGCGCGGCCGTCCTGTCCGACCGCTACATCACGAGCCGCTTCCTGCCCGACAAGGCGATCGACCTGATGGACGAGGCGGCGTCGAAGCTGCGCATCGAGATCGACTCGTTGCCGACCGAGATCGACGTCGTCCAACGCCGCATCCTGCAACTCGAGATCGAGCAGGTCGCGCTCGAGAAGGAGACCGACGAGGCCTCCAAGGAGCGGCTCGACTCGCTGCACGAGGAACTGGCGGAGCTCAACGTCCAAGTCGCCGAGATGAAGCGGGTCTGGGAACAGGAGAAGCAGGCGATCGACGCGATCCGTTCGCTCAAGGAGGAACTCGAGGAACTGCGAACCCGCGTCGAACGCGAGACCGACCTGGCCGCTGCCGCCGAGATCCGCTACGGGCGGATCCCCGAGCTGGAGCGTCGCATCGAGGAGGCCACGGCGCACCTCGCCTCGGTCCAGGAGGGTGGCGCCATGCTCAAGGAGGAGGTCGACGCCGAGGACATCGCCGAGGTCGTCGCCCGAGCGACCGGCATCCCGCTCAACCGCCTGATGGAGTCCGAGACCTCCAAGCTCGTGCACCTCGAGGAGCTGCTGCACAAGCGGGTGATCGGCCAGGACCAAGCGGTCACGTCGGTGGCCAACGCGATTCGTCGGAGCCGGGCCGGCCTGTCCGATCCCAACCGGCCGATCGGGTCGTTCATGTTCCTCGGCCCCACCGGCGTCGGCAAGACCGAACTCGCACGGGCACTCGCCGAGTTCCTGTTCGACGACGAGAAGGCGATGGTGCGCATCGACATGGGCGAGTACATGGAGAAGTTCTCCGTGTCGCGACTGATCGGCGCTCCCCCCGGCTACGTCGGCTACGACGAGGGCGGCCAGCTCACCGAGGCCGTCCGTCGACGCCCGTACTCGGTGGTGCTCCTCGACGAGATCGAGAAGGCGCACCCCGACGTCTTCAACACGTTGCTGCAGCTGCTCGACGACGGTCGTCTCACCGACGGCCAGGGCCGCACGGTCGACTTCACCAACGTCGTGCTGATCATGACGTCGAACCTGCCCGGTGATCCGAGCGAGTTCTTCAAGCCGGAGTTCATCAACCGCGTCGACGACATCATCCGGTTCCGTGCGCTGACCGAGGCCGACCTCGAGCACATCGTCAAGATCCAGCTCGAGTCGGTCCGCAAGCGGCTCGCCGATCGGCGCATCACCCTCGATGTCGACGAGGGAGCGATGGCGCAGCTCGCACGCGAGGGGTTCGATCCGGCGTTCGGTGCTCGACCGCTCAAGCGGGTGATCCAGCGCGAGATCGGCGACAAGGCGTCGATGCTCATCCTCGGCGGTGAGGTCACCGACGGCGGCACCATCCAGGTCCGCGCCGGCGACGACGGTCTGCAGATCACCGCCGCCTGACGGATCGCCTGGCAGGGCCGGCCGCTCCGGCAGGCCCCTGCTGCAGCGCGGTCACGTCAGGGGTCAGACCCGCGAGGTGACCGGCACCAGGGTGAGGCGGAAGGTCGGTGGGCTGAGTTCGACGAGTTCGAGCCGTCCGCCGTCGGATTCCGCGAGTCGGCGCGCCAGCGCCAGGCCACGCCCGTGTGCAGCCTGATGGTCCTTGGGCCGATCGAACAGCGTGACGGCCCGTTCGGCGCTGATGCCCGGACCCTCGTCCTCGATGGTGACGCTGTCGTCCTGGACGAGGACCGCGACGGTGCCGCGGCCGTGCCGCAGCGCGTTGTCGAGGAGTATGGCGAGGACCTGGCCGACGAGCCCGGGCGTTGCCACCACCGGGTTGACCCGGCCCGTCGTGACGACGATCTGTCGTCGTTTCTCGGCGAACCGATGTTGCCAGTCGGCGACCTGATGGTCGACGAGCGTCGTCAGGTCGAGCTCCTGGCGCTCCTTGGTCGAGCCTGTCCGGGCGACCGTGAGCAGTTCGTCCAGGGTCAGGTTGAGTTCGTGGGTCTGGGTCAGCGCCGCGGACGCCTCCTCCGCCACCTCGGGATCCGGGTTGCGTTCGAGCAGTTCGAGCCGCATCGCGATGCCGGTCAGCCCGGTACGCAGTTGGTGGGTCGCGTCGGCGGTGAAGCCGCGTTCGGACTCCAGCATGCGGTCGACCCGATTGGCGCTCAGACGCAGCGCACGCGAGATGTCGTCGATCTCGCTGATCCCCGACGGCGGGGGAGCCGCAGCGCTGAAGTCGCCACCGCCGAGCCGGGACGCACTGCGGGCGAGCCGTTCCAGCGGTCGGGCGAGCTGTCGGGCCTGGATGCCGGCGAGCAGCGCCGCCGAGGCAACCGCTGCGCACGCGACCACGGCGAGGCGTGCGACCACGTCGCCGGGAAGATCGCCACCTTCTGCGTCGCGGACGACCAGCAGCACCGGGATGAACAACACGAGGATCACCACCAGCACCACGGCAATGGTGGACAGCACCAGGCGGCGACGCATCGACGTCAGCCGCTGTTCGGTTCGAAGCGGAAGCCCACGCCGCGCACCGTCACGATCTTCGACGGTGGGTCGGTGTCGTCGAGGATCTTGCGGCGCAACGTCGATGTGTGGGTGTCGAGCGTGCGCGTCGAACCCCACCAGTTCTCGTCCCACACCGTGCTCATGATGTGCTCGCGTTTCAGCGTGACGCCCGGTTGGCTCATCAGGAGGTGCAGGAGATCGAACTCCTTCGAGGTGAGTTCGATCTCGGAACGGTGTCCGTCGTCGTCGGTCACGAAGCAGCGTCGTGCCTCGACGTCGAGGTCGATGTTCGCGCCGGTCAGGTGGAGGTTCCTGGGGCCGGCGCCCGTGTGTTCGGCGATGCGGAGCCGGGCGCGGATTCGGGCGACCAGTTCGGCGAGCCGGAACGGTTTGGCGACGTAGTCGTCGGCGCCTGCATTGAGCCCGACGATCACGTCCATCTCCTCCGCGCGGGCGGTGAGCATGATGATCGGGAGGTCGGGGTGCTCCGAACGCACCTTGCGGCACACGTCGAGGCCGTCGACGTCCGGAAGGGTGAGGTCGAGCAGGACGAGGTCGGGTCGTTGCGCGGCGACCGACTCGATCGCCGCCTGGCCGCCGGCGACGTGTTCGACGTCGAAGCCCTCGGAACGCAACACGCGGATCAACGGCTCGCTGATCCGATCGTCATCCTCGACGAGGAGCACGGCGGTCGCGAACGGGTGAACCGTCGTACCGCCGGGTGCGCGAAGGGTCGATTCCATCACCTGGTCATCGGGTCCGATCCCGGTCATCTTGAGCCCCGAGTCGAACGCGTCTGCGGTCGACCGGTCCGCATGTTGGGAATCATCACGCGTGCATTTACGATACTGAACCGTACCGTTTCGAAATGAGGAGCACGGATGCCAAGCGAGCAGACCAGTCGGGCGATCGCCCACGACGACGACATCGACCCGTCGGTCCACGAGCGCCGGTGGCTGATCCTCGGGGTGCTCTGCATGAGCCTGCTGATCATCGTGATGGACAACACGATCCTGAACGTCGCCATCCCGTCGCTGATCGTCGACCTGGGTGCCACCAACAGCCAGATCCAGTGGATCGTCGACTCCTACGTCCTCGTCTTCGCCGGGCTCCTGCTCACCACCGGCAGCCTCTCCGACCGCTACGGACGCAAGGGGGCACTCCAGCTCGGCATCGTGTTGTTCGGCATCGGATCGGCCGCGGCAGCGATGTCGACGACCGCCGACGGGCTGATCGCCACCCGAGCGTTCATGGGGATCGGTGGCGCACTGATCATGCCCGCGACGCTCTCGATCCTCACCAACGTCTTCCGCGACCCTCGTGAACGCGCCCGGGCGATCGCCGTCTGGGCCGGCTTCTCGGGGCTTGCGGTGGCCATTGGACCGATCACGGGCGGCTTCCTGCTCGAGCACTTCTCGTGGCAGTCGGTCTTCTGGGTCAACATCCCGATCGGGGTGACGGCGCTCGTGCTCGGAGCGTTCCTCATCCCCACGTCGCGCGATCCGGAGCAGGGCCGGATCGATCCGCTCGGCGCACTGCTGTCGTTCTTCGGTCTGACGTCGCTGCTGTTCGGGATCATCGAAGGACCGGTGAAGGGGTGGACCGACCCGATGGTCGTCGGCGCCTTCGCCGTCGCGCTGGTGCTGTTGACGAGCTTCATCGTCTGGGAACGCACGACGTCGCACCCGATGCTCGACCTGTCGGTGTTCCGCAACGCCCGGTTCAGCGCGGGAAGCGGAACGATCACCCTGGTCTTCTTCGCGATGTTCGGCTCGCTCCTGCTGATGACGCAGTACTGGCAACTCGTGCACGGCTACTCCCCGCTCGAGGCCGGCATCCGGCTGCTCCCCTATGCGGCCACGATGATGATCGTCGCGCCGCTGTCGGCCCGGCTCGTCGAGCGACAGGGCACCAAGCGGATCGTCACACTCGGGCTCGTCCTGGTGGCCACCGGCTTGACGCTGCTCTCGACGATCGCGTCCGACTCCCCGTATCCGCTCGTGATCGGCTACTTCGTCGTGATGGCGGCCGGCATGGGGATGACGATGGCGCCCGCGACCGAGTCGGTGATGGGATCGCTCCCGCGTGCCAAGGCCGGAGTCGGATCGGCGATCAACGACACGACCCGTCAGGTCGGCGGCGCCCTCGGCGTCGCCGTGATCGGCAGTGTGGTCACCAGCGTCTACTCGCAGCGGATCCTCGACCTCGCCGGTGCGTTCGGCCTGGCGGGTCCGCAGGAGGCGATCGCGGAGTCGTCGCTCGGTGGCGCCCAGCAGGTGGCGGCGTCGCTGGGAGGCGAGGCCGATGCGTTCGTCCGGGCGGCCAACGACAGCTTCGTCGACGCGATGTCGATCGGCCTGCGCGTCGGTGCCGTCGTCATCGTCTTCGCAGCCGTGATGGCGTGGAGGTTCCTGCCGTCGCATGCCACCTCTCCCGACCTGCTGGCGGCCGGTGAACCCGTCAGCGGATCCGACCCCCTTGCGGCACCGGTCGTCGGGAACTGATCGTGGCGACCGCAACCGCGAAGCGCCCGGGCCGACCCCGTTCGGCCGGAGTTGACGAGGCCCTGCTCGAAGCGACGCTGCAGCTCGCCGGCGAGGTGGGCATCAACGGGATGTCGATGGACGACCTCGCGCAGCGGGCCGGTGTCTCGAAGGCGACGATCTACCGGCGTTGGCGGTCGAAGGAAGCGCTCGTGCTCGACGCGTTGGCACACGCGATCCGTCCGTTCGACCTCGTCGACACCGGGTCGCTTCGCGGCGACCTCGAGGTGTACCTCCGAGAACTCGGCCGGCGGATGGAGACCGGCCGGACGAGCGACGTGCTGCCGGATCTGATCTCCGCCGCTGCACGGGATGCGGCGCTGCGCGAGTCGCTCGACGAATGGGTTCGCCATCGTCGCCAACCGTTGAAGACGATTCTCGGTCGCGGGGCGGAGCGAGGTGAGCTGCCCGACGCCGCCGATCTCGACACCGTCATCGATGCGTTGATCGGTGCGTTCATGTACCGCCGTCTCCTGACCCACGCGCCGCTCGACGACGCGTTCGTCGCGAGGTTGTTGCACACGGTGTTGCCGTCGGTCTGAGCGCTGCGGCCCGTGCCGTAGGGTCACGTCGACCAGCGACGAGTTCCCCAGTTCGAGCGGCCACCTCCGCCCGCCGGCCGTCCCTTCTGGCTCGTCCTGGTCGCCGATCCCCCACGACCCGAAAAGTGCCTGGAGTTGCGCGCGGAGCGCCGCGAACGAGGCAGTATTCGGTGTGGAGCTTTCTCGCATCAGGACTCGCTTGTCCCCTCGCCGCACCGTCGTCTCGCCCGGACGCGTCGACCCGAAGGACGGTGGCGCAGTACCCGCCGTCATCGACACCGTCGGACGCACCCAACAGGTGCCTGTCGTGAGCGCGGGGAAGGGGGCCGAACCCGACGTGCCGGCAGAAGGGTCGGCGGACAAAGTCGTCTCGGAGAACGTGTCGCCGGACGCTGTCGCGTCGGCCAGCGCAGCGACCCCTGACGGTTCGACATCGGACGATGCGGTCGCTCCGACGACGACCGCCGAACCCTCACCCGACATCGTGCGCGGTGCAGAGCTCGAGAACGTGGCCGAGGTCGAGTCGGCAGAGCACGAGGGAGCGAGCACCGGCGGATCGGTGGTGGCGACCACCACGTTGGTCGGCGCCGAGCTGATCAGCGGCTTGCGTGGCGCGGGACGACACCTCGTCCGACCGTCGGCGTCCGAGGGTCACCTCCGTACCGAGCTGACGATCACTGCCCGCCGGATCGACTCGGTGGTTCGGGACGAAGATGCCTACCAGCAGGGGTGGGCGATCGCCGCAATGGGATTGATCCACGATGCCGGCTTCGCACTGGAACAGCGCCGGATCTCCGACGGGTGGCAGCTGCTGCGAGCCGCGCAGACCGAGATGCTCGAGGGCCTCGACCGGCGGAGCCTGTTGGTCGAACGAGCCAACATCAGCGGTCGCGAGTTCACCGACGACGACTCGACCGACATCGAGGAACTCCGCAGCGAGGTCTGGGCGATGCGCCAGACGAAGAACCGGTACCTCGCCGAACTCGATCGGCGATTGGTCGAGGGCGGTCGAGGGTTGCTGTATCGGGGCTTCACGTTGTTCGGGGCACTCGTCCTCGGCGCCATCGGCGTGCTGGTGACCACGCCGTCGTCGAATCCCGACGACGCGCTCGGGGGGATCGGCAACTACCTGACCATCGTGGGTCTGGCGATCACGGGAGCCGCCGTGTCGTACGTGCTGTTCACGCGGAACTCCACGAGGTCGGCGTCGATCTCCGAGGTGGTGAACCCACTGCAACTCGTGCTGCTGAGACTCGCATTCGGTGGGGTCGTCGGATTGCTGCTCGTGGTGCTCCTGCAGGCAGGGGTGCAGGACCTGGTGAACGTGAACGCCCAGTCCGCCTACTTCTGGGCGGTGCTCGGTGGATTCTCCGAGCGGTGGGTCGATCGGCTGATCGACCAGGTCGAGCGCTCGTCCGAGGAGGCAGCCGAGGCTGCATGCGCGGAAGGGGTCTGACCGACCGCGACGGGCCGGTCAGCGCTGGCGCAGGCGGAGGGCGTCGCCGTGGGCGGGGAACCCTTCGTGGTCGGCGAGGGCCAACACCGAGTCGGTCATGCGATCGAGCGCGGTGGCATCGGCGCGGGCGATCGCGGTGCGCTTGAGGAACGTGTCGGCGGTGATGCCGGACGACACGTGAGCGAATCCCGACGTCGGGAGCGATGCGGGGCAGCCGATCACGAAGTTCGCAGCGCTGAACGGTGTGTGCTGACCGATCAGGATCTCGCCTGCATTGACCAGGCCGCCGACCACCTCGTCGACGAATTCGGCTGCGACGGCCACCTGGAGGTGCTCGGGGGCGAACTCGTTGGCGATGCCGACAGCGGCGTCGAGCGAGCCGACGAGCACGCAGCCGCCGTTCGGGCCGAGTGATGCACGAGCAGCGGTCGCCCGCACCTCGGCGAGCCCCGCGAGCTGTCGTTCGAGTTCCGCATCGACGGCGTCGGCGAGCCGCACCGAGTCGGTGACCAACACCACGGTGCTGTCGGTGCCGTGTTCGGCCTCGATCAGCAGATCGGCGGCGAGCAGAACGGGGTCGGCGCTGTCGTCGGCGATGACGAGACTCTCGGTGGGGCCGAGGAGCATCATCGTGGCGACGCCGTGGCGCTGCATCTCGACCTGGGCGACCGTGACCGCCGGCGAGCCCGGCCCGACGATCTTGCGGACCTTCGGGATCGTGTCGGTGCCGAAGCCGAGCGCAGCGATCCCGGCCGGGCCGTTCACCCGGAACACGTCGCGTATCCCGAGCTTGCGGCAGACCACGAGCACGGCAGCATCGACCTCGCCCGATCCTCCTGGCACCGGCGGCACGACGAGTGCGATCGACGGGACGCCGGCGACCACGGCCGGCACCGCGAGCTGGTAGGCGACGCTCGGATAGCTTGCCTTGCCCGATGGGGTGAACAGCCCGGCGGAGGTGATCGGTGTGATCTTCTCGCCGACCGTGAGGCCGGGTTCGCTCTCGATCGACCAGTCCCGCGCCTGCAGCATCTGCGCCTCGTTGAAGGCTCGCAGGTGCGCGATCGCATCGTCGAGCGCAGCATCGACCTCGGGGGTGACGGTCGCACGCTCGAACTCCTCCGCGCTCACCCGCAGTCCATCGGGCCCGATCTCGATGCCGTCGAACCTGGCCAGCGCATCGCACACCGCAGCGTCGCCGCGCTCGCGCACATCGTCGATCAACTCACCGATCGAACCCCGCAGGTCGGTGTCGAAGATGTCGTCGATGCCTCGACGCATGAGTGCGTCGCGGGCGCCCGCGTCCATGTCGTTCCAGACCTGTCGGCGCAACACGCTCACGCCGCTGACGCTACCGGGGACCGGGACCCGACGACCGGGTGAGCAGATCGGGTACGGAGATCGGGTGTGGCGATCGGGTGTGGCGATCGGGTGTGGCGATCGGGTGTGGCGATCGGCAGCTGCGATCGTGCGCGCCGGGCGAAGAAGCAACCTTCGACCCTGGCGGTCGCGACCTGGGGGAGCGCGCGATGGTTCGTGTCGGAACGGACGCTCGCCCAGGTCGTGTTCGCTGCATCGGTCGGCGTTGCGCTCGCGGTCGCGTCGTGCAGCGGGTCAACGGCCGGGCGCGAAGGAGACTCCGACGGAGTCCCCTGGGCCCACGAGGCCGTCGAGTTGTTCGAGGCGACGGCCCACGACCTGACGATCGAGGACACGTACGCGGCTGCCGCTCCGTTCAGCGATCGCGGCACGTTCGACCTTCAGGCATGGGGCGGAGGGGTGTATTCCGGGTGGTCGGAGATCGCCGGTGTGCTGGCCAAGACGCTGTTCATCAGCCAGCGCGCTGCGAACGGGCCGGGCAGCGGCTACCCGGATCTCGACATCGCTGCCGACCAGGTGTTCGTCGGCGTCGGCGAGGCGGTCGTTCGTTTCGATGCACACGACGGTCCCCAGATCTTGCCGTGGGTGCAGCTCTACGAGATCGGGGAGTCCTCGTTCGACTCACGCCTGTACACCGAGAGCCTCGGGCACCTCAACCCCGCGATGCGGTGGACGGATGAGCCCGGACACCCGTTCTACGAGCAGTACATCGACGTCTGGTCGTCGGGTGACGAGCGCCGATTGGCCGACGTGTACGCCGATGCGGTCGAGGTCCGCGACGCACTCGGTGGTGAGCGTTGGCTCGGTCTCGACGAGCTCGCGGGGGAGATGGACACGTCATCGGCCATCGAGCCGGGTCCGTGGCCGAAGCTGTTCCGGTACGACGTCGGCGACCGTCACGAGCAGATCGCCGTGTTCCAGCTCGGAGGTTCCTGCCCGGTTCTCGAGGCCCGGCGCTGGGTGTTCGACGCCGGTGTGATCGTCGACGAGACGCGCTACGCCCATGTTCCGTCGGTCCGGCGCTGCGACGGTTCGGCGGGTGACGGTTGGTGGACCGACTACGACAACGTCGCCCCTCTGGAGATCGAGCGGGACACCATCGTGACCGGTGGTCACGCGATCGAGTTGGTCAATGCCACCGGTCCGCAGTCGGAACTCGTCCACTGGCTCCTCGATCGGTACGCCACCGGCTCGCTGGCACCACCTGCGGTCGCCGCCGTCTGGTTCCCGCCGTCGGTCGACTGCAGCCTGGCCGAAGGGATCGCCAAGCGTGAGGACGTCCGATTCGAGGAACGACACACGGTCACCCTGTGCTTCACGGCCGACGAGCTCTCCGGAGGTTGGCCGAACGTTCGGTGGCCGATCCACGTCGTGCATCAGGGACTCCACGAACTGGCCCACGTGTGGATGTACGACCACCTCGACGAGATCGATCACCTGGTCTTCCTCCGTCGGGTCGGACTCGACGTCTGGCGGGACGCCGACGTGTTCTGGCCCGAACGCGGCGTCGAAGTGGCCGCCGAAACCATTGCGTGGGGCCTCGCCGGCGACGGTGGGGCCGAGTACCTGGTCGAACCGGCGCCGAGCTGCCTCGAACTCACGGCTCGCTACGAGTTGCTGACCGGGACGGAGCCCCTCACGACGTGCACACCCGAGGGGGGTGGATGATGGCGCTCGCTTCGCACCTCGGGCGGATCGCCTCCGCCTTGGTCGTGTCGGCCACCGTGCTCGCCGGCGTGTCGTGCGGCGAGTCCTCGGGGTTGCTGGACGGCCCGATCGCGTTCGAAGTGGTGCTCGAGGAGGGGCAACGATGGACGGCGGATGGGGCGGCGGTGGAGCGCGGCGCGTTGTGCGGAAGCGGTGTTCGCCAGATGATCAGGGGGATCGACCCGGCGACGGCCGAGATCGTCCCCGTCCGGGTGTGGTCGGCGATCCTCGACGAATCGGTCACCCGCCGGAGCTCGACGGAGATCACCTTCGTCGTCGAGAACACGTGCGCCGACGGGTCCGGTTCCTTCGTGACGATCGAGCGGTGGGGGCCCGACGTGTGGTCGGTCGAGTCGGGCACGGGGGCGTACCGGGATCTGCGCGGCAGCGGCGAGCTGTCGTTCACGACCATCGCCTACATGCCGACCAGTCCGCTCCTGTTGCACCTCGATGGCGTGCTGGGGACGGACGCTCCCGAGGCCGTCACATGACCCGATCGAGCCAGAGTTGGTTGAGCTGCCAGATCGCGGCTTCGTACGGCGACAGCCGTCCCTGAGCGGCAAGGGGGGAGTGCAGCCCGCGCCACGGGCCTTCGTTCACCGGGATGTCCTCGCCGTGGATCCACGCGATGCCCTCGACGAGGTGGGCGAGCGCCTCCTTCCCGGCGGGATCGGCGACCACGTCGGAGTCCAGGAGGAGGTGGATACGCAGGGTCATGCGATCATGCGCGTGAGGGATGAGCTGGTACCACGTGGCGAGGGTTCCCGTCGTGGCGACGAGCGTGTACGGGAACACGCAGAACGCCAGCAGATCGGCGCGCTGTTCGCGTTCGAGACCTGGGAGGAACGGCAGGTCGGGGCTCTCGTCGAGGTCGGTGGTCCCGGGCATCCGCAACAGTGACCACGGCCCACCCTCGTTGTCGACGACGTGTGACCGCGCCGCCGGATTCGTCAGTTGGAACGTGTCGCGGTGTGGGCCGATGTGGTGGTACGCCTCCATGAAGTTCTCGACCAGCAGCTTCCAGTTCCAGGGCGAATCGAACTCGATGGTGTGGGCGATGACCAGGTCGCCCAGCCGGTAGTTCTCGATCCGATGGCGTAGTGGCTCGAGCTGGGCGGCGAGCGGCGCCGGCGCCAGAGCGAGCGAGACGAAGACGAACCCCTCCCAGACCTCGACGGCAACGGCCGGGAGACGACACTCGGCAGGCTCGAAGTCGACGGCACCTTCCATCATCGGCGCCGTGTGCAGCCCGCCGTCCAGTCCGTAGGACCACTGGTGGTAGGGGCACACCATCCAGCGGCCGGTCCCTGCACCGTCGGCCAGCGGCATCGCTCGGTGGAGGCACACGTTCGACAGTGCCCGGACCCGGCCGATCTCGTCGCGGGTGATCACGATCGGATGGTCGTGGAGCTGCACGGCGAGGTGTCCGGGGGGATCCGGCAGCTGATCGACGTGGGCGACGCAGATCCAGTCACGACGGAAGATGGTCTCGGTCTCGCGCACATAGACGGCCGGGTCGGTGTAGGCGTGTGGCGGCAGCGTCCACGCCGTCTCGAGCGGTGCGGTGACCTTGGCATGCTCGTCGGTGGACAGCACTGGGGGGATAGTCATGACGCTCCTGGGGTCGATCGTTCGACCCGGACCAGTGTCGCGGGATCGGGCCGTGCGAGCGAAAGCGGCGCTGGACGTCGGTCGGGAGTACCATCTCCACACGTTCCAATCACCACTCAGGGGAGCGTGCATGCCCGTCACCGTCGTCGTCGGAGCCCAGTGGGGCGATGAGGGCAAAGCCAAGGTCATCGACCTGCTGTCGAAGGAGCACACCTACGTGGTGCGCTACCAGGGTGGCCACAACGCCGGACACACCGTGGTGGTCGACGGCGAGAAGTACGCCCTTCAGCTCGTTCCGTCGGGAATTCTCTACGACCACGTCGTGCCGGTGATCGCCAACGGTGTGGTCGTCGATCTCCCGACACTCTTCAACGAGGTCGACATGCTCGAGTCGCGGGGCATCTCCTGCGCGGAACTCAGGCTGTCGAGTCGGGCCCACCTGATCTTCCCCTGGCACCAGGCGCACGATGCGATCGCCGAGGCGATGCGTGGTGACGACAAGATCGGGACGACACTCAAGGGCATCGGCCCGGCGTACGCCGACAAGGCCCGACGGGTCGGCGTCCGGGTCGGCGACGTGCTCGATCCCGCGCGGTTCTCGGCGCTGGTGCGCGAACGTGCGCTCGCGGAGAACACGCTCATCGAGCAGGCCGGCGGCGAACCGCTCGACGTCGACGAGATCGTCGCCCAGTTCGACGAGCTCGGTGCCCGCGTCGCTCCGTTCGTGACCGACACGGTCAGCCTCCTGCACGCGGCGCTCGACCGGGGCGCGCACGTGCTCCTCGAAGGTGCGCAGGCGACGTTCCTCGACCTCGACCACGGCACGTACCCCTACGTCACGTCGTCCAACCCCACCGCCGGTGGGGCCTGCGCGGGGACGGGGCTCGGCCCGCGCGACATCGATCGGATCGTCGGGATCACCAAGGCGTACACGACCCGTGTCGGCGCCGGACCGTTCCCGACGGAGCTGCTCGACGCCGACGGCGACCGGTTGATCGACATCGGCAAGGAGTACGGCACCGTCACCGGCCGCCGCCGACGCGCCGGTTGGCTCGACTGCGTCATGCTGCGACAGGCCGTCCGCCTCAACAGCCTCACCGAACTGGCGCTCACGAAACTCGACATCCTCGATGGTTTCGACACGATCAAGATCTGCACCGGCTACCGCCTCGACGGGCAACTCCTCGAGCACTATCCCGATCGTTCGGATCTGCTCGGCAGCGTCGAGCCCGTCTACGAGACCCTCGCCGGATGGGGGAGTGTGCTGAGTGATGCCCGAGAGCCCGGCCAGCTCCCCGACGCGGCCAGGCGCTTCATCGAGGTCGTGGAACGTGAGGTCGGCGTGCCGGTCCGGGTGGTCGGCGTCGGTGCCGAACGCGACGACTACCTCGTCTGGGCATCATGATCCCGCGCTACTCCACGCCGGAGATGGACGCCGTGTGGTCCGACCCGGCCCGCTTCGGACGATGGTTGGAGGTCGAACTCCTCGCCACCGAGGGCCACGCCGCGCTCGGGTTGGTGCCGGCTGCCGATGCGGTGACCTGTCGCGACCGGGCCCCGGTCACCGACGACGCGTTCGTGCAGGCGGTGCTCGATCGGGAGGCGGTCACCGATCACGACGTGGCAGCCTTCGTCGACGTGGTGCAGGCCGAGGTCGGCCCGCCCGCGTCGTCGTGGATCCACTACGGCCTCACCTCGTCCGACGTGGTCGACACCGCGCTGTGCTGGGCGCTGCGCGATGCCGCCGATCTCCTGATCGAGGCCTCGACCGAGCTGCTCGCCACCCTGGTCCGCATCGCCCGCGAGCACCGCGACACGGTGATGATCGGCCGTACCCACGGGATCCATGCCGAGCCGACCACCTTCGGGGCGAAGGTCGCCCTGTGGGCATTGCAGGTCGACCGTGATCGCACACGGTTGCGCGCTGCGCGCCGCAACGTGGCCGTGATGAAGCTGAGCGGTGCGGTCGGGACGTACTCGAACATCCCGCCGGAGGTGGAACGGCACGTGGGCGACGCGCTCGGGCTGACTCCGGTGCCGGCGACCCAGGTGATCGCCAGGGATCGTCACGCCGAGTTCCTGTACGCATGTGCGTCCGTCGGCGCGACCTGCGAGCTGATGGCCGTCGAGCTCCGGCACCTGCAGCGCACGGAAGTGCGCGAGGTGCAGGAAGGATTCAAGCCGGGCCAGAAGGGCTCGTCGGCGATGCCGCACAAGCGCAACCCGATCTCGGCCGAGACGATCTCGGGGCTCGCCCGCGTGCTGCGCGGCAACCTGTCGGCGGGCATGCAGGACGTGGCGTTGTGGCACGAGCGCGACATCTCGCACTCGTCGGTCGAGCGTGTCATCCTGCCGGATTCGTCGCAGTTGGCCTTCTATGTGATGCGGCGCCTGCGTCGCCTGCTCGACGGCCTGTTGGTGTTCCCCGAGCGGATGCGGACCAACCTCGACGCCAGCTATGGCCTGGTGTTCAGCCAGCCCGTGTTGCTCGCATTGGTGCAGGCCGGAGCGACCCGCGACGACGCCTATCGGATCGTGCAGCGCAACGCGATGAAAGCGTGGGACGACGGGGTCGATTTCCGGTCGTTGCTCGAAGCCGACGACGACGTCGACAACGCCGTGCTCGACGACGCCTTCGACCTGAGCCGGGCGCTCCGCAACCTCGATCACGTCCTCGATCAACTCGACACGATCGACCTCTGAGACAACACAACGTTCGGTGTCGGGCACCGGACGTTGCGGGATCAGTCGGCGCGGGTGATGCCGGCTTGTTTGAGGGTGCTGGCAGGCACGCCGACGTCGCGCCACGAGGCATACGAGATCGACTTGCTCTCGGAATAGCTCTTCGCCACCTTGACGAACTCGGCCTCGAGCGCATCCATGTCGATCGCGTCGGATTTCGCCGCGAGTTCTGCCTCGAGATCCCGCCGCTCCTGGACCAACAGGAGTTCCTCGAGTGGGCTCGCACTGGCCAGTTCGACGTCGATCGCATCGAGGCGTTGACGGATCGTCTCGGGTGTGCGTTTGCGCCCACGCTTGGGCTTCGTCGCCCGAAGTCCTTCGAGGTAGTCGCGAACGACACGACCTTCCATACGGCCTTTGGCGAGCGCCGCCTTGTGGGCCTCACTCATCGGAGTCTTCGGACCTCTTTTGCCTACCATGGGGTGCCATCTTAAGGAGAATTCCTGTGGATGCAATAACCTCGAATTCCATGTTCGAGTTGTCAGCTCACGGGACCGACGTCCACGTCGGCGAGGGACCCCGATATCCGTGGGGCGGTCTGTACGGTGGCCAGATCGTCGCTCAAGCGCTCCGGGCCGCGGCGATTTCCGTCGACCCCGAGCTCGAGCCCCACTCGATACGTGCGTATTTCATCAGACGAGGGGATCACACCGAACCGGTGCGCTACGAGGTCGACCGCATCCGCAACGGCCGCAGTTTCGCGACCCGCCGAGTGGTCGCCCGTCAGGCAATAGGCGCAATTCTGAACGCGGAGAGTTCCTTTCAACGGCCCGAGCGAGCGGCGGCATTTCAAACCGTGACGATGCCGGATGTGCCGCTCGCCGAGTCGTTGACCGAGGACTCGTGGACGCCGACGTTCGCCCGGGTGGTCGTCCCCGCCGAGCAGGTGACCGGTGGGGCGCGAGACGGCACGGGTCGCGCCGTTGCCTGGATGCGTGTCAACCACGACCTCGGCGACCCACACGATGCCGGCGCCCAGTTGCTGCACCGCTGTTGGTTGGCCTATCTGTCCGACGACATGCCCACCGACTCGGTGATCCGTGCCCACCCCGTCGCCGACGATCCCGAAGCGCGTGAGGGGCTGTTCTGCGCCAGCCTCGATCACACGATCTGGTTCCATCGGTCGTTGCGAGCCGACCGTTGGCACCTCTACGACTTCTCGTGCCACCACTACGTCGGCGGCCGCGGCCTCTCGATCGGGCACGTCTTCGAGGCCGACGGCACCCACGTCGCAACCGTCGCCCAAGAGGTGCTGGTCCGCGACGCCCGCGACCGGGACTGACCGCGACCGGGACCCTGCCGCGAACGGTCGGCCACTACGTTCGGTCCCGATGAACGATGCGCCGACCCCCAGCCCGCTTCCGCCCACGTTGGAGGTCCTGCGGGCCCACGTGTTGGAGCACTCGGTGAAGCACGGCGAGTTCACGCTCAAGTCCGGCGCGACCAGCACGTGGTTCCTCGACACGAAACAGACCGCCTGTCTGCCCGACGGGATCGTCGCGGTGGCCGATGCGGTGTTCGAGGTGTTCGGTGACGTCCTCGATCAGGTCGACGCGATCGGCGGGCTGACGATGGGAGGTGATCCGGTCGCCTATGGCGTCGCCGCCGTCGCTGCAACGCGTGGACATCACATGCGCAGCTTCAGCGTGCGCAAGGAGGCGAAGCTGGGTGGGATCACCGGTCGTATCGCCGGCGCGTTGCGTCCGGGCGACCGCGTGCTCGTCACCGAGGACACGACCACGCGGGGAACGTCGCTGATCGAAGCCGCCGAGCAGATCGAGGCGTTCGGAGCGGTCCCCGTCTGGATGACCGTGATCGTCGACCGGGGAGGCACCTGCGCGGCGATGGCGGCCGAACGGGGGATCGACTACCGGCCGTTGCTCACGGCGCCGGACCTCGGCTTCGGCTACGGCACCTGACCGCCGGCGCGATCGAGCGGTTCGGCACTCAGGACGCCGGGGTTCAGCATCCCGAGCGGGTCGAGCGCGGACTTGATCGCCGCCTGGGCCGCGAGGTCGTCAGGGCTGCGCACGAGGTGCAACCACTTGGTCTTCGCGATGCCGACACCGTGTTCGGCCGAGATCGTGCCGCCCAGGTCGGCGACGCCGCGGAGCACGCGATCGGCGAGTGCATCGGGGTCGCGGACCCCGAGATGGTTCAGGTGCAGGTTGCCCTCGGCCAGATGGCCGAAGGCGATGAGGCGGCACCCGTCGGCCCGGGCGGCATCGTCGGCGAGGTCGAGCAGCCGCTCGACCGCTCCGACCGGAACCGCCACGTCGAGTTTGAACGGTGGTGGACCGACGGTGGCCGATGCTGCGTTGATCGCCTCGGTGAGTCGATCGCGAAACGCGACGAGCGCGGCGCGATGCCGCGCGTCGGTGGCGACCGCCGTGTCGCTCACCTGTGGACCGTCGAGCCGGGCGAGCAGGTCGTCGGTCGGGTCGACGTGGTCCGCGCATTCGACCAGCAGCACGGTCGATCCGACCGGCGCGTCCACCGGTGGCGTGGTGCCGAGGTGTTCGGCGACGAGCCGGAGCGCGTCGGGTTGGATGATCTCGATGGCATCGAGCGACGGCACCGATCGTCGCAGCCGACCCGCCAGTGCGACGGCATCGCCGACGCTCGGCGTCGTCAGCATCACCGTCACGACATGGTCGAATCGGGGGACGAGTCGGAGCCGGGCGGCGGTGACGACGGCGAGCGTGCCCTCCGACCCCGCGAGCACCGACGGCCAGTGCAGGCCCACGGTCTCCTTCGCGAGCCCGGCGAGCGAACCGATCACGCGCCCGTCGGCCAACACGGCTTCGATTCCGACGATCTGTTGGCGCATCGTGCCGTAGCGCACCACGCGTGAGCCGCCGGCGTTCGTGGCGATCGCACCGCCGACCGTCGCGGAGTCGCGAGCGGCGAAGTCGATCGGCGTGTCGAGGCCCACGGCGCGGGCAGCCGTCTGCCAGTCGGCGATCGTGACCCCGGCGCCGGCGGTGAGTTGCATCGCGGTGTCGTCGACGTCGGTGATCGTGTCGAGTCGCCGCATCGACAGCACCACCGTGGGGTGTCCCTCCCGGGGCCGGGGGCGCGGCACGCTGCCGCCGACCAGCCCGGTGTTGCCCGCCTGGGGGACCACGTCGGCGCCCGCGGTCGCACACGCAGAGAGGACCGCGGACACCTCGGCGGTCGTGCCAGGGCGTACGACGAGCTTCGCCGGTCCCCGGTACCGGCCGGTCCAGTCGGTCTCGTAGCCGCGACGCACGTCGTCGTCGACCAGTACGTGGTCGTCGCCGACGACGGTCCGCAGTGTCGAGGTGAGCGAATCGGGCGTCATGGTCGGAGTGTTGCACGGACGCGTTTGCACCGGCCGACGCCCGAACGATCTACGATCACGACAGGATCTCTCAGGGGGAGTGCAGATGAGGATGGAACGGTTCTGGCGGTGGCTCGGGGTAGCGCTCGGCAAGCATTGGAAGCTGGTCGTTGCGATTGTCGTGCTGATCACGGTGGTGCTCGGCGTCGCGGGACGGAACATCGAGTTCGCGACCGGGCAGGACAGCTACCTCAACTCCGACTCGCAGATCGCCATCGACAACGTGGCGTTCCAGGACGACTTCGGCGGTGAGACCGTCATCCTGCTCTTCACCTCCACCGATGGCTCCGAGGTGAGCGAGCTGTACGAGGGGGCCAATCTGGCCGAACTCGAACGCATCACCGAAGAACTCGGCGGGGTTGACGGTGCGTATGCGGTCGTCACGCCACTGACGTCCCTGCAGTTCAGCGCGAACTTGCTGTCGGGCGGCGCATCGTCGGTCGGCTCGGGGGCGTTGCTCTCGGCGCTGTCACGCGACGAGGCGGGTGCCGCCGCCCGTCAGGCCGACGTCTCCGTGTCACTCGCCCGACTCGGCGCGATCCCGGACGAACAGCGCGTGATCGGTGAACCGGCCTACAACCAGCTGCTCATCTACGACAACGCCGGCTTCACCGCCGATGGCACGACGGTCACCGCGCCGGCAGTCACCGATCTGAGAGTCCGCAAGTCCTTGCAGGGCACCTTCCCGAACGTCGAGGGCGGCGCCGTCAACGGCACCGCCGTCGGTGGCGTCGTGCTCGAGGGCAACGCCACACTCGACGAGCAGACGGCTGCGACCAAGCAGGTGCTCGACGTGCTCGAGGGCGCGACGTTCGAGGGCTTCGACCTCACCGTCACCGGCTCGCCGGTGTATCTCGCCGACATCAACGACTACCTCCAGGGCGGCATGCTCACCCTCGGCGCTGCCGCCCTCGTCCTGATGGCGGTCGTGCTCGCGGTGATGTTCCGGGTCCGGTGGCGGCTCCTGCCGCTGTTGTCGGTGGTGATCGGTGTGCTGTGGGCGTTCTCGATCCTGGGCGTCATCGGCATCGACCTGTCGCTCGTGACGATCTCGGGGCTGCCGATCCTGATCGGCATCGGCATCGACTTCGCGATCCAGGTGCACAACCGCGTCGAGGAGGAGGTGGTCCTCGACAAGGAGGACCACCCGATCGCCGAGACGGTGTCCAACCTGGCGCCGGCGCTGTTCGCCGCCACGTTCACCGGAGTGGCGGCGTTCCTCGCACTTCGCATCTCCAAGGTGCCGATGATCCGTGACTTCGGTGTGCTCCTCGCGATCGGCATCGCCGTGCTCGTCGTGGTCGGCATCGTCGTGACGGCGTCTGCGCTCGGCATCCGCGAGTGGACGAAGCCCACCGAGGTGCGCCCGCCGTCCGTGGTCGAGCGGATCGTCGTGAAGCTCGGCGGCCTGCCCACCAAGTTCGGTCTCCCGCTGGTGATCCTCGCCGGCGTGTTGTTCGTCGGCGGTGTGCTTGCCGAGGGTCGGGCGAAGATCGAGTCCGATCCGATCAAGTGGATCGACCAGGACAGCCAGGTGGTCCAGGACATCGAGAAGCTCGAGGACGAGACCGGGTTCTCCTCGACGCTCGGGATCCTCGTCGCGGCCAACAACATCTACGACCAGGAGGTGATCGATCTCATCTGGGACTTCACGCTCGACGCCGAGGCCCGCGACGAGGTCGTGTCGAGCTCGAGCATGGTCAACACGATGGGCAAGATCATCATGATCGACGATGCGACGCCGATCGCACCGACGAGCGATGACGTCCTCGCATCGGTCAACGGACTGCCCGGCGTCGACGGCCCAGACCCGATGATGCCCGACGACATCGCGAAGGCGCTGCTGCGATCGAAGGACGATCCGACCGCGACACAGCTGAACCTCAGGCTCGCCCCGGCGAGCCTCGATGACCGAGCTGTCCTGGTCGAGGAACTCGAAGCCGATCTGCAGGCTCGCATCGATGCGCTCGACCTGCCAGCGGACAGCATCCTGCTGGTCGATCTCCCCGAGGGTCAGGAACCGGTACGGGCGACACCCGCCGGCCTCGCGACCGTGGGTATCGGCCTGCTCGAGAACCTCTCGGCCAACCGTGCCAACCTCACGTACCTGGCGTTGAGCCTCGCCGGGCTCTTCCTCGTGTTGCGCTTCCGCAGCGTGTCGCGTGCGCTCCTCGCGTTGGTGCCGGTGTTGCTCGCCGTCGGCGTGTCGTCGCTCGTCGTCGGGTTGCTGGGGTTCACGCTGAGCCCACTCACCACCGTCAGCGGACCGCTGGTGATCGCGAGCTGTGCCGAGTTCTCGGTCCTGATCCTCGGCCGGTACCTGGAGGAACGTCAGCGCGGGCTCGCACCGCGGGCGGCATCCGACACTGCGGCAAGTCGAACCGGTCGGGCGTTCTTCACGTCCGCGGTCACGACGATCTGTGGCTTCGCGGTGCTGATCGGTTCGGCACTGCCGCTGTTGCGTGACTTCGGGATCATCGTGACCATGAACGTCGCGATCGCGCTCCTTGCGGCGCTCGTCGTCATGCCGCCGTTGTCGGTGTGGGTCGACCAGCGCGGCTGGTTGGGCACGCAGTCGCAGGGCGCCGACCCGGTGGGTTCGGTGCGCCTGGCCGCACCGTTCCCGGGGCCGCAGACCGTGGGCGCGGTCGTCGGGGTCGTCGGTTTCGCGGCGGCGGGAGCTGCCGTGTACGCAACGGCCGACACCAGCACCGGCGAGGCGAGCGAGATCTCGTACGAGGCGACACCGTTGCCGACCACGACGACCACCACCACGACGACCACGACGACGGTGCCTCCGTCGACGGTCCCGGGCGACACCGTTCCGGACGACACGGCCCCCGAAGGTCCGGTCAACAACCCCGACGACTTCGGTACCGAGCGGCCGACGTCGCTCGTCGGCGGCATTCTCTTCGACGAGCTGACGGCAGTGGGGGTGCCGCCCAACCAGGCCAACTGCGCCATCGAGACGGTCGAGGGCGGCGTCGACAACATCGACACCGGAGCCGTGCTCGCCGGCGACGATGCAGCGGCGGCGCCGGTGGTGCAGGCCGCGCTCGACTGTGGCATCGATCAGGCGACGGTCGACGCGGTCCTCACCTCGATCCGCGGGGGCTGAACCGGTCGAGGACACCGACGGCGAACTCGACAAGGCCTTCGAGTCGATCGAGGGCTGATCGCTAACCTCCCGAAATGAGACGCGGGGTCAGACCCCGCGTCTCATTCGAGGGATCGGGAGGAACGCAATGTCGACAACCGGGCGCAGTTCGGTGACCTGCATCATCGGAGCGGGGTGTTCGGGTTTCACGATGGCGAAGCGCCTGAAGGATGCCGGGCTGCCGTACGACTGTTTCGAGATGTCCGACGACATCGGCGGCAACTGGTACTTCGGCAATCCGAACGGGATGTCGTCGTGCTACCAGAGCCTGCACATCGACACCTCCAAGTGGCGCCTGGCCTTCGAGGACTATCCGGTGCCGGCCGACTGGCCCGACTTCCCGCACCACTCCCAGATCCTGCAGTACTTCCACGACTACGTCGATCACTTCGACCTGCGTGACACGATCACGTTCAACACGGCGGTGACCGATTGCGAGCGCCTCGACGACGGCCGCTGGAAGGTGACGCTGTCGACCGGCGAGTCACGCGAGTACGACAACCTCGTCGTCGGCAACGGCCACCACTGGGACGCTCGCACGCCCACCTATCCGGGGACGTTCGACGGCTACCAGGTGCACTCGCACCATTACCGCGATCCGTTCGAGCCGTACGACTTCCGCGGCAAGCGGGTGATGGTCGTCGGCGCCGGCAATTCGGCGATGGACATCTCCTCCGAGCTGTCGCAACGCCCGATCGCCGACCAGCTCTTCATCTCGATGCGCCACGGCGTGTGGGTGCTCCCCAAATACTTCGACGGCAAGCCGGCCGACAAGGCCTCGCTGCCACCCTGGATGCCCGCGAAGGTCGGCCGGGCGTTGGCGCGCAAGAAGATCAAGAAGACGATCGGCAACATGGAGGACTACGGTCTCCCGAAGCCCGATCATCGTCCGCTCGATGCTCACCCGTCGGTGTCCGGGGAGTTCCTCACCCGGGTCGGCTGCGGCGACATCACCCCCAAGGGGGCGATCGACCGCCTCGACGGTGACGGTGTGGTGTTCACCGACGGCTCACGTGAGCAGGTCGATGCGATCGTGTGGGCGACGGGCTACAACGTGACGTTCCCGTTCTTCCGCCAACCCGAGTTGACGCCGCAGGACAACACGTTCCCGCTGTTCAAGCGGATGGTGAAGCCGGGCTTCGAGAACCTCTTCTTCCTCGGCCTCGCCCAGCCGTTGCCGACGTTGGTCAACTTCGCCGAGCAGCAGTCGAAGCTCGTCGCCGCCGCCATCTCGGGGGCGTACGCGTTCCCGCCGGCGAGCGAGATGAACGAGGTCACGGCGGCGGACGAGAAGGTCCATCTCGGCCACTTCTACGACAGCCCGCGCCACCGGATGCAGGTCGACTTCAACACCTACGTCGCCGACCTGATGAAGGAGATCGATCGCGGCGCCGAACGCGCACTCCCCGTCGCATCCGCCTGACCGACATCGCCTCGACGGGGTGACTCGCGACGGGCGGGGAGCCCTCGTCGAAGTGGTCGAGACCGGCGTCGATCCGGTGACCCCACGCCTCTCAGGCGTGCCGTGCCGACGATCGGCGCCCGTCGTCCGTGCTCGATGAGGGTTCGGGTGGGGTTCGGAGCTGTCGGTGCACCGATCTTCCGACGGTCCGGCCGCTGTTGTGCCACCGGCTCGGAATGCACCGCGTGCGGCGACGCGGAGTTCTTCGCGTCAGCCGTTGGTCTCGAAGTACCGGTCGGACTCGTCGTTGCCGTAGAGCGCCCACAGCACGAACACCCCGATGAACAGCGTGAACACGCTCCGGTACACCAGGCCACCGGTGTGGTGAGCAACGAGCACGTAGATGGCGATACCCATCGCGAAGCATTGGACGATCGCGACGAGGAGTCGCATGCCCTTGCTCCCGCGCATGATTCCGGTGGCCACCAGGAACAACAGGGCGGCGGCGATGGCTTCGCCGATGATCGAGCCCGTGAACGATCCGTCGGACAAGGGCGACCCTTCCTTCTCGAGGAAGTCGAGGATGTCGTCGCGCCAGATCAGCATGGAGATCGCTGCGACGGCGGCCAGGAAGGCCTGAACATAGAGAATGATGCCGATGAACGACACCACGCCGGGTCGGCGGGTCGGTGCTTGTGTGGTTGTGGTCATGAGTGCGTCCTCTCACGGGGTGATTGGTGCAGTGGAAAGTAGCTGCTCATGACAGCCAGATCGAGGACCCTCCCGTGGTGCAGCAATCGTGGCGGCGTCCGCCATCGCCGATCGTCTGCCTTGACGCTCGCCGACGCGGCCACGGGCGGGCCCGCTGGCGCTCTGCCACGATGCGGCATCGTGTGGCAGCGGGGGCCTCTTCGGCCGCTGCCCGGGCTATCGACGGGTCGGCACTGCACCACTCCCCGTCATCGGCTGGTGGTCGAGACCGGCGTCGATCCGGTGACCCCACGCTTTTCAGGCGTGTGCTCTGCCAACTGAGCTACTCGACCGTGTTGATGGCGAGTCCTTCGACTCGACCGTATTGATGGCGAGTCCTTCGACTCGACCGTATTGATGTCGAACCTGGCATTCGACACCCGTTGTTCCGACAGAAAAGCCACCCGCCATCTTGCGATGACGAGTGGCCCCCTGCTGCGGTCCCGACGGGACTTGAACCCGCGACCTCCGGCTTGACAGGCCGGCGTGAACTCCAGACTTCACCACGGGACCAGATATGTATGACGCTCTCGCGCCGCACCCCCAACGGGATTCGAACCCGTGCCGCCACCTTGAAAGGGTGGTGTCCTAGGCCACTAGACGATGGGGGCCTGTAGGCAATGGCCTTGTCTCGTTGAGAGCGACCTGAATCTAGCAGCGCACCCCCGGCAATCCACCAGGCAATCCACCAGGCCGTCGACCGGCGATCCCCAAGGCGACAGGGTGGTCGATGAAGTGGGCGGCTACGCCGGGCCGGGAACCGCCGGGCTCGTGGTGTTCTGGACCTCGGCGAAGGGATCACGGTCGGTCCGGGCGGCCTTCTCGCGGAGTTCGGCCGGCACCACCGGTGCCAACATGCCGTAGGGGGCTCCGTTGTACAGGTGGTGGATGCGATGCGACGCGGCGACGTGGTCGAGGTAGGCGTTGCTGCGGTCACCGAACGGGTCGATCCGTCGATGGATGAACCCGTCATGGACGAGTGCGTACGCGATCCCGTAGAGGGTGACCCCGATCGCCATCGGCACCAGTGCGGCGTAGCCGTCGCGGTTGAAGCCGAGCCACAGACCGAACATCACGATCGCAGCGAAGAACACCGGGAACCAGTCGTTGCGCTCCCACCGGGGCTTGCGGCCGGGACGATGGTGGCTGCGGTGGAACCACTCGCCGATGCCGTGCATCACCCACCGGTGGGTGGCCGCGGTGATCGGTTCCATGACGAGGAACGACACCGCCACGATCATCACGAACGCCGGAATCGACACGCCGAGAGACTACCGCCCCTCCCCGGTCACGTCCCGCCGGGAGCGGCGTCAGCCGGCGTAGCTCGAGAGAGCTTCGGCGAGTGTCGTGGTGACCACACCGTGCTCGCGAGCGACAGCTTCCAACCACTCCGGGCGGAACACGCTGGCGACGGCGATCGGCTCGTCGAGCTCGGAGCCGGCGAGCGCCAGCCGGACGAAGAGGGTCGCGTAGTCCGGCGGCCGCAGGTCGCGACCGAGCTCGACGAGTGCATACGGGTCCGGGGTGCTGCTCGCGGGAGGCAGCGAGAAGAAGCTCTGCGACGTCGGGCCGGTCGGCCCGCCGGCGAGACCGGGGCCGTCGACGAGGATCGCGCCGTGAACCTGGGCCGCACGGGCGCCGGCGATCTGCAGGGCGATGTAGGCGCCCAACCCGCGGCCGACGACGGTGATCGTTGCCGCCGGGTCACCGTCGGTGAGTGCGGCCAGGGCGGCGTCGGCGTCGCCCAGTAACAGCTCGGCCGTGTATCCACCACCGCGCGGCACCGTCGATGCGCCGTGGCCCGTGAAGTCGAGTGCCGCGACGGGGCCGGGCCACCCATCGGCCCAGGTCGGCACGGTGTGGGGCGAGGCTTCGCCGAGGCCGTGGAGGATCAGCAGCGGCCGCCCACCGGCTGCGGTGGCGCCCCGGAGGTGGTGCAGGGCGAGGTCGACCTTGCCGTGGCGGAGCATCGTCACCGATCCGAGCGGATGGGCGGCTGCGGGCGGACGGTTGGTGGTGGTCATGCCGGCGCGCCGATGAAGTCGAGGACCATCGCACTGACGAGGTCGGGTTGCTCGATGTGGACGAAGTGCCCGACGTCGTCGAGGATCTCGCAGCGACCGTCGAGCGGAAGGTACGGCAGCACCTTCTCCGGAGGCGTCCCCCAACCCATCTCCTCCATCTCGCGCCCGAGGATCCCGAGGAACGGCATCGGCAGACCAGGGAGACGCATCAGCGTCCACTCCGGCCGCCACGGCCCGAACCCGCCGAAGCGCATCGACGGATCGATCTTCCAGCGCCACCCGTCGGCGGACTCGAACCCACCGACGGTCACGAGCCGGCGCAGCCAGTCGAAGTCGAGACGGGGGTTCATCCGGCCACGCCGGGTGGCCAACTCGTCGATCGTGCCCGGCTTGCGTTGCGCGGTCGCCGTCGAGCGGCGATGGTCGAGCCAGCCGGCGATCTCGGTGGCGACCATCTTCGTGCGTTCGTGTTCGGCGACGTCGGGGATGCGGCGGTTGTAGGGGATGCCGTCCATGTTGACGAGGTGGGTGAACCGGAACGGTTGTGCGTCCGCCAACTGCGTCATCAGCGCACCACCCTTGGAGTGCCCGACCACCGGCATCGGGCGTCCCGGGCTCACGTGGTCGAACACCGTCAGCGCGTCGCGCATGTCGGCATCCCACGAGTACAGCTCCGGATGCTCGCTGTCGCCGTGGCCGCGCTGGTCCCAGCCGACCACCCGCCATCCGCCCGCTGCGAGCTTCGGGGCGAAGATGTCGTAGGTGCGTGCGAAGTCGAAGCCGCCATGGACCACGATCAGCGGTGGTGCGTCCTCGTCGCCCCACTCGTGCACGGCGATCCGCAGGCCGTTCGCGTCGAGGTCGTACTGGCGGGCCGGATGCTCGGCGCCGGGCACCGGGTATTCGGTCGAGGGGGCGTGCGTGGTCACCCGACCGAGGGTACGTCGCACGCCGCGTGCGCCAGGCATCGTTGCGTGCGTAGCATCGTGCGCCATGAGGTACATCGGACGGGCGAGTCGACTGCTGCTGGTCGGCGCGCTCGCCGTGGTCGGCGCCGCATGCGGTACCACCGATCCGGCCTCCCAGGAGCGGTTGCCGCCGATCCGCACCACCGTCGCCACCACGACGACCACGACCACCACGATTCCGCCGGGCGACGTGGTGTACGTGGTGCAACGTGGCGACACGCTCGGCAAGATCGCCGAGCGGTTCGGGGTGACCGTGATCGCCATCGTCGAGCGCAACGGCCTGGCCAGCGCGGACGCGATCGAGGCGGGCCAGCGCCTCGAGGTGCCCGAGGCCAAGCTCGTGATCGACGACTCGGCCGCCACCACGACCCCCTGACGGTCGCTCGGCGGTCCGTCTGCGGCCGCCTGCGTGCCGCAGGACACGTGTCGAAGTGCCCTGGCTGCGCCGGGCGACGTTCGTAGACTTGCGGGCATGAGTTTCTGGCCCACGCCCGACCACTGGAGCGTCGCGATTCCGCTCGACACACCCCACCAGCGCCTCGACGCCCTCGCCGAGACCGGTTTCGTCGCCCTGCGTGATCTCCCGTACGAGATTCCCGAGACCGAGTTCACCTCGCTCGAGTACATGGACTGGAAGTCCGGTGGCGACACCAACTTCGCGCCGTTGGCCTCCGCCGACGGTGAGCTCGACTGCCGTGGGTTCTGGGACAAGGGCAAGACCGACAAGGACGCGCTCTGGACCTCGAACGCAGAGATCGCACCGACGATCCGGAACTACGTCGACGAGGTCGGCGCCAACTTCGGGCGGGTGCGGATCATCAAGCTCGAACCGCAGGACCGTGAGGTGGCGATGCGCTCGATCCACCGCGACGACAACAACCGGTTCAACCCCGACGACGAGGGCTGGGTGGTGCGCTCCTGGATCGAGCTCACCGACAACCCTGACAGCTACATGCTGTTGATGGACAACGGCCCCGACGGCCTGCCCGACCCGGCGACCGAGATGCGGGTGCCATTGCACAAGGGGGCCCGGTTCGTCGTCGACACCCAGCGGCTGTGGCACGTGGTCGTGCACAACGGCGATGCGCCGCGGTATGCGTTGATCACCAGCTTCGAGTCGAGCCCCGCGCTCGAGTCGTGGATCGAGCGCGAGCAGAAGCAGCCCGCTGCGGTGTGAGGCATCGAGCGGGGCGCGGTGACCGCCGCGTCGTCAGACGAGTTCGGCCAGGTCGAGGTCGTCGATCGCGCGGGTGAAGCGTGAGTTCATGCACTCGATCAGGCGGAGTTCGCGCGGGTTCGTCAAGTCCATGCCGCGGCTCGCGACGATGGGGTAGACGAGGCAGAACAGCGCTGCGGTGCGGTAGTGGTGCCAACTCAGGTCCACGTCGACGTCGCTGATGCCTGCCTTGCGGATGCCGTCGATCCACCGGTCGAACAACGCGCGTTCGTGCTGGCTCGCCACTGCGACGTCCAGGGACTGCGTCACGAAGTACGCGAGGTCGTACATGCCGCTCCCCGAACCGATCAGCTGGAAGTCGAGGAGCGCCACGGCGCCGTGGGCATCGAACAGGATGTTGTCGGCCCGGTAGTCGCCGTGGATCATCGTGTTGGTGCCGCTCGCCAGGTCGGCCAGCAGGCGCGGGATCGCGTCGGCGAACCGTGGGCCGATGCCGAGGATCTGCGGCTCGACGTCGATCTCGGTCGTCACCTTCTCCCACCCCTCGGCGAACACCATCGGGAGCACCGCCGGGTACACGGGGTCGGCGAGCGACACGGTGACCCCCCGTTCGGCGAGACCGTCGCCGCGACCCCACCAGGCGGCGTGCCAGGCGGCGAGACGATCGACGGCGGTTTCGGCGTCGGGGAGCGACATGCCGACGAGTTGGTCGACCAGCCGCAGTGAGCCGAGATCTTCCATCAACACGACGAAGTCGCTCATGTCGTCGGCGACGTCGCCGTGGTAGGCGACCGGTACACGCACCGGGACCTGGTCGGCGAGCTCGCGGAAGAACGCCACCTCGCGGTGGTACATCCGCAGCATGGTGGAGGTGAACACGGCGGCCTCGTCGAGGGCGGGCAGCTTGGCCACCATCGTCTGCGGACAATTCGGACCGTGGAGCGACAGCCGGTAGAGCGCGCTGCTCACCCCGATGCCCATGCCGATCTGTTCCGCTGTCAGCGACTCGACCTCGAACCCGGTGACCTCGCTGATCCACCCCGCGGTGATGTCGTCGATCGACGACGGAATGGTGTGCGCTCCCATGTTTCTCCCCCTCTGATCGCAGTCCGAACGGCCGGCGTCGGCGCAACCATAATCCCTGACCCCGTCAGCGCCGAGAGCGACAAGCTCGTTCGGGTCGACTTCCGGTTCGCGAACACCCCGATCGTGGTCGAGGTGCTCGGGTACCGGTCGCATCGCTCGAAGGAGCAGCTCCGTCGCGATGTCGATCGGATGAACGCGCTGCTCGCGGACGGACTGCAGCCGTACCAGTTCGCCTACGAGCACGTCGTCGAGACCCCGGAGGTGGTCGTCGGAACCACCAGATCCGCGCTCGCCCCGTATCTCTGAGCCGCCCATCCCCGCCTTCTGCGTCAGCAGACATCGTCGATTCGTGCGTTGTTGCTGACGCGGAGTGCCGGGGATTGCGCGGCAACTGGTCTGCGTCGGCACGCATCGCGGAGTCGTGCATTGTTGCTGACGCAGAACGCGTGGGTGGGTGCGGGCCGGGCGCGGTCAGGGGGTGCGGTGGGCGACGGCGAGGTCGGCGACGTCGCGCATGATCTTGGCGAGCTCGAAGTCCTTCGGGGTGTAGACCGCGGCGATGCCGAGTTCTGCGAGTCGGGGGCGGTCGTCTTCGGGGATGATGCCGCCGACGATCACCGGGGCGTCCACGCCCATCGCCTTCAGGTGGCCGAGCACGTCGGGGACGAGGTCGAGGTGCGAGCCCGACAGGATCGACAAGCCGATCACGTCGGGGTCCTCGTCACGGGCGGACGCTGCGATCTGTTCGGGGGTCGAGCGGATGCCCGAGTACACGACCTCCATCCCGGAGTCGCGGGCGGCGACGGCGATCTGCTCGGCGCCGTTCGAGTGGCCGTCGAGGCCGGGCTTGGCCACCAGGAACTTGGGCGGTCCGCCCGCCATCGACTTCACGAACTCGACGACCTCGCCGAGGCCCTGCGCCGAGCCGGTCGCACCGCTCACGCCGGTCGGCGCCCGGTACTCGCCGAACACCGAGCGCATGACGTCGCCCCACTCGCCGGTCGTGCCGCCTGCCTTCGCGAGGGCGATCGACGGCGGCATCACGTTGTCGCCGGACTCGGCAGCGCGGCGGAGTTCGTCGAGTGCAGCGTCGACCGCGGCCTGATCACGCGCCGATCGCCACTCGACGATGTCGGCTGCCAGCCGTCGTTCGACCGCCGGATCGACCTTGAGGATCGCGCCCTCGCCGCCGAGCGGCGACTCGGCCGCCTCGACGAAGTCGTTCACCCCGACGACGATCTGCTCGCCCGCCTCGATCCGCCGGGTACGTGCCGCCATCGACGTCACCAACCGCGACTTCAGGGTCTCGACCGCCTCGAACGCGCCGCCCATGGACAGCACGTCGTCGAGCTCGGCCTGCGCTGCCGCACGCAGTTCGTCGGTGCGACCCTCGATCACGGTCGAGCCGTCGAAGATGTCGTCGTACTCGAGCAGGTCGGTCTCGAAGGCCAGCACCTGCTGCATCCGCAGCGACCACTGCTGGTCCCACGGCCGCGGGAGGCCCAGCGCCTCGTTCCACGCCGGCAGCTGCACCGAACGTGCCCGGGCCCGCTTCGACAGCGTGACCGCGAGCATCTCCAACACGATGCGCTGCACGTTGTTCTCGGGCTGGGCCTCGGTGAGCCCGAGCGAGTTGACCTGCACGCCGTAGCGGAACCGGAGCGCCTTGTCGTCGGTGACGCCGTAGCGCTCCCGACCGATCTGCTCCCACATGTCGGTCATCGCCCGCAGCTTGCAGACCTCCTCGACGAAGCGGATCCCCGCGTTGACGAAGAACGAGATCGACCCGAACACCTGGCTGAACTGCTCGGGTGACACCTGGCCGGAGTCGCGCACGGCGTCGAGCACGCCGATCGCCGTCGCCATCGAGTAGGCGATCTCCTGTTCGGGCGTCGCGCCGGCCTCCTGCAGGTGGTACGAGCACACGTTCATCGGGTTCCACAGCGGCGCGTGTTCTGCACACCACGCCACCATGTCGACGATCAGCCGCCGAGACGGTTCGGGCGGGAAGATGTAGGTACCGCGCGACAGGTACTCCTTGACGATGTCGTTCTGCGTGGTGCCGCGCAGCTGCGACGAGTCGACTCCCTGCTCCTCGGCGTTCGCGACGTACAACGCGAGCAGCCACGCCGCGGTCGCGTTGATCGTCATCGAGGTGTTCATCTGGCCGGGCGGGATCTCGGCGAGGAGCGCGCGCATGTGGCCGAGGTGCGCAACCGGCACGCCGACCTTGCCGACCTCGCCCTTGGACATCGGCGAGTCGGGGTCGTAGCCGGTCTGCGTCGGCAGGTCGAACGCGATCGACAGGCCGGTCTGACCCTTGGCGAGGTTGGTCCGATAGAGCTCGTTCGACGCCTCGGCGCTCGAATGGCCCGAGTAGGTCCGCATCATCCACGGCCGGTCTTTCGTGCGCGTCATGACCGAAGTGTGGTGCGTCGACGAAGAACTCCTCAAGTCAGCGCGGTCGGCGTCCGAAGAAAGAAGCGTCCCACGGGACAGCAAACGGTCCGGATCGCCACTCTCCCCCAACGGTCGATCCGGGTCCAATGAGGTTTCCCTCTGGCGGGAACCCCCGCCGGCCGAATGGCGGATTCGGCCGGCGATGCTCTGGGAGCGGGTGGTGGCGGACCACCCGCTCCTCGCATTTTTCCGTTCCTCGTGAACTCGTTGCGTGCTATGTCGCGGATGAGTTCACGACGACGGCGGAGCGGAGGCGGGCGAGGTAGTCGACGCGGGGGATGGCGACGGCGCCGAGCGTGGCGAGGTGGTCGGTGACCCACTGGACGTCGAGCAGCTCGGCCCCGGTCTCGTTCAGCCACTCGACCAGGGCGACGAGCGCCGTCTTCGAGGCATCGGTCGCGGTGTGGAACATCGCCTCGCCGGCGAAGAACCGTTCGATGCGCAGCCCGTAGAGCCCGCCGACGAGTTCGCCGTCGAGGTACACCTCGACCGAGTGGCCCCACCCGAGTGCGAACAATTCGCTGTAGGCGTCGACGATCGCCTTCGTGATCCATCGACCCGGTCGGTCCGGGTTGCCGCAGGCCCGCACCACGTCGCTGAACCGGGTGTCCATCCTGACGTCGAAATGGCGCATGCTCCGGCGCAGCGATCGGCTGACGTGCAGCCCGTCGAGCGGGATGATCCCGCGAGGGTCCGGTGAGAACCACGCCATCTTCGAGCGCCGTCGGTGCGGATCGACCGGCATCGGGAACAGGCCCGCCCGGTAGGCGGCCAGCAGCGTGCCGGGAGCGAGGTCGGCGCCGACGGCGACGAGATCCTCACCCGGCTCGACTCCGAGCGGGTCGGGCATCACCCAGTGCGATGGCGGCGGTTCCACCGGTTCCGCCTCGGGCGCGCTCACGCGCCCATTCTGGCCGACTGCGGCGCAGTCGGCGGGGCCCCGTTCAGTAGGTGCGGAACCCGCGCTTGGTCTTGCGACCGAGCTGGCCGGCGGCGACCATGCGCCGCAGCGCGGGAGCGGCGGCGTAGTTGGGGTCGCGGAACTCCTCGTACAGCGCATCGAGGATCGCCAGCGACGTGTCGAGGCCCACGAGGTCGAGGAGCGCGAACGGACCCATCGGGAAGTTGCACCCGCCCATCATCGCGGTGTCGATGTCGTCCATCGACGCCGTGCCCTGCTCCCACATGCGGATCGCATTGTTGAGGTAGGGGAAGAGCAGCGCATTGACGATGAAACCCGCACGGTCCTGCACCAGGACGGCGTCCTTGCCGCAGGTGGTGGCGAACTCGACGGCGGTGTCGATCGTGTCGTCCGAGGCGGTCAGCGGCCGGATCACCTCGACGAGCTTCATCATCGGCGCCGGATTGAAGAAGTGGATGCCGCACACCTTGTCGGGGCGCTCGGTGACCATCGCCAGCTCGACGACGGCGAGGGTCGAGGTGTTGGTGGCGAGGATCGCCTCGGGCTTGACGATGCGATCGAGATGTTCGAACAGGTCGCGCTTCGCGTCCATGTCCTCGACGATGCTCTCGATCACGAGATCGCAGCCGGCGAGATCGTGGAGATCGTCGGTGACCTTGATGCGCCCGAGGATGGCGTTCTTGTCGTCCTCGGTCAGCCGCTCGCGGGCGACCTGCTTCGTGAGGCCGGTGTCGATCCCGTGCAGCACGGCGTCGGCGCCGGCTCGCGTGCGTGATCGCACGACCACGTCGAACCCGGCGCGTGATGCGACTTCGGCGAGCCCGGACCCCATGATCCCGGACCCGATGACTCCCACGGTGCGGATGTTTCCCATACGCGCAAGCTAGCTACCGGCCGGTAACACGGCCAAAGTGGGGCAGGCCGACGTCGACCCTCGGTGATGCCACTTCGTCGCCACGTGGGGACGTAACGTCACAGGCGTTGCGGGTCCTCCGGCCTCGCCGACCCACGCGAATGTTCGTCCTCCTCGTCCTCCACCTCGTCGTCGGCATCGCCATCGTCGCCGGTGGCCGCATCCTCGGGCGCCGGGCGTTCGCCCTCGCAGCCGTTCCGCCGCTGGCGATGCTCGTGTGGGCCGCGGTCCAGGCGCCCACCGTGCTCGACGGCGAGCCGGTGAGCGAGTCGTTCGCCTGGATTCCCCGACTCGGGATCTCGATCGACCTCCGCCTCGACGCGTTCTCGCTGCTGATGGTGGCGGTCGTGTCCGGCGTCGGACTGCTGATCTGCGTCTACTCACTCGGCTACTTCAGCCACGACGGGCCGGGCCTGGCCCGCCTCGCCGGGGTGCTCGTGCTGTTCGCGGGCGCCATGCTCGGTGTGGTCCTGTCGGATCAGCTGATCGCCCTGTTCATCTTCTGGGAGCTGACGTCGATCACGTCGTTCCTGTTGATCGGCAACGACGACACCAGCCCTCGTGCCCGAGCCGCGGCCACCCAGGCGATCTTCATCACCGGTGCGGGCGGTCTCGTCCTGCTCGCCGGCCTGATCATCATCGGCCAGGCCGGCGGCTCGTACCGGATCTCGGAGCTGCTCGCCGATCCGCCGACCGGCGGGGCGGTCAACGTCGGAATCATCCTCGTGCTGATCGGTGCCTTCACCAAGTCGGCGCAGGCCCCGTTCAGTTCGTGGCTCCCGGCCGCGATGGTGGCGCCCACGCCGATCAGCGCCTACCTCCACTCCGCGACGATGGTGAAGGCCGGCGTCTACCTGGTGGCCCGGATGGCGCCGATGTTCGCCATGACCGGCAACTGGCGGCTCGTGGTGATGGTGGTCGGCGCCACCACGATGGCGGTCGGCGGGCTCCGAGCCCTGCGCCAGCACGACCTCAAACTCCTCCTCGCCTACGGCACCGTCAGCCAGCTCGGCTTCATGATGCTCCTGCTCGGCGTCGGCGAGTACCACATCGCCGAGGCGGGGCTCGTGCTGATCTTGGCCCATGCGGCGTTCAAGGCGGCGCTGTTCATGGTGGTCGGCATCGTCGACCACGGGGCCGGCACTCGCGACGTCACCGAGTTGCACGGTTTCGAACCCTCGTGGCGCGTCGTGCAGGTGGTCGCGATCGTCAGTGCGGCGTCGATGGCGGGGATCCCGCCGCTGCTCGGGTTCATCGCGAAGGAGAAGGCGCTCGACGGCTATCTCGAGCACGGCGACTTCGCCGGGGCCGGGGCGGTCCTCGTGGTGATCGTGCTCGCCTCGATCCTGACCTTCGCGTACTCGGCCCGTTTCGTGCTCGGCCTCCTCGGCAGATACGGCGACCCGGCGAAGCCGGTCGTCTCTCGGACCGCGCATGCTCCCGGCGTGGTGTTCGTCGGACCGGCGGTGGTGCTGACCGCGATGACCGTCGTGTTCGGCCTCGTCCCCGGTTTGCTCGACGAACTCGTCGAGGGTGCCACCACCGCGCTGTACCCGGGCTCGGAGCCGAAGCCGCTGGAACTGTTCGCCGGCTACAACTCGGCGCTGATGCTGTCGGTGCTGATCATCCTCGGCGGCATCGCGCTCACCGTGTTGCGCGGGCCGGTCGCCGACGTGCAGCGCCGGGCATCGGAGGCGATCCGCCGGATTCCGTCGAGCGAGCAGGGGTACCTCGGGGTGCTGCGCGCCATCTCGGCGACGGCGAACCGGGTGACGGCCACGCTCCAGAACGGCTCGCTGCCGATCTACGTCGCGATCATCGTCCTGACGGTCACGCTCGTCCCGATGGTCCCGTTCGCGAGCGAGCTCGGGGCGCTGCCGAAGTGGGTCGAGGAACCGGCTCACGTCGTGCTCGTCGCCGTCATCGTCGCCGCTGCGCTCGGCGCCTCGATCGTCCGGCACCGCATCGCCGCCGCGCTGATGCTCGGCGCCGTCGGCTACGCGATGGCCGGACTGTACGTGGCGCGCGGTGCCCCTGATCTCGCACTCACCCAGTTCTCGATCGAGACGCTCAGCACGGTGCTGTTCGTCCTCGTCCTCCGATTCCTCCCCCGCTCGTGGCGCCACCGGGCACCGTCGATCGCTGCACCGATGCGGATCGCCGTGGCGGGGGCGGTCGGGGTCGCGATCTTCGTGTTCGCGCTGTCGTCGGCCAACGCCCGGTCGAGTGTCGACGAGCCGTCGATGTCCGAGGTGATGGTCGAGAGCTCCTACGAGGAGGGCGGCGGTCGCAACGTCGTCAACGTGATCCTCGTCGACTTCCGCGGCTGGGACACCATGGGCGAGATCACCGTGCTCGCAGTCGCCGCGATCGGTGCGGTGAGCATGGCGCGAGCCGGGCGACGGCGCGCCGACGAGGACGCGCCGGTCTTCGAGGAGATCCTCGATGCCGGGGACGAGCCGGTGCTGCCGGAGGCGCTGCGATGACCGATCGTCGGAGCCGTCGCATGTTGCTGCTCGACACCTCGATGAAGGTCCTGTACCCGTCGATCCTGGTGTTGGCGCTGTACTTCGTGTTCGCCGGGCACAACCGGCCAGGTGGCGGCTTCGTCGGCGGACTGGTCGTCGGCGGAGCGCTCGCGTTGCGGTACGTGTCCGGGGGAGCGTCGGCGGTGCGCACGACGTTCCGGGTGCCGCCGCACCTGTTCCTCGGTGTCGGCCTGCTGTTGTCGGCGACGACGGCATTCGTCCCGGTCCTCCTGGGCGGCTCGATCCTCGAACACGGCGAGGTCAAGTTCCATCCGCCCGTGTTCGACACGGTCAAACTGACCAGCGCGCTGTCGTTCGATCTCGGTGTCGACCTCGTCGTCATCGGACTGATCCTCATGGCGTTCGTCGCCTTCGGCGAGGACACCCCCGACGCTCCCGGCGCGGCCGATGACGGCAGCGACGCAGCGACCCCACGGCCGCCCTTGCGCACGAGGCACGACCGATGAGCGTGTTGCTCGCCTTCTGCGCGGCCTTCCTCTTCGCCACCGGCACGTGGATGCTCCTGCAGCGGCGGCTGTCGAGGATCCTGATCGGCGTCGGCCTCGTGGGCCACGGCTCCAACATCCTGTTGCTGATCTCCGGAGGTGACGGCGGCAACTCGCCGATCATCGGCACGGCCGACGAGTCTGCATTCACCGATCCGCTGCCGCAGGCGCTGGTGCTCACGTCGATCGTGATCACGTTCGGCGTCACCGCGTTCCTGCTCTCGCTCGGGTACCGGAGTTGGCGGATCACCCACGACGACGTCGTCGAGGACGACGTCGAGGACCGCTTCATCGCCCGTCGCCGCAGCCTCGATCAGGCCGTCGCCGAGGAAGCGCTGGCCGAACGCGATCAGGCCGCCGAGGAGGATCGGCTGTGAACGCGCTGATCCCCCTGCCGATCATCGTGCCGTTGCTCGGCGCGGCGCTCTGCATGATCCTGGCCCAGGTGCGCTGGGCGCAGCGTGTGGTCAGCCTCCTGGCGCTCGGCAGCAACGTGGTCGTGGCGATCGCGTTGCTGCTGCAGGTCGACGACGAGGGGATCGTCGTCACGCAGGCGGGGGGCTGGCCGGCGCCGCTCGGCATCACGCTCGTGGTCGACCGACTCTCCGCCGTGATGCTGGTGGTGTCGTCGCTGATGTTGCTGTCGGTGCTCGTGTACGCGATCGGCCAGGGAGCGGAGGAGTCGCGCTACGCCGCGTTCAACCCGGTGTACCTCGTGCTCGCAGCAGGCGTGTCGGCGAGCTTCATCACCGGGGACCTCTTCAACCTCTTCGTCGCGTTCGAGATGATGCTCGTCGCGAGCTACGTGCTGCTCACGCTCGGGGGTCGTCCCGACCAGGTGCGCGCCGGGATGTCGTACGTCGTGATCAGCCTCGTCGCGTCGACGTTCTTCGTCACCGCCCTCGCGGTGATCTACGCGGCGACCGGCACGGTCAACATGGCGCAACTCTCCCAGCGCATGCCGGACCTGCCGATCGGGGTCAGCACCGGGTTCTCGTTGCTGCTGATCCTCGTGTTCGGGATCAAGGCCGGTCTCTTCCCCCTGTTCTTCTGGTTGCCGGACAGCTACCCGACCGCCTCCGGCGCGATCACCGCCGTCTTCGCGGGGCTGCTCACCAAGGTCGGTGTCTACGCGATCATCCGCACACAGACTCTGATCTTCCCGCCCGACGCACAGCAGGGCACGGTGCTGCTCGTGCTGGCCGGTCTGACGATGCTCGTCGGTGTGCTCGGAGCGCTCGCCCAGGACGATCTGCGACGCATGTTGTCGTTCCACATCGTGAGCCACATCGGGTACATGATCTTCGGCCTCGCACTGTTCACCCTGGCCGGCATCGCCGGTGCGGTGTTCTACGTGGTGCACCACATCGTGGTGAAGACGGGGCTGTTCCTCGTCGCCGGCCTGATCGTGCGACGCTCGGGATCGGATCGGCTGTCGCGCATCGGCGGCCTCGTGCGCAGCGCGCCGATGCTCGCCGTGCTCTTCGCCCTGCCGGCGCTGAGCATCGCCGGCATCCCGCCGTTCTCCGGGTTCGTGGGGAAGTTCGCGCTGGTCAGCGCCGGCATCGACGCCGAGGACTGGTTGGTCGTGGGCGTCAGCCTCACCGTCAGCCTGTTGACGGTCTACGTGATGGTGCGGATCTGGTCGAACGTGTTCTGGGGTGAACCGGAGGACCCGGCGGTCGCCGCCTGGATCGAGTCGGACGACAGCCGGGTGCCGCGTGTCATGACGGCTGCGACGGCGGCCGTCGTCGCGATGACGGTGGGGTTGATGGTGTTCGCCGGCCCGCTCTACAACTACGCCGAGCGGACCGCCGCGGAGTTGCTCGCACCCGAGGGATATGTCGAGTCGGTGCTCGGAGGTGACGGATCATGACGCCGACCGTCCGCCTTCCGGCGCTCGTGATCTGGCTCGCGATCGTCTGGGCGCTGCTGTGGGGTGACTTCGGGGTCGGCAACCTGCTCGCCGGAGTGGCGATCGCACTCTTCGTCGTCTGGGTCGGCCGCCCGACCGACACCCACGTCACCCAGCTCACCTCGTTCCATCCCGTGTCGGCGGTCGCGTTCATCGGCTACTTCGCCGTCGAACTGGTCAAGTCGAACCTCGAGGTGGCCTGGGCGGTGATTCGCCCCCGGCCGAATCTCAACACGGCGATCGTGGCCGTGCCGATGCACGTGGCCTCCGACGGCATCGTCACGGTGGTGGCGAACGCCGTCACGCTCACCCCCGGAACGCTCACCGTCGACGTCCACGAGCCCGACGACGACACACCGCCGACGATCTACGTCCACGTGCTGCAGTTCGACGACGTCGAGTCGGTGCGCCGTGACGTCCTGCGTCTCGAGCAACTCGCCGTCCGCGCGTTCGGGACGAAGCAACAGCGCGCGGAGATCGAACAGGTCGTGGCACACGAACTCGGTGAGGAGCGCTCGTGAACGCCGTCGCGATGATCATGCTGTCGATCGGTGCAGCGGGGTTCATGTACCGGTTGCTGCGCGGACCCAGCCTGCCCGATCGAGTCGTCGGTCTCGACGGGCTGCTCTCGATCGTGGTGATCGGCATCATCGTCGCAGCGGCCCGATCGAGCAGTGGCGGCATCACGATCGAGACCGTCCTGGTCGCGGTGTTCGTCGGCTTCGTCGGCACCACGGCGTTGTCGCGCTTCATCGAGCGGAGGGGCAACTGATGGACACCTTCGCCGAGGCGCTGCTCGTCGCGGGTTCCGCACTCGCGATGATCGGTGGCATCGGCGCCTACCGGTTCCCCGATCTGTTCTCGCGGATGCACGCCGCGGCGAAGGCGCCCACGTTGGCATTGATCCTCGTCGCCATCGGCGCCGCGATCGAGATCGGGACCCTGCTCGCCGCCACCACGCTCGTCCTGGTGGTGGTGCTCCAGCTGCTGTCGTCGCCGGTGGGCGCACATGCGCTCAGCCGAGCGTCACGTCGCCAGATCTCGATTCCGCTCGACGACATCGACCAGCTGAGCGCCGACGAGGACGCCGATCGCTGATCATCGCCGCCCCCACCGACGAAAAATGCCCCGTCTGGTGCGCTCAGCGCGCCGATCCAGGCATTTTTCGGGGAGTGGGAGGGAGGGGGAGGGAGGACGTCAGCTCTGGACGATGCGGATCGACTGGATCTCGACCGGCTGCGACGGTTCACCGGACGGGGTGCCGGCTGCGGCCATCGCGGCCACCGCGGTGTCGAAGCCGTCGGTGACCTGACCGAACAACGAGTACTCGGGCGGGAGCGCCGCACCATCGGTGCCGGTGATGACGAAGAACTGGCTGCCGCCGCTGTCGGGCGCGGCCGTCTTGGCCATTGCGATCGAGCCGATCTCGTACTCACCCGGCGCCGGCGGTTCGTCGACGATCGTGTAGCCGGGGCCACCGGTGCCGGTGCCCGTGGGGTCACCGCACTGCACCACGAAGTTCGGGATGATGCGGTGGCAGATCGTGTCGTCGAAGTACCGGTTCCGAGCGAGGAAGACGAAATTGTTGGCTGCGACCGGTGCGCTGTCGGGATCGAGCAGGATGGTGAACTCGCCCTGGTTGGTGGTGACGACTGCCTCGTAGGTGGCGCCCGCTTCGAGACATGTCGGCGGCGCTGCATCGAACTGCTGGGTCTGCTCGTCGGCCCCGTCGACCGGCGGGCAGTCGGCCGAACCGGTGCCGCCGGCGTCGTCCGGCGCCGGGTCGGTCGCAGCGAGAGGCTCGGCGGCCGCGGTGCCAGAGGTGTCGCTTCCGCAGGCACTGGCGGCCACGGCGAGCGCGGCAACGAGGGAGGCGAGCAACCGACGAGACACCATCTCAGCCCTCGGTCCCCTCGGCAGGGGTCGTCGCGGCAGGCACGGTGTCGGCAGGCACGGTCTCCGTGGGCACGGTCACGACCGGCTGGACCGGGGTGGGATCGTCCTCGCCGACGAAGTTGCTGGCGATCCATGCCAGGAGGAACACGCCGGCGACGGCGCCGACGCCGATCAGGATCCAACGTGTCGTGGATCGACGACTCGCCTGCTTCTCCATCTGTTGCTGCTTGAGCGCTCGGTTGGCCTTCTGGCGTTCGCGTTTCTCGGTTCCCACAGGAGCGGCACGATACCGCCCAACCGGCAGCGGCGGCCGGCACGGTCCGATCTCAAGTCGGCCGACCCGGCGTCCGATACAGCCTTCGGCGGCATCAGTATTCGAGGGAACACGGCACGACGGTGAGCACGGCAGTGAGGTGGACAGGGCGGTTGCTGGTCGGCGCGTCCTTCGCCTTGTGGCTCACCTGGCTCGGGTGGCGGCTGACGACCATGAGCGGGGTCGTCGGCGCGGGCGTGTTCGTGCTGGAATTGGTGGCGCTCTCGGCGGCAGTCGTGTTGTCGGCGGCGCTCTGGAACGCTCCGCACGGCGTCGCGACCAGCGCGCAACGTCGGGCGGCGCGCCGCGGCGCCAGCCCACTGCCCGAGACGGTCGCAGTCGTGGTCGGTCTCGACGAATCCTCCTCGCCGCCGCCCGACCGGGTGGGCAGCGACGACACCGGCGAGGTGGCGTGGGCCCGCCAGGGCGTTCGAGCATTCAACCCCTGGTCGGACTCGACACGGCCGACGCTCGCTCAGGCCGGTTGGTCGGTGGTGGCGATCGAGGGCATCCGGCGGATGGTCTTCGTCGTCGCCCTCGGACTGGTGCTCCTCACGGGACGCTTCCCCTTCGACGTGCCCCGTTGGGAACTGCTCGCGCTGCTCGTGGTCTCACAGCTGCTCCTCGCGTGCGGCCACTACCTGCTCTCCGACGGCCTGCTGCTCCCCGGTGCCCGGCTGCGCTGGTCGATGGCGTCCGTCGGCGCCGGGTTCGGCGACGGCACGTCGCGAACCGGGCTGCCGATCCGGTGGACGGCGACGCTCGCGACGATGGTGGCATTGAACCTGGTGGTGTCGCTGCGCGGTCTCAGCGACCGGTGGACGCACGGTCTCGGAGTCATGGCCCATGACGAACGTGTGGTCGCGATGCTCGCCGCCGCCTGGTTCGTCGGTTGGGGCTTCGTGGCGTTGCGGTCGTTGCCGCAGCCCGAGCTGGGCTACTACGGCGCCACCCGCCGTCTCGAGGAGACCTCGACTCGCCGTCTCGCCCTGGGCGCAACGTTGGCGGTTGCAGCGATCGGCCTCGTCGCCGGGATGCTGCCGGGCGGCGCGCCCGCATGAGCGTCGACGGTCGACCCCTGTCGACCGCTCGCGACGACGGAACCCGCGATGGCGGTCGGCGCACTTGTAGATTGGGGGACGTGCCCATCATGCGACTCTTCGCCTCGGCACGCGAGGCCGCGGGGATCGGCACCGACGCGTTCGACGGTGGCACCGTCAGCGACGTGTTGGCAGCGGCCGAGCAACGGTACGGGCCCGCGTTCAGCGACGTGCTGAGCACCTGCCGCATCTGGGTCAACGGTGATGCCGCACATGCCGACATGCCGGTCGGCCCCACTGACGAGGTGGCAGTCCTGCCGCCCGTGTCCGGAGGAAGTACGTGACGATGACCGACCTGTCCGACCCGTCCGAGTTGTCGCTGCCCGAGTTGCGCAGCCTGCGCCAGCAACTCCAGCACGAGGACGACGCCGTCTCCTACGCTCGCCGCGTCGCGCAGGCCCGCCTCGATCTCGTCAAGGCCGAAACGATGCGTCGGACCGCCGACTCCGAGGTCTCGGACGACCTGCGGAGCGTGTTGTCGCAGCACCTCACCGGAGGTCCGGCGCGCCCGCCGCGGCCCACCGAGGATCTCAGCGATCACCCACTCGCCGTCGAACTCGACGAGTTGTGCGCGGAGGGCGGCCTCGGCCACATCAAGGAACTCGACGATGCGCAACTGGCCGAGTTGGCCGAAGCGATCGGTGCGTTCGAGCGTCGTGTGTCGTCGGATCGCCGTGAGCGTTTCGATCGCCTCGATGCGTTGAGTGCCGAACTCGTCCGTCGATACCGCGACGGCGAAGCCGACGTCGACACGCTGCTCGCCGACAGCTGAATCCACCGCTTCCCGCCTCGGCGGGAAGAACCAGACCCTGGTTAGGGTTTGTCCGGTCGTGCAGCGCGCAGCAGTCATCTCCCTCCACACCTCTCCGCTCGCCCAGCCCGGGTCGGGTGACAGTGGCGGAATGAACGTGTACGTGCGCGAGCTGGTCTCCGCGCTCGCGCAGGCGGGCGTGGAGTGCACCACCTTCACCCGAGCCGACCGCGCCGGATTGCCTCGCGAGGTCGTCGTCGAACCCGGACACCGGGTCGTCCACATCGAAGCGGGTCCGCACCATCTCCCGAAGGAGGCGCTGCCGGAGGTCGTCGACGAGTTCCGGCGCGGCGTGCTCGACTGGTACGCCAACGAGGAGTTCCCCGAGGTGATCCACGGGAACTACTGGTTGAGCGGCATCGTCGGGCACCATCTCAAGCACGAACTCGACGTGCCCTTCGTGTCGACGTTCCACACCCTGGCGCGGATCAAGGCAGCCGCCGGCGATCCCGAATCGATGTTGCGCGATCGCAGCGAGGCCGAGATCGTGCAGTGTGCCGACGCGATCTGTGTGAGCTGCGCCGAGGAGGAGGACCAGTTCCGGTTGCACTACGGCAACCCGCGCGGCCGACTCGAGATCATCGCGCCGGGCGTCGAGCACGCGTTCTTCGCCCCGGGCGACCAGGCGGGCGCACGCCGGGCGATCGGTTTCGACGTCGACCGGCCGCTGCTCCTCTTCGTCGGTCGCATCCAGCCGCTCAAGGGGCCCGACGTCGCGATCCGCGCGTTGTACGAGCTCGGCGACCCGACCGCGGAGCTCGTGATCGTCGGTGGCGCGAGCGGTGTCGACGGCGACTCGGAGACCCAGCGAGCGCACCTGTTGGTCGACGAACTGGGCCTGCACGATCGTGTTCGCTTCGTCGAACCCCAGCCTCACCACATCCTGTCCACCTACTACCGCGCCGCCGACGTCGTGCTGGCGCCGAGCCGCAGCGAGAGCTTCGGGCTCGTCGCCCTCGAGGCAGCCGCGTGCGGTGTGCCGGTGGTGGCGAGCGCTGTCGGTGGGCTGCTGAGCCTGGTCGACGACGGTCGTACGGGCCGCCTGATCGACGGGCGCGACCCCAGCCCCTACGCACGGGCGGTGGCCGAGATCCTCGGTGACGACGACCTTCGAGCGTCGATGGGTGCCGCCGCAGTCGAGCGTGCCCGTCGCTACACGTGGAGCTTCGCCGCCGCTCGACTCCGGCGGCTCTACGCCGACCTCACCGTGCGGGAGCGGGTGACCTGTCAGTGACCGAGGCCTACGAGCCCAGCGAGCTGGCGGTGCTCGAGCGTCGCATCGACGAATGGCTCGCCGAACTCGCTGCCGCCGACGACCGCATCGTCGCCATCGACCGCGACACCGACGCCATCCGGTGGTACGTGCGGATGCGAGGTGACGACAAGGAGTTCACGACGGTCTGGTTCACGCTCGGCCAGCGCATGTTGCGCTACGAGACCTACGTGATGCCCGCGCCGGAGGAGAACGACGCCGAGCTCTACGAGCAACTGCTGCGTCGCAACGATCGACTCGTCGGTGCGCACTTCTCGATCGGCATCGAGGACGCGGTCTTCCTGCGCGGCGAGATGCCGGTCGGGCAGGTCACGCTCGCCGAGGTCGACCGCGTGCTGGGAACGCTGTACTCGCAGGTCGAGCAGTGCTTCCAGGCCCTGCTGCGGATCGGGTTCCGCAGTCGTTTCGCTTCCTGAGCGTGCGTCGTCCCGACCGGTTCCGCTCGGTTGCTCTCCGCGGCCGTTCCCTCGCAGCCAGCCCGGCGCCCACTGCCCGCGGTCCGGATGGGTGCACTCGGGGGAGTCGGTCTGTCGTCTGCGCCCATCCGGGCGCTCGGTAACGTGGCGCCATGTACGACCTGGTGATCGTCGGCGGGGGCAACATGGGGGCGGCGTTGCTCGGCGGCCTGCTCGACTCGGGGCTGGTCCAGCCGCCGTCGGTGGCTGTCGTCGAGGTCGTCGAGGTCCGTCGATCCGAGCTGGTCGAGTCGTTCCCCGGCGTGACCGCGACCGCCGACGTGCCGGCCTGCCGTGGTGCGGTCCTGGCGGTCAAGCCCGGCGACATCCCCGCCGCAGCAACCGCTGCGGCATCGGCGGGTGCCACCCGAGTGTTGTCGATCGCGGCGGGCGTTCGGATCGCGACGATCGAGGACGCGACCGGCCCGGCCGTCGCCGTGGTGAGGGCGATGCCGAACACGCCGGCGCTCGTGCGCCTCGGCGCCTCGGCGATCGCAGCAGGAACCACGGCGCAGCCCGACGACGTCGCGTGGGCGGAGTCGATCCTGTCTGCGGTGGGGACCGTCGAACGGATGACCGAACCGGAACTCGACCTGTTCACGGGCGTTGCGGGGTCCGGGCCGGCCTACGTGTTCCTGGTGGCCGAGGCACTGACCGAGGCCGCGGTCGCCGAGGGGATGGCGCGACCCGTCGCCGAGCGCGTGGTGCAGCAACTGTTGCTCGGCTCGGCGACGCTGCTGGCCCGCGAGGGTGACCCGGCGCTCCTGCGTGAGCGCGTCACCTCGCCCGGGGGAACGACGGCGGCCGGACTCCGGGTGCTCGACTCGCTCGACGTGCGGGCGGCGTTCGCGGCGGCGGTCCGAGCCGCAGCGGAACGCAGCCGCGAACTCGGTTGACGCTCCTCGACTGCGGAGGTCGAGCGTGGGGAACGAGACGCGGTTGCGAATTCCACCGGTGTTTTTCGGATGTGCCTCTTTTCACATCGGTCGGTGATGGCCTATGGTGCGGGTGTGGAGACGCGTCCACCGGAAACGGTGGACAGCGCCGACGGGGCTGGTGCCATCGGGGGGTTGGCACCGGCCCTTGTCGCGTCCGGGGGCGGAATCCGCGTCGCTTCGGTCATCAGTGCGCCGGCGCGGGGATAGGTTCGACGATCATGGGTCGCCCCTACGACACCGTCTCGTTCCTGTCGGACTTCGGCACCGCCGACGAGTTCGTCGGGGTGGTGCACTCGGTGCTGCGCGATCTCGCGCCGCACGCCCGCGTCGTCGACCTCACCCATGGCGTGCCGCCCTTCGATGTCCGCGCCGGGTCACTCGCCCTCGCTCGTTCGATCGGCTACGTCGCCTCCGGCGTCGTGCTCGCTGTCGTCGATCCGGGTGTCGGTTCCGCTCGCCGTGGCATCGCTGTGGAGGTTGCGGGCGGCGAGGGCGTGCTGGTGGGTCCCGACAACGGTCTGCTCGCTCCGGCGGTGGCGATCGCCGGTGGTGCGGAACGCGCCGTGGAGCTCACCAACCCCGACCACCGTCTCCCTGCGCCGGGCGCCACCTTCGCCGGGCGTGACATCTTCGCTCCCGCCGTCGCGCACCTCTGCAACGGTGGCGAACTCACCGACCTGGGCGCGCTGGTCGACGCCGACCTGCTCGTCCCCGGTGTGGTCGCGCTGCCCCAGTCCGATGACACCAAGGTGATCGCCCAGGTGCTGTGGGTCGACCGGTACGGCAATGCGCAGCTCAACGTCGGTCCCGACGATCTTCCCGCCACCTTCGCCCAGCGCATCGAGGTGCGCTGCGCGAGCCCCACCGACCCGACCGGTGGTGTGGTGCGGAGCGCCGTTCGCTCGTCGAGCTTCGCCGAACTCGTCGGCGGTTCGGTCGGGCTCGTGCTCGATTCGTCGGGCCTGCTCGCGCTCGCGATGGACCAACGCTCGGCCGCCGACGAACTCGGCCTGGTCGCGGGTGATCAGGTCACCCTCGTGCCGTCCGACGAGGGGGCGGATCAGCCGGTCGCTCAGCGCGTCACCCTGCGACCGTCGCGGTGACGGGCGATAGCCTGCGTTCATGCGCCCCGCCACCACGCTGACACTCGGGTTGCTGCTGGCCGCCATTCTGATCGCCGCCACGATTTCCCTCGTCCGCCTCTGAAGGCGGGCGGTGCGGCGCCGCGACGGGTACGCTTGGACTCCGCAGTGGGGCGCGATGTTCAGCGCCCGTCTCAGCAGGGGGCCACGTGAATCTCGCGCACATCATCGATGACCATGCCGGCGACTCGGTCGCCCTGATCTGTCGTGGCCGAGCGACGAGCTACGGGGAGCTGCGCGACCAGGTGGCGCGCTTTCGGGGCGGTCTGCGGTCGCTCGGTGTCGAACCGGGTGACCGTGTCGCGTTGCTGCTGTCGAACTCGCCCCAGTTCGTCATCGGGTATCTCGCGACCGTCGGCCTCGGTGCCGTGGCGGTGCCGTTGAACCCCACCAGCCCGGGCCCCGAGCTCGAGACCGAACTCGTCGTGGTCGGTGCGAAGGTCGTGATCGTCGACAAGGTCAGCTCGGTCAACTGGTCGCACGTCGACCCGGCGCTGCTGCCCACCGTGCAGACCGTTGTCCACACCGAGGCAGCCCCCGACGACGGGGTCGGGTTCGACGACCTGGTCGCCTCGTCGGAGCCGCTCGACGTGATCGACGTCGACCCGGCGCATCTCGCTGCGCTCATGTTCACGAGCGGCACGGCGGGCGCTCCACGAGCGGCGATGCTCACCCACGGCAACCTCTGGGCCAACCTCGACCAGAGCCTGTCGGCTGAGGGGCACATCGATGCCGACGACGTGATCTACGGGGTGCTGCCGCTCTTCCACATCTTCGGTCTCAACGTCGTCGTCGGGCTCGGGCTGCGTGTCGGGGCCACGCTCGTGCTGGTGCAACGGTTCGATCCGTCCACGGCCGTGCAGTCGATCCAGGACCGCCGGATCACCGTCATCCCGGGTGCGCCGGCGCTCTGGGCGGCATTCGCTCACTTCGACGAACTGCCCGCCGACACCTTCGCGACCGTGCGCCTTGCATTGTCGGGAGCGTCGCGCCTGTCGATCTCGGTCGCCGAGACGATGCGTGACCGGTTCGGCGTCGAGATCCGCGAGGGGTACGGACTCACCGAAGCCTCCCCGATCGTGACCACGTCGACCGGATCGCCGGTGCGTTTCGGTTCGGTGGGGCGTGCGTTGCAGGGCGTCGAGATCCGTCTCGTCAACGCGGACGGCGACGCGCTGGTGGGCGATGTGGGCGAGATCTGGGTGCGCGGCGACAACATCTTCGCGGGTTACTACGAGGACCCCGAGGCGACGGCCGCGGTGCTCACCGAGGATGGTTGGCTGCGAACCGGCGACATGGCCACGACCGACGACGACGGCTATCTGTATCTCGTCGATCGCTCGAAGGACCTGATCATCGTGTCGGGATTCAACGTGTATCCGGCCGAGGTCGAAGAGATGCTCACGATGCATCCCGACGTGATCGAAGCTGCCGTCGTGGGTGTGGCGCACCCGCACACGGGCGAGGCGGTCAAGGCCTACGTGGTCACCCGAGAGGGAGCCGAGGTCGACGAGGATGCACTGATCGAGCACTCGCTCGACCATCTCGCCCGCTACAAGTGCCCGACCAAGATCATCTTCGTCGACGCGCTGCCGCGCAACGCCTCCGGCAAGTTGGTGCGCCGCAGCCTCGACGACGCGCTGCGTGTCGGCGTCTCGCTGATCTGAGCCCCCGCCAGCGGGGCCGGTGTCGCCCGTTCGGGTGACCGACGTCTCGTCCGGTTCCTCCGAGACCAGCTTTGTGAAAGTGTGCACGAGCGCTCTAACGTGATGTCTTCATGTCCGGCCAACGCACACGACGACGCATCCCCGAGGCCACCGTGGCCCGGCTGCCCGTCTATCTGCGCATCCTCTCGGAACGCTTCGATGCAGGCATCACCAGCATGTCCTCCGACGAACTCGCCGAGTTCGCCGGGCTCAACGCGGCGAAGGTCCGCAAGGACCTGAGCTATCTCGGCAGCTACGGCACCCGTGGCGTCGGCTACGACGTCGAGTTCCTCGTCTACCAGATCCGACGGGAGTTGGGCCTCACCCATGATTGGCCCGTCGTGATCGTCGGCGCCGGCAACCTCGGTCAGGCGCTCGCCGGCTACAACGGGTTCGGCGACCGCGGGTTCCCCGTCGGCGGCATCGTCGACGTCGACCCGAGCAAGGTCGGCTCGCTGGTGGGCGGCGTTCGCGTCCGCCACCTCGACGAACTCGTGCAGGTCGTGCAGTCGCGCGGGATCTCCATCGGTGTGATCGCCACGCCCGGCTCCGCTGCCCAGCACGCCGCCGACGCCCTCGTCGGTGCCGGCGTCACCAGCCTGCTCAACTTCGCCCCGACCGTGATCAGCGTGCCCGCCGGGATCAGCGTCCGCAAGGTCGACCTGGCCGTCGAGTTGCAGATCCTGAGCTACTACGAGCAGCGGCGCGCCTCGACGCCGCCCGCCACCGGGCTGCGCGCCGTGCCCGGCGAGCGTCAACGCGGCGCGAGCGCCTAGGGTTGGCGCCGCATGTCGATTCTCGTCGTCGGGGTCAACCACCGCAGTGGTGCGCTGCCCTTGCTCGAGCGCGTCACGATCGCTCCCGAGCACGTCGGCAAGGCCGTCGCCGGCCTCGCCCAGCGCGACAACGTGCGCGAGGCCGTGGTCCTCTCCACCTGCAATCGCACCGAGGTGTACGTGGTCGCCGAGTTGTTCCACGGCGCCTACGGCGACGTCCGTGATCTGCTGTGCGAACTGGGTGACCTCAGCATCGAGGAACTGACGCCGCACCTGTACAGCCAGCACGACAGCTCCGCCGTGACGCACCTCTTCGAGGTCGCGGCCGGGCTCGATTCGGCGGTGCTCGGTGAGAGCGAGATCCTGGGGCAGGTCCGGTCGGCGTGGGAGACTGCCCAACGCGAGGGAGCGGCCCGGTCGACGCTCAACCAGCTGTTCCGTTCGGCGATCGCCACGGGCAAGCGGGCGCGCAGCGAAACCGGCATCGCCCGCGGGACGGCGTCGATCAGCCACGCCGCCGTCGAGATGATCAGCGACATGATCGGCGATCTCACCGGCAAGCGGGTGCTGGTGATCGGCGCCGGCTCGATGGGTGAGGGCGTTGCCGTGGCCCTGCACCGCGCTGGTGGCGCCGACATCCTCGTCGCCAACCGCACGCCCGACCGAGGCGCATCGCTCGCCGAGCGCGTCAACGGTGTCGCGGTCGGATTCGACCGGCTGACCGAAGCGATCGTTGCCTCCGATGTCATCGTTGCCGGCACCGGTGCCGAGCACGCGGTGGTCGACGCGGAGCTCGTCGGCACCGCCCGCGGTTCGTCCACCCGACCACTCCACATCGTCGACATCGGTGTACCTCGCAACGTCGACGTCGGTGTCGCCGATCTGCCGGCGGTCACCTTGTCGAACCTCGACGACCTGCGCGACTGGGCCGACCGAGGACTCTCCCATCGTGCCGCCGAAGCCGAGCGTGTCCGCGCGATCGTCGGTGAGGAGGTCGAGAACTTCCTCGTCGAGTCCACCGCGCGTCAGGCCGCTCCGCTCGTCGCGTCGATGCGCGAGGCGGCCGACCGGGTCCGAGCCGGTGAGATCCAGCGATTCTCCTCCCGTCTCGCCGACCTGACCGAAGGTCAGCGCGAGTCCGTCGAGGCACTCACACGGGCGATCGTGGCGAAGATGCTCCACGAGCCGTCGGTCCGCCTGAAGGCGCAGGCCGGAACGCCGCAGGGTGAACGCAACGCTGCGGCCGTGCGCGACCTGTTCGACCTCGGGTGAGTTCGTTGCGTCTCGCCACCCGTGGCTCGCGCCAGGCCCTGGCGCAGGCGACCGTCGTCGCCGATCAGATCACCGCCACCACCGGACACCCGGTGGAGCTGGTCGCCGTCGAGACGACGGGTGACCTTCGCTCCGACGTGCCACTGCACACCATCGGCGGGCAGGGTGTGTTCGTCAAGGAGGTGCAGCTCGCTGTACTCGACGGACGCGCTGACCTCGCTGCCCACTCTGCGAAGGATCTCCCGTCGGCGACCACCGACGGCCTGACGATCGCGGCGTTCTGCGAGCGACGCGACCCGGCGGATGCGCTCGTCGGTTCGCGACTGGACGAACTCGCCCCGGGCGCCACGGTGGCGACGGGATCCGTGCGTCGGCGCGCCCAGCTGCAGCGCGTTCGTCCCGACCTGCACTTCACGGAGTTGCGCGGCAACATCGACACCCGACTGTCGAAGATCCCCGACGAGGGCGCGATCGTCATGGCGGTGGCCGCGCTCGACATCCTGCAGATGACCGACCGCATCGCCGAACGCCTCGACGTCGACTCGTTCGTGCCCGCCGTCGGGCAGGGCTGTGTCGCCGTCGAGTGCCGCAGCGACGACGAGGCGACTCGCAGCGTGCTGTCTGCCATCGATCACGCCGCGACACGTCGCGACGTGGAGATCGAGCGGGCCTTCCTGGCCGAGCTCGGGTCCGGCTGTTCGCTGCCGGTCGGCGGGCACGTGCGCGACGGTGTCCTGACGGTCTTTCTCGCCGACACGGCCATCGGACAGTCGATCGTGGCGACCGTCGCCCTCCAGGGCGACGACGGTGACCTCGATCGCGCCCGTCGCGCCGCCCTCGGCGCGCAGGAGTCGCTGCGTCGATGAAGCCGCTCGCCGGGTGTCGTGTCCTCGTCACTCGTGAGCGACCGGGCGAGCTCGCAGTGCTGCTCGAGGCGCGCGGCGCCACGGTGGTGCACGTGCCGCTGATCGAGGTGATCGAACCTGCTGACGGAGCTGCTGCGCTGCAGCGGGAACTCGAACGGCTCGACGACTTCGACTGGATCGTCGTCACGTCTGCTGCCGGCGCCGAACGTGTCGCCGCCGCCGCAGCGGCGTCACCGACCGTCCGTCTCGCCGCGGTCGGTGACGCCACGGCGCGCGTGCTGGAGGCGGGGGCCGGTCGGGCGGTCGATCTCGTCCCGTCCGTTCAGCGCGCCGCGTCGCTGGCGACCGAACTCGTGCGACGTGTGGGGCCCACTCCCCAGGAGATCCTGGTCGCACAGGCCGACCGCGCCGACTCCGAACTCGTCGATCGCCTGAGCGCAGCAGGCCACCGAGTCACCGCCGTCGTCGCCTACCGCACCCGACTGGTGGCGCCGGACCCCGCCGCGATCGAGGGAGCGGACGCACTTCTGCTCGCCAGCGGTTCGGCCGCGCAGGCCTGGTTCGACACGCTGGGTGTGTCGGCGCCACCGATCGTGGTCGCCATCGGGCCGACGACCGCGTCGTTGGCCGATACATTGGGGCTCAAGGTCACGGGTACGGCGACCGATCATTCACTTGGTGGACTCGTGACCGAACTCGAACGGATTCTCTCCCGTCAGGGCCCGGGCAGCGTCGATGGCATCGGCATGGAAGAATCAACGCAGATCGATACGACGAAGTGAGGAGCAAGGTGGTCGAACGGAGCGGACGACGGCGACTCGTCGCGGCCTCGGGCCTGCTGTGCGCGGGGATCATCCTCGGCACCAGCGCGGTCAGTGTGTCGGCCCGCCCCGTCGTGGTGCTCGAGCAGACGGCCCCGGGTGCGACCGAGGCCACCGCTGCCACCGTCGGCAGCGGCGCCGGATCCCACGCCTCGGTGTCAGGCGACGGCCGGTTCGTGGCGTCGCAGGGCGCGCCGGCGACCGACGACGATCCCCGCACGACCACCGTGTACCTCACCGACCGGGAGTCCGGGACGACCGAGGAGATGACGGTCGTTCCCGAGGGCCTGCGCGCGGGCAACTCGATCCACCCGGTCGTGTCCGGTGACGGCTGCAACCTCGTCGTGGTCACCGAGCTCGCGCTCGACGTGTTCCGTGACGACGACACCGGTGACCGATGGGATGTGTACCGCCTCCGGCTGGAACACTGCGGTGGCACGCCCGGCGGCTGGGAACTGGTCTCGACCCGGACCGACGGATCCACACTGGCCCGCGACGACGTCAGCACCGACGATGTTCCTGCCGTGTCGCGCAGCGGCACCCTCATCGCCTACACCCACCCGGCGACGCAGTTGATCGAGTCCGAGGGCGTCACGTCGATCAGCCTCGTCGACCTCGGGCGTCCCCTGTCCGATCCCGACCGCTCGATTCCCGTGGCCGGCATGCCGCTGTCGACGCCGGACACCCAGTTCGTCCACCGCGGTCTCGACCAGCCGGCGATCTCGGGCGACGGTCGTTTCGTCGCCTACCGCTCCGATGCCGCCTCGCTCGACGCGGTGCCGGGATGGGGCGTGGGTCAGGAACCGGGTGGTCCTGCCACCGGTCAGATCTTCGTCTGGGATCGTGACGAGGCCGACCCGTTCCTCGCGGTGCGCCTGGTGTCGCTGCGCGTCGACGGTCAGCCGACGGTCGTCGGCGCGTCCGACCCGGTGCTGTCACGTGACGGCCGCGTCGTCGCGTTCACGAGCGCCGACGTCGGCATCGTGCCGGCGGTCTTTCCACCGTGCGCCGAGGGGTGCCCCACGCAGGTCTATCGAATCGATCGCGACGTCGACGCCAACGGCCTCTACGACGAGGTGAGCCGCACCAGCGTCTCGATGGTGAGCAGCGAACCCGGCACCGATCCCGTCGTGGCCGGCACGGCACCGTCGTCGCAGCCCGCCCTCAGCGCCGATGGTCAGCTGGTCGCGTTCGTCACCAAAGCCTCCAACCTGCAGCTGGTCGAGGCATCCGGCGGCGGCGAGTCCTCCGACGGCGACCTCCTGGTGGCCGACGCCCGCCTCGGCACCTTGCGGCGCGTGGCGATGACGTCAGATGGTGTCCGACCTGCCGTCGCCGCCCATTCGCGGCCGCAGCTGAGCGACACCGGCCGCACGACGGTCTTCGACACGTTGGCCGGTCCGCAGCTGGTCGAGGCGGGTGCAACCGGCCGCCAGGTGGTGGCTGTCACGACCGAGCCGACGTTGTCGCTGGCGGAGGCCGACCTCGGCACCACGCTCGTCGGCTTCACCAGCGACGAGTGGTACGTCGCGGTGATCAACAACGGTCCGACGACGTTCACGCCCTCGCTGGTCAGCGTGTCCGACCGTCGCTTCGCGATCAACCAGGAGGCCAGCACCTGCTCCCTCGGGGCACCCGTGCCGCCGGGCGCCGACTGCACCGTGAGGATCACGTTCACCCCGAACGCGCCGGTTCCGGTGTCGGCGGCGCTGACCGTCGCCGAGGAAGGGTTCCAGGCCGTCCGTGTCAGCACGACCGTTCGTGGCGCCGGCGGCGAACCGACGTTGCGGACCGATCCGGCCGGCGCCGATCTCGGTGCCACGGTCGTCGGTACGCCGAGTGCCGAGTTCTTGTTCGATGTCCAGAACATCTCGCTGGTGCCGACGTCGGTGTCGGCGATCGAGGTGACCGGTGCCCACGCCGGCGACTTCACGATCACCAGCGACAGCTGTGTCAACCGGCCGCTCAACCCGCGCGCCACCTGCGGGGTGGGCGTCACGTTCACGCCCACGGGTTCCGGCCGGCGAACCGCGCTCGTCCAGGTGTCCACGCCGACTGGTCAGTACACGAGCATGGTCGCCGCCGGCGACGGTCGCTATGCCCCCGAGTTCCTGCTGGGCGCCGATGAGGTCGAGGCCGGTCGCGAGGTGCTCGCTGCGGGTCGCGGGTTCCCGCCCGACACGGCCTTCTCGATCCTGTTCGGTGACGATTCCGCCGGCGCGCAACAGTTCACCACTGCCGGTGACGGAACCTTCTGGCTGACCGTTCCGGTGTCGCCCGACGAACGCGGTGGTCCTCGCACCGTGATCGCGCAGGCCGCCGACGGCACGGTCGCGTCCACGACGGTCGAGATCATCGAACAGCCCGCCGTCGTCGCCGGCCTGCCCGGCTTCGGCACCGGCTTCTGACCGCTGCGTCCGCAGTCGCTGACCGTTGCGTCCGGGGCCCGCGGTCCGGCCCCCGACCGATGCGTCCGGGTCAGGGCTGGATCGGGAAGCTCTCGCCCGACAGGTTCACGGCGTTGGTGCACGTCGAGCGCGTGGCGTCGCCGATCTCGTCACAGCGCACGGAGAACGCGATGTTGTCGCCGGGCTGCAGACGGATCGGCGTGACCCGTGGTTCGAACAGTGAACCGCGAACGTTCTCCAACGACCAGAGGTAGACCTGCTGATCGTTCACGAGCAGCGTCGCGACCCCACGGTCGTTGTACGGGTTCTCGACGCGGACGTCGGTGAGATCCACGTAGGCGCCGTCCGGCATCGTGATCGACTCCGAAGCGGCTTGTGTGAGTGCCGGTGCCACCTCGAGCCGGAAGAAGGCCGGCTCGCCGACGGTCTCGGGAGTCTCGGCCGGTGGCGCAGTGGTCTGCGGTGCGCTGGGATCGGTGGGCTCCCCCGGCACCGTCGCGGCGGGAACGGTCCGCGCGGCGACCTCGTCGGCCACCGTGTCCTCGATCGTGGGCTTGACGAGTCCGAACCACGCGGCGACGATCCCGGCGAGCACCACGAGTGCCACGGCCGCCTTGGTGAGCGCTTCGGCCGGGATCGTCGGTGACTGGACGAGGGCGAGTGGCTCGGTGACCGGCGGGAATCCCTGACGACCTGCCTCGATCTCGAAGTCGATCGTGCGGGTGGTGCGACGGAACCCGCCGCGGCTGGCGCGTGTCTTGAGCCGGACCAGGCTCGCAGCGCCCGGTGCGACGCCCACCGCTGGTGGATCGAAGTCACCATCGATGCGTTCGGTGGGATCGATGAGGTGGAGTCGACAACTCGCCACGGTGTTGCCGTGGTTCTCGACCATGAACTCGTAGGTCGCGCGGTGGCGGGCCCGCTGCACCGGCTGCAGCGCGACGAGCCGGCAGTCGTCGAACGGCTCGATCGACACCGTGGTCTCGGCGACGACCGCATCGTCGGAGTCTCCGAGCGGGATGATCCGGATGACGATCGCCGTCGGACCGGCCGTGGTGGTCGCGAGCGCCGGCGGGCTGACCTCGATGTCGACCACTTCCTGCGACCCGCCGAAGAGGGTGAGGTTGCCGCGTGAGACGCTGGTCCAGCTGGCGGCCAAACCGCCGGGAACGATCGTGAACGACTCGGTCGACTCCCCGAGGTTGTGCACCGTCAGCGGCAGGGTGAGTGTGGACCCGGGCGCGAGTGCCACCTCGTCGTGGGAGAACCAAGCCTGGACTGACACGTCGAGCACGCTACCGGTTGGGCGTGGACCCGTCCGGGCACCGCCACGCCGCCGCCGGTCTCCGGCCGTGCCGGGTACCGCCGGAGCCGGCACCGTTAGGCTGCGCAGCGTGCCGTCCCCGCTTCCCTCGTCACGCCCGCGCCGCCTGCGACGATCGTCGGCGATGCGCCAGTTGGTCGCCGAGCACCATCTTCGCGTCGACGACCTGGTCGCACCCCTGTTCGTCCGCGAGGGCATCGAGGTGCCCCAGCCGATCGACTCGCTGCCGGGCGTGGTGCAGCACACACGCGACTCCCTGCGCACCGAGGTGGCCCTGCTCGCCGAACTCGGCATCCGGGGCGTGATCCTGTTCGGTGTGCCGGAGCACAAGGACGCCGTCGGCAGCGGGGCGTTCGACCCCGACGGCATCGTGCAGCTCGCACTCGCCGATCTCCGCAGCGACCTCGGCGACGACATCGTCGTCATGGCCGACCTGTGCGTCGACGAGTACACCGACCACGGACACTGTGGAATCGTCGACGAACACGGCGTCGTCGACAACGACGCGACGCTCGACGTCTACGCCCGCGCGGCGGTGGCCCAGGCCGATGCCGGCGCTCAGGTCGTCGCCCCGAGTGGGATGATGGACGGACAGGTCGCCGTGATCCGCGAGGCGCTCGACGGGTCCGGCCACACCGACGTGGCGATCATGGCGTACGCGGCGAAGTACGCCAGTGCGCTCTACGGGCCGTTCCGCGACGCCGTCGACGTGTCGATCGTCGGTGGAGGCGACCGCAAGGGGTATCAGCAGGACTGGCACAACGCCCGGGAGGCACAGCACGAGATCGATCTCGACATCGCCGAGGGTGCGGACATCGTGATGGTCAAGCCTGCGCTCTCGTATCTCGATGTGATCGCCGCGGCTGCCGCCCGCATCGACGTTCCTCTCGCCGCGTATCACGTCAGCGGTGAGTACGCGATGATCCACGCCGCCGCCGAACGGGGCTGGATCGATCTCGACGCGGTCGCGCTCGAACACCTGAGCGCCGTCAAACGTGCCGGTGCCGACATCGTGCTGACCTACTTCGCGCGCTGGTTCGCGGAGTCGGTGGCATCTGGGGAGCTCGCACCGTGACCGGCGACGCCTCGCCCGGGATCCCCCTGTGTGATCCGGACGCCTGCGTCGCTGCGGGCTGCGTCGCCACGGTCTGCACCGGGGCGGGTGTGCCCTCGAACCGGCAGCTCTTCGAGCGGTCACGCCGGGCGATCCCCGGAGGCGTCAACTCTTCGATCCGCGCGTTCAAGGCGGTCGGCGGCGAACCCTATGTCGTGGCGCGCGCTGCGGGGGCGACGGTCACCGACGTCGAGGGAACCACCTACTTCGACCTCGTACAGAGTTACGGCGCCGTCATCCTCGGCCACGGCCACCCGGCGATCACCGCCGCGGTCGGCGCTGCGGCGGTCGACGGCACCTCCTACGGCGCTCCCACACCGCGGGAGATGAAGCTCGCCGAGGCGATCGGTGAACGGGTGCCCAGCTGTGAACGGGTCCGGCTGATGAACTCGGGCACCGAGGCGACGAGCACCGCCGTGCGGCTCGCCCGCGGGGTCACGGGACGCGACCGGATCGTCACGTTCGCCGGCAATTTCCACGGGGCAACCGATGCGCTCCTCGTGGCGGGCGGCAGTGGTGTCGCCACGTTGGGTCTTCCCGGCACGGCGGGCGTGCCCGACGGCGCGGTGGCGGCCACGATCGTCGCGCCCTACAACGTCGTGCCACAGCTCGACGAACGGGTGGCCGCCGTGATCGTCGAGCCCGTCGCCGCGAACATGGGCGTCGTCGCACCGAGCCCCGGGTTCCTCTCGGGGCTGCGAGCGGAGTGCGATCGCGTCGGAGCGCTCCTCGTGTTCGACGAGGTGATCACCGGATTCCGGTTGGGCACCGGCGGGGCGCAGGCCAAGTTCGACGTTGCTCCGGACATCACCTGCTTCGGCAAGGTGATCGGTGGCGGACTCCCGATCGGGGCCGTCGGTGGACGTGCCGATGTCATGGAGCATCTCTCGCCCCTCGGTCCGGTGTTCCACGCCGGCACGCTGTCGGGCAACCCGATCGCCACCGCTGCCGGGCTCGCGGCGTTGAACGAGTTGACCCCTGATGTCTACATCGAGCTGATGGCGCGCGCCCGCCACCTGTCGGCGCTGCTGCGCGACGCGTGTTCGGCGGCCGGTTTCGTGGCGTCGTTCCCGGTGGTCGGCACGCTGGTCGGGATCGTCTGTGGCGCCGAGGCCGGCGCGGTGCGCAACTTCGACGATGCCCGCCGCACCGATGAGCGTGCGTACGCGGCGTTCTTCCGGGCGATGCTTGCCGAGGGTGTCGCCATGGCACCCGGCGCCTACGAGGCGATCTTCGTCGGGCTCGCGCACACCGACGACGTGCTCGAGGCGATCGGGTCCGCCGCACGCCGCGCCGCCGCCGTTGCCGTTGCCGACCTGGCAGCGACACCGTCCACGGTTACCGTGGAGTCGTGAGGCAGCTCTTCAACTGGCGGTTCGTGGCCGCGGTCGCCGCGCTGGGGGCTCTGGGCGTGCTCGTCTGGACGGTGCTGCTCGGTGACGACGAACTCGAAGCGGTCGTCGAACCCGATCTGATCGAGCGCCGCATCGATCTGATCGAACCGATCTTCTCGGTCGAGCAGTCGGACGACTTCGGGATCCGACCCGATGGCGTCACCACCGGCTACCTCGACGTCGTCCTCACGGGGCCTCGGTTCCTGCGCATCGCGCCCGGCACGCTCGGCGAGATCGCGTGCGACGAGCTCGACGAGACGAACCGGTGCGCGTTGTTCGCCGACATGCTCGGCGACGCGGTCATCTGGTTCTCGATACTCCCGCAGGCACCCGGTGCGACCGCCGAGCTGCCACCGATCGTCGACCTCGAGGACGGTGAGGCGTTGTTCGAGAACGGTTGGCGCATCCCGTTCCCGCCGGTGATCGAGCGCGAGTGTGACGGCGAGGAGTTCACGTCGTTCTCCGACTTCCTCGAACGCTTCGGCCCCGACAGCGTGTCGATCGTCGACCTCGAAACGCGCGAAGTGGTGGCCGTCCGCTGTGCCGACGGCTGAGCCGTCGCCCGGCACGCGGTCAACTCATCCGACGAGCGCGTGAGCGGCTGCGAGCCCCGAGTTGTGCGCCGCCTCGACGCGGGGGCCGTCGAAGGCGTCACCCGCCAGCACGATGCGCCCGTCGCTCGACACCCAGCACGGATCCGGCCAGACCGCTCGTGGGGTCGCGAAGCGCCACTTCTTGACCTGCGCCTCGACGATCCCTGCGCCACCGAGCCAGGGCGAGGCCAGCTCGACCAGCAAGGCCAGCAGCCGATCGTTGTCGAGATCCCAGTTGGCCTCGCTCCAGGTCGCTGACGCGTGGAGGGTGATCGCCGGTTGGGCGCTGACACCCTTGGCCACGTTGTCGGCCACGAAGCTCACGTCGTCGGACGGACCCTGCACCCCGCCCGGCGCTTCGATCCCGGGCGGTCGATCGAGGCTGGCGAGCAGTGCGATCGTGCGGTCGTAGTCGGTGCGCATCAACGACTCGTCGAGCTCGACGTCGGCGTCAGCGAGCAAGGCGAAGGCCTGCGGCAACGGTGTGGTGATGACCACTGCGTCGGCGGCCCGCCGCGAGCCGTCGTCGATCACGACCGTCCACGGTGTGTCGCGGCGCACGGCGAACGCCATCGTCGAGCACGACACGTCGAGGCCTCCGGCGAGATCCTTCGCCAACGAATTCATGCCGGCCGTGGCCACGTAGCGGGGGTTCCCGTCGTCGGAGCGGAAACCGTTCGACCAGACCCGCACCAGTTCACGATCGAGCCAGTCGTCCACTCGCCGTTGGAAGGCCGGAGTGCGCACCGTGAAGAACTGGGCGCCGTGGTCGAGCGTTGCCGCTCCGATGCGGCGGGTGGCCAGGCGCCCACCCGGTGATCGGCCCTTGTCGACGACGCTGACCTGCGCGCCCGCCGCCTCGAGTTCGCGCGCCGCCACGAGCCCCGACAATCCGGCACCGACGACGACGACGCGCATCAGCCCGCGGCGAGCGCGTCGTCCAGACGATGCTGCTCGCCGACGGCGGACCGGTGGGCCCGCTCGGCGCGGCCGAGGAACTCGAGCAACACGCGGTTGAACGTGGTGGCGTGCTCGACCATGAAGCCGTGCGCGGCACCGCTGATCACCACGAGTTCGGCGGTCGGGATCGTGGCGGCGAGATCCTCGCTGTCTCCACGTGGCGTGAGGATGTCCTGGTTGCCGACCATCACCAGCGTGGGCACGGCGATGTCGGGCAGGCGATCGATCAGGTCCTGGTGGAGTTCGCCGGCGGCGAGGATCGCGTCGACCTGTGCTGCGAACGCGTGGGCGGGACGGCCGAGCGCGAGCGGGCCGAGCCAACCGATCGCAGGAAGGAGTCGGCGGAACGATCGGGGGCCGATCACCCAGCGGGCGGCCTCGTGGCCCATCGATCCGATGCCACGTTCGAGCGCGTTGTCGCGCCAACTCGTCAGGAGCTCCTCGCGCCACGGATGGTTGCGTCCGGCGGTGCAGGCGAGCGTGAGCGAACGGGTCCGCTCGGGGTACTTGACGGCGACGATCTGGCTGATGGCACCGCCCATCGACGCGCCGACGACGTGAGCGGCCTCGACGCCGGCATGGTCGAGTACGGCGATCGCATCGTCGGCCATCTGCTCGAGCGTGTAGCGACCGTGCGGCTTGTCGCTGCGGCCGGCGCCACGATTGTCGAGCGCCACGGCCCGGTACCGGGCAGCGGTGGCCAGCCGCTGCAGGTTCCAGCCGTTCTTGTCGGCCCCGAGACCCTGGATGAACAGGATCGGTGGCGCGCCCGGCCGTCCGGTGACCTGATAGTGCAGGCGTGTGCCGTCGGCGGTGCGGACGTAGGTCATCACGCGCCCCCGAATCCCGAGAGGGGGAGACGGTCGAGCGCGGTGCCGGTACGGACCTCGCCGAACTCGTCGAGCAGCAGGCCGATGTCGATGCGCACCTGATCGGCGAGTTCGAGCTCGGTCAACGGTCCACGTCGCTTGCGTGGCGAACGTGACGCCTTGCCGATTTCGACACGTGCCGCCCGGGCGAACGGGCTGCTCGCCGTGGCGCCGGGGTGGACCGGGACGCCCGCTCGGAGCGCGGCGCCGACCAGTGCGTGATCGACCCGGCCGACCAACTGGTGGTGACCGGCGCCGACACGGGAGTCGTGGTCGGCGCCCATCACGACCAACTCGCCGGCGCCGAGCGCTCCGGCCACCTCGTCGGGATGGTCGAGCAGTCCACCGAGCCGACGGCTGAACGCGCCGACCGGAGCGGTGTCCGGTCGGCCGACGAATCGCACTGGTCGGTCGACGGCCTCGCTGAGCGCGAGGGCGGTGAAGATCGGCGCCAGTGCGAATCGGCGAGTGTTGACCACGACGAGCGCACCCTTGCGTTTGGGGAGGAGCTGGTCGCCACCGACGGCGACGTCCCACCGCACTCGCGCGAGGTGCATCGTGGTGCGCACGAGCCCCGGGTCGCGACCCCAGTCGTCGATCGTGCCGCTCGGTTCGTCGCCGAGTCGTGTGACGCGGGCGGTGAGGTTGGTGACACGTTCCAGTGGTGAGTCCATCAGGCCACCTGCACTCTCGCTGGTTGGCGGATCACGCTCGGCCAGTGGTAGAGCCGGTCGATGACCTCGGTGGTCGAGGTGTCGGGCTGCACGCCCAGCAGCGAGCGCATCAGCCGGTTGTCGGCGAGTCGACCACGGTGCAGGGTCTCCGACACGTGATCGGGGATCGGCGCACCCAGGAGATGGCTGAGCGTGCGGGCGATCCTCCAGTCGGGGCCGACGAGCGGGATCGGGAGCCGACCACCGCGTCGAGCTGCCTGGAGGGCGGTGATCGCCCCGGGTGCGACGACGTTCACCGGTTCGGCGAGCCCGATTCGGGCGGCGGCGACGAAGGCTCGGGCGGCGTCGCGGTCTTCGATCACGGCGAAGGGTGGGTCGGCGAGCACGCTGAACGGGACGGCGGGCATGCGCAGGAGACGGCCGAGTGGCGACGGCACGTGAGGCCCGAGCACGGGCGCCAGCCGGAGTGCACCCACGGTGACACCGACGCGCTCGCCGACCGTTGCGGCCGTGCGCTCGATCGCCGCAACGGTGCGGCCCCAGTCGCTCGTGGGTTGCACCGGTGCGGACTCGTCGGGGCGTGTGAGTGCGCCGCGAGCTCGGCCGTACACCTCGATCCCGCTGCGCACCACCAGGTGTTCGAGCGCAGCGCACTCGGCAGCGGCTCCGATGATCGAGGTGGCGGCCGCATCGGTCAGCAGCGCCGCAGCGTGGGGGGCGGCGCGGGCGTCCGGTTCCCACACCCCGACGTGGACGAGCACGTGCGGGTTGAAGTCGACGACGGTGTCGACGATCCGGTCGTGTTCGTCGGGGTGGATCCGGTGGAACACCGTTCGATGGAGCCGGCGCCGCGGCGGATCGGCATCGATCCCTGACAGCGCCCCGACCCAGTCCTCGGCCTCGAGGAGGCTCGCCACCAACGTGCCGAGTTCGCCCCCGACGCCGCTGAGGAACACCCGACGACCAGCCATGACATGAACGCTACTCGTCCCCGTCGGGAGATCTTCGGTTCCGCACCGGGGCCCGCTGGGGGTCGGCGTCGCCGGGTGTCCGGCCCCACGGTGCGGGCCCTCGGGGCGCACCTTCACGTGGAGGTGTGGGTCGGTGGCCCGATCGGACGTCGGGTCGATCCTGTGCCACGATGGTCGCTTCCGATTGCCGAACTCACGGTGATCCGACGTCAAGTCACCAGCGCCGTCTGCCGATGTTTCTCTCATGAACCTGCCACGCCACGTCACCGGGTGGTCCCGCGCCGCGGCACTCGCCGTGGCGGCGGGTGCGTTGTGCCTGGGGGTGGGGTCGTTGGTGTCGGCGCAGGAGCTCGACACGGGGGTAGCGGTCCGGCTCGATGCTCCGGGTACGGCGCTGCAGACGGCCGAGCGGCTCGCGTTGCGACTGCCTCCGGCACCAGATCCTGCGACGACGCCCGAGCGCGTGCCGCCGCCGGCGCCCGAGGGGCTCCTGCTCTTTCCCGTCGATCCCGGGAGTGACTGCTACGTGCTCGACAACTTCGGCGACTCACGGGGGACGCGCAGCCACGAGGGACTCGACATCATGGGCTCGTCGGGGCGCGCGGTGTACGCCGTCGCGTCCGGCACGCTCACGAAGCGGTACACCAACACCGGGACGGCCGGATGGGGCTGGACGCTCTACGACGCCGAGACGGAGACGACGTACAAGTACTTCCACCTCACCGAGGATCCGAACGGCCTCGTCGAGGGTGACACGGTGGAACTCGGCGACGTGATCGGGTTCGTCGGCAGCAGCGGCACCAGCAGCGCCGAGAACATCCACCTGCACTTCGAACTCCGACCCGGCAACGTGGCGGTCGATCCGCTCCCGAAGCTGTTCGTCGACACCTCGGTCTGCAGGGTCTCGCCCCCGATCCGCTGACGCCTGCGGCAGTGAGGTCAACGCAGGCCGGTCAGCGCAGGCCGGTCAGCCCAGGTCGGTCAGTGCAGGCCAGGTCGGTCAGCGCAGGTCGGTGGCGCGCAGGATGATCTCGCGTGCGAACGGGTCGAGCGCACGACCGGCGAGGCGTTCGGTGACCTGGATCGCCTGGGTCGGTTCCTCGACGAGGCCGGCCCAGCGGATGTAGCCGCCCATGATGCCGAGGATGCGGTCGCCGACCTCGTCGCCGTGGACGAGCACCTTGGTGCCGTGGTTGAGCAGGTCACGGATCTCGGTGTAGAGCGCTTTCAGGTACTGATCGGTGTGCTCGCTGTTGAACGGCCGGTGACGGCACGGCAGCTGCAGCTCCTCGTAGTTGTGCAGGTTGTGCGGCGCAGAGATGATCGACAGCACGCACCCGAACCCGTTCTCGCGGAGCCAGATGATCTCTTCCTGGCGGCGGACGCGGCGATGGCTGTCGCCGACACCGCCCGGGCGTTCACAGATCGCCAGCTTGTCCTTCAGAATCCACGTGAAGTTGCGTGGCGTGATGCCGAGCGCCCACTTGCCCCGGAGCCGAGGAGGCATCAGTGGGCTGCTTCTGAGCGATGTCGAGACGGCATAACGGCCGCCCAGACTACCGGCTCGCTGCGCCGGTCGGGAAACGCGCCAGAGGACATCTGGGGTCAGACCCCAGATGTCACGCCTGCGGTGCGGACGAGTCGGCGGCCGCGGCGCTCGACGCGGATCCCGCCGGTGAGTTCGCAGGCGGTCGACTCACCCGTGGCGACCGCCATCACGCGGGCGACACCGGCAACGTCGGGCGGATAGCCGTCGCGTTCGAGCCAGCGCCGGATCGCCCGGGCGGCGAGGGGTGCGGGAGCGGCGACGAGTTCGTCGATCGCGGTGGGGTCGATCGTTGCGGCCAGTTCGTCGAGCAGCCGATCGTCGTCGCGCAGGAGTGTGGCCGTGCGGTTGAGGAGCACGGTGACGTCACGGGCGGCGATGTCGTCGAGCAGGGGAACCAGCTCGTGACGGATCCGGTTGCGACGGAAGCGAGGATCGATGTTGGTGGGATCGTCGGCGACCTCGATCCCGAGATGGTCGCACAACGCCCGGGTCTCCCACGCCCGCAGCGCCAGGATCGGGTGACGGTGGCCTGGTTCGATCGCGGCGAGGCCGGTCGCTCCGGCCCCGCGCACGAGCGCCAGCAGCAGCGTCTCGGCCTGATCGTCGGCGGTGTGTCCGGTCAGTGCGTCGGGGCCGAGCACCGAGCGGCGGGCGTCGCGGGCGCGGGCTTCGAGGTTCGGGCCGTCGCCGAGTTCGACGTGGGTGAGTTCGAACGCCACACCGAGGCGTTCAGCGGTGCGTCGGGCGAGGTCGGCGTCGTGATCGGCGCTCTCGCGCAGGCCGTGGTGCACGTGGTGGGCCGTGACGACACAACCGGCGTCGAGGGCGAGCGCGACGAGTGCGGTGGAGTCGGCGCCGCCGGACAGTGCGCACGTGACCTGTGTTCCGGGGGCGGGGAACGTGCAGCGCAGGAGCAGTTCGGCCGGATCGATCACGTCGACGGCCTCATCGGTGCCCTACAGATCGGTGTGACGGGCCTGTTGCTGCTTCGCCGAGGGGTACTTGCGGGCGGACACGGACTTCAGGTAGCCGGCCACCAGCACGATCAGGATCAGGATCGAGACGAGAAAGAGGGCGATGCCGATCCACCAGTGCCACACGTTTGCGACGAGCATGATCGGAGAGGCTAACTCCCGAGGCGGACCGGCGCACAGTTTCGGCGCACCACCCAGCGAACTGCCGGCTCAGCCGATCTGGCCGTCGCCGTCGAAGTCGGTGCCGAAGCACATCTCGATCCGAGACAGCAGGCCCGGGGGCATCTCGTCGTTGTTGCACTTCTCCGCCACCACGATCTTGAGCTCGGCGTGGAAGTCGAACGCACCGAGACAATCCATGCATCCGTCGAGGTGGTGGCGGATCGACTCGTACTGCTCGGTCGGGAGCTCACCGTCGAGGAAGACGTCGAGTTCGCGCAGCGTCTGGGCGCAGTCGGACGTCGCAGCAGATTCGGCCGCGTCGTCAGTCGAGTCGTTGCTCATCATCCGTTCTCCTGTGCGACCGTGAGCCCTCGGTCGAGGGCGAATTCGTACAACGCCTTCTGCATCGCTTTTCTTCCCCGGTGCAGGCGCGACATGACCGTGCCGATCGGGATGTCGAGCATCTCGGCGATCTCCTTGTAGGAGAAACCCTCGACGTCGGCGAGGATCACCGGCAGGCGGAAGTTGTCCGGAAGGTCCTCCAGCGCCTGCTTGACCTCGTCGTCGGGCAGGAGTTCCATCAACGATTCCTCGGCCGACCGGCCGACCGATGCGTCCTGCAGCGTCCCCAGGTTCTTGTACAGGTAGAGGTCCTCGAAGTCACCGAGGTCGGTCTCGTCGGGACGTCGTTGTTTGGCCCGGTAGGAGTTGATGTACGTGTTGGTCATGATGCGGAAGAGCCAGGCCCGCAGGTTGGTGCCCTCGGTGAACGAGTGGTAGCTCCGGTAGCCCTTGAGGTACGTCTCCTGGACGAGGTCCTCGGCGTCGGCGCGGTTGCGGGTCATGCGCAGTGCACCCGAGTAGAGCTGGGGTGCGTACTGCATCGCCTCGGTGGCGAAGGTTGCCTGGTCGGCCATGCGCGGGACTGTATCGGGCTGCTGGTCGCCGTTCAGGCGGTTTCGGGATTGTTCGCCTCGTCCAGGCGTTCGACGACGTCGTCGACCGAGGCGATGAAGCGGTCGAGCAGATCTGCGAGTTGCGCCCGTTCGTCAGGCTCGAACTCGCTCAGGATGTGCATCATGGCCGTCGACCTCCGCGCGGCGACGTCGTCGTGTCGTCGTGTCCCTTCATCGGTGATCCGCACCAGGACGACCCGGCCGTCCTCGGGTGACGAGTACCGTTCGACGAGCCCATCCGCTTCGAGGCGCTGCACCGAACGTGTCGCCGTCGACGGGTCGACGCGGAGCCGGGCAGCGAGTTCCTTCATCGGACGGTCGTTGCGACGGCTCAGGAGGTCGAGGGCGTCCATCTGGCCCTGTTCCAACGGCTTCTCGCGGCCGAAGAGGTACGCCCGGAGCGCCGATGCCCCGGCTCCGCGGCGGAGTTCGATCCAGGCGCGACCGATTCTCCGTGCGTGTTCGCGGTCGGTTCGGTTCCGAAAGTCGACGGCGGCGCTTCCGCTGGCTTGGCTCGACATGTGCGTTTGTACGGTATCCAGCCATGACCGACCGTGACGGAGTGGAGCAGCCCGCGGACCCGTCGGACCCGACGGCGCTCGAGGCGCTGCATCCGCTCGCGAGCACCGAGGTGGAGGTCACGCCGATGTTCCGCCACCGCGAGGTCTACACCCGGCGAGGTCTGCTGACCCTGTTGACGCACGAACCGGTCGACGGTTCGGCGCGCCCTGCGGCGATCGTCGCCTGCGGTGGCGCACTCGGTGGTGTTCTGGGGCCCGGGAATGCGCTGTATCACCGCCTCGGTGATCGCTGGGCCCAGCGAGGAGTGCGGTTCGTGCGCGTCGGATATCGGGAGCCGAACAATCTCGACCTGTGTGCTCACGACCTCGCCTGCGGTGTGGAGGTGGCCAGGGATGCGGGTGCGGAGCGGGTGGTCGTGATGGGCCACAGCTTCGGCGGTGCGGTGGCGGTGCGGTGCGCGGTGGTGATGCCGGCATCGGTGGTCGCGGTGGTCACGTTCGCCACCCAGTCGGCGGGCTGCGAGGTGGCCGGATCGCTCGACGGCAAGCCGCTGTTGCTGTTCCACGGCGATCGCGACGAGCTGCTCCCACCCGAGGCGAGCCACGTCGTCGCTGCGATCGCCGGGCACGGCGAGGTGGTGATGCTCCCCGGTGACGGTCATCTGCTCGGCAGGAGCGATGACGCGATCACCGAGCGGCTCGACGAGTGGCTGCCGTCGGTGTTGCTTCCGAGCTGATCTTCCCGCCTGACCCGTCAGCCGGTGCGGGCGATGTGGAGGAGCTTGCGGGCGCCGTCGACGAGGCCGTTCGGAGCTGCGGCGGAGGGCGATGCGCCGGGATGCTGCGGGGCGATCCGGACGCGAAGGGCTCCCGGTCGGATCGAGAAGCGCAGTGGTGGGTCGAGCACCAGAGCCTCGCCGTCGACGCCGGCGGGGACCGGGCCGTCGGAGCCCACCTCGAACGTCGGCGCCTGCCACTGCCGGAACCGGGCGCGCCCGCGAGCGTCGTTCGAGGTCATTTCAGCGACCGCCACGCCGAGCTGGCCGTCGTCGATGCTCGGTCGGGTCCCCGACCCGACGATGTTGCCCAGCCGGTACTGGTTGTTGGAGATCATGATCACCGTTGCCCGGCGACCGCTCACGCCGCCCGGGCCGGTGTACTCCAACACGTGACCGTCGCCGATGGGGTCGCTGAAGTCGGGAATCGTGTCGAGCACGGTGCGGATCTTCGCGTTGCGGTACCCGGAACGCTGAACCGCCTCTGCATAGAGCCCCAACGACACGTTGTTCACGAAGACCCGCCCGTTGACCTCGGCGAGATCGACACGGCGCTCGCCGCCCTCGACGAGCGCATCGAGCGCCCCGACGACGTCGTCACGGTCCACACCGAGGTCGAGCGCGAAGTGGTTTCTGGTGCCTGCAGGGATGCAGGCGAACGGCAGGTCGAGTTCGGCGGCGATCGTGGCCACGAGCGCCTGCGTCCCGTCACCGCCGGCCGCAGCGAGTGCGTCGGCACCGTCGGCCACCGCATCGCGCACGAGCCGAAGCAGGTCGTCGCCGGGTTTCAGCTCGATCGGCTCGATCCCTCGGGCCCGCGCCTCGACATCGAGGTTGGCGGCCAGCGCCTTGCCCCCGCCCGACTTCGGGTTCCAGACGACCACCGGCCGCGACGGAGCGACGGCTCGCGGCAGCGGGACGTGGATGCGGAACGCCTGGCGCGCTGCCGCGGCGGCGGAGGAGAACAGCGCGGCCGCGACGATCGTCTCGAGCAGCACACCGCCGGCCACGAGGACGCCGACGAAGGTGACGACCAGCACGATCGCGACGGTCGCGAACAGCGCCCGGCCCGGCCCGCGACGGCGCAACGCTTCCCACCCCACGACGAATGCCCCGACCAGCAACGACGCGCCGATCAACCCGCGCGGAAACGCTCGCGTGCCGGTCAGCACGAGCACCAACACGCCGGCAACGAGGAGGGCGAGTGCTGCGATCGCGGTGAGACGACGTGACTTCATCGGATCCCTCGACTGGTCGGCGGGCGCTGGCGATCAGGCGTCGGCGTGACGACCGCCGTGGGCGGCGAGCGCATAGATCACGAGGATGCCGATGATCACGTAGGCGAGTGACCAGACGGGATAGACGGGCATCCACCACATCGCGGAAACGGCCAGGATGGCGCCGGCGATGATGCCGATCCATCGGGCGAACTGCGAGCGGTTGAGCACTGCGAACGACGACAGGATCAGGATCACCCCGACGATGATGTAGGCCCAGCCGTAGGTCGACAGGGTCGTGCCGAGGAGCGCTCCCTCGAACTCGTCGGGAAGTACTCCGTCGTACCGGAAGGCCCAGAACGCGTCGACGAAGCGCATCAGCCCCGCGAGGCCGAGAATCGTGCCAGCGAAGTAGAGCCAGCCACTGGGAAGGTCGTTGTCGGTTGCTGAGTTCATGAACCGATCGTGCACCTCTCCTCGCGAGCCTGCATCACGCCGATCGGGTGAACCGTTCTCAGCTGCCGGGATCCGTCTCGCTCGTCGCGTCGATGTCGGCGAGCGCTTCCTCGATCGTGCCGTAGAAGTGGTCGGCGTCCAGCGTCGCGAACAATCCGTAGTCGTAGACGAGATCCTTCAAGCGGCTGCGCAGCTCGACGAACGCGATGTTGACGCCTCGCTCGTTGAGCTCGAGGTCGAGCTGTTCCAGAATGTCGGCCGCCGTCACGTCGATGTCGGTGATCGCCTCGCACTGCAGGATCACCCAGCGTGGGTTCTTTTCGCGCACGAGCTCGCGGACCTGGTCACGGAACATGCCGGCGTTCGCGAAGAACAGCGGTGCCTCCCACCGGAACATGAGGACGCCGGGGAGCTCCTGCGCCCGGATGCCGTTGTGATTGCTGTGCCAGCCGTCCTGGCCGGTGGTCCGTCCGAGCACTTCCCCGTGGGGCCACCAGCTACGCCTGAAGAACAGCAGGATCGACAGCACGACAGCGATCAGGATGCCCTGCAGGACGCCGAAGAAGACCACGCCGCCGGTTGCCACCAGCGAGAGGAAGAACGAGCTCCGGCGGACCTTGACGTAGCGGCGCAGCGTCCCGATGTCGACGAGCGAGAACGCTGCTGCGATGACGACGGCGGCGAGCGCGGTCTGCGGGAGGCTCTTGAGGAGTCCGTTGAAGAACAGCAACAGCACCGCGACGATGCCGGCACCGACGACACCGGTGAGTTGGCTCTTCGCTCCGGTCTGGTCGGCCACGGCCGTGCGCGAGCTGCTGGTCGAGACCGCGAACCCCTGGAAGAACCCGGCAGCGATGTTCGCGGTGCCGATGCCGATCATTTCCTGGTTGGGCTTCACCTCTTCGCCGCGCCGTGCCGAGAACGCGGTCGACGTGGCGATGGTGTCGGTGAGCGACACGAGTGTGATGCCGACGGCGGCGACGAGCATCGGAGCGACGTCGCTGACGCTCGTCCATGGCAGAGACGGCCGTGGGAGCCCTTCGGGCAGGGTCCCGACGGTGGAGATGTCGAGATCGAACAGGCCGGTGATCACCGTTGCGCCGATGACGGCGACGAGCACCGCCGGGATCCTGCGGGTGAACCGTGGGAGGAACAGGAGCACGGCGAGTGTTGCCAGTCCGAGCCACAGTGCAGTCGGATTGCGGTCGGGGAACCCATCGACGAAGGCCTGGACCTCGGCGACGAATCCGTCGGCGTCGGTGGAGAAGCCGGCGAGCTTGGGGAGTTGGCCGACGAAGATCGTGATGGCCAAGCCGTTCATGTACCCGACCTGGACCTCCTTCGAGAGGAGGTCGGCGACGAACCCGAGTTTTCCGGCACCGAGCCCGATCAGGATCAGGCCCACCATCACCGCCATCATCCCCGCGAGCGCGATGGCGGTCTCGGGGTCGTCGGCAACGACGACGAGCGGCACGATCGCGGCGAAGATCAGCGGTGAGACCGCCGAGTCGGGACCGAGCACGAGGATCCGCGACGGGCCCATGAGCGCATAGCCGACGAGGCAGGCGATCGTGGTGTACAGCCCGGTGACCGGCGGGAGTCCGGCCAGTTCGGCGTAGGCCATCCCCTGGGGGACGAGGATCGCGGCCAGCACGACACCGGCGACCAGGTCGAAGCGCAGCCACGACCGCTCGTAGGTTCGGATCGCCGTGACGCCGGGGACGAGTCCCCGCCATCCGGTTGGTGCTGGAGCCTCGTCAGGCACCTGAGGTGGTGGCGATGCCGGCGAACGGATGCTCCTGCTGCTCGCGGTCGAGGCGTCGCATCTGGAGGATCTTGTCGATCGCCACGAACAGCGGGGAGACCAACGACAGACCGATGACGAGCGCCCACTGGGCACCGCTGAGCGAGACGGTGTCGAGCAGCCGCTGGAGGATGTCGGTCTCCACGGCGGCGATGGTCAATCCCCACCCGAGCATGATCCACCCCATGTACGGGAACAGCGGCGCCGACCACGGCACCTGGCGTTCGCGTCGCATCACGAAGCCCATGTTCACGGCGCTCAACGCGACGACGGCGAAGGCCATCGTCATCGACGTCGACGGGTCGGTGGTGCTCGGCTCGCCGGGCCCCCACGACAGCAGGGCGAGTGCCGAGCCGGCGATGATGAAGCCGCTGATCACCCAGCGGACGGTCTGGGCGCCGGTTGCGATCTTCGATCCGGGCGTACGCGGAGGTCGGTCCATCACACCGGGATCGGGAACGTCGACGATGAACCCGACCACGACAGTGGCCACCACGAAGAACTTCGCGAACAGCAACTGCATCGGGAAGAGCGCGACGCCGTCGTTGATGTTGAGGATCGTGGCGATCAGCATCAGCTGGAGTACCGACGACAGGATCGTCAGCTGCAACTTCACGTACGACGAGATCCGACGGTAGATGTCCCGGCCGAGGTCGACGGCGTGCACGAGCGTGCCGAAGTTGTCGTCGGTCAGGATCAGCTTGCCGGCCTGTTTGGTGACTTCGGAGCCGCTGCCCATCGCCACGCCGACGTCGGCCTGCTTGAGCGCGGCGGCGTCGTTGACGGCGTCGCCGGTCATGGCGACGACCTGGCCGGCCTCCTGCATCAGCCGGGCGAGACGGACCTTGTCCTCGGGTGCGACGCGGCCGAAGACGTGCAGTTCGGGCAGTTGCGCCTTCACCTCGTCATCGCTCAGCTTCTGGAGGTCGGAACCGGTGATCACGCCGGGGCCCAGACCCAGCTGGTCGGCGATCGCGCGAGCGGTGACCGTGTGGTCGCCGGTGATCATGCGGACGTCGATGCCGGCGCCGTGAGCGACACGGACCGCTTCGGCCGCCGACGGCCGCAACGGATCGATGATGCCGACCAGGGAGACCATGACGAGATCGTGCACCTCGCCCATCGGGTCGTCGGCGGCGGCGCGCATCGTGTCGTCGGAGAGCGCCCGTGCCGCGAACGCCAGGACGCGTAGGCCCTTCTCGGACAGCTGCTGGTTGGCGTCGAGCAGTTCCTGACGGACCTGCTCCATCGGCACGACCTCGCCGTGCCACAGCGCCTGCGAGCACCGGTCGATGACGACGTCGGGCGCGCCCTTCACGGTCATGAAGTGCGGTTCGGTCAGCAGCGGCCGCTCCATGTGAGCCGGTCGGTCGTGGAACGTTGCCATGAACTTGTACTCGGAGTCGAACGGCACGAGCGCGACGCGCGGCAACGCCCGACGCGTTTCCTCGGCATCGACGCCGACCTTCGCGGCCAGCACGACGAGGGCGGCCTCGGTCGGGTCGCCGATGATCGATTCGTCGGCGGCGACGGTGGCGTCGCTGCACAGTGCGAGGCCGAGCGCCAGGCCGCTGAAGTCCGGCGTGGGTTCACCTGCCGGACCCAGGATCGCGCCGGACGTCGCGTAGCCGCTGCCCTCGATCTTGTACCAGGACCCGCCGGTCATCATCGTGACCGCCGTCATCGCATTCATGGTCAGCGTGCCGGTCTTGTCGCTGTTGATCACCGTGGTGCCGCCGAGCGTCTCGACGTCGTTGAGCGACTTGACCACGGCTTTCGACTCGGCGAGTCGCTGTGCCCCGGACGAGAGCATCAGCTGGACGAAGGTGGGCAGGCCCGTCGGGATCGCGGAGATCGCCGTCGAGATGCAGAGCAACATGAGCGTCTCGCGGTCCTGATCGCGAGCGATGCCGACGATCGCGATGATCGCGACGGCACCCCAGGCGAGGAACCCGAAGATCTTGGTCAGGTCGTCGAGTTCCTTCTGCAACGGCGATTTCGACCGCTTCGTCGCCGTGACCATGTTGGCGATCTGGCCCATCTGGGTCGACTGGCCGGTGGCGACGACGACGAGTTCGGCGGAGCCGCGTGTGACCTGGGTGTTCTGGAACACGAGGTTGGTGCGGTCGCCGAGAGGCTGTTCCTCGTCGCCGAGGGTGGTGCTGTCCTTGGCGATCGGCGCCGACTCGCCGGTCAGCGCCGCTTCCTGGACCTCGAGCGACGCCGAGGAGATGATGCGCGCGTCGGCGGGGACCAGGTCGCCCGCTTCGACCAGCAGGATGTCGCCCGGCACGAGCCCCACCGCGTCGACCTCCTCCACGCTGCCGTCGCGGCGTACCCTCGCGGTCGGCACCTGCAACTGGGCGAGCGCGTCGACGCTCGCCATCGCCTTGCGCTCCTGGTTGGTGCCCATGATCACGTTGAACAGCACCAGCGCCATCACGATCGCACCGGTCGCGATCTGGTCGATCGTGAAGCTGGCGATGCTGACGATCAGCAGCATGATGTTCATCGGGTTGGCGATCTGCGCCTTCGCCATCTGCCACGTCGTCGGCGGGGGCTCGGTGGCGACCTCGTTCTTGCCGTACTTCGCCACGCGACTGGTCACCTCGGCGGCGCTCAACCCTGATGTCGCGTCGACGCCGAGCCGTGCGACGGAGTCGTCGACCGACAGCGAGTACCACTGCGTGTCGGTGGGTGCGGGTTGCTGGGTGGGTTCGTCGGTCATCGTCATCGTGGTGTCCTCAACGGTGCTCAGTAGGGCTCAGGGATGTGCCGCAACGGCAGGTCGGGTTCGACGTAGCCGCGGGCCGGTTGCCGGCGCGGCAGCTTGATCTCGGGGCGGTCGATCTTGTCGTACGGAATCTGTGACAGCAGGTGCGAGATGATGTTGAGACGGCCCCGCTTCTTGTCGTCGGTGTGGGCGATGAACCACGGGGCCCATGCGGTGTCGGTGTTGGCGAGCATGGCGTCGCGGGCTCGCGAGTAGTCGTACCAGCGGCTGTACGACTTGAGGTCCATGTCCGACAGCTTCCAGATCTTGCGCGGGTCGTCGATACGGCTCTTCAACCGTCGGGTCTGTTCCTGGGCGCTGACCTCGAGCCAGTACTTGATCACCTGGATGCCCGAGTCGACCATCGCCTTCTCGACCATCGGCGTCATGTCGAGGAAGCGTTCGGTCTGCTCCGGCGTGCAGAAGCCCATCACCGGCTCGACACCCGCGCGGTTGTACCAACTGCGGTCGAAGATCACGACCTCGCCCGCGGCAGGGAAGTGCGACATGTACCGCTGGAGGTACATCTGCGACTTCTCGCGTTCGGTCGGAGCCGGCAACGCGACGACACGGAATGTGCGAGGACTCACCCGCTCGGTGATCCGCTTGATCGTGCCACCCTTGCCGGCGGTGTCACGCCCTTCGAAGACGATGCAGATCTTCGCTCCGGTGGCCCTGACCCACTCCTGCATCGCGACGAGTTCGCCCTGGAGCACCTCGAGCTCGGCCTCGTACTCCTTGCGCCTGAGCTTGCCGCCCGGTTCCGGGGCTGTCGGTGCGTCACCAGCTGCGGCGACGTCGCCGTCGCCAGCCGCGACAACCTCCGACGGCTGCTTCGCCTTGTTCTTCTTCGACTGCTTCTTCTTCTTTCCCATGGTCGGTACTCCTTCGCTCGCTCTGTGTCAGGACTCTTGGCCGGGGCTCCGCGGTGACTACCTCGCCATCATCACAGGTCGGTCACCGACATATCCAGAAGTCACCCGCATCTGTTCCACGAGCGACAGCGCGTCGCCGTTGCGCGCCAGTACCCAGACCCCACCTTTGTCGAACGAGATCGGGCCCACGAGCCCGTCGACGGAGTCCACGACCCTTGCGAGTTCCCCGAGCATGTCGCCGTGCGTGCACGCAACACTTCCATCGGGAAGACGTCGGAGGAGGTGCAGCATCGCTTCGACGCTCGCTCCTTCCGCCAAGCTGTCGCTGAGTTCGACCGAGCGGCGCTGCCGCGCTGACAGCGGCTCGACGGTCTGCACGCAACGCACGTACGGGCTCGACACGATGCGGCTGGCCGACGTGAGTTCGAGCAGCTCGGCGAGGACCTCTGCTCGCGCGTGCCCGCCGGGGCTCAGCGGGCGCAGGTGCTCGTCGGGGCCGTGTCCGCGGACTCCCGCGTCGGCGTGGCGGACGACGTAGATTCGCGAATGTTGCGCCGAGTGCGTAGGGGCCATGGGTCGATTGTGAGGTGACACCGGAGCGGGCCTTTCATCCATTTCGTGCGAACAGGGACGCATCGCACAGAACGAGTGACGCCGATCGCGTCGTTGTGCTCCACAATCGAGTCGTATCGGTTGGTCGACCGCAACCACAGGGAGAAGTGATGGGCACCTCGGAGAATTCGCAGCGTGATCCACGCTGGTCGCTCGAGAGTCGGCGCGAGCCGAAGGCAGCGCGAGCGGCCGCTGGTCGGGAGCGACGCGACGCCGTGCCGCTCGAGGCGCACGCTGAGCTCCTCGTTTCTGATGATCGTGTCGGCGCGCTCTCGATCCTGCAGGCCCAAGACGCGAACCGATTGCAGGACCTGGTCCCGATTCGATACGGGCGCATGTTGGCCACGCCGTTCACGTTTCTGCGGGGGTCGGCGGCCGTGATGGCTGCCGACCTCGCGTCCGGCCCGCGGACCGACCTGACCGTGCAATTGTGCGGCGATGCCCACCTGTCGAACTTCGGGATGTTCTCGTCGCCCGAACGCCGTCTCGTGTTCGACATCAACGATTTCGACGAGACGCTTCCGGGACCGTTCGAATGGGACGTCAAACGACTCGTCGCCAGCGTCGTGGTCGCGGGCCGCAACAACCAACTCGACAAGAAGACCAACCGAAAGCTCGCGAGAGCAACAACGGCTGCGTACCGTGAGGTGATCGCGGCGGCCTCGAAGATGAATCCGCTCGACGTGTTCTACTACCGGATCGTCGTCGAGGATCTGGCCAAGACGCTCACCACTGCGAAGAGCGATCGCCGTCGTCTGGCCAAGACACGCAAGAAGTCCGCCAAGAAGAACAGCCTCGGAGCGCTCGGCAAGCTCACCGACATCGTCGATGGTCGTCGGGTGATCGTGTCGAACCCGCCCCTGATCGAGGCGATGACCGATGAGCAACGCCGTGAGGAGATGACGCAGATCGAGGGGTTCTTCGACGACTACCGGGCGACGCTGAACGCCGACCGCCGCCAGCTGATGGACCGGTACTCGCTGACCGACATCGCCCGCAAGGTGGTCGGCGTGGGCAGCGTCGGCACCCGATGTCTGATCGCGTTGTTCGAGTCGGGCGACGGCGAACCGCTGTTCCTGCAGATCAAGGAGGCTGCCCCGTCGGTCCTGGAGGAGCATCTGGCGCCGAGCGGATTCGACCAGGAAGGCCACCGCGTCGTCGACGGGCAACGCAAGACACAGGCGACACCGGACGCGCTGCTCGGCTGGGCCCGCTACGAGCGTGGCGACGAATCGACGACCGATTTCTACGTCCGTCAACTCTGGGACGGCAAAGCCTCGGCCGACGTCGAGACCATGACGGCGGACGTCCTGCAACGATATGCGATGGCCTGTGGGGCGGCGCTGGGACGCGCCCACGCCCGGTCCGGTGACGCGTCCATGATCTCCGGGTACGTCGGCGACGGCGACACCTTCGATCGGGCGGTCGCCCGGTTTGCTGAGGCCTACGCGGATCGCACCGAGCAGGACTACGACGAGCTGATCGGGGCCGTCGCCGACGGCCGGGTGCCCATCGTTCGCGATCTCTGAACGGGCCGTCGAGGCCAGCGCCTCGATGTCGGGCACCGCACCTCCAGCAACGTTCCGACCGGGTTCCACTAGCCTGATCGGGGACCATGAGCACCGGGATCGACGCCATCGACGTTCACCGAGTTCTCGTCGATGCGAAGACCGGCGTTCCGCGCGTGCGCTCTGGGGTCGTCCGGCGGCCACGCCTCACGAGCTTGCTCGCCGCCGGTGTGGATCTCCCCTTGATCGTCGTTTCGGCGCCGGCTGGACACGGCAAGACGACGCTGCTCGTCGACTGGCTGGAGCACGACGATCGCGCGGTCGCCTGGGTGTCGTTGGATCGGGCCGACGACGACGTCACCACGCTGATGACATCGATCGTCACCGGGGTGAGGCGGGTGCGAGAGCTCGACGACGCCATCTCCCGTGAACTGGCTTCGCCTGTCGTCTCCGTCCTCGGTCGGGTGGTGCCGGGGTTGGCAGCCTCGATCGGTGCGGTCGACGAGCCGCTCGTGATCGTCTTGGACCATTTCGACGAGATCCGGTCACGCGACTGCCGTGACGCGGTGGGTCTGCTCCGCGATCTCCTGCCTGATCATGTCCAGCTGGTCGTCTCGAGTCGCCGGGAAGTGTGGCTCGCCGGCGGCCGACGACGAGTGCGCGGCGAGGTGCTCGAGATCGGTGCGACCGACCTCGTCTTCGACGCCGACGAGGTGGCGGAACTCCTCGAGCTCCACGGGCTGGAACCCTCACCCGAACGGGTTCGTCTGTTGCTCGAGCGAACGGAAGGATGGCCTGCGGGTCTGGCACTCCTCGCGCGCACCCACCGCAGCGACGCCGCAGTGGCCGGTTCCAGCATCGCATCGTCGTCGCCCGGCCGGGCCGTGGCCGAGTTCATCCGATCGGAGGTCCTGGCTGGGCTCCCGCCGGAGATCGATCGCTTTCTCCACCAGACGGCGATCCTCGACGTGTTGAGCCCACCGCTGTGCGACGCCGTCCTCGAGTCGACGCAGTCAGCATCGGTGTTGGAGACGTTGATGCGTGCCGGCCTGTTCATCACGCCACTCGACGGCAGCGGGGCGTGGTTCCGCTACCACCCGCTGTTCAGAAAGGTGCTCCTCGACGAGGCCGGCCGATTCGAACCCGACACCGTTCGGGAGCACCACCTGCGCGCCGCTCGGTGGTGGGCGGCAGCCGGTTCCGTCGACCACACGATCGAGCATGCTCGAGCAGGCGGAGATCTCACCATCGCTGCCGACCTGATCGTCAGGGAGTTGGCGCGTGCGTACAACGAGGGACGGTTGAACGAGGTCAGGAGATGGCTGGACCAGCTCGCCGACGAGATGATCGAACGGAACCCGGAACTGGCCGGACTGGTCGGTTGGCTGGAGGCGTTGACCGGGAATGCCGTCGAAGCGCAGCGATGGGCGGATCGCATCGAGCATCTGACGTCCGAGGGTGACTCGGAGGTCGAGTCGTTCGTCTCGAGTCGTGCGGCACTCGGCGCCTTTCTCTGTGCGCATGGCATCGAGCAGATGGAAACGGACGCGACCTCGGTCGTGACCAATGAGCCGGTCTGGGGCCCATGGCGGCCGGCCTCCCTCGGTTTCTTGGCGGTCGCTCGATGGCTGCAGGGCGACGACGACGAAGCGTTCGCGCTGTTCTCGGAGAGCCTCGACGTGATGACCGCGACCGATGGGTTCGACGATCCAGAGGCGCGCGACCTCGCGTACCGGGCGGTGCTCTCGATGGATCGTGGCGACTGGGCGGATGCAGCACGCGATCTCGAGCTCGCCGTCTCGGTCGTCGATGGAGCACATCTCACCGAGTACGCGGTCAACTCGATCGTCGAAGCGGCCCGCGCCCGCCTGTTGTTGCACCTCAACGAGACCGAGACGGGTCGGGCATCGTTGTTCCGAGCGATGCGTTTGCGGACGTCGGTCACCTGGGTGAACCCGTGGGGCGCGGCGTGGTTGCGTCTCGAGATGGCCGATGCGCACCTCGCGCTGGGCGATCCCGAGGCGGCCAGGATCCTGCTGCAGGAGACCGAAGGGGTGCTGTACCGGCGCCCGAAACTCGGTCGCCTCAACGCTCGCACCGACATGCTCCGCGACACGTTGAGTCGCTGGCCGGCCGATCTGCACGGGACGGCGCTGTCGACTGCGGAACTCCGATTGTTGCCGTATCTGCAGACGCATCTCTCGCTCAAGGAGATCGGTCAACGGTTGTACGTGTCGAGGAACACGGTGAGCACCCAGACCAACTCGATCTACCGGAAGCTGGCGGTGTCGGGCCGGAGCGAGGCGGTCGACCGTGCCCGGGAGTTGGGCCTGCTGGCACCGACCGTGCTCGGCTGACATCGAGGACTCGTCGGCCGATCCCGTCGGTGATCGGATCACCCAGTTCGCATGACTGCCGCAGCCCAAGTCGCCGTCACGATGGCGTTGTCAAGCAGTTCACCGAACGAAGGAGCAGGACATGGCGATGGACACATTCATGGCGTACGTCGGGGTGTACTCGAACGTCGACGACGCGAAGGCCGACTACGACGCGGTCCACGATCTCCACACCAAGGAAGGTCTCATCGACGCCTACGATGCCGCCGTCATCGAGCGCAAGGACAACGGCAAGGTCAAGATCGTCAAGAAGCACGAGACGCCCACACGTGTCGGTGCAGTGGGTGGTGGCAGTGTCGGTCTCGCCACCGGCCTGGTCATCGCGCTGTTCCCGGCGGCCGCCATCGGTGGCGGACTGTTGGCTGCGACGACCGGTGGTGGCGCGGCGCTCGGTGCGCTCGCCGGGCACGCGGCGGCCGGCATGAGCCGCAAGGACCTCAAGGAGCTCGGCGAGAACCTCGACGCCGGCCAGGCCGGGTCTGATCGTGGTCGGCGTGTCCGACATGGGCGCCAAGATCGAGGGTGTCATGTCCAAGGCCGACAAGGTCGAGGAGAAGCAGCTCGAAGCCGACACCGCCGAGATCCAGAAGGACGCCGAGGCGGCAGGCTGACGCACGATGAGTACCGAGGGCGGCCAGGCCGTGGCCACGGCGGAGTCCAAGACGGGCTCGATCAAGCGGTTCGTTCCGATCCTGGTCTGGCTGCCCCAGTACCAGCGGTCATGGCTGACGAAGGACGTGATCGCCGGGCTGTCGGTGTGGGCGCTGATGGTGCCGACCTCGCTGGGTTACGCGTCGCTGAGCGGCGTGCCGGTTCAGAACGGGTTGTATGCCGCGGCGTTCGGCATGATCGTGTTCGCGCTCTTCACCACGTCGAAGCAGTTGGTGCAGGGTCCGGGTTCGTCGACCGCGCCGGTGTTGGGTGCCGCGGTCGTGTCGATCGGGGCGGCGGGCTCCGACGACGCGGTGGCGATCGCAACGGCGATCGTGCTCGTCGCGGGGCTGTTGTTCGTGGTCATGGCGGTGCTCAAGATGGGTTGGATCGCCGAGTTCCTGTCGGCGGCCGTACTGACCGGGTTCATCTTCGGCGTGGCGATCAACGTGGTGTCGGGTGAGCTGTTCAAGATCACGGGTACCGAGAAGTCCGGTTCGAACACGTGGCAGAAGCTCTGGGAGTGGGCGACGAGTCTGTCCGACGCGAACCGGACGACGGTCGTGGTCGGGGTCGTGGCGTTGGTCGTGTTGTTCGGCCTCAAGTTCCTCGTGCCGAAGGTGCCTGCCGAGCTGGTCGCGGTGGTGCTCGGCATTCTCGCGACCGTGGTCTTCGGTCTGGGTGACCGTGGGGTCGAACTGATCGCGGACGTGCCGCGGGGTCTCCCGAATCCTTCGTTCCCGGACTTGCAGCTGATCGTCGACAACTGGTCGGTGGTGGTCGGCGCAGCGGTTGGGTTGGTGCTGATCGGGTTCTCGGTGACGACGGCCGGGGTGCGCCAGTACGCGACCAAGCACAACTACCGGATCGATGTCGACCAGGAGTTGCTCGCCCAGGGCATGTCGAACGTGTCGTCGAGCGTGTTCCAGGGGATCTTCAACAATGGCAGCCTGTCGAAGAGCCCCGTCAACGACGGTGCCGGCGCACGGTCGCAGGTGTCGAGCCTCGCCCAGGGCGGCTTCGTCATCTTGACGCTGCTCTTCCTCGCGCCGATCTTCTCGAAGCTCCCCGAGGCGGTCCTCGGTGCGATCATCATCGAGGCCGTGACGCTCGGGATGATGGACGTCGGAGAGATGAAGCGACTGGTCACCGTCAAGCGGTACGAGTTCGGGGCCGCGCTCGCTGCCCTGCTCGGCGTGATGACGTTCGGCATCCTGCAAGGCGTCTTCATCGGCGTCGGGATCTCGATGATCTGGCTCATCGCCGTCTCGGCACTGCCATACATCCCGGAGCTGGGCCGCAAGCCGGGGACCGATGCGTTCTACGACCTCGAACGCCACGACGACGTCGAGACCATTCCCGGGCTGAAGATCCTGCGCTTCGACGGCGGCCTGTTCTTCGTCAACGCCGACGCGCTCGCGGACCGTCTCAGGCAGATCCGTGTCGAGGAACCGACAGGAATCGATGCGGTGATCCTGAGCATGGAAGGCGTCAACTTCATCGACACCGAAGGGCGCCGACGTCCTGATGTCGATCGCCCGGGCCGGTATCGACCACGGCATCGACCTGCACCTCGCCCGTGTGAAGTCGCAGGTGATCGACGTGCTCGAACGCGACGGCTTCTTCGACCTCGTCGACCGCAGCCACATCCACGACAACATCGACGCCGCCGTCGCCATGCACCAGACACTCCACCCGACCGCGCCGCCAGGCTGACGACGCCGAGACCGTCACCGCGCGATCGTCAGGCGTGCGGTTCGGGAACCTCGACCCGGCGCGATTTGATGAGCGCGACGACGGTCGACGTGGTCAGGTACGCCACTGCCACGGCGATGATGACGGGTGCCGCGGTCAGCGGGCCGAGTCCGACGGCCAGCACCGCGATGAACGTGAGCCCGATCGGGGCCTTGATCGTCGCCCCCGGGACTGCTGCCAACATGGATCCGACCGCGATCGCGTAGGGGATGTCGGGGAACATCAGGTGTGCAACGACGCCGGCGGTGCCGCCGACGAAGAGCATCGGCAGCACGTTGCCGCCGATGAAGCCCGTGGCGAGGCTGATCGCCATCGCCAGCATCTTGCCGACGAGTACCGCGACGAGCAGCCAGATGCTGATCGACGCCGACTCGTCGATCACCGTCGTGAGCTGATCGTTGCCGGCTCCGATGGTGAGCGGCAGTGCGAACGCGATCAGCCCGACGAGCGCACCGCCGACGGCGCCGCGCACGTACGGATTCGTCAACTTCGCCGCGAGCATCTGGATCAGCTTCACGATGACGACGAACACGATCATGATCACGCTCGACGCGATGCCGAGCCCGGCGCCGACGAGGAGGTGCCAGCTCGCGAAGTCGTCGACGGGCACCGCGAAGCTGTTGAGGAACGTCGTTCCGACCGCGCCGAAGAACACGGCGAAGGCGACCGTCGCGGCGATCAGTTGCGGCAGGATCGACTCGATGTACCGGTCCTTCGGCGTCGGTGCCAGCTCGCTGACGATCAGTGTGCCGAGACCCGGGGAGGTGAACGCGCCACCGAAGCCGCCGGAGATGCCCGCCATCGTCGTGTCGAGACGGGCGGTCTCGTCACCCGGCCACCGTTTCGAGGCGATCCACGACCCGAGGCCACCGCCGATCATCACCAGGGCGAATGACGGCCCGAGGCTGGCTCCGGCAATGGCTGAGATGGCCGAGAGCAGGATCCACGACGGCGCCACCTTGTGGTCGACGGCACCCGATTCGATCACCGCGACGCCGCCGGGTACGTGATCGGTGATCTTCAACCAGCTGCGCACGGCGGCCGCAACCAGCCCACCGGCGGCGATGAACGGGATCCACCACCAGTCACCGGACCACGTGTCGATCCGTGGATCCCCGAAGATCTGACCGGTCAAGCCGCCGGTGATCCCGAGATACACGAGTCCGAGCAGGCCGATGACGAGGCCCATCGCCACGGCGATCGCGAGCAGCTGTCGGTACCAGGGTCGGTCGATGGGAAGCGCTGTCGTCATGTTGATGCCTCGGGTCTCGGGTCGACTCGGGCCGCGCGCACACACTGCACGCGGACGGGACGAGCGACACCATTGCACCCGCGTCGGGCTGAGCGGTCATTCAGATCGTGCGATTGTGGCGATCCTGCGGCGGTGATCGCTCACGACCACCCCGTTCGAGTTCTCGGCATGTCGCTCCGACCGCCCGGATGGAGGCGGACGCCGAGTGTCTGGTGGAGCTGGATGCCGGCGTCGTCGAAGCCGTTGATCGAGCCCGACATGTACAGCAGCCACACCCGGCACCGGCCCTCTCCGACCAGGTCGACCGCCTCGTCCCAGTGGTGCTCGAGGTTGGTCACCCAGTGGCGCAGTGTCTGTGCGTAGTGCTCGCGGAGGTTCTCGACGTCGCGCACCTCGAAACCGGCCCGTTCCATGAACCGCACCGTGTCGCCGACGTCGAGCAACTCGCCGTCGGGGAACACGTATCGGTTCACGAAGCCGCGCCGTGCCAGGCGGGAGCCGCCGACCGACGAGATCGCATGGTTGAGCAGCCGGCCGCCCGGGCGCAGGAGGTCGTACAGCCGCTCGAAGTACCGCGAGGCTGCCCGCTTGCCGACGTGCTCGGCCATCCCGATCGACGAGATCGCGTCGTACGGGCCATCGCTGACCTCCCGGTAGTCCTGCACGCGGATCTCGATGCGCTCGGCCAGTCCCGCATCGGCGACACGCTGGCGGGCGTAGCGGGCCTGCTCGTCGCTGATCGTCACACCGACGACGTCGACATCGTGGTGAGCCGCGGCGTGGAGCGCCATCGACCCCCATCCGCAGCCGACGTCCAGCAGCCGACGTCTCGCCCGGTCGCCGTCACCTCGAGCAGGTGCTGAACCATCGGCGAGGCCCAACTTCTGGCAGATCAACTCGTGCTTGGCGGCCTGCGCATCGGCCAGTGACGTGTCGGGGGTGACGAACCGGGCGCACGAGTACGTCATGGCGGGCCCGAGCACGAGTTCGTAGAAGCGGTTGCCGACGTCGTAGTGGTGGCTGACCGCCTGTCGGTCGCGTCGCGGGGAATGGCGGACACCGCGCGGCACGACCTCCTCGTCGGGGACCGGTGGACGGGTGCCGACCCCGCCGGCCGCGCGGATCGCGCGGATGCTTCGGGTGCGGCTCGCAGCGCGGCTGCAGATCCCGGCCGGTGAGCCTGCTGCAGCGCCCTGAGGAGTTCGGCGACGTTGCCGGTGACGTCGACGTCACCGGCGACGTACGCCCGGGCCAGGCCGAGCTCGTCGGGTGACCACATGATGTGGCGGAACGCCGTCGGACTGGTGAAACGCAATCGCCCGGCGATGTCGTCGCCGACGACCGATCCGTCCCAGAACTCGAACGCGATCGGTGGCGGTTCGTCGAAGAGATCGAACACGACAGGCCCGACGGCCGCGGCAATCGGTTCCGCAGTCTGGTCGAGCGGCGCATGGATCAGAGTTCCCATGTTCCCCCTGTGATGATGCGTGATCCTGATCTACAGGTTCTCACGCGCCACCGGGCCTTGTCATCATGCAATGTGGCCGATCGGGTCGCGTCGCGTGTCGCGCCGGTATCGCTCGAATCCGGGTGTCCAGGTCGTGATGGCGTCGTGCGTGATGGCGTAGGCGTCGTAGTCCGGGCGTCCGGAGATCCAGTCGAGACCGTCGAGTCCCTTGACGAAGACCGCTGTTGCGTATGCGTCGGCGACGGTGAGGTCGGGGCCGACGACGGTGACGCTGGCGAGCTCGGTGGTCGGCTGGTGCGTGCGCGGATCGAAGATGTGGGCGCCTCGCTCGTAGGTCGCCGAGGTCGCGACGGCGAGGGGACCCTGCGCGGTCACCACGGTCGCGAGTTGGTCGATCTGGTCGGGGTGACGGATCCCGATTCGCCACGGCTCACCGGCCATCGGCCGACCTCGGATGGCGATGTCGCCTCCCGCATTGATGCAGAAGTTCGCGCACCCCGAGCGCTCGAGGATCCTCGCGGCGAGTTCGATCGACCACCCCTTGACGAGGCCCGATGGATCGAGCGTGGTTCCGTTCGGCGCCGGGACCTCGAAGATGTCGAAGGCCCCGTCGGTGTCGATCCGCATCTCCTCGCAGAGACGCAGGACGTCGCGCACCTCGTCGGTCGCATCGTCGAGGTCGAGTTCGCCGCGCCCGAGTCGACTGATCGGGCTGTCGTCGATGTAGGTGCTGAACGTCGCGTCGACGTGGTGCAACCACGCGACCACCTCGGCGATGGCGTCGCTCGGCGCGTCGGAGTCGCGGATGTCGATGCTGACGGCCATGCCCATGACGAACTCGACGTGGTGCGTCCCGTCCCGATCCTGGCGTCCGGGCGCCACGGGTCCGGTCATGAGATCGTGGTGATCCCGTTCGCCCGTGCGGCGTCGATGGCGGACTGGAGTGACTGCTCGTAACCGATCGACGTGTAGGTGGCGCCCGACACGGTGTGGACGTTGGCGCTCTGGGCGGTGAGGGCCTCGCTGTTCAGACGTGGGACGGCGTAGTTGTTGATCGCAACGCTCTTGCCGTCGCGGTACGGCACCTGCAGGACGTCGACGTTGGCGAGCGATCCGTCGGCAGCGAATGTCGCTTGGACCTGCACGTCGCCGTAGCGGTTGCTGAACGACGCCCCGTTGACCACGGTCGGTGCGGTCGCCGGTGCCGGCGCAGCGGTGGTCGGCGCGGCGGTTGTCGCAGGAGCCGTCGGTGAGGTCACGGTCGGGGCCGACGACGGAGCGGCGGTCACCGATGGGGTCGGCGTCACGATGCCGGCCGGTGCCGCGACGTTGGCGGTAGCACCGGTGTCGGTGCTCGCGAAGGCGTAGGCGAGGCCGCTCGTGGTCAGGAAGCTGAGCGCGAGGGCTGCGCTGCGGGAGTGGCGGGCGGGATGGCGCCGCTTCTTCCTCACCGGTGCGGCGCCGGGAGGAGGAGGCGGAGGCGGCGAGGAGGGGGCCGCGGCGGTGGTCGAGGAGGAAGGCGGGGTGGTTCGGCTCGACGCGCGTGGGCTCCGTGCGGTCATGCGTGCGAGACGGGCGGCGAGCTCGGCGTCCATCGATTCCCGGAGGAGCGGGTCGTTGTTCATGACATCATTCAGCCAGATCACCTTCGGTGTCGGGTGAGACCGAGCTGTGTGCCCGCTGTGAATGTCAGTCGGCTCGCCGCAAGCGTCGACAGGCGCAATCCGAGACCGTAGGTTGCCACACCGGCGCAGGCGACCAGCAGGGCCTGGAACCAGACCTTCGAGGCATCGCTGCCCGACTGGTAGGCGTGGAGGAGGACGAGGCCGGTCCCCGCCACGGTGGTGACGTGGACCACCCGCCACCACCGACGATTGCTCCACCGTCGGGGCCAGGTCGTGAACACTGCCGCGGCCATGGTGTACGTCGCGAGCACCCCCCACGTGATCGCGGCGGCGTCGACCGCAGCGGTCTGCGGGACGAGGATCTGCACGAGCCCGATGCCCGAGTCGCTGTTGAGCCACACGGTGACCAGGTGCAGGCCGGTGAAGACCAGCGCGAGGCCGCCGAGCCAGTTGTGCAGATCGAGCCACCAGTTGGGTCGCAGTCGCTTGCCGGTCGCCCGCGACGAGAAGAGAAACCCCCAGAGCAGCGCCGCCACCACCAGCAGCATGGCGACGATGCCGGTCGATCGGCTCAGGTAGTACATCCACTGGGTCATGAGTCCTCCGAGGGTGGTTCGGTCGGGAGGCGCACGGTCAGTGCGAGCCCGTGGGGATCGATGTTGCGCGCGGTGATCGAGCCGTGATGCGCCCGGACGATGGCATCGACGATGGCGAGGCCGAGCCCCGAGCCGCCGGTGGAACGGGTTCGGGCGTCGTCGACGCGGTAGAAGCGATCGAACAGATGGGCGAGGTCGTCGGGATCGACGCCGGGTCCCGCGTCGGTCACCGTGAGGACGGCATCCGCACCGTCGGTGTTCAGCTCGACGTCGCAGCCGGCGTCGGCGGGCGTGTGGGCGCGGACGTTGGCCAACAGGTTGTCGACGACCTGGCGCAGCCGGCCGGCATCGCCGCGAACGGAGACGACCTCGCCGATCCTGACACGGATGGGACGGCTCGGCTCGACGGTCTTCGCCGCATCGATCGCGGCGAAGACCACCTCGGTGAGATCGACCGGCTCCTCGGTCAGCGGTCGGTGTTCGTCGAGCCGGGCGAGCAGCAGGAGGTCGTCGACGAGGCCCGCCATCCGGTCGGTCTCGCGCCGGATGCCCGACATCGCGCGGTCGAGATCCTCCGGCCGATCCCGGGCCCCGTGTTCGAACAGTTCCGCGTACGCCGCTGTCGCCGCGATCGGGGTGCGCAGTTCGTGTGAGGCATCGGCCACGAATCGGCGCATGCGCGATTCCGAGGCGCGCAGCTCCTCCAGTGTGCGTTCGCGTTCCTCGCTCGACAGCTGGAGCCGGTCGAGCATCGCGTTCAGTGCGGCTGCGAGGTTGCCGACCTCGGTGGGTTGGTCCGCACCGGGAACACGGAGATCGAGATCGCTGTCCGTGATCGCGGCAGCGCTCGCCTCGACCCGACGCAACGGCCGCAGACCCGCTCGAACGAGCCACCAGGCGACGATCACGGCGGCCGCGATCGCTGCGAGGCTCCCGAGGATCAGCACGGCGGCGAGCTGCTGGCGGGTCTCGTCGACGCGGCGGAGCGATTGGCCGACGATCAGGGTCTGGCCGTCGGCCAGCGGGTCGACGCGAAGACGAATCGAATCGCCGTCGATCGCTCGAGCGGTCTGGTAGCTCTCGGAGAGGTCGATCGCCGAGGTGTCGACCACGTCCTGCTCGCGACCCGGCTCGATCGCCGGCGCCGTGAACAGCTCCGTCCCGTCGCGGTCGACGATCGAGACGAAGAGTCCCGGGGCGATCGCCGGGATCGCGTTCCAGGTGTTCGGGTCACTCGATTCGGCGACCTGCTCGATCGGGGCGTGAGCACGCTGCAGGGTGTCGTCGACCTGCTGCACCAGCGAGCCGGTCACCACCGAGAAGGTGATCAGATCGACCACGATCAGCCCGCACAGGACGGCGACCCCGGTCGCGATCAGCAGTCGCATCCTCAGCGACATGGTCAGCCCTGGGCCGGGTCGCGCAGCACGTAGCCGACGAGGCGGACCGTGTGGATGAGCGGCGGACCGTGTTCGTTCAGTTTCTTGCGCAGGTAGCTGACGTAGGTCTCGCAGATGTTGGAGTCGCCGTCGAAGTCGTAGTGCCAGACGTGGTCCAGGATCTGGGCCTTCGAGAGAACTCGCGAGGGGTTCTCCATGAAGTACCTCAGCACCGAGAACTCGGTTGCCGTCAGATCGATGACCTGCCCCGCTCGACGAACGGTGTGGGCGTCCGCGTCGAGTTCGAGGTCGGCGAACCTGAGCACCGTGCTCGACGCGTCGTCCAGTGCCGTGCGACGGAGGATCGCCTTGACCCGCATCACGAGTTCTGCGAGTGAGAACGGCTTCGTCAGGTAGTCGTCGGCGCCGGCAGCGAAGCCGGCGGCCTTGTCCTCGAGGCTGTCCCGAGCGGTGAGGAAGAGCACCGGCGTCGAGTTGCCCGAGTTCCGCAGGCGCTCGGCGATGGCGAAGCCGTCGAGGTCGGGCAGCATCACGTCGAGCACGATCAGGTCGGCGTGCCCTTCTTGGGCGGCGGCCAGACCGGCTCGACCGGTCGTCGCCTCGGTCACCTCGAACCCTTCGTACCGGAGCGCGGTTGCCACCGCGTCGACAAGCGACGGTTCGTCGTCGACCACGAGCACCGTCTGCGTCGCGCTCAACGCTGTCGACCGATCGCGAGAGGCACGGTGGCAGTCTGGCAGTTCGCCGACGCGAGACGAACCGTCCGGGCCGGGTTCTACGGAACCGCACAGGTGACACACAGCTGGCGTTGAACCGTCCAGCGACGAGTGTGTGGAGCCCAGAGTGGGAATCGAACCCACGACCTACGCATTACGAATGCGTTCGAAGACGTCCAGCCAGGATCGCTGCGTCCGCTGGATGCCGTCTGATCAGGGCTTTTGTGCGGACCCGTGTTGTTGGGTGTTGATCAGTGCCGTCCCATATATGGGACAAAATATGGGACAAACGTGTGTTCGAGTGTTCTGATCGGGACAAGGGTGGTCGCCTGTCAGTGTCGATGACCGCTTGAAACGTTGCCGGCGGCGTTGGAGCGATTTCCACCAGCCACCGCGACAATCATCACAATACGCGAGACTTTTGGTATGTTTGTGATGTTTCTATGCGGAGTTTCCAACGACCCGACACCCTCGACCCGGTCCCAGGCGCAATCGTTGCGACCCTTCGCACGATCGATCTGGCAGCCGGTGCCGAAGCACGGTATGCCGATCAACTACCCCAGCTCCTCGACGCATTGCGTGAACAGGCCCGCATCGAGTCGATCACCGCGTCATCCGCAATCGAGGGGGTCATCGTCGCCGAGCGACGCGTCGCCGGGCTCGTCTCGGCAAACCCCTCACGGTTCAAGAACCGGTCCGAAGCCGAGTTCGCCGGGTACACCGCTGCGCAGGACTACCTCCAACATGACGACCCGGGTCCACTCAGTGTCGGGCTGATATTGCATCTGCATCGGCTGCTGTTCAGTTTCGTCGACGGTGGTGGCGGCCGATTCAAACTCGACGACAATCTCGTCGTCGAGCGCAACACCGACGGAACGAAAACGGTTCGGTTCGAGCCGGTCCCCGCCGCGCAGACGGAGAACTACATCGTCGAGCTCGTCGACCGCACCAACACCGCCCTCGACGAAGGTCGAATACATCCGCTGCTCGTCGTCGCCGCGTTCGCTCTTGACGTGTTGTGTATCCACCCGTTCGCGGACGGCAATGGACGCGTCACCCGACTGTTGACTGCGCATCTCATGCAACGAGTCGGGTACGGCGTCGGCCGGTATGTGTCAGTCGAACAGCTGATCTTCGACACGAAGGACGACTACTACGTCACCTTGGCTGCGTCCACGACCGGCTGGTTCGATGACGGCACCCACGACGTCTGGCCGTGGGCCGGCTACTTCTTGGACCGGATCGCTCAGGCGTACGAACGATTCGCAGCTCGCGTCGCAGCGGGCACGTCGGCAGGTACGAAACAGGACCGGATCCGCGACTACGTGCTGTTGCATGCACCAGCCCAGTTCGCGATCGCCGACATCCGTCGTGCGGTGCCCGGAGTGTCGGACAACACGATCCGGTTGGTGCTCACCGAACTGAAGGCGGCCGGCAGCGTCATCGTCGACGGGACCGGACGCAATGCGACGTGGTCACGGACCTGACCCCGGCCGTTCCTTCGGCTGAGTGAACGTTACCGGTCCGACCACGAGGGTTCCGACGACGCCTGGGTGACAGCAATGGTTCCCTATCGGATCCGTCGGTGATGCCTCAGGCGCAACGCTGTGAATCCGGAACCATGAGACCGTCAGCAGGCACGACGAGTTCGTTTTGCCTCGGCGCGGGCCACGCCGGCGTCGAGGGGGTGGACCCCTCTGGCGTGAGAGCCGCCTGGACCAGCGATGCGAGCTCTTCGAGGTCTGCGGCCCTCACGGGTGTCGCAGCGACACAACGATCGCCGTCCCAATGAGAGAACACGACCAGACCTGACGACGCGTGCCAGGTGACCCTCAGGAACTCGTCCGAGCCCAGTGCCTGCGGCACGAACACCCGATGCCGTTCGCTCTCACCCCATGAGCCCATGGGCCAACACTTGTCGTTGGCGGCGGGCGAGTCAATGCTCCTGACGAGCAGACAGCCGGGTGTGTTGACGCGGCATCTCGAAATGATCGTGTCTGATGTGCCACGGTTCGGGGTGTTCAGGCGTCGTAGAGGATGTGATGGCAGAAACCGGAGCCGACCGCGTTGCGGTGGAGCGAGCCGAACGCGACGACCTTGCCGCGCTCTACGAACGGGAGTGGTCGCGTCTGGTGAAGGTGGCGCTGGTGCTCACCGATTCGTTGGCGATCGCCGAGGAGGTTGTCCAGGACGCGTTCGTCAAGTTGCAGTCGACGAACGCGTCGGTGAGGAATCCGGGCGGCTACCTGCGTATGACGGTCGTGAACGGATGCCGCGACGTTCAGCGCCACCGTGCGGTGGTGCGTCGTACACCACTCCCGCGATCGGAGCCTGCCGTCGCCGAGTACGACGAACTCTTCGACGCGCTCGCCACCTTGTCATGGCGACAACAAGCTGCGCTGGTGTTGCGCTTCCACCTCGACTTGAGCGAGGCCGACATCGCCGAGGCCATCGGGTGCCGACCGGCATCGGTGCGCTCGATCATCTCTCGTGCCCTCGCCGCACTCCGAAAGGAACTGGATTCATGATCACGCTCGAAGAACGACTTCGCGACCACTACGCCGACCGCACCGCCGCGGTTCCGGATCGCGGGCCAGGTCTCGACGCGCCGCGGTCACTTTCGTCCTTCGAGGTCGACAACGACCTCCGAGCATCGCGGTGGCGCATGGGGATCATCGGCTCGGCCGCAGCGGCGATGATCGTCGGGCTCGTACTCGTTGCGGGCTTTCGCTCCGGCGACGACGAACCGGCACCTGCGGCGGGTCCAACCGATGTGAGTTCTGATCAGGGTTCACTCGCCCCAGTCGTCACGCTCGCCGACACCGGCGATCTCACCGACGTCCCGGTCACCGTGCTCGCCGAGACACCCGCCGAGTGGTACCGGCTGTCACCCGACCTCGACGTCGCCTGGCATCAGGACCAGATGAACGCAGCGGAGCCGATGGTGTGCTGGCGAACTCCGGTCGGGTCCGACTGCCAGGTCGACAACACTCGCCCCGGTGAGAGCGTGTTCGTGGTGCCGACAGGTGGTGGGCAGACACTCGTGGTCATGATCGCGAGCGACACCCGCCGGGAGGTCCTCGATGTCGTCCTCGACGACGGGGCGGTGCTCGTGTCGCCCATCGAATGGAATGACACGATCAACTGGGGTGTCGCCCGCTACGCGATTCCCGAAGGTGCCGTCATCGACAGGGTCGGAGAACCAGCCTCGATCCCGAGCGACACGATCGCCGACGCTGCACCGGCCGACGTCGAGTCGAGCACCAGCCTGCTCGGCCCCACCGATGCCTGCATGGTGACCAACGGGTGCGAGTACATCGTGAGCCCCGGCGACTACCCCGTGATGATCGCCGAACGGTTCTGCGTGACGATCACCGAACTCGCCGAGGCCAACGGGTGGAGTGACATCTCGGAGTTCCCGTTCCCCGATGTACCGATCTCCATCCCGTCGAGCGACGGTCGAACCACGTGCCCCGATCCCACGGGCTGAACGCATCGGCAACCGCCGACAGTTCGATGGAAACACGGCAGATGGCAGCCCGGCGGCTGGCCCGTACGCAACAAATCTGGCGGTGGGTCGGCGCTGGCGGGGTCATAGTGGTGTGATCATCGGCGAGCCGAACCTCCTCAGGGCGTCTCCGACTCCGGTCGACGGGCTGTCTGCCAACAGACGCTCGGTCAGCCGCGACCTCGAACGACCCATCGTGACGGAAACCGTCGAAGAGTTGTATGTGCGGTTGGCGCCGGAGTTGATCCGATTCGCGACGTCGCTGGTCGGGCCGTCACAGGCAGAGGATCTCCTCGGATCCACCGTCGCCAAAGCGATCGCCTCGACGAGGTGGGATCGCATCGACAACAAGCGCGCCTACATGTACAGGATGCTCGTCAACGAGGCACACAAGTCTCGACGCGGCTCTCGACGCCGGTCCGACCGAGAGCTTCGAGTCGTCCACCGCGATGCCGTCGAGATGGAACGCGGACTCGACCCCGACGTGCTCGCCGCGCTGAAGCGACTGAGCGTTCGCCAACGAGCCGTCATCCACCTCACCTACTGGGCCGACCTCACACCCCAACAGGTCGCCGACACGATCGGCACCTCACTTCGAACCGTGGAACGCGAGCTGACGAACGCCCGCACGCGACTGGAGACGATGCTCTCATGACCCACACCATCGACCTTGACGACAAGATCCGAGACCTCCTCGATCAACTCGACCAAGCGACACCAGCCCCACCGGCGTTCGCCGAGCTTCATCACTACGGACGACCGTCGACCTCGCGGCTGGTTCCGCTCATCGGGGCAGCGGCAGTCGCCGTGATCGGTGTCGGCGGACTTGTCGCTGTAGCGGCGCGCAACGACGCGCCCGCCAGCGAGTCAGGCTCGCGTCCTGCATCGACAGCTGAGGCGTCGGACGCGGAGTCGCAGGCAGCAGCGGCTCAGGCGCAAGCGGCAGATTCGGCGGCAGCGTTGGAGGCGGTCACTGGACCGCTGTTGTCGACCCCACTGGGCATGATGTCGACGCCGCTGGTGGTGATCGACCAGCCGGGCTGGAAACTGACGGGCGCGTTCGGCCAGGTCGCCCCGACACTCACCGGCGGCTTCGAGGGATCGACGGTGCTCGTCGGAGACGGACCCCGATACGACGCCCCGTTGTTCGCCGCCACAGTCGTCGAGACCGCAGAGTCGAGCGACACGACTCAGGTCACCACACCGTCGGCGAGCACTCTGCTCCAGATTGGTGAGCCGATCGCGGTGGCCGGCACCACCGGATCGGTCCTCGTCACGGAAACCGACGGCGATAGCGGTCTCGACGGCCCAATCGTGGTGCTGTTCTGGCCGCTCGATGACAATCACGTGGCCCGCGTCAACGCCGTGCGACTCAGCGTCGCGGACGTGGTCGCCATGGCAAACCAACTCGCACTGGTCGACGGTTCACTCACCATGACGACACCGGACGGCTACCAGGAACTCGACACGCCCGTCGGTGGCGACCGCCGGCACATCAGCTACCAGTTCTCCAACGGCGACACCGAGTTCGAACTGAGCGGCGAGAACCGCGGGGCGGCCAGCCTGCTCGGCCGGATCGCCGGCGAGGTCCGAACAACCCGAGTCGTCGATGACACCGAGGTCGCCTACCGCCCGCTGCCCGATCTGCCGGGCGAGTACTGGGTCGACTGGCAGGCTGGCGACTGGTCGTTCTACGTCATCGCGAGCGGCTTCGCCGACGAGGACGCATTCCTCGACGCGCTCTCATCGCTCACGCTCGCCGACCCGGCAACATTCGAAGCGACCGGAGGCGACATCGACCTCGTCATGCCAGGCCAGCATCCCGATCTCGCCAACCAGGTCCTTTCTCTCGTCGAACTCACGGACGCAGCGCGGCTCGACGCCGCCACGACCGAGTTGCCGATGTCTCTCGACAGTTATGCGTTCGAACTCTTCCAAGGTGCGACCTGTGCCGTCTTCGCCGACTGGTCGACCGCCGTCAACGAAGGAGACGAACGCTCCCAGGCCGAACTCACCGCGTCCCTGGCGGCGACCGTGGCAGCGGCAACCGGGACCGGCTTCGAACGCGCGGCCACCTCGCTCGCGGCACCGCTCCTCGCGACCATGAACGGAGACCAACCAACTACCGAGTACACGACGGAGTGCCCTGGTTGGGCCCGGTAACCACTGTTCCTCCGGTTTGTGTGACCAGAACCGGCTGCATCGTCGACTGACGAGGAGACGCCAACCGATCAGCGAGGTGCTCATGGTCGTCGGTTCACAGCTCGATTCCGAGTTCGATCGAGCGGTCGGGTCGCCTCGACTGTCGTCGTGGTAGGTCAACGCCTGCCTCGTGCGCCCAGTGCCGTGTTGCCTCGGCGAGTTGGTTGGTGCCGTTGATGGTTTGGTCGTCTTCGAGCACGGCGATGACACCGCGGAGCTGCCCGACCGGCAGGCGGTGTCCGTCGGCCCAGTGCTTCCATTGGTCGAGGGCGTCGCAGACTCGTTCGGCTCGGTCGGCGTGTGTGTCGAGGTTGGTCAAGTCGTCGAGCATGTCGCGGGTCGATTGGATGCGGTCGTGGTAGTCGACGATGTCACGCAACTTGCTGAGCGGTTGGCGCGTGGGCTCGGCGGCTTGTTCGCATCTGGCGAGGCGTTCCTCGGCGACGGCGAGCACATCATTGGCGGCCTCGACGCCGCGGCGAGCTGATCGTCGTCCGAGCTTCCCGGCGTTGCGGAGGTCGCGTTCGGCGTTCCACACGTTCGATCGTGCTTCGGTCACGACGTCGTTGGCGTCTGCCACCCGGTTGCGGAAGGGAGCGTGGGCGGCCTCGGCTGCAGGAAGGTCACGACAGGCGTTGACGTAGCGGCGTTCGTTCGCCGCTCGTCGTTCATCGCGTTCGTCCACCGCGTGTCGAGCGTCGCCTGCTTGCTGTTCTGCGTCGGCCCGGAGGTCGTGGAACCAGTCCGGGATCTGCACTCTCGGCCGTGGGCTGGATCGTGGGACGGTGGCGGCGAGTGAGCGTCGTTGGGTGGTGGCGGGGATGTCGGCTCGGTCGATGGCGATGGCTGCTTCGAGCACGCTGATGGCATGGGCGAGGTCGACGGTGTCGGCGACGAGGGCGAGGTTGTCGTTGCGTCCTCGGGTCATGCCGACATACAGGCCCCGGCCGCTGGTCGCTGTCGTGGCGAGGGTGACGGAGCGATCCGCGGTGTCGCCTTGGGCGCCGTGTTCGGTGCTCGCGTAGGCGAGTTGCACGTGGTCGCGGACGTAGTCGGCGGGCAGGGTGATCGTGCCGTGTCCGCCGATGCGGGACACGGTTAGGTCGCCGTCGTCTCCGGTGTGGGCGATGGTCCAGCGTTCGCGGTTGCGGACGGGTTCACCGGTGGTGGTTCGGAGTTGTCGGTCGTTGCGGCGGGTGACGACGACGTCGCCGACCATGGCCCAGTCATCGTTGATGCCGGTGGCGGTGGCTGGGTCGAGTTCGTGGTTGTCGAGTCGGCGGTGTTGGATGCGGGTGTTGATCGCGGCGACGTGTTCGTTGCGGGTGGTCACGATCGACAACGACTCGCCCGCATCCCGGCACTGCGTCCACATGTCGGCGATCGTGTCGAGGTGATCGTCGAAGCTGCCGGCGCGGATGCGGCCGTGCGCGGCGTAGGTGGCGAGCGCTGCGGGGTCGCCGGCTCGGAGGCGGAGCGTCGTGGCGGCTTCCCAAGCATGGGTGAAACGGTGGAGTTCTTCCAGTTCAACGGATCGGGTCGTGTCGCAGAGTTCGTTGAACATCCCGCCACGACCCACGGCTTGGAGCTGTTGGGGGTCACCGACCAACGCCAGGCGCCACTGTCGCTGCTCGGCGTGGGTGACGAGGCGGTAGAGGTCGGCGGTGTTCAACATGGCGGCCTCGTCGACGATGATCGTCGACTCGGCCGGTGGGATCGGCCACGGCCGGCCGCGGTCGGGATGCTCGAGTTCGTAGAGCAGTTTGGCGACGGTGTCACTCTCGGCTCCCGTCTCCCGTTGCAGGACCGACGCAGCCCGCGCGGTGGGTGCGAGGCCGAGGACGTGGCGGTGTTGGTGGTGGAGGTCGCGGACGGCGGCTTCGAGCATGTTGGTCTTGCCCGCTCCCGCCGGACCAACAACCACCACCAGACGATCGTGCCCGGCGACCGCGCTCGCCGAGGCCCGCTGCCCGTCATCCAGCCGGGCATCGAGGATCGAGGTCGATGGCGACGGATCGGGCGTTTGAGCGTCGAGCGCGAAGGTGAGGATGTGTTCTTCTTGGGCGAGGACATGCTCGGAGGTGGATTGCTTGGCGATGGGTTCGATCCACACCGACCGCCCATCCCCCGCTCGCCGTGGGCTGTTGTCGGTGGGGTCGAGATCGACACACTCGGTGAGCACGGTGTCGACCGCGGCATCCAACGCCGCCACCCAGGTGGTGGCGTCGTGTCCTGGTTGTGGGGTCACCGTGTCGCAGAGTTGACGCAGGACGTCGAGGCGGTTCCATGTCGACTGGCGCACGGCCAATGCCTCCACGACGGCGGCCGCCGCGACCGGCGACTCCTCGAGCGGATGCTCGTTGGCGTACTTGAGGGCGGGCTCGAGGATCGCGGTGGGGTCGATGCCGAGGCTGGCGGCTTCGTGTTGCCACCGTGTACGTAGATCGGCGACGCCGAGGCCGGTCTTGCGGTTGCGGGTATCGACGGCGGCTTCTCGTTCCATCGCCGCATGCTCGAACGTCGTCGGGGTGCGGCCTTCACGCGTTTGGAAGTCGGCGAGCTTGTCGTCCATCTCGACACCGATCTGATCCGCACGCTTCGAGAATTGGTCGAGGAGCCCGTCGGGAAGGCCGGCGATCTCGGCTTGGCCGTTCACGACGGGTTCGAACACCACGCCGAACCGGTGGCTGACTTCGGCGCGCAGGACGGATTGGTAGAGGTAGCCGAATGCTTGCTGGTACTTCTTCAGCCCCAACGCATCCAGAGCGAGCCATCGTCCATCCGCGGTCTGGACCTTGGCGGAGATCACCACATGGGTGTGGAGCTGCGGGTCATCGGCACGGCTCGTCGATTGGCGGAACACCGCCACCGACAGCCCGCCGGTCTCGGGATGGAGTCGTGCGCCGTTGGAGCGGATACGCGTCGTTGAGACGTACTTCTCGATCATCGTCACTGTGGCGTTCACTGCGACGTCGTGGCATTCGGCGAAGGCGTCATCACCGGTGAGGCCCCAGAGCACCGACAACGACTTCGGCGCCGAGAACGTCGCGTCGTAGCCGGCGACGGCGCGGATGGTGTTGCCGTGCTTGTCGAGGCGATCCACCAACTCCCGACCGAGGAGCATGCCGGTGGTCGGGTGGTAGCCCGACAGGAGTGCTTCGAGGGCCTCGGTCGTGACCTCGCCGGACAGGCCGAGTCCCGGAGCTTGGGACCCGGCCCACACACCCGGCAACTCACCATCGGCTTTCGTGAGGTAGCCGGTGTAGTAGGCCGCAGATGCTCCCGCCCCGGACGCGTACAGCGTCGTCACCCGGATCATGACCACTCCCACCTGCGCGCGGGCACCTGTCTGGAAATTGAAGAACGAGCGAAGCGAGAGACGGACACGGGAACGGGCCTCAGACCTCGGGAAGGAGGGAGAGCTGGCCGGACGAGCGGCGGGCGGACTGAGACGGAGACGGACGAGCAGCAGAGGAGGAGCGAAGAGCAGACGGAGCAGCAGCACAGGAGGGGCGAGCAGCGGGCGACAACGCGGAGGGCTCCGACGGGCCGGCAGGCGAGAGGCAGACGGCGGGGACGACGAGGCGATACGAACCGGCATCGAAGACACCAGAGCGGGAGCGGGCCTGGGCTGCTTCGATCACACCGAGATCGCGAAGGCGACCGACGGCGCGAGCCACGGTGTCTTTCGCGAGTCCGAGCGACGACGCCAACGCACGAATCGACACCTGCGCGACCACGTCATCGCCGTCGCCGGTGGAGCGTTGCAGCATCTCCTCGAGCACCACCCACGCCGTGGGATCGACATGCCGACGCAGCTCGTGGGCCGCGGGGCCCAGCTCGATCGTGCGGCGGATCACCTCATCGGGCATCGGAGGCTCCCCCAACGGGTGCCTCCGCATCACAGAGGCGCACCACCCGACCGGTCGTCGCCAACTCCATCAACGCCCACCGGGGGACCCGCAAGCACTTCTCCCCGAGGCGTACGACCGGCAGACCAGAGGTGCCACCCGAGTTCAGGTACTCGTGTGCGAGCTGATAGCCGAGCGAACGACCGATCCGCAGCACCTCCGCGGCCTCACCGAGCGTGAGCAACGCGGGCTCGAACGGCTCAGAAAGACCCCCCAACGACGACATGAACCATCAGAAGTACACCCATGTCATTCACCCCGCAACCCCAATGTTTACGGGCGTTCCGGACGATCCGGACCAGAAGACATCAACGGACACAGGAGGACATCAGAGGACACCAGACGGACGGTCGACTGTGACCAAAGTCACGAATGGCCGGACTGTACCGGCATCCATGACACGGCGGCGGCGGTCGTCAATCCGAACTACTTGCCGAAACCCGGACCGACGCACGGGCCATCGCAGGGCTGGGAGAATCGGGGGCCGCACGGCCGGATCGCGACGCGATTATGTGACGCCGCAGT
>CAVQRU010000042.1:0-44856 GCA_963715285.1 Ilumatobacteraceae bacterium | reverse complement strand
TGTAATCATGAGGTGGCGAGTTCGATCCTCGCACCCGGCTCCAGTGAGGCGTCGACGTCAGGTGGCGACGGTCCAGATGGCTGCGAAGTGCAGGCCGGCGGCGGCGAGCGTGCAGGCATGCCAGAACTCGTGGTACGAGAACGTCGATGGTCGTAGTCTCGGCCATTGCCGGGCGAACGCGACCGCTCCAGCGGTGTAGATGACGCCGCCGCCGAGCACCAGTGCGATGGTGGCCGGGCCGCCGCGCTGCCAGAGAGCGGGAGCGATCGCCACCCCTGCCCAACCGAGGCCGATGTACATGGCTCCGCCGAATCGGTGGGCCCGGTCGAACCACAGAACCTTGACAGCTGCGCTGGCTGCGGCGGCTCCCCACACCACGACCAGCGTCGCGATTGCCGGGCCGGTTCCGAGCGAGATCAGGGCGAGCGCGGCGAACGTTCCGGCGATGGCCGCGAAGATCGTGGCATGATCCGCGCGGCGCCACGCGGCGCGGGCCCGGACGGTGTGCACCCATCGGTGATAGGTCGTGGACACCGCGAGCATCGCGGACAGGCCGACGGCGTACATGATGACCGCAGCTCGGGCGCGGGCACCGTCGGACTCGATCGCGAGCGTGACGAGCAGGGGGATCACCGACAACAGCGCGAAGAGGTGGAGACGTCCCCGCCACGACGGGCGTCCGGGTGTTCCGAGGGGGTCGTCGAGCGCGTCGGGCCGGGTGGTGAGCGGGTTGACGAGCAGGGTGTCGAGCGACGCCACCGTGGCGCGCTCGCTCCGAAGCGGTGCTGTGTCGTGCGGATGGCGGGTGTTCATGGTGACTCCTCGAACCTGAATTGGCCAGGGTCGAGGCGTCGGGCCTGCACGGGGCGACAGCGCGGCGGCCGTCCTGCCCAAGCGAGGCGACTCACCCAAGAACTCCAACCTATCGCCGCTCACCGCCGGCGTTCGGTCGGCCGAGCGTTGTGGCCGTTCGACAGGTGGGCCAAGATTGCGACGTGCCACGCACCGACGAGTCACTCCCGACCGGGGTGGTCACCTTCCTGCTCACCGACATCGAGGGGTCGACGCAGGCGTGGCAGGCCGCGCCGGGTGAGATGACGGCGCTCGTGTCGAGGCACTACGAGATCCTCGAACGGGGCATCGCCGCACACGGTGGTGTGCACCCGCAGGAACAGGGCGAGGGCGACAGCGTCGTCGCCGTCTTCGCCGACCCCGCAGATGCTCTCGCGGCGGCCGTCGACACACAACTGGAGCTTCGACGTGAGCTCCCCGACCTCCCGGTGCGCATGGCGTTGCACACCGGCGATGCGATGCTGCGCAACGAGGACAACTACGTGGGACTCACCATCATCCGGTGTGCCCGCATCCGTAGCTGTGGTCACGGAGGACAGATCCTCCTGTCCGACGACACCGCCATCGAGATCGCCCATGTCCGTCCGGAGGCCGTCGACGTCGTCGACCTCGGCCTCTACGGCCTTCGAGGTCTCGATGGGCGGTCTCGCATCTGGCAGATCACGCACCCCGACCTCCCAGCGGTGTTCCCCCCGCTCAGGGCGGGAACCTCTGCGGCAGGCAACCTTCCGACACCGATCAGCTCGTTCGTCGGTCGTCGCGCCGACCTGGCCGCGGTCAGTCGCTCGCTGGCGACCAGTCGCCTCGTGACGCTGACCGGCGAAGCTGGAATCGGCAAGAGCAGACTCGCGCGTGCGGGCGCGGACGTCGCTGGCGACTCCTTCCCGGGCGGTGTGTGGTGGGTCGGTCTCGGCGATGTGCCCGGCGACGACGTGACAGCGGTGAGCACCGCCATCGTGCGCGCCTGCGCACTTGCAGGTGACGTCGACCCTGCGGAGCTGATCACTGACCACTTCGGTTCCGTTGCCGATTCGTTGCTGATTCTCGACGGTCACGAGCGTGCGCCGTACGCCGCGGCGTCGGTCGTCGAGCGACTGCTCGCCAGCTGTCCGGACGCACGCGTGCTCGCGACAGGGCGTGAGCCTCTGCGGGTTCCCGGGGAGGTGGTGCACTCGGTGCCGCCGTTGGCCGTGCCCGACTTCGACTTCGACGGCGATCTCGCCGACCTCGCGGACGTCGACGCAACCCGGCTGTTCATCGAGCGCGTCGCCGATCATGTCGTTGCCGTGGACCCCATCGGTGATGCGGCCACGCACATCGCCTCGATCTGTCGCGACCTGCGTGGCGTACCACTCGCCATCGAACTCGCGGCAGCCAGGGCTGGCGCCACATCGATCGCCGAGCTGGCGGCGAGCGTCGACCAGTTGGCCGGACACGACGTCGGCTCGGTCAGCTTGACCGGGACGTTGGCCTCGTCGATCGCCTGGACGTACCAGTTCCTGCCTCCGGAGGCGCAGATCGCACTGCGACGTCTCGCTGCGTTCCGAGGCGAGTTCGAGATCGACGCTGCCGCCGCCGTGGTCGCTGGCGCTGGGCTCGATGGCACGACGTCGGCGAACGCGATCCGGACACTGTTCGAGCAGAACCTGCTGTCGTTCGACGATGACGCCGGACGGGTCAACATGGCGCCGGCGATCCGCGTCTTCGCCGAGGAGCTGCTCGCGGGCTCCGATGACCTCACCGGCGTGAGCGCGCGGCACGGCGCATGGTTCGCGGCACTCGTCGAGCAGTTCGACGATCAGACGATGCCGCTCTCGTTGCTCGCACCGGACGAAGCAGATGTCATCGCGGCCCTCGACGCGTCGATGGCCGGAGACGATCCCTCGGTTGCCTTGCGCATCCTGGCGACGCTCGGCGCGCACTGGCGCAACCTCGGGTACCCGGAGGTCGCCGATCGGGCGGCAGCATGGGTGTGTACCCGGACTCCGAGCGACGGCGAGGAGCGCTGGGCCGCGGCAGTCGCCCGTCTCTGCCTCGCCCACTCCGGCGACCCCGACGCCGCGATCCATGCGTTCGCCGACGAGGCGCTCGCCATCGCCGAACTGGCAGGCGACGAGCGAACGGTGGAGCTCCTCGCTCCTTGCGCCGACCATCTCGGTCCAGCGACAGCCGGAACTGTCCGGTGAGACATGACCTCGAGGCCATGAGACCGGCAAGATGGCACGGATGAACGACGTGGCTGGATCCCCCACATCGTGGCTCGTCGTCCACCAGCCAGGCCACACACCGTTGACGGTGGAACTCGACGGGGAACTCTCCGTCGGGCGCGACGTCGGGCAGCCGGCCGTCGACGGCCATCTCGCGCTCCGTGGCGATCCGACCGTGTCGCGCCTGCACGCCGTTCTCGAGCCTCGGCCGGCCGGCTGGTGTGTTCAGGCGACGTCGTCGACGAACGGGTTGTTCGTCGACGGCAACCGACTCGACCCTGGATCGCTCCACCTGTTGGTCTCCGGTGAGGAACTCCGACTCGGTGAACGGACCAGGTTGATGTTCCACTCAGTTGGCGGTCCGTCAGACGATCGGTCGCGCACCCAGACGGCGCGGAGCCGACCGGAACTGACTCCCGGTGAACGGCGGGTTCTGCTGTGTCTGTGCTCGCCCGTGCTCGACGGCGACGCGTTCACGCCGCCTGCGACGGTGGCAGCCATCGCCTCGGAACTGTCCGTCACCGAGAGCGCCGTCAAACAGCAACTCGGACGGCTGTATCTCAAGTTCGACGTCGACGAGGGCGCCGATCGACGAGTTCGGTTGGCGAACGAGGCCCTCGGATGCGGTGCGGTGCGACTCGCTGACCTCCAGTCGTTGCGGGACGGGTCATGACGACCGCCGATGTCACGACAGTGCCCGAACTCGTCGGTGGCCGGTTCCAGATCCGCGGGCTGCTGGCGACGGGCGGGGAAGCCGAGGTCCACTTGGCGCGCGATCTCGAGTTGGACCTCGATGTCGTCGTGAAGACGCGTCGCGTCGTCGACGACGAGGATCTCGGGCGGCTCCGACGCGAGGCGGGCATGCTGATGCGCATCGTCGCCCACGGTGGGCTGCCCACGGTTCGCAGCGACCTCGTCGAGGCAGGTCGCTACTACATGATCAGCGACCATGTGGTCGGCAACGATCTCCGGGTCATCGTCGACGCGCAGGATGCAGCCGGGCTGCCGTTGCCGACGGTGCTCGGGTTGGTCGACCAGCTCGCCGAGACGCTCGACCATCTCCACGGCCACCAGCCCGCTGTCGTCCACGGCGATGTCAAACCCGAGAACGTGATCGTCACGGCCGACGGTCGCGCCGTGCTGGTCGACTTCGGCGCGGCGATGCGCGTCGGCGACGATCGCGAACGTCTCGGCACCCCTGGCTTCTCGGCGCCCGAGGTGCTCGCCGGTGAGGCGCTGAGCCCTGCCGCCGACGTCTACTCGCTCGCGGCGCTCACGGTGTACCTGCTCACCGGGATCGTCCCGAAGTTGGGGACCGCCTGGCCCGAGGCGTTGGGAGACCTCGTTCGGCTGGAGCGTGTGTTGCGGCGCGGGCTCACCTGGGATCCGCTCGGCCGACCGTGGCAGGCCTCGGAGTTCGCACGCCGGCTCCGTGAGGCCGCCGAGATGGACATCCCGGTCGGCACGATCACCCTCGCCGTCGTGCAGGCATCGAACCCCGCGACGCTCGCGGGGGCGCTCGGAGAGCTCGAACGGGCAGGTGGACGTCATGTTGCGGCCGTGTCGCTGCCACCGTCGTGCAGCGCTGTGGCGTTCCCGCGGGCGCGAGACGCCGCCACTGCGGCCCTCGACCTCACGGCCCAGGACGGTTGGCGAGTGGCACTCCACGCCGGTGATCTCGGGGGATGGCACGGAGCGACGGTGCAGCAACTCGCCGACGAGACGACCGTGCTGATCAGTTGGACCCCGGCGAACTCGGTCGTGTGCTCGCCTCCGGTCCGGATGTTGCTCGGCTCGGCCGACGACCTGCAGTTCGACGCGGTGGGGGAGCGCTGCGTTCGACTCCGGCGCTCCTCTCCCTCCAACGACCTCGACGACGCGATGGTGCAGGACCTCGACGACCAGGCCGCCGGCTGGCTGTCGACTCGTCGGGCGCGCCTTCTCGCCGGGCGCGAGCGTGAACTGCGCGCGGGCGTGGCAACGATCGCCCGAGGCCGAGTGTCGGGCGTGGCGCCGCTCTTCGTCGTCGTCGGCGAACCCGGGATCGGCAAGACTCGGCTGCTGGCCGAACTCGCCGGTCGCAGGGCCGACTCGGGTGACCTCGTACTCGTCGGCAGGTGTACCGAGTCGGGCGGAGCATTCGAGCCGTTCCTCGACGCGCTGGGACCCGATCTCTTCCCGTTCGAGGCGGGCCATCTGGAACGCGACGAGGAGGGTTGGGTCGACCGCCGGCGGTTCTTCGGCCGGATCACCTCGGCGTTGCGGTCGTTCGATCGCCCCGTGACGCTCGTGCTCGACGATGCACAGTGGATCGACGGGTCGTCGTTGGCGCTCCTCGCCCAACTGCTCGACGATCTCGGCGGGACGCTTGCCGTGCTGGCCGGTTGCCGTCCGCACGCGAGTCGCAACGTGCTCGACGAACTCACCCAACGTCCTGGCGCCGCGGTGGCGACCCTCGGTCCGCTCGGACGCGACGAGATCGTCGACCTCGCCGATGCTGCGGGGCTGCAGGTCGGCGCGGAGACCATCGACGGCGTGCACGCACTCAGCGCGGGCAACCCGTTCTTCGCCGTCCAACTCCTCGGACACCTCGGCGACGTGGGTGCCGGTTGGCTCGACGACGCGACCCTGCCGATCGGTGTACGGGAATGGATCCTCGAACGGGTCGACCGGATCGGCGACCACGCACGGGACACGCTTGCGTCGGCGGCCGTGATCGGCCGCAGCTTCGAGGTGGTCCCGCTCGCCGACGTGCTGGGGGTCAGTCCCCTCGAGGCGCTCACGAGTCTGGACGCGGCGAGTGCGGCCGGGTTGCTGGTCGACGGCGACCATCCGGGGGAGTTCCGATTCGTTCACGCCATCGTGCGGTCGACGTTGGAGGCGAGCCTCTCGCCGACCCGGCAGGCGTTGCTGCACGCGGCGATCGCCCGACGAATCGAGGAGGACGGCGCTGATCACGAGCGTCTCGAGGCGGCGATGCACCACTGGTTCGCCGCCGATCGGTTGGGCGACCCGCTCCATGCGGGGGAGGTCGCCGCGGAGGTCGGCACGCTCACCACCGATCGGCTCGCTCACGAGCAGGCCATCGCCATCCTCGATCGGGCGCTGGAGGTGCTGGCTGGCGCGCCGGCGTCGAGCGAGCGAGACCGCATCGAGGCGCACCTGCGACTCGCTCACGGTCGAGCCGACTTCGTCGCTTCGCGCAGTTCCGAGGGGACCGCCCAGCTGTACCGGGCAGCTGATCTCGCCGACGCCGCCGGCGATCCGGTCACCCTCGCCGAGGCCGCGCTGGTGGCGTCGCTCAGCCGTCGTCACGGCCTCGACGATCCCGAACTCCTCGGCCTGCTCGAGCGTGCCAGCGCGGTCTGTCCTCCTGAACCCGCCGTCCTGCCGGCGATGTTGCACATCCGCCAATCGCGGCTGTTGCCGATCACGGTCCGTCACGAGGAACGGTCGGCGATGGCTCGGCTCGGGCTCGTCGACGTCGACCTGATGGATCCGGTCGATCGGGCGACCGTCGAGACCGAGGTGGCGCGGGCGTGCTGGAATCCCGACGACGCGCAGGCGCGAGTGGCGCTCACGACGCGACACATCGACGAGGCGACACGCGAACTCGCCGTCGGGGGCCACTCGCGTTGGACGGGCGTCCTGATCGAGGCACTCAACCACCGCTGGGCGGCGCGTATGCAACTGGGGGACCTGACCGGAGCACTCGCCGATGCTGACCGCGCCGCAGCAGTTGCGGACGAGGCCGGCACGACCTTCCTGCTCAGCCGAGTGACGATGGGGCAGGCGATGATCCATGCCACGCTCGGCAACGACGAGACGGCCGAACGTCTCGCCCACGATGCGGTCGGCATGTCCAATCGGCACAACCTCGTGTTGGGTCAGATGGCGATCACCTACAGCGTCGGCCGCAACCGGGGCCAACAGGCGGCACTGTCGCGCCTCGAACGCCAGCTCGCCGACCTCGTCGACTCGAACCCGTTGTTCATCGGAGCGTTCGCGCTCGTCCATGCCGAGGCGGGTCAGCTCGACGACGCACGCAGACTGCTCTCGGTCCTCCAGGACTGGGCGCCATGGCCGAGGAACTGGGTGTGGCTCGCCACCACGCTGGCTGCGCTCGAGGCGTCGGTGCTGGTCGGCGATGCCGAGGCGGCCCGTCGATACCACGCCGTGCTGGCCCGGTACTCGGGACAGTGGGCGATGGCCGCCGGTGAACTCGCGTGCTTCGGTCCGATCGACCGGGTACTCGGGCTCGCGCACGCGTCGGTCGGGCGGGTCGACCAGGCGATCGAACTCCTCGGGGCAGCGCAGGAAGCAGCCCGCGCGCACGGTGCGACACCGTGGGTGACCCGGTGCCAGACCGCACTCGATGACCTCGAGGACAGCCCGCGCTGACCTCCGGGTCCCGAACGCGTCCCCGAGACGCCATTGATCCCCGCGTGGTGGTGGTCGAAGGTGGAGACGTGACACCGATCAGCCCCGACCGGATCGACGCGATCGACGTGTGCGAGCACCACGTCATCGACTTCGATGCGGTGGCCGCGATCGGGGTTCGCGCGGTGGTCGTCCGTGCCGGGCGGGGGACACGTCAGGACGCACGGTGGATCGAGCATGTCCGTGCTGCGCGGACGAGCGGCCTCGGTCTCGCTTCGTACTGGCACGTCTACCCGTCGCGTACCTCCGCCCACCACCAGGCAGAACTGTGGGCGATGGCGGTTCGCGGTGCGGCACCGTGGTCGTTCGCGTACGGTCACTGGGCTGACGTCTCGTCGTCGGACGGCTTCGACCCGTTCGACCTCGGACGCTACGTCGCGTCGTTCCTGCGGCGCGCCGACGAACTCCTCGACCGGCGGGTCGGGGTGTTCGCGAGCGACGAGTTCTGGCGACGTCACGTGCGCTTCGACGACCCCGCCCGGGAGCGCTGGCGGGACGCGGACGGAGACGGGGACGTGTCGCCGTCGTTCGGGATCAGGACGTCGGCTGCCGACCGCGGCGGGCCGGGGCGCCACCGCATCGTCGCCCGCGGTGACGTCGACGACGCATCGGTCGTGGACGCTCTGCCCACGCTCGTCGTTCGCGGGTCGACCGAAACCGTGGAGGAATGGAGGGCGCGATGGATCCGGACGCCGGAGGTCACCCAGCTGCAGACTGCACTCAACGCGATGGGTGCCGAGCTCGTCGTCGACGGCGTCTTCGGTCCGGCAACCGAGACCGCCGTTCGCTCATTCGGTCTGCTGTGCCGTCGCGATCGGGTCGACTGGCCACTCGACGAGTTGAACACCGCCACGATGACCCCCGGTGGAGCATGCGGAGTGCACGGTCGATCGGTGTACATCACGCACGCTGAGCGCGGTGGTGGATCCGTCAGTCGTCGAGCGTGATCTCGCGGACCCGTGCGAGCAGCACCTCGAGTGCCGGGCGATTGAGCCCGCCCTCGGGGATGATCACGTCGGCGTGACGTTTCGTGGGCTCGATGAAGCGCTCGTGTGCCGGGCGTACCGTGCTGAGGTACTGCTCCATGACGAACTCGGCGGTACGGCCTCGTTCGGCGACGTCGCGCCGCAACCGTCGGATCAGGCGGATGTCGGCGGCGGTGTCGACGAAGATCTTCAGGTCGAAGCGTTGGCGGAGGGCTCGGTCCCAGAACACCAGGATCCCGTCGACGACGATGATGCGCGCAGGCTCGACCATCCGGACCCGATCGCTGCGGTTGTGCTGGGCGTAGTCGTAGACCGGTACGGGGACCGATGCGCCGTTGGCGAGCGCTGCGAGGTGATCGTTGAGCAACGCCCAGTCGAAGGCGTCGGGGTGGTCGTAGTTGACGGCGCGGCGCTCCTCGATCGGTGTGTCGCCGAGGTCGAGGTAGTACGAGTCGAGCTCGATCAGTGAGAGATGGTCGTCACCGGTGAGTGCTGCGAGCCGCTCGGTCACCGTGGTCTTGCCCGAGCTGCTGCCGCCTGCGATGCCGATCATGAAGGGCCGACGTTGCACGGCTGCACGCTAGGCGCGGGCCGGTCGACTCGCGCGCTCGATCGACCTGGAGGACGCCGTCGGGCTGCCCTGCACGCAGGCCGGTCGCTGACGACCTCGGTCGGATCGATGCGGCGTTGACCAACTCTTGACTACTTTGAGTGTTCAACTCATTGCTCTGAGTGGCAATCGCCGCGTACGGTGCCGTCAGCGGTCCCCGACGAACCGAACAAAGGCGGAACTCTGTGAACGGCCAAGTGCTCGAAGCCGACCTCGAACACGACGACGGCCTCCACGACCATGTCGCTTGCGCACCGCAAGCGCTGCCCGCACCGCACGGTCTGCCCGCACCGTGGCCGGCGCCCGGATCCGTGACGAGCGAGGTCACGCTGGTCGGTCTCCTGGCGACGCCCTCGGCCGCCGTGCCCCTGGTACCGCCGACGCTGCCCCGCGTCGCGCTCACCCGACCCCCGTCAGCGGTGCCGGCACCGCTGACGGGGCGAACCGCCGGTCGCGGCGAGCAGTTCGTGCTCGGTCGGCGCGGCATGCTCGCCGCGATCGCGGGGTCCACGGTGGGCCTCGCCGTCCTCGTGTCCGGGTGTGCCGACGATGCAGTCGACGAGGCGGTCACGGCGCGATCGGACGTACCACCTCCCGATCCGAAGTTGACGCCGTCGCAGTCCGTCCCCGGAGCTGCCCCGACCACTTCGGGCGGGGCGTCACCGAGCACCACGGTGTCGCCCCGCGCCGTCGACGGTCCAGCACCCACGCGTCGCGTCGCAACCGCGGTCGAACCGATCCCCGTCACCCCTGCCGGCGCCGAGGCCACCGCCGTCGCGCAGCCGAGCGGTGGCGGCACGTCGGCGGCTCCGGGTGCCGACGCTTCGACGCCGTCCGGGTCCGGGGCAAGAACGGCAAACTCGACGCCGTCACCGTCGACTCCGGCTTCTCCATCCGCCACGCCTCTGCCCGCGCCGCCGGCCGCCCCGCCCGTGCCGCCCACCGTCCCGCCTGCGGGCGCGCCGGCCGGTGACCCGGTCCCCCCGTCGTCTCCCGCTGTTCCACCTTCGGGCACTCCCGCCGTTCCACCCTCCGGCACTCCGGCGGTTCCACCTTCGGGCACTCCGGCAAGTCCACCGGCAGCGGACCCGGTGGTCGCCCCGCCGCCGCCGTCCCCGCCGACCCCACCCCCGCCGCCACCGCCGCCACCGGGCTCGGCTGCTGCGCAACTCGAAGCCATGCACCAGGCACAGCTCGTCGGCAAGGTGGTGTACGGCCCGACGCCCGAGGCCATCGCCCAGGTCGCAGCGCTCGGTGGAGCCGCCTTCCTCGAACAGCAGCTCAGCACACCTGCCGCCGGCGTCACGGGTGTGCTCGCCGGCCCGTCCACGCTCGCTGCCGACATCGAGGCCCGCTACCAGGCCTACAACGGCCAGGACAACTCGCGGCCGGCGAAGGAGCTTCGGCATGCGGCGGTGATCCGGGCTGCCCGGCACCCCGGCCAGCTCGCCGAGCGGATGGTCGAGTTCTGGACGAACCACTTCAGTGTCTACACGGGTGAGGACGACAAGAACGTCCGCTACGCCGCGGCATCCGACGATCGCGACGTCTTCCGTGTGCACGCACTCGGTCGATTCTCGGACCTGTTGTTGGCCAACGCCCGCAGCGTCAGCATGCAGCTGTACCTCGACAACTACCGCTCCACGGGCAACCGACCGAACCAGAACTATGCCCGTGAGGTGATGGAACTCCACACGATGGGCGCCTCCAACGGCTACGACGAGGCCGACGTCGAGCAAGTGGCGCGCATCTTCACCGGGTGGGGGCTCGCCGGTCGCCTCGGCACCGACGGGCTGCGCTTCGAGTACCAGCCGGCCCGGCACTTCACGGGGCCGTGCGAGGTCACGATCACCCTGCCGGACGGTTCGACGAGCACGTTCTCGACGCCTGGTCGCTCCGGCGTGGAAGGCGAGCAGGACGGGGTCGACCTCCTCAACTGGCTGGCTCGGCTCCCCAACACGGCGAACTATCTCGCCACCAAGCTCGTGCGCCGGTTCGTCGGCGACGACCCGCCGGCGTCGCTGGTCGCCTCGACCGCCGAGGTCTACCTCGCCAACGACACCAACGTCGTTCCCGTGCTTCGCCACATCCTCACCAGCACCGAGTTCATCACCAACCAGTACCCCAAGGTGAAGACGCCGTTCGAGCTGCTGGTGTCGATGGTGCGGGCGACGGGTGCGAGGATCGATCCGACGTTCTCGAACACGAGCGACCAGCCTGCCACCCGGACGATCAGCGACCACCTGAATCGGCTCGGCCACTCGATGTGGCAGTGGCCGACGCCCGACGGGTTCCCGGACAACCGCAACTTCTGGGTGACGACGGGTACCACGCTGCGCCGCTGGGAGCTCGCCGGTCGGTTCGGCAACCGGACGCTCAACGGGTTCACGATCGACACGGCGGCGTTGTTGCCCAACCCGATGCCGGCCACGATCGATCTCGTGATCCGGGCGCTCGCCGCTCGCCTCGCCATCCCGATCACGCAGACCGACGTCGCAGCGATCAGCGGTTTCCTCGGTGTCGCCACCGACACCCCGCTCGCCGACGTCCGCCTCACCGAGAACCTCGGCGACGTCGTCGGACTGTTGTTGTCCTTCCCCGCGAACCAGTACCGCTGAGATCAGGAGTCGTCATGTCGTCCACGTGTTCAACCTGTGCTCCTGCGCAGCGCAAGCGCATCTCCCGACGCGCCGTCCTCAAGGGCGCCGGCGCGGTCGGGACCATCGCCGTCGCTGCCCCCGGGTGGGGCAGCATGGCGTTCGCGTCGAACAACGCCACGCGGGTCGGCGACGTCGTCGTCAACATCTTCCTTCGCGGTGGGATGGACGGTCTGTCGGTCGTCGTGCCCCGCAACGAGGGTGCCGGCGCTGGATTTCTCGCCGCTGCTCGACCGACCCTGGGGATCGACCCGGCCTCGACGCTCGAACTCAGCCCCGACTTCGGTCTCCATCCGGTGATGTCACCGTTGATGAGCGTGTGGAACGCCGGCCGCTTGGCCGTGATCCCCGCCGCGGGATTCCCGAACGGCGATCGCAGCCACTTCGCCGTGCAACGCAAGATGGACGAAGGCCTCGACAGCGGAGCCGTCGGTTCGGGTTGGCTCGCCCGGCATCTCGACAACACGGTGTCGCCCGGCCCGACCGGCCTGCGAGCCGTGTCGCTGCCCAACGGTCAGCGCAGCCTGTCGGGTTCGGCGGTCGCCGTGACCCTCAACAGCACCGACACGTTCCGTGTCGAGGGCTTCCGGAACAACGGCAACAGCGGCGCACTGGTGCGAGCGGCACTTCAGGACCTCCACGCGGTCGACGCAGACAACGTCGTCAACTCGCGTGCGCACGAAGCGCTCATCGCCCTGGACATCGTCAACAATGCTCCGTCGTCGGCGCCGGCGAACGGTGCGGTGTACCCGACCAGCGGTCGCGGTCGCAACGTCGGTCGCGTGCTCTCCGAGGTGGCCGAACTGATACGCGCCGACGTCGGACTCGAAGCGGTCGCCACGGAGGCCAACTTCGGCTGGGACCTGCACGACGACTTCGGCAACCAGGTCGAGGGTCGCCAGGCGCAGAACCTCGCCGCCCTCGCCGAGGTGTTGGCGGTGTTCGCCCAGGACCTCGGGAGCGACATGGATCGGGTCACGGTGGTGGTGATGACGGAGTTCGGTCGGACGTTCCGTGAGAACGGCGGCCTCGGCGTCGACCACGGGCGGGCCAGCACGATGTTCGTGATGGGAGGCGGCATACGTGGCGGCGTCTACGGCGACTGGCCCGGTCTGGCGCCGGCAGCGATCGACGGCAATGCACTCCGCGTCACCGTCGACTACCGGTCGGTGCTCGCCGACGTCCTCCAGCACCGCCTCGTCACCGGCAACATGGCGGCCGTCCTGCCGGGCTACGCCGACACCCCGGAGAAGCGCCTCAACCTGGCGCTTCCGCTCGCCACCGTCGTCTGATCGCCGCACCGATCGCGGCCCGATCGTCAGGGTGCTTGTAATCCGACCACGGTTGCGGCCAACCTGTGCGTGATGCTCGACGAACGCTCTGCCGCCATGCTCGACTTCGAACGGGCATGGTGGAACGACACCGAACCGCGTGACCAGGCCATCCGCGCTCGCTTTCAGTGTTCGCCGGAGGAATACCATGCGGAATTGACCAAGGTGCTCGACGACCCAGCCGCGATGGACCACGACCCGCTCGTGGTGCGTCGGCTCAAGCGGCTGCGCCTCCGAGCCCGCAAGGCTCGTCTCGAGGGCATGGCGTCCGGCGGGGCAGGAGAGGGAGCACACGCATGACCACCGAAGATCCCACCGGCGGGGGTCCGCCCCCGTCGTCAGGCGCTCGCCGCTCTCCTCGGCAAGGTGTCGGCGGCTCGCCCGTCGGTTCCACACTCAGCATCGTGTTGGCCGTCGTCGCGGTCGTGGTCGGCTTCCTGATCCTGAACAACATCACCGACGACGGTGGCTCGTCCGACGGCGCCACCACGGTCGAGACGACGGTCGCGTCCACCGTCCCGGACACCGCCAACGCCACGACCACCACGACCGAGCCACCGTTGGTCACGGTGGGGGCGACGGTCGTCGTCGCGAACGCAAGTGGCGTGCCGGGGTCTGCCGGTCGCATGACCGACGAGCTGGTCACCGTCGGATTCACGACGGCGACACCGACCAATGCCACCACCAGCCTGGAGGAGTCGATCGTCTATTTCGATCCGGCCATCGCTGCGTCACAATCGGTGGCCGACTCCGTGGCGCGGGTGATGGGTGGCCTCGTGGTCGAACCGGTGCCCACGCCGGTTCCCGTCGATGGAGCGTCGCTCGGTGATGCCGGTGTGCTCCTGATGCTGGGCACCGCGCAGGCCGACAAGACGATCGCCGAACTGTCGACACCCGCTGCGGCTCCCACGGTGACCGCGCCCCCGGTGGCCGGTGGCGACACCACCACTGGCACGGCCGACACCACCGGCACCACGACCGGCTGACGCGGCGGCACGTGTCGCGGCAGGTCACGCCCGCGACATCACCATCTCACGACCGGGAGCGGAGCCACTCCGCGACGACACGCTCGATCGACTGCTTCGGTTGACCGAACGCTTCGTCGGCGCCGACCAGTTCGGTGAGCGACAGCACTTCGAGATCGCCCACCTCGGTGCCCGATCGGACCGCGCCGACCACCGCCAGCGTGCCGATGCCCATCTCGTCGGCGATCTGGCGAACGCCTCCGACGACCTTGCCGGTGAAGCTGGTGTCGTCGAGTTGGCCTTCGCCGGTGATGACGAGGTCGGCCCCCTCGAGGCGGTCGTAGAGGTCCACCTCGTCGGCAACCAGTTCGAACCCTGGCAGGAGCCTGCCGCCCAGGGCAGCGAGCGCACCACCGAGTCCACCGGCGGCACCGCCGCCCCGGATCGTGCTCACGTCGAACTCGAAGTCGGTCGAGAACATCTGGACCATCCGTTCGAGGCGCCGTGTCAACATCTCGACCTGGGCCGGCGAGGCGCCCTTCTGCGGCGCGAACACCAGCGCGGCATCGGTGAACGTGGTGGTGACGTCGCAGGCGACGAGGAGTTCGACCCGCTTCAGACGGGCGATGGCGGTGATCGCCCTGATCGCACCGAAGCCGCCGTCGGTCGTGGCCGACCCGCCGAGACCGACGATGATCCGTCGGGCGCCGGCATCGAGCGCATGGTCGATCAGCTCGCCGGTCCCCGTGGTGGTCGCGTCCATCGGGGCGTTACCGGCTGCACCTCCGACGAGCGCGAGACCGCTCGCGCGGGCCATCTCGATCACGGCGGTGCCCTTCGACAACCGCCACGCTGCGTCGACCGGATCGCCGAGTGGCCCGGTGACGGTGGACGTTCGGTTCGGTCCGCCGAGGACCTCGAGCAGACCGTCGCCACCGTCGGCCATCGGCACCTCGACGCAGTCGATCCCCAGTTCCCAGCAGGCGTGGCCGATGGCCGCCGCGACGTCGCGCGCCGACACCGTGCCCTTGAACTTGTCGGGGGCGGCGACGACGCGTCGGATCGTGCGGCGGGTGGTCACACCGGCGACGCTAGTGCCCGGTCGCCGCCGGTCGAACGGCTCCGCCGCTGATTGTCGACCACGTTGCTCGGGAATTGCGGCGGTAGCATCGCCGCCATGGCAGTGACCGTCCGCATCCCCACCACCATGCGTCCGTTGACCGGCGGCGACAAGCAGGTCGCCGTCGAGCCGGGCACGCTCGCCGACGTCGTCGCGGCGCTCGAGGCAGCCCACCCGGGCCTGGGTGACCGGCTCGTCGACGAGGACGGCGCGCTGCGCAAGTTCGTGAACGTGTTCGTCGACGACGACGACGTGCGCTACCTCGACGGCCTCGACACCAAGGTCGACGACGGAATCACCGTGTCGATCATCCCCGCCGTCGCCGGCGGCTGACCTCGCCGCCCCGCCCCCTCCCCGCCCGCTCCGTTTGCGTCGAGGTTCCGGTGGGGCGGGTCACCGAAATCGCAACGCAAGCCTCCCCGGGTCGCTCGTCCACGTGTGCGTGACGGTTTGGGTGGCCCGGGTCACCGGAACCTCGACGCAAGTCTCCCCGGGTCGCTCGTCCATGTTTGCGTGACGATTTGTGTGGGCCGGGTCACCGCAACCTCGACGCAAGCTCCCGTCGCTCGTCCGTTTGCGTGACGTTCGTGGCCGTCACCGCAACCTCGGCGTCCTGTGCGTGACGGTTTGGGTGGGGCGGGTCACCGGAACCTCGACGCAAGCGTCCTCGGGTGGTTCGTTCACGTGTGCGTGACGATTTGTGTGGGCCGGGTCACCGGAACCTCGACGCAAACGTCCCTGGGTGGGTGCGCGAGGCTGAGGGGATGGCAGTCCGTCTGGAGGATCGGGGCGATATCCGGGTGATCACGATCGACCGGCCCGAGGTGCGCAACGCCGTCGACGGGCCCACGGCTCGGTTGCTCTACGACGCGTTCGTCGACTTCGATGCCGACGACGAGGTGTCGGTCGCGGTGCTCACCGGCGCATCGGGGACGTTCTGTGCCGGTGCTGACCTGAAGGCGATCTCCGACGGTCGTGGCAACTCGGTGCACGACGATCCGCCGAGCGAGATCATGGGCTCGCTCGGACCGATGGGTCCGACCCGGCTCCTGCTCGGCAAGCCGGTGATCGCCGCGGTCGAGGGGCATGCGGTCGCCGGCGGACTCGAGCTCGCGTGTTGGGCGGACCTGCGCGTCGCCGCCACCGACGCCGTGTTCGGCGTCTACTGCCGCCGTTGGGGTGTGCCGCTGGTCGACGGGGGCACGGTCCGGCTTCCGCGCCTGATCGGGCAGTCGCGGGCACTCGATCTGATCCTCACCGGCCGCGGCATCGACGGGGTCGAGGCTCAACAGATCGGCCTGGCGAACCGGGTGGTCGAGCCCGGATGCGCGCTCGATGCGGCCGTCGAACTCGCCGCCCAGCTGGCTGCGCTGCCGCAGATCTGCCTGCGATCGGATCGCGCGTCGAGTTACGACCAGTGGTCGCTCGACCTCGGCGCTGCGCTCTCGCACGAGACCCGGCTCGGTCGGGCGACGATCGCCTCCGGCGAGACCCGGGACGGAGCGACGCGCTTCGCCCGCGGCGAGGGCCGCCACGGTCATCCTGGCTGACCGCTGGCAACCCCGGTCGACCCGGACGCGCCGCCTCGCACCCGCGCCCAACCGCGTTTGCGTCGAGGTTTGGGCGACCCGCCCCACCCGAACCGTCACGCAAACGTGGACGATCGACGTGGGGAGGTTTGCGGTGCGTTTTCGGTGACCTGCCCCACCCGAACCGTCACGCAAACGTGGACGATCGACGTGGGGAGGTTTGCGGTGCGTTCTCGGTGACCCGCCCCACCGAAACCGTCACGCAAACGTGGGGGAGCGGGAGACGGTTGCGTGTTTAGCAGTCGAAGCCGTAGAGTGCTAACCGGCGCCAGCCGGGCACTCCGGCGACGCAACGACACTCACGAAGCTTCGAAACACGTCCAACGGAGGACACACAAGATGGCGAAGATGATCGCATTCGACTCCGAGGCTCGCCGAGCCCTCGAAGCCGGGATGAACCAGTTGGCCGATGCCGTGCGCGTCACGCTCGGCCCGAAGGGCCGCAACGTCGTGTTGGACAAGAAGTGGGGTGCACCCACGATCACCAACGACGGCGTGTCGATCGCGAAGGACATCGAACTCAAGGACCCCTACGAGCGAATCGGCGCCGAGCTCGTCAAGGAAGTCGCCAAGAAGACCGACGACGTCGCGGGTGACGGCACCACCACCGCGACGGTGCTCGCGTGGACCATGGTTCGCGAAGGCCTGCGCAACCTCGCCGCCGGCGCCAACCCGATGGGCCTCAAGCGTGGCATCGAGCAGGGTGTCGCCGCTGCGGTCGAGTCGATCAAGGCCAGCTCGATCGAAGTCGATTCGACGTCACAGATCTCGCAGGTCGCCGCCATCTCGTCGGCCGACCAGGAGATCGGCGACATGATCGCCCAGGCCATCGACAAGGTGGGCAAGGACGGCGTGATCACCGTCGAGGAGGGCCAGACCTTCGGCATGGAGATGGACCTCGTCGAGGGCATGCGCTTCGACAAGGGCTACCTGTCGCCGTACATGGTCACCGACACCGAGCGGATGGAGGCGTCGTTCGACGACCCGTACCTGCTCTTCGTCTCGTCGAAGATCTCCACGATCCGTGACCTGGTTCCGATCCTCGAGAAGATCATGCAGACCGGCCGTCCGCTCGTGATCGTCGCCGAGGACGTCGACGGCGAGGCGCTCGCCACGATCGTCGTCAACAAGATCCGCGGCACCTTCAAGTCCGCTGCCGTCAAGGCGCCGGGCTTCGGTGAGCGCCGCAAGGCGATGCTCCAGGACATGGCGACCCTCACCGGTGCGCAGGTGATCAGCGAGGACGTCGGGCTCAAGCTCGAGAACGTCACCCTCGACCTGCTCGGCGAGGCCAAGCGCGTCGTCATCACCAAGGACGAGACCACCATCGTCGACGGTGCCGGTTCCGAGGACGACATCAAGGGCCGTATCAACCAGATCAAGGCCGAGATCGAGAACACCGATTCGGACTACGACCGCGAGAAGCTCCAGGAGCGCCTCGCCAAGCTGACCGGCGGCGTCGCCGTGCTCAAGGTCGGCGCTGCCACCGAGGTCGAGCTCAAGGAGAAGAAGCATCGCATCGAAGACGCGGTGTCGACCACCAAGGCTGCGATCGAGGAGGGCGTCGTCGCCGGCGGTGGCGTCACCCTGCTGCGTGCGGTCGACGCGGTCACGAAGGTCGCCGACGGCCTCGAGGGCGACGAAGCGACCGGCGCGCGCCTCGTGGCCACGTCGCTCGTCGGTCCGATCAAGCAGATCGCCGAGAACGCCGGCGTCAACGGCGGCGTCGTGATCGCCAAGGTGCTCGAGATGTCGGGCAACGAGGGCTACAACGCGGCGACCGACACCTACGAGGACCTCGTGAAGGTCGGTGTCATCGACGCTGCGAAGGTCACCCGGTCGGCCCTGCAGAACGCCGGCTCGATCGCAGCGCTGTTCCTCACCACCGAGGTGGTCATCGTCGACAAGCCCGAGCAGGCACCCGCCATGCCCATGGGCGGCGGCGACATGGACTTCTGACGCACACCCAATGAGACGGGGGGTCTGACCCCCCGTCTCATTCGTTTTCGGGGCGTAGCCTGGGGGCATGCGCATGGAAGCTGGTCTCAGCGTCGTCCACCTGTTCGCCAAGCCGACGCCGTCGCTCGACCGTGAGGCGGTCGTTGCCGCCGTCAAGGCCGCCGAGGCCGACGACTGTCAGGTGATCACCGCAGCGATGCTCGGCCACAAGGCCGACGTCGCGTTCATGGCACTCGCGCCCGACTGGCGCACGCTGCGCACGCTGCAGTCCTCGCTCCAGCATGCCGGGCTCGACATCGTCGACAGCTACGTCTCGATCACCGAGGTCAGCGAGTACGCCAAGGGCATGCCCGAGCACATGCTGCAGGCTCGTCTGCACCCGCAGATCCCGCCCGAGGGCCTGAACGCGTTCTGCTTCTATCCGATGAGCAAGAAGCGTGAGGCGCACGCCAACTGGTTCGCGACGCCGTATGACGAGCGCAACGAGATGATGATGGAGCACGGCAAGAGTGGCCGGACGTTCGCCGGCCGTGTCTCCCAGCTCGTCACCGGCTCGACGGGGCTCGACGACTTCGAGTGGGGTGTCACGCTCTTCGCAGCGAGCCCCGATGTGATCAAGGACGTCGTGTACACGATGCGCTTCGACAAGGGCTCGGCGCTCTACGGCGAATTCGGCGCGTTCTACGTCGGCTATCTCGACTTCATCGAGAACGTGCTCTGACCCGAGCGGGCCCGCCGATGTGACCGACGGCGAAGGATCGCCGGCGCACCGATCGAGCGCGGACGATCAACGGCCGACGATGACGGTTCGCTCGAGTGTGTCCTCACCGTCGGGCCCGTAGCGGAACCGGTCGAACACGGCGCGCGTCGGATCGCCTGATCGACCCAGTTCCATCAGGCCGGAGGGACCGTTGTAGTCGATCACCAAACCGCTGTCGATCGCCTCGACGCATGCAGCGAACGTCCTGCAGACCGACCCGCTCGAACTCACCAACGGAATCTGGCCGGCGATGTCGACCGCGGCATCGGATTCGGCCGCGACCGCGGCCAACGCGATCAGGTTCACGCAGTCGTAGGCGTTGGAGGCGAACAGCCCGGGGGGATCGAACGGCTCGGCGGGATCGCTCGACTCGGCCTGTGGTGCGATTCCGACGATGCGACTGCGCAGCTCCGGGTCGAGTTCGGCGATGCGTTGCGGCGAGTTCGTGCTGCGCATCGCGTCGTTCACCACGACGGTGGCGAGCGCACCGGTGTCGAGTCCGTCGAGCGTTTCGAGGAATCGCGTCCCGTCGTCGTCGTCGGCGAGCACGATGGCCACCGGCGAGCCCGAAGCGAGCAGTTGCCCCGCCTCGTTCGTGAGGTCGTCGTCGCGTTCGGAGAACGCGATGGTCTCGCCGACGGAGATCGCGCCGCCCGCCATCGCCTGGGCCACGCTGGCGGCCAGTGCCCGTCCGTATGCGTCGTCGACGTGGACGATCGTGGCCTGCAACGCGCCGGTCTGGTCGGCGGCCTGGGCAATGGCCAGCGCCTGGAGCGAGTCGCTCGGCACGGTGCGGAAGAACAGATCGTTGTCCGGGTAGTCGTCGAGCGCGAGCGCGCTCGCCGTGGGTGAACACGCAACGGTTCCGGACGTCACGATCTCGTCGAGGGAACCCAGGGCGATCACCGACGAGCCCGGGCCCACGATCGCATCGACGTTGCGGGCCAGGAGTGACTGGATCGCAGCGGTGGCCGTCGCCGTCGTGTCGCCTTCGTCGGCGACGATCACACGGACCCGACTGCCGAGCACCCCGCCGGCATCGTTGATCCGATCGATCGCCAACTCCGTTGCAGCCACCATCGGTTCACCGATGGTGACGTCGTCCGTCGGGAGGAGCACCCCGATCACCAGGCGGCCGTCGCCCACCTCGGTCGGAGGCATGGTGGTGGTCGTGACCGCGGCCGTGGTGGTCGGTGCGGCGCCGTCTTCACCGGAACACGCGGTCAACGTGAGACCCGCCGCCAGTGCAGCAGCGATCAGGGCTCGGGAACGGGTCACGACGATGCAGCGTAGAAGAGGCAGCGCCCGCACCGTTGGCAGTGGTGGAATCGGACCGAGCGCGGGCCGGCGGACACGACACCACGCGCCGACCCGCCCGACCCGACCGTCGCGTCGAACGCCACCATGAGTGCCCGACCGGATGCGCAGCGTGCTCGCGGACCGTGGAGGGGCTCAAGATTGCGTCTGGATTCGGGATTTCACGAGCCGGGTCGTACGTCGCGGTGGGATCGTTGCGGCGGGCCCGCGGGCGGCGCGACGCGCGGGGCCCGACTTGGAGTGAACAGTACTTCGAACCGTCGACGACATGGCCGAGCCCTTCCAACTCCCGAGCGATCGTGAACTCGTTACTGCGACGCGGGCGGGCTCCGATCAAGCGTGGGACGAACTCCGATCCCGTCACCGTGATGCCGTCGTCGCGGTCGCGAGCGCGCGCGATCGTCGAGGTGCAGAACCAGCGGCCGATGCGGCACTCGACGCCTTGCGCGAGGAGATCATCATCGACTCGGTCGATGCTGCGTCGACCGATTTCGCGATACGGGCGGTGCGGCCGCGTGCGCTGGCCTGCTTGACCGGCGGAGTGTATGCACCGACCGGTCCCGCCGAGTCGACCGCTGCCTGGGAACCGTCGTCGGAGAGCGTGCACGCGGCACGGACCGGCGAGGAGGAACCGGTTGCCGCGACCTCGGCTGTCGACGTGGGTGCCGATCTCGCGGTGCTCGCGGCTGCCTTCGGGCGACTGTCGGAACCGTGGCAGACCGTGCTGTGGCATCGGCACGTCGAGGCCGAGCCGGCGGCGTCGCTGACGGCGATGCTCGGGCGAAGCCCGAACGAGGTCATCGCGCTCGAATCGTCGGCCGAGCGCGGTCTGTTCGACGCGTACACCGCCGTCGAACTGGAGACCGACGGCGCGGTCTCGACCGAGTGTCGCCCGATCGTGGCGCTCCTGCCCGGCTACCACCGCGGCACGCTGGCCGACGCCCAACGGCGCCTGGTGTCGGCTCACCTTCTCGGCGAGGGAGGCGAACCGGGACGTGGTGGCGGCGACGTGGACCCAGTTGGCGACCAGGGTGGCGACCGCGGTGGCGACAGCGGCGCGCGGAGCGGGTGCACTGACTGTCGTCGCCGGCTCGCACTGCCGGACGCGTTCGACGCCGAGCTCCCGCTCGCGGTGGTGCCCGGGTTGACCGGGTTGTCCGTCGAGCGGTACCGGGAGGCGCTCGGGGTGGTGGTCGGCGTCCTCGGGATGTCGGCGCTGGCCGCCCAGCGCTCGCAACGGGCGAACCGGTGGGCGCGCCTCGGCGCGGCGATGGCGGTCGTCATCGCGTTGCTCGGTGCCGCGTTCCTGATCCGCAGCCCGTTCGACGACCTCGACGGGCGCCTCGCCGACCTGTTGGAGCAGTCGACGACCACTGCGCCGCCGGGTGAGGGCGGCACCGGGACCGTCCCGCCGGGCGGCGGCACCGGGACCGTCCCGCCGGCCATGCCGAGCCGCATCGAGTTGCTGTTCCCCGGTGTGCCGCAGGGCGTCGTCTACGTGCCCGGCGGGCCCGCCGTGAGCCTGGGACTGAGCCTGTCGGCCCCCGCGCCGGTCTACCGGGGTGGAACCGGCACGATCGATCTGGGCATCACGAACGAACTGGACGTTGCGACCTCGGTGACGTTCGTGGTCCGCACGTCTGCCGACGTGACCTTCGACGAGCTCGCCGAGGGCGACGCGGTGTGCGAGAGTGCCGGCACCGCGGGCGCCTCGTGCGAGCTCGACCTCGGTGCTGGATCGCGCGCGGCGTTGTCATTGAGGTTCGCGCTCGGCCCGGCCGTGTCGGACCGGCTGGTCGTGGTGCCCAGCATCCGCTCGAGGGTGCTCGACCTTCCCGTGGAGACCGTTCCCGGGCTGCTGTTGGGTCTCGTCGGTCGGGGCGAGCTCCTCGTCGCGGGCAATGACATCGGTGACTGCGTCGGCGACGACTGCACGGTCGGTGGCGAGCAGGTCTCGTCGTCCGCGGTGCTCGACCTGCCGCCGGGGGTCGGGGTCGACGAAGCACTCCTCGTGTGGCAGAGCGCCCGGACCGGATCCGATGCGGCGCGAGAGGTCGGACTCGTTGCGCCAGGCGACTCGACGGCACACGTCGTCACCGCCGAACTGGGCGAACCGGTCGCCTCCCGACACCGGTCGGTGGCCGATGTCACGGCACTCGTCCGATCCGCTGGTGGGGGCGAGTACACAGTGGTGCAGCCGCTGGATGCAGCCGACGGTTGGTGGACGCTCCTCGTCGTCACTCGACGATCCGCACCCTCGCGAGCGCTGTTCGTCGTGGTCGATCCGCTGCGACCGGTGCTCCCCGACTCCCCGGTGGAGATCGTCGTGCCGATCGCTCCACCGGATCCGGTTGGGGAGCCGCGGTCGCCGACGCGCGACGCGCGAGTCGTCGTGCAGGACGTGCTCGGCCCGACCGCGGGCGCCACGGCGCCGGCGATCGAGATGTCCGTCGACGGTCAGTCGCCCCCGGGGGAACCGGTCGGCTCCGGCGGCACGGTCACGTCCTATGCTCTGAGTATCGACTCAACCGAAGATGCTCTCACCGTCGCGGTGTCGACGTCGACGGTCCCGTTCCGGATCGCGGCGATCGGCCTGTCCGTCGGCATCGTCCAGTGACCTCGGGGACCACCGAGTCGGCGCGACGCGTCCAATTGCTCCTCGACGCGTCCGAGCAGGTGGAACGCTTCGGTCGCGCCTACTGCCGGGTGTTGTCGGAGCTGACGGACGAGTGGGTGATCGAACTGTTCGAGCGGGCGGTCGCCGAGCATCCACCGGGCTCGGGCCACGTGGCATTGCTGGCGATCGGTGGCTACGGGCGTGGGGAACTGACGCCGGGCAGCGACCTCGACCTGCTGCTCGTGCACGATGTCAAGCCGAAGAAGGTGGCGAAGGACATCGAACCAACCGCGAGCGCGCTCTGGTACCCCCTGTGGGACTCCGGCGTGAAGCTCGGCCATGCCGTTCGGCGACTCGACGAACAGCTCGACCTCGCGAAGACCGACCTCGATTCGGCGACCGCGCTGGTCACCGCCCGTCCGCTCGCGGGTGACGACCGCCTCGCGGAGGAGGTCGTCCGCCAGGGCCGAGAGCTGTGGAGGGCGAACGGTCCCCGATTCCTCGCGCAGCTCCGCGATCGCGTGCGTGTCCGCCAGGAGTCGGCGGGGGACGTCGCCTACCGGCTCGAGCCCGACCTCAAGGACGGTCACGGGGGTCTGCGCGACGTGCAATCGCTGTGGTGGGCGCAGGAGGCGGGCCTCGACCTCCGCGCCGAGGACGAGATCGACCTCGACCACTGTTACGACGTGCTGCTGAGGGCTCGGGTGGCATTGCATCGTTCGGCCGGTCGCCCCGGCGAGGTGTTGCGGCTCGAGGAGCAGGACGGCGCGGCCGAGGTCGGCGGCTGGACCGATGCCGACCACATGATGACCGACGTGGCCGCCGCCGGTCGAACGGTCGCCTGGTTGTGCGACGAGAACTGGGGGCGTGTGGTCGCGGGTGAGCAGCGCGACGACGAGCGAGCGGTGGCGCCCGGTGTCGTGCTGCGCGACGGCGAGGTCGAACTGGCCCCAGGAGCCGACCCGGGAGCCGACAGCACACTGGTACTGCAGACGGCGATCGCCGCGGCACGTCACGGCGTTCGGATCGGCCGGTCGACGCTCGACCGGCTGCACGACGACACCGAGGGGTGGCCGGGGGCGTGGCCCGTGGGAGCGACGGACGACCTCATCGCGCTGCTGCTCGAAGGACATCGCGCTGTTCCCGTGCTCGAGTCGCTCGACCAACGGGACCTGATCGCCCGGTTACTGCCCGAGTGGGCCCCGGTGCGCTCGAAGCCGCAACGCAACGCATACCACCGCTTCACCGTCGACCGACATCTCTGGGAGGCCGCCGCGAACGCGTCCGAACTCGTCGATCGGGTCAGTCGACCGGACCTGCTCGTCCTCGGGGCGCTCTTCCACGACCTGGGCAAGGGGTACCCGGGCGATCACACCGTGGTCGGCATGGAGCTGATCCGATCGATCGGTCCCAAGCTCGGCCTCGCCCAGGCCGACGTCGAGGTGCTGGTGGCGCTCGTCGAACATCACCTGTTGTTGCCGGACGTGGCGATGCGTCGAGACCTCACCGACGAAGCAACGATCAAGCAGGTGGCGTCGTCGGTCCGGACCGTCGAGGTGCTCGATCTGTTGCACGCCCTGACGGAGGCCGATTCGTTGGCGACCGGACCATCGGCGTGGGGCGACTGGAAGGAGGGCCTGGTCGCCGAACTCGTCGCTCGGGTGCGCCACGTGCTCGGTGGAGGCGACGTCGCCGAGGTGACGTGGCGCCTGTTCCCCGACGCCGAGACGCTGGCGGCGATGGCCGTCGGCGAACTCGACATCTCACGTCGCGGAGAGGTGATCACCGTGGTCAGCCCCGATGCGGCCGGCACGTTCAGCCGCATCGCCGGCGTGCTGTCGCTCCACGGGCTCGATGTCGTGAGCGCCCAGGCGCATTCCGACGAGAGCGGCATCGCGGCATCGCAGTTCCGTATCGTCATCCCGGACAAGGGGCTCAACTGGCGTGCGGTCAAGGCCGACCTCGGCCGCGCACTCGCGCACCAGCTCGCCATCGAGGCCAGACTCGCCGAGCGAGAGCAGACCTACCGTCGTCGTCGACGAACGCAGGCAGCGGCTCCGGGTCCCCCCTCGGTCGTGTTCGACGACGAGGCATCGTCGAACGCGACGGTGATCGTGGTGCGAGCGGTCACCAAGGTCGGGATCCTGCACCGCATCTCGAAAGCGCTCGGAGAGCTGGGCCTCGACATCCGCCACGCGACGGTGCAGACGATCGGCATGGAGGTGGTGGACACGTTCTACGTCCGCACGAACGGCGCGCTCGTCACCGATTCCGCCCACCGCAAGGAGATCCAGAAGGCGCTGCTGCATGCCGTGGCGTGATGCCGTAGCGTGAGCCTCGTGACGGTGAGTGGACGCGATCTGGCGCGGTGGAGCGAGACGTTGGCGGCGATCGCCCGCACCGGGATGGGCTTCACCGAGAACCTGTACGAGCGGGAGCGATTCGAGGAAGTGCTGCACGTCGCCGCCGACATCAAGGCGTGCGCTCGCGAGCTCGAAGAGGACGAACGTGAAGAGGTCGCGGTGCGCCGTGAGACCGATCACTTCGTGCAGGAGTGGATGGAGTCGATCGGCGAAGGCGTGCCGGGTTACGTCACCCCGAAGGTGGCCGTCGGCGCGATCGTCGGCAACGACGCCGGAGAGATCCTGTTGGTCCAACGCAAGGACTCGGGGATCTGGCTGTACCCGACCGGCTGGGCCGACGTCGGCTATTCGCCGGCGGAGGTCGCAGTGAAGGAGGTCAGCGAGGAGACCGGCATCGACTGCGAACCGCGGCGCCTGCTCGGCGTGGTCGACGGTCAACGAATGGGGTTCAGCCGCTTCGGGATGTACATGCTGCTGTTCCACTGCACTGCCACCGGCGGTGAGCTCACGCCGCATCCGCTCGAGACCGCCGACGTCGGCTGGTTCGCCGCCGACGCACTGCCCGAGGCGACCGCTGGCGCCCAGTGGTGGGGACCGATGGCCTTCGCGGCGATTGCCGGCGAGGAGTCGCCCGCCACGTTCGACTCGGTCCGGTCTCCGGTCTGGCGCTCCGAGTAGACCGTCACGTCGGATCGGGTGGTGACGGCACCGCTGGTGTCGGCGTCAGTCGGTGTCGCGGTCGCGCAGGAACTGCTCGACCTCCTCGACGAGGGCGTCGGGATCGACCGGTGCGTCGTTCGCGAGGTCGTCGCTGGTGTCGTCCTCGTCGGTGAGCTGCTCGAGGCGAGACAGGTACTCGATCATGTCGTCGTCGTCGCCGATCATCGCGGCGACCTGGGCGTCGTAGCCGGCCGCCTCGACCGCCAGCCGAGCGAGCGGTGCCGGCGTCCCGATCATCGAGCAGGCCCGTTCGACGAGCGCGAGCGCTGCCTTCGGCGACGGGATCTGCGAGGCGTAACCGGGCACCGCTGCCCACAGCGATGCCGTGGCCATGCCTGAACGGTTGAGGTGATCGTGCAGGACGCCGACGATGCCGGTGGGGCCTTCGTACTGGGAACGGCGGAGCTCGAATCGTTCGATGAGTTGATCGTCGGTGGCCGTACCGATCAGCGGCACCGGGCGCGAGTGTGGGACATCGGCGAGCAGCGCTCCGAGCGAGATCGCCATCGTGACGCCGAACCGCTCTGCGATACCGCTGATCTGCTCGCAGAACAGGCGCCACCGCAGTGCGGGTTCGGGACCGAGCACCAGGATCACGTCGGTGCCGGGGAGCGACGCCGACCACACGCCGACGGTCGGCCACACGATCGAGCGGTGGCGGTCGTCGTCGAGGCGCACCTGGGGTCGCACGGTGGCGAAGTCGGTGAACACCTCCGGGTCGATCTCGGCGAGCGCGTCGGCGCCCCACGATTCGACCATCGTTCGCAGCGCGGTCGACGCCGCGTCGCCCGCGTCGTTCCAACCGGTGAACGCGGCGACCAGCACGGGTCGATTGAGGTTCGGCTCCGCCAACCAGCGGACGTGCTCGGTTCCCACGTCGACCACGCTACCGGCGCGAGGCAGTAGCGTCGGATGCTCGTGAGCGACACCTCGAACACTCCGAAGGACGATCCGGCGGTTGGCGCCGCCGCAACCGGCTCGGCGGGCTCCCCGATCGTGCAGATCGTGCACGTCGAACGCGTCGACGACGAGCTCGTCGAAGCGTTCCAGCGGCTGATCCCGCAGCTCTCCTCGTCGTCGCCCCCGCCCGGTCCGGAGCACCTCGCGGCGATCGTCGACAGCCCGGACACGGTGCTGTTCGTCGCTCGCGTCGACGGCCGGATCCTGGGCAGCCTGACGCTCGCGTTCTATCGGATCCCCACGGGTCTGAAGGCCTGGATCGAGGACGTGGTGGTCGACGACGCAGCGCGAGGGCGCGGTGTCGGCGCCGAGCTGAACCTGGCTGCGCTCGCCGAGGCGAGGGCTCGTGGAGCGAAGGACGTCAATCTGACGAGTCGGCCGGCCAGGGAGTCGGCACATCGGCTGTACCAGCGAGTCGGTTTCTACGTGCGAGACACGAGCGTCTACCGATACACCCTCTGACCACCGCCCCTCCGACCGTCGCCGGATCAGGCTTGGGCGCGGCGGAGGTCTTCGGCAGCTTGACGGACCTGCCAGTCGCGGTCGGCGAGGGCGCGGTCGATGGCCGCCTCCACCTGGTCGCCGTCGAAGGGTGCCAGTGCCAACACCGCACGACGACGAACGGCGGGTTTGTCGGAGCAGGCGGCGATGATCACCTCGATGGCGCGGCCGTCGCCGATGGCGCCGAGCGAGGCAACCGCTGCTTCGCGAACGAGGGCGTCGTGGGCCTCGGCCGCCAGTGCGATCAATGCCTCGACGACGTCGTCTCGGTTCGACTCCTGCTCGCCGCAGGCCCACGCTGCCACCTCGACGACGCGTGCGTCGTGGTCGGCGAGCGAGTCGACGAGGTCGACCTCGGGGTGTGTCGCAGCGATCTCGGCCGCGCGGCGACGGACCCTGGTGTCGGGGTCGGTCAGCGCAGCGCGCAGATCGGGGTCGGTCAGCTCACCCAGGCGTTCCAGCGCACCGAGCGCGGCTGAGCGCACGGCGCCGTCGGACGATTCGAGGCCGGTGCGGGCGGTGGTGACGTCGCCCGTGTGACCGGCGATCACCACGGCGCGCCGGTCGGGACCGCTCACCGCTTCAGCAGGTCGGTGAGGGTGATCACGAGAAAGGCGGATCCGAAGGCGATGACCACCGCCAACACCGCGCCGATCACGATCGCGAGGCCCGAACTCGCCACGACCGCCCACAGTCGTCGCAGCAGGCTGGGTCGCTTGTACAGCGAGGTCGTGGTCTCTGCGACGCCGATCGGTTCCCACGGTCGGCGCAACATCGGGTCCCTGCGTGGTGTTCGGGGCGTGGGTCTGGCAGTCTTTCGCCACCCCGCGAGGACGAGCGCCAACATGGCGAGCCCGACCATCCACGCGGCCTGAGTGGTGAGATCCGTGACCGACACGACAACCGACATCGTACTGACCGCCCCCCGCAACCGGTGGTGGGCCTGGGTCCTGGCCGCCATCGGCCTGCTGACGATCGCTGCGATCGGTGTGGCGTCGCTGCTTCCGTCCGGTCTCGTGTCGAGCAAGGAGAACCAGCGCACGGGAGAGATGAATCCGACGCCGTACGCACTGACGCCCGCGTCGGCCGACCCCGTGAACGACCGGATCGTGTTCGGCGAGCTCCCCGACGGCGTCGAGCGCTTCGACACCGCCAACGACTTCGTGTTCGTGACCGTCACCGCACCGAACCAGTCGGTGTTGTCGTGGTTCGCGGGTCGCGACGATCCGGCGGTCGACTTCCTGACCGAGGAGGACAAGTTCGGGGCGCGCACGCCGAGCCAGCGACGCGAGTTCAACCTGCAGATGATGCGAAGTGCAGAGCAGGAGGCGCAGTACGTGGCGCTGACGACGTTGGGCTTCGACGTGGAGATCACGCCTGGCGACGTGATCGTGCAGGACGTCCTGTGCAAGGTCCCCTCCGACGACGGGGGCGAGTGCGAGGAGTGGTTCCCGTCCGACGAGCAGATCGATCCGGCCGACCGGATCGTCGAGGCCGACGGAGTGACGCTCGAGTCGGTCGACGACCTCAGTGAGGTCCTCGCCGGCCGTGAGCCCGGCGACACCATCGAGTTGGTGATCGAGCGACCGGGCGAGGGTGAGCAGACGGTGACGGTGGAGCTGTCGGCCTCGCCCGACGACCCGGACCGGACGATCGTCGGGTTCGTTCCGTTCGACACCCGTGCGATCCAGCTGCCGTTCCAGGTCGACATCGAGACCGACGACATCGGTGGACCGTCGGCGGGGTTGGCGTTCACGCTCGCGCTCATCGACGAACTGTCACCGGGCAGGTTGACCGGTGACCAGAACGTGGCGGTCACCGGCACGATCGATCTCAACGGCGAGGTCGGCGCCATCGGGGGTCTCGCCCAGAAGGTGTCGGCGGTGCATCAGAACGGCGTGCGGGTGTTCCTCGTGCCGGCGTCGCAGTCGGAACTCGACGACCCCGTCCAGCGTCAGCGGTTGGAGGATGCCGGCCGTGGCGAGGTCGAGATCATCCCCGTGGCCAACCTCGACGAGGCGCTCGCGGCGCTCGTGGATCTGGGTGGCGACCCGCTGGTGCCCGTCACCTGACACGTGCGCGCGGTGCGCGCGCCGATTGCCACCACCTGAGGTGCCGGACTGCGTAGCGTTGCGTCATGGCCATGTCCTTCACCCGACCCGACCCGTCATCTCCGGCGTCGGTTGCCGACGCCGGTTTCAGTACCAGCCGACGCGGGTTCGACCAGGCCGAAGTACGCGATTTCCTGCGGATGATCGCGGCCGAACTCGGCCGACTCCAGGAGCGCGAACGCTTTCTCGAGCGCGAGCTGCGCACCGCACAGTCCAACCCCGATCTGTCGACGGCACAGCTCGACGACGCCGCGCTGACCCGCCTGTTGGGCGAGGAGACCGCCCGCGTACTCACCACCGCACGCGAGAGTGCGGTCGAGATTCGTCAGAAGGCGGAGCAGGCGGCCGCACAGCTGTTGAGCGAGGCCAGCGACGAAGCGGCTCGGATGCGCGAAGAGGCCGAGGTCGAGGCGTCGCGTCGACGCACCGACGCTGCTGCCGATGCCGAGGCCGAACTCTCGATGGCCAAACAGCAGGGCCGCGAGATGGTCAACGAGGCACGTGCGTACCGCGAGCGCGTGCTGAGCGAACTCGCGCGGCGGCGTGAACTGGCGCGCGAACAGATCGAACAGCTGCTGCACGGACGCGACCGCCTGATGCAGTCGTTCGAGCGGGCCCGTCTCGTGGCGGTCGACGTGGTGTCGGAGCTGCAGCCGCTCGGTGAACCCGACGAGTACGTGAACCTGGCGCCCACGACGGGGCCGGTGCCGGTGATGGTGCCGAACTCGCCGCGTCCTGCCGAGTCGACGCCTTCCGAGACGCCGTCCACCGAGACCGACGCCGAGACACGAGATCGAGACCGGACTCACCGACGTCGGGGCGCCCGAAGTCGACGCCGGCGGTCAGGTCGACGCCGATGGTCAGGGCGGTGGGGGCGACGCGGAGCAGATCGATTTCGAAGTGGCCCCCGAGGAGTCGACGGTGGAGGAGTCGACCGCGGACGAGTCGGCGACCGAGGAGATGACGATCGAGGCCGAGGAGGCCCGGGTGCCAGCCGAGGTCGAGGACGTCGCCGACCTCGGTGCCGACGGCGACGCCAACGTGTCGCAGGAGCGTGACGACGTCGTCGTCGACCTGTTCGCCCGGCTCCGCGCGGAGGCGGTGATCGTCGATCCGGAGACACCGGCCACCGTCGAGGCCGAGGCCGAGATCGAGCCGGCCACCGACAGCGACGCCGACACCGATGTCGATGTCGATGTCGATGTCGTGGGCGAGGTCGATGACGGCGACGATGCGGTGCCCTCGCCCTTCGAGTGTCGCGACGCCGACCTCACGCCCATCATCGTCACGTCGGCCCGAAAGCTCAAGCGAGCGCTGGCAGACGAACAGAACGAGGTGCTCGAGGCGTTGCGCGGCACCGCTCCGGTCGTCGACCTCGACGCGCTGCTCCCCGACGCAGCCGAACACGCGGGCCGGTACGCCGGAGCGATCGCCGACGAACTCCGCATGGCTGCCGACGCCGGCGCCGCACTCGTCGGGCGCTCGAAGCCGCTGGTCGCCGCCGACTCCGCTGCGGCGATCTCCGCCGCCGACGAGGTGCTCGCCGAGTGGCTCGTCGAGCCGTTGCGTGAACGGCTCGCTCGATGTGTCAGCGATGGCGACGGTGACCGGGTCGACATCAGCAAGCGCGTCCGGGCGGTCTACCGGGAGTGGAAGACACAGCACATCGACGAGCAACTCGACGACATCGTGCGGATGGCCCACGGCCGCGGGGTCCTCGCGGCGATCGAGCCGGGCACTCCGGTGGTGTGGGCCTGTGACGACTCCCGCCAGGGGTGTGCCGACTGCGACGACAACTCCCTCGCCGGCACGATCGCAGCCGGCGATGCGTTTCCGACCGGGCACACGTTCGCACCCGCGCACATCGGGTGCCGATGCCTCTTGCTCCCTGCCGGCCGTTAGTGTTCGGCGCCAATGGCGCGTAGCTCCGAGATCTCCATCGATCGCCCTCGTCGCCGCTTCACGGGTCGCGGTGTGCTCATCGTCCTGGGCGGATTGTTCCTGTTCGTGCTCATCTTCGGCCGCGCGATCGCCCGGTTCTACGTCGATTACCTCTGGCACGAGTCGCTCGGTCGTGAGGACGTCTTCTGGGGCGTCATCTCCGCCAAGCTGACGTTGTTCGGCGTGTTCTTCGCGCTGTTCGCCCTGATCGCGGGCATCAACCTGTGGATCGCCGATCGGGTCGCCCCGGTCACGTTCCCGGCGAACGTGCACCCGTACGTCGAGCGCTTCCACGATCTCTTCGGGCACCGGCTCCGGCTGGTGCGTTACGGCATCGCGCTCATCTTCGCCCTGCTGCTGGCGTTGCCCGCGGTGGCGCTCTGGCAGGACTGGCTGCTGTTCCGCAACGCCCGCGAGTTCGGCATCTCGGACGCACAATTCGGCGCCGACGTCGGGTTCTACGTCTTCCAGCTCCCGTTCCTCTCGTTCGTGCTCAACTGGCTGTTCGCGTCGCTGATCGTGGTGCTGCTGCTCACGGCCGCCGCCCACATCCTCAATGGCGGAGTCGTGTTCGTGTCGCCGGTACCGGTGGTGCGTCAGTCGACCAAGGCCCACCTCGCCGTACTGCTCGCAGTGCTGGCGGTCGTGAAGGCCGGCGACTACTGGCTGGATCGCTACGCGATCACCAACACCGAGCGCGGCATCGTCCAGGGCGCCACGTATTCGGTGGTCAATGCGCAACTTCCGGCGATCATGTTGCTCATCCTGATCGCGCTGCTCACGGCAGGGCTGTACCTGTCGGTGGTACGCACCGGATCGTTCCGCCTGCCGTTCATTGCCTCCGCGCTCTGGCTCGTGGTGGCGATCGTCGGCGGGCTGATCTACCCGGCGGTGGTCCAGGCGCTCGTCGTCAACCCGAACCAGGAGGTCCGGGAGGAGCCGTACATCGAACGCAACGTCACGGCGACTCGTCAGGCGCTCGGGTTGACCGAGGTCGACGTCCGCACGGTCGACTTCGAGACGCTCTCCACCGAGGAGGTCGAGGACAACCTTGCCCCGCTCGAGAACGTGCGCCTCCTGAACCCGGCCCAGATGGAGACGAGATTCCTGGTCGACCGTGGCGAGGTGGCCGGTCTGACGATCGACGACCTCGACGTCGACCGGTACGTGCTCGACGGTGGCGAGCCCGAAGAGGTGCTGATCGCCGCCCGCGAACTCCAGCTCAGCGGTGTGACCAACAAGAGCTGGCAGGGCCTGCACCTGATCAACACCCGTGGGTGCGGCCTGGTGATGGCACCCACCGGACGCGTCCTCGAGAACCAGCGGCCCGACTATCGCACCGTCGAGCTGGCCCGACCCGAGTTGTACTTCAGCCCGATCCTCACCGGCTACGCCATCGCCAACAGCGAGTCCACCGAGCGCGAGTGCGCCGAGCCGCACGCCTATGAGGGCACCAACGGCGTGGAGATGAACTCCTTCGCCCGCCGCGCCGCCTTCGCTCTCGCCTTCCTCGACTACAACGTGCTCGGATCCGGTGCGATCAACCCCGACTCGCAGATGCTGTGGGTCCGCGGTGTCAACGATCGGCTCGCCAAGCTGGCCCCGTTCCTGTCCTACGACGCCGACCCGTACCCGGTGGCCATCGACGGACGCGCCGTCTGGGTCACCGACGCCTACACCACGACCACGCGGTATCCGTACGGCCAACGCATCGGTGACGTGCAGCGCTCGCCGCAATCCGGCCTGAGCGACAGCGACAACTACGTGCGCAACAGCGTGAAGGCGGTCGTCGACGCCTACACCGGTGAGGTCACGTTCTACGTGGTCGACGAGCAGGACCCGATCCTGCGGGCGTGGCGTGGCGCCTTTCCCGACCTGTTCACGCCGCTGAGCGAGATGCCCGAAGAGCTGCGTGAGCACCTGCGCTACCCCGAGGACCTGTTCCGCATCCAGACCGACGTCTACTCCAAGTACCGCATCGACCCCGCCCTCTTCTTCCAGCGCGACGGCAACGCGTGGTCGGTGTCGCAGGCCCCGGGCACGGAGCCGTCGCAGCTGGTCGTGACCGCCGCGGGCCCCGTCACCGCCGACGGCACCAACACCGCTGCGGAGAACACCTTCGCGACCGAGTCGAACGCGGATCGATTCATCCCGTACTACACGATGTTCGACACCAGTGCGCCCGGCGAGCCGTCGGAGGAGAACTTCGTGATGCTGCGCCCGTTCGTGCCGTTCTCGACCAACGACGAACGAACGCAGTTGCAGGCCTACATGACGGCGTCGAGCGATCCCGGCAGTTACGGCAAACTCACCACGTACATCGTCGAGGACGCCAACGGCAACCTGCCCGATGGTCCGCTGCGGGTGGCCGGCAATGCCGAATCGACCGAGGCGATCTCACGGCGCATCTCGCTCGACAACGTCGGCGGTGGCGGGACCGAGGTTCGCTTCGGTGACCTCCAGCTGATCCCGGTCGCCGACGGGCTGATCTACGTGCGCCCGTACTACGTGTCGGTACCGCAGAACTCGGGTGACGTCGGCTCGGTCACCGAGTACCGAGCGGTCATCGTGTCCTACAACGATCGTTCCGTGCTGGAGTCGACCGTGAGCGAGGCGCTCGCCCGTCTGTTCCCGGGCTTCCGCGGCGACCTCGGCGAGGAGATCGCGCGGCCGACCGAGCCCGATGACGGCAGCGACGTCGACCCCGCCGTCACCGATCCCGGCGTGGAGATCGCCACGGGTGATCCGACCTCACTCCTCAACGACGCCGACCAGGCGTTCGCCGATGCCGAGACGGCGTTGCAGGACGGTGACCTCGGGCTCTATCAGGAGAAGATCGAGGAGGCTCGCAACCTGATCGCCGACGCGTTGGAGATTCTCGTCAACCAGCCCTGACGTTCACTGCGCGTTGGGTCGGCGGAGGCGTTCGGCCAGGTCGGCGAGATCGGCACGGAACTGGATCTCGTACCGGGCCTGTTCAGCGGCGAGGCGCTCGGTGGTGCCGAGCACGTCGTCGATGGCGGCGTCGAGACGCTCGGCCAGCCGGGCCTCGATCTCGGTGGTGTCGATCTCGATGGAGGCCGACGACTCGTCGTCCGGTTCATCCGAGGTGGCCGCAGCGTCGGCGGCCTCCTGAGCACGTCGGTTCAGTTCGTCGATGTCACGGCTCAGCTCGGTGAGCTGGTTGGCGAGTTCGGTCGAGACGCTCGTGACCCGCGTGTCCATGCCGTTCACGCGTTCGGTGACGTCGGTGAGTTGCTGGCGGAGGGCGACCAACTCGTCGTCGCCGGCCTCGTCCTCGTCGCTCCCGGTGGCCTCGAGCAACTCGCTCAGCTCGTCGATCTCCGCGAAGCGAGCCTGGGCTGCCGCCAGGCTCTCGGTGTGCGCAGCCACGGCCGTCGCGAGGAGATCGAGCCGAGTTGCGAGGTCATCGAGGCGCTCGTCGTCGACGGTCGAGTCGGGCGTCGGGGGTGGCGGGGGAGGAGGCGTTGCAGCGGGCGGGGGCGGGATCGTCGGGGGTGCAGGCGACGGGGGCGCCGGCGATGGGGGTGGGGCGGACACCGGGGTGTTCAGCCGGTCGGTGAGCTCGCGCAGGCGTGCGTCGAGGTCGTCGACGGCCCCGAACCGTTGGCCGAGCCGCTCGTTCGTTGCGCTGAGCGAGTTGAGCTGGTCGCCCAGCAGGCTGAAGCCGTGGTCGAGTGAACCGAGCCGCGTGTCGAGGTTGGTGTTGGCCTCGTCGAGTGTTGCGATGCGGACTGCAAGCGTGGCGTTGACGTCGGCCAGTGCGCTCAGGCGTCCTTCGAGTTCGGCCCTCGCCCGTTCGGTGGCGGCCAGACGCTCCTCGAGCGCGTCGAGTTCCTGTTGGAGAGCTTCTTCGGAGGCGGTCTTCTTCTTTCGGAACAGTCCCATCAATCCTCGTTCGTCTGGGCGTGACTGAAACGTACCTGACTACGGTTGGCCGATCATGGCTTCCTCACCTGCGCACCAGATCCATCTCTCCGAATCGGAGATGCCGACCCAGTGGTACAACCTGGTCGCGGACCTCCCGACCCCGCCGCCGCCGGCGTTGCATCCCGGAACGCATCAGCCGGCCGGCCCCGACGACTTCGCTCCGCTGTTCCCGATGGCCCTGATCGAGCAGGAGGTCACCACCGAGCGGTACGTCGACATCCCCGGCGGCGTGCTCGACGTGTACCGCCTGTGGCGGCCGAGCCCGCTGTTCCGGGCCCGTCGACTGGAAGAGCTGCTCGACACCCCGGCACGGATCTACTACAAGTACGAAGGCGTCAGCCCGGCCGGGTCGCACAAGCCGAACACGGCGGTGCCGCAGGCCTACTACAACCATCAGGAAGGCATCACGAAGCTGACGACCGAGACCGGCGCCGGCCAGTGGGGGACGGCGCTCGCGTTCGCCACGGCGCAGTACGGGATGGAGTGCGAGGTGTGGCAGGTGGCCGCGTCGTATCGCCAGAAGCCCTACCGCAAGACGATGATGGAGATCTGGGGCGCTACGGTGCACCCCAGCCCGTCGGAACTCACCGAGTTCGGACGCTCGCTGCTCGCCGAGAACCCGGACCACCCCGGGTCGCTCGGCATCGCGATCTCCGAGGCGGTGGCGATGTGCGTCGCCGACCCGAACGCCCGCTACGCACTCGGCTCGGTGCTCAACCATGTGCTGCTGCACCAGACGATCATCGGCGAGGAGGCGTTGCTGCAGCTGGCGAAGGTCGACGAGGTGCCCGACGTGCTCGTCGGCTGCACGGGGGGCGGCTCCAACTTCGGCGGGCTGGCGTTCCCGTTCCTGCGCGAGAAGCTCGCGGGGAAGATGAACCCGACGATCCGCTGCGTCGAGCCGGCGGCGTGTCCGACGCTGACAAAGGGTGAGTACCGCTACGACTTCGGTGACACCGCCGGGATGACGCCGTTGATGAAGATGCACACGCTCGGCCACACCTTCATCCCCGAACCGATCCATGCCGGTGGTCTGCGCTATCACGGGATGAGCCCCCTGGTGTCGCACGTCTACAACGAGGGCCTCGTCGAGGCGATCGCCATCCCGCAGCGCGAGTGCTTCGCCGGTGCGCTGCAGTTCGCCCGCACCGAAGGCATCGTTCCTGCCCCGGAGCCGACGCACGCGATCGCCGCAGCGATCCGTGAGGCGCTGGCGTGCAAGGAGTCCGGCGAGGAGAAGGTGATCCTCACCGCGTTGTGCGGCCACGGCCACCTCGACCTGGCGAGCTACGAGAAGTACCTGTCGGGTGAGATGGTCGACTACGACCTGCCGGACTCCGCCATCGCCGACGCCATGGAGTCCGTCCCCGTCATCGCCTGACCGACCCGGCGCCGCGGGCGTCCCGCTCCGCTCCGTTCCGTTCCGTTTGCGTGCGGATTTCCGTGGGACGCCCCACCGATTTCTGGACGCATACGGGGGAGCGGGTCGCACCGATTGTTTGCGTGCGGATTCGGGTGGGACGGCCCACCGATTTCTCGACGCAAACGGGGGAGTGGGTTAGAGGGAGAGCGCGTAGATGTCACCGTCGCCGGTCGCCTGGAACCCCACCCGCTCGAGGTACTTGCGGTGGGTGTCGGTCGAGCCGTGGCTGCGCACGGTGGTGATGCCGTCGCGGCGGAACACCTCGGCGCCGCGGCCGAACAGCCAGTGACCGAGGCGTGAATCCCGGTACGGCTTGAGTACGTAGTCGAGGTCGATCGTCAGCCTGGAGCCGCGCCGTCGTCCGATCAGGAGCCCGGCGGGCAGGCCGTCGCGGATCAGCAGCCACGACTCGACGTCGTCGCCGGCGCCGAGGACGAAGTCCGGCTGGAACCGGTGGATGTCGATCAGGTGGAAGTCGACGAAGTCGCGCAGGAACGGCGAGTCGGGCCGGATGTGCGACGCGCCGAGGTCGAAGCCGGCGGGGGTTCCCGACGCGAACTCCTTGCGCAGGAACCAGACGTTGATCACCATGATCGCCGTGTTGGTGACGACGATCGGCGCCGACTCGATCAGCAGCCCGTAGACGACGAACGTGACGGCCCCGAGGAAGGAGATGAAGCGCAGTCGCACGACCGACGTCATCGTCAGCGAGACGACCACCAGCGCTGACGCGACGTAGCCGACGAGCGCTTCGGGCGTCAGTTCGAACACGATCCGAGGCTAGTGACCCGCGTCGCGGTGCTCGTCGATCGTCGCCGATGCCACCGGGGCGGCGACCGGTGCCGGTGTCGCCTGGCTGTGCACGACGACCGCCAGCGCGCCGATGACCACGGCCATCGCCGCGGCCTGGACCGGCGACACGGCCTCGCCGAGGAACACCCACGCCATGATCGCCGAGAACACCGGGATCAGGAGCGTGAACGTGGAGCCGACCCAGAGCGGGATCCGCACCAGCGACCAGTTCATCATCGCGTGACCGATCAGCCCCGAACTGATCGCCATCGCGATCAGCAGGCCCCAGTTGGACAGTGAGGGCCACGACATGTCCTGCCCGAACGCGAGCCCGAGTGGTGCGCAGATCGCCATCGTCCAGAGCGCCGTCCCCGCGGTGAACTCGGTGGGGGTCATGTTCTTCTTCGAGTTCTTCGACGTGATGAAGTAGGCACTCCACGAGAGCATCGCCGCAAGGGCCAGCAGGTCGCCGCGCCAGTCGTTCGTGGTGTCGCCTGCCGACGAGGCGACCACGACGATCGTGCCGCAGAGCGCGACGAACGACCACGCCACGTTGCGGAGACCGATCGTCTCGCCGAAGAACTTCGCAGCGATCACGCCGACGACGATCGGCTGCATCGCGCCGATGATCGTGGCATTGACGATGCTCGTCAGCTTCACGGCCGAGAAGAACAAGGCGATGTCTGCTCCGAGGGCGATGCCTCCCCACATCGAGTCGCGGATCACGCGCAACCGGAAGGGCGTGCCGTTGGCCCGCATCCACATGATGATCATCAGGGCGAAGAAGGCGAATCGATAGAAGCCGATCGCCAGGCTGCCCATGTCGATGTACTTGGCCAGGATCGTGCCGGTCGACCAGGCGCACACCGCGATGCCGGCGCCGATCAGGCCCCGGGACAGGTCCTTGGCCTCGGCGGCCTGCGGGGAGTCGGCCGACGTCGAGGTCACGTTGGGCAACGTATCGGCGTGGCGGGCCGGGCCAGCCATCGAAGTCCCGCGGCCCGAACCATCGCTGCCGACGATGAATACTGGGGAACCTACACTTTCGGGTGATGCCAGATCGCGAGCAGCCATGCCCCGGTTGCGGTGAGCGTTGGCCGCGCACGATGCGGTTCTGCGGGGTGTGCGGGGCGTCCATGGCGGAATCCGTCGACCCGGAGTTGCGTCAACTGACGATCGTGTTCTGCGATCTCGTCGGATCCACCGAGCTCTCGACTCGGCTCGACCCGGAGGATCTCCACACGACCATGCTCGCATTCCACGCGCTGTGCGAGCGGACGATCGTCGACGCCGGTGGGCATGTGCTGCGCTTCGTCGGAGACGGAGTCCTGGCCTGCTTCGGGGCGCCGGTCGCGCTCGACGACGCTCCGACGCGGGCGGTGCGTGCCGCGTTCGACCTGGTGACGGCCACGCCCAACATCGTGACGCTGGAGGGTGAGCCCATCATGTCGCGAGCCGGGGTCCATACCGGACTGGTCGTGTTGGGATCGACCGGGTCGGGGTCTGCCTATGTTGCGCTCGACGTGATCGGAGAAGGAGCGAACACCGCCGCGAGGCTTCAGGGCTCTGCGGAACCCGGCGAGGTCATCGTGTCGGGTGACACTGCCGAATTGGTGTCGGCGGAGGTCGAGTTCACCGATGGTGTCGATGTCGAGCTGCGCGGAATCGACCATCCGGTCCGGGTGTTCGGTGTCAGCAGCATCGACCGTGATTTCGATCAGCTCGACCATCGGTCGCGCACGCTCGAAGCCACTCTCGTCGCCCGCGACGCCGAGCTGGCGATCCTTCTGGGGCGGAGCCTTCTCGCTTCGCAACGAAGCCCGCAGTATGTGGTGTTGGTCGGTGAACCCGGTATCGGCAAGACCCGGCTGCTTCGCGAGTTCCGTGATTCGTCTGCTCGTCCGGAGGGGTCGGTGCTCGTGTTCCGTGGCCTTCAGGATCGCGCCACCACTCCGTTCGCGGTACTCGCGGAGTTCGTCGAGCGCGGCGCAGCGATGTCGTCGTCTCTCGGTGTTTCGCTCGATGATCTCACCGGCTCAGGACCGGATGACGGATCCTCGGTCAGCCCTGAGACGGCCCGGCGTCGCATCGTCGAGCGCATCTGCGACAACTTGATCGCGCAGGCGACTGACGAGTTGGTCATCCTGCTCCTCGATGATCTCCAGTGGTTCGACCCCTCGACGCTCGAGCTGCTCCAGGTCTTGAGAGCCCGAGCGGCAGGCGTGCGCTTGGCCGTGTTCGCATCTGCTCGGCCGGAGTGGGACCCACCGTGGCCACTGGCGTCAGATGTGACGTCGCTGCCGCTCCCACGACTCGACGCCCACTCGGTGTCGGACATGCTCGCCGAGTTCGACATCACGGACCCCGTGCTCGTCGAGCAGGTCGTGGAGCGATCCGAGGGCGTACCGCTGTTCCTCGAGGAGTTCGTGCGCCAGCACGGTCGTGGCGAGCAGACTGCCGCGTCGGAGGTGCCCCGGAACGTGGTGGACCTGCTGCGGGCGCGGCTCGAACGACTGGAAGGCGACATCGAGTTGGCGCGGCATTGCAGTGTGTTCGGTCGGGAGGTCGATGTCGCCGTGGCAGCTGTCGCACTGGGGTGCAACGAGGACGAGTTGTGTGCGCGGCTTCGTGAACTCGTCGATGCCGATGTCCTCCGAGAGGTCGAACGAGGACGGCGATTCATGTTCACTCACGGCCTCCTCGGGGAGGTTGCGTACGGCACCATCGTTCGGTCGCAGCGCATCCGACTCCACCGCGACGCCGCAGCAGCCATCGTTGCATGTGGGGAGGCGTCGGCCCGGCGCTACGGGGAGCAACTCGCCTTTCACTGGACTCAGGCCGAGGAGCCGATGCAGGCGTTCCGAGCTTGGAAGGAGATCGCCCGCGAGGCCCGGCGGCGGATGGCATTGGCCGAATCGCTCGCGCACTACACCCATGCCTACGACGTGCTGCTGGGCATGCGGCAGGACGAGGCCCGCGATCGCGAGGAAGTGAGGCTGATTCTGTCGATGGGGCCCGTCGCCTCCCGGGTGCTCGGTGGTGGCCACGAACGGTTGGCCGAGCTCTATTTCCGAGCGGAGGAACTCTGCAAAGCCGAGTCGGAGCCTGCCCAGCGGGCCGTCGTACTCACCGGCCTCTACTCGTTGTGGTTGTCGCGCCCGGATTTCAGCTCGGCCCGCTCGAACATCCAACCGATGCTGCAACTCACGGGCGAGATTCCCGGTATGCGGGCCCAGGGACACTTTCTCGCCGGCTCCACGCTGTACATGTGTGGTGAGTTCGAGACCGCCCTGTCTCACCTGGAGACATCGATCGCGATCCTGGAGGAAGCCGGTGGAGCCCATTGGTCCAATGTGCGTGCTTGGGCGCTCGGTCTCATCGCCGACATTGCGGCGCGCATCGATCTGTCCGACGGATTGGCACGATACGAACGGGCGATCGAATCGCTTGGCGACGGTGACGAGGCGGCGTACGACCGGTCCTGGCTGTTCCTCACGATGTCGAAGACCTTCGCTCGCTGCGGCGATGTCGCTCGAGCGGTTGAACACGCCGAAGCCGCGGCAGCGCTCGCTGATCGATTCGGGCTGGTTCAGATCGAGGCTCAAACAGCGTGCCTCCTGGCGTGGGGCGACGCCTTGACGACCACGGCCGACGAGCCGGTCGAACGATTGCGGCGGTCGCTGGTTGCGCTCGACACATGCGGGTCGCGTGCCGATTCCTCCCTTCTTCAGCTGTTGCTGGTGAGGGTGCTGCGCGATCGCGGTCTCCTGGAGGAAGCGCAGTCCGTCCTCGACGCCTTGTTGGCGTACGTGCAGGATTCGGGCGAGCTCCTTCATCTCGCCGAGGTCGAGGTCGAACGAGACGTGCTGTCTGCTCAGCTCGATCCGGCGCCGTGACCTGGAGTCGGTGCCAGGCCCCGCCGGGCCCGTCGACGGTCTTGGGGAGCCAGGTGGCGATGTTGCGACCGGAGGCGTAGTGCTTTGCGTCGGGCTGGTCCGCCGTCGTCACCGAGTGAGAGCGGGATCGTGTTTGCCCGCAGTTCGACTCCCACCTCGAAGAGGCCCCATGCGCCGCGGAGCGATTGGACATCTCGGAACTCCGACGCATGGAGCGACATCACCTCCCCTGTTACCCGTGGGGGATGGTGATCGGCCTCAACGAACTCGAGGCGTCGTGCCGACGACCGTCCGTCCGTTTCGAGGCGAGGTACCGCCCTGTTGGCACGCCGTCACCAGCGGCCCGTGGGTCGATCAACGAGTTTCTCGCCGAGCGGTATTGCATGTTCTCGACCGCACGTTGGGGACGACTCTTGCGCGGCGACATCTCTCACAGCGAGTGGATGATCCAAGACGTCGAAGCGGAGATCTCGATCGAGACCGTGCTCTCGGCTGCGGGCGTGACGCCGCTCGGCGAGCGGAGCATGGCGTACTTGCCGGGCACCGCCGCGGTGGCATGGCCCATGGTGCGTGCGTGATGGCGGCGCGCTCCGACCATGCCATTCTGGGTCGATGGCACACCACCCGGTCACCGGCTTCGACCTCGACCAGACCGACCTCCTCCTGAAGACGACCAAGCAGGTCCGCAAGCGCCTCGATCTCACCCGGCCCGTCCCGTACGAGGAGCTGCTCGAATGCATCGACGTCGCCAGCCACGCGCCGATGGGTGGGAATCTCGAGCGCAACCGATGGATGATCATCGACGATCCCGACACCAAGGCGAAGATCTCGGAGTACTTCGGTGCCGTCGGCCGGCCCTACCTCGAGATGAACGCCGAGGTGCGCAGCGACGATCGCAGCGGCAAGGTGATCGACTCGGCAATGTTTCTCGTCGAGCACCTCCACGAGGTGCCGGCCCTCGTCCTGTCGATGCGCCTGGACCGGGTGCCCGACGGATCGTCGACCGGTGCGTACGCGGGCTACTACGGCTCGGTGCTGCCGGGGGTGTGGAGCTTCCAGCTGGCCGCACGGTCGCGGGGGATCGGGTCGGCGTGGACGACGTTCCATCTCGAGCACGAAGCCGAGGTCGCCGAGCTGCTCGGCATCCCGCCGACGGTCACCCAGGTCTGCTTGCTCGCCGTCGGCTACTACACCGGCCAGTCGTTCACACCGGCACCGCGCCGCCCGGCCGCCGAGGTGACCTACCTCAACCGCTGGAAGCAGCCCGTCGAGTAGCGCGTCAGGTGGTCGCCGCGCTGGCGGTTATCTCTGGATTCGCCGCGCGCTCGCCGACGAAGCGGTCGTACAGCACGATCACCATCGTGAGCAGCAGCCCGAAGAAGGCCACCAGCGAGCGGTTCACCTCGTCGCTCAGCAGGGACGCGTAGGTGAACAGCACCACGCTGTTGAGGGCCGCCAGGGCGAGCCACTGCACACCGATCGACGACCACTCGATGCCCCGTCGGGAGAGCAGCTCGCTGACCGCCACGCTGGCGCCGATGATCAGCGCCGTCGCCAGGAAGATCCGCACGACCGTGGTGTCGAGATCGAGCACACTGACGTAGATCGCGGCGATCAGGCCGACGAGCAGCAGCTTCTCGGCGAACGGCGGGGCCATCCACAGCGGCGCCTGCGGACGGTCCGGCAGCTCCACCACGGGGATCGGCTTGTCGACGTCGACCCGGAACGACCAGTCCTTGGGTGGCGCCTTGCGATACCCCCACACGGCGAGTGCAGCGACGAGTGCGATGCCGACCACGAGGGCGAGGGTCACCGCAGGCCGGTTCGTGATCGCGTCGGCCCACGACGTGGTCGGGGTCGTTCCGAAGATGTCGACCTTCATGAAGTCGGTGAAGTCGTTCTGGGCGATGTGGATCCACCACTCCTGGGGCAGCTTGATGAAGATCCAGATGAATGCCGCGAGCCCGATCACGGCGCGCTGGCCGAGGCGCCGCGGGTCCCACTGGGTGCGGATGGCGGCGTACGCGATGAAGAAGTACTCGAACGTGTTCGGGAACACGAACAGGATCCAGCGTTCCTGGTACACCTCGAACAGCCAGACCCCGACGAGCCGGTAATACCAGAGGAACCGGGCGACGTTGATCGCCGTGGTGTTGGTCCAGTTCCGGTAGACCGCGAGGAAAGCGATCGTCAGGTAGAAGATGTCGAGTGCCTTGTCGTAGTTCTGGTACCCGTCGAGGTTCAGGTTCGTGTACTGCTGGAAGATCGTCTGGTCGGCCGCGTCGATGACCAATGCCGCGAGGATGGCCGGCAGCGGGAACCGGGGGATGAACAGTGGGATGACGAACCGCAGCGTCAACACCACGAGGAACACTGCCTGATCGACGCCGTCGCCACCCATCGGAGGCACGTTAGGAGGTGGCGGATACCCGCCAGCGTGATCCCGTCACCGGTCCTTCACCCATCTCGTGAAATCGTTGCGGGATTACTCCGCAACGAGTTCACGAGAAGATCGGGGCGGGTCAGTCGGGGAGGGATGCGAGCACGAGCGCGGCCCGGGCGCCGACGAGGCGCGTGGCGGTGCCGGGGGGAAGCGGCGCCGCGCCATCAACGTGGTGTGACGCCGGCAACAGGGCCCATCGCCCCAGAAGGCGATCCGGACGGTTGCCAATCCTCTGCCACGGGCGTACAGTGACCGTCCACTTCGACGCGGGGTGGAGCAGTTCGGTAGCTCGTCGGGCTCATAACCCGAAGGTCGCAGGTTCAAATCCTGCCCCCGCCACCACGA
>CAVQRU010000041.1:0-8055 GCA_963715285.1 Ilumatobacteraceae bacterium | reverse complement strand
ACCACTGGCGCCGCAGGTCGATGCCGAGCGATTGGGCGCCGAGTTGTACCGCTGCCGGGAAGCACGAGTACAGGTCGACGGATGGCGACGTCGTCGATGTCGATGCCGGCGAGTTCGAGCGCGAGGTGACCGCCGATCTCGACCGCCGGGGTGCGGGTGAACGTCTCGCGGTGCGACACGTAGTTGTGTTCGTGGCAATCGGTGCCCGCATGGGGGAACACCCAGCGATCCTCCGGTATCCCCATCCGACGCGCCGCCTCGACCGAGCACATGATGACGGCGGCCGCCATGTCGACGTCGTTGTTGGAGTTCATGAGTTTCGGGTACGGCAGCCCGATCATGCGGTTGTTCTCGCCGACCGTGGTGATCTCGGCCGCGGTCTTGGCCTCCTGGATCCACGCGTACGGGTTCCGGGCGGCGACCTGACTGAGGCCGGACCACAGGTGCCCGAGGTGGTCGCGGTGTTCGTCGACGGTCCGACCGGCCGCGGCGCGGATCGCGGTCTCGAACATCGGGTAGATCTGGACCGGCAGGTAGATGCCGCGTGAGGTCTCGGCCTCCAGATTCATCTCGAGCTCCTCGCCGACGATCGTCGGCTCGTCCCCCGGCTCCGACTTCGGCCAGTCGAGTTCGACGCCGGCCTTGCGGGCCCGCGACCGGGTGCGGGTGGCCTCACCGCCGGCGAGGATCGCGATGTCGATCTCGCCGGCCTGGATGTCGATCGCGGTGGCGTTCACGAGCGACTGCGGGCTGTTGCCGCCCATCGTCGAGTAGTCGAGGCGATGCGGGTCGATGCCGAGGCGACCGGCGAGGAAACGCGGTGTGTTGCCGTAGCGCCACGAGAGCTGGCTGACGACGCGCAGCGCATCGGCGCTCGGCGGTCCGTCGAGCCCGGCGTCGGTCGATGCCGCCAGCACCGCCTGCTCCATCAACGCCACCGGCTCGAGCGCATCGTCGAGCGACTCGGCCCGGTGGACGTACTGGCCGACCCCGATGATCACCGGGGTGCGCGGGTCGGGCGTGCGGGGAACGGGTCGAGGTGCCACGGGCTCGCACGATAGACAGCCGCCCTCCGATCGTCGGTGTCGCAGGAGGGGCACACCGTCTCGTCGCGGACACGACCGAACGGGAACGCCGGCGGGATGCGCAGGGCCCGCCGGCGACGGCGAGCACCTACACTCGGCTCGCATGAACGACGCCGCAGGCGCCTTCCCCCGCCGCATCGCGATCGGCGCCGACCACGCCGGCTACGACCTCAAGCAGCACCTCGTCACGATGCTGCTCGGCCAGGGGTACGAAGTCGACGATCAGGGCACGCACTCGACCGAGTCGGTCGACTACCCCGAGATCTGCGCCGGGGTCGGACGTACCGTGCGTGACGGTCGTGCCGACGTCGGCATCGTGCTCGGTGGCAGCGGCCAGGGAGAGCAGCTCGCCGCCAACAAGGTGCGCGGTGTGCGCGCCGCGCTCTGCAACTGCCTCTACACCGCCCGGATGGCGCGAGCCCACAACGACGCCAACGTGCTGTCGATCGGTGCACGCGTGGTCGGCGAAGGTCTCGCCGAGGAGATCGTCGACACGTTCCTGGCCACCGTGTTCGAAGGTGGCCGCCACGCCCGCCGCGTCGACCAGCTGACCGCCCTCGAAGCCGAGTTCTGACCACGCCGAGGAACCCCTCCGTTCCCCGTCCCAACCGCCACTCGCCCCCGCCACTCACCCCCGCCACCCACCCCGCCACCCCCCCACTCCCACACGAAGGACCCACGATGCCGTTCCCATCCGACACCGATCCCGACACCGAGGTCATCGGCCTCATCGAGCGTGAAGTCGAACGCCAGACCACCGGGATCCAGCTGATCGCCAGCGAGAACTTCACCTCGCCAGCGGTGATGGCCGCGGTCGGCTCCGTGCTGACCAACAAGTACTCCGAGGGGTATCCCGGCAAGCGGTACTACGGCGGCAATGCGATCGTCGACGACATCGAGCAGCTCGCCATCGATCGGGTCAAGCAGCTCTTCGGCGCCGATCACGCCAACGTGCAGCCCCATTCGGGTGCCAACGCCAACATGTGCGTGTACCAGGCGCTGCTGAACCCGGGCGACACCGTGCTCGGTCTGAGCCTCGACCACGGCGGCCACCTCACCCACGGTTCGCCCGTCAACGCCAGCGGCCTGCTCTACAACTTCGTGTCCTACGGGACCGGTGCCGAAGACCGCATCGACATGGACGAGGTGCGAGCCCTCGCGCTCGAGCACCGCCCGAAGATGATCGTCGCCGGAACGACCGCCTACCCGCGCCGTCTCGACCCCGAGCCGTTCAAGAAGATCGCCGACGAAGTCGGCGCGCTGCTGCTGTTCGACATCGCCCACCTCGCCGGTCTCGTGGCCGGTGGCGCTCATCCCAATCCCGTCCCGTACGCCGATGTGGTCACCTTCACGACCCACAAGACCCTGCGCGGACCGCGCGGCGGGTGCATCCTGTGCAAGGAGGAGCACGCCAAGGCGATCGACAAGGCCGTGTTCCCCGGTTGGCAGGGCGGCCCGCTCGAGCACGTGATCGCCGGCAAGGCGGTCGCCTTCCGTGAGGCGATGGACCCGTCGTTCACCGACTACGCCCATCAGGTGGTGACGAACGCGTCGGCGCTCGCGGAGGCGCTCGTCCAGGAGGGGTTCCGGCTCGTCTCCGGAGGTACCGACAACCATCTGATGGTCGTCGACCTGACGCCGTTCGATGCCGACCTCACCGGCAAGGAGGCGCAGGCCAAGCTCGACGAGGCCGGGATCACCCTCAACAAGAACACGATCCCCGACGACCCCCGGAGCCCGTTCGTCACCAGCGGTGTGCGCATCGGTACCCCGTCGGTCACGACACAGGGGATGACCGAGGCCGAGATGCCGTTGATCGCCGGGTTCATCGCTCGCGCACTGCGTCACCGCGACGATCCGGCCGAGTTGCAGGTCGTCCGCAAGGACGTCGCCGAGCTCTGCGCGCGGTTCCCTGCGTACGCGGCGTCGTAGGCTGACCGACCGTGCCCGACTTCGGTTCCTTTCTCCTGATCGGAGCCGTTGCCGCCGGTGTCACGTTCGCCGCCACGCCGCTCGTCGGGATGCTCGCCCGGCGGCAGGGTTGGGTGTACCTGCCGAACGACCGCACGGTGCACCAGACGCCGCTGCCCGACGTGGGCGGCCTTGCGATGTTCGTCGGGTTCCTCGCCGCGATGGCCACCGCCTGGTTCGTCGATGCCTTCGACACGCTGTTCGACTCGAACTCCGAACCGTTGGGGGTGCTGCTCGCGGCGACGATCGTCTTCGCCGTCGGGTTCATCGACGACATCCGTGAGGTGTCAGCGCCGGCGAAGGTGGCAGGGACGGTGCTCGCGGGCATCGTGCTCGTGCAGTTCGGTGTGGTGATGTACTCGTTCCGTCTACCGTTCTACGACGGCCCGATCGTGCTGTCGGGCGATCTGCAGCCGCTGGTGACCGTGCTGTGGTTGCTCGTGATGACCCAGGCGATCAACCTGATCGACGGTCTCGACGGTCTCGCCGCCGGCATCGTGGCCATCGCTGCGTTCGCGTTCTTCCTCTACAGCCAGGAACTCACCACCTCGGACCTGCTCGACGTCACGAACGTCGGGCCGTTGCTGGCGATCATCGCGGTCGGCGTGTGCGTGGGGTTCCTCCCGCACAACTTCAACCCGGCGCGGATCATGATGGGCGACGGTGGTGCGCTGTTCCTCGGGCTGCTGCTCGCGGTCGCGACCAGCGTCGTCGGTGGGCGCGCTGACACGTTCAACCAGGAGTTCATCGGGCAGACGTACTTCTTCCTGGCGCCGCTCGCCATCCCCGTGCTCATCCTCGGCGTTCCGATCTTCGACATGGGGTTCGCGATCGTCCGGCGGGTGTCGAGCCGCAAGTCGTTCGCCGCTGCCGACAAGGGCCACCTCCACCACCGCCTGATGGACCTCGGCCACGGCCACCGCCGCAGCGTCGTGATCCTGTGGGGCTGGACCGCGCTGCTGTCGGCGTTCGTGCTCTACCCGACGCTGACGGGGCGCAACCCCGCGTACCTCCCGTTCGGCATCGTGGCCGCCGCCATCGTGCTGTACACGGTGCTGCACCCGAGCGTGCGCGCACGGCGACGCGAGAACTCCGAGGCCGAGACCGCGGGTGAGGCGGAGGCCGAACCGGTGACCGCGGCGGTCGGCGATGACGACCGCGCGGACGTCGCCGCGGAATCCGCGACATCGGAGTTGCCGTCGACGGTGACCGACCACTAGGTTGTGCGTGCGTTCACAAGCAGCTGATCTTCGACTCCGACGATCAGGCGCCTGAACCCTCTCCGACCCATGAAGCTCGTCCCGAAGCAGACCCGCGTCAACACCGAGGATTCGCTCGGCCTCGGCATCGAGGCGGCGGTCATCGTGGCATTGTTCCTGGGCGTCGGCTACGTGCTCGACCGGATCTTCGGCACGATGCCGGTGTTCATGATCGTCTTCGTCCTGCTCGGTGCGATCGGGCTGTTCGCCAAGCTGAAGTACCGCTACGACGACCGGATGGACGAACTCGAATCGCAGCGTCGTGCCGCCAACGATCGCTCGCGGAGCGAACGCAAGCGAGAGGTTGCCTGAGATGACCACGCCGGCAACGAGCAACACCGACGCGTTCACGACCCGGATCGACGGGCCGGCCCCCGAAGTCGCGATCTCCAACGACATGATCAAGCGCGGCCTGATCGCCGCGCCGGCGCTGATCGCCGTCTGCGCGGTCATCTGGGGCGCCGACGGCGCGATCTCGAGCGCCTACGGCATTGCGATCGTCCTTGCCAACTTCGCGCTCGCCGCTGCGCTGATCGCCGGTGGGGCTCGGATCTCGCTCGGCTTCATGATGGCAGCGGTCCTGTTCGGCTACCTGATCAGGCTCGGGCTCATCTTCGTGGCGGTGTGGCTGGTGAAGGACACCGCCTGGATTTCATTTCCGGCACTCGGATCGACCATCATCGTCACGCACCTTGGTCTGCTGTTCTGGGAGATGAAGTACGTCGCGTTGTCACTCGCGGCTCCCGGACTCAAACCATCAGGCCCCGATCCGGTGACCTGAAGCCCCCATCGACGCTCAACCACATCGACTCCCACCCACTCACGACTGAAACGGACATCACGTGCTCGGACTCGAGTTTCCGCCGATCAACGAGATCCTGCGCTGGCAGGACATCTTCCCCACGTTCAACAAGATCGCCCTGATCGCCGTTGCCGCGGCGCTGATCGGCATCGTGTTGTTCCTGATCGCGTCGCGTCGCGATCCGATGGTTGCGCCCACGGGTGTACGCAACCTGGCCGAAGTCACGATCGACTTCATCGAGGAGAGCGTCGTGATGCAGACGCTCGGCAAGTCGGGTCTCAAGTGGACCCCGTTCCTGCTGAGCCTGTTCATCTTCATCTTCTTGTGCAACATCCCCGGGGTGATCCCGATCATCCAGATGCCGGCGACCGCTCGCATCGCCATCCCGCTGTCGCTGGCGCTGCTCGTCTGGGTCATCTACATCGGCACCGGCATCAAGCACCAGGGGCTCGGCTACTTCGGCCACCTGCTGTGGCCTCCCGGCGTGCCGGTGGCGCTCAAGCCGCTCGTGGGTCTCATCGAGTTCATCTCGACGATCCTCGTCACGCCGTTCTCGCTGACCGTGCGACTCATGGCCAACATGCTCGCCGGCCACATCCTGCTCGTGACGTTCGGTCTCCTGACGAGCGCCGCTGTTCAACGCCGAGACCAACCAGCTGTTCCTCGTGCCGATGTCGATCCTGCCGTTCGGCATGCTGATCTTCCTGACGGCGTTCGAGATCCTCGTCGCCTTCCTGCAGGCCTACATCTTCGCCATCCTCGCCGCGGTCTACATCAACAACTCCACGGTCGGACACGCCGAAGAACACTGAGCCTCACGATCACCAACACTGAGCCCGGCTCGCACGATCATCCCGATCTCCCATCTACCGAAAGCACAACAGGAGAAATCACATCCCATGGAAGCATTCAGCGTTCTCGTCGCCCAGGCCGAAGGTCAGACCGCAGACGACCTCAAGAGCATCTCGGCTGCGGCCGGCGCCGGTTACGCCTATGGCCTCGCCGCCATCGGCCCCGGTATCGGCATCGGCTACCTCGTCGGCAAGTCCGTCGAGGCGATGGCCCGCCAGCCCGAGGCCGCCGGCATGGTGCGTACCACCATGTTCCTCGGTATCGCCTTCACCGAAGCCCTGGCCCTCATCGGCTTCGTGGTCTTCATCCTGCTCAAGTTCGCCTGATCGCGAGCGTCCCGTCCACGTGTCGAACCGTAAGGAGATGACGTGCTCACAGCCGTCGTGACCTTCTCCGGTACGACGTTCGATGTCGCCCTCAGCGGCGCAACGTTCGTCAGTGCCGAAGAAGGATCGGAAGCAGAGGGTCCCGAGAACGACCTCAACCCGATCGCGCCCGAACTGAAAGAAGTCGTCTGGGGTTTCGGTGCCTTCGTGGTGCTGGCCCTCGCCATGCGTCTGTTCCTGTTCCGCAAGGTGCGCGACGGGATGTCGTCGCGGTACGACCACATCGAGGCCGACCTCGACACGGCGCAGGCGCTCACCGCCTCTGCCCGCGCCGACGTCGCCGAGTACGAGGCGCAGGTCGCTTCGGTGCGCGCCGAGGCACAGCAACGGGTCGAGGCCGCACGGGCGACGCTCGAGGCCGAGCGCGCCGAGAAGCTCGCCGAGGTCAACGCCCGGATCGCCGAGAAGCGTGCGGCAGCAGCCGCCGAGGTCGAGGCTGCCCGTCAGGCGGCCCGCGGCCAGGTCGAGACGGCCGTCGCCGACGTGGCGAGTCGCCTCGGCTGAACTCGCCACCGGACGTCGTGCGTCCGACGACGTGGTTCGCAGCGCCGTGACGCAGGCGATGGGTCAGGAGGTGTCGGCATGAGCCTCTACGCCACGATGACCCTCGCCGCCACCCGGTTGCTGCCGTCGGCGGAGGAGATCCCGTTCGACGACAAGGGCTACACCACCATCGATCCGATCTTCCCGCCGTGGAAGGAACTGATCCCCGGCTCGATCGCCTCGATCATCGTGTTCACGCTGCTCTACAAGTACGCGGGACCGATCATCAAGAAGAGCTTCGCCGATCGCACGGCCGGCATCCAGAAGCAGCTCGACGACTCGGCTGCGGCCAAGGTCGCCGCCGAGAGCGAAGCCGAGCAGATCCGCACCGCCAAGGGTGACATCGACGCCGAGCGCTCCCGCCTCCATGCGGAAGCCGAAGCGCAGGCGGATGCGCTGCTCGCCGACGGGCGTGCCCGGCTCGAGACCGAGATGGCCGAACTCGAAGCACGCGCCGAGGCCGACATCGCCGCAGCGGCGGGTCGCAGCAGCGACGAACTCCGCGCCGAGATCGCCCGCTACTCGGGCGACGCCGTCGACCGCATCGTCGACGGCACGCTCGACGATGCGGCCCAACAGGACCTGATCGAGGGCTTCATCGCCCGAGTGGGAGCAGGAGTCGCATCATGAGTGACGCATTGATCGAGGGCTACGCCCGGGCGCTCTTCGAGGTCGCCCGTGCCGAGGGAACGCTCGACGAGGTCGAAGACGAGCTGTTCCGCTTCGCCCGCTCGTACGAGTCGAGCGATGCGCTCCGCAACGCCCTCACCGACGAGCACGTCCCCGCCGACAAGCGTCAGGCGATCGTCGAGGACCTCCTCGACGGCAAGGCCACGACCACCACGGTGCAACTCGTGTCGATGGTGATCGGTTCCGGTCGCAGTCGCGACCTGCCGGCGATCGTCGACAGCCTCGTCGAACGGGCGTCGAGCGCGAAGCAGCTCGACCTCGCCGAGGTTCGCACCGCCGTCGCCCTCACCGACGACCAGCAGGCCCGCTTGAAGGCCGCGTTGGAGAACGCCACCGGCAAGAGCCTCAACCTCAAGACGATCGTCGACCCCTCCGTCGTCGGCGGCGTCGTCGCCACCATCGGTGACACCGTCATCGACGACACCGTCCGCACCCGCATCGACCAGCTGAAGAGCCGGCTCTGAGCG
>CAVQRU010000040.1:0-7071 GCA_963715285.1 Ilumatobacteraceae bacterium | reverse complement strand
GACGGTCAGGATCGCTGGGCCAGGCAGGCGAGCACGGTGAGCACGGCGAGCACGCGACCGTGGGCGGTCGGGTTTGCCCGACCACGGCGTCGCCCCGCCGGCTCCCACCCGGCTTCTCCCCGGCTCCCGGATAGGTTCGGGCTCACGATGACACTGCTGGCGAACCCGCACCCCGACGAGGTCGACGGGTGGGTGCGCGATCATCTCCTCCACCTGTCCTGCGACTCGGCGGTGGGTCGCTCGCCGCGGTTCGAGGGGACGCAGGCGGCCGCCGACGCCGCGCTCGCCGGACTCGACGTCGACGGCTATGCGCGTCGTCGCAACGAGGTCCTGCCTGCGTCGGCACGCGGTGCGACGGGCCTGTCGCCGTACATCCGCCACGGATTGCTGACGTTGCCGCAGGTGTCACTCGCAGCGAGCACCGGCCCGAGCAAGGACCGTCAGAAGTTCCGGGACGAGTTGATGTGGCAGGAGTACGCCCGGCACGTGTACGCCCGGCTGGGCCCGCGCACCCGATCCGGGCTCCGGTTCGAACCGGTCGTCGACGCCGAACGTGCCGACGACCCCTGGGAGCGTTCGATGGCGTGCATGGACGCCTCGGTCGACGAGTTGGAGCGCGACGGCTGGTTGGTCAACCAGACGCGGATGTGGCTGGCCTCGCAGTGGACCGTGCGCCACCGCGCGGACTGGCGCGAGGGCGAGGACCGGTTCTTCACCCATCTGCTCGACGGGTCGCGGGCGGCGAACCGCCTCGGGTGGCAGTGGACGATCGGTGCCGGGACCGGCAAGCCGTACGGTTTCAGCCGCTGGCAGGTCGAGAAACGGGCACCGGAGCTCTGCGAGCGATGTGTGCATCGTGACGGTTGCCCGGTCGAGCAGTGGCCCGACGAGCGCACGCCGCCGCCCGCCGACGACGACGAACTCCTCTCGGCCGATCCCGATCCCGATGCCACCGCTGGTCCGATCGAGGCGCACTCGACCGGTGCGCCCGATGTGGTGTGGCTGACCGCCGAGAGTCTGGGCGACGGCGATCCAGCCCTCGCCGCCAACGCCGGGCTGCCGGTGGTGTTCGTGTTCGACGAGCCCCTGCTGCGTCGCCTGAGGCTGTCGTCGAAGCGGTTGGTGTTCCTCGCCGACCGGTTGGCCGAGCTGGCGACGATCCGCTCGGTCGAGGTGCACCTCGGCGATCCGCTCGACGTGCTCGACGGTCGGTCGGTCGCCACGACGTTCGCCCCGGTGCCGAAGGCGCGCCGTCTGCGATCGCAGCTCGACGTGGTCGAGCTGCACCCGTGGCCGTGGCTCGTGCGACCGAACGCCGGGGCGATCAGCAGCTTCTCGGCCTGGCGCCGGAGCCGTTGAGCCGCCACACTGGCGCGATGGCTCGGCTGTTCGTGGCGATCTGGCCGCCGGACGACGTGCTCGACCGACTGGCGGACGTCGAACGGCCGAAGGACCAGGGCGTCAAGTGGGTGCCGCAGGAGAACCTCCACATCACACTGCGGTTCCTCGGCGACGCCGACATCGACGAGGTGATCGACCGACTCGATCCAGTGCTCCTCCCGGCGGCGACCGCCGTGGTCGGCCCCGCGTTCGATCTGCTCGGCGAGCGATCAATGATCTCGCCGGTGACGGGCATCGACGATCTGGCTGCAGTCGTCCAGCAGGCGCTCCGCGGCCTGGGCACCGAACGTGAACGCACACGCTTCCAGGGACACATCACCGTGGCGCGCCTCGCTCGTGGAGCTCGCCCGATGCGCAGCGCCGGTCAGCGCTTCGACGCCACGTTCGACGTCACCGAGGTCGCGCTGGTGGCCAGCGCGCTGCACGACACTGGCGCGGTCTACGACACGGTGGCCACCTGGCCGACGCGCTGACGATCGGGGTGTGGGATCCTGCACGGACGCACGCCGAACGACGGCGGAGCTCACAACGCAGCGACGTCGAACGGCTCGTCGGCTCCGACCCCGCCCCCGGTCCGGAGGTCAGCGTCAGCAACAACGCGCGTTCTCTGCGTTGTGGCTGACGCTGACCCTCGGTGATGAACTGGGTGGGCTGCGGATGCTACGACTACGCCATGGGGGATCTGCTCACCGCGCACGCTGCCACTCAACCCGACAAGACGGCCGTCATCGACGACCGCACCGGCGGTGACGTCCGCCGGCTGACGTACGCCGAATTGGAGGACCGCTCCAACCAACTCGTGCACGTCCTCCACGAACACGGCGTGCGCCCGGGCGACAAGGTGGTGTGGTGCGGGCAGAATTCGACCGGGATCGTCGAGTTCGTCAATGCCTCACGCAAGCTGGGCTCGACCTCGGTGCCGCTGAACTACCGGCTCTCCGACGAGGAGGCGGCCTACGTCACCGACCATTGCGACGCGACCACGGTGTACGTCGACGCGGAGTACGCGCCGCTGTTCGAGCGCATCCGCGCCGAGATCCCGAACGTGCAGAACATCCTGGTGTTCGACGGCGCCGCACCGCACGGCATGATCGCGATCGACCCGCTGGTCGCAGCAGCCCCGACCACGACCTGGGAGCGGCCGGCCACCGAGGACGAGGGCGGTGCCACGATGACCTACACGTCGGGCACCACCGGGAAGCCGAAGGGCGCCTACCGACGAACGGTGGCCGACCCGCGAGCGGGCGCGGCGCTGCTGCAACACATCGGCTACCAGCCCGACGACATCTATCTCACCACCGGGCCCCTCTACCACTCGGGTCCGGGTGGGTTCATGGCGAGCGCAATCGCGATGGGCCACACCGTCGTGCTGCAGCGCAAGTTCGACCCGCAGGACTGGCTGCGGCTGCTCGAGACGTACCAGGCCACCTCGACGTTCTCGGCGCCGACACCGATCCGGATGATCTGCAACCTGCCCGAGGAGGTCAAGGCGAAGTACGACCGGTCGTCGATGCGGGTGATGATCGCCAACGCGGCGCCGTGGAGCTTCGCCCTCAAGCAGCAGTACCTCGCCGACTTCCCGGCCGAGTCGTTGTTCGAGATCTACGGGTCGACCGAACTCGGCGTCAACACCGTGCTGCGGCCGGAGGACCAGTTGCGCAAGCCGGGCTCGTGCGGCAAGGAGGCACCGATGGTCGAGATTCGCCTGTACGACGAGTTGGGCAACATCGTCGAGGGCACGGGCCCGGATGCGACCGGTGAGGTCTACGTGCGATCCACTGCGGTGTTCGCTGACTACTACAAGCAGCACGACAAGTTCGAAGAGGACCACCGTGACGGCTTCCAGACGGTCGGCGACATCGCCTATCGCGACGACGAGGGATTCCTCTACATCTGCGACCGCAAGAAGGACATGATCATCTCCGGTGGGATGAACATCTATCCCGCTGAGATCGAAGCGGCGCTGGAAGGTCACCCGGACATCTACGAAGCGGCGGTGTTCGGGATCCCGAGCGACGACTGGGGCGAGCTGGTCCACGCCGTGATCGTCAAACGGGAGGGCACCGATCTCGACGATGCCGGCGTGAAGGAGTTCGCCCGCGAACACCTGGCGAGCTACAAGATCCCACGCTCGATCTCGTGGCTGGACGAACTGCCCAAGACCGGCTCGGGCAAGATCCTCAAACGGGAGCTCCGCCAGCCGTTCTGGGCCGGCCGCTCCTCCAACGTGTGACCGTGACGCCAGGGGTCAGGCCTCCGGTGCGACACTGCGAGCGTGAGGGCTCCGATCGAACTGCCGGTGGTCGTGCGGAACAAGGCGATCGCGGTCGGTGCGGCGTGGTGGATCGACGCGCTCCCCGAGATCGTGGCCGGCCTGGAACGCGACTGGTCGATCACGGTCGGCACCCCGTTCGACGAAGGAACCGAGGCGTACGTGGCGGGCGCGACGACAGCCGACGGAGCCGCGGCCGTCCTCAAGGTGCTGGTCCCTCGAGGTGCGGACGTCGGCGACCACGAAGCGACCGTTCTCCGGATCGCCGGTGGCGACGGATGCCCACAGCTGTTCCGCAACGACCCGGTCCGGTCCGCGCTGCTGATGGAGCGCCTCGGGCCGTCGATGTCCGCACTCGGCCTGCCCTACGAGCAACGGCTGCCGGCACTGTGCGACGCGGCGGCGAGGATCTGGCGGCCGGCTCCTGACTCCGGGCTGCCGACCGGCGCCGAGAAGGCAGCCTGGCTCGTCGACTTCATCACCACGACCTGGACCGACCTCGACGAGCCCTGCACCGAACGGACGGTCGAGCACGCGCTGGCGTGCGCACGACGACGCGGGGAAGCCCACGACGATGAGCTCGCGGTGCTCGTACACGGCGACGTACAGCAGTGGAACGCACTGCGGGCGCGTGACGGGTTCAAGCTGGTCGACCCCGACGGACTCCTGGCCGAGCCCGAGTACGACCTCGGCGTGATCCTCCGTGAGGACCCCGACGAACCTCTGGCCGCCGATCCGATGGTGACGGCGCGCTGGATGGCGAAGCGCCACCGACGCGACGCCACCGCGATCTTCGAGTGGGGAGTGGTCGAGCGGGTCTCGACCGGCCTCGTCGCGACACAGATCGACCTTCAGCCCGTGGGCCGCCAGATGCTCACGCTGGCCGATCGACTCGCCGACACCTCGTTCCCGTGAACGGTCCCACGAACTAGGACGCCAGGAGTCCACGAGAACGGCGGGCGCGAACGATGAGGAAGAACGGGACGATGCGGGTGTCGGCCACCTCGGGATGGTGCTGCGCAGTCTCGACCGAGACGGTCGGCTCGACGACGCGCTCCACGAGCAGACCCGTGTCGGCCACGGCGTTCAGCCAACCGGCGATCGTCCGGCGCGCGGCGGTGATCTCGAACAGGTCGTGGCGGGCGCGCAGTTCCTCGGATGCGCTGCTGAAGGTCCAACGCTCGGTCACCGGACCCTCGGCGAAGTAATCGCCGACGGCCAGCGCGGTACGCGTGCCGTGCTCGTCTGCCAGCCACCGGCGCTGCGGATTCACGTTCACCGGGTGCGTGACCGAGAACTGGAACCACCCGCCGGGCCGCAGCACCCGGGCCGCTTCGGAGATCGTCGTCTCGGGATCGGCGGTGTCCATCACGCTCATGAATGCGGTGACGGCGTCGAAGGTTGCGTCATGGAACGGCAGCGCGGTCGCATCGCCGAGCACGTGCGGCATCTCCGGTGATGCGTCACGGGCCGCGCGGATGAACCGCTCGGAGACGTCGAGGGCGGTGAGAACCGCACCACGATCGCGAAGGAGCCGTGTGTTGTGGCCTTCGCCGCAGCCGAGGTCGAGGCATCGCAGTCCGGCGACGTCCGGCAGCGCCCCGAGGAACGCCGGCGTGTTGACGAGGTCCCGGTACACGTCGGCGCCCGCCCGGCTCATCGCGATCCACGCCGGGGCGTTCGCCTCCCACTGGGCGGCGGTGTCGATCTCCCCCATGCCGCCAGTGTGACAGGTGCCCGACCACCGCCCGGGTGTGCCCCGTCGGGGTCTGACGCCGGACGCATCGGTCAGTGGAGGCAGAACTCGTTGCCCTCAGGGTCGAGCAACGTGATCCAGTGACCCTCGGGTTCGTCGAACTCGGCGACGTGGGTCGCGCCGAGCGCCACGAGCTCGGCGGCACGAGCGTGGAGTTCGCTCGGCTCGACGTGGACGTCGAGATGCATGCGGTTCTTCGCCGTCTTGCCCTCGGGCACCTTGAGGAAGAACACGCGCGGTCCGACTCCGTCGGGGTCGACGATCGCGAAGGCGCGGTCCGGGTCGGACCGGTCGATGCCGAACGCATCGAGGGCGTCCTCCCACGTGTCGAATCCGGGCGGGGGTGGCTGTTCCACGTAGCCGAGCACCTCACACCAGAACTCCGCCAGCCTGCGGGGTCCGGCAGCGTCGACGGTGATCTGGATCGCTCGTGCCATGGCGACATCGTCGCGGAACGAGCCGGGGAGGGCAACGTCCGCACCCCGTGACCAACGAGGGCCCGACACGCCTAGTGTCGATGGGATGAGTGCGGCGAACACGGTCGTCGAGGCGATCCTGAAGTCACCGGCCCACCCGATCCTGTCGCGGTCGCTGGTCCTGGTCCACTACGTCGGCAACCGGACCGGCCAGGAGCACACGCTTCCCGTGCAGTACGCAGACACCCACCACGGGCTCGTGGTGTTGGTCGGCAAGCCGGAGACCAAGAACTGGTGGCGCAACTTCATCCAGATGGGCCAGGCTCGCGTGCTCCTGAAGGGAACGTGGACACCGATGACCGCCCATGCACTCCGCGGGGCCGACGATCCCGAGGCCGTGACGCCGTTGCTGCGCGCCTATGCGCAGCGCCACCCGAAGGTCGTCACGTCGATCGAGGGAGACACGTTGGAGGAGCGAGTCCAGAACTCGGTGGTCGTCTGGCTCCGGCCGGCCAGTTGAACCCGCTCAGCCGGGTGTGGCGAAGACCTGGGTCCAGTACGGGCGCCCGTCGGTGCCGTAGGCCAGACCGACGCCGATGTGCGTGTTGGACGACAGGATGTTGCGACGGTGTCCGTCGCTGTTCATCCAGCCCGCCATCACGGCGGCCGGTGTGCCGTACCCGTATGCCACGTTCTCGGCCGCCGACCTCCACGCGAACCCGACGCGGTCGATCCGCTCGACCATGGTCGATCCGTCGCTTCCCGTGTGGGACATGCGCCCGCTCTGGGCCTGATCAGCCGAGTGTCGTTGCGCGGCGAGCTCGAGCTTCGTGTCGTAGGTCATCGGCCGCAACCCTCGCGCCACCCGCTCGGAGTTGACGAGGTCGAACACGGCCTGAGCAGTCGGCGACTGTTGGATCCGAGGTGTACCCAGGCGCACCGCGGGCTGCAGCGCTGCCGATCGGGCGGGGCCGTCGAGCGCAGACGGCGCCCCCTGTGCGGACGGTGTGAGCAGGGCGAGGCTCGCGAGTCCTACGACGATCGGAGTCGCCCACGTCTTGGTACGCATGTCGATGTATCGGCTCCCACCGCCCGCTTCTCGACCCGCAATTCGTCACGAGAGACCACGAATCGACCGACACCTCGCCGGGCAACTCTGTCTCTGCACGACCGACGGCGCGCACTGGGCCCGACCTTCGTTCAGGCGGAGTCGATCGCCAGGTCGT
>CAVQRU010000039.1:0-89700 GCA_963715285.1 Ilumatobacteraceae bacterium | reverse complement strand
CCGTCCTCGTACTGGAAGCGCGACGTGACGATCTGCGGGCGATCGCCCGGGTAGAACCCCGGAGCCCACGGCAGCGGGCTGACCACGCGGTCGGTGTTCTCGGTGTGCTCGGTGCTCATGCGGGGGTCACCTGGATCCAGGCGGGTCCTTCCGTGACGTCGTCGGGGTCGGGGGCACCGACCCAGCGCTCGGCGGGAATCTGTTGGCGGTTGCGGGCAAGTGTGCCGTGGGGAGGGACCACATCGTCGAGGGCGCCGGAGCGGAGGTCGTCGACGAGCCGGTCGAACGCCTCCGGAGTGACCCGATAGCGGTGTCGGTAGTTGACCTGCAGCGTCGGCGCCTCGGTGCACGCGGCCTGACACTCGGCGTGCTGCAGCGTGATCAGGCCGTCCGATGTGGTGGAACCGGCACGGATGCCGAGGGTGTGCTCGGCGTGGTGCATCAACTGCTCGGCTCCCATGAGCTGGCACGACATCGTGCCGCAGATGTTGATCAGGTACTTGCCGGTCGGCTCGAAACGGAACATCTCGTAGAACGACGCCGTTCCGTAGACCTCCGCCGGGGTGACGTCGATCAACTCGGCGACGTGACGCATCGCGTCGTCGGTGACGTAGCCGTTCTGCTCCTGGCTGAGGTGCACGAGCGGGATCAGCGCCGACTTCTTCTTCGGGTACCGGGCGATGATCTCCTTCGCCACGAGCACGTTGTGATCGCTGAGTCTGCTCACCGGTCCACTCCTCCGAGCACGGGGTCGACGCTGGAGATCACGGCGACCGCGTCGGCGACGAGACCGCCGCGCATCATGTGCGGCAGGCATTGGATGTTGACGAAACTCGGATCGCGCATGTGCATCCGGTAGGGGTTGGCGGAACCGTCGCTGACGATGTAGCAGCCGATCTCCCCGCGGGGGCTCTCGATGCCGACGTAGACCTCGCCCTCGGGCACCTTGAAGCCCTCCGTGAAGATCTTGAAGTGGTGGATCAGCGCCTCCATCGACTCGTCGATGCGCGCCCGCGGCGGTGGCGTGACCTTCTTGTCCTGGATCCGATAGTCGCCACCGGGCATCCGATCGAGGATCTGCCTGACGATCTTCATCGACTCACGGATCTCTGCGAGCCTGATCGCGTAGCGATCGAAGGCATCGCCGTAGGAGCCGACGACGACGTCGAAGTCCATCTCGTCGTAGTGCAGGTACGGCTGATCGCGGCGCAGGTCCCACTCGACTCCGGTCGAGCGCAGGATCGGGCCGGTGGCACCGAGTGCCAGTGCCTCCTGCGGCGTGATGACACCGACGCCCTGGAGACGCTCGCGCCAGATCGGCTGGCCCGTCATCAGGATGTCGTACTCGTCGAGACGCTCCGGCAGCATGTCGAGGATCCGCAGGACGCCGTCGCGCCAACCGGGCGGCAGGTCGGCGGCGAGGCCGCCCGGGCGGATGTAGTTGTGGTTCATCCGCAGGCCGGTGACCTCCTGGAAGAACCGCAGCACCTCTTCGCGTTCACGCCAGCCGTAGATCATCATCGACACGGCTCCGAGGTCCATGCCGTTGGTGGCCATGAAGAGCAGATGGCTGCTCATGCGGTTCATCTCCGCGAGCAACATGCGGATCCACACGGCCCGCTCGGGGATGTCGCCGTCGATGCCGAGCAGCTTCTCGGTGGCCATCGAGAACACCAGCTCGTTGGCGAGCGGGCTCAGATAGTCCATGCGGGTGACGTTCGTGCCACCCTGCGCGAAGGTCAGCTGTTCACCCGTCTTCTCCATGCCGGTGTGCAGGTAGCCGATGATCGGCTTGCACCGCAGCACCGTCTCGCCCTGCAGTTCGAGCATCAGGCGCAGCACACCGTGGGTCGACGGGTGCTGCGGACCCATGTTGATGATCATCGTCTGATCGTCGTCGGGGTCGTCGGGCAGCTCGCCGAGCATGGCGGCGTCGGCCTCCGACATGCGCAGCACCGACCCGACCTCGCGCAGCAGCTCCTTGGCGGTCTGTTCGCTGCGCGGACGCAGCTGCTGATCACCCTCGTCGGTGCCGGCAACGGAACGTTCGTAGAAGTCGGTGGGCGCTTCGTCGACGGTGGACGCGTCGATGGTCGATTCGCTCATGTGTTCGCCTCCTTGAACTGGACCGGGATCCGACCCACGTCGTAGTCCTTGCGGAGGGGATGTCCGACCCAGTCCTCGGGCATCAGGATGCGGGTGAGGTCGGGATGGTCGGCGAAGGACACGCCGAACATGTCGAAGACCTCACGCTCCATCGCCTCGGTGCCCGGGTGCACGTCGAACAACGTCGGCAGCACCGCGTCGTCCTCGGGGACCTGGACACGGAGACGGAGTCGACGTCGGTTGCGGATGTCGAGCAGGTTGACGACGACCTCGAAGCGCTCGGGTGTCACTCCGGGTGGGAGCTGTCGGCCGGCGAGCTCGAGACCGTCGACGGCGGTGAGATCGACGCACATCGCGTAGCCGTCGTCGGCGAGGGCCTTGACGACGTCGAGGTACCGGTCGCGCGGCACGTGGAGCACCGTCTGGCCGTTGGAATCGACGACCGGGCAGCCGTGGACTTCGGGGGCGATCTCCGTGTCGTCGGGGGTCTCGGCGACGGTCTCGTCGGCGGTGACGTCGCTCATGGCTGCTTCGTCCCGAGCAACACCGGTACGCCGGTGGGCTCGATGTACTCGACGTGCACGTTCGCGCCCGCGCCGGTCTCGTCGCGGCGCTTCAGGATCTGGTTGGTCTCGATGAGCCCGTGGAGGGTCTCGATCGCGTGGATCAGGGTCTCCGGCGTCGGCGGGCAACCCGGCGCATACACGTCGACGGGGACGACCTGGTCGACCCCCTGCACGATCGCGTAGTTGTTGAACATCCCGCCCGACGACGCGCACACGCCCATCGAGATCACCCACTTGGGCTCCATCATCTGGTCGTACACCTGGCGCAGGACCGGAGCCATCTTCTGGCTCACCCGGCCGGCGACGATCATGATGTCGGCCTGTCGCGGTGACGCACGGAACACCTCCATGCCGAAGCGCGAGATGTCGTAGTGCGCGGCTCCGGTGGCCATCATCTCGATCGCGCAGCACGCCAGACCGAACGACGCCGGCCATGACGAACGCGCCCGTGACCAGTTGACGAGATCTTCGAGTTTCCCGGTGATGACGTTGTGCGACAGCCCACCGAGGCCGTCGTCGCGCACATCATTCACGATGCCCATGCTGATGACTCCTCGTCTCGCTATGCGGCTTCTTCGGTGCCCGCCAGCGGCAGGCGGCCTTCGGTACCGACCCGACGCACGGTCGAGGACAGCGTGCGTTCGGGCGACACCATCGACGCGTCGTCGTTCATCAGGCGCCCTCGCTGCAGCGGGCCCCAGTCGAGACCACCGCGTGCGACCTCGTACACGAACGTCACGAAGAACACGACCGAGAACGACGAGCGCCGCCCAGAACCCGTACGCACCGAGCGTCGAATGCGACACCGCGTACGGGTAGAGGAAGATGATCTCGATGTCGAACATGATGAACAGCATCGCCACGATGTAGAAGCTCACGGGGAAACGCTCCGGTGGCTCACGGCTCGGGACGATGCCACATTCGTACGGTGCCTCCTTGGCGGTGGAGGGCCGACGCGGCGCCAGCAGCCTCGATGCCGCGAAGCTCAGCACGCCGAAGATCACGGCGAGGATGAACAACACGACGATCGGGAGGTACTGGGCCATGATCAGACGCCGGCGTCGACCTTCTCGCGTTCCGGTTCGGTGGTGGACGCCTCGACCGGCGCCTCGACCTTCACGGCAGGCAGGGGCTGGGCAAGGTTGGCCGTGCGGATACGGTCACGACGGTTGAGCAGGAAGCACAGCGCGAAGAACACCGCTCCGGCACCGATCGTCAACACCGCAGGCGGCTGACGGCGAGCACCGAGGTCGCGGATCATGTACACGTACTCGCGTTGGCGGTTCTCGTCGATCTCGGGGCGGGCCGGGGCTCGGCCGGGCTCCGTCCGCACGGGCACGAACGCGGCGGCCTCGGCGACCACGTAGTGCGGCGTGTGCCGGAAGGCCAGGAAGTCGAGCGTGTCGTTGATCTTCGGGTACGACTCTCCGCCGATGTCGAAGACCTCGACGATCTCGAACTGACCTGCAGCGAACGCTTCTTCCTCGATCAGGATCTCGGTGGCGGCGGCCTGGGCCTGGCCGAACGCCGGCGACGCATTGTCGAGTACGACCCATCCCTGGTCGAGGAAGGTGTCTCGGACGATCTCCGCCGACTCGGTCGCATCGGTTCCGTCGGGAACATCGGCGTTCGGATCGAGCACGCCGGCCGCGCCGAGTGCATCGACGTCCTGCAGTACCGCAGAGCCGGCAACGGGCTGCCACGTGGGGTCGGGGCCGCGCAGACCGATGCCGTAGATCCACCACACGCCCCCCATCAGCATCATCCATCCGGCGAGGGCCGTTGCGGCGACGAGGAAGGCGAGACGCGAACCGACGTTGGTCGCCATGATCATGTACACGCTTCCGCACAGGATCACGAAACCGATGACGACGGTGAGCAGGCCGCGAAGCTCAGGCTCCCATCCGATTGCCAACAACGTCATGTGTCACAAGCTCCGTACGTATTCGAGGATCGAGTCGATCTGCTCGTCGGTGAGCAGACTTCCAAAACCGGGCATGCGGCCGGAGCCCTGCCCGTTGCGACCGTACAGCTTCCCGAACTCGGAACCGTTCTTGATGAACGCGACCAGTTCGTCCTGGTTGGCGAAGTGGTTGTTCACCGAGCCGCCGGTGAGGTTCCAACCGAAGGCTCCCTGGCCGGACACCGTGGGCTGGCCATAGCTCCAGCCGAGGGTGTGACACCGTGCGCAGCTGTAGGCGCCACTGGCGAGCTCGAGGTTGAACAGCGCCTCGCCGATCGTCTCGGCCTCGCCGGCATCGACCGCTCGTTGGGCGGCGGCCTGGATCTCGCCCTGGATCTCCGCGGGGAGGTTGCCCGAATCACAGATCAGCGGGTCCTCGCCCTCGGCACAGTTCTCCCGCGGGATCTGGATGCTCTTCATGTAGGCGATCAGGTTGTCGATCTGCTGGGCGTTCATCGGGCCACCACCGACGAGACCCCACGGTGACATCGGCGAGAACGGACGGCCGTAGTTCAGGATGAACCGCACCTCGCTCTCGTCGAATTTGTAGAAGACGGTGTTGACGGCCGGCGCCTTCCAGTTGACCGCCTGGACCTCCTGGGTCACCGGATCGGTGACCGTGAACGGTGCCTCGCCACCGACGCCGGCCATGCCGCCGTGACAGCCGGCGCAGTTGAACCCGCCATCGGCGGTCGGTGCGAAGAGCTGTGAACCCCAGCTCGCGAATCGGTTGTCCCAACCCTCCTGGGCGCCCGCCTGCCGGCTCGGCTCGAACACCCAGTACAGCGGGAGTGCGACCACGATGATGACGAGCAGCACGACGCCCCAGAGCTGCACACGCTCGAGTCGCGGACCCTCCAGGGTCTCGTCGTCGAAGTAGGGCTTGCGGTTGGCAGCGAGCTCGATCTCGGATCCGACCTCCTTGCGGCCGGCCGCGACGTTGAAGAGCCCGTAGACGATCCAACCGCCGACGACGACCAAGAGGCCGATGACGCCGATCGTGGTCGTGGTGAGTGCGACCATCAGTGCTCCCCGCCACTGGTGCAGTGCGGTCCCTCGGCCTCCTGGCCGGTGGTGTTGGTGCCGATGGCCGGACCGGGAACGAGCGTGCCGGTGTCGATCGTGACGTCACCGTTGGCCGCGATCGCCGCCGGGTAGCGGTCCATGCCGCGAGGAGCCGGACCGGCCTTCTTCTCGCCGGCCCGGTTGTACTGCGAACCGTGGCACTGGCACTCGAACCACTGGCTGGTGCCGCACTCGGGGACACGACAGCCGAGGTGCGGGCACTTCTGGCTGAGGATCGTGAGGCCCTGACGCATCGAGACGAGCACCGACTCCGGGTACACGGTCTCCGCGAGCGGGAGTGCCTCAGCGGGGTACTCGGTGATCCACGAGCGAGCCTCGGGCACGTAGAAGAACCCGTTGCCCTGCTTGATCCCGGCCTTGATCGTGTCGATCTTGCCGACGGTGACGTCGCCACCGAAGCCGCCCGTGCCGCTCGGCCACAGGAAGGCGACGAAGGCAGCCGCGGCGAAGGCGCCGATACCGGCGCTCATCAGCGTGACCGTCGCCCGGTTGAAGAACTGACGACGAGAGACGCCGATCACCTCGGGGTCCGGCGGGGTCCATGTGACGAGTTGGGCCTCGACGACCGGTGCGAGCTCGGTGCTGCGCGCCGCCACGCCGGCCGCTTCGACCTGTGCCGCTGTGGGCGCGTCGACGATCGCCTCGTGCTGTTTGCGCCCGGCTCGATCGCGTTGGACCGTTTCGCCGGACAGTGCACCAGCGCCGCGGACGTCGCTGCGACGGGCGAGGGTGAAGAAGGCGATCGCGCCGAGAACGACGACGACACCGATGGCTAGGGCGACAACTGCTGCAGTACTCATGACTGGGGGGTCTCCTTTCGCAGTCTCACAATTCGAAGAACAGACCTTCGACCCAGGGCAGGACGAAGTTGAAACCAGGGCCTCGGAAGAACGATCCGATCAAGACGAGTACGGCCCAGAACATCAAAAAGATGGAAAAAAGCCCGTAGAGGAACTTTCGATCCTCCGGCTTGTTGGACGGATTCCGGTCGAGATAGGGCGCCAACACGAGCGCGATCAGACCCACCCCGGGCAGCGTCACCCCGGCCACCATCGGGTGGAACATCGTCAGCATCTCCTGCAACCCGAGGAAGTACCAGGGTGCCTTCGACGGGTTCGGTGTCAGGTTGGTGTTGGCGAGCTGCAACAAGGGAGCGTGGACGAACACCGAGAAGATGAACGTGAACGCCGTCATCGCGAGCGCCGCGACGAACTCGGCTGCGAGCAGGTGCGGCCAGGTGTGGACCTTGTCGACCGGGGTGGCCTTCACGTCCTGGATCGAGCCGGACTTGACGACGGTGAGCAGACGCTGCGTGTGGCCGCCCGGGCCGGCACCGACCGGCACGCCGCCGCCGGCGGGAGCGGCGGCGACCACGGCACCGACCTTCTCGGCAACAGCAACGGCGCCGCCGCCACTGGGGGCTTCGGTCTCGCCTCCCGCCTTGGCGGCCTTCGCCGCCTTGCTGCGCTGCAGCAAATGGTCGGGGATGCGTGAATCCGATGGCGCGGCCGCCTCGGCCGGGGTCTCCGCTGCGGCAGGAGCGGCCTCGGCCGACTTCTCGCGAGCAGCTTGCGCTCGCTTCAGCAGATGCTCGGGGATCTCGGTCATTTCATGCTCCAGTCAACAGGGCACATCACAACGGACCAGAAATTCCGCCGTCCTTGCGGACACGCCAGAAGTGGATCGCCATGAAGATCACGATCACGAACGGCAGGAACAACACGTGCAACACATACCATCGAAGCAGGGTTTCGGAGCCGATCTCGGCGCCACCCAGCAAGACGAATCGGACCTCCTGGCCGAACACCGGGGTGTAGCCCATCATGTTCGTGCCCACGGCGACCGCCCAGAGCGCCAACTGGTCCCACGGGAGCAGGTAGCCCGTGAACGACAGCAGCAGGGTGAGCGTCAGCAGGATCACGCCGATCACCCAGTTGAACTCGCGGGGCGGCTTGTAGGCGCCGTGGTAGAAGACGCGCGCCATGTGCAAGAACACCGCGAGCACCATCAGGTGGGCTCCCCATCGGTGCATGTTCCTCACCAGCAACCCGAAGGTCACCGAGGTCTGGAGGTTCTGGATGTCGTTCCAGGCCGCCGTGGTCTCGGGACGGTAGAAGAACATCAGGAAGATGCCCGTGACCGTCAGCAGGATGAACAGGAAGAAGCTCAACCCGCCCAGGCACAGCGTGTAGCTGACCTTGACGGCGTGGCGCTTCACCTTCACCGGGTGCAAGTGGTACAGCACCGAGTTCATGATGACGTAGCTGCGGTTGCGGGGGCTGTCGGTGTAGCCCTTGCGGAAGATCGAACCGGGCCGGAAGATCGAACTCCAGGCCTGGCTGCCCTGCACCGCGTCGATCGTGGAGTTCACACGGTCCTTGACGGTGGGACGTGGTTTGTCGTCGATGATCTTTGCCATTGGGATCGTGGTTCTCTCAGAGCCTCATGCCATAGCCGTAGCCATGGTTGTTGGTGCGGACGTGGGAGTTGCCGGCAGCGGTGGCGGTACCGGCCTTGCCGAGGATGATGACACCGGTGGGGCACCGGTCGACGCACAGGGCGCAGCGCGTGCAGATGTCGTCGTCGATCGTGAACATGAAGGCGTCGGACGGATCGGTGCCGGGCTGCTCGGTTCCCTCGGCCTCGACGACGGCCGAGGTGGACACCATGTGGATGCACTTCCACGGGCAGATGTCGACGCAGCCCTCGCACGCGATGCACTCGGTCTGGTCGATGTGGATGAACTGCTTCGGCTTGACGGCCTTGGTCAGGTAGTCCGCGTCGACCTCCACCAACGTGTACGCGTCGGTGTACGGCATCATCGGGGGATTGGCGTCGGTCCTCGCCATGTCAGGCCTTCTTCACCAGCGGACGGCCGTAGGTGGAGGTCGGGAGTTCCTTCGGCTTGACCTCGCCGCGCTTCTGCCACCAGACGGCGATGAAGATGAACAGGCCGAACAACACCAGGTGGATCAGCACCACGACGATGTCCCGAAGGGCCTCGTACTGGAGCGTGATCGGGTTCCAGCCGCCGGCCGACTCGGGCTTCAGGATCCCGCCGGGGCCGTAGATCAGCTTGTCCTTCGACCACCCGAGGTCCTTGTCGGCGTGGTCGATCCACTGGTGCGGCACCATGCCGAACGCGAGGAAGAGCAGCCCGAAGACGTAGGTAGAGCCGAGCAACGCGTCGCCCCACGTGAGCGGCTTGTCGACCGGACGGCGCTTGCCGTAGGGGATGATGGCCAACGCCAACACCAGGGTGGCGACGAACGACGCGATGAAGGCCTGGTTCATTCCGGGCCACTCGAGTACGTCGATTCCGATCATGTCGTTGGAGTTTCCTGTCGTGGTGGATCTGCTGCAGCAATTCGGATCACGGCCGTGGCCGCACCCGGGACATTGCTGACGAACTGTAGTCGTCTGCCGACGAGATACGAAGTCTGGCACGCGAGTGTGACCGGCGCGCCAGGTTGTGCATTAGTTCCCGGTGGTGTGTCGTGCGCCCGCACCCGGCGCCGTGTTCGACGTCTCGGAGGCCTCGCTCGTTTTCGGGCCCACAGATTCCCGCTTCGCGAGCGAAGGCATCTATCATCGGCGCAGTGACCGAGATTCCCGAACATCTCCTGAAGCGATCGCGCGAGCGTCGCTCCGCGATCGGCAAGGGTGACGACGCGGGCGCGAGCGACGAGACGGCCTCGTCCACCCCCGCGACGACCGCCAGCAAGGCACCAGCGACCACCGCTGCCGCAGCGGCACCCGCCGCGACCGGCCCGGCCCCGCGAACCGCCGCACCGGCACCGGCCGCCCCGCCTCCACCGAAGCCCGACCCCGTGTACGTCGAGGCCGCGAAGAAGCGCAAGAAGATCCCGTTCTGGGCGATGGCCACGCTGAGCCTCATGCCCGTGTGGGCGTTCATGTACGTCCGCGCGGTCACCGAACCGCCCGAGGTCGTCGAAGGTCCGCTCGGCATGGGCGCCGAGGTGTACGGCAACTGCGCGAGCTGCCACGGGGCCGCGGGGGGCGGCGGCGTGGGGTACCCGTTCGAGGGCCAGTCCGTCCTGCAGACCTTCCCGAACATCGAGGACCAGATCCGCTACGTGTACTACGGCACCGAGGGCTACAACGCTGCGGGCGTCGACATCTACGGCAACCCCGACCGACCGGGCGGCCCGCACGTCACCGGCAATCTCGGCGTGATGCCGGCCTTCGGTGGCCAGCTCACGCAGTACGAGATCATCGGTGTGGTCTGCCACGAGCGCTACACGCTCGGCGGCGCCGACCCCACCAGCGAGGAGTGGGCCGACGAGTACGAGACCTGGTGCTCACCGGAGTCCGAGGTGTTCACGGCCGTCGAGGGCGGCGAGTACGACTACACCACCGCGGAGTCCGACATCGAGGGCGTCGACCCGGTCGGCCCCGAACCGATCCCCGGTTCGCCCGCGTCGGCCGGCTGATCGGATCACCCGCTGGACACCGACGTCCTCGTCGTCGGCGGAGGCCCCGCCGGGGCGTCGGTCGGCCACTGGCTGGCCAGCGCCGGCCACCACGTCACCATCCTGGAGAAGCGGCCCGTCCCGCGACACAAGGCGTGCGGTGACGCGCTGACGCCTCGGGCGCTGCGTGAACTGAGCCGACTCGACGTCGATCCGATGCGCCTCGGGGGGCATCGCGTCGACGGGGTGCGGATGGTCCACGACCGTCACGAGGTCATCGTGCCGTGGCCGATCCATCCCGACCTGCCCGACCACGGCGTCGTACTCCGTCGCGATCTGCTCGACACCGAGTTGCGTCGTCGAGCCACCGCCGCCGGTGCCAATGTGTTGATGGGCCACGAAGCGACGGCGCCGATCGTCGAACGCGGCTTCGTACGCGGTGCCGCCCTCGCCATCGATCCCGACACCCGGTCGGACGTCCACGACGTCAGATCACGCTTCGTCGTGGTGGCCGACGGCGCCAACAGCAGCTTCGGTCGAGCGCTCGGCACCGCTCGGCACCGCAACTGGCCGTACGGCATCGCCACACGCACCTACTTCGCCAGCCCGCGCAGCGCCGAACCCTGGATCGAGTCGGTGCTCGGCATCCCCGACGCGAGCGGGAATCCGATCGCCGGCTACGGCTGGGTGATCCCGATGGGTGACGGCACCGTCAACGTCGGCGTCGCGATGCTGTCGACGTTTCGCGACGTGCGGGGCGTGAACGCCCTCAAGTTGCTCGGCGCCTTCGCCACGAGCATCGCCCGACGGTGGGAGATCGATCCCGACGCACCGATCAAGGCGCCGACCCGGTTCCGGATCCCGCTCGGCGGTTCCGTGGGACCGAAGATGGGGCCGACGTTCCTGGTTGCAGGCGACGCCGCCGGGGTCGCCAACCCCTTCAACGGCGACGGCGTCGATGCCGCCCTCATGACCGGGCGTCTCGCGGGCGAGGTGCTCCACGAGGCGTTGACCGTCGGGAACTCCACCACGTTGCAGCGCTATCCGACGCTGCTCGCCGACGAGGTCGGGCAGTTCCACAAGGTCGGGCGGCTCAGCGCCCGGTTCCTGGGCCGTCCGTTCGTGCTGCGTCCGGCGCTGCGCATCGGAGTACGCAGCGAACGCGTGATGGGAGCGGTGCTGCGCATCGCGGCCAACGAACTGCGCGACGGGGGCAGCGGTCACCGCGGCGGCGCCGAACGTACCTACGGCATCGCCAACACGATCGCCAAGTTCGCCCCCAACTGGTGAACGCGGCGCGTGGTGTCCGACACGAACCGTCGCATGGTGGTCAGCGGGGGCGGCGGCGTGGGCGCACGACCCGGGGGATGCGCAGGGTGATCACGGACAGCGCCAGGATCAGCGGGTAGATCTCGAGGCGGCCGAGCAGCATCTGCGCCATCGCCACCCATCGCCCGGGCGGCGGGATCGACAGGAAGTCGTTGGCGTGGTCGAGAGCTCCGAGGCCCGGGCCGACATTGCCGAACGCGGTCGCCGACGACGAGAACGACGTGATCATGTCGGGGCCGGTCGCCGAGATCAGGAACGCGCCGCCACCGAGGATCGCCAGGGCGAGGACGAGGAAGCCGAGCACCCGTCGCGCGACGTCGTCGGGGAGGATGCCGTTGCCGATCCGGACCGGACGCACCAACCGCGGGTGCAGCTGTCGAAGCGCCTCGCGGTGGGCGAAACTGGCGACCGCGATCACCCGCACGACCTTGACGCCACCGGCGGTCGACCCCGCCATCGCGCCGATCGGCATGGCGAGCAGGAGGACGAGCTGCGCGGTCTGGCTCCACAACCCGTACTCGGTGACGACGTACCCGGTGGTGGTCACCGTCGACACCGTGGTGAACAGCGAGTCGCGGAACCCGGCGGCCTGGCCACCGTCACTGCCCGACGCGATGAACGCCCAGAGGGTGATCGCGGCGACGACCGCCAGGTACACCTTGAACTCCGTCGAGCGCAACAACGGTTTCGGGTCGCGCTTCAGCGCCCGGTAGTAGAGGGTGAAGCTTCCTCCGGCGAGCAGCATGGCGACGATGCAGATCCACTCGATCGAAGCGGACTCGAACTGCCCGATCGAGCCCTGGTACGGCGAGAAGCCGCCGGTCGACACGGTGGTGAAGCTGTGGGACACGGCGTCGTAGGGGCTCATGCCCGCAACGAGATAGGCCCCGGCGAGCACGATCGTGAACCCGACGTAGACCGCCCAGAGTCGTCGGGCGGTCTCGCGCACCCGGGGCGTCAACCGCTCGTCGGTCGGCCCGGGTGCCTCGGCGGCGAGCAGGCTCATGCCGCCGGCGCCCACCGTCGGCAGCACGGCCACGACCAGCACGATCACACCCATGCCGCCCATCCACTGGGTGGTCGAGCGCCAGAAGAGGACGCCCTTCGAGGCGGCCTCGATGTCGGGGATCACCGTGGCACCCGTGGTCGTGAAGCCGGAGATCGATTCGAACAGCGCGTCGTCGATCCTCGTGAACTCCCCGGTGAGCAGATACGGGATCGCCCCCGTGATCGCCATCGCGACCCATGCGAGCGTGACCGTGGTGAACACGTCGAGCGTGCGGATCTGCTTCGGCACGATCGTGACCCGCCACATCACCGACCCGACCGCCCAGATGACGACACCCGAGGCGAGCAACATCAGCACGTCGGGCCCACCGTCGATGGCGTCGACGATGCCGGCTGCGACGACGCCGAGGCCGACGACGGCGACGGTGAGGCCGACGATGTTGGCGACGATCGACGGGTACCGGCCCGGCGCGAGCAACCGCTCGCCACGTCCGCCCAACCACGAGACTCTGCCGCTGTGATGCGACGCGAGCGTCACGCGGAGAACGCCTTGCGGGTCACTGCCAACGCGTCCGGGCGGGAGAACACCACGACGTTGTCGCCGGCAGCCAGCCTGGTGTGGCCGCGCACGATCTGTGCGGTGCGATCGGGTCGGGTGACCGCACCGAGCAGGACCGAGTGCGGCAGATGCAGGTCGGCGACCAACGTCCCGTCGGCGGAGCTGCCGGCCTCGATCACGAATTCGTTCACCTCGACGTCGCTCTCCAGGAAGGTCGCCACCGACGCCGTGCCACCGCGGATGTGTCGGAGCACCGCGTTGGCCGACGCGGTACGCGGGCTGAGCGCGGCGTCGATGCCGAACTGACGCACGAGCGGCAGCAGGGCCAGCCGGTGGAGCACCGCCACCGTGAAGGCGTCGCCCTCCGCCGCCGCATAGGCGCACGCGAGAACGTTCGACGCATCGTCGCCCGTCGCCGCGATCACGAGGTCCATGCGAGAGACCGCCTCCTCCAGCAGCAGCTCGGTGTCGGTGATGTCGCCCTGCACCACGGTGACGCGGGCCAGCCGTTCGCTGAGGCGCTTCGCACGGTGCGGGTCGTTCTCCACGAGGACCACGGTGGCGCCCTCGCTCTGCAGCCGCTCGGCCACCCTCGTGCCGACTGCTCCCCCGCCGAGGACCATCACGCGCCGCGCCTGGCGCGTCGCCGCTCCGAGCAGTTCGAGGATCTCGCGCCGTGCCTCCCGCGTGGTCAACACCCGGACGTGGTCGCCGACCTCGAGGATCTGGTCGCCGCGCGGGATCACCGTCTCACCGTCGCGGGTCAACGCACCGAACAGGAACCGCCAGTCGGGCTCGAACGATCGACCGATCTCGGCGAGGTCGTGCCCGACGAACGGTGAGGTCGGCCCAATCACGGCACCGAGCACCAACAGCTCCCCGCCCGACATCGGATACACCTCGTCGGCGCCCGACACGTGGGCGAGCTCCATGATCTCGTCGGCGGTGTCGGCGTCGGGGTCGATGATCACGTCGGCCTTCATCGTGGCGAGCAGCTTCTCGCCGAGCGGGCCGCGCAGTTCCTCGGTCTGGATCCGCACGACGGTCTCGGCGACGCCGAACTCCTTCGCCAACAGCGACGCCAGGAGGTTCACCTCGTCGTTCTGGGTGACGCCGGCCAGGAGGTCCGCCCGCTCGATCCCAGCCGCACGCAACGTCGACGGCACGGTTGCGCTGCCCACCACGACCTGGACGTCGAGTTCGGCTCCGATCGCCGCGGCGATCACCTCGTTCTGTTCGACGACGACGACGTCGTTGCCCTCCGCGCCCAGACGCTGCGCGAGGTACCAGCCGACTTCTCCGGCACCGACGATGACGACATGCATCGTCCCAGCCTGCCCGATCGACGCGGATCAGGCGGTCATGCTGCGACCGACACCGACGTGATCAACGCTCGCGGCGCCTCTCGGAGCGCCTCGGTGGCCGCCGAGTCGGGAAAGTCGTCGCAGGCGGCGACGGCGCGGGCGACGTACTCGTGAGCCGTCTCGATCGCCGACTCGATGCCGTCGTTGGATCGCAGGATCGCGAGCGCCTTGTCCTGCTGGACGGTGTCGAGCGGCGAGCCCAGGAGATCGGCGAGCTCGGCCGCCGCGGACGTTCGCAGCGCCAGCGTCCGCAGGACCGGCAACGTGTAGACCCCTTCGACGATGTCGTGGCCGGCAGGCTTGCCGAGCTGCTCGTCGGTGGCGGTGATGTCGAGGATGTCGTCGACGATCTGGAACACCATGCCGTAGCTGTTGCCGTAGTCGGTCAGCGCGTCGATCAGCGGGCGGTCGTGTCCAGCGGCGATTCCACCGATACGAGCGGCGGTGCCGTAGAGGGACGCCGTCTTGCCGTGGATCGAACCGAGGTAGCTCTGCTCGGTTCGGGTGACGTCGTAGGTGTGCCGCAGCTCCTCGATCTGCCCTTCGCACAACCAGCCGATCGTGCGAGCGAGCAGCCCGGCGACCTCGGTTCCCAACGAGGCAGCGATCTCGGACGCCCTCGCCAACAGGAAGTCGCCGGCAAGGATCGCCTGCAGGTTGCCCCACTTCGCATTGACCGTCTCGACACCGCGGCGCATGTCGGCCTCGTCCATCACGTCGTCGTGGTAGAGCGATCCGAGGTGCACGAGTTCGCAGGCCACGCCGCCGCGGACGACGTCGTTCGATGCGGGTTCGCCGAGGATCTGCGCTCCGGCCACCGCCAGGACCGGCCGGAGCCGTTTGCCACCGGCAACGATCAGGTGCGACGCGATCTCGTTCAGGTAGGCGTCCGAAGTGATGACGGCATCGTGCATCGCCGACTCGATCCGTTCACGGTCGGCGTCCATCGACGGAAGGGTCAACAGCGGCGACGTGACGCTCGGAGCCAGCACCTCTTCGTGGGACACGCACGACAGGCTAGGCGCGCTCGGCGAGGGACACACGAACGTGCGCACCACTCGTCGCTCCAGCGAACTCCCCCTATCCTGAGCAAGATGTCCATGACGGCAGCCGTGCCCTCCACCTTGCCGAAGGCGAACGAGCCCTGCTGGTGCGGAAGTGGGCGCAAGTACAAGCGGTGTCACAAGAAGTCCGAGGGGCGCGTCCTGCAGGGGGTCGTGTCGCCGATGCGCGACGTTCCCGACTCGATCGAGCGGCCGCCGTACGCCGACACGGGCGACGTCGTGCCATGGGACGAGCCGCGGATCAAGTCGCCCGAGATCATCGAGAAGATGCGCCACGCCGGCAAGGTCGCCGCCGAGGTGCTCCGTCTGTCCGGTGAGATGGTCGCTCCCGGGGTGACCACCGAAGAGATCGACATCTACGTCCACGACCTCTTCGTCGAGCGCGGCGCCTATCCGTCGACGATCAACTACCACGGCTATCCGAAGGCCTGCTGCACATCGGTCAACGAGGTCATCTGCCACGGCATCCCCGACACCCGGGTCCTGCAGGAGGGCGACATCTGCAACATCGACGTCACGGGCTACATCGGAGGGGTCCACGGTGACACCAACGCCACGTTCCTCGTCGGCGACGTCGACCCCGAGAGCCGCCAGCTCGTCCGGGTCACCGAGGAGTGCACCTGGTACGGCATCGAGGCCGTCAAGCCCGGCCGTCCGCTCAGCGACATCGGACGGGCGATCGAAGACCACGCCAAGCAGTACCGCTACGGCGTCGTCCGTGCCTTCGTCGGCCACGGGATCGGCGAGCAGTTCCACACCGACATCCAGGTGCTGCACTACTACGACTCGCGTGCTTCCACGATCATGCGGCCCGGGATGACGTTCACGATCGAGCCGATGATCACGCTCGGCACCGTGAACTACAAGATCTGGGACGACGACTGGACCGCGGTGACCGCCGACGGCAAGCGCACCGCCCAGTTCGAGCACACCGTGTTGGTCACCGACGACGGCGTCGAGGTGCTCACGGGTGGGCCGGGCGCGGCGAGCCCGTCGGCTCCCTGGAACCGCTGACCTGCGGCTCGGCCACCTGCGGGTGGAACAGCCACCAGAGCGCGACCGCCGTGAAGGCGATCCCCCCGCTCAGCGCCATCGCGGTCGCCAGCCGATCGAGCCAAGCGGGCGCGTCGGTCGGGATGATCGCCGCTGACAACCCGTCTCGCTTGACGTAGCCCCAGATCGCCAGTTCGACGCCGACGAGCAACATGGCGGCGTCGGCCGCGAACGTCGAGCGCCTGCCGACGATCAGACCGACGGCCAGCGACACCGCCGCGATCGCAGGCAGGACCCACCAGACCGGGCGAGGGCCGGTCTCCGGGGGCAGCGAGAGGAACTGCCAGACGCCGACGAGGGCGGCCAGCGTCACGACCGGTGCGGCCGCGAGCAGCGGCGGCAGCCGCCGGGAACGGTGCAGGAACCACGCGCCGACCCCCAGGGCGATCCCGCCGACGACGCCGGCGAGGGCGGGCACCGGCGACGGGGCGGGCTGCCAGGTGCTGATCACCGTGACCTCGACGTCGGCTCCGTCGACGACCAGCGGGATCACCGACTCGAGGATCTGGTCACCGGGACCGAGCCCGAACGGCCGGGCCTCCTGCATCCAGTGAGCACGGTGGTCGTGCCACGAGAAGTTGCCGTCGGATGCCACCTGTCGCCAGTCGGGTTCCGCGTCGGCCGAGGCGTTCGCCGGGATGCCACCGCCCCCGAGCCGGTCGGCGTTGAGATACGTGCTCGGCGAGTTCCGGTTCTCCCACACGGTGCCATCGGGCCGGAACCACAAGGCGTCCTCACCCTGGTAGCCGACCACGATCACCTCCGTGCCGGGGCTCACGGTGAGCTGGAAGAACGAGTCGCCACCGACGATCGACGTCTCGATGCTCGCCGTCGGCGGTGCCACGGCGACGATCTCGGACTGGTAGTCGGTGGGGCCGGGCGGATCGGCGAGAGCGGTGGAGCCGAGGAGCACGGAGCCGAGCAGCCCGGCAGCGATGCCGGCCAGGAATCGACGGATGGGGAGTCGGTGACGCAGCGACATCCGTGTCCTCCTCACGCCTCGACGACGAGCACGATCTGACCGCTGGGGTGCACCGTGCAGACACCGACGAACTCACCCGGCGACGAGAACCGCTGCGTGAGCGTCTCGTTCGCGCCGACGAAGAACGGGCCGACCGTGTGACCACGGTCGTCCTCGTTGACGATCCTGATCGTCTCGCCCACTCGGACGTCGAGCTCGCCGGGGAGGATCTCCAGCGGCGTGCCTGCGTCGAGCGCTTCACCGGCGCCGGCCGGGATGACGAACTCGTAGGTGGCGTTGTCGACGGCGTCGATCGCTTCGGCAGCTGGCACCGACGACGAGTCGCTCCCACACGCGACGAGCAACAGCCCGGCGACCACGGCGACAACGGTGGCGGCGATCCAACGCGACCTCACGACGTGGCCGCCTGCGTCTCGTAGAGCTGTTGGACGTCGGCGGCCATCTCCTCCGAGGACGTGCCGAACGGCCACGTCACCAGCAGCGTGCCGTCGTCACCCACGAGGTAGAGGAACCCGCTGTGCGACACCTCGATGTCGCCCTCGTCGTTGGTGGTGACGTCGTAGCTCACGCCGAACGGTTCCGCAGCGGCCGCGAGCCGTTCGGCGTCGAGGGTTCCGGCGGCCTCGGCATCGGGCACGAAACTCTGGACGTAGCCGGTGAGGAGGTCGTTGTCGCGCTCGGGATCGACCGTGACCATCACCGTGCCGACCTGCGCGGCGATCTCGGGAGGCAGCCGACGCAACGCCACCGTCCAATCCGCCATCGTGGTCGGGCACACGTCGGGGCAGTTCGTGTAGCCGAAGTACACGGCCAGCAGGCCGCCCGGATCGGCGCGGAACGTGATGTCTTCACCCGCGTTGGTGAGCGACGGCAACGTCGTGGCATCGACCGCGGGGGCCGGATCGCGCACGATGCCGGCCAGGACGCGCCCGCCGTCGGCGACGACGGTCGTCGGCGCAGGATCGCCTCCACCGACCGACTCGTCACTGCCGCACGCGCCGAGTGCCAGCACGGCCACTGCTGCGACCGCCACCGCCACCGGGAAGGACCGCCGCTCACCCATCGGCGGCCAGGGCGTTGATGAAGGCGACGATGTCGGCGACCTCGGCGTCGCTGAGATTGTTCGCGGGCATCTTGAGGGTGTACCCGTCGACGAGTTCAGCCGACGGGTCGGCGATCGCCCGGGTGAGGTAGGCATCGTCGGCCACCACGGTGGAGCCGTCGACCAGCAGCACCTCCGAGCCGGCGAGGCCGATCCAACCGGGTCCGGCGCCGCCGCCGAAGTCCTGGCCGTGGCAGCCCGCGCACCCCTTGCTCTGCGACAGCTGCCTGCCGTTCTCGGCGGCCGCGGACAGTGGTGCTCCTCCGGTTGCGGTGTCGGAATTCGCGTCGTCGCCACAGGCGGCGCCGAGCACCATCGCCGCGGTGACGCCGCCGGCGAGCGCGAGGCGACCGAGGCGCGAACGGAGACGTTCGGGGATCGGCGCATCGAGCTGGTCGACGTCGACTCCTGAGACGTCGACTCGTGATCGGTTCCTGCTCATCATCCGACGGCTTCGTCTCCTTCGTTCCGTGGTTGGTCGTCGCTCATCATCTCGACCAGGTCGGCGCGTGCTCGCGACACCCTCGATCGCACGGTACCGATCGGGCACCCGAGGATCTCCGCGGCCTCGTCGTAGTGCATCCCGAGCACCTGGGTGAGCACGAACGCACTGCGGCGGTCGTCGTCGAGGTGCGCGAGCACGTCGTCGAGGTCGATGCGACCCGAGGGATCGGGTTCGACGACGGAACCCTCGAGCGAGCCCGCGGTGGTGTTCTGGGCCACACGGTGATCGAGACGGCGTCGGCGGACGGATCGACGGGTGTGGTCGGCGCAGGTCCGACGGGCGATCGTCAGCAGCCAGCCCCGAGCGGAACCGTCCGCGCGATAGCGGTGGATCGAGCCGATCGCCCGCTCGTAGGTCTCCTGCGCCAGATCGTCGGCCATCTGGGCGTCGCCGAGGTATCTGCACAGTCGCCAGACGTCGGCCTGGGTCTCGGCGATGAAACGCTCGAGCGCGGCTCGGTCGCCGTCGCGTGCCGCGAGGAGGACGCCCGTGAGATGGTCCACCACTCCATTGTCGCCGCGGAAGCGACGAATTCGGCAGTGACGAACGTCGGGAACCATCCGGGCACCAGACACGACCATCATCACCATGGACTGCAGCCAGGCCCGCGATTCCGTCTCCTCGGTGGCCGACGACGAAGCGACGCGAGAGGAACGACGACTGCTCGAGCTGCACCTCGACACCTGCGCGTCGTGTCGCCACTACGCCGACAGCGTCAGGCTGCTCGATCGGCAGCTGCGCGTGCGACCAGCGGAGCCCGTGCCCGACCTCGTGGCGGCGGTGGTCACCCGAGCACGTCCGGCGCGCCTCGGGCGGGGTGGCTGGCTGCGTCCCGCGCTGGCCTGGGTCGCCGTCGTCATGCTCGTCCAGAGCGTTCCGGCGCTGTTGTTCGGCAGCGTGCCGGGTACCGACCAGCACCTCGCCCGGCATCTGGGCGCCTTCGGCACCGCGCTCGCCATCGGCTTCGCCTACGCCGCATGGAGGCCGCATCGGGCGTTCGGCCTGCTCCCCTTCACCGCTGCGTTGGTCGCAACGACGTTGGTCGGGGTGATCGCCGACGTCGTGAGTGGCACCCGCACCCCGGTGGCCGAGTTGATCCACGTCTCGGAGCTGGTGGGTCTCACCCTGCTCTGGATGATCGCCGGGTCGCCGGGCTGGAGCGGCCGGTCACACGGTCGACGGCTGTCGCGCCTCGACCCGCTGAAATAGGTCGTCCCACCACGGGTACAGACCGGCACCCGCGTCGACGCCGAACGCACCGTCGACCTCCGCCGCACACCCGCGGACGTCGCCGGTGCGCAGCGCGTCGATCGCTGCAGTCAGCGAACCGGCGGGCCACGGCAGCTCCGAGAGCACGACGGGCGACAGACGGATGCTGGAGGCGGACAGCCCGGTCCCCGCACCCCGGTGCCACAACCATGCTGAGGCGAACGGCGCGCACAGCACGGCGGCGATCTCCCACGCGGCCGCGGCGAGGGCATCTGCCGGCACGTCGTGGACGTCGTCCCAGTGCGCTCCGGCCGGGTAGACCGCGATCACCGGCACCGCCGGCAACCAGTCACCCCGACCGTCGCAGACCGCTTCGACGATCCGCGTCTGGTTGGCGACGAGCACCTTCGGCACCAGCCGACGCCGCGCCCACTCCTGCATCTTGGGATCCAGCAACGACCGATCGACCCGAGGCCGCTCCCAGCGCTGACGTGCGAACGTGATCGGGCGCCGACCCCACAGCGAACGACCCGGATCGATCAGCCCGCTCGTGATGAGGCGGGGGCCCTCGTCATGGTCACCGACGGCGGGAACCAGGCCGTAGTACTCGTCGCGGAAGTTGGCGTTCAGCGTCGCACGGTCGCCGAGCCGCCCGCTCGTGGCGACGTCGGCGGGAAGCTCGGGCACGTCGCTGGGGCCCGTCACCACGTGCGACCACGGACGGGTCGCACTGGCCGTGCCGAACTCGAGTCCGACGGCACACGTGATCACCTGCGCCTCGAAGAGACGCTCACCGGTCCACCACGACCAGATCATCGTGGCCCGGCGGTCGATGCGGTCGCGGATCGGTGCGGCGTCGCGGGAGGCGAGCAGCGACTGGGGCAGCACGAACGCGAGCCGACCCCCTTCGGGGTCGACGAGGTCGGCGGCGAGCGACAGGAACTCGGCGGCGACGTCGGCGTAGGGCCCGCCCCCTCGATCGCTCGATCCGCCTCGGGTGGTGCCGCTCGCCAGCTGCGAGAGGAACGGCGGATTGCCGATCACGAGGTCGAAACGGCGCCCCGCCCAGTCGAGGGTCAGCGCGTCGGCCTGCTGGACGGCAACCTCGGGGAGCCCGGCTCGAACGACCGCGACGGCAGCTGGATCGATGTCGACCCCGTGCAGCTCGACCGATCCACCGAAACGTTGCACCCGCTCGGCCACCGCGGTGAGGAAACGTCCGTCGCCGCAGGCGGGGTCGAGCACGGAGACCGGTCGGTGGCTCCGGGTCCGGGCGGAGACGAACTCGGGGGTCACGACGGCGTCGACGACCGTGGCGACCAGATCGCTCGGGGTGTACCAGGAACCGAGCTGCTTGCGATCGGCCCGGGAGTCCACCAGCCGAAGGGTACGGCAACTCCGGGAGCGGTGGACCGCTTCGGTGGGCCCCTTGGGGCCCGCAACGGCGCTGGCATCTACAGTCGCCGACGTGACCGCGCCGGCCGCCACCAGCCGCTACCTCGAGTTCGACCGTGAGACCTGGTCGCAACTCCGGGCAGCGACGCCACTCACGTTGGACCAGCCCGAGTTGGAGCGGCTCCGCGGCATCAACGAGCGCATCGACATGGACGAAGTGACGAGCGTCTACCTGCCACTGAGCCGCCTGCTGAACCTCTACGTCAGCGCTACGCAGGACCTCCACAAGGTGTCGGCCACCTTCCTGGGCACGATCGCCCCGAAGGTCCCCTACGTGATCGGCATCGCCGGCAGTGTCGCCGTGGGCAAGAGCACGTTCGCTCGAATACTCCAGGCGCTGCTCGCCCGCTGGCCCGACCACCCCAAGGTCGACCTGATCACGACCGATGGCTTCCTGTATCCCAACCGTGTGCTCGACGAGCGCGGCATCATGAACCGCAAGGGGTTCCCCGAGTCGTACGACACCAAGGCGCTCCTCGACGTGTTGCGCCGGATCAAGAGCGGCGACGAGGTCATCGAGGCGCCGGTGTACAGCCACGTCGTCTACGACATCGTCGCCGACGAGCACGTCGTGGTGCGCAGCCCCGACATCGTGATCATCGAGGGCCTCAACGTGCTGCAGACGCGCAGCGGCGCGCCGGAGTTCGTCAGCGACTACTTCGACTTCTCGATCTACATCGACGCCGACGAGCCCGACATCGAGCAGTGGTACGTCGAGCGGTTCCTGGCGCTGCGGGCGTCGGTGTTCCAGGACCCGAACTCCTTCTTCCGCTTCTACGCCGAGTTGAGCGACGACGAGGCGGTCGCGACGGCACGCCGGATCTGGCACGAGATCAACGGGTTGAACCTGCGCGAGAACATCGCCCCGACCCGCGACCGGGCATCGCTGGTGGTGCACAAGACCGCCGACCATCGCGTCGACCGCGTCCAACTCCTCCGCCTCTGACCGACCGCATCACATCTGGGCATCAGGGTCAGACCCCAGATGTCCATCGCTCGGTCAGAACTCGGTCACCCCGAGCCAGATCGGCACGTCGGCGATCGAGGCCAGTTCGGTGACGTCCTCGTCGTGATCGTCGACGCGTTCGAGTTCCCACGTGATGTGGTACGGCACGTGGACCGCGTGCCCACCGATCGCCATCACCGGCAGCACGTCGCTGCGCACCGAGTTGCCGACCATGCAGAACCGTTCGGCGTCGACACCGAGGCGCCGCAGGATCTTCGCATACGTCTCGGGGTCCTTCTCGAGCACGATCTCGACGTCGGCGAAGTGGTGTTCGATGCCCGACGTGGTCACCTTCCGTGTCTGGTGCACGAGGTCGCCCTTGGTGATCAGCACCACTCGCGTGTGCGGCGACACCGCCGCGAGCACCTCGGGAACGTGCGGCAGCAGGTGGACCGGCTCGGTCAGCATCGCCCGTCCGAGATCGACGAGCTCACCGATGACGGCACTCGGTACCTTGCCCTCCGTGACGTCGATCGCCGAGCGGACCATCGACAGCGTGAACGCCTTCACGCCGTAGCCCGAGATCGAGAGGTCGGCCTTCTCCGTGGCGCGCAGTGCCGCGTCGAGATCGACCCCGGTCGGCACGTACGGTCCGACCAGCTCGTTGAACCGCTGCTCGGCGTGGGCGAACGAGTCCTCGCTGCGCCACAGCGTGTCGTCGGCATCGAAGGCGACGACGTCGAAGGTGTCGATGCGGCGGCCCGGGCCGTTCGTGGCACTCACCGGTGGATGGCGTTCAGGTAGTTGTAGACCGTGATGCGGCTCACGCCCATCGCGTCGGCCACGTCCTCCACGGCCCGCCGGAGGATGAACGCTCCTCGCTCGTCGAGCAATCGCACCGCTCGCTGCTTGTCCTCGCGTGACAGCAGCGGCAGGCGGTCGCCGAGTTCGGCCTCGACCGCATCGATCAGCCGGTCGAGCGCACCATGCAGGGGCGGCATGCGGACCCCGGCGATCGTTCGCCCCTCCCAGACGAGCGGAACGTCGCTCGCCTCCATGTCGGCGGCGGCGACGAACGACGCCCCCACCGCCTCGACGACCGGCTTCACCGCACGGATCAGCGGATGGACCGTCGGCCGAACGGGCGGCGCAGTGGTCGGCGGGACGGTGCCCGGCTCGCTCACTCGGACGCTCCTGGGGGGATCACGAACGCAGGCGGCGACGTGGGCGTGTCGCGAGCGACGTGCACCGTCACGTGCGTCGCACCGTTCGCGAACGCAGCATCGGAGATCGAGCCGACGAGTTCGCCGACGCCGTCGAGTTCGACGGTGCACGACGAGCCGAACGGGCCGACGTCGACCTCGACGTTGCGATCGCGCGCCGCGTCGATCGCCGCGGTCACGTGGAGACCGGGACGTCCCTCGACGAACGGCTCGATCGTGAACTCGACGTGTGCCACGCCCGCAAGCGTAGAGCGTCGACCACGGAGGTCGGTCAGGCGCCGACGCCCATGATGCGACGGAGCTCGTCCGACCTCGCGACACAGTCGCGTCCGGCGAGACCGAAGGCGTCGTTGAGCTTGTTCAAGGCCTGCTTGAAACTGCCGTTCCAGTCCTCGACGAACCGGTCCCGGGCCGGGCCGGTCCACGTGGTGCCGTTCAGCACACCGTCGACGGTGGACATCAGCTGCGCGATCGTGTCGATCTGTCGCTGCAGCGTCGTGCCGAGGTTGGCCAGTTGCTCGGGATTGGCACCGTACATGGTCATCTGCGGTTCCTCCTGGGTCGTGATGGTGATCGGGCAGCGGCGATGCGGTGCGTCGCCATCCCGCGCTGGAGTGGGCGATGACAACGATCGGGCGGAACGCCTACCATGCTGCGATGAGCGACTCCCCACCTCCCGACGAGGCAATGCTCACGTCGGTGAAGGCACAGGCCCAGGACCTTCTCGGCGACACGATCGCTCTTCGGCGGACGCTGCACGAGTGGCCGGAACTGGGCAACGAGCTGCCGATCACCCGTGACCGCGTGCTCGAGTCGCTCGACGGGCTCCCCCTCACCGTGACCACACACGAGTCGACGAGCGGCATCGTCGCCCTGCTCGAAGGCTCGCGGCCGGGTCCGACCATGCTGTTGCGCGGCGACATGGACGCGCTGCCGATGCCGGAGGACACGGGGCTCGACTTCGCCTCCCACGTCGACGGGTGCATGCACGCCTGCGGCCACGACACCCACACCGCGATGCTGTCGAGCGCGGCACGACTGCTCAGCGACCGGCGCGACGAGATCGCCGGGCGCGTGCTCTTCATGTTCCAGCCGGGCGAGGAGGGTCACCACGGTGCTCGCTTCATGCTCGACGAGGGCCTGCTCGACGTGCCCGACCTCTCCGATGGGAGCCCGTCGCCGGTCGACGCCGCCTTAGCACTGCACATCACGTCGGCGCTCCCGAGCGGGTGGGTCAGCGGGCGCGGTGGACCGGTGATGGCATCGGCCGACACCATGATGATCCGTGTGATCGGGCGCGGCGGACACGCCAGCGAGCCACACCGTGCACTCGACCCGATCCCGGTGGCCTGCGAGATCGTCCAGGCCCTGCAGACGATGATCACCCGGTCGATCGACGTCTTCGATCCCTCGGTGGTCACCGTCGGGCGGATCAGCGCGGGCACGACCAACAACGTGATCCCGGAGGTGGCGGAGATCGAGGGCACGATCCGCGCAACGAGCGAACGGACCCGAGCGAAGGTCCACGACGGCATCCGGCGCGTCGCCGAGGGCGTCGCCGCGGCGCACGGGTGCGACGTCGGCATCGACATCGTCCACGGCTACCCGGTGACCAGCAACGACGACCAGTTCGCCGAGTTCTCGCTGGAGCTCGCCCGCGATCTCGTCGGGAGCGATGCCACGGTGCGCCTGCCCCACCCCGTGATGGGAGCCGAGGACTTCAGCTACGTCCTGCAGAACGTACCCGGCGCCATGATGTTCCTCGGGGGCACCCCCGAGGGCCTCAACCCGGCGACGGCGGCGCCGAACCACTCCAACCGGGTGATGTTCGACGAGCCGGCGATGGCGGTGGGCACGGCGCTCTACGCGTCCGCCGCCCTCCGGCACCTCGCCCCCACCTGACCCCCGAATCCGAAAAATGCCCGGATCGTCGCGCTGAGCGCGTACATCCAGGCATTTTCCGGGGTTCTTCGTGCGGCTGAGACCGGGGTCAATTCGTGAGCGAGCGGCCGTCGGTGCCGGAGGCCGTGCGGAGGCGGAGCGTCACGAGCTGGAACGGGCGCAGGGTGAGCGCCACGATCCCGTCACCCACCTCTTCACCCGTCTGCGGTTCCTCGAGGAGATTGCACCGCCACGCCACCGTGATCCGATCCGCGACCGCGACCGAGATCCGGGTCCGGTTGCCGCACGCCTCGTGCAGCCGCACGACGAGATCCCCGCCGCCGTCGTCGGCAAGCTTGACGGCGTCGACACCGACTCCGACCGCGGGACCGCCGTCGGCACCCGTGATCGCCACCACCGGCGTGGGCGCCGCCGCTGCGGAGCGTCCCATGACCACCCGCACCGGCGAGTTCAGTCGGGCGGCCGCCGCCCGGACCTCGGCGAGCCCGGACCCGTGGGGCCGAATCGCCAGGGTCACCTCGTGGTGGCCACGGTCCGCGTTCGGGTCCGGATACTGCGCCGCCCGGGCGAGGCTCACCCTCACGGCGCCGTCGAAGACGCTGTGGCCGTAGCGTCCGTCGTTGAGCACGGCGACGCCGAAGTCGGGTTCGGCGACATCGACGTAACGATGGGCGCACACCTCGAACTTGGCGGCGTCCCACGGGCTCGACGGATGGGTCGGGCGAGCGACCACACCGAACTGGACGTCGCACATCGCCACGTCGGCACGCACGTCGAGCGGGAACGCCATCGACAGCAGGTGTTCGTCGTGGCGCCAGTCGAGATCGACGTGGACGCGCAGCTCGGAGCTGCCGGCACGCAACTCGTAGGTGACCGTCGACGTCGACGGGCCGAACGAGCGCTCGACACGAACGCGGCCGACCAGCGGGCCGGAGTCGACGATCGACACGTCGGCCGGGCCGGTGAGCGCGACCGCTCCCGCCCGGGTCCACGACTCGAGGTCCCACGCGTCGTACTCGACCGGGTGGTCGGGCGCGAGTTCGAGGGCGGCGGCGAGCTGCCCGGTGGGAACGATCTCGCGAGCCCGCTCGAGGTCGATGATCGACGTGATGTTGCCGTGCGCATCCCAGCGGACGGCGAGGTGGCCGTTCGTCATCGACGAATCGGACAACACGACCCGGTCGCCCACCGGCAGCGCTGCGATCGGCGCGACGCCGAGCGCCGGAACCACCGCACGCAGTGCCACACGTCCGTCGGACAACGTCTGGCGCACGTCGAGTTCGCCAGGCACGTCGTCGATGTCGTCGAGTTCGCCGGGGATGTGGTCGACGTCCAGGATCAGCACCTCGTCGACGGGCACGTCGGCCGGGTTCGCGAGCAGTGGTCCGGCGCCGAGGTCTCCGAGCAGGGCGGCGATTCGCGCCTCCAACTCCTCCTCGACCTCGCCCAGGATCCGTTCCGCGTCCTGGTGGACCCACGCGATCGACGAGCCGGGGAGGATGTCGTGGAACTGCTGGGTGAGCACCTCCTTCCACAGGTGATCGACCTCGGCGCGGCGCCCGAGTGTGGCGGCCCAGAGTTCGGCCTCGACGAGCAGGCGCTCGCAGCGGCGGTTCCCGAGTTTTGTCTTCAGCTGGCTGGTGAGCGTGCCGCGGTGCATCTCGAAGTAGAGCTCGCCTCGCCAGACGGGCACCGGTGCCCCCCGATCGGCGTCGCGTTCGATGCGCTCGAACACTGCTGACGGACGATCGATCTCGAGCGTCGCCCGGGCATCGATGTGGGCGAGGCGCCGCGCCCGCTCCAGCATCTCGCGGGTCGGGCCGCCGCCGCCGTCGCCGTGCCCGAAGGGCATCAACGAATCGTTGCTCCAGGCGTGGTCACGAAAGTTGGTGATCGAGAACGCGAACTCCTCCGGGGTGATCTCCGCGTTGTAGGTGTCGACCGGCGGGAAGTGGGTGAGGACGCGCGTGCCGTCGAGGCCCTCCCACCAGAAGGTGCTGTGGGGGAAGCGGTTCTGCTTGTTCCAGCTCAGCTTCTGGGTGACGAAGCGGTGCATCCCACCTGCCGCGAACACCTGCGGCAGGCCCGCCGGGTAGCCGAACACGTCGGGGATCCACACCTCGGTGCAGCGGGCGCCGACGTGCTCCTCGAAGTAGCGCTGACCGAACACGATCTGGCGAACGAGGCTCTCCCCCGACGGCAGGTTCATGTCGGCCTCGACCCACATGCCGCCGACCGGAACCCACTGGCCCCGCTCGACGCGCTGGACGATCTTCGCGAAGAGCTCGGGTTGACGCTCCTCGACCCAGGTGTAGTGCTGCGCCGACGACGCGCAGAACCTGTACTCGGGATAGTCGTCCATCAGGGCGGCCGCCGAGGAGAACGTGCGCGTGACCTTGCGCTGGGTCTCCCGGAGCGGCCAGAGCCATGCGGTGTCGATGTGCGCGTGGCCGATGGCGACGGACCGGTGTCGGACGGCGTCGCCGAAGTCCTCGGCCATCGCTGGGGCGATCACCCGCTGGGCGGCGGCGACATCCGGGATCCGGTCGAGCGTCTCGGCGAGCGTGCGCTGGAGCCGGGCGCGACGAGGATCGTCGGACGCGAGCGCTCGCATCACGCCGTCGAGTACCTCGATGTCGTAGGCGAGGGCCTCCGCGGCCGGGTCGACGACCACCAACGATGCTCGACGGAAGCGGTAGAGCAGTCGATCGCCTGCGGTCTCGAGCGATCCGAGGTGCGACGGGGTGTAGCCGGGGAACGACGGGTTCGACGCGGCCTCGAGATGCAGCACGACGGGCCCGGGCGCCGAGTCGATCGCGTAGTTGGTGCGGCGCGGGTGGATTCCCTGGAGCGGTCGGAACGAGCCGTCCGGCTTCGTCTCGACCACGAGGGCCTCGCACTGGAAGCCGGCGGCACGGGGATGGAACCCGAGGTCGATCACGGCCTCGACGCGTCGGCCCGCCCACTCGGGCGGGATGTCACCCGACAGCCGGAACCACGTGGTCGCCCACGGGGCTCCCCACGACGATCCGACCTCGAATGGTGCGAGATCGTCGAGGTCGGGACCTGCTTCGATCGTCAGCGGTCGCCGGTCGACGTGAACGAGTGGGAGCACTCGCTCCCAGAGTTCACGCTCGATCCGCTTCTCGACGAGGTCGCGATCGTTGTGCACGACTCGACCCTATTCCTCCCAGGTCATCGCCCATCGAGCGATGACCTGGCGATGGACGTCGGTGGTTCAGGCGAACGGGACGACGCGGACGTCGAACGCTTCTTGGCCGTTGCGGCCTTCGCGAACACCGAAGTCGACGCGGGCACCGTTGTCGAGGGTCTTGAACCCGTCGTTGACGATGACGGAGAAGTGGACGAAGAGGTCCTTGTCGCCGTTGTCGGGGGTGATGAAGCCGTAGCCACGGCCCGAGTTGAAGAACTTGACCGTTCCCTTGGCGTCGGCAGCGTTGCCGGTCGGAACCGGACGACTGGTGTCGGCCTTCGGTGCCGGCTCGCGGGCCGGCTTCGCGTCGCGGGTGATCCGCGTCTGGCGATGGTCGACGTCGATGTCGGCGGTGTGCGCCTGCTTGGCGACTGCCGGTGCGGCGTGGATCACGAGATCGTTGACGCGAGCCGAGGTGAGCGGTTCGCTGATCCCGATGCCGCGCTGCATCTTCATGGCGTCCTTCTTCTGGCTCTGGTCGAGCAGCGACACGACGGTGCCCAGTGCGCCGGCACGTGCGGTGCGGCCCGAACGGTGCAGGTAGGTGGCGTCCTCGGCCGGCGGGTCGTAGTGGACGACGGCGTTGACGCCGTTGACGTGGATGCCGCGAGCGGCGACGTCGGTGGCGATCAGCGCCGAGGCCTGGCCCTTCTTGAACGAGGCGAGGGCACGGTCACGCTGGCCCTGGCTGCGGCCGCCGTGGATCGGTTCCGCGGTCACGCCGTTGCGGCCGAGCTGCTTGGCGAGACGGTCGGCGCCGTGCCGGGTGCGGGTGAAGACGATGGTGGCGCCCAGACGTTGGATCACATCGGCGGTCGTGTTGACGCGCTGTTCGCGGTCGACCACCCAGAAATGGTGCTGGGCGGCGTGCACGTCGGGGCCCTTCGGGCCGACCTCGTGACGCACCGGGTTGTGCTGGAAGTCGGCGACGAGCTTGGCGACGGGACCGTCGAGCGTGGCAGAGAAGAGCAGGACCTGACGATCCTTCGAGGTCTGCTCGACGATGCGGCGAACGGCGGGCAGGAAGCCCATGTCGGCCATCTGGTCGGCCTCGTCGATGACGACGGTGGCGACGTCGCGCAGGTCGATCGCTCGCATCTGCATGAGGTCTTCGAGGCGGCCGGGGCAGGCGACGACGAGTTCGACACCACGGTCGAGTGCCTTGCGCTGTCCGCCGTAGCCGACACCGCCGTAGACGGACGCGGCATCGTGACCGGCGGCCTTCGCGAACGGGGTGAGCTCGGCCATGATCTGCTCGGCGAGTTCACGAGTGGGGGCCAGCACCAGGGCGACGGGCCGCTTGGGACGGGCGTCGACGAGGCGGGCGACGAGTGGGAGACCGAAGCCGAGCGTCTTGCCGGAACCGGTGGGGGCGCGGCCGGCGACGTCGCGGCCGGCCAACGCGTCGGGGATGACGGCAGCCTGGATGGGGAAGGCGTTGTGCTTGCCCTGGCTCTCGAGCCGGCGCACGATCGCATCGGGCAGGCCGAGGTCGCGGAAGGCGACGGTGTCGTCGGGCGTGTCGGGGGACGTGACGCGTGGCGCGTCGTCGATGATGGTCATTGGGGGGACTCCTCTATGTTGCTCACACAGCGCAGGACCGGAGCAGAGAGTTATCCGAGTGCGCTCACCAGTCGTGAAGTCGACCAGCGCGAGCACGACACTACCGGGACATCGACGAGTTCGGGTGTGACGCCCGGCCGACCGCCACCGGAACCGTCGCACCGAGCGGGGTCAGGTGCCGAGCACCTTCGCCTTCGCCGCGGCGAACTCCTCGTCGGTGAGGACCCCGCTGGCGTGCAGGTCGCCGAGCTGCTGGAGCTCGGCGAACATCGGATCCTGTGCGGGCGCTGCCGGTGCGGGCGCAGGCGCGTACTGGGGTTGCGGCGCGTACTGCGGCTGTGGCGCGTACTGCTGAGGCGGCGGCTGGTTGTAGCCCATGTCGCGCTCGTAGGCCGCCGTACGATCCGCGGCGAGCTGCGCGTCCTTCTCGGTGTAGCGCGCCGCTTGGCGGCGCGCGACGCGTCCGGACACGGCGGTGGCGGTGCCGGCGACGACGGCGGTGCGGGCGATTCCTCTGACCAGACCTGGCATCGGTGGTTCCTTTCAGTCGTGCGCCGAGCTCAGTCGGCGGCTTCGAGTTCGTCGAGGACGGCGATGACCTCTTCGGCCGGGATGCGCCTGGTGGCGATCATCGTGCCGCCGGCGTCGAGCGCGGCGCTCACGAACGGGACCGCCCACGTGTTCTCGTACATCAGCAGCACACCCGTCGTGCCCGGCAACATCGTGTCGGCAGCGGCCTGCATGTCGTCGTCGCCGAGGAGTCCCGAGCGGGCGCCGGCGATCACGGTCATCTCGTCGCCGAGCACATCGAGTTCGACCATCGAGAACGTCCCGTCCTCCTCCTTGCGGATGGCGAGCAGGTCGTAGAGCCGGACCACGCCACGCTCGACGAGGTCGATGAGTGCAGCTGCGGTCGTGGAGAGATCGTTCCCACCGGTGAACTCGAGGAGGACGAAGTCGATCGGTCCGTGTACGTCGGTCATGGTCGTGTGCGTGCGCTTCCTGTGATCGGATCGTTGCGAGCGAGAGTCTCGCGCGGATTCCCCGCTGATGGCTCACCCATCAGGGGTGATCCTCAGTCCGTCGGGCCGGGTGGCGCCACTGCGTCGCCGAACAGCATCCGCATCACGCCGTCGAGGTTCGGACCACGCCGCAGATGGTGACCGCCGTCGGCGCTGATGCACACCCCCGTGATCCAGGAGCTCTCCGGTCCGGCGAGGAAGCGCACGACCGACGCGATGTCGTCGGTGGTGCCCAAGCGATGCAGCGGCATCTGCTCGAGGTAGTCGTCGACGATCTCCGGCACCGCGACGAGCCCGGCCGAGATGTCGGTCGGGACCAGACTCGGACGCACTGCGTTCGCGCGAATTCCGACCCCACCGAGTTCGTCGGCCACCTGGCGGACGAGCATCTCGAGGCCGGCCTTCGACACGTTGTAGGGGGTCATGTACCGGTGCGTCGCCGCGGCCGCGATCGACGACATCGCCACGATCGACCCGCCGCCGTTGGCGGCGAGGTGCGGCACGGCGTGTTTCATCGTGAGGAAGGCGCCGGTCAGGTTGGTGCCGAGCACCGTGTTCCAGTCGTCGAGGGAGGTGAGGTGGAACGGCCCCGCCGAACCCGTTCCGGCATTGGCCACCACGATGCGGAGTGGACCTGCGTCAGCAGCAGCGGCGCAGGCGGCTTCGACACTCGCTTCGTCGGTGACATCACACGCCACCGTCGACACCGTCGCACCGGGGAACTCGCTGCGAAGGTCGTCGGCGGTGGCCTCCAGGCGCTCGACGGTGCGCGCCGCGAGCGTCACGCCCGCGCCGTCAGCGAGCAACGCCCGGGCGCAGGCGAGGCCGATGCCCGAACCGCCGCCGGTGATCAGGGCCAACTGGCCGTCCAGTGATCGTGCGTCGCCGTCCATCGCCGCAGTGTTGCGCACCGGCGCGCGGCCGGGCGGATCGGCCCGCCGGGGTCGGGTCGGGGAGGACGTGTGCGCCACGATGGCGGGGTGACGCCTCCTCCCGCTCCTCCGACTTCGGCCGGCCGCCCGCTGTCGGGCGTTCGCGTGCTCGACCTGAGCCGGGTGCTGTCCGGCCCCCACTGCACCCGAATGCTCGCCGACATGGGTGCCGATGTGATCAAGATCGAGCCGCCGGCGGGCGATCTCACCCGGTTCGCCACGCCCCGCCGCCACGGCCTGTCGAGCTACTTCGTGCAACAGAACGTCGGCAAGCGCAACCTCAGTATCGACCTGTCCACCCCCGAAGGGTCCGACATCCTGCTCGCCCTCGCCGAGCACGCGGACGTGCTCGTCGAGAACTACCGGCCCGGGGTGATGGCCCGCCTCGGGCTCGGCGCCGACGCGCTGCTCGCTCGCAATCCTCGACTGGTCTACGCCTCGATCTCCGGGTACGGCCAGACCGGGCCGTGGGTGAAGCGCCGCGCCTACGCACCCGTCGTCGAAGCCGAAGCGGGCATCGTCGCGTCGCAGGGCAATGCTCGCGGGGGCGAGCTGGCAAAGGATCCGCACAGTCACGCCGACGTGTACACCTCGTTGGAGACGGCGTCGGCGATCCTCGCTGCGCTCTACCAGCGCGAGCACACCGGCGAGGGGCAGTGGATCGACGTGTCGATGGCCGAGACGATGCTCTACGTCAACGAGCACCTCCACGACGCGCTGTGGGACGGCCACGACGACCCGCAGTGGATCCGCAGCTTCCGCCCCGGCGACTACCTCGTGCTCACGGTGGCGAACGGCGAGTCACTCGTCGTGTCCGGACATCCTGCCGAGCGCGGCACGTTCGACTTCTTCATCGCCGCGATGGATCGCACGGACCTCGCCGACGATCCGCGCTTCGTCGACGTCGCGGCCCGGCTGGACAACTTCGACGCGCTGCGCGAGATCATTCGGGACTTCGCCGCCACGATGCCGGATGCGGCGGCGTTCGAGGCACAGTTCTCGAAACACCAACTGGCGGTCGGCCGTGTGCGCCAGCCAGGGGAGCTGACCGAGACCGAGTGGGCCCGTGATCGCCACGCCGTGGTCGACGTCGACGACCGCGGCGGCGGCACGATCCGCGTGCCCAACTCGCCATGGCGGTTCAGCTCGTCCCCCGATGTCGGGGTGTCGGGACTTCCCAAGTACCGCGGCGAGGACAACCGCTCCGTGCTCTCCGAACTGCTCGGCTACGACGACGAGCAACTCGATCACCTCGAGACGTCGGGCGTGCTGTCGAGCCGTCTCCCCGACGCCTGACACGATTGCCGGCGTGACGCTTCGCTTCCCGGTGGCGCCGATGAAGGCGACGATGGGCTCCACCGCGGCGATCCCCGACGGTGACGACTGGGCGTTCGAGGTGAAGTGGGACGGCTACCGCACGATCGTCCACGTCGCCGACGGACGAGTTCGGCTGCAGAGCACCGCCGGCCACGATGTCACCGACCGATGGCCGGAGTTGTCCGGACTGGCTGACTCGTTGAACGCCTCGTCGGCGATCCTCGACGCCGAGCTCGTCGTGTTCGACGACGATGGTCGGCCGCGGTTCGAGTTGGTCCAGCAGTCGGGGGTCGGCTCGACTCGTGAGGCGGTGCTGCAGTTCTTCGACGTGCTGCAGGTCGACGGCACCGACGTGATCGACCTCCCGTACGACGCTCGCCGACGCCTGCTCGACCAACTCGTCGAGACCGGGCCGAACTGGACCGTCCCCGGGTTCCGTGTCGGCGGTGGCACCGAGTTGGTGGAGGCAACGGCGGCCGAGGGCCTCGAGGGCGTGATCGCGAAGCGTCTCGACTCGCTCTACCGCCCGGGCGCACGATCGAAGGACTGGCGCAAGATCAAGAACCGGACGCTGGTGGAGCTGACCATCGGGGGATTCACCGAAGGAACCGGCAGCCGTTCCTCCACCCTCGGCGCGTTGCTCGTCGGGCGGCCCGAGGCCGATGGCACCCTGCGATTCGCCGGTGGCGTCGGGACGGGCTTCGACGAGCGCACGCTCTCGGAACTGCGCTCCCAGCTGGACACCCTGGCGACCGATCGTTGCCCGTTCGATCCACCCGTTCCGGCCGGCGTCGCCCGAACGGCGACCTGGGTGGAACCACTGCTGCGCGCCAGGGTGTCGATCGCCGAGTTCACCAACGACGGCCTGGTCCGCCACGCCAGCTTCGTCGATCTGGTCCGGTGACACCCGCACCGACACGGCACCGACACAGCAGACCGACGCTCAGGAGGCCGCAGCGAGCGCAGCGTTCGCGATCGGTGCGACCACCGCGGGGTCGTCGACGTAGTCCGGGGGATCACCCTCGAACGCGATGACGTCGACGGTCCAGCCGTTGTCGGCGCGAACCGACAGGATCTCCCCGTCGTACACACTGTCGGCCTCGACCGCGTCGAGCGGTGCTCCGCCACTGGCGGCGGTCGCATCCCAGACCGATGGTGACGCGTGGTACGTGACCCTGATCTCGCGGTACTCGGGCGCTCCCTGCCACTCGCACGTCAGCGACGCCGGGTCGTCGGTGGCGAACAGATCGACGTGTTGACGCTCGATGTCGCCGCCGATCCAGTCGAGCACGACCCCGTCGAGCGGATCGCAGAGCGCCTCGATCGTCAGACCGGCGGGCTCGGTGTCGGTGTCGGCGCCGGCATCCGCCGCGTCGACGGCATCCGCCACGTCGACGGCAACGTCCGGATCGGTCGCATCCGTGCCGACGTCATCGCCGCTTCCGCACCCGGTGACGGCGACCGCTCCCAGGGCGACGACGCACAAGGATCTTCGGAGTCGTTCGATGTCCCACATGACCCACCTCCTCGGTCGTCGGTGCACGGATCGGCTCACCTCGAGTGTCTCCCTGCGTCCGCTCGACGCCAAGGGCCGGGAGTCCCGTGATCGGATGTGATCGACGGTTCCCGGACGGGTCAGACTGGCCGATACATGACCGATCGCTCCGACGCGCTGGCCCTCGACGCCGCCGATCCACTCGCGCCGTGGCGCGACGAGTTCGTCGTGGCCGACCCCGAGCTGATCTATCTCGACGGAAACTCGCTCGGACGCACCCCGAAGCGAACCGTTGCCGCGCTGCACCAGGTGGTCGACGAGTGGTCGAAGGACCTGATCACGTCGTGGTGGGAACACGACTGGCTGAACCTCGCGCTCGCCGTCGGTGACGAACTGGCACCGTTGCTCGGTGCACGACCTGGCGAGGTTGCGGTCCACGAGTCGACCACCGTCGCGCTGTTCCAGCAGGTGAACGTCGCACTCGACCTCGTTCCCGGCCGACGGGTGATCGCGATCGACGACCACGACTTCCCGACCGACCGCTACGTGACGGCAGGCGTCGCACGACTCCGCGCGTGCGCGGTTCGGCACGGCCTCCACGACCTCCAGGGTGTCGACGTCGTGGTTCGTTCGCTGGTCGACTACCGAACCGCCGAGGTCGCCGACATCGCCGGTGAGACCGCTCGCGCCGCGGAGCACGGTGCCACCACGGTCTGGGACCTGTCGCACGCAGCGGGCGTGCTCGAACTCGACCTTCCCGCCGCCGGGGTGGAGTTGGCCGTCGGCTGCACGTACAAGTTCCTCAACGGTGGGCCGGGTGCCCCGGCGTTCGTCTTCGTCTCCGGCGAGATCCACGATCGGGTGACCCAGCCGATCTGGGGGTGGTTCGGCCAGACCGACCAGTTCGCGATGGAGCGGCCGTTCGACCCGCGACCCGGGATCGGCCGCATGCTCAACGGCACGCCGCCCGTGCTCGGCCTCACCGCCGCCCGCGAGGGCATCCGAGTCACCGTGGAAGCCGGCATCGATGCCATCGCCGCCAAGGCGAGCGCACTGACCGGATTCTGTCTCGACGTGGCCGACGAGCTCGGCTTCGAGACCGACACGCCTCGCGACCCGGTCCGCCGCGGTGGCCACGTCGCGATCCGCCACCCCGACGCCCGCTCGCTCCAACACGGGTTGGCCGACCGCAAGGTGATCGTCGACTACCGCGATCCCGACGTCCTGCGATTCGGTCTCTCCCCGCTCACCACCAGCTTCGTCGACGTCTTCGATGCACTGGCCATCCCTCGGCGAACTCGCCACCCGCAAATCTGCCCGGAACGTCGCGCTGAGCGCCACGATCCGGGCGAGTTTTCCGGTGTGGGGCGGGCATGCTGGGCGTATGAGCGTCGTCAAGATCAATGCCATCACGATCCCCGAGGGCATGGGCCCGCAGCTCGAGGGGCGATTCGCCGGGCGGGCGAAGATGGTCGAGCAGTTCGACGGGTTCGAGGACTTCCAGTTGTTGCGCCCCGTCGAAGGTGAGGATCGCTACTTCGTCTACACCCGCTGGGCGTCGGAGGAGCATTTCCAGGCGTGGATGAACAGCCAGGACTTCGCGCACGGCCACGCCAGCGGCCAGGCCGACGGCAACCAGCCCGCCGATGGCGAGGCACCCCGCAAGCCGGTCGCCCAGGGCGCCGACCTCATGTCGTTCGAGGTCGTCGAGCACGTGGTCAAGCGCTCCTGACGCGAGTCTCCCGAACCGTTCTCGTGAACAAGGTGCGGCCCATGGCCGCACCTTGTTCACGAGAACGCAGCGGGGTGTGGCCCGAGTGCGGTTGTAGCCTGCGATACCCGTGGCACTGATCGTCCAGAAGTACGGCGGCACCTCCGTTGCCGATCCCGACCGCATCCGCGCGGTGGCGGACAACGTCGCGTTCACCAAGAAGCGCGGCAACGACGTGATCGTGGTCGTGTCCGCGATGGGCAAGGCCACCGACAATCTGATCGCCCTCGCCAACTCGGTGTCGAGCACGCAGCCCGGACGAGAGATGGACATGCTGCTCACCACCGGTGAACGCGTCACCGCGGCGCTGATGACCATGGCCCTCGCCGACCGGGGCATCGACGCCGTGAGCTTCACCGGCAGCCAGGTCGGCATCATCACCGACACCGCACACCGCAAGGCCAAGATCATCGAGGTCAAGGGCGATCGGGTCCGCGAGGCGACGGCCGCCGGCAAGGTCTGTGTGATCGCCGGATTCCAGGGGGTGAGCACCGACAAGGAGATCACCACGATGGGTCGCGGTGCGTCCGACCTGACCGCGTCCGCGCTGGCCCAGGCGATGGGCGCCGACGCCTGCGAGATCTACACCGACGTCACGGGCGTGTTCACCGCCGACCCGCGCATCGTGCCGCAGGCCCGCAAGCTCGCCAAGGTCCACTTCGACGAGATGCTCGAGATGGCCGGCGCGGGCTCCAAGGTGCTCGCGCTGCGTTCGGTCGAGTTCGCCCGCAATCACGACGTACCCCTCCACGTCCGTTCCGCATTCACCTGGGAACCCGGAACGTGGGTCACCAACGAGGAGGCTTCCGTGGAAGATCCGATCATCTCCGGTGTCGTCACCGACATGTCCGAAGCGAAGGTCACCGTGTTCGGGGTCCCCGACCGCCCGGGCATCTCCGCGGCACTGTTCGAACCGCTCGCCGATGCCAACGTGAACGTCGACATGATCGTGCAGAACACCTCGACGCAGGGCACGACCGACATCAGCTTCACGATGCCGATGGCCGACATGGGCGAGGCCGAACAGATCGTGTCGCGTGTCGCCACCGAGATCGGTGCGACCGGCGTGTCCCACGACAACGACATCGCCAAGGTGTCGCTGGTGGGCGCCGGCATGAAGTCCGCCCCGGGGATCGCCGCCAAGATGTTCCGCGTCCTCGCGGACGAGGGCGTCAACATCGAGATGATCTCGACCTCGACGATCCGTGTGTCGGTGGTGTGCTCGGCGGGCGACATGGAGCGCGCCGCACGGGCGCTGCACACCGCCTTCGGCCTCGACTCGGGCGCCGACTACAGCGCCCCGCTCCCGGAACGCAAGTAACCCGAGGCGGGCGGGTCGGTCGCGACCTTGCTTGAATGTCGGAAGTGGGAGACATCTGGCCGCAGCTCATGCTCGTCGGCGTGCTCGTGGTGATCAACGCCGCGTTCGCCGGCACCGAACTCGCTCTGGTGTCGCTGCGCGAGAGTCAGCTCCAGCGGCTCGAGGAACGCTCGTCGACCGGGATGGTGCTCGCCCGCCTTGCTCGGCAACCGAACCAGTTCCTCGCGACGATCCAGATCGGCATCACCCTCGCCGGCTTCCTGGCCTCGGCTGCCGCCGCCGTCTCGCTCGCGCAACCGCTCGAGGAACCGCTGAGCTTCCTCGGCGGCGCCGCCGAGGCCGCCTCGGTGATCATCGTCACCCTCGTGCTCGCGTACTTCACGCTCGTGTTCGGCGAACTCGCACCGAAACGCATCGCCATGCAGCGGGCGGAGAAGTGGGGCATGGTGATGGCCCGGCCGCTCGACGTGCTGTCGACACTGACCAAGCCGGTCGTGTGGTTGCTGTCGCGCTCCACCGACATCGCGGTGCGGCTGCTCGGCGGCGACCCGGACATGCAGCGCGAGGTCGTCACCGAGGAGGAACTCCGCGACATGGTCGCGATCCACGAGACCTTCTCCGACGAACAACGCCTGATCATCGACGGGGCGTTCGAGATCGCCGAACGTCGACTCGACGAGGTGATGGTGCCCCGCAACGACGTCGCGATCATCGATGCCGCGGCCACCTGCGCCGAGGCGTTGACGTACTTGCTCGAGACCGGTCACTCACGGGCACCGGTTGCCGAGAAGCGCAACCTCGACCGGACCGTGGGGATGGTCCGCCTCCGCAATCTCATCGGGCGGAGCGACGAGTCCGTCACCGAGCAGATGCGCGAGATGCCGGCGTTTCCCGATGCGGCGCGCGTGCTCACGGCCCTGCGCGAGTTCCAGACGCACCGCACCCAGATGGCGGTGGTGATCGGCGAGCACGGCCAGGCGCTCGGGATCGTCACGGTCGAAGACCTGGTCGAGGAACTGGTCGGTGAGATCTACGACGAGACCGACCCGGATCTGTCGAGGATCGGGCACGAGCCCGACGGAACGATCACGCTGCCCGGCAGCTTCCCCGTCCACGATCTCGTCGACCTCGACGTGGAACTCCCGAGCGGCGACTTCACCACGGTGTCCGGTCTGGTGCTCGACGAACTCGGACGGTTCCCGTCGGTCGGCGAGACCTTGGTCGTCGGCGACTGGCTGATCGAGGTCCGTGCGATCGAGCGCCACCGCATCCGACAACTCGCGATCCGCCCAGCCGACCCGACCCCGACACCGACCAGCCCGGGGTGACCGGCAGCCCGAGGCGACCGGAGGCGGGAGCGGCCGTACCGGTCAGCGGACGGTGGCGATCAACCAGTAGTGGTGAGGGTTGATCCCGTCGAACTCCTGCACCTTGGCGCCGCGTCCGGAGATCTTGCTCTTCGGGTTGCGCCAGATCTCGATGTCGGTCAGCAGCGGGGACAGTGGCCCGATCAGTTCGTCGGGCTGGAGCCGGTTCGCCTGCCAACCGAGACGGGCGGCCCACCGGCGCTGGGAGAGCCACGGCCCGTACTTCGGGATCCGGAACTGTGCCCGGGTGATGGCGCCCAGTGGCAACAACACGACGTCCTGGGCGCTCCTGGCGCGGTAGTTGAGCACGATCTTGCCGCCGGGACGCGTGATGCGGACCGCTTCGGAGGTGAGTTCCAGCGCATCGTCGGGTTCGCAGTGCTGCAGCGTGATGTAGCTGAACGCCACATCGGTGGAGTTCGGCGGGAGATCGAGGGTGTGACCGTCGGTGACGTGACTGGTCCGCAGCCGGTCGACGTTGCCGAACTGGCTCACCGTCTCGATGCAGCGCTCGAGAAATCCGGCGTCGAGATCGCACGCGACGACGGTTTCGTACTCACGCGTGAACGCGCACGTCATCCGGCCGATGCCGGAACCGATCTCGACGAGCGTCTTGTCGGCGGGCGAGCGACCTTCGGCGTCGGGTGATCGAAGGCCGAACACCGTGAGGTAGGCCGGCACTTCGGAGTCGCCGGTGGCGACGAACTGCTCGAGCGTCAACTCGCTGCCGGTCTCGTTGTTGAACACCCACCCGGTCGTGCGCACGACGTCGTCGGCGCTCGCCTGACGTTCGCTGGTCCGACCGGCCGCCTTCCATGGAACGAGTTGGGGACGACGACGCATGCGGACGATTGTGCCAGAGCGATCGAGGTACCGCCCAGCGCGGTCGCGAAACCTTCGGCGCCCCTTCCGGCGACCGGCGTTATCGTCTGGGCCATGTCTGCAGCAGCACAAGGGCTCCGAGTCGGTGTGGTCGGTGCGACCGGGCAGGTCGGCAGCGTCATGCGTCGCCTCCTCGACGAGCGCGACTTCCCGGTCGCCGAGATGCGGTACTTCGCCTCCGCGCGGTCCGCAGGCAGCACGCTTCCCTGGAAGGGCGTCGACGTCGTCGTCGAGGACGCCGAGACCGCCGACCCGAGCGGGCTCGACATCGCGCTGTTCTCGGCAGGCGCCACCTCGTCACGCGCGTACGCCGCGAAGTTCGCCGCTGCCGGTGCCGTCGTGATCGACAACTCGTCGGCGTTCCGGATGGACCCGGAGGTTCCGCTGATCGTCGCCGAGGTGAACGGCGACCTCGCCACCGACACCCCCAAGGGCATCATCGCCAACCCGAACTGCACGACGATGGCGTTCATGCCGGTGCTGAAGCCGCTGCACGACGAGGCCGGGCTGACCCGGATCATCGCCGCCACGTACCAGGCGGTGTCGGGCGGCGGCCTGGCCGGTGTCGACGAACTCGACAAGCAGGCCCGCCAGGTCGTCGATCAGGCAGCGGCGCTCACCCACGACGGTGCCGCCGTCGCGTTCCCCACGCCGGAGAAGTTCGCCAAGCCGATCGCGTTCAACGTGCTGCCGCTCGCCGGATCGATCGTCGACGACGGTTCGTTCGAGACCGACGAGGAACAGAAGCTGCGCAACGAGAGCCGCAAGATCCTCGCGATCCCCGATCTGCTCGTGTCCGGCACCTGCGTACGGGTGCCGGTGTTCACGGGGCACTCGCTGTCGATCAACGCCGAGTTCGAGCGGCCGATCTCGGTCGAGCGCGCGTACGAGCTGCTCGCCGACGCTCCGGGTGTCGTGCTCTCGGACATCCCGACACCGCTCGAGGCCGCTGGTCAGGATCCGACCTACGTCGGCCGCATCAGGGCCGACGAAGGCGTGCCCGGTGGACGCGGGCTGGCGCTGTTCGTGAGCAACGACAACCTCCGCAAGGGCGCAGCCCTCAACGCGATCCAGATCGCGGAACTGCTCGTCTGAGTCAGCAGACGCAGGGGATCGAGGCGCACTTGGGGCAGCCGGCGCCGTAGCGGGCGACCGCTTCGTTCAGGTCGACGCCCTGCTGGTTGGCCAGCGTTGCCACCCAGGCGACCACGTCGCCGAACTCGTGAACGCGTTGCTCGTGGGTGCCCTTGCGGACCGCCTGGGCGAGCTCACCGATCTCCTCGGTCAGCCACGCGACGGTGGCCGACACGCCACGCTGACGGTCGCGGTCGCCGTACGTCCGCTCGATGACGTCCTGGAGTTCCGCGAAGTCCATCGTGCCGACGGTAGTGCGTCGGCGACCCGTGACACCCGACGTCAGACGTCGACGCCGACCGGTGCCCCGTGTTCGAAGCGCTCGGTGAACTCGACCATCCGTGGGTCGGCGTTGACCACGACGAGATACGACGACGTGAGGCCCGTCGTCGAGGTCACGCGGGTCATCGCGGTGTAGGCGAGACGCCGCGACCGTTCCTCCATGCCGATGCCGAGCACGACCGCCGGGCTCTCCCACCCCTTGAAGGCGTGCACGGTGCAGCCCTTGACGGCGTCGGCATCCGGCCAGAATCGGGACTTGCGGCGTTGGCGCTCGTCAGGGTCGCGGCTGTACACGTGGTGGACCGGGTAGCCGGCCGCCTCGATGACCTCCGCGGCGGCGAGCCCGTCATGGTGGTATTCGCACAGGTAGATCACGTCGCGAGGGGCGAGGTCGGGGTGCTCGCGCAGGAGCCGTACCACCTCACGGCCGATCTCCGGCCCGAGGTCGGCCACCCGACCGACGTTGCGCCACGAACGATGACCGGAGGAGACGGTGCCGACCACGGCCGATTGATCCTCCGGGACCAGCGGCACCGGTGCGTCGTCGGACACGTACTCGCGGGCGAAGAGGTTGGTGGATTCGATCAGCTCGGGCGCCATCCGGTACGAGCCGGTCATGTCGATCCACGGTTCGGTGAAACCGGCCGACTCGAGCGTGCTCGGTGTTGCCCACGTCGACTTGCCGTACAGGTCGACCGTCGGGTCCGTCACGAGCAGCATCTCGCCACCCGGTCGCACCACGCGGTCACGAAGCAGGTTCCACCACTGGATGTGGAAGTCCTGCCCTTCGTCGACGAGCACGGCATCGAACCGTCGCTCGTAACCGTGGCTCAGCACGTGGTCGGTCTTGACGACGATCTTCTCGGGCCACGTGCCACGCGCCGGCTCCGGGGCGACGATGCCGGCCAGCGCCGCATCGTCGACCGTCCGGGCGCAGAAGGTGTGAAAGCTGGTGCAGGTCACCCGGGCCGGGTTGGCGCCGTACTCGGCGCACCGTTGCTCGACGAGGCGGCGCAGGCGGTGGGCCAAGGTGAGGTTGAAGCAGAGCACCAACACGCTCTTGCCCTCTGCGGCGAGCCGCGCGGCGCGAGCGGTGAGCGCGAACGTCTTGCCGCTGCCCGGCGGGCCGGTGACCCCGCGGATTGTCGAGCCCTTCGGGTTCGCAGCGACCATTCTCGCCTCGGCGCTGAGCTGCACCGGGGCGACCATCCCGTGCGAGACCCCGTCGACCACCAACTGGCGGTGCAGACGCCGGACCGACTCGGCAGACGCCACCACGCCGGGCGGGGCCATGACGACTCCGGCGAGATGCTTCTCGAGCACATCGGACCCCCAGAGCAGCACCGTTGCGTGGGATGGATCGAGCGGGATCTCGGCAGCGGCCGCGGTGGTCGTGAGATGAGGGGCGACGACGGCGGACCGCACGGACGCTCCCGGATCGCGATCGTCGCCCGGGAGGGCGAAGAACTGATCCACGACCGTGCTGCGGTGTCGCCGAGCCACGTCGACGACGTTCGGCTGATCGGCGAAGAGGTCGATGACGATCGCGCCGTGCCGATCGTGCACGAGCACGAAGTCGGGGACGTCCTGGCCGAGCTGCGGGCGGGTGTAGACGGTCCACTCGTCGTCGAGGACCGACAGCTGCTGGGCGACCTGGAAACCGTCGGCATCGAGCGGATCCAGGAGTTCGTCGAGATGGTCGAGTGACGGCTGGAACGTGGCCAAGAGAACCCCCGGAAGCTGATGCGGACGCCAGGTCATCGGCACGACGCTGCATCGACTTGAGCGATTCCTCACGCGAACTTCACCCGTCTCGGACGCTCCGGTCCCGGGAGGGTCGAGCCGCCGTGAAGCGTTCGCCGATCCGCTCCTGAGAACTCGAGTCAGGAAGTCGTCGGAGCAGCCCGGCCACCGTCGGCGGCCTGCTCGTCGTCGTCCCATTCGATCACGTGTTCCACCTCGACGTCGCCGTCGCCGGACGGTCCGACCTGGTTCGGAGGTGGCTCACCGGCAGTGGTCGATGGGCCCGAGCGCGCACCGTTGCCCTTCAGGCCCGTATCGCGCCGCGCAGCGCGCACGCACTGCGAGATGCTGTGCCAGAAGCGATCGGGGCCGACCACATCACCGAAGCCCGACCGCTGCAACACGGTGTTCACGCGGTGGAGGACCCTGGCGAGGTAGAGGTTGACCTCGCGCTTCTCGAGCTGGAGGGCCAAGTGCGTGAGGACGTCGGCGCTGGTCGTGTCGAGCTGCGTCGTGGCTTCGAGGTCGAGAACGAGCGCCCTGGTGCCGGGTCGGTCATCGACCTCGGCGAGCAACTGTTCCTCGAACGCTGTCGCGTTCGCCCAGAACAGCGGGGCATCGAGGCGCACCACGACGACGCCGTCCACCGGACGCCTGTCGGGGTGCTTGTGCAACCTGCCCCACGCGGCCTTCTCGTCGTCGATCTTGCCGAGCACGTCCATGCGAGGTCTCGACGATCGGTAGACGATCGCCAGCAACGACGTCGCGATCGCGATGCCGAGTCCGGGCAACGGCCCGAACAGCACGACCGCACCGACGCCGACCACGGCTGCGAAGAAGTCGGCTCGACGGATCCGTCGGTAGCGGCGCAGGGCCGAGACGTCGATCAGACTCCGTACCGCGGCGACGACGATTGCGCTGAGCACCGCCTGTGGGAGATCGGTGAACACCCAGGTGAACGCGACGATCACGACCGTCGTGAAGACGGCGGCTGTCAGCCCGGTGATCTGGCTCCCGCTGCCGGCCTGGTCAGCGGTGGCCGTCTTCGAGAGACTTCCGGCCACGGCGAGCCCTCCGGAGAGCCCGGCGGCGACGTTGGCGGCTCCCATGCCCACCAGCTCGCGGTCCGTCTCGACGCGGTAGCCCCCTCGGGTCGCGAAGAGGCGACTGGCGGCGAGGCCTTCGGCGAGGGCGACGAGGCCGAGCGACATCCCGCCGATCAGGACGGGTCCGACGTCGTCGCGCGGGATGAAGGGCAGGCCGAGCGGGGGGAGCCCCGAGGGGACCTCGCCGATCATGGCGACGCCCTTGGCCTCCAGATCGAACGCGACCGATGCCACGACCCCGAGCACGAGGGTCACCAGGCCCCACGGGACGCGCGGCGCGATGCGTTGACCGCCGAACAGCACGGCGAGCGCAGCACCCCCGACCACGGCCGTCTGCGTCTGGGTCTCGTCGAGGTTCTGCATCGTGCGCACGAACACCCCGATCAGATCCCCGGACGGCTTCGGAATGCCGAGCATCGTCGGCAGTTCGCCGATGATGATCGTCAGCGTCAACCCGAGGACGAAGCCCGTCACGATCGGCTTCGACAGGAACTCGGCGAGCCACGAGATCCGCAACATGCCGGCCAGGACGAGCACGAGCCCTGCGGCGATGGCGAGGGCCGACGTGATCGCCACCGCGTCCTGCGGGTTGTCGCGGGAGATGTCGGCGACCAGCGATCCCGACACGATCGCGACGGTCGAGGCGGGACCGACGATCAGCTGGGGTGATGATCCGAGCACGCCGTAGGCGAGCAGCGCGAGTGGGACCGCGTACAACCCGACCTGCACGGGGACGCCGGCGATCGTCGCGTAGCCCAGCGACTGCGGAACCAGCAACGCGGCGACGATCGCACCTGCGAGCAGATCGTTGCGCAGCCGGCCACGCCGATACGCAGGGAGCCACTGGAGCACGGGCACGAACCTGGCGACCCGTATCCACCGTTCCGACGTGGTCGTGTCCCCTCCACTCACGGTGCGACGCACCTCCCCGGGCGGAACTCTACGCGATCCGAACAGGGCGAAAAGCCTCGCAGATGGCGCCGGCGCCACCGCTCAGGAGTCATCAGAAACTCGAATACAACTCGATCAATGCGTTTGTCATCTGCCTCATCGCCGAGCGCGTCGCCGACCAACCCCTCGACGAACAGTTCAGCGATCGCATCTGGAGCAAGGTGGGCATGGAGCACGACGCCTACTACCTGCTGAGCCCGTCCGGCAACACGCTGGGCTTCATGGGGGTCAATTCAACGCTTCGTGACCTCGCCCGCTTCGGCATGGTCTTCACGCCGAGCTGCACGGAACTCGCCGGTGAACAACTCATCCCGGATGCGATCATGAAGAAGATTCACGATCGGACCCATGTCGACATGTACGACAAGGGCTTCATCGGCAAGAAGAACACGCAATCCTTCTACGATGACGCGGGCAAGATCGCCAACCGATACCAGTGGGATGCGGTGATGTCCGACGGCGACATGTCCAAAGCCGGTGTCGGTGGTCAGGGGGTCGACATCTCACCCAAGAAGGACATGGTGGTTGCCTGGTTCTGCACGGGCGACGGCAACGATCAGGAAGAGACGATGGCACGGGCGATCGTGAGGGGTATCGGTTCTGCGAAGTGACGCCAGCATGGGACGCGAGCGATGTCAGGCCCGATCGGTCGCCCTCGGGAGAGCAGTTCCACATCAGCGACGCCCAGCACGACGTCACGGTGGTCGAGGTCGGCGGCGGCATCCGTGAGTACACGTGCAACGGGCGCAACGTGCTCGATCCGTACCCGGTCGACGCGATGTGCGACGGAGCACACGGCACGGTCCTCGTTCCGTGGCCGAACCGCCTCGCCGACGGTCGCTACCGATTCGACGGGGTCGAGTACCGCGTTCCCTTGAACGAACCCGACAAAGCCAACGCGATCCACGGTCTGCTCCGCTGGCGTTCGTGGAACGCAGTCGAACACACGCGCTCACGGGTGGCGATGGCGACGACCCTGCACCCGATGGAGGGATACCCCTTCGCCTTGGACGTCAGCGTCACCTACGAACTCCGGGACTCGGAGCGGACGGTGACGACCATCGCCACCAACGTCGGCGTGTCCGCGCTGCCGTACGGTTGCGGTCAGCACCCCTACCTCTCGCCGGGCACCGGATCGATCGACGAGTGCATTCTCGAATTGGATGCCGCCACGCGCATCGTCACCGACAACCAGCGCCAGCTGCCGACGGGGACCGAACCCGTCGCCGGCACAACGTACGACTTCCGCACCCCGAAGCGGATCGGCGCACTCGAGATCGACGCACCCTTCACCGACCTCGTACGGGATCATGACGGACGTGCGTGCGTTCGCCTCACCGGGCACCGATGGTGCTCGGGTCGAACTGTGGGTCGACGAGCACTACCCGATCATCGAGCTCTACACCGGTGACACCTTGGCACGTGACCGCAGGCGGCTCGGCCTGGGAGCCGAGCCGATGAGTTGCCCTCCGAACGGATTCCAGGCGGGCGACGGGCTGATCCGGCTCGAACCGGGCCAATCGGTGACGACGACATGGGGCGTGAAGTTCGTGCCGGCGCCATCGAGCGGGTGAGCCGTCGACGAGGCAGTCGTCAGATGTCGTCACCGTCGAGCACGGCGTCGACGAAGCCCGTCACGTCGGCGAGCACCTCGTTCGAGTTCGTCTCGTTGAACACCTCGTGTCGGGCACCGGGGTACGTGCGCTGCCGGAACGATTCGCCGCGCAGCTTCTCGATACCCACGCGCGTGCCGTCGATGGGGACGAGTTGATCCGCCTCGCCGTGCACCCACATCAGCGGTAAGGGGCCCACGGAATCGTCGGCGTCGATTGCTCCGATCATGGCTGCCATCGCCTCGACCGTTGGCCGCTTGAACGGGCCGTGCCAGACCAGCGGATCCGCGGCGTACGCCTCGCAGACGGCCGGGTCGCGCGACAGCACCTCCGGCGGGAGCGGATCATCGGGCATCTCGTCCAGCGCGAGCAACTGGGGGATCAGTTCGAACGCACCGATCACGGCGGCCGACAGAACCAGTGCCGTCAACTTCTCGCCGTGCACCTGGGCGTAGCGGGCAGCGATCATGCCACCCATCGAATGGCCGATCATCACGAGCGGGAGATCGGGCCACACGTCCTGTGCCTGTTCCACGAGACGGTCGACGTCGGCGACCACGTCGTCGAAGTTCGAGACGAGGACCCGTTCCCCGTCGCTCTTGCCGTGACCCAGGTGATCGAGGCCGTAGACCACGGCACCGTCGGCGATGAGCGCGGCGGCGACGTGGTCGTAGCGCCCAATGTGCTCGCCATAGCCGTGGACGAGCACCGCGACGTAACGCGGATCATCGGTGGCGCTCAACCACGACCGTGCCGCGATCTCGCCCTGTGTACCGTCGAAGGTCCATTCCTCCACGTTGTTCCCGCTCTGCGCACTGACGTCATCCATGTCATTCATGTCCCGGCCTCCTGGCCTTCTGTGTGGCCGGCAAGGTACCGACGGCAAAGAGCCGCCACTGGCCATCGATCCCCTTGAGTTCGTGTGGACCACGGTCGTCGAAACGCACGTCGCCGCCGAGCATCATGTCGCGGATCGTCGAGGACACCCAAAGCTCGCCGTCGGTGGCTTGCTGCTCGACTCGGGCGGCGAGATTCACGGCAAGACCTGAGATGTCACCGTCATCACGCATCTCGATCTCGCCCGCGTGTGCACCCGCTCGAATCTCGATGCCGATCCCGGCAAGTGCATCGATCATCTCGACACCACAGGACACTGCTTGCGATGGAACGTCGAACAGGGCGAGGATGCCGTCACCGGTGCTCTTGACGACACGACCCCCGTGACGCTCGACCAGTTCACGGGTGATGCGGTCATGGCCCTCGAGCGTGTCGAGCCATCGCGTGTCACCGACCGTTGACGACTGGCGTGTCGAGTTGACGATGTCAGTGAACATGACGGTCGCGAACCGGCGGGTCCCGGCCGACTCCACGGGGTCACCGGTGGCGAACTCGATGTAGGTGTCGACGATCTCCCGCCAGTTCGCCATCATCCAGGCGAAATGATCCTCGCCGTCGATTTCGACGTAGGTCGAGTCCGGAATGAGTTCAGCCAGAAGCCGTCCGATCGCAACGGGGAGTACCCGATCGCCCTTCACGTGCATCACCAACGTGGGTGCCTCGATGCGTTCGGGCGCATCACCCGCATCGAGTTGCACGAAGCTCTCCAGCTGGCGTCGGAATTCGTTTGGAGTCGCCGAGAACCGCTGCAACCTGCCGATCCATCGGCTGACTTCATCGTTGCCGATCTGGCTCGGCATCTCGTAGTTGATCATGTACGACGGGTCGTCGGACCATGCGTCGGCGATCTCGTGAAACCGGTCGATGATCTCCTGCTCTCGCGGGAGTGGCGGATCGCCGGACTGCACGTGATCGGGAACTTGGCGCCGGTATCTCGGGGTCATCGTCGAGTTGAGGAGGGCAACACTCTCAACGCGCTCTGGATGGTCCGCCGCGAAGAGCTGCGCCATCAACGCCCCCTCGGACACCCCGAAGAGGTTCGCCCGATCCCAGCCGACCGCATCCATCACACAGACCATGTCGTCGAGCCGCTGCTCGAGCGTCGGTACTCCGTCGAAACGGTCGGACAGTCCGATACCCCGCTTGTCGAAATGAACACAACTCATGTACTTGCCGAGGTGATCGAGGGTTCTCCGGTACGTTTCGTGCTCCCAGTGAATCTCGATGTTCGAGATCAACGCCGGAATGATCAAACACCGAGGTCCGCTGCCCCACTGCTGATAGGCGATGCGAAGCCCGTCGGTTGATGCGTAGTGCGTCTCCGGGACCTGCATGATCAAAGTGTCCCACATCGCCAGAATGTTCCCGGCCGGAGTCCTGCCAGGTCCGGCGTCTCAGCAGGCGACCACTCGCTGACCGAATGCGCCACGTGCAGACGTCGAGGTGCCCGACTCGCAGACACCTCCTGGCTGGTCGGGGTGAGAGGATTTGAACCTCCGGCCTCCACGTCCCGAACGTGGCGCGCTAACCAAGCTGCGCTACACCCCGTAGCGGCTCGCCATGCTATCCAGCGGTGGCGGCTTCTTCCTCCGACGATTCCTCGACCGCATCCACGGCCGACTCGTCGTCGGGCAGCGGCACCATCGGCTCGACATCTGGGGCGTCGAGCGGCAGCCCTTCCGTGTACCGACCGCCGGCCGCAAGGACGTCGGCGGCCCGACGGAGGCGAAGCGCGTCCAACGGCTTGACGAGCCATCCCTCCGCACCGCTGCGGCGGGCAAGGTGCATGTCGGCAGCCCGATCGAGCAGCATCAGCACCTTGACGTGGGGCACCGCCCCGGCGGATTCGTCGAGCCGGAGCGCCATCGTGACGGCCATCCCGCCCATCGAGCCGACCTGGAGGTCGAGGATCGCAAGGTCGGGGACCTGCTTCTTGACCTCGCCGACGACGGCCCGACCCTCGCGACACACGGTGAAATGGACGTCGTCGTCGCCGAGCGCGGCCGTGACCTCGTCGACGATCCAGTCGGCGTCAGTGGCAAGCAGGATGTGCACGGACCAGACGCTACCGCTCGACGGTCGGATGGTCGAAGAGATGCGCTGCGATCGTCCGCAGACCATCGAGATCGTGGACGTCACGGTCGAGCAGCGGCAGCACCACCACTCGCTCGTCACCGGCGACCGCCCCGAGCGGCGCGATTTCGTCGAGTTCCCGTTCGCGCAGTGTGCGGAGGTCGGCGACGTTGCGCCACAGCGCGGCCAGATCGAGATCGCCTCGCTCGGATGCGAGCAGCGCCTCGGCCTCGGCGTCGGCGGCGTCGCCGTCGCCGAACGCCGGGTGCGCGCGATTGACGATCGCCGCGGTGACGTCGACCTCCTGGTCGACCAGTTGCTCGACGAACCACACCGCCTCGGCGATCGTGTCGTGACGGGCCGATGCCACGACCACGAACGAGGTCTCGGGTGCGCGGATCAGCGCGATGACGTCGTCGGCGCGCTCACGGAAGCCGGTCTCCATTCCCGCGAACGCCTGGAAGAACGCGACCGAATCGGCGAGGACATCCGAGCCGACGACCCGGCCGATCGCCCGCAGGAGTGGCTGCGTGGCCGTGCCGATCACCCGCAGACCGCCCTTGGCGGGCAGCATCAGCAACTTGAAGAGCCGGTGGTCGAGGAATCGGGACAGCACACCCGGCGCCTCGAGGAAGTCGAGTGCGTTGCGGCTCGGCGGTGTGTCGACGACGACCAGGTCGAACCGCTCGTCGCCGTGCAGCGCATGGAGGGTTTCGGCGGCCATGTACTCCTGGGTGCCGCTGAGCGCCCCGGCGATGTTCCGGTAGAAGCCGTTCTCGAGGATCCGCTCGACCTGCTCCGGATCCTCCGCGTAGCGACGTACCAGCCCGTCGAACGTGGCTGCGGTGTCGAGCATCATCGCCCAGAGTTCGCCGGGCGCATCCAGTTCGATCCGCTGCGGCTGGGACGCCAGGCCGTCGACGAGGCCGAGCGCGTCGGCGAGACGCCGGGCCGGATCGATGGTGACGACGACGGCGCGACGCCCGCGACGCGCCGCCTCGAGCCCGAGGACGGCGGCGGTGGTGGTCTTGCCGACGCCACCGGAACCACAGCACACGATGACCGACGACGCGTCGATCAACTCGTCGGCCGGTCGCGCCGTCATCGTGGTGTCTCCGACGGACGGAGGCCCCCGAGGCCGGCGGCGAGATCGGTGACGTCGTCGGCGACCAGTCCGGCGACGAGGCGTGCCGGGAGCACGATCTGCGGGATCGGCAGCTGCTCGGCCAGCCGGGCGAGTTCCTGTCGCTCCATCTCTCGACGCGAGCGGCGGAAGTCGGCCGCGTCGGTGAGCGCGCCCGCCGTCGCGGCGTCGAGATGCCCCACGATCGACGACATCGCCGACGCGGCCGGCAGCTCCACCCCGAGATCGACCCCGTTGACGACGACCGGGCCGAGCTGCACGCCGACCTGGTCCTCCAGTGCGTACGCGGTCTCGATGACCTCGTTCACCGGCGTCGTCTCGGCGAGGGTCACCAGCACCACCTGACAGCGCTGCGGATCGTGCAGCAACTCGAGCACCTCGTCGGCCTGTGTGCGCACCGGACCCGACCGGACCGAGTCGGCCAGACCAGCGGCCGATGTCAGGAAGGTGATCGCATGGCCGGCGGCCGGCCCGTCGACGACCACCAGGTCCCACTGGCCCGAGCGTTCCAGTTGCTTGATCTTGCCGAGCACCACGATGTCGTCGATCCCCGGTGCCGCGGTGCCGACCATGTCGATCACGCCCGTACGGTTCAGGCGTTTGGCGATGCGGGCGAATCCGTTGTCGCGCAGGTACTCGTCGAGTGCCTCCGGCGCCGAGATCGGCATCACCTCGAGATCGGGCACGAGCTGAGCGAGCGCCGGCTTGCCGTCGAGCTCCACCACCAGCACGCGAAGGCCTGCGCTCGATGCGGCGCGGGCGATCACAGCCGTTACCGTGGTCTTCCCCACACCCCCCTTGCCCGCCACCACGACGACTCGAGCGGCGGTCAACGATTGCAGCGGATATTCGCTCTCCGGAGGCACCTTTGCGCAGACTAGCGATCAGCATCCTCACGCTGATGGCCGGGCTCACTCTCTTCGCGCCCGCCGTCCAGGCCCAGAGCGACGAGCAACCCGTCGACACGAGTGATTCCGTCGACGTGGCGCGGGTCGACGTGCTGCAGGTCAGCGGCTACTTCGACCCGATTCTGGTCGATGCGATCGAAACGGCGATCGACCGCGCCGACGCCGACGGATCGCAGGCATTGATCCTCCAGGTGAACAGCGACGGGACCGTCGTCGACGACGACGTCATCGAGGATCTGCTCGTGCGGGTCGCGACCGCCCCGGTCCCGATCGGCATCTGGGTCGGACCGAGCGGTGCCCGCTTCTACGGCACGGCCGCCCAACTGCTCGCCGTCGCCGACGTCACGGGCATGGCGCCCGGCTCCCGCGTGGGCTACATCGGCGTGCCGCTCGACCCGGTGGGCCTCCCCGAGGGCACCAGCGTCGACTTCGGCATCGCCGAGGAGCGCCTTCGCAACGGCTCGGTCGGGTTGTCCGACGCCCGCTCGCTCAGCGTGTTCAAGCAGCGCATCGACGACGAAGGCATCCCGACCATCAGCAACATGGTCCAGGCGATGGACGGATTCGAGGAGAACGGCGTCGAGCTGGTGACCACCGAACTCGTGGTGCTCGACGACGGGTCGACCCGGTTCGAGACGGTCTCGGTCGTGCGGTTCTCCAAGCTGTCGCTCGTCGACCAGTTGTTCCACACCGTTGCCAGCCCGTCGGTCGCCTATCTGCTGCTGCTCACCGGCCTCGCCCTGCTGGTGTTCGAGTTCTTCACGGCGGGTGTGGGCATCGCCGGAGGTGTGGGGGCGATCTCGACCGTGCTCGCCTTCACCGGGCTGGCCGTGCTGCCGACACAGACCTGGGCGGTCGTGGTCATCATGCTCGCGATGCTCGCGTTCGCCGTCGACGTCCAGGTCGGCATTCCCAGATTCTGGACGGGGGTCGGCATCGTCCTGACCGTCGTCGGCAGCTGGTTCCTGTTCGAATCGATTCCCGGCTCGACGATGCGGCCGTCGTGGCTGGCGCTGTTGACCGGGATCGTCGGCATCGTGCTGACGTTCATCGTGGGCATGCCGTCGATGGTCCGCACCCGCTTCGCCACGCCGACGATCGGACGCGAGTGGATGATCGGCAAGGAGGGCAGCGCAGTCGGCCCGGTCGATCCCGACGGCATCGTCGAGGTCGACGGTGCCCGATGGCGCGCCCGCACCAACCGTGCCACGCCGATCGCCGACGGTGACGTACTGCGCGTCGCCGCGATCGACGGCGTCACCCTCGACGTCGAACCGCTGGAGGGCGCCGCCCGCGACTACCGCGAGATGCGCAAGAAGGACCCCGCCCAGTCCGCCACCGATCAACCCACCGAGCCCGCTCCCACCGATCAGTCCACCGAGCCCGCCCCCACCGAGCCCGCCACCTGACGCTGCGTCAGCGATGACGTCGAGTTCGCACGTGTGCGCTGACACACAGTGCCGAGCGGGACAGCTCAGCGACCGGGGAGACGTGGGCCGGCGATGCGGAGGTCGTCGCGCCGACGGGTGACCCCGCGGGCGTCGAGTTCGGCCACGAGCGGCAGCGCGTACTTGCGGCTGGCGCCCGTGGCGTCGCGGAACTGGGCCACGGTGAAACCGTCGGGGTTCGTGGCGAGCAACCCCGCTGCCACGTCACCCGCAGCCGCGATCGTCGCCTCGTGGAAGTACACGCCGTCGCGCACGACGACGTGACCGCGCCGCACCAGTTCGCGCAGCTCACCGCGGTCGACGGTGTCGGGCTGCGACGGTGTGAACCCGTCGGCGAGCAGCATCGCGAGGTACGGATGGTCGGCGAACGGGTCGACGACGTCGGCGAGGCGCACCGTCGTCGCATCGACGAGGATCTCGTCGATCGTGGCCAGCACGGCGCGCTCGCGCCCGTCGAACCCAGCCACGTCGAGCCCGACCGGACCCGCCTCGGTGACCCGCTCGAGGAGGTCGTCACGCATCGAGGCCAACGACTCCGGCGTCGTCAACCAGTCGCCGACGAGCGGGTCGACCGCGTCTCCGGTCAGCCGCTCCACCTCACGCACCGTGATCCAGCCCCGCTCGCGGACGATCCGGTCCACCGAGCGGTCGGGGTTGGCCTTCGACGCCCGCAGGACCGGGTCGATGTCGAGCACTTCGCCACCGCCGACGGTCTCGTCGCGGCCCGACTCACGCAACACGAAACGGTCGCCGGGCAGCAGCGGCAGCGCGTCGTCGAGGAACAGTCGCACCGAACCGTCGCGGCCCGGTGCGATCGCCTCGTGGCCCAGCACCCGAAGCTTCACGGTGTGCTCGCCGGAGCCGATGTACGCGACGAACGCACCCCGGCGGGACACGTCGTGGTCGAGCGCATCGAGCACGTGCAACGACGCGTCGAGCCGGTCGGTCAGTCGCCACCGGTCGGGTTCGACCACGGCGTGGCCTCGGGCGAGGTCGTGGTGATCGACACCGGCGAGGTTCACCGCGACACGAGTCCCCGGCCCGATCGACTCGACCGTTCGTCCGGCGGTCTGGATCGAACGGATCCGCGCGGTCGTCGACCCTGGCTCGGTGACGACCGCCTGATCGACCGCGAGTCGTCCACCGACCAGCGTGCCCGTGGCCACGGTCCCGCTCCCCTTGGCCGCGAACACGCGGTCGATCCACAACCGAGGTCGACCGCGATCGACCGCGCCGGCGGACGTGGCGACGAGCTCGTCGAGTGCCGATCGGAGGGCGTCGATGCCCTCCCCGGTGGTCGACGACACTGCGAGCACCGGGGCGTCGGCGAGAAAGGTGCCGGCGACGTGGTCGGCGACGTCCATCGCCGCGAGTTCGGCGAGATCGGCGTCGACGAGATCCGACTTCGTGAGCACGACGATGCCCGAGCCGACGCCCAGCAGTTCGAGGATGCGCAGGTGCTCCTCCGACTGCGGCTTCCAGCCCTCGGTGGCAGCCACGACGAAGACGCACGCCGTGACGCCGCCGACGCCGGCGAGCATGTTGCGGAGGAACTTCACGTGGCCGGGCACGTCGATGAAGCTGAGTTCGGCGCCCGAGGGCAGCGTCGTGTGGGCGAACCCGAGGTCGATCGTGAGACCGCGACGCTTCTCCTCCTCGAATCGGTCGGGATCGGTGCCGGTGAGCGCGAGGACGAGTGACGACTTGCCGTGGTCGACGTGACCGGCGGTGGCGACGACCGTCACGACACGGTGGCTCGCAGGGCGGCCACGACGACCGGGTCGTCGTGCGGGAACACCGAACGCAGATCGAGCATCGTGCGGTCGTCTCGCGACCGGGCGATCACGGGGGTCGCGTGATCTCGCAGCGCGCGGAGATGGTCACCGTCGAGTTCGACGCCGTACGAGGGCATCGTGATGCCGGGCGCAGATCCTGCTCCGGGCAACGCATCCATCGCCGTGGCCCGCACGGTGGGATGCACGTCGGCGACGGCGGCGACGACCGCCTCGGCGCGTCGTCGGAGGTCGGCGACCGGTGCGGCCACCATCGCCCAGAACGGCACGTCGACGCTCGCCCGCTTGTCGAGATAGGTCAGCGCCGTCTCCTGCATCGCGGCGAGGACGAGCCCACCCGGTCGGAGTGCGCGGGCGAGCGGGTGGTGCAGGCATGCGTCGACGAGATCGGCGCGGCCGGCGATGATCCCGGCCTGTGGACCACCGAAGAGCTTGTCGCCGCTGAACGTCACGAGCGCCGCGCCGTCCGCCAGCGCCTGGCGAGCTGCCGGCTCGCCCGCCAACCAGGCAGGCGGCGCGCCGGGGAGCCAGGGGCACGTGGCGTCGATCAGCCCGCTCCCGATGTCGGCGACGACCGGGACGCCCAGCGTCGACAGTTCGGCGACCGACGTCTCCTCGACGAACCCCTCGACCCGATAGTTGCTGGGATGCACCTTGAGCACCATCGCCACGTCGGCGCCGGGCCGGTCGATCGCCCGCCGATAGTCGGCGAGCCGGGTCCGGTTCGTGGTGCCGACGTCGACGAGACGGGCACCGGACTGCTCCATCACGTCGGGAACCCGGAACGAGCCGCCGATCTCGACGCTCTCCCCGCGGCTCACCGGAACGTCACGGCCGGCACCCAGTGCCGCCAGGACCAGCAGGACAGCGGCGGCGTTGTTGTTGACGACCATCGCCGACTCGGATCCGCACAGCCGCGCGAGCAACTGTCCCACCGCCCGTTGTCGAGAACCCCGGCGTCCGGAATCGAGATCGAACTCGATGGTCTGCGCCGCGGCCTCCTGGTGGTGACGGAGGGGCGCTCGACCGAGATTGGTGTGCAGGAGCACGCCGGTGGCGTTGACCACCGGCGTCAAGAGCGAGCGGCGGAACGCCTGCGCCCGCGACAGCGCTGATTCGACGTCGGCTGCCTCGATCGACTCGCGAGCGATGTCGACGAGGATCGGGTGCGGCAGCCCCGTGAGCGCGAGTGATCGGGCGAGCGCATCGACCGACGGTGGCCGCCCCACGTCGTCCGTCGATGCACTCATCGGGCCGAGCCTACGACTCGACCCGGGCGCCGTGCCCGTCGAGGCTCAGGCGTCGGGGAGCTTGTCGACGGCGTCCTTGGCCACCTCTGCGCCCTGCTGCACCTTGTCGGCGTGAGCACCGGCCTTGTCGCCGACGACATCAGCGGCCTTGTCGATGCCCTGCTTGACCTGCGTCTTGTTGCCGCCGAACTTGGACTTGATGGAATCGAACAGTCCCATGGTGGACCTCCTTGTGAGTTGGAGGACGACCCTACTGGACGATGCCGAGATCAGAGTACTGCTGCACCCGTCAGCGTCCCGCGGGCCGCGTCGAGGACCTCGATGCCGTGGGCTCTGGCGCTGCGTTCCCACTCGGGGTCGTCGGGGGTCGAGCCGCAGCGGTGGTCCCACACGATGCGTGCGTGGTCGGGGTTCGAGCGATCGCCGTGGAAGTGGACCCAGTGCTCGGCACGTTCGTTGACGATCATGCGCGTATCGGAGATCGTGCCGAGCTCCATGGTGACCGTCCGCCATGCGGCGCTCGACACCAACGCTGCGAGGCCGCTCGCGATCTGGCCGTGCTTCGGTCCGGTGGTGGCGTCGGACGCCGACGTGCACTCGATTCGCTCGGCATCGAACACCCGCCGGAGCCACACGTCGTCCGGATGGGATTCGCTCACGTGCGACAGCAGCGTGTACGTGCCTGGCGCCCCGTGGCCGGTGTGGAGATCGACCACCAGCACCTCCTCGGCGCCGGCGAGTCGCGGCGCCACGATCTCGGCGACGCGGAGATTCGACTCCTCCGTGCGATCGCCACCAAAGTAGAGACCGTCGGGGTTGCTGTACTGACCTGCGCTGACGGCCGACTTCACCCACTGGTAGCCGAACTCCTCGACCATCGCTCGCGTCACGTCGAGCAGCGACTCGGGCGACGGCGGCTCAGCGCCGCCCGGGACCAGTGTGCGATGCAACGCGATGTAGCCCGGGTTCGACGGCACCTCGACCCATTCGTCGCGACCCCAGTTGCGGTTGAGGTCGACGTTCGACTCGTTCTGACGCCGCCAGTGGCTCATCCCCCATGGGTTCACGCCGTGGATCATCACCACCGTCGCGTCGTCGGCGATCTCGCCGTCGACGCCGTCGCTCACCCACCGATCGATGGCGTCGCACATCAGCGTCGACGACGAGAAGCCCTCGTCTCCGTGCACACCGGCGAGCACCAACACGGCGCGCCGAGGGCGAGGCGCCCCGAACGCCGTCACGTCGATCGTGAGTTCCTGGCCGTGCTCGCCGCGGGCGGTGATCGGGAACGCGTCGAACCCGAGGCCTGCTCGACGAACGGTCCACCGGAACCGATCCCGGCACTCGTCGTAGGTGAGCGGGAACCGGTCGGGACGCACCATCGGCAACGACGGTAGCCAACCGCCGATTCGGCGGCGACGGTGGGTCGGGGTCATCCGATGCTCCCGGGCCGGTATCGTGACGGTGCCGTGTACATGACGAGCCCCTGCGAGGCGCGATGAAGAGCTGGTGGCGTTCCGTCATCAGCTACCCGCCCACCTGGATCGCGGCCGTCGTGCTCGGCGCCACCGTGTGGCTCGTGCTCACCGTGCTCGACCCGCCGGGCGTCCTCGTCGTGATCCTGATCGTCCTGGCGCTCGTGGCGGCCGTTGCCTGGCCGTTCACGATGTCGGCCACGGGGACACTGGCGAAGCTGCAATTCGAGGTCCCTCGTGTCGAGGAGGTCGACCCGGCCGAGATCGCGGCGCTGCGTGCCGAGCTGGCACCGCTCGCCGACACCCAGCCCACCGAGCAACTCGACGCCCTGCTGTCGAAGCGCCAGAGCCTGATCAACGTGCTCACCCGTCGCCTCGACGCCGGAGAGCTCACCTACGCCCGCTACCTGTCGACGTCGCAGCAGGTGTTCGCGTCGGCGCTCGACAACCTGCACGAAGTGGCCGTCGCCTACGAGAGCATCAGCACGATCGACGAGACCTACATCGATCGTCGCCTCGCCGAACTCGCCGACGACGACAGCGACGTCGACTCCGCCACCCGTGAACGCGACACGCTCGAACGGCGACGCGATCTGCGCGCCACCCAGCGTCGCCGGATCGCTCAGCTCCTCGCCCAGAACGAGTCCGCGCTGACAGCGCTCGACCGCACCACGACGGCGCTCGCCGACGTGCCGATCGGCAAGCAACCCGAGGACGCCGAGGCGGCGATGGCCGCGCTGGAAGAACTCGCCGACCGCGCCGCCAAGTACGCATGAACCGCTCGAGCACGGACCGCCCGAGCACGAACGACCCGAAAGGCCCACCGACATGACCGAAGTTCCACGCACCAGCACCGCGACCGCGCCCGTGTTGAACCTCTCCCTGGACGTTCCCGAGACCAAGGCGGAACTCGTCCTGCCCGAGCCCGAGCCGACCGACGAACTGCGCGCACAGGCCGACGCGCAGGTCGAGCAGTTGCTCTCGATCGACCCCACGAACGACGAGGCCCGAACCGCAGCGCGCGACGCGGTCGACTCGATGGGCCGCGACCTCCAACAGCGGTCGGCCACCCGCAGCCGGATGCTGCAGGCGCCGCTGAAGGAGATCTCCCACGGCACCGAAGACGGAGGAGAGGTCGCCAAGTCGCTGTCGGACCTTCGCATCGAGGTGGAGAAGCTCGACCCCTCCGGCCTCGACACCGACGCAGGCTGGTTCACCCGCGCCGTCGGCAGGATCCCCGGCGTCGGCACCCCGCTCAAGCGCTACTTCATGCGCTACGAGAGCTCGCAGACCCAGATCGACTCGATCGTCAAGTCGCTCGAGAAGGGCCGCGACCAGCTCAAGCGCGACAACGTCACCCTCGGCGACGACCAGAAGCAGATGCGCGAGTTGACACACCTGTTGGCCGACCAGATCGCGTTGGCGCAGGCGCTCGATGCCTCCGTGGTCGACAAGCTCGCCACCGAGATCACCGCCGACGACCCACGACGCCAGTTCGTCGAGGAGGACATCCTGTTCTCGCTGCGCCAGCGAACGCTCGATCTCCAGCAGCAGCTCGCCGTCAACCAGCAGGGCGTGCTCGCGATCGAGATCATCATCCGCAACAACCGGGAGCTGATCCGCGGTGTCGATCGTGCGATCGACGTCACGGTCAGCGCGCTGCAGGTGGCGGTCACCGTGGCCCTCGCCCTCGCCCACCAGAAGATCGTCCTCGACAAGATCGAGGCGATCAACACCACCACGTCCGCGATGATCGCCGGCACCGCCGAACGCCTGAAGACGCAGGGCACCGCGATCCATCAACAGGCGTCGAGCACGATGCTCGACATGGAGGCGCTGCGCTCGGCCTTCGCCGACATCGACACCGCACTCGACGAGATCTCCCGCTACCGACGCGAAGCACTGCCGACGATGGCGGGCACGATTCTCGAGCTCGACCAGCTCACCGCGGAGAGCGAGACGGCCATCGAGAACATGGAGCGTGGCCGGACGGCGTCCACCCGGATCCAGGAGTCCGACGCCACGATCGACGTCGGTGAGATCACGGCGAAGGAGACCGAATGACGGTGCAGCGACGCACACGAGCGCACACGTCACGATCCACGGTTGGCCGCTTGGCGATCGCCGCAACCGCGTTCGCACTCGTGGCCGCGGCATGCGGTGTCGGGGAAGAGAGCAGCGAACCACTCGATCAGGCGACCGCTGCCGACCAGCTCGCCGCACTCGCCGACGACATCGGCTGGGTCGACAACCCGATCGGTCGCACCGCGTCGATCCCGCCGCCCACGGGCGCCAACCTCGCCGACACGCTGCCGCCGATCACCGAGTTCCCGATCCGTGTGCAGGCGCCGGCGAGCGCGGACACCGTCGTCGAGATCTGGTCGTCGACGGAGAAGTCCGGTGAACTCGGCACCACCGACGGCTGGATGACCGAGGTCGCCGAGAAGTTCAACGATGCCGGCATCACGCTGTCGGATGGCAGCGTCGCCGGCGTCGACCTGCGCAGCATCGCGTCGGGAACCGGCTACCAGTTCATCGCCCGTGGCCAGGAGCTGCCGGACGGATTCACGCCGTCGAGCCAACTGTGGATCGAGATGGCCGGCGAGTTCGAAACGATGACCGAGGTCACGCCGAACACGGTCGACAACGTCGCGGGCATCGTGATGAAGGACGAGACCGCCGAGGAGCTGCGCGCCACCTACGGGGAACTCAGCGCTGCGAACCTCGTCGACGCGGTGATCGCCGGCGACCTCGTGATGGGCTACACCGACCCGTTCGCGTCCAGCACAGGCCTCAACTTCCTGCTCACCGTGCTCGACACGATCGCCGAGGGCGATCCCGCGCGTCTCACGTCACCGGACGTGGCCAGCGTGTTCGAACAGTTCCAGCGCCAGGTGCCGTTCGTGGCGCTCACGACGCTGCAGATGCGCGACTCGGTCGAGAACGACACCGGCACGCTCGACACGTTCGTGATGGAGTGGCAGACGTTCACCAACACCGAGTCGCTCCAGTCCGGATTCGAGTTCATCCCCTTCGGTGTGCCGCACGACAACCCGCTCGCCGCCGTCGGTGATCTCTCGGCGGCCCGACAGGAGACCCTGCAGGTGTTCGCCGACTTCGCGGCCCGGCCCGAGTTCCAGGAACTCGCCGTCGAGTACGGCTTCGACCCACCGCCGTACACCGCGACCGTCGACGTGCCGTCCGGCTCGACCCTGATCGAGGTGCAGAACGTCTGGAAGGACAAGAAGGACGGCGGCCGACCGGTCGCCACCGTCTTCGTCGTCGACGTCAGCGGGTCGATGGAGGGCACACGGATCCAATCGGTGCGCACGGCGATGCAGTCGGCCCGGGAGTTCATCAAGCCGACGACCGAGGTCGGCGTCGTCGAATTCAACGACACGGCGATGAAGCGCCTCCCGATCGCCGAGTTCGACTTGAACCAGCAGGCGCGCTACGCCGCGATCGCCGAGGACCTGGCGCCGGGCGGGGGCACGGCAATGTACGACGGCATCGTGCTGGGCCTGCAGATGCTCGAGGAGCAGCGGGCCGCGAATCCGGAGATCAAGCCGATCCTGGTCGTCCTCACCGACGGCGAGACCACCGACGGACTCCAGTTCGGCGACGTCGACAACGTGATCGAGGGTCTTCGGATCCCGGTCTACACCGTCGGCTTCGAGGCCGACCTCGACGAACTCGATCGGGTGTCGTCGCTCGTCGAGGCTGCGAGCATCGACGCCAGCGAGGAAGACGTCGAGTTCAAGATCGCCGCCCTGTTCAACGCCGGTGGCTGACGAGTCCGTGAGCCACGCCCAGGTGCCCAGCCCGTGAAACCCCTCGCGATCTGGATCGCGGTGGTCGCCGTGGTGTTCGGCGGCTACGCGCTGATCGCGTCGTTGCTGCGCGAGACCGAGCAGGTCTTCGTGGTCGTCGACACGTCGTTCTTCATGGAGGCGAAAGAGCCCGAGGTGCGACGCGAACTCGATCGCATCGACGACCGTGACCGCAGCGAGTTCGCGCTCGCCACCGTGCGCGACCGAGGTGGCAGCGTGCTCGTGCACAGCTGGCAGGACGAACTCGTCCTCGGCGGCTTCCAGGCGTTCGGGCCCTGCTCGCTCGTCGGCATCGACCAGTTCGCCGATGCGAGCACCGCCGACGAACGGATCCTGATCACCACCTCCACGTCGTGCGACACGACCGCACTCACCGACTGGACGATCATCACCCTCGACTGATTGCAGCAGGGGTCAGACCCCTGCTGCAACACCTACGATCGGTGGGGTGAGCCTGCCGGTACCGATTGTCCAACTCGACCCCGAACTGCCGTTGCCGGAGTACGCCCACGACGGCGACGCCGGACTCGACCTGTACGCCCGCGAGTCAGCGACACTCGGCGCCGGCGGCGGGCGGGCGCTGGTGCCCACCGGCATCGCGATCGCCATCCCGATGGGACATGGCGGATTCGTGCTGCCGCGCAGCGGGATGGCGGTGAAGCACGGCATCAGCGTCGTCAACGGGCCCGGCCTGATCGACGCCGCCTACCGCGGCGAGATCAAGGTCGTGTTGATCAACACCGATCCCGACGCCGACTACGAGGTTCATCGCGGGGACCGCATCGCCCAGCTGGTCATCCAGCGCGTCGAGTCGGTTGCGTGGCAGGTCGTCGACTCGCTCGACGGCGTCGACCGCGGTGGCGGCTTCGGCCACTCCGGACGCTGACCCCCACTTCGAGCGTCGACCCCTCTGCCGGCACCGACCCCCACTGTGCGTCGAGCTCTCGGTGACCCGGGCCACCGAAACCGTCACGCAAACGAAGCGACGGGGGGCGTCATCCCCAGGCGAACACCGGTTGTTCGAAGTCGTGAACGCGCTCGTTGACCCGTCCGTCGAGGGCGACCCACCGGAACTGGATGAGCACCGCGCCCGTCGGCGCGTGGATCAGGTCGCCGCCGAGCGGGACCTGGACGACGGGACGATCGCTCTCGGGGATCGACACGAAGCGCGGTGAGTCGGGGCGGGTGAGTTCGTGGAGGCCGATGCGATAGGCGGCGAGGACCTCGGCCGGATCGGGGACGAGATGAACGTCGGCTCCACCCCACACGACGACCGGCGTGATCACGTACCCCGATCGAGTGGCGTAGTCGTCGAGCAGGCCGAGCACGGCGGAGTCCTCGAAGCGCACACCGACCTCCTCGTCGGTCTCGCGCAGCGCCGCCTCGACGGGCGATTCGCCGGCGTCGAGGCGGCCACCCGGGAGTGCCCACTGCGACGCGTGTCGGTTGAGTCCGGCGCTGCGGCGACAGAGCACGAACGACGCCCCGCCCGCGACCCCGGCCATCTGCCCGTCGAGACCCGAGACGTCGGACGGGATGACCGACAGCCGTTCGGCATCGACCCCGTGCGGGTCGGCGGCATCGGATCCGAGCTCGGAGTCGACCACGACGATCGCGACCGCCGCATGACGGCGACCGTCGAGCGGCACCTCGACACGGTCGTGGCGGGCGAGATTCGACTCGATGCTCGTCCGAAGGTCGTCGGTCAGTTCGATGGGTCGTCGATCGGGACGGCGTGCGCCACCGGGTTCGTCGGTGGTTCGGGGCTGCTCGGTGTGGTCGATGCCAACACCTTGGCAGCCAGCGCCGTGCTGATCGGCACCGAGGCGACCAGACCCACCGACCCCACCAGCGCGCGCACGATCTCGACGGCGACGATCTCCCTGGTCGCCACCGAGCCGAGGCTCTCGTTCGCCTCGCTGAACAACAGCAGCAGCGGGAGCGAGGCACCTGCGTACGCCAGGAACAGCGTGTTCACCGTGGAGGAGATGTGGTCACGACCGATGCGGAGCGCCCTGCCGTAGAGCTCGCCGAAGGTCACGTCGGGCGACGCCCGTTTGAGTTCCCACACCGCCGACACCTGGGTGACGGTCACGTCGTCGAGCACGCCGAGCGAGCCGATCACGATGCCCGCCAGGAGCAGTCCGCGAGGGTCGATCTGTGAGCCCAACGCGTCGAGGAAGCCGACGTTCTCGTCGCCGAACCCCGTGAAGTTCGACATCGCCAGGAACACCGCTGCGAGCGCAGCGGTGATCGCCAGGCTCGCGAACGTCGACAACAGGGCGGTGGCCGTGGCCAGCCCGCGCCCGTGCGCCAGGAAGAGGGCGATGAAGGCGATCGCACCCGCGGTCACGATGGCGACGGCGACCGCGTTCGTCCCCTCGAGCAGGGCCGGGAGGGCGAACACGATGATCACGACGAAGCTCATCGCGAGCCCTGCGAGTGCACCGACGCCCCTCCACCGTCCGAGCACGACGATCGAGGTGATGAAGACGATCACCAGCAACAGCATCGGGGTACTGCGTTCGAAGTCGTAGAAGACGGCCTGCACCGATCCATCGTCCAACTCGACGAGGTCGACCAGGATGTCATCGCCCGACGAGATCGTGCTGTCGAGCGGTTGTTCGAGCGACACCACTTCGCCGCGACGTTCGCCCTCCGAGACGAGCGCCTCGACGAGCCTGCACGCGAGCAGCGGGTCGAAGGAGCAGGGCACCTCGTCGACGGACTGGACCGACGCCGCCACCGGGTCGCCGGTGAGCCCGAGCGGATCGCGCCGGTCGCCGCTGCTCCCCGGCCAGAGGGCGACCAGCCCGACGACCACCACGACGGCGCAGACGGCGACCGCGATCCAGAGCTGGCGGCGAATCCGCGGATCGACCTGCTCGTCGAGCGACTCGTCGTGACCGTGCACGTGACCCATGCGACCAGTGTGTTCCACCGACCGCTCCGAAACGGGGACGTCGAGGACAACGCCTCGGGGACGGCGTCGGCTGCGACGTCAGTGGACGTCGGGGGCGGCGTTGTGTTCGGCGATGTGTTCGGCGGCGTGCTCGGGCTGGTGGAGGTGGCGGTGTCCGACGTCGTCGTGACTGGGTGCCGGTCCGTGATCGTGTCCGTGGCCGTGGTCGTCGACGAGCAGCGCCTGACCACCGAGGTGCAGCAGCCGGCCGCCGAACGCGACAGCGAGGTACTCGGGAACGAGCACCTCGTCGGCGGGCCCGTCGGCGATCAGGCACCCGGCGAGCAGCATCACCCGGTCGGCCCGCTTGGCCTCCTCGAGGTGGTGGGTGGAGAACACGACGGTGGCGCCACGGTCGACCTCCTCGTCGATGATCCGCAGGATCGTCTCCTGACTGGGGAGATCGAGCCCGGTGATCGGCTCGTCGAGCAGCAACAGTCCCGGCGCGCCGACGAGCGCTTGTGCCACCAGGACTCGCTGTCGTTGCCCACCAGAGAGTTCGCCGAACGACCGCTTGGTCAGGTCGGCGACCTCGAGCCGTTCGGCGACGGTGCGGATCTCGGCGCGGTCGGAGCGGGTGAGACGGCCGAGCAGCCCCCGTCGGCGGTAACACCCCATCCGCAGTACCTCGTCGACCGGTAGCGGCATCCACTGATGGTGACCGTGCTGCTGGGCGATGAACGACGCCTCGACGCCGTCAGCACGCACGACCTGACCCGTCGACGGCGTGAGCAATCCGGCGAGAAGCTTCAAGACCGTGCTCTTGCCGCTGCCGTTCGCTCCGACGAGGGCGAGCGACGATCCCGCCTCGAACGTCGTCGAGGTCCGATCGAGCGCCACGAGGTCGCCATAGCGCACGGACACCTCGACGAAGGTGGCAACGGGGCCGATGGACGCATCCACGTCGGTCAACGTAGCTGGTTTGAAAGTGAGAACCGTTCTCAGTAGCGTGTCGTCATGCGACACCGCGTTCCTCTTCTCGTCGCGGCCGCCGCGCTCGCGTTCGCTGCATGCGGCTCCGACGGCGAACCGACGAGCGACGATCCCGCCGGATCCGACGCCGCGGTCGAGGCGCCGTCCGTCGTTGCGACCACGACGATGTGGGCCGACATCACCCGCAACGTCGCGTGCGACGGCCTGGCCGAGGTCACCACGATCATCCCGGCGGGTGGTGACCCCCACTCGTTCGAGCCCTCGCTGCGCGACCGCGAGACGATGGGCAACGCGGTGCTGGTCGTGGCCAACGGCCTCGGCCTCGAGGAGTCACTCGAGGACACGATCGATGCCGTGGAAGCGGACGGCACCACCGTGGTGCGTGTCGGCGAGTTCGTCGACACCCTCCCCGCAGGCGACGACGAGGACCACGACGACGGAGCCGAGCACGACGACGGAGCGGACGACGACGACGTCGACGACGCGACCGACCAGGCGACCGGCGACGACCACGACCACGACCACGGATCCGACGACCCGCACATCTGGTTCGACCCGACTCGGGTCACCGCGACCCTTCCGGCGATCGCAGACGGTCTCGCCGGCGCCGGCGTCGACCGCGCGGCCCTCGACACATGCGTCGCCGAGTACAGCGATGCGCTGGCAGCGCTCGACGACGAGGTCGGCGCGATCGTCGAACCGCTCCCCGCCGGCGACCGGCTGCTGGTCACCAACCACGACTCGTTGAGCTACTTCGCGGACCGGTACGGGTTCACGATCCTGGGCAGCGTGATCCCCTCGCCGAGTTCACTCGCTGCCACCAACCCCGCCGAGCTGGAGTCGCTGGCCACCCTGATCGCCGACACCGGGGTCCCGGCGATCTTCGCCGAGACGCAGCACTCCTCGAGCGACACCGAGGCCCTCGCCGACCGTGTCGGCGACGTCGAGGTCGTCACCCTGCAGACCGACACGCTCGGCGAGCCCGGGAGCGACACGGACGACTACGTGAGCTGGCTCACCGTCACCGCCCGCTCGATCGTCGACGCACTCTCCGAATGACCGTCCCCGGTCGCTACGGTCGCTGAATGGAGTTCCTCACGGACCCGTGGAACTGGTGGATCGCACCGTTTGCCGACAACGCGTTCATGCGCGACGCCCTGCTCGCCGGGCTGCTCACCGTGCTGACCACGTCGGTCGTCGGGACCTGGGTCGTGCTGCGCGGCATGAGTTTCCTGGGCGACGCCCTCGCCCATGGCGTGCTCCCCGGCATCGCCATCGCCTTCATCATCGGCATCGACACCTCGATCGGGGCACTCGTCGCCGCCGCCGTCATGGTGCTCGGCATCACCCTCATCCGTCGCCATTCGCCGCTGCCCGAGGACACCTCGATCGGGGTGCTCTTCGTGGGGTTCCTGGCGCTCGCCGTCGTCATCATGTCGACCCAGCAGGCGTCGTACGTCGGCGACCTCAACCGGTTCCTGTTCGGCTCGATCACCGGGGTCGACAGCGGCGACCTGCAACGTCAGGCGATCACCGCGGTCGTGACACTCGTCGGGGTGATCGTGCTGTACCGGGCGTTCCTCGTGATGACCTTCGATGCGTCGCTCGCCTCGATGCTCGGCCTGCGCCCTGCGCTGGCCCAGGCGGCGCTGCTCGTCCTGGTGGCGCTGTCGATCGTGTCGTCGTTCCAGTCGGTCGGCAACCTGCTCGTGTTCGCCTTTCTCGTCGCGCCACCCGCGGCGGCCACGCTCGTCGCCAGACGAGTGCCGGCGATCATGGTGGTGTCGGTGGTCTTCGGCGTGGTCGCCACGGTCGTCGGAATCCTGATCAGCTACCACCACGACAGCGCCACGAGCGCCACGATGGCGCTGTGCTCGGTCGTCCTGTTCTTCGTGGTCCTGACCGTCACCGCCGCTCGGCGAGCCATCCCCGGTCGCCACCGCGGTGCCGCCGAGCGGTTGCCGGTGGCCTGAACGACGCAACGGTCAGCGACGGTCAGCGGCAGTCGGCGCATCGACCGTAGAGGTCGATCGTGTGGTGGGTCGGAGCGAACCCCTCGGCCGTCGACAGCACCTCGAAGGCGTCGTCGAGACGTCGTTCGAGCTTCGGGGTCAGCGTCACGTCACGCACGACGCCACAGGATTCGCAGATCAGGTGATGGTGGTGCTCGGTGAGATCCTCGGCCAGTTCGTAGCGAGCATGGTCGGCACCGTGCACCAGCCGACGGACGACACCGACCTCCTCGAGCACGGCGAGGTTCCGGTAGGCGGAGCTCTGTGCCAGCGTGGGCGCAACGTCGATCAACTCGGGCAACGTGATCGGGCCGTCGGTGTTCGCGAGCGCATCGACCACCGCACGCCGGCCGGTGGTGTACCGCTGGTCGTTCTGGTCGAGACGATCGCGGACCGTGCGGTGGATCTCGGTGTGGGCGGGCGCCATCGAACCGACCTACCCCCGGTAACCGCTGGTGATCGGCAGGCGGCGGTCCTTGCCGAACGCCTTTCGACTCACCCGCACGCCCGGGGGCGACTGGCGGCGCTTGTACTCCGCGATGTCGACCAGACGGGTGATCCGCCGCACCATCGCCTCGTCGTGGCCGAGTTCGATGATCTCCGCAGCGGTGCGGTCGTCTTCGACGTAGAGCTGCAGGATCGGGTCGAGCACCTCGTACGGCGGCAGGCTCTGGTCGTCTCGTTGGTCGGGGCGCAACTCGGCCGACGGCGGCTTGGTGATCACGTCCTCGGGCACGATCTCGCGGCCGGCGACCCGGTTGACGTAGCGGCACAGTTCGTAGACCCGCAGTTTCAATACGTCCTTGATCACCGCGTACCCGCCGACGGAGTCGCCGTAGATCGTGAAGTACCCGACCGCCATCTCGCTCTTGTTGCCGGTCGTGAGCACCATCCAGCCGAACTCGTTCGACAGTGCCATCAACAACTGTCCCCGGCACCGGCTCTGGATGTTCTCGTAGGTGAGGCCGGGCTCGCGACCCTCGAACGACGGCGCCAGCATGTCGAGGTAGGCCTGGAACGCCGGCTCGATCGAGATCGTGCGGAAGTCGATCCCGAGGTTGTCGGCCAACAGCTGGGCGTCGCTCTTCGAGTGGTCGCTCGAGTACCGCGACGGCATCGACACACCGTGGACGTGCTCGGCGCCGAGCGCGTCGACGGCGATGCACGCGACGATCGTGGAGTCGATCCCTCCGGAGAGCCCGATCACCACGTCGCTGAAGCCGTTCTTCGCGCAGTAGTCGCGGGTGCCGAGCACCAGCGCGTCGTAGAGCTCGCGGTCGGCGTCGAGCGGTTCGGTGATCGAGGACGCAGCCGGCTCGTCGTGCACGACGGCTGTCTCCGAGACGGTGATCGTCGGCAAGAGCGACTCGGTGATCCGGCCGCGCGGATCGAGAAGCCGCTTCCGGTACACCGGCGGCACCGGCACGTCGACGACGAGCAGTGACTCCAGGAACTGGGGCGCTCGCGCCAACAGCCGGCCCTCGTGGTCGAACACGACCGACGCGCCGTCGAACACCAGCTCGTCCTGGCCGCCGACCTGGTTGACATAGACGATCGCCGTGTGCGAGTCGGACGCCCGGGTCGCCAGCATCCGTTCGCGTTCGGTCGCCTTGCCGGTGTGGAACGGCGACGCGTTGATGTTGATGCTCAGTTCCGCGCCGGCGGCCGCCTGCTCCGCGACGGGCCCGAACGGGCTCCAGATGTCCTCACAGATCGAGATGCCGACCTTGACACCGCCGACCACGTACAGCTCGAGCGGGTCGGACAGATGGCCCGGCGTGAAGTAGCGGGCCTCGTCGAACACTGCGGCGTTCGGGAGCAGGCGCTTGTGGTAGCGGCCGAGGATCTCACCGTTCGCGCACACCGCTGCAGCGTTGTGGAGGTCGCGACCCTGATCGACGAAACCGACCACGGCGGCGCATCGTCCCGTTCGAGCGGCGAGCTTCGACAAGGCGACGAGGTTGTCGGCGACGAAGCCCGGCTTGAGCACGAGGTCCTCCGGCGGGTAGCCGGTGGTGGACAACTCGGGGAAGGCAACGAGGTCGCAACCAGCCGCCTCGGCGCGGTCGTACACCTCGATCATCTTCGCCAGATTCCCGTCGAGGTCGCCGACCGTCGGGTTCAGCTGAGCGAGCGCCACACGCAGCACCGTCACGTCGCCGAGGCTACCTCGGAGCCCGGCGGGCACGCTGACGATCGTCGATGCCGGAGAAACGCCGTGATCTGGCACTATGGCCACGTGCGTTGGATGGGACTGGTGATCGTCGGAGTGGTCGTCGCCACGTCCTGCTCGCCGGGAGAGGGCCCCGAGTCGATCCCGTTGCCGACCTCACCCGACACGACGACCACGACCACCAGCACCACGACCACGACGACCACGACCCTGGTACCGCCGCGTTACGAAGCCACGATCCGCCGTACGACCGACGGGGTCCCGCACATCTCGGGATCGACGGTCGAGGACGTCGCGTACGGGCAGGGCTGGGTCAGCGGGGCGGATCACGGCTGCACCCTGATCGATCAGGTGATCAAGGTGATGGGCACGCGCGCGGCCACGCTCGGACCAGGCCCGGAAGGCGAGAACGTCACCAGCGACCTGGCATGGCGCTCGATCGACATCGCCCGGATCGCGGCCGACGACTTCGACAACACCGTGTCCGACGAGCTCGTCGGACAGTTCGAGGCCTACACGGCCGGGTGGAACGACCAACTCGCCGATGTCGGTGGCGAACGGCTGAGCGGGTGGTGCGCCGGCGCCGCCTGGGTGCGGCCGCTCGAACCCGTCGAGGTGTACACCTACGCGCGATCGGTGGCCCTCCTGGCCGGCAGTTCCCGGCTGATCGACTTCATCGGATCCGCGCAGCCCCCGACCGTCGAGCCGGTCGGCCTGCGTCGGCGCGCCGCCGCCAGCCCCGCGATCGATCTGCCCACGGTCGCTCGGGCGGCGGCCGACCTCGGGCTGAACGATCCGAACGGCCTGGGCAGCAACGGCTGGGCCATCGGACGCGACCGGGTCGAAGGCGGCGAGGGTGGGCTCCTGCTCGCCAACCCGCACTTTCCCTGGGAAGGCGAGCTGCGTTTCGCGGAGGCCCAACTCACCGTCCCCGGCGAGTTCGACATCTACGGCGCCCAGCTGCTCGGACTGCCCGGCGTCGGCATCGGTTTCACCGAGGGCATGGCCTGGACCCACACGGTGTCCGTCGGCAAGCGGATGACCGGGTACACGCTGACGCTCGACCCCGCCTCACCGACGTCGTACCTGGTGGACGGCGTGTCGGTGCCGATGACGGGGACGCCCACCACCATCGAGATCCTGCGCGCCGACGGCACGATCGACACCGAGACCCGCACGATGTGGCGCAGCGAGTACGGCCCGATCATCGACTTTCCCGGCATCGGGTGGACCGACACGACCGTGCTCACCTTCCGCGACGCGAACATCGACAACGACGAGTTCATCGAGCAGTACGCCCGGATGCCTGCCGTCCAGAGCATCGACGACCTGGTCGCACTGAACGAGGAGTACCAGGGTGTCCCCCTGTTCAACACGATCGCCACCGACTCGGAGGGCAACGTCTGGTATGCCGACACCAGCGCCACGCCGAACCTGTCGGCCGACGCCGAGCTCCTGTACATCGGCCGGCTGTTCACCGATCCGCTCACGAAGATCGCCTACGACCAGGGCTTCGTGGTGCTCGACGGGTCCGACAGTCGGTTCCGCTGGGAGGACCAACCCGGAGCGCGCGACCCCGGGCTCGTGCCGTTCGACGAACTGCCCCAGGTGCGGCGCAACGACTACGTGTTCAACGCCAACGACAGCTTCTGGGTGCCCAGTGACGAGTTCACGCTGACCGGTCCGTACTCGATCATCAACGGTGAACAGGGCACCGCGCTCACGATGCGGACCCGCCAGAACGCTGCCGTTCTCGGCGACGCGAACACCACCGGGCTGTCCGGACCCGACGGACTGTTCAACGCCGACGAGGTGCGCACGGCGGCGTTCGAGAACTCGGCCCGTACGGCGGTGCTCCTCCGCGCCGCCGCAGTCACCGCGTGCCAGACCTTCCCGCTGATCGAGGTGCCCGACCTCCTCGCCGACGACGGCACCGTCAGCCTTCCCGCCACCACCGTCGACCTGACCGCGGCGTGTCAGGTCCTGGCGGCGTGGGACGGGATCTACGACCTCGACCGTGCCGGACCGATGATCTGGCGCGAGACGATGTCGCGCTTCGACGACGCCGACTTCGAGGGTGCCGGACCGTTGTTCGACGACGCGTTCGACCCGGCCAACCCGACGACGACGCCGTCCGTGCCCGCAGCGGATCCGACGCCGCTCCTGCAGGCGATGGCGCGCGCCGTGCAGACGATCGCCGAAGCAGGCTTCGCGGTCGACACGACGCTGGGGGCCGCGCAGTTCACCGAACGATCCGAGACCCGCATCCCGATCCACGGGGGAACGGGAAGCGAAGGCGTCACCAACGTCGTCGCGTGGAACGTCTCGTCGACGTCGAGCGAGCCGGCACCCGAACGGGGCGAGGCGGTGGCCGCCGGCAGCTCGCTGCGCGGCGAGGGCTACCGCATCAACTACGGCACCAGCTTCGTGATGACGGTCGACCTGACCGGCGCCGAACCAGCCGCGTGGGCGTTGCTGGTGTACGGCCAGACCGGCGACCGGCTGTCGCCGCTGTTCGACGTGCAGACCCAGGAGTTCAGCGACAAGCAGTGGCGACAGGTCGCGTTCACCGACGCCCAGATCGAGGCCGACCCCGACCTCGTCACCAGCGTCGTCGCCCGCCGCTGAATCTCGCCCGGAGGGCGAACGGAATCGGGGACTCAGGCGTTGCGCAGTCGAGCAGCGAGTTCGTCGTTGCCGGAAGCGAGGCCGGCATCGCGTGGCGTCAACCCGTCGTGGCCGAGCCAGTCGAGGTCGGCGCCGCGATCGACCAACATCTCGACCACGTCGAGTCGACCGGCGCGGCAGGCATGCCAACAGGAGTTGGTGATCTCCTGCGGACCCGCCGCGTCGAGGAGTTCGGACAGGGCCCCTGTGTCGCCGAGTGCCGCTGCCTGCCAGATCGTCATCGTTGCGCCGCGGTCCACGAGGAGACGGGCGGCGTTCCACTGGGCGAAGACGACGGCGTCGGCGAGCGGTGGCCCGTCGGTGAGCACGGCGCCGTCCGCCTCGACGTCAGCACCGGCATCGAGCAGCGCGGCGACCGCATCGACGTCGTCGGCACTTGCCGCCCAGTGCAGTGGTGTCTCGCGATGCGCGCCGACGAATCGGCCGTCGACGGGTGCACCGGCGGCAACCAGCGCTCCGATGGTCTCGGCGACGCGGGGGAACCGTCCCGGCCAGTCGGTGGCGAGATGCAGCGCCGTGCGCGACGTCGTCTCGTCCCCGAACCGATCGGAGGCCAGCGACGGATCCGATGACAGCAGCACCCGCAGCGCGTCGACGTCGCCGGATCGGATCGACGACACCAGAGCCAGCACGACCGGGTCGTCGAGGGCACGCACGATCAGAGTTCGATGATCTCGAGCGCTCCGGTGGGGGACGCCGCGGCTTCCGGCCCGTCGGACGCCGCCGTGCAGCACAGCAGATGGCGGCCCTGCGGACCGCCGACCGCGCACGCGTAGGCGTTCTGCGACGTGATCACCCGGCGCGTGATCGTGCCACCCTCCTCGACGCGGACGACCTCGTTCCCCAGTGCGTTGGCCACCCAGACACCACCGTCCGCGTCGGCGCTCGTGCCATCGGGAGCGATGAAGGGCTCGGCCAGCGACGCCCACACCCGCCGGTTCGACAATGTTCCGTCGGCCGCGACGTCGAATGCAGTGAGTTCGAAGCCGAGCGTCTGCGCGACGACCAGCGTCGCACCCCCGTCGAGCGTGACCACGCCGTTCGGGAACGCCAGATCGTCGGCGGCGACCGACACGGTGCCGTCGGGATCGACCCGGGCCAGCACCGCCGTGTACGGACCACGGTTGTCGACGATCGCTGCGAACAGGCCCTCCGGACCCATCTCGGCCAACGTCGTGTCGAGATCGAAGCCGAAGTTGCCGACGTAGGCACGCCCGACGTGATCGACGAGCATGTCGTTGCAGTGGAACGTCGCCACGTGGTTCAGGTCGGCGTGGACCACCACGCTGCCGTCGTGCTCTCGCCGCATCACCGACCGTGACAGCATCGCGACGAACAACAACCGGCCGTCGGGAAGCCACCCCAGACCCGACGGTACTTCGTCGGCGCCGATCGACACCTCGACGCGCACGTCACCGTCGAGACCGACGCTGCAGATCTCGTGCGCGTAGAAGTCGCTGAACCAGAAGCGGTCGTCGTGCCAACGCGGCCCTTCGCAGAAGTACCGGCCGCCGACCAGCGTCGCGGTGTCCCTCGTGGTGTCCATGGCGGTCCTCTCTCGCTCGGGCACCCAGTGTGTCACCTGCTCACGGGGCCACTCCGGTCGGCCAGTTCACACGCCGTTCACGATGGGGCAACGACTCGGCAATCCACCGCTGCGACGATGCCGCTCGCCATCGGGCGACCCCGTAGGTTGGGTTGCTCGCACCCCGACAAACGTTGACGGAATTGAGGACAACTGTGGTTTACAAGGCTGAGTACATCTGGATCGACGGCACCGAGCCGACCAACCATCTTCGTTCGAAGACCAAGATTCTCGAGGACGGCGCAGAACTGCCGATCTGGGGTTTCGACGGCTCGAGCACGAACCAGGCGACCGGAGACAAGAGTGACTGCGTGCTGAAGCCGGTCGCCAGCTATCCGGACCCGCTCCGTGGTGGCGACGACGTGCTGGTCATGTGCGAGGTCATGCTCGTCGACGGCAAGCCGCACCCGACCAACACCCGGGCCGCCGCCGCTCGCACCGAGAAGAAGTACAAGAAGCACGAGCCGATGTTCGGCATCGAGCAGGAGTTCACGCTCATGAAGAACGGTCGTCCGTACGGCTTCCCGCCGGCGGGCTACCCCGAGCCACAGGGCGGCTACTACTGCGGTGTCGGCGAGGACGAGATCCACGGCCGTCCACTGGTCGAGGACCACCTCGACGCATGTCTTGCCGCCGGGCTGTCGATCTCGGGCATCAACGCCGAGGTCATGCCCGGACAGTGGGAATTCCAGGTCGGCCCGCTCGGCCTGCTCGACGTCGCCGATCAGCTCTGGGTGGCGCGCTGGTTGCTCTACCGGATCGGTGAGGACTACGGCATCGCCGCAACCCTCGACGCGAAGCCGGCCAAGGGTGACTGGAACGGCGCCGGCGCCCACACGAACTTCTCCACGAAGGAGATGCGTGAGGAGGGTGGCTACAAGTACATCGAGGCCGGCTGCAAGGCGCTCGGCGCCAAGGCCGACCTCCACATCGCCAGCTACGGCACCGGTATCGAGGACCGCCTGACCGGCGCCCACGAGACCCAGCGTCACGACCAGTTCAGCTACGGCGTGTCCGACCGTGGCGCATCGATCCGCATCCCGTGGCAGGTGGCCCAGGACAAGAAGGGCTACCTCGAGGACCGTCGCCCGAACGCCAACATCGACCCCTACGTCGTCGCCCGTCTGATGGTGGAGACGGTCTGCGGGGCGATGAAGTGAGCCGCTGAGCGCTCGTCCGCTCCCACTCGTCACACCGACCAACCGACAGGGCGGGGGCTCCGGCTCCCGCCCTGTCGCTTTCCCGACCGAAACCAGAGAGAATTGGGGAATGACCGACATGCTGGACCAACAGCGCGACTATGTCCTGCGCAGCGTCGAAGAACGCGGCGTCCGACTCGTTCGACTGTGGTTCACCGACGTGCTCGGCAACCTCAAGAGCCTGGCGATCTCGCCCGCGGAGCTCGAGAACGCGCTCGACGACGGCATGACGTTCGACGGATCGTCGATCGACGGGTTCTCCCGTGTGCAGGAAGCCGACGTGTTGGCGATGCCCGATCCCGACACCTTCGAGCTGCTCCCCTGGGGCGACCCGAAGGTGCCCGAGGCCCGGATCTTCTGCGACATCCACCACCTCGACGGCACGCCGTTCGAGGGCGACCCACGCCAGGTGCTCCGACGCCACGTCAAGGAAGCCCATGAAGCCGGCCTGACGTTCTACGTCGCACCCGACGTCGAGTTCTTCTACTTCGAACCGCTCGTGCCGGGCCAGCTCCCGGTTCCCGTCGACCAGGGCGGCTACTTCGACCTCACGACCAGCGACGTGACCGGAGAGTTGCGCAAACAGACGATCCGCACGCTCGAGGCGCTCGGCATCCCCGTCGAGTACAGCTTCCACGAGGATGCCCCCGGTCAGCAGGAGATCGATCTCCGCCACACCGACGCCCTCACGATGGCCGACAGCATGATGACGTTCCGCCTCGCGGTGCGCGAGGTCGCGTCACACAACGACGTCCACGCGACCTTCATGCCCAAGCCGCTCGAAGGGGTCCAGGGCTCGGGCATGCACGTCCACCTGTCGCTCTTCCGCGGCGACGACAACGCGTTCTACGACGCCGACGACGCGTATCACCTCTCGTCGACCGCCAAGTCGTTCATGGCCGGCATGTTGCACCACGCGGCCGAGATCACCGCGGTCACCAACCAGACGGTCAACAGCTACAAGCGGTTGGTGCCCGGTTTCGAGGCACCGGTCCACATCAGCTGGGCGCGCAACAACCGCAGCGGCTTGATCCGGGTACCGATCCCCAAGAAGGGCAACCCGACGGCGACCCGGATCGAGTACCGCTCGGCCGATCCGGCATGCAACCCCTACCTGGCGTTCAGCCTGATGCTGGCCGCCGGGATGCGTGGTGTGCGCGAGGGATACCAACTCCCCGACGAGGCCGACGCCAACCTCTTCGAGATCGGCGACGACGTCCTCGCCAAGCTCGGCATCCAGCAGCTCCCACAATCGTTGAACGATGCGCTGGTCGCCATGGAGAACTCGACGCTCGTGCAGGAGGCCCTCGGCGAGCACATCTTCGAGTGGTTCCTCCGCAACAAGCGCAGCGAGTGGCGGGCCTACAAGACGCAGGTGACCGCGTTCGAACGCGACCGCTACCTCGGAGTCCTCTGAGGACGACATGTCGGAGTCGATGATCGCCGTCGTGCCGGATCCGGCCGCTCCGGAACTCGCCCGCACCCTCGACCTGGCCGGGTACTCGTGGAAGGCCGTGTCGGCTGCCGAACCCGCCGCTGAGCTCGAGCCGGCCGGCGGGTGGGCCGGGGCGATCGTCGACATCAGCGCGGACAGCGATGGTGGGTGGGCGTTCCTGCGCAGCATCCGCAAGCAGGGCGACCGGGCAATTCCGGTGATGCTCCTGGTCGGGGGCGCTCAGCTCGGGGATCTCGAACACCGCGACGACCTCTTCGACGACTTCTGCCTGTCGCCGTTCCATCCCGCAGAACTCGAAGCTCGTCTCCGCCACTTGCTGGCCACCGACATCGACCTGCACCGTGCGGACCTCGTCGAGTACGGCGAACTGACGTTGAATCTGGAGACGTACCAGGCAGTGATCGCCGGCCGCCCGCTCGACATGACCTACATGGAGTACGAGCTGCTGAAGTTCCTCGCGCAGAACCCCGGCAAGGTGTTCACCCGCGAGATGCTGCTGAGCCGTGTCTGGGGCTACGAGTACTACGGGGGCGCCCGCACCGTCGACGTCCACGTCAGACGACTGCGCGCCAAACTCGGCGAGGAATACGCCAACCTGATCCAGACCGTGCGATCGGTCGGGTACCGCTTCGGCCAGTCCCGCTGGGACGCCTGACGTCGCTCAGCGGTCGAGGAAGGCCCGAGCGGTGTCGGTCACGACGAACGCGAACGACTGGGTGCCATCGCTCGTGGGGTGGACCCCGTCGCCGGTGAGGACCCCGTCGGTGGTCGCGAACGCCGACCAGGGGGCCACGACGCCGTTGCCGCGTCGTTCGACGCGATCGCGGATGATCGAGTTGACGAGTTCCTGCTGTTCGGGCCGATCACGGAAGTAGGTGTCGACCCACACGAGCGGGGCGCCGTCGGGAACGTTGCCGAGCACCTCGTTCACCGCTGCGGCGATCTCGTCGGGGCCGTCGTACTGGCCGACATCGTTGGTTCCGAGCGCCACGATCCACAGTTCGTTCGAGTGGTCGCCGTCACCGCCACCCGACAGGAACTCGGCCACGGACGCGCCACCCGGGTTCTGTCCCGACGACACGACCATGCGCTTGCCGTTCTGCGATTCGATCAGCACGGTGGTGAATCCGAGTGCTGTGAACCGCTCCCGCAACGCCGCCGTCGAGCCCTTGGTGATCGAGTCGCCGATCATCACGACCGAGTCGATGCGGTCGGCGTCGGCAGCCACGCGCCCGTCGGCTCCGAGCTGGCCCGGGTTGCCCTCGAAGCCGAGCGGCGAGCCGAGGCCGATCGTCGTCAACGACTCGGACCCGCCGGACGCAGCCGTCGCACAGCCGGCCAGGGCGACCAGACCCACGGCGACAGCGAGACCCCGGCGGGTGGCGGAGAACGAATCGAGCTTCACGCTCCAAGTCTGGTCAGTTCAGCACCGCTGGCGGTGTCACCCCACCGACCCGACGCGTGTCAGGCGTCACGTCGAGGCGAGGCGCTGCATCGACCGGGCGAGCCGCGCATGGCTGGCGAGCATCTCCTCGACGCGAGGTGACACGAGGACGCCGTCACGTACCACCGGCTCGCCGTTGACCACGGTGTGACGCGCCGACACCGGCCCGCAGCGCAGCCACGCCTCGATCGGGTCGGCGAGCGCGCCCGCGAAGCTCGGGCCGGTCAACGACCACACCGCGAGGTCGCCGACGGCACCGACGGTGAGCTGGCCGATCTCGCCGATCCGCCCGAGACAGCCCGCTCCGCCGATCGTGGCCATCTCCAGCGCCATCCGCGCCGTCCCGGCGGCGGCGCCATCGCGGAGCTTCGCCAGCAACATCGCCTGGCGAGCCTCCAACCACAGCGACGCCGAATCGGCGGACGACGACCCGTCGACCCCCAGGCCCACGTGGACGCCGGCGCTCCGCAGCGCCACGACGGGCGCGATGCCCGACGACAGGATGAGATTGCTCGACGGGCAGTGGGCCGCGCCGACACCGGCAGCGCCGAGACGGCGGATCTCGTCGCCGTTGGGCATCACACAGTGCGCCACCCAGGTCCGGTCGGTGCACCACCCCGTGCGTTCGAGGTACTCCATCGGCCGACAACCGAAGGTGGCGAGGCTGAACTCGTCGTCCTCGGCGTTCTCGGCGAAGTGCGTGTGCAGCCGAACATCGAGCTGCTCGGCGAGTTCGGCCGTGCGCACCATCAGCTGCTCGGTGACGCTGAACGGAGAGCACGGGGCGAGCGCCACCCGGGTCATGGCGCCGTGGGAGCGATCGTGATGGCGCTCCACGGCTTCGGCGCTGGCGGCGAGGATCGAGTCGTCGTCGCTCACGACGTCATCGGGTGGGAGCCCGCCGTCCTTCTCCGACAGCGACATCGATCCGCGGGTGGGGTGAAAACGCATGCCGAGGTCGCGCGCAGCGTCGATCTCGGCCGACAACAGATCGCCCGCCCCCGCCGGGTGGAGGTACAGGTGGTCCGACGAGGTGGTGCACCCGGCGAGCGCGAGTTCGGCGAGGCCGACCCACGCCGACACGTGGGCCGCCTCGGCGTCGAGCGCCCGCCACAGCGGATACAGCGACTGCAGCCAACCGAACAGCGGCTTGTCGGTCATCGGGGGAAACGCTCGGGTGAGGTTCTGGTACAGGTGATGGTGGGCGTTGACCAGGCCCGGAGTGACGAGGCAGTCGGTGGCGTCCAACACGGTCGTGGCCGACGGCGCGGCGCCCGTCCCGACGCCGCTGACCAGGCCATCGGTGACCGCCACCCAGCCACCGTCGAGTTCGCGTCGTCGTTCGTCGACGGTGGCGACGCAGCGAGCGTTGACGACGACGAGATCTGCCTGCGGATCGGTCATCTCGTGCCCGTCACGTCGTTGGGGTTCCGAGTGAATCGACGATCGAAGCGATGTCGTCGATCGTGGTCCGGGGGTTGACGATGCAGAATCGGAGGACGGTCTCGCCCTGCCAGCTCGTGGGCACGACGAAGGCTCGTCCGTCGGCGAGTTCCCGGTCACTCCAGGTCTGGTAGTCGTCCGTCGTCCACCCCACTCGCCGGAACAACACGATCGACAGCTCCGGCTCCAGGAGCAGCTCGGTGAAGGCGGTCTCGTCGACCAGACGCGCTGCCTCGCGCGCCACGCCCAAGGTGACCTCGACGGCGGTGACGTAGGCGTCGGTGCCGTGGGTCGCCAGGCTGAACCACAGCGGGAGGCCTCGGGCGCGCCGCGAGAGGTGGTGCGCGTAGTCGCTGGCGTTCCACGGTTCGTCGACGGCGTCGGCGGCATGCAGGACGTCGAGGTACTCGGCATGCTGGGTGTGCGCCGCTCGAGCGACCGTCGGGTCTCGGTACAGCAACGCACACGAGTCGAACGGGGCGAACAGCCACTTGTGCGGATCGACGATGAAGCTGTCCGCGCGTTCGATGCCGTCGAAGCGGTCGCGGACGCTCGGGGCGGCGAGCGCCGCACCGCCGTAGGCGCCGTCGACGTGGAACCAGGTGTCCAACGATGCCGCGGCGTCGGCCGCGCCGGCGAGATCGTCGACCACGCCGACGTTGGTCGTACCGGCCGTGGCGACGACGGCGAACACGCGCCGACGGTCGTCGCCGAGCGACTCGATCGTCGACCGGAGCGCGTCGGCGCGCATCTCTCCGCGCTCACCGGCGGGGACGAGGACCACGTCGGCGTCCATCACCCGAGCAGCCTGGGCGACCGACGAGTGCGCGCCTGCCGACGCGATGACGACGCCACGCGTGGCGTCGAACCTCCCCTCGGCCCGACTCCGCCAACGCCATCGAGCCGCGACCAGTGCACTGAGGTTGCCGGCGGTCCCCCCGGACACGAACACGCCACCGGCCTCGGCGGGCAACCCCGCCAGATCGGCGATCCAACGCAACGCCTCGTTCTCGGCGAAGATCGCTCCCGCTCCCTCCAGCCACGAACCGGCGTAGACACTCGACGCCCCGACGACCAGATCGAACAGGATCGAGGCCTCGGTCGGCGCGGCGGGAACGAACGAGAGGAACTTCGGGTGGTCCACCGAGATACAGGCCGGAGCCAGGACGTCCTCGAAGATCCGGAGCGCCTCGATGCCGCCCAGTCCGGCCGACGTGATCGTCGGACCGGCCGTCTCGCGCAGGACCTCGACGGGCAGTGAGTGATCGAGCGGCGGCGGATCCATCCGCATCCGTTCGACGGCGTATCGGACGACGGCCTCGGTGAGCACCTCGGTCGACTGGTCGTGGAGATGCATTCCGCCAGTGTGCCAGCCCACCCGACCCCCGCACGCGTCACAGCTGGGGTCGGACCCCGCAGGTAACGGTTGGCGACGTCAGTCGGGCAGGTCGAGCAGTTCGCTGTCCGCGAACTTCGATCGGGCGTTGCGGTAGTAGACCTCGCCGATGATCGCCGAGGCAACGGCGCCGCTCATGATCACCACGACCGGGATCAACAACAGCACGATGACGATGGCGATGGCGCCGGGCATGACGTCAGGTTAGTGCCGCACACTCGGCATGACGAAAGCAGGTGGTGAGGTGGTCGTTGACCATGCCGGTTGCCTGCATGAACGCGTAGCAGATCGTCGGGCCGACGAACCCGAACCCGCGACGCTTCAGGTCCTTGCTCATCGCACGCGAGCGTTCGGTCTCGGGCGGCACGACGTCCATCGACGTCCACTCGTTGATGATCGTGGCGCCGTCGACGAACCCCCACAGGTACGCCACCGGGTCGGCGATCGTCAACCAGGCCCGGGCGTTGCGGATCGAGGCCTCGACCTTGGCACGGTTGCGCACGATGCCCTCGTCCGCGAGGAGTCGGGCGACGTCGTGGTCGCCGAACGACGCCACCACCTCGGGGTCGAAGCCGCGGTAGGCGGCGCGGTAGGTGTCGAGCTTGCGCAGGATCGTCGACCACGACAGTCCGGCCTGTGCTCCTTCGAGGATCAGGAATTCGAACAGCACGAGTGGGTCGCGTTCGGGGACGCCCCAGACCTGGTCGTGGTAGTCGAGGTACGCGGTGCCGATGTTCGGGCCCCCGGTGGACGCCCACGAGCACCGTTCGAGCTGCGTGGTCACCCCTGTGGCACGTACGCCCAGGCTTCCACTTCGACGAGGAATCCGGCCGGGAGGCCGGCCACCGCGACCGTCGACCGAGCGGGGCGGTGCGATCCGAGCGCCGCCGCGTAGGCCTCGTTGAACGCGGAGAAGTTCTCCATGTCGGTGAGGAAGCAGGTGGTCTTCACGATGTCGGTCAGGGAGGCTCCGACCGTGGCGAGCTGCGCAGCCACGTTCTTCATCGTCTGGGTGGTCTCGGCGCTGACGCCGCCCTCGACGACCTTGCCGTCGGCCATGCCGCCCTGGCCGGAGACGATGACGAAGTCGCCGGCGCGCACGACCGGGCTGTAGGGACCGAGGGGCTTGCTCATGTCGCCAAGCTACCCGTGGCGACCGGGGCTGCTGTGACCCGGCAGACAGCCGGCGGTAGCGTCGGCAGCGTCCACCCCCACGACCACGAAGAGCACTCGATGACCCCTCGCAGCGTCCCATTCACCGATCGCCTCAGTCGGCGAGGCTTCCTGATCGGCGCGGCCGCCACCGGCATCCTCGCGGCCTGCGGGTCGGACTCGACGACCGACCCGGCACTCGGCTCGCCCGACGACATCGCCGACCCCACCGACCCGCCCACCGACCCTCCCACCGACGGCACGTCCGGCGCCGCGACGTACACGATCGTGCAGCGTTTCCCCCAGAACGTGCAGGAACCCGGGCCGGTGCGACTCCCGATGAGCCTCGGCACTGCCCAGGGCCAGCTGGTCCAGGACGGCCCCGACACCCTCGGGGCGCAGGTCACCGACGTCGACGGTGCACCCCTGGGTGAACGCCTGTCCGCCGTGCGCCGCGACGTCGAACCCGGCCCCTACTACGACTTCCGCACCGAGATCGACGCCCCCGGCGTCTACTACCTCGTCGTCGACGGCGGCCCCGCGCAGGGCGCCGCATTCCAGATCATGGAACCCGGCACCGTCACGGTTCCCGGCCCCGGCCAACCCCTCCCACCGTTCGACACGCCGACGATCGACGACGCCCGGGGCGTCGACCCGGTGTGCACGCGGTCACCCGAGCCGTGCCCGTTCCACGACGTCACCCTCACCGAGGCGCTCGAGTCCGGTGCCGAGTCGGGCAAGGGCGTGGTGTATCTCGTCGGCACACCTGCGTTCTGCCAGACGGGCACGTGTGCGCCGGCGCTCGAATCGATCATCGACCTGCAGAGCGAGTACGCCGACAGGTACACGTTCGTGCACGCCGAGGTGTACACCGACAACACGGCAACCACCCCGGCGCCGGCCGTCGACGCAGCCGGCCTCACCTACGAACCGGCGTTGTTCATCACCGACGCCACCGGCACGGTGATCGAGCGGCTCGACGCCGTGTGGAACGGGGCCGAGCTCGCCGAGGTGCTCGACACGCTCGGTTGACGCGTCTCGGTTGACGCGGTGGGTCGAGGGTGGGCCGGAGCCCGCCCTCGAGCGACGAGCGCAGCTCAGTTCAGTTCAGCTCAGTTCAGGAGAAGCTCTGACCGCACCCGCAGGTGCGAGAGGCGTTCGGGTTCGTGATCGCGAACCCGGACTGGTCGAGCCCGTCCTTGTAGTCGAGCGTGGCCCCCTCGAGCAGCTGCGCCGACGCCGGGTCGACGACGACCTTGACGAACCCGTCGTCGCCGAACGTGGCCTGGGTGTCGTCGGCGGCGATGTCGCCGTCGAAGAACATCTCGTAGGAGAACCCGCTGCACCCGCCCGGACGGACGGCGACGCGCAGCGCGAGATCCTCGGCTCCTTCGTCGGCGAGCAGCTGACGGACCTTCACGGCCGCGGTATCGGTGAGCGTGATCATGGAACCTCCTGGTTGCAGACGGACATCAATTTAGCGGGAAGCGACGGTCACACGACACGGGGTGCGACTCGTCAGGGTGCAGAACTCGCCGACCTCGGCGTCGCCCATCTCGGCGACGAACCCTGCCACGAGCCCGCGGTGCAGCCCGCACACGAGCTCCGGGTGCCGCTCGGCGAGGTCGGCGAACGGACAGTGAGCGAACGCCACCACCGCGGCGTCGGGATCGTCGGGGTCGTCGGTGACCAGCGGATCGAATCCGAGCCGATCGAGATCGGCGACCAACGCCTCCAACGTGGACGGAGCGTCGGCATACGGAGTCGCACGGGCGATGCCCTCGGTGCGGCCGACCGCCTCGGCGTCGTCGGCGCTCGCCTGCAGTCGGGCCGCCATCGCGAGCACCATCCGTGCGAGCACCGGCATCGTCGGAGGTTCGAAGCCGAGCGACGGCGCGTTCCTCGCCACCGAGTAGCGGTGCTGCGGGCGCCCGACGTCACCGCGACCGCCGACTTCGACGTCGAGCAGTCCGGCTTCTCGCATCCGCTCGAGGTGCGGCCGCACCGTGTTGGGGTGCAGGCCGAGCGACTCGGAGATGTCGGCGGTGGCCAACGGACGGGCCGATCGAGCGAGTTCGAGGTAGATCGCGTACCGGGTGTTGTCGCCCAGTGCCTTGAGCAGGTCGAGCTGCGGCGTCCCGACCGTCCGGGTCGGGTCACCCGACGACACATCGACCCGATCTCGATCCACACCCGGAGATTACACGGACTTCGCCGGTAAAATGCACCGCATGCCCCCGACCACGCCGGCCCCCGCGACCACAGTCGCACCCTCCAGGACTGGTGCGCCCCATGTGGCACCCCCCACGATCGACGACGTGATGAGCGTGCTCGGCACGGTGATCGACCCGGAACTCGGCGCCGACATCGTGTCGCTCGGCATGGTGCCATCGGTCGAGGTCGACCCCAGCGGGATCGTCACCGTCGGGGTCAAGCTCACGATCGGCGGATGCCCGCTGCGGGCCGAGATCAAGAAGGAGGTCGAAACCCGCGTCGGCGTCCATCCCGGTGTCGCCGACGTCAAGATCGCCTGGGGTGAGATGAACGCCGAGGAACGCAGCCAGGTCATGACCAAGGCACGCTGGAACGCCCGCCAGAACGCACCGGACACCGAGGTGCCGCTGTCGTGCAAGGTGCTGGCGATCGCGAGCGGCAAGGGCGGCGTCGGCAAGAGCTCGGTCACGGTCAACCTGGCCGCAGCCCTCGCCGCCGCCGGACACACCGTCGGCGTCCTCGACGCCGACATCTGGGGCTTCTCGGTCCCACGTCTGCTCGGCATCTCCGATCGGATGGAGGCCCGACAGGTCGAGGGGTCCGACAAGCCGAAGATCGTCCCGAACGAGCGCGTGATCGGCGACGGGCTGCTCAAGGTGGTCTCGACCGGGTTCCTCGTCGACGAGGACACCGCGCTGATGTGGCGGGGACTGATGCTGACCAAAGCGGTCGAGCAGTTCCTCCGCGACGTCCGATGGGGCGACCTCGACTACCTGCTGATCGACATGCCGCCCGGCACCGGTGACGTCCAGATGGGCCTCGCCCGGATGCTCCCGAGTACGGATCTGATCGTCGTCACGACGCCGGCACTCGCGGCGCAGAAGGTGGCACAGCGTGCTGCCGACATGGCGCAGCGCAGTTTCCTGAAGGTGATCGGCGTGATCGAGAACATGAGCGCGTTCACGTGCGACCACGGCGAGTCCTATGCGCTGTTCGGCGCCGGGGGCGGCCAGTCCCTCGCCGACGCGATCGACGCACCGCTGCTCGGCCAGGTACCACTCGAGGCGTCGGTGGCAGCGGGCGGCGACGCCGGCGAACCGGTGGCACTCATCGGTGAGGGCGCAGCCGCCGACGCCTTCCGGGCGATCGCGGAGCGCATCCTCACCGACATCGCACCGCCCGCCGACCCCGACGCCGTCGACATGGCCGGCTGCTCCGCCCGCCTCTTCGACACCGTCAACGCCGCGTTCGCCGAACTCGACGCCGACCGCTGAGCATTGCACCTGGGGTCTGACCCCTGGTGCAATTCGTTCAGTCGAGGTCGTCGTAGTCGGGGTCGCCGGGCATCGCGATGCCGACGATCTTGTCGTCGGCATCGCGTCGGAGCTTGGGGAGCGTGCACACCGGACGGTCGACCGCGGCACCGGCCGCCAGGGCCTCGGCCGCGGTGCGGTGGGGAACCAGGAAGCGCAGATTCGCCATCGTCGGCGGCATCATCATCAGCTCACCCTCGGCCTGCATCCGCAGCGCCTCGGCCGGTCGCACCCACAGACTGTGGACGGTCTCCTTGTCGTCGTGGAGCGGCTCCTGGTCGTTCGGCATCTCGCTGAGGAAGAACCGGGTGTCGAACCGGCGCTGTTCGCCGACCGGTGTGATCCAGTGGTCGACGTAGTGAGTGGTCGACAGGTCGAGCACCAGATCGTCGCGGCGACACAGCTCCACCAGCGACAGTGAGCTGTCGTGCACCTCGTGCCGATCCTCGTTGCGCAACTGCAGCATCCCCCCGGTTCGAGGTTCGGCGAGCAGGACCCCGGCCTCCTCGAAGCACTCCCGCACCGCGGCCACCCAGTAGGCGAGGCCGCCGTGGTCGATGCCCAATTTCGTGGATGCGGTGGGGTCGTCGAGCCCGCGGCAGTAGGGAGCGATGTCATCGGCACCATCGACGCCGTCGACGCGACCACCGGGGAAGACGTACATGCCGGCGCCGAACGCCGCGTTCGCGGTGCGGCGCAGCATGAACACCTCGATGCCCGGCTCGCCGTCGACGGCATCTCGCACGAGCATCACCGTCGCGGCCGGCTTGACCGGGACGTCGCGGGGGTCGAGAGGGGCAGCAGGCTGGGTCATGCCCGCCCGACGGTATCGAACCGACCGTCGCGCCCGAGATTCGGGCGAAGTCGCCAGAAAGCGGGCGTCGTCGGACCGTTTGCCTTCTACGGTGTGGAGATGACGACGGCACCGCTCACGGCACCGAACCAACCCAGCGACGTCCTCGAACACATCGCGCCGGGAGAACAGATCATCGTGCCGCTGGGCAACGGCGAACCGACCGCCGTGATGGACGCGATCGAAGCGGCTGCCGCCGCAGGCGACCAACGCATCGACGAAGTGCGGGTCCATCAGATGCACGCCATCCACGATCGCCCCTACCTTCGTGGCGAGTACGGGACCCGGCTGAAGAACATCTCGTACTTCCTCTCCCACGTGACGAGGCCGCAATTCGCCGCCGGACACATCGGGCTGGTCCCCGCCCACTTCTCCGAGGTCTATGCGCTGATGCGGATGCGCACCGACGACCCGCTCGTCATCGCCGCGGCGTCACCACCGGACCGTCACGGCTACTTCTCCCTCGGCGTGTCCGCCGACTACACCGCGAGCTTCATCGGGCGCGGGCGGATCTTCCTCGAGGTCACCGACGACATGCCGCGCACGTTCGGTCGCAACCAGATCCACGTCTCACAGGTCGTCGGATGGTGCCGCAGCGATCGCAAACTCGTCGAGGTGCCCCCGGCCGTGTGCGGAGAGACCGATCGCCAGATCGCCTCCTTCGTCGCCGAACGCATCCCGAACGGTGCGACGATCCAGACCGGTATCGGAGCGATCCCCAACGCGATCATGGCCTCACTGTCGGGTCACAAGGATCTCGGCATCCACACCGAGCTCGTGTCGGACGGCGTGGTCGATCTGATCGAGTCGGGTGTCGTCAACGGGGTGAAGAAGCGCCTCAACCGCACCAAGGTCGTCGGCACGTTCGCACTCGGCACGCGACGCCTCCACGAGTTCCTCCACGAGAACACCGCCATCGAGCTCCACGCCGTGCGCTACGTGAACGATCCGCGCGTGATCGCCAACGAGAACAACTTCGTCTCGATCAACGCCACGCTCACCGTCGACTTCATCGGCCAGTGCGCGTCGGAGACCATCGGCGGCAGCTACTACTCGTCGTCGGGCGGCCAGAACGACTTCGCCCGCGGCGCGATCTACTCCGATGGCGGCCAGGGCTTCGTGGTTCTCCACTCCACGACGTCGCACGGTGCCTCGCGCATCGTGCCGCAGCTCGCCGCCGGGGACGTGGTGACGACACCGAAGAACACCGTCGACAAGATCGTGACCGAGTACGGCGTGGCCGAGATGCGGGGCAAGTCGATCAAGGAGCGCGCCGAGGCGCTGATCGCGATCGCCCACCCCGATCACCGCGCCGAGTTGACCGCGGCGGCCGAGGCCGTCAACTACGCCTGAGGACCCGTGTCGATCGTCGAACCGACGGTGACGTCCGTCGCTGGGTCGACGTCGACGGGTTCGGGTGACTTCGGCCTGGTCATCACGTAGGCGATGGCGCTGCCGACCACGACCGCGAGCACGATGCCAACGACCTGCCAGTGGTCGTTGAGGAACGTGGTGACCTGCGCCTGACGCTCGAGCGCCCAGTCGGTGACCGGGTCGCCTTCTTCCCTGATGTCGACCCAGTAGAAGTACCACAGCAGGTAGACGCCCGACAGGACGACGAACCCCGCGGCAATACGGTCGACGTACTGCAGGCCGCCCCGCAGGAACTTCAGCAGGCTCGTGTTCGCCGACGCCAATGCGACCGTGAGGGCGCTGACCAGGAGCGCCATGCCGGCGCCGTACGCCAGCACGTTGCCGACACCGGCCACCACTCCCTCGCGAGCCGTCGTGCTGAAGACCGTGGCGATGAACAACCCGATCGTGCAGCCGATCGATGCGACGGCGTAGGCGATGCCGAACACGAACATCGCCCGCATGGTGCGCTCGGGTGCGTCGCCGCCGGTGTTGATGCTCGGCGTCATGAACGGGAGCTTGTATCCGAACAGCATCGCCACGCCGAGCACGAGGAGGGCCACGCCGATGCCACCGGTGGCGTACTTGGCGTTCTCGTTGATCCAGTTGGTGAAGTTGTAGGAGATGACGCCGGCAACGAGGAAGACCGAGAGGAACCCTGCCGACACCGCTGCGCTCACGAGGAGCGCTCGCCGGATCGTGGCGCGCTGCGTGCCGGGGGTGATGCCCTGCAGACCGAGGAAGTACATGAGGTAGGTCGGCAGCAGGATGAAGCCGCACGGGTTGACCGCAGCGACCATTCCGCGGATGAAGGACAGGCTCATGTGAGGCTCGCTTCCGCGACCAGGAGGTCGTCGATCTTGGCGTTCAACTCAGTGGCGTCGAGGACCCCGGCCTGCTCGACGATCGTGCCGTCGGAGGTGACGAACAGCGTGACGGGGAAGGCCACGGCACCGATGCCGTCGGCCAGTTCGGCGAACTGATCGCGAAGGAGGTCGTAGGTGACCCCGCGTTCGCCGGCGAAGCGCTCCATCACCTCGACCGAGTCGATCGTGTTGACGCCGACGAAACGGACGTC
>CAVQRU010000038.1:0-223721 GCA_963715285.1 Ilumatobacteraceae bacterium | reverse complement strand
CACGGTTGGTGTAGTCCTCCGGGTTGGCCGAAGCGAGCAGCATCACGTCGAGCGGGAGCCGGAAATGTACCCGCCGAACTCGACGTCGCGTTCCTCGAGCACGTTGAGCATGCCGACCTGGATCCGCTCGGCGAGATCGGGGAGCTCGTTGATCGCGAAGATGCCGCGGTTCGTACGTGGCACGAGTCCGTAGTGCAACGTCAGTTCGTCGGACAGGTACCGGCCCTCGGCCACCTTGATCGGATCGACCTCGCCGATCAGGTCGGCGATCGACGTGTCGGGGGTGGCGAGCTTCTCGCCGAATCGTTCGCTGCGGTGCACCCAGTGGATCGGCGTGTCGTCGCCGAGCTCTGCAACCAGGTCCCGGGCGTGCTTCGACACCGGAGCGTACGGATCGTCGTTGATCTCGCTGCCGGCCACGATCGGCATCCACTCGTCGAGCAATCCCGTCAGCGATCGGATCATGCGGGTCTTCGCCTGACCGCGGTCGCCCAGGAAGATCACGTCGTGGCCCGCCAGGAGTGCGTTCTCCAACTGCGGCATCACGGTGTCCTCGTACCCGGACACACCCGCGAAGAGCGGCTCCCCCGCGGCCACCTGCTCGATCGCGTGCTCGCGCACCTCCTGCTTCACCGGTCTCGACACCCAGCCGGAGGCTCGGAGCGCACCGAGGGTCGGCGCCAGATCGCTGGGTCGCTGCGGGGTCGTGTCAGCCATGAACCGAACCTAGCGTTCTCGTCGCGCGTGCGCCCGCGCGGAGCGCTCGCATTGCCGACGAGCGCGACTGGGTACGATCCCGACGATGGACCTCGACGGCATCTGGCTGGCAGCCGTCGCCGACGACGACGTCCGCCGCAGCGGCATCGGCCTCGACACCGACGACAGCGCATGGGAGCCGGTCGAGGTTCCCGGACACTGGCGCAACACGCCGAAGTTCGCATCGAGCGACGGGCCGTTGATGTACCGCCACTCGTTCCGGGCGGAACGGCCGGCGGAGGGCCGCCGCCGCTGGATCACCCTCGACGGCATCTTCTACCAGGCCGACGTCTGGCTCGACGGCGCCTACCTCGGCGATCCGGAGGGCTACTTCTTCCCGCACTCCTTCGACGTCACGACCCTGTCGAGGTTCGCCGACGACCACGTGCTGGCCATCGAGGTCACCTGCGCACCCCAGGCCACCACGCACGGGCGACGCAACATCACGGGCGTGTTCCAGCCGCCGGTGGGAGTCAATGCCGCACACAACCCGGGCGGGTTGTGGCGCCCGGTCCGCATCTACGACACCGGCGCCGTGCGGATCGACCGGCTCCGTGTCCTGTGCCGCGATGCCGACGACCGGCGGGCGCATCTCCGCATCGCCGCTCGACTCGACACCGATCGCGAGTCGTCGGCGACGATCCGCACCACGATCGACGGCGAGGTGAGCGACGAACGCCAGGCGGTGGTCGCGTCGGGGAACAACGAACTCGAGTGGAACATCGACATCACCGATCCCGCTCTGGTGGCCGTGCTCGCTGGGTGAGCAACCGCTCGTCGAGGTCGAGGTCGACGTGATCGTCGACGGCGAGGTGAGCGATCGTCGCCGCCGCCGAACCGGGTTGCGACAGGTGCAGTGGGACAACTGGCAGTGCACGGTCAACGGTGAGCGGCTGTTCCTCAAGGGTGCCAACTACCTTCCCACCGAGGCCCTTCCGGCCGACGCGACCCCCGAACGGATTCGGAGCGACCTGCTCGCAGCGGTCGACCTCGGTCTCGACGCCCTGCGGATCCACGGCCACGTGGCCGACCGCGCCGTGTACTCGACCGCCGACGAACTCGGACTGCTGCTCCTCCAGGACTTCCCGCTGCAGTGGAGTCACGCCCGGTCGGTACGGACCCAGGCAGTGAGCCAGGCTCGGGCCGCCGTCGACTCGCTCGGCCACCACCCCTCGATCGCGCTGTGGAACGCCCACAACGACCCCACCGCGACCGATGTCGCCGTGCGCGCGCCCGGCCGGGGCGCGGAGCTCCGTTCGGTCGCCGCGCAGCAACTGCCCACGTGGAACCGGACGGTGCTCGACCGGTGGGTGAAGCGGGCATTCGAGCGGGCCGACACGACCCGCCATGTCATCGCTCATTCCGGCGTGCTGCCGCATCTTCCGCAGCTCGACGGCACCGACAGCCATCTCTGGTTCGGGTGGCGGCACGGCGAGGCCGAGGACCTGGCGAGGTTCGCCTCACGCCTGCCGCGCCTGGTCCGATTCGTCAGCGAGTTCGGGTCCGACTCACCGCCCTCGACGGCACCGTTCATCGACGAGCAACTGCGGCTCCACGATTGGCCCGCCCTCGACTGGGATCACCTCGCCTGCGAATACGGCTACCAGCGAGACGTGTTCGAGCGTGCCTTCCCCCCGACCGACTACGACTCCTTCGACGAGTGGCGGGCGACGACGCAGTACTACCAGGCCCACGTCCTGAAGGTGCAGATCGAGGCGCTGCGCCGCCTCAAGTACCGCCCCACCGGCGGATTCTGCTTCTCACGTCTCAACGACCCGTGGCCCGCGATCTCCTCGGCGATCCTCGACGCCGACCGGACACCGAAGATCGCCTGCGACACCGTGCACGCAGCGTGCGCCCCGGTCATCGTCGTCGCCGATCCACTCCCCGACCCGGTCTCACCCGGCGAACACGTCGAACTCGACGTGCACGTGGTCAGCGACCTGCGCACGTCGATCGACTTCGCCGTCGTCGACGCGGTGGCGACGTGGTCCGGTGGCGAGCAACGCTGGCGTTTCGGTGGCCCGGTTCCCGCCGACGACGTGGTCGAGGTCGGCCACATCCGCTTCGACGTGCCCCGTGCAGGTGGCATGCTGCGACTCGACCTCACGATGACCGCCGGCGACGTCGTTGCCCACAACCACTACGCCTGCACCCTCACCCCCGAATGAGACATGGGGTCAGACCCCATGTCTCATTCAGCGGTCGAGGAGTTTGCGGTTCTTGAACTTCGACTTGAGGTAGTCGACGTTCATGATCGCGATGTTGTCGATCGAGATCTCCTTCGGACAAGCCGCCTGGCACTCGCCGTGGTTCGTGCACGAACCGAAGTAGTCGTCCATCTTCTCGACCATCGCCTCGGCGCGCTTGTACCGCTCCGCCTGGCCCTGGGGAAGCAGGTTGAGGTGGGCGAGCTTCGCCGACGTGAACAGGCTCGCCGCTCCGTTGGGGCAGGCCGCGACACACGCGCCACACCCGATGCACGCCGCAGCGTCCATCGCGGCGTCGGCCACGGGCTTCGGGATCGGGATCAGGTTCGCATCGGGAGCACCGCCGGTCGGCGCGGTGATGTACCCGCCGGCCTCGACGATCCGGTCGAGCGGCGAGCGGTCGACCATCAGGTCCTTGATCACCGGGAAGGCAGCCGCACGCCACGGTTCGACGACGATCTCGTCACCGCTGGAGAAGGTGCGCATGTGGAGCTGGCACGTCGCGGCACCCTTCTGCGGGCCATGGGCCTGGCCGTCGATCATCAGCGAGCACGTGCCGCAGATGCCCTCGCGGCAGTCGTGGTCGAAGACGATGGCTTCCTTGCCCTCCTCGATCAGGCGCTCGTTGAGGATGTCGAGCAGCTCGAGGAACGAGGCCTCGTCGCTGATCTCGGGGATCTGATGGCTCTCGAACCGGCCCTGCCCGGTCGGTCCGTCCTGGCGCCAGATCTTGAGGGTGAGGTTGGTGAGGGTGCTCACTTGTAACTCCGTGTCTGGAACTTGACGACTTCGTACTCGAGTTGTTCCTTGTGTTCGATGGGGTTGGCCATGTCGCCACTCCACTCCCAGGCGCTGACGTAGGCGAAGTCGTCGTCGTTGCGGACCGCCTCACCGTCCTCGGTCTGGTGCTCCGAGCGGAAGTGACCGCCGCAGCTCTCCTCGCGGTTGAGCGTGTCCTTGCACATCAGCATCCCGAGCTCGAAGAAGTCGTCGACACGACCCGCCTTCTCGAGTGTCTGGTTCAGGCTCGTGTCGGACCCGGTGACGCGCAGGTCCTTCTTGAACTCCTCGTGGAGCGCCGGGATCTCCGAGATCGCCTTCTCCAGGCCTGTCGCGTTGCGGTCCATGCCGCAGTAGTCCCAGATGATCTTGCCGAGCTCGCGGTGGAAGTGGTCCGGCGTCTTCGTGCCGCCGATCGACATGTACTGCTTGAAGCGGTCGGCGGCTTCCTGCTGGATCTTGGCGAACTCCGGATGGCTCGTGTCGGGCACCGGCTTGTTCAGCAGGTCGGCGAGGTACGGAGCGATCGTGTACGGCAGCACGAAATAGCCGTCGGACAGGCCCTGCATCAGCGCCGACGCGCCGAGGCGGTTGGCGCCGTGGTCGGAGAAGTTCGCTTCGCCGGCGGCGAACAGGCCGGGGACGGTGGTCTGCAGTTCGTAGTCGACCCAGAGACCACCCATCGTGTAGTGGCTGGCGGGGTAGATGCGCATCGGCACCTGGTACGGGTTCTCGCCGGTGATCCGCTCGTACATGTCGAACAGGTTCCCGTACCGCTCACGGATCGTGTCCTCGCCCAACCGTCCGATCGCCTCGGCGAAGTCGAGGTAGACGCCGTTCTTCAGCGGTCCGACGCCCTGTCCGGCGTCGACCATGCGCTTCGCGGCACGCGACGACACGTCGCGCGGGCGAGGTTGCCGAAGCTCGGATAGATGCGCTCCAGGTAGTAGTCGCGCTCGTCCTCGGGGATCTGGTCGGCCGTGCGGGTCTCGTCGGGATTCTTCGGCACCCAGATGCGGCCGTCGTTGCGCAACGACTCCGACATCAGCGTGAGCTTCGACTGGAAGTCGTCGGCCTGCGGAATGCAGGTCGGGTGGATCTGCGTGAAGCACGGGTTGGCGAACGCGGCACCGCGACGGTGGGCCCGCCACGCGCCGGTGACGTTGCACGCCATCGCGTTGGTCGACAGGTAGAAGACGTTGCCGTAGCCGCCGGTGGCGAGCACGACCGCGTGCGCCGAGTGCGACGAGAACTCACCGGTCATCAGGTCGCGGGTGACGATGCCGGCGCACCGCCCGTCGATGTTGACGACGTCGACCATCTCCATGCGGTTCCACAACTTGACGTTGCCGAGACCGATCTGGCGGGCCATCTGCTGATAGGCACCGAGCAGCAGCTGCTGGCCGGTCTGACCCCGGGCGTAGAACGTACGGCTCACCTGGGCTCCGCCGAAACTGCGGTTGTCGAGCAGGCCGCCGTACTCGCGGGCGAACGGCACCCCCTGGGCGACCATCTGATCGATGATGTCGACCGACACCTCGGCGAGCCGGTGCACGTTGGCCTCGCGGGCGCGGAAGTCGCCACCCTTGATCGTGTCGTAGAAGAGACGGTGAACGCTGTCGCCGTCGCCCTGGTAGTTCTTCGCCGCGTTGATGCCGCCCTGGGCGGCGATCGAGTGGGCGCGGCGGGGTGAGTCGTGGAACGTGAACGCCTCGACCTGATAGCCGAGTTCACCGAGCGTCGCTGCTGCCGAGGCCCCAGCGAGACCGGTGCCGACCACGATGATCTTGAACTTGCGCTTGTTGGCCGGGTTCACCAACTTCTCGTTGGCGATGTAGTTCTGCCACTTGTCGGCCAGCGGCCCCTCGGGGATCTTGGAGTCGAGGGTGATGGTCATTCTGCTGCCTCCTCCAGGCTGACGGTGACGGCGTTCGGGTCGTAGTCGATGATCCCGGCCTGCACAGCGATCGGGATCGACACGTTGCCGAGGACCACGACGGTGGCGACCCCGGTGGCCAGGTAGCGACGCCACAGGTTGAAGCGCGGGCTGCTCCACCCCATCGACTGGAAGAGCGACCAGGTGCCGTGGAACAGGTGGATGCCGAGCGCGATGTTGGCGAGGATGTAGAAGATCGCGACCGGCAGCCTCGAGAGTGATTGATCGATGTTGAAGTAGACGGCGCCTCGCACCCATTCGTCGCTCGTGACACCCCACGTCAGGTCGGCGAGGTGGAAGGCGAGGAACAGCACGACGATGATGCCGGTCCAGCGCATCGTGCGGCTGGCGAAGTTCGCGACCTGGTAGTCGCGGGCGGTCTGGTACTTGACCGGACGGGCCTTGCGGTTGAGCACGGTGAGCGAATACGCGGCGTGGACGTGGAGCAGCAGGGCGCCGATCAACAACAGGCGCAGCCCCCAGAGGAAGTACGTCCTCGGCAGGATCGGCACGAGGATCTCGCGCAGGAACTCGCCGTAGTAGTCGACGTCGTAGACCCGCTCGTTGCCCTCGACCACGGGGCCGAGGTACACCTTGAGGTTGCCGACCATGTGACCGATCACGAAGAGGATCCCGATGATCCCGGTGATCGCCATCACGTACTTCTTGCCGACCGCCGTCGAGTAGAGATCGACGAAGAAGGGCTTCTTCTTCGACGGCGGCTTGACGGCGGATCCGGAGACCGGGCCGCGGTTCAACGTCTGTGCCATTCCGGTGAAACTACTCTCCGCCGCCGGTCGCGGGCCCAATCCTCCCGTACCTCGAGATGTGTCGTGTCGGTCACAGCGCGGCCGACGACCCGTGCGAGCACCACCCGACGACAGGGTCGCAATCCTCCCGGTTGGGACCTAGCCTGCCCCGCCGACCATCATGGTCCAGATTCGCTCGACCGCGGATCGATCGTCGTATCGCCCTCAGGAGGCAAGAAGCCCGTGGACGCCGTCCCGTATCTCGCAGCAGCTTCGGCTGTCGCCGCTCTCATCCTCGCGTTCTACTACTACAAGGTCGTCGAGAAGGCCTCGCCCGGGAACGAACGCATGGTGTTCCTGATGAACGAGATCCAGACGGGAGCTCGCGCCTTCCTGAAGAAGGAATACCAGTGGGTCTCGGTCTTCGTCGTTGCGATGATGATCCTGCTCGCCGTCGTCATCACCCCGCTCGCCTCGGTCACCTACCTGCTCGGCGCGGTGCTCTCCGCGACCGCCGGCTACGCCGGCATGACGGTGGCGACGATGGCGAACGCCCGCACGACCGAGGCCGCCAAGTCCGGTCCCGCAGCGGCGTTGCCGGTCGCGTTCCGCGGCGGCGCCGTCATGGGCTTCTCGGTCGCCGGGCTCGCGCTCTTCGGGCTGATGCTCACCTATCTCGTGTTCGTGGTGTGGATGGAGGTCGACCAGGCGTTCGAGATCTTCACCGCCTACGGCCTCGGTGCGTCGTCGATCGCGCTCTTCGCTCGCGTCGGTGGCGGCATCTACACCAAGGCGGCCGACGTCGGCGCCGACCTCGTCGGCAAGGTCGAGGCCGGCATCCCCGAGGACGACCCGCGCAACCCGGCGACCATCGCCGACAACGTCGGTGACAACGTCGGCGACGTCGCCGGCATGGGCGCCGACCTCTTCGAGTCGTACGCCGGCTCGATCATCGCGCCGATCTCGCTGACCGCGTTCGCCCTCGCTCTGACCGCCGATCAGGCCGGCACCACCGGCGTCATCAGCCTGCTCGTGTTCCCGATGGCGATCGCCTTCGTCGGCATGATCGCCTCGATCATCGGATCGTTCTTCGTCAAGGGTGGCAACTCCACCGACTCGCACGCCCTGGCCCGGGCGCTCCACATGGGCACGAACGTCGCCATGGTGATCACCGCGCTCGGCACGGTCGGCATCGCGTACTGGCTGTTCTCCGGCGACGACTTCGACGCCCCGATCGGTCTGGCGATCTCCGTCATCGGCGGTCTGATCGTCGGCTGGGCGCTCGGCAAGTGCGCCGAGTACTACACGTCCGACGGCTTCGGCCCGGTCAAGAAGATCGCTCGCCAGTCCGAGACCGGACCGGCCACCACCGTGCTCGCCGGCATCAGCGCCGGCATGGTGTCGGTCGCCGCATCGGTGGCGCTCATCCTGATCGGCGTCGGCGTCGCCTACTGGGGTGGCCAGCTCGCCTTCAACCCGAACGCCTTCGGCGGGCTCGGTGAGGAGTTCGGCGGCATCTACGGCATCGCCGTCGCCGCCATCGGCATGCTCGCCACCACCGGTGTGGTCGTGTCCGTCGACGCGTACGGCCCCATCGCCGACAATGCGGGTGGCATCGCCGAGATGGCCGAACTCGACCCGTCGGTCCGCCAGGTGACCGACGCGCTCGACTCGCTCGGCAACACCACCGCCGCCATCGCGAAGGGCTTCGCCGTCGGCTCGGCGGCGCTGACGGCGCTGGCGCTGTTCAAGAGCTTCGAGTTCGCGATCTTCGACGCCGACCCCGCCGCGGCCCTGGACCTCAACATCGGCAAGGTCGAGGTGTTCATCGGACTGTTCATCGGTGCCGCACTGCCGTTCCTGTTCGCCGCGTTGACCATCGACGCCGTCGGTCGTGCCGCACAGAAGATGATCGAGGAGGTGCGCCGCCAGTTCCGCGAAATCCCCGGTCTCCGCGAAGGTCTGCCCGGCGTGGTGCCCGACTCGGCCCGCTGTGTCGCGATCTCCACCGAGGCGTCGTTGCGCGAGATGATCGCACCGGGCGCGCTCGCCGTGGTGGTGCCGCTCGTGGTCGGGTTCGTCAGCGTCGACGCCCTCGGTGGACTGCTCGCAGGTGCGCTCGTCACCGGGTTCGCCCTCGCCATCTTCATGGCGAACTCGGGCGGCGCCTGGGACAACGCCAAGAAGTACATCGAGGCCGGCGCTCACGGCGGCAAGGGCGGCGACCCGCACAAGGCCGCTGTGGTCGGCGACACCGTCGGCGACCCGTTCAAGGACACCTCCGGCCCCTCGATGAACATCCTCATCAAGGTGATGACGATCGTCAGCCTGGTGTTCGCGAGCGCCTTCGTCTGATCTCTTCATCGTTTGCGTCGGATTCTCGGTGGTCCACCCCACCGGAAATCCGACGCAGACGTCGAATCACTCGGCGACGAAGTCGATCAGCTGCTCGACGGCACCGACCAGTTCGGGACGCAGGTCGGCGAACGTGTTGACGCGGTTGCGCAACTTCGGCCAGAAGCCGTCGAACGGCACGCCGAGCGCCGCGCACAGTCCTTCCTTCCACGGCACGTCGCTGCGAGGAACGTCGGGCCACGCCTCGAGGCCGAGCACTTTCGGGCGGATGCCTGCCCACACGTCGACGAACGGGTGACCCGTGATCAGCACGTTCGGATCTCGAACCGTCTGCGCGATCCGGGTCTCCTTCGATCCGGGAACCAGGTGATCGAGGAGGACGCCGAGCCGGCGATCCGGTGACGGGCCGAAGTCGGCGACAGTGGCCGCAAGATCATCGGCACCGTGCAACGGCTCGACGACGATGCCGAGCTCGCGCAGATCATCGCCCCAGACGTGTTCGACGAGTTCGGCGTCGTGCTTGCCCTCCACCCAGATCCGGCTCGCCGCGGCAACGCGGGCCCGACCATCACCGGCGACCGAGCCCGAGGCCGTGATGCGTTGCGTCGCCGCCTTGGCGGTGGCGGGCCGCACGAGCGTGACCGGCCTGCCCTCGATCAGGAACCCGCCCGGCTTCCAGGTGAAATGGCGCACGTAGTCGTTGCGGTCCTGCAGGGTCACGCCCTCGGCGCTCCAGCGGACCACGTCGCCGCAGAACCCGCTGGCGCGATCCTCGACGAGCATGCCCATCTCGACCGCGACATCGGGATGGGTCGGCCCGCGCTGCTGGGCGGCGAAGTCGTCGAGGATGTCGGTCTCGTAGGCCACCGCCCCAGTGAAGCAGTCGAACGGGGCGCTGTGCGAGCATGCGGGCCATGGAGAGCTTCACGGGCAAGGTCGCGGTCGTCACGGGCGGAGCGAGCGGGATGGGACGAGAGCTCGTCCGGCAGCTGGCGGCCGAGGGATGCCACGTGGCGATGTGCGACCTGTCGGTCGAGGAGATGGGTGAGACCAAGCGCCTCGCGCTCGCCGACGCACCGGACGGGACGCTCGTCACCACACACGTGTGCGACGTGTCCGACGAGGCATCGCAGATCGAGTTCCGAAACGCCGTCGTCACCCAGCACCAGACCGACCACGTCAACCTGCTGTTCAACAATGCCGGCATCGGCGGGGGCGGCTCGGTGATCTCTGATCCCCGGGAGGTGTGGGAGCGCACGTTCAACGTCTGCTGGGGTGGCGTGTATCTCGGGGTGCGCACCTTCCTGCCGTTGCTGATCGCCGCCGACGAGGGCCACATCGTCAACACCTCGAGCGTCAACGGCTTCTGGGCGAGCATGGGCCCCGACCGTCCTCACACCGCGTACTCCGCGGCGAAGTTCGCGGTCAAGGGCTTCAGCGAGGCGCTGATCACCGACCTCCGGGTGAACGCGCCCCACGTGAAGGTGTCGGTGGTGATGCCCGGCCACATCGGGACCTCGATCGTCGAGAACTCGTTGCGTCACGGCGCACAGGAACTCGACATGGAAACCGCCGAGATGGTGCAGTTGATGTCGGACATGTTCCGCGACCAGGCGCCGATGACCGCCGCGGAGGCGAGCACCGAGATCCTCGACGGGGTCCGCGCCGGCCGGTGGCGAATCCTCGTCGGGGACGACGCCCGCAAGCTCGACGAGGCGGTCCGCGCCAACCCCGAGATCGCCTACGAGTCCTTGACGCTCGGCGATCTCACCTCGGGCAACGCCGGCACACCGTTCGCAGCCACCGACTGAGGCCGTCGACCGCTGGAACTTTCGCGACGGCGGCGACGTCGAAGTTCCATGGGGAGACACATCACGGCAACAGCATCATTGACACTCGCGGTTCTCGTCGGGCTGGGGGTCTCGGCATGCAGCAACGGCGCCGACGACTCGTCGGCCACCGAGATCACCGCCGCGCGACCGAGCAGTGGCGGACTCGGTGAACTCGCCACCCGCGACTCGGCCGAGGCGGTCGACGCCACGACGGCGGCCGACGCTTCCGGCACGCCGGACCGAATCGGCGCAGAGGTGTCCGGTCGGGCGCTGGCGACCACCGCCGGCGTGACCGTGTCCACATCGGACATCCGACGCGCCGTCGACGACACGCTCGATTCGGTCGCCCGGAACAACGCCGGCGTCCACACCGCCGACGTGAACATCGGCGACGAACGCGAGGACGGCAGCGTCGAGGGCTCGGGGTACTTCGTCGTCAAGGTCCCGCCGGCCGACCTCGAACCGCTGATCGCCGACCTGGGTGCGACGGTCGGAACCCTGAGCGGTCGCAGCCAGGACACGTCCGACGTGACCGACCAACTGGTCGATCTCGAGATCCGCATCGGCGTCGAACGAGACGTGATCGAACGTTTCCGGGCGCTGCTGAACGATGCGACCGCGTTCCAGGACATCGTCGACATCGAGCGGGTCATCAGCGAACGCACGATCGCCCTCGAACAGCTCCTGGCGAGCCAGCGCAACCTGGAGAACCGAGTCGAGCTGGCGACGCTGACGATCACCCTGCAGTACGTCGCACCCTCCGAGGAGCCTGCCGCACCGGCGAGCGACGGCGACAACACCATCGGTGCCGCGTGGCGCGCTGGTTGGGACGTCTTCGTCGGCATCCTGTTCACGGTCGCCCTCGCCCTGGCGGTGGCGGCACCGTTCCTGGCGACCACCGCACTCGTGCTCGGCGCGGCGTGGTTGATCACGCGCAGACGGACCCGCCGCACCGGCCCTGCGCCGGCAGCGCCGGTCACCACACCGGCCGAGCCGGTCAGCGAACGCGACGGGTCGCTCGCTGCGCCCAACCGCGAGCCGTGAGCACGAGATCGCTGACGCTGCCGTCGGGGAAGGCGAACGGGGACCGCACCCCGGTGTGGGCCGTCACCTCCGGCAACGTCAGCGGTCCGAAGGCACCATCGGGATCGACCGTCCAGCGGTGCCACCGATGGGCGGGCACCTCGGCGAGGTCGATGCGGGGCTCACCGAGCACGTCGATGGCCCCGTGTACCACGCCGCGCTGCTCGTAGCCGACGTCGGCCCACGCGCGGTCGCCGACCGGCTCCAGCACCGAGGGCGGTGCGGTGGCGTACCACTCGAGATCGAAGGCGATCGGGGTCGGGTCGCCGTAGGCCCGCCCGAGTGCCTCGTCGGCGTCGTCGATCGCCGATGCGTACGTCTCGTTGCCGATCGACCACTGCTCCATCTCGGCGTCGCAGTGGTGCTCGGCCCACAGCGCTTCGCCCTTCACGATGAACGGGTCGGCCCGGACGGGCACCTCGAAGTCGGTGATGTGCAACAGCGGTCGCCCGGCCCGGGCGAGCGACGCCCAGTACCAGGCGGTGCGCCCGAGGAGCCGATGACCCGAGATCACGCCGAGGGTCGCATCGGCCGTCCATGCAGCGAACACCCACTCCTCCACCAGGGACGCCGGATGACGACCGTCGTGCACGTCACGATCATCGGCGAAGGCGGGCATGATCAGGCAGACTACGAATCATGATCCGTTATCTCAGCCTCGACTGGATCAACGCGCTGTCGGACGAGGTCGCCAACAGCGACCACATGCGCGACCTCGCCAACACCCATCGCATCGGCGTCACCCAGGTGGTGAGCGACGGCCCCGAGGGCGACGTCACCTATCACCTGACGGTCGGTGACGGAACCGCATCGTTCGGGGCGGGGCCCGCCGATCCCGAGGACGTCAAGATGCAGCAGGACTGGGACACCGCCGTGGCCGTGGCGACCGGCGAGTTGAATGCGCAGGAGGCGTTCATCGGCGGCCGCATCCTCCTGTTCGGTGACCAGCAGAAACTGCTCGAGGCGCAGCCGGTCTTCGGCGCCCTCGACGCCGTCTTCGCCACCGTCCGCGAACGAACCACCTACACGTGAATTGCAGCAGGGGTCTGACCCCTGCTGAAATTCTGGAGCGACCGATGCCGGAGATGCCCGAGATCCAGGCGCACGCCGAGCGCCTCACCGAACGGTTCGCCGGCCGCGCCCTGAGCGGGTTCACGCCGTTCAACTTCACCGCGCTCAAGACCGCGGTGCCACCGCCATCGGATGCGTTCGGGTCGGCGCTGGTGGAGGTCGATCGGCGGGGCAAGTACCTGCTGTTGCGGTTCGAGCCCGTCACCTTCGTGGTCCACCTCATGCAGGGCGGCCGGCTCGTCCCCGACACCAAACGATCGGCGAAGCCACGGGGCGGCCAGGCCCGTTTCGTCTTCGAGCCGGTCGAACTCGACGATGGATCGATCGACGAGACGGCGCTGCTGCTGACCGAGCAGGGCAAGGAACGACGCGCCGGTGTGTGGTGCGTGCCCACGGGTGAACTCGAGACGACGCCACCGCTCGACAAGCTCGGCCCCGAGGCGGCGACGATCGGCGACGACGAACTGGCAGCGTTGTTCGCCGCCAACTCGATGCGCGTCCACGGATTCCTCCGCGACCAGCGCATGATCGCAGGGATCGGACGCCGCCTGGCCAACGAGGTGTGCCATCGCGCCCGGGTGTCGCCGTTCGCCAACACCCGCAAGCTCGGCGCCGACGGTGCGGCGACGGTGGCCGCAGCGATCCGCTCGTGCCTCGACGAGGGACTCGCGGCGGAACGGACGCGTTCGGACATGAGCTCGTCGAAGGACCGTCCGAGCGCGATGCACAGTCGGACCGGTGATCCGTGCCCGGACTGCGGCGACGCGGTGCGGGCCGTCGAGTACTCCGGCTACACCGTCAACTACTGCCCGACCTGCCAGACGGGCGGCAAGGTGTTGGCCGACAACACCACCAGCAAATTCCTGAAGTAGACCTCGCCGAATACGCTCGGGGCATGCCCATCCATCTGCGTGCCGAAGTCGGCGACTACGCCCCCAACGTCCTGTGCCCCGGCGACCCGCTGCGTGCCCGCTACATCGCCGAGACGTTCTTCGATCCCGGTGCCCGGGAGGTCAACACCGAGCGGGGCATGCTCGGCTACACCGGCACCTTCGAGGGTGAGCCGATCAGCGTCCAGTCGACCGGGATGGGGTGTCCGAGTTCCGGCATCGTGTTCGAGGAGTTGATCATGCTCGGCGCGACCCGCCTCGTGCGCGTGGGCACCTGCGGGGGCCTCGCCGACGGCATGGCGATGGGCGACACGGTGATCGGGGTCGCTGCTTCCAGCGACGACCAGACACCGTTTCGCTACGCGGCCATGGAGGGCTACGCACCGAGCGCCACGTTCTCGCTCACGGAGACCGCGGCGCGGTTGAGCCGCGAGGGGACGAGCGGCGCCGTGCACGTCGGCCCGATCGTCACCTCCGGGCTGTTCTACGATCCCGACCCCACCACGTTCGCCCGATGGAAGCGTCTCGGGCACATCGGAGTGGAGATGGAGGCGGCGATGATGTACACGATCGCGGCAGTGAAGGGCGTCGAAGCCCTCGCGATCATGACCGTCAGCGACCTCCTCGGCGAGGCCGGTGACACCGTGCGGATCAGCGATGCCGAGCTCAAGGCCGGCGTCGACCAGATGATGCGCATTTCGTGCGCAGTCGCCGTGTCATGATCTCCTGACTCAGCGTCCGCTGAGGGAACCTCTCCGACCCCAGGAGCGTCAGAAACGCCATGATCCCTCGCACGGCACTCGCCCTTCTCACCGTCTCCGCCCTCGCCCTCGCCGCCTGCGGCAGCGACGACGACAACGAATCGTCGTCGGCTCCCTCGGCCGACGATCTCGCCGGCCAGGCGTTCGAGTCGACCGGCGTCGAGGGGTACGACCTCGTCGAGGGCTCGACGATCGAGCTCGGCTTCGAGACCGACGCGCTCGGCGCCCGTGCCGGCTGCAACTCGTTGAGGGGTGGCTACACGATCACCGACGGCACCCTCGAGGTGGGCACGATGGCGTCGACGATGATGGCCTGCGACGACGCCCTGATGGCCCAGGACCAGTGGCTGAGCGAGTTCCTCACGAGCGGCCCCGAGATCGCGCTCGACGGCGACACCCTCACCCTCACCGGGTCGGAGAGCACGATCACCCTGGCCACGGTGCAGCCGGCACCACTCGAGGGAACGACCTGGATCGTCTCGGGCACCGTGGCGAACGAGGCGGTCACGGTGAGCCTCGTCGACTCCGAGGCGTCGCTGACGATCACGGATGGCCAGGCGCAGATCGACACCGGCTGCAACACGGGGTCGTCGACCGTCGAGGTCACCGACACCACGATCACGTTCGGTCCGATCGCGCTGACGATGATGGCCTGCGACGAGGAGCTCACGCGGCTCGAGGCGAGCGTCGTGGTCGCCCTCGACGGTGAGGTCACCTACGAGATCAACGGCGACAGCCTCACGCTCCGCAAGGACACCCCCGACGGTGTGGTCGGCCTCGACTTCACCGCCGAGTGACGCTCCCACCTTCTCGTGAACAGATGCGCGGCCAGGGGCGCGATCTGTTCACGAGAACGGGCGGGGTTGGTCAGATCAGGCCGAGTTCGGCGACGGCGTCGCGTTCGCTGACGAGTTCCGCCGCGGACGTATCGATCTTCCCGCGGCTGAAGTCGTCGATGTCGAGGCCCTGCACGATCTCGTAGTCGCCGTCCTTGCACACGCAGGGGAACGACGAGATGATCCCTTCGGGGACGCCGTAGCTGCCATCGCTCACGACCGACATCGACACCCAGTCGCCCGCGGGCGTGCCGAGGGTCCAGTCGCGGACGTGATCGACCGCCGCCGAGGCCGCCGAGGCCGCCGACGACGACCCGCGGGCGTCGATGATCGCCGCGCCGCGCTTGGCGACGGTGGGGATGTAGGTCGATTCGTACCACTCGTGATCACCGACGGCGTCGTAGGCGCGCTGGCCGTTGACCTCGGCGTGGAACAGGTCGGGATACTGGGTGGTCGAGTGATTGCCCCAGATGGTCATCTTGGTGATGTCGTTCACCGAGGCGCCGAGGCGCTGGGCCAGCTGTGCCTTGGCGCGGTTGTGGTCGAGACGGGTCATCGCGGTGAAGCGACGGGGATCGAGGTCGGCGGCGTTGCGTTGGGCGATCAGCGCATTCGTGTTGGCCGGGTTGCCGACCACGAGGACCTTCACCGCGGGGGTCGCCGACCGCGACAGGGCTTCACCCTGCGGCTTGAAGATGCCGCCGTTGGCCGACAACAGGTCGGCGCGCTCCATCCCGGCCTTGCGCGGCATCGAGCCGACGAGGATCGCGATGTCGGCGTCGCCGAACGCGGTGTCGGCATCATCGGTGCACACGATCTCCGACAGCAGCGGGAAGGCGCAGTCGTCGAGTTCCATGCGCACACCCTCGAGCGCTCCGAGCGCCGGGGTGATCTCGAGCAGTTGCAGCGACACGGGCGTGTCCGGCCCGAGCATGGAGCCCGAGGCGATACGGAAGAGGATGCTGTAGCCGATCTGGCCAGCAGCACCGGTGACGGCGACACGAACGGGAGTGGTCATGGACCGAGCGTAGGCCCGCAGCCCGGACCCACCCAAGCGCGCACACCCCCCGAAATCTGCCTCAGTCGTCGCGCGCAGCGCGACGATCCAGGCATTTTTCGGGTCAGGGTTGGCCGAGGACCGTGCCGATCAGGTCGGCGTAGAAGTTCTGCCCGGACTGGGTGAGGTGGATGCCGTCGTCGTAGAAGCAGCGCCCTTCACAGCCCGGCGACAGCGCCTCCCAGTCGATCACCGTGACGTTCGGGTGCGTCGCCGGAACCGCCCGGAGCTTGGCGTTGTTGTCGGCGATCCACCCCCGATCGGCCTTGCCGGTCAGCAACAACACGACCGGCACCTCGGCGACCGTGGCCAACATCAGGTCGAGCGTGTCCTGGCTGAAACCGCCGTTGGTGCCGAGGTGGATCACCACCACCGACCCGAACGTGCCGTTGTCGCGCAGCGCCGCCATCGTGGGCACGAAGTCCTTCATCTGCCGGCTCACCAACGCGTCCACCTGGAACCCTCGTGCCTGCAGTTCCTCGGCGGCGCCGAGCATCACCGAGTCGCCGAGCGCCACCAGCGGAAAGCCCGTCGCCGTCGGTGGCACCGCCAGCGGCGTGATGCCCTCGAGCGACGCGATCACCCCGAGCTGCGTCACCGGCGGAGCCGTCGTCGGGGGGACGGCGGGCTCGACCGTGGTGGGTGCCAGGGTGGTCGCCGACGCCGACGGCTCGGGGACGACGGAGCCCGTCGCGTCGGTCACCGGGGCAAGGGCGCCATCGGTCAGCGGATCGAGCGTGGTCGTCGGTGCAACGGTCGTGGTGGTCGTGGTGGTGGTCGTGGTCGTGGTCGTCGTGGAGGCGATCGGGATCGCGTCGACCTCGAGCAAGTTGGTCGTGAACTCACCGCCGGCATCGAGCGCCTGGGCGATCTCGTTCTGCTCGAGCGGCGCCCGAAACAGGACCGCGCCGAGCACGAGCCCGAACACCGCGACGACGGCGATTCCTGCGTTGAGGACCAGCTTCGGGCCCCGCCGACGCCCCGACCGGACCGCCCGCCGCCACCGCCTGAACCGACCGGTGCGGATCGGGGTCTCGATGAAGTGGTACGACGCCTCCGCCACGATCACGGTGAGGATCGTGGCGAGCACGAACTCTCGCAACGACAACTTGTTGCCGGCGACCCCGCGGATCATCTGGTAGATCGGCCAGTGGTACAGGTACAACCCGTACGACCGCACGCCGATCCACACGAGCAGGCCACGACCGAGCAACCGATTGGCCGATGCGCCCCGATGGGTGATCGCCGCGATGACCGCGATCGTGGCGATGCTGCACAGGAAGAGCCCACCACGGAACAGGAACGGGTCGGCACCGCTCGGCGTGGCGAGGTAGGTGGTCCAACACATCCAGCCGAGGAACAGCAGCGCCGCGAGGGCGATGACGTCGAACAGGCGGCCCTTCGACCGCAGCGGCCCACGGACCACGGCCAGCGGGCGCCAGACCATCGCGAACGCCGAGCCGAGGAGGATGCCCGCGAGGCGCGACACGGTGCCGAGATACAGCGTGTCGATCTTGCCGATGGGACGATCGCCGATCCACCAGTAGGCGTCGGGGGTGACGGCAGGGTCACCGATCGGCCCCGAATAGAAGAGCACCGCCACGATGACGGTGAGCGCCACCGCCGCCACGAAGAGCCACCGGCTCACATCAGCGACGCGGCGCGTGCCCGCCCGCCCGAGCAACACGACCATCACGACGGGCCAGACCAGGTAGAACTGCTCCTCGACGGCGAGGCTCCACAGGTGGCGCAATGGGGCGAAGTCACCGGCTGCGGTGTACCCCTGACCCACCAAGATCTGGTAGTAGTTCGACACGTAGAACAAGCCGGCGATCACGTCGCCGCGCAGTTGCCCGAGCGCTTCGGTCCTGAACACTGCGGTCCATGCGACGACGATCGCCATCATCGTGAACAGCGCCGGCAGCAGACGGCGCGCCCGACGCATCCAGAACTGCCGCAACGAGATCCGATAGCTCCGTTCGCGCTCGGAGATCAGCAACAGCGTGATCAGGTAGCCGGAGATCACGAAGAACATCTCGACACCGAGGAAGCCACCGGGCAGCCAGTCGCTGTTGGCGTGGTACACCATCACCGCGACCACGGCGAGCGCGCGCATCCCGTCGAGGCCCGGAAGGTACGGGACTCGGCTGATGTACGCGGTCTCGTCGCGTTCGATGGGCTGCCCCCGGGGTGGGGCGAGGGTCGACATGGAGGGTCCAGTATCGCCGAGAGGGCGGCCCGGACAGCGTCATCCCATCGTGGCAACGGGACCGCCGAGCAGGGGCCTCAGCCGTCGACCAGCGTTCAGGACGGGTTCTGCAACGCTCCGCTGATCAGGGCGGCGTAGTAGTCCTGGCCGTCGGGCTTCAGGTGGAATCCGTCGGAGTAGAAGCAGTCACCCGGACACGCGCCCGCCAGACCCGCCCAGTCGAGCAACGACACGTTGGGATAGGTGTTGACCGTGTCGTAGACCAGCGCATTGTTCGGCCCGGTGTAGTCGCGCGGCACATCGATCGTGAGCAGCAACACCTGGGGTACTCCGGCCAGCGCCTCCATCATCCGGGTCATGTCGTTCGTGCCGATCGGACCGTTGGTACCGAGGTGGACCACGACCACGTCGCCGAGGCGACCCTGCTGCTCGAGTTGCAGGATGGTGTCGAGACCGTTGACGAAGGCCCGGCTCTCGACCGCGTCGACCGCGAAGCCGTCGGCTGCCAACTGGGTGGCCGCGCCCTTCATCACGGAGTCGCCGAGCGCCAGCTTCGCGACAGGGACGGCGGCGACCGTCGTGGTCGTGGCCTCGACCGGCGGAGGGGCGACCACGGCCGAACCGGACGGATCGGTGGCCGCGGTACCGGAGCCGACGGTGTCCGACGACGAGGTGTCGACCGCGGTGTCCAGCGGCACGACGGCATCGTCGACTCCGTCGCAGTTCGGGTCGTTGACGACATCACACGTCGACGCTTCGGCCTGGTCGAGCGACTGGCGCACCTCGCTCTCGACGACCTCTGCGGTAGCGAGGCTGACCCCGGCGAACACGGCGAACGCCGCGACGACGACCCCGCCGGCGAGCAGCGCGTTCCGTGCGCCCGTCGCCGGCGACCGCCGGAGCCGGCGCCACGACTCCCCCATCGTCCCCTTGCGGATCGGTGTCTCGATGAAACGGTACGACAGCTCGGTGATGATGCCGGTGGCGATCATCGCGAACACGAACTCGTGGAACTTGAGGTGCACGCCGGCGATGTTGCGGATGACCTGGTAGATCGGCCAGTGGTACAGGTACAGCCCGTACGACCTGGTGCCGATCCACAGCAGCACCGGAATGCTGAGCACCTTCGACGTGACGGCCCGTTCGTGGGTCACCGCGGCGATCATCATCAACGTGGCGATCGCACACAGCACGAACCCACCCCGGAAGAGCACGGGATTGCCACCGTCGGGGCCGATCAGCCACATCCACCACACCATGGCGGCGAGCGCTGCGAAGCCGCCGAGCGCCACCAGGTCGAGCAGCGGCCCCTTGGTGCGCAACGGCCCACGCATCACGGCCACGGGGCGCCACACCATCGCGAACGCGGCACCGAGGAGCAGCCCTGCGGCGCGACTGAACGTGCCGAGGTACGACCAGTCGAACTTGGAGATCTCGCGGCCGAACACCGACCAGTAGGCGTCGGGGGTGACCTCCGGCGTTCCGATCGGGCCCGAGGTGTACACGAGGGCGGTGACGAGCGTGATGCCAACGGCGGCGAGCACCAACCATCGGCTGATGTCGGCGATCCGCCGCGATCCGCCGCGGAGCAGCGCGAACATCACGAGCGGCCACACGACGTAGAACTGCTCCTCGACGGCGAGGCTCCAGAGGTGACGCAGCGGCGCGAACTCGTTGGCGGCGGTGTAGCCCGCTCCGGTCCAGATCTGGTACCAGTTCGAGACGTAGAGCAGTGCCGCGATCACGTCGCCACGCAGCTTGCCGAGCGCGTCTCGGTCGAACAGCGCCGTCCAGATCGTCAAGGCGATCAGCATCGTGAACAGTGCCGGGAGCAGGCGGCGGGCGCGCCGATACCAGAAGTGCTTCATGTCGACGGTCGACGTGCGCTCCTTCTCGGAGATCAGCAACAACGTGATCAGATAGCCCGAGATCACGAAGAACACCTCGACGCCCAGATACCCGCCCGGAAGCCAGTCGGCGTTGGCGTGGTACACCATCACCGCGACCACGGCGAGCGCCCGCATGCCGTCGAGCCCGGGGAGGTAGGGCACCCGGCTGATCTCGGTGACCTGCGGCGAGCGCGCCGGACGCGGCAGGTCGTCAAGCGTGTCGGGGCCCTTGCCCCACGGGATGCCGATGCGCTGCCGCGGTCTGACGTCGGCTCGGGTCGGGGCGTGTGCCGCGCTGTCGGCGGACTGCGGGTTCACGTGGAGCTCGGGTCCTGGCCTGGGTCGGCGTTCGAGAGACCGAGGTTGTCGCAGATCGCGACGACCGAGTCGGGCCGGTTCAGTGCGTAGAGGTGCAGCCCGGGCGTGCCGGCCTCGATGAGGTCGGCGCACAGCTGCGTGGCGACGTCGATGCCGATGCGGCGGATCTCGTCGGGGTCGTCGGTGGCGTCGAGACGCTCGGCCAGCCACGTCGGCAGCGCGGCGCCGCTCATGTCGGCCATCCGCTTCACCTGCGCCTTGTTGGTGATCGGCATGATGCCGGGCAGCACCGGCTTGTCGATGCCGAGATCGGAGAGTTCGTCGACGAGGCGGACCCAGTGTTCGACCTCGAAGAAGAACTGGGTGAGCGCGAAGTCCGCAATCGAGAGCTTGTCGGCCAGGTGACGACGGTCGGTGGCACGGTCCGGCGACCGCGGATGGACCTCGGGATGCGCGGCGACCCCTGTGGCGAAGGCTCCCGACGCCACGACGTCCTCGAGCAGTTCGAGTGCGTACCGGTAGTCGCCCGCCTCCTCGCGGCCGTCGGCCGGCGGGTCACCTCCGAGTGCGAGGATGTTCTCGATCCCGATCTCCTGGTAGTTGTCGAGCAGCGTGGCGACGTCGGCGCGGGTGTGTCCGCGACACGTCAGGTGCGGCATCGGGACCCACGGCGTCTCGACACGCATCCACTCCACGACGTCACCGGTCCGGTGCCGGTCGGAGCCGCCGGCGCCGTAGGTGATCGACACGAAGTCGGGATGCAACGACTCGAGGGCGGCGACCGTGCGGCCCAGGGTCATGTGTGCGCCCGACGTCTTCGGCGGGAAGAACTCGAACGAGAGTGTGCGTCCTCGTTCGAGCAGCGTCGGGATCCGGACCATCCGACCAAACTACCCAGCTCACGTCCCCGGAACGGGCCAGTCGCGAGGGTCATCCGGGAGACCCACCCCCGGGTGGTACGTTCCGCGACAGCCCGAATCGGGCTCACACGACAAAGGGGACGAACATGGCATTGATCGAGAACTGGAAACTCGTCGTACTCGAGCGGTACGCGAAGTTCGATGGACGGGCTGGACGCGGGGAGTTCTGGTGGTTCGCGCTGGCGAACCTCATCGTCTTCATCGTGCTCGGGCTCCTGATCGCGGTCTCCAACTTCTTCTGGGTCCTCTACATCGGCTACGCGCTCGCGGTCATCGTGCCCGCGATCGCGGTGGCGATCCGCCGCCTGCACGACACCAACAAGTCCGGATGGTGGTTGCTGATCGGGCTGATCCCGTTCGGCGGGATCGTCCTGCTGGTGTTCTACATTCTCGAGGGCACCAACGGCCCGAACGACCACGGCATCGCTCCCGAACCCGCCGCCTGAACAACTGCGACGCCGGGGGTCCGACCCCCGACGTCGAGCGGCACGGTGTCAGTGCCGGAAGTGACGCTGACCGGTGAAGACCATGGCGATGCCGTGTTCGTCGGCCGCCGCGATCACCTCGTCGTCACGCACCGACCCGCCGGGTTGGATCACCGTGGCGATGCCCGCAGCAGCAGCGGCGTCGAGGCCGTCACGGAAGGGGAAGAAGGCGTCGCTGGCGCAGGCGCCACCCTCGGCCCGGCCCGCAGCGCGCTCGGCGGCGATCCGTGCGGAGTCGAGCCGGTTCTGCTGGCCCGCCCCGATGCCGAACGCCTGCAGATCCTTGGCGTAGACGATCGCGTTGCTGCTCACCGCGGCGCACACCTGCCAGGAGAACTCGAGGTCGGCCCACTGCGCATCGGTCGGCTGGGTCGAGGTGACCACCCGCCACTCGTCGCTGCGGCCGGCGACCGGGTCGGGTTGCTGGACGAGCAGCCCGCCGTCCACCGGACGGACGTCGAACGGCAGGGGTGACGCCGCGTTTGCCGACATCACCCGGAGGTTCTTCTTCGCCGAGAAGATCTCCAACGCCTCGGGTTCGAAGTCCGGCGCGATCACGACCTCGGTGAACACGTCGCCGAGCGCGGTGGCCATCTCGGCGGTCACCGTGCGGTTCGCCGCCACGATCCCGCCGAACGCACTCACCGGGTCGCAGGCATTCGCACGGATGTAGGCCTCGGTGATGTCGCCAGCCACGGCGACCCCGCACGGATTGGCGTGCTTCACGACGACGCAGGCCGGGTCGTCGAATCGATGGACCAGCCGCCACGCCGCCTCGGTGTCGAACACGTTGAGGTAGCTCAATTCCTTGCCGCCGTGCTGGGTCATCGAGTCCCACCAGCTCGTCGCGCCCGCCTGCCGGTAGCGGGCCCCCTGCTGGTGCGGGTTCTCGCCGTAGCGGAGCGGTTGCACGAGTTCGAGCGCGAGGTGGATCGACGGCGGCAGACCCGGGACGGCGTCGGCGGCATCGGCGAGGGTGGTCTCGTCGAACCAGGTCACGATCGCCGCGTCGTACGACGCGGTGTGGGCGAAGGCGGTCCGCGCGAGTCGGCGGCGCGTGCCGGCGCCGAGCGACCCGTCGCTGCGCAACTCGCCGAGGACCGCGTCGTAGTCGGCCGGGTCGACGAGGACGCCGACGTGGGCGTGGTTCTTGGCCGCAGCGCGCACCATCGCCGGTCCCCCGATGTCGATCAACTCGATGCTGGGGTCCGACGAGAACGGGTACAGGTTGACCACGACGAGGTCGATCGGATCGATGCCGTGGTGTTCCATGTCGGCGACGTGCTCGGCGTCGGTCGGGTCGGCCAGGATCCCGCCGTGGATCTTGGGGTGGAGCGTGACGACGCGGTGACCGAGGATCGCGGGGAGCCCGGTGAGTTCGGCGACGTCCGTGACAGGTACGCCGGCGTCGCCGATCGCGCGGGCGGTTCCGCCGCTCGACACCAGGTTCCATCCGAGTTGGTGGAGCGAGGACGCGAATTCGACGATGCCGGACTTGTCGTAGACGGAGAGCAGAGCGGTGGGCACGACTCGACCGTAGTCAACCCGGCGACGGCACCGAGCATGTCACCGGCAACGACACTTGAGGAGGTTCGCGCCGAGACGGTCCGCTGCAGGACTACGGTCGGACAGCGGGGGCACACGACGAACACGGAGGGAACCCAGACATGGACACCAGCAACTTCAAGATGCCCGACTGGCTGATGATCGGCGGAGGCGCGGCGATGCTGATCCTCGGCTTCGCGCTCGACTGGACGACGATCGACACCGGCTTCGGCTCGGCGAGTGGCGACGGCCCGTTCGACTACTTCATCACCGGTGGCCTCGCCTGGATCCTGATCGTTGCCGTCGGGGGCCTGGCCGTGGCGCACGGGCTCGGCAAGTTGCCGGAGTCACAGCCGTGGCCGCTCATCTTCCTCGGCATGGCGTCGCTGGGAACGCTCCTCATGCTGCTGTGCCTGCTCCTCGGCGCGAGGTTCGACTTCGCCGATCGGGGCATCGGGATGTACGGCGCGCTGGTGTGGGCGATCATCGCCGAGGTCGGGGCCTACCTCAACTTCACCAGCTCCGGAGGAGACCTCAAGGACCTCACCGACATGGACAAGCTCAAGTCGAGCTTCTCCCAGGGAGGCGCAGCCTCCGGTGACGGCACGTCGCCTCCGCCCCCGCCGCCGACCCAGAGCGCTGCGACCGACGACGATCCGCTCCCTCCGCCACCCACCACCTGAGTGTTCTCGTGAACTCGTTGCGCACCTGGTGCGCAACGAGTTCACGAGAAGTGGTCAGAGTGACGCGACGATGTCCGCCATCAGTTCGCCGGCCTCGGTCGGGTTGAGACCGACCTTCACGCCGGCGGCGGAGAGCGCGTCCATCTTGCCCTGCGCGGTGCCCTTGCCGCCCGAGACGATGGCGCCGGCGTGGCCCATCTTCTTGCCCGGGGGCGCGGTGACGCCGGCGATGTAGGCGCTCATCGGCTTGGTGACGTTCGCCTGGATGTACTCGGCGGCCTCCTCCTCGGCCGACCCGCCGATCTCGCCGATCATCATGATGGCGTGCGTTTCGGGATCGGCCTGGAACTCGGCGAGGCAGTCGATGAAGTTCGTGCCCGGGACCGGATCGCCGCCGATGCCGACGCAGCTCGAGACACCGATCCCCTTCTGCTTCAACTCGTAGAGCGCCTGGTAGGTCAGCGTGCCGGAGCGGCTGACGATGCCGACGTTGGGACCCGCGGCCGACGGGGCCTGGGCGATCTCGCCGGCGGTGATGCCGATGTTGCACTTGCCGGGGCTGATGATGCCGGGACAGTTCGGGCCGAGCAGACGGGTGCCCGGATGGTTGCGGACCAACAGGTTGTAGGCCTTCGCCTCGTCCTGGGCCGGGATGCCCTCGGTGATGCACACGACGAATCCGATCCCGGCGGCGGCTGCCTCGAGGATCGCGTCGGACGCGAACTTCGGCGGGACGGCGACGAACGACGCGTCGGCACCGGTCGCCTCGACGGCCTCGGCCACCGAGTCGAAGATCGGGATCCCGTCGACGTCCTGGCCCCCCTTGCCGGGCGTGACGCCACCGACGATCTGCGTGCCGTAGTCGCGGTTGCGCAGGCCGTGGTACTTGCCTTGACCGCCGGTGAGGCCCTGAACGATGACCTTGGTGTTCTCGTTGACGAAAATGGCCATGACTACTTCCTCACTTCGCGATCGCAACAGCCGCACGGGCGGCATCGAGCATGGTGGGCTCCGAGCGGAGCTTGTCGGCGGGGATGCCGGCGTCGAGCAGGATCTGACGACCCTCCTCCGCGTTGGTGCCGTCGAGGCGGATCACGATCGGCGCCCGCAGGTCGACGCGGCCCATCGCCTCGACGATGCCTTTCGCGACCTCTTCACCGCGGGTGATGCCGCCGAAGATGTTGATCAGGATCGACTGGACCTTGTCGTCGAAGTTGATCACCTCGAGCGCTCCGGCCATCACGTCGGCGTTCGCGCCGCCGCCGATGTCGAGGAAGTTGGCCGCCGACCCGCCCACCTGGTTGACGACGTCGAGCGTCGACATCGCGAGTCCGGCGCCGTTGGCGATGATCCCGACCGTGCCGTCGAGGCCGATGTACTGTAGACCCTTCTCCGCCGCCATCTTCTCGCGCTCGTCCATTTCGGTGAGCCCGCGGAAGGCCTCCCACTCGGGATGGCGGAACTCGGCGTTCTCGTCGAGGGTCACCTTGGCGTCGAGGGCGTGCACCTCCCCCGTCGGCTTGAGGATCAGTGGGTTGATCTCGGCGAGGTCGCAGTCGCCCTCGGTGAAGCAGCGATACAGCTTCACCAGGATGTCCGCCGCGCCGTCGAGCGCTCGTTCGGGCAGCTTCGCGTCGACACAGGCCTGGCGAGCCGTCGCCAGATCGAGGCCGTCGACCGGGTCGATGTGGAGCTTGACGATCGCATCGGGGTTGCTCTCGGCGACCGATTCGATCTCGACGCCGCCCTCGGCCGACAGCATCAGCAGATGCTTCTTGGCCGCACGGTCGAGCGTGAACGACGCGTAGTACTCCTCGTCGATGTCGGAGGCCTGCTCGATCCAGAGACGCTTGACGACGTGGCCCTTGATGTCCATGCCGAGGATGTTGCCGGCGTGCTCACGGACCTCGGCCTCGTTGTCGGCGAGCTTGATGCCACCGGCCTTGCCGCGACCACCGACCTGCACCTGCGCCTTGACGACGACCGGGTATCCGGCCTGGTTGGCCTCGGTGACGGCCTCGTCGACCGTGTCCGCGGGACCACCCCGGCTCACCGGGATGTCGTAGCGGGCGAAGTACTGCTTGCCCTGGTACTCGAAGAGATCCACGTGGGGGTACTCGCTTTCTTGGTGGGTTCGATCGATGGTGTTCAGCCGAGGTCGTGTTCAGTCGAGGTCGCGTTCGTCGAGCGCCTGCTCGAGCCACTGGCCGATGGCCTTGAGCGACGAGCCGGGCCCGAAGATCTCCGCGACACCCTGCTCGCGCAGCGCGCGGGCATCGGCATCGGGAATCACTCCACCGCCGAACACGAGCACGTCGCCGAGGTCGCGGGCACGGAGTTCGTCCATCACACGCGGGAAGAGCGTGAGGTGCGCACCGGACAGCAGCGAGAGGCCGACGCCGTCGGCGTCCTCCTGCAGCACGGTTTCGGCGATCTGCTCGGGCGTCTGGTGGAGCCCGGTATAGATGACCTCGAACCCGTGGTCCCGCAGGGCCCTGGTGATGGTCTTCGCGCCACGGTCGTGGCCATCCAGACCCGGCTTCGCCACGACGATGCGATACGTGCGCTTCACGAAGCAGGAACCATAGGGGAAGATCCTCCATCGTGCCGAAACGACCGCCCGCCCACCGAACCACCCGCGACATCCGGGGTCAGACCCCAGATGTCACACCGCCCCCGCTCCGGCACACTGTGGGGGTGTCGAATGCTGCCGCACCGCGGCCCGTCAAGCTGAGGTCACCCTGGGCGCGCGCCGTCGCCCCGGTCGCCGGGGGCATCGTCTTCCTGGTCGTACTCGGCCTCGTCACCTGGGGCATCGCAGCGTGGATCTCTCGCGATGGCGTCGAGACCACCGAGCGGCTCGCCCCGACGACGTTCACGGTCGGGTCGGTCCAGTCGGCCGCCCAGATCGTCGAGGAGGACGGCCCGATCCTCTTCCCCGGGCTGAACACGACGAGCGGCGAACGCACCCTGGTGCTCGACCATCAAGGCGACGACCCGACGCGAGGCTGGCAGATCTTCTATGCCTACCCGGCGGGGCGCGACGCGAGCTGCACGGTCGAGCAAGTCGTCGGCACGCGCGACTTCGTCGACTGCGACGGCAACACCATCGACGTGTCGGAGCTCTCGCCGCCCGAGTCGGGCGTCAACCCGGTGGTCGAGAACCAGCGCACGCTGATCATCGACCTCAGCGGCGTCACGACCGGCTGATCAGCTCACTGCAACGGCGTCGACCAGACGCTCGGCGAAGATCTCGCTGTGTTGGTCGAGCTTGCTCCGGCTGAGCGCCATGCCGCCCAGTACGTACGCGCCGGTGTCGCCGAGTGCCTGGTCGAGCTTGTCGAGTGCCTTGCCGGGATCGAGCGCGAACGTCAGGAAACCGACCGCACGCTTGCCTCGCATGACGGGAAGATTGGCGATGTTCGACACCGCCCAGGGCGCCTGACCGAACACGAACGCGCCGTGCACCCAGGTTCCGACCAGGATCAGGTCGGCTTCCTGGATCGAGCCGTAGTCGGGCTGTTTCACCTTCGACAACCCGGTGATGCTCCATCGCTCCTGTGCGAGGAGGTCGGCGACCTTCTCCGCGGCGTGCCACGTGTTGCCCGTCAGACTCTCCACCAAGATCGCTGCCTTCACAGGCTCGATTCTTGCAGGTCCGGGGTGATCGCTCCCACCTCCGGACACGTCATCGGTGATCCCACCGGGTCACCATCCGACCTCATCGCATCCCGCGTGGTCGTCCGGTTCGATCTGGAACGTGCCGTGGATGACGCCGTACGAGTCCGCGAGTCGCTCCCGAGCCCGATCGAGGACGGCGTGCGAGTCGGCGCCGCCGGCCGTGACGAGGTGGGCCGAGACCGCGTCCATCTCCGACGTGAGGGTCCAGACGTGCAGATCGTGCACCTCGACGACCCCGTCGATCGCGGCCAGATCGTCGGCGAGCCGGTCGAGATCGACGTGGGCGGGCGCGTCCTGGAGCAGGATCCGCACGGCCCGACGACCCAGCCGCCACGTCCGTGGCAGGATCCAGAGCCCGATCGCCGCGCCGACGAGCGAGTCGATCCACGTCCAGCCGACCACCTGCACGAGCACGGCGGCGACGATCACACCGAGCGAGCTCACGGTGTCGGCGAGCACCTCCAGGTACGCGCCCTCCACGTTGATCGACTCCGTTGCGCCCTCGCGCAGGAGCACGAACGCCACGACGTTGGCCACCAGGCCGAGCACGGCGACGATCAGCATCGGCGCGCCGAGCACGTCGGGTTCGTCGCCGAGTCGACCGACCGCCTCGACCACCACCCACAGGGCAACACCGAAGAGCAACAGCGAGTTGACGAACGCGGCGAGGATCTCGAGCCGGTAGAGGCCGAACGTGTGACGCGACCGGTTGGCAGACGTACGTCGCTCGAACTGCGACGCGAGCTGGATCGCGGCAACGGCCATGCCGAGGCCGACGACGTCGGTCAGCATGTGGCCGGCATCCGCCAGCAGCGCCAGCGAGTTGGTCCAGACCGCGGCGATCGCCTGCACGACGAAGAACGTCAGGATGACGCCGAACGCAGCGATCAGCCGGCTGCGGTGCCGCTCACCGGCGCGGACCAGTCCCGTCCCGTGTGCGTGCTCACCTGCCTCCACGCTCGTATTCTCACTCACTGAGAACACATTGGCAACCTCCGCCTGCAGCGACCACCTCGTGACGGTGCCGTCAGCCGGAGACGGGGATCTGGACCGTGAACACCACTTGGTCGAATTCACCGAAGCGAGCGGTCACGTCGAACGTCCACAGCCCTGCGACCGGCAGGTCGACGTCGAGGCCCACGACGTGGTTCGGCCCCGCGGGCACCACCTCGAGTTCCAGGGGGCCGAGGTCAGCGGCCGGCAGGCTGGCGCTGACCGTGATCTCGTCGGCGCGATCGAGCCCGCCGCCGGGCGACGTGAGGTACACGTGCATCTCGGCACCACCGGTCACCGCCGGCTCCAACTCGACCTGCACGATGCGCTCGCCGACGATCACCGAGGCCGACTCGGTCGTCGCGGCCGAGGGCGGCGGGGGTGAGTTCACCAACCCCGCGGTCGCCATGAGGATGAGCGCCATCCCGGCGATCTCGAGCAGCACGGTGCGGCGCAGCGCAGGCGGCGCGTCCTGGCCGACCGGATCGGACGCCACGTGATCCTCGACCTCGGTCGCCGCCGCCGCACCCAGATCGGCCGCCACCGCCGGCGCGCCGACGCCCGGCTCGTCCTCCTCGTCCGGTTCGTCGTCGTCGTCGGAGCGCGCCATGCGTCGGCTGAACGATGCGATCACCACGACCACGGCCACGAGCAGCAGCTTCACCACGAGCCAGCGGCCGTAGGCCGAGTCGGTGAGGTTCGAGAACGAACCCAGCTGACGCCACGCATTCAGACTCCCCGTCAGCGCCAGCGCCACGACCGATCCGAGCGCCCACGGCGAGAACTGCGACGCCGTCCACCAGAACCAGTTCCGCGGGATCCCGGCCACCAGCAGGACGAGCCCACCGAGCCAGATCGACATCGCGGCGAGATGGACGACGGTGGCGCCGAACCCGGCCAGAACGCTGTCGCCGGCAACGGCATGGCCTCCGGCGGCGACGACACCGAGCACCACGACCGAGGCGGCGGCCACCTCGATGCGCCCCGCCGTCGAGCCGAGAAACGTCCGTGCGGGGATGAACAGCGCGAACAGCCCGATCGCCGCGAGCCGCGCCAACCACCATCGGCCGGACTGGATCTGGACCACGTCGCCGAACGCGACGTACGACCCGCTGACCAGGTGGGCCTGCCCTGCGAACATGAAGATCGTGCCGACGACGGCGACGAGTGCCGCAACGACGAGCACCATGCCGAGACGGCGCTCGCCGATCAGTTCGGGCACCAGCATCGCAGCGAGGAACAACGCTCCCAGCAACACACCGATCCCGGCGTAACTCATGAATCGACCGACACCGAGGAGCAGCGACTCCGACGGGCTCGACGCGTTCGCGTCGAAGATGTCCTCGATCACACCGGGGGCGGTGGGCGACTCCGCTCCGACGGAGAACGTGAAGGCGCCGCGGATCTTGTGCGAGTCGGCCGACACCGCCTGCCAGCCGACGACGTACGTCCCGTCGGCGATCGTGCCGGGGACCTCGGCGCTGATCGTGTCGCCACCCCCCGCCTGCGAGATCGGGCCGAGCGGGACCGGATCGCCGTCGCCGTCGACCAGCAGGATCGCCTGGCCGATGGGATCGACGTCCTCACTGAACCGGAGGAGGATCTCCTCGGGCGAGTTCCCGAGGATCGCCTGGTTCGCCGGCGTCGACGACACGAGTTCGGCGTGCGCCAGCGCCGTACCAGCGGGCACTCCGAGGGCGCCGACCACGACGGCGCCAACGGCGAGCAGGACCGTCGCGAAGGCCGCCAACCGGCGCCGGAGTGCAGCGGTGACCACGATCTCCGACCTCAGCCGGCAGCAGCGCGAGCGCTGCGGGATCGGAACCAGACGTAGACACCGATCCCGGCGATCGCGAGCATCGAGACGATGAAGACGATCGTTCCGGTGCCGGAGTTGCCGTTCTGGTCGGTCGACACCGCGACCGCCGGCACCGAACTCGACGCGGCCACGTCGGTCGTGGCGGCCACGTCGGTCGTGGGTGTCGACGTGGGCGGCGCAGCCGTGGTGGCCGGGACCTCGGTCGTCGCGGACACTTCGGATGTCACCGGTGCCTCGGTGGTGGCCGGCACCGCCGTGGTGGCGACCGGGCCGGTCAGCAGCATCGCCGGCGCCGGCTCGTCGAGCTCTTCACCCGGCTCGCTGGGGAGTGCGATCCAACGGATCTCGCCCTCTTCACAGCGCTGCACGAACGGGAAGTAGATCGTCACGTCCGGCGTCGCCGGCAACGTCATCGACACCGAGAACCTGCCCTCGACATCGTCGGGGAGCGGACCGCCGACGAACGTGATCACGTCCCCGTCGATCGACCCGTCCCACCCGTCGACCGGGTCGGGGCTCGCATCGGTGACACCGTCCGGCAGCCGCATGTCGAGTCGGACCGTCGGTGAGCCCTCACAGCCGTGTTCCACGGTGAACCCGACGGACAGCGCAGCGCCCGCCTGGGCCTCGGTGGGATCGGGATCGATGTGGGCCGACGCCGGCGCGGCGAACCCGAGCGCGACCGCGGACAGTGCGAGACAGAGGACGACGGCACGGCGGAACATGGCGCCCCGAGCGTAGAGGACGAGCCGCGGATCGCACAGGCGGCCCGATCCGTAGAATGATCCGATGCGATCACCGACCCGACCCGACGACACGGACGCGCCGGTCGTGGTCGAGCCCGACGTCGACCAGTCGGTGTCCGACGAGGCCACGGAGCGGTTGCTCAAGGGCGTGCTGATCGCCATCGCGGCCGTGATCGTGCTCGGGCTGTTCGCCGGAGCGGCGATCTGGGCGCTCCAGGGCGACGACGAACCGCCCACGCCGATGAACGCCGTCGACGTCGGGTTTCTCCAGGACATGCTCGACCACCACGAACAGGCGCTGCTCATCTCCAATCTGTATCTCGACAACCAACCCGACGGCCCGGCAGCTCCCTACGCCAACGAGGTCATCATGTTCCAGACCCGCGACATGGGCTGGATGCGCGACTGGCTGGCCGAGGAGGGCTACCAGCCGGGGCCGCCGGACCGTACGGCGATGGAGTGGATGAACGAGCCGGTTCCCGTGGCCGAGATGCCCGGGATGCAGTCACCGGAACGGCTGCAACAGCTCGCTGACGCCACCGGCGCCGAGGCCGACCTGCTGTGGTTCGAGATCATGACCGACCACCACCTCGGCGGTGTCCACATGGGCGACCACGCCGCAGCCAACGGCGCCCGTGAGGAGATCATCGAGTTCGCCGAGTCGGTGTCGCGCAACCAGCGCATCGAGGTCGTCGAGTACGAGGGCGCAATGCGCCGCCTCGGCCTCACCCCCTGACCGGCCGCACATCACCGTGCGATGAGCGAACGCCCCGTAGACGGCGACCTGCCTCATCGCTGGCCGAGCCATTCACCGTGCGATGAGCGAACGCCCCGTATGCGGGGACTTCGCTCATCGCACGCCGGGTCCGGGCGGGTCAGAGCTTCTTGAGGGGGGCCCAGGCGAGCGAGAGATGCTTGGTGCCGACGCCCGGGAAGTTGATCGTGGCCTCGGCCTTCTCGCCGGTGCCGGAGATGTCGATGATCACGCCCTCGCCGAAGGCGGGATGCTCGACGTCGTCGCCGATGCGCAGCCCGAGCTCCTGACTGTTCGACGGCGTCGGCGCAGGTGTCGATCCGGACCGGATGGCGGCCTCGACGACTCGATCACGGTGCGCTTCCTGGTCGGCCTTGGCGTCGAGGATGTCGGCGTTGATGTCGCGTCCGCCACCACTGCCTCCACCACGACGGTACGGCGGCGGGTCGCCGAAGTCGGAGTCGCGCCGGCGGTAGCTCTGGCGGCCGTAGCTCGATCGGCCCGACACGTTGCCCGTCGACTCGACGAGGTCGGCCGGGATCTCGTCGAAGAACCGTGACGGCGGGTTGTACTGCGTGGAGCCGAACAGCTGGCGACTCCAGGCGTGCGACATGTAGAGCCTCCGCATCGCCCGGGTGATGCCGACGTACGCCAGACGGCGCTCCTCCTCCATCTCGGCGGGCTCCGTGAGCGCCCGGATGTGCGGGAAGATCCCCTCCTCGCAGCCGACGAGGAACACCACGGGGAACTCCAGCCCCTTCGCCGAGTGGAGCGTCATCAGCACGGCCTGGTCCTCGACTTCACCGTCGGGCAGCTCGTCGGTGTCGGCGACCAGCGCGACCTGTTCGAGGAACTCGTCCATCACGGTGAACTCGCGGGCCGACCCGACCAACTCGCCGAGGTTCTCGATGCGACTGTGCGCTTCGACGGTGTCCTCGGCCTCCAACTCGGCGAGGTAGCCCGAGCCGTCGATCGCGGCCTGGAGCACGTCGCCGGGGCCCTGGTCGGGATCCGCCACGATCGTTGCCATCCGGTCGAGCAGATCGACGAACGAGGCGATGCCGCGCACGGCCGGCCCGGTGACACCGGCCTCGTCGGCGCGGCGCAGCGCCTCGACGAAGGGGACGCCCTCGGTTGCCGCGAACGCATCGAGCTTGGCGACGCTCGCGTCACCGACGCCCCGTTTGGGAACGTTGAGCACCCGCTTGACGCTCACCTCGTCGACCGGGTTCACGACGGCGCGCAGGTAGGCCATGGCGTCCTTGATCTCGCGGCGGTCGTAGAACCGCGTGCCGCCCACCACCTTGTACGGCACACCGAGGCGCATGAACGCCTCCTCGATCACCCGTGACTGTGCGTTGGTGCGGTACAGCACCGCCATCTCGCGGAAGTTGGTGGCGTCGTCGGCATGGAGCTGCCGAGCGGTGCCCGCGACCCACGTGGCCTCGTCGCCCTCGTCCTCGGCGTGGTAGCGCACGATCCGCTCCCCCGCCCCGCTGTCGGTCCACAGCGACTTCGGCTTGCGCTCGACGTTGTTGTCGATGACCGCGTTGGCGGCGTCGAGGATCGTCTGCGTGCTGCGGTAGTTCTGGTCGAGGATCACCGTGGTGACGTCGGGGAACGCCTCCTCGAAGTCGATGATGTTGCGGAAGTCGGCGCCGCGGAACTTGTACACGCTCTGGTCGGTGTCGCCCACCACGCAGACGTTGCGATGGCCGTCGGCGAGGAGGAGCACCATCTCGTTCTGGGCCTGGTTGGTGTCCTGGTACTCGTCGACGAGGATGTGCTGGAAGCGCTGGCGGTAGTGCTCGAGCACGTCGGGGTGTTCGCGGAACAGCTTGACGGTGTTGGTGAGCAGGTCGTCGAAGTCCATCGCCCCGGCCTTGAGCAGGCGGGCCTGGTACTCGGCGTAGACGTCGGCGTGCTTGCGGTCGAAGATGTTCTGCGCCCGGCGCTGCGCCTCCTCGGGGTCGACCAGTTCGTTCTTCCAGAGGCTGATGATCCCGTGGACGCCGCGGGGCGTGAACCGCTTGGCGTCGAGGCCGAGGTCGCGTATCACGTAGCCGGTGAGACGGTTGGAGTCGGCGGCGTCGTAGATCGAGAACTGGCGGGGATAGCCGAGCAGGTCGCCATTGGCGCGCAGGATCCGCACGCAGGCGGAGTGGAACGTGGACACCCACATCGTCTTCACGACCGGCCCGACGAGCGCACCGACGCGCTCGCGCATCTCTGCCGCGGCCTTGTTCGTGAACGTGATGGCGAGGATCTTCGACGGGTGGACGCCGGAGTGGATCAGGTGCGCGATGCGATGCGTGAGCACACGGGTCTTGCCCGAACCGGCACCGGCGATCACCAGGAGCGGGCCGGACTCGTGCACGACGGCGTCGAGCTGGTCGGGGTTGAGACCCTCGGCGAAGGGTGACGGCCCGCGATCGAAGCCACCGTCGAACGGACCGGACACGGCCACGCGGGACGCGCCGTCGCTCGGGCTGTCGGCCGGGTGGGGAATGTCGTCGCCGAACAGCTCGTCGTCAGTCATGTCGCGTCCACTCTAGAGATCGGGTGTCACGGTCGGGGTGCGTCGACGACCCGTCCCGCCGAACTCCCCGGAGGTGGTTCACTGTGTCCATGGAGTACACCGACGTGAGCCCCGAGGAGTTCGGCGAACTCGACGATCTGGACGACTGGCGCGTCCTCCTCGACTCGATCCATGCCACGTTCACCGCCCCGGGCTACCTCGAGGCGGCCGAGCTCGTGAAGACGATCGCCGCGATCGCGGAGGAGCACGTCCACCATCCCGACGTCGAGCTCCGGTATCCGGGTCGCGTCCACGTGGTGCTGACGACGCACGCGACCGGTGGGCTCACGACACTCGACGTCGACGTCGCCCGGGCGATCTCGGCGGCGGCCGCGTCGGTTGCGGCCACCTCCGACCCGTCCGGCACGCGTGCGATGGAGCTGGGCATCGACTCGATGGATGCGGACAGGATCCGGCCGTTCTGGGCCGCCGTCCTCGGCTACCACGACCACGGCGGCTACCTCGTCGACCCGTCGGGGACCGGGCCGTCCGTCTGGTTCCAGCAGATGACCGAGCCCCGCACCGAGCGCAACCGCATCCACGTCGACGTGATCGTGCCGCACGACGTGGCCGAACAGCGGGTGGCCGACGCCCTCGCGGCGGGCGGAACGCTGCTGACCGACGAGTACGCCCGATCGTGGTGGGTGCTCGCCGATGCCGACGGCAACGAGGCGTGCATCAGCACCTGGCAGGACCGCTGAGACGCCCGGCGCGTCCGGCCCGTGCTCCGCATCTCAGCGGAATTGGTCGCGGCTGCCGACACCGATTCCGCCGAGACCTGCTGACCATCGCTGACTCGTTGCGCAAGACGTGCCACGATTCCTCGGCGTGACGAGGGAATCCCGAGCATGATGAAGCGAAACGTCGTCTGGCTGGTCGTCATCATCGCCGTCGGCTTACTCGGATGGTTGGCGATCGGCATCGTCGTGGGGTTGATCGCCGCGGCCGCCACCCTGGTCCTCAGCGAGATCATCGAACGCCGCCGGCGGGCGAAGAGGCGGGCGGCTCGCGACTCCGCCGCTCGCGACGCGACCTGACGTCATCCCTCGACCAGCGCGATCGCTGCGCGCGCCGTCGACGGGCCAGTGTCCGACCGTCCACCTCGCGACCTCCCTTCGTGCCGCGCTGCGCAGGGGTGGAACAATCGCCCGATGTTGCTGACCGATCTGAAGATGTCCGCCGTCGACTTCGAGGCGGCGACCGGGTGGGCGGCGAAACCCGAGGGGATGTGCAAGGGCGACGTCTGTGTCCCGGCGCCGGGCGCGGTCGCCGACGGAACGATCGACCTGGAAGCCGTGTCGGTACGTCTCGGCATGGCGCTCGTGCACGACGAGCATCGCAACGTGTGGGCGCTCGGCCCCGAGAGCGGGGGGCGAGCACTGACCACGGCAGTGGCACCCGAACTCGAACTCCCCGACGCCGACGGCAACCCGTTCAGGCTGTCGGCGATGCACGGCCGGAAGGTGCTGCTCGTCGCATGGGCGTCGTGGTGAGGCTGTCGTGACGACCTGCCCGTGTGGCAGGCACTCCACCAAGAACTCGCGCCACTCGGCCTGAGCGTCGTCACCGTCGCGCTCGACTTCGACCCGGCGAAGGCGCGGTCCTGGATCGAGGTGGCCGGCGCGACGCATCCGTCGTTGATCGACGCCGACCACCGCGTCGACGAACTGTTCGGCATCTCGAACGTGCCGATGGCGGTCTGGATCGACGAGACCGGCACGCTCGTGCGGCCCGCCGAGGGCGCGTCGATCCAGGTCAGCCCCATGCGATCGATGGAGGTCCCCGAGCACCTGCCCGAACGGGTACGCCGGGTGATGGCCGAGTTCAAGAACATGCCCGACACCGCCGAGGCGTACCGGGCCGCGATCGTCGACTGGGCGAACCGTGGCGCCGACAGTCCGTACGCGCTGTCACCCGACGAGGTGATCGAGCGGTCGCAACCCCGCTCGGGCGACCACAGCCGAGCAGCGGCGTGCTTCGAGCTCGGCCACCACGCCCACGACGGCGGCGACCACGACGCCGCGATCGCCTGGTGGAAGCAAGCGCACGCGCTCTTCCCGGAGAACTGGACCTACAAGCGCCAGGCCTGGACGCTCGAGTCGACCCCCGACGGCGAGGACTCCGACAAGGCCCAGGAGGTGCAGGACGTCTACGGCACGTCGTGGAGCGACGAGTTCCTGGCCATGGGTGGCGGCGCCGCCTACGTCATCGCCCCGCAGCTCTGACGGGACGCGAAACGGCCGGCGGACCCACCGGGGGTCCGCCGGCCGTGGCGGTCACGCAATCACGGGACGGTCAGGACCCGAACGAGCCGCCCTGACCCTCCAGGTCGACCACGTCGCCGATACCGACGTAGCCGAGCGCGCCGTCGGTGACAGCGACCTCCTGGATCTGTGCCGCCTCGGTCCAGTAGGCGTCGTTCACGCCGTCCATCTTCAGCGAACCACCGAGGTAGTTCGGATTGTTGGTGTCGGCGTTCCACATGGCAGCCATCAGGTTCACCCTGTTGAGGCCGCCCGGGAGCGCAGCGGCGCTTCGCAGGATGTCGACCAGGATCTCACCGTAGAGAACGCCCGTCGAGTACGAGCCGTCGGCGCAGGTGACGTCGCCATACTCGCTGAGCACCTGCTCGATCTCCTGGATCGCCGGATCGTCGGCGTACTGCGGGTCACCGCACACCTTCAACGAGTTCGTCAGCCGCGGGGCGCTGCCCTCGGCCGAGAGCGTTGCCGTTGCATCCTTCACCGGTTCGAAGTAGCTCGCGAGGTTGCCACAGGTGTACGACATGTAGAAACGCGGACGCCATTCCGACGCGGCCACCGTGCCCACGGACTGCGGGCAGAAGGCGCCCGTCGTTCCGGCGACGAACACTTCGGCCCCGGTTGCTGACAACGTCGTCATCTCGTTCGTGATGTCGGCCGCTGCCGGATCGTGAACCTGCACGTCGGCCAATGTGATCAGGCCGTCGGCTTCGCACTGCTCGAGCGTCGTCTGGTACGTCTTGCCGAAGTCGTTGTTCATGATCAGCCCAGCGACCGACGCACCTTCTCCGAATTCGTCGGCGATTGCCTGGCACCAGATGTTGGTCTCGGTCGAGTAGTCGAGGATGTTCCCGGCCGTCCAGGGCCAGTTCGCCGGGTCACCCCAGTCCGGGAAGCCCGACGAGTTGAACAACTGCGGAACGCAGGCCTCATCGGTGATCGGTCGAGCCGCGGCGTTGATCGGCGTGCCGATGAAGTGGGCGAACGCGAAGATGTCCTCCGTGTCGAGCATCTCCTCGACGTTGGCCACAGCGCGACCGGCCTCGTAGCCGTCGTCAGCCTGAATCAAGACCAGGTTCTTGCCATCGATGGGGTCGTTGTCGTTGACGTAGTCGAAGTAGAACTGGATCCCCTCGCCGATGGCGCCGAACGCTGCGAGCTGTCCGGACTGCGGCAACGTCTGGCCGATGCGGATCTCGTCGCCGTCGACGCCCTGGACGGGATTCCAGTCGTCGGGACAGCCGTCGAGTTCCAGCGTGGTCCCGGCTGCGATCTCGACCGATCCTTCGAGTGCAAGTTCTTCACCCGAGCCTTCGTCACCGCCACCGGCGGTGTCCTCGGTCATGGCGTCGGTGCTGTCGGGCGCCTCGGTGCTCTCAGACGCATCGGTGCCCTCGGGCGCGTCGGTCGCTTCGGTCTCGGCACTCGTCGTGTCGCTCCCGGAGTCGTCGTCGCTGCCGCAGGCCGCGAAGACGAGCCCAGCAGCGAGCAGAACGGCCGCAGGCCGCCTCCATCGTCGTGGTGTGTTCATCATTCCCCCTCTGTTTGGTCTTCGTGTGTGGTGGAGCAGTGGATCTCGATTCTTCGACGGTGCCGCCGCCACGACACGTTCGAAGACCGATGTTCAACTCTGAGGAGCGAGGTCCTCGTCGCCGACTGTAACCGACTCGGTCCCCTCGCCGGCATCCGAACCGGGCTCCGACGTCGGCCCCGACGTGCCGGGCGGAGGCGCAGGAACGGTTCTCACGACCCGAGCCTTCAGCTGTCGTACACCGGCAACGATGCCGCCGGGAAGCACGAAGGTGAGCAGGATGAGCAGGATCCCCAGCACCAATGTTCCGGTGGGGCCCTGCAACCAGCGTTCCGGAACGCCAGGAACATTCTGGGTCGACGACGACCAATCCGGGACGAAGGCGATCACGAGGCCACCGATCAGTGCGCCGGTCAGCGAACCGACGCCACCGACGACCAGGCCGACGATGAAGAAGATGGCAAGCAACTGGGTGAAGTCGCCCGGTGATGCGATTCCGAGCTCGGCGACGTAGACGATTCCTCCGACACCACCGAGGGCGGACGCGACCCCGAACGAGATCACCTTGTAGCGCGACGTGTAGATGCCCGACACTGCGGCGCTCGTCTCGTTGTCACGGATCGCCCGGATGGCCCTGCCGGGTCGGCTCTTGATCAGATTCGACACCATCCAGAAGCAGACAGCGGCGAGCACCGCGAAGAGGAAGAACTTCCAGATGCGGTCCGCCTCCTTGCTCGAGAGGTCACCGTCGCCGAAGTACTGCCCGACGAACGGAATCGACTGGAGGAAGCCGGCGATGCCGTCGAGCGGGAGCCACGACGGAACCACGAGGTCGGAGTCGACGGTCTTGCCGGCAGCACCGTTGGTGTACTCGGCGAGGCTGTCGAGCTGCACGAGCGATGGGAAGACCGCCGCAAGTCCGAGCGTGACGAGCGCGAGGTAGAGACCCTTGATCCGCAGCGCCGGAATGCCGACGATGACGCCGAGCAGGAAGCACGACGGAACGACGACGACCAGCGTCAGCAGCCATGGCCAGTGCTGGTCCTGGACCAGCCAGGCTGACAGATACGCGCCGGTGCCGAAGAAGAAGCTCTGGCCGAGTGCCAGCTGCCCCGTGTACCCCACCACCACCTGCAGTCCGAGTACCGCGATGACGTAGGCGATCGCCTTGTTCAGCCGGGGCAGGCTGAGGGAGTAGCTGTTGTCGTAGATCGAGAGCTGACCGGTGTCGGCGTAGGCGAACGCGACCACCACGATCAGGCCGATGAACAGCGCCCAGGCGACCCAGTGATAGGTGCGCTGCTGGCGGGTGCCATGGACGAAGGTGTATCGAGACACGGTCTGCCCCCTAGACCCGTTCCACCGGTGGCGTGCCGAACAGCCCGGACGGCTTGAACAACAGCACCAGCATGAGCACGACCACCGCGGCAGCGAGACTGAGTTCGTTCGGTATGAAGCCGACGTACTGAACGAGCAGGCTCTGCACCATTCCGATGATCATGCCGCCGATGATCGCCCCCCACAGGCTGTCGAGGCCGCCGAGAGCGGCTGCTGACGCCGAGAAGATGAGCACGCGTGCCATCACGCTCGGCTCGAGCTGTCGGATCGGATCGGCGACGTAGATCGCGGCGCCGAGCGTGCCGACCGCGGCCGCCAGGGCCCAGCCGAACTGCAGTGTCGGGCCGACACGGATTCCCGAGAGCTCACTCGACTCGAGATTGGACGACACCGCCCTGAAGGCGAGGCCGATCTTGGTCTTGTTCAGCAGGAGCGTGAGCCCGACCACCGTCAGGACCACGGTCACCATGACGCACACCGTGTACCAGGTGAGGGTGGCGACACCGAAGCTGAGTGCGTTGCCGGACGGGAACAGGCGCGGGAACGCGCGCGGGTCGAACCGCCAGATGATGCCCGAGAGCGCGCCGAACACGAGGAACAGACCCAGCGTGATGATCACGAGCGGCAGGTGATCCGACGGATCGAAGGGGCGGATCAGGGTGCGTTCGATGCCGGCACCGATCGCAGCGCTGATCACCATGCCGATCAATACGGCGAGCCACATCGGGACCCCTCGCTCGGTTGCGAGCACGAGCACGATGAACGCCCCGAACATCGCCATCTCGCCCTGGGCGAAGTTGATGAGTGTCGTGGCCTTGTAGATCAGCACCAACGCGAGTGCGATCAGGCCGTAGGTGGCCCCGTTCGCAAAACCGTCGAAGATACGTGCGACGAAGAGTTCCATGGCGTTGTCTCAGACTCCCAGGTAGGCCTTGCGAATGGCGTCGTCGTGGATCAGGTCCTGCGCCGCGCCCTCGACGGCGATCGTTCCGGCCTCGAGCACATAACCCCGGTTGGCGATGCCGAGCGCGAGCTGAGCGTTCTGTTCGACGACGAGCATCGTCGTGCCGGTGTCCTTGTTGATCTGGTGGAACCGGGCGAAGAGGTCCTGCACGATGATCGGCGCGAGCCCCAGCGACGGTTCGTCGAGAAGCAACAGATGCGGCCTCGACATCAGCGCTCGCGAGACCGCCAGCATCTGCTGCTCTCCACCCGAGAGACTTCCCGCACGCTGATCGCGGCGGTTGTACAGCACCGGATAGACCTCGTACCACTTGGCCATGTCGGCCTCGACCTCTTTGTCCTTGCGGGTGAATGCTCCCACCTTGAGGTTGTCCTCGACCGAGAGTTCGGGGAGCGTGCCTCTTCCCTGCGGGACATGTGCGATGCCGAGGCGCACGATGTCAGCGGTCTTCTTGCCGACGAGCTCCTCGTCCCGGAACGTGACACTGCCCCCGGTGTCGATCAGGCCTGACAGCGCCCGCAGCGTGGTCGTCTTCCCCGCCCCGTTGGCGCCGAGGATCACCACGACCTCTCCCTCGTCGACATGGAAGTCCAGCCCGTGGAGGACCTGGATCATTCCGTACGATCCCTCCAGACCCTTCGCGTCGAGCAACCGCTCGGTCATGCCGGCGTCCCCAGGTAGGCCTCGATGACCGCAGGGTCACCTTGGACGTGGGCGGGGGCCCCCTCGGCGATCTTGCGTCCGAAGTCGAGCACGACGACGTTCTCGGAGACCCCCATCACGAGTCCCATGTGGTGTTCCACGAGCAGGATCGTCAGGTCGTAGTCCTCCCGGATCTTGTGGATCACCTCCGACAGGGATTCGACCTCGCTGTGCGTGAGGCCGGTCGCCGGCTCGTCGAGCATCAGCAACTTCGCCCGGCCGACAAGCGCACGAGCAAGTTCGATGCGCTTCAGGGTGCCGTAGGGCAGCCCAGCGCACTGCTGGAATGCCACGTCGGCCAGGCCCAGATCGGAGAGAATTGCGTAGGCGCGCTCTTTGAGTTCGCGCTCTTCCTTGCGTCGTCCGAGGTCGAACATCGCCGTGAAGAAGTTCTGCGAGCTGTGGGTGTGTTCACCGACCATCACGTTCTCGATCACCGACATCCGCGGCCACAGTGCGAGGTTCTGGAACGTACGGAACACCCCGGCCTTCGCGATCTGGTGCGGCTGGAGGGCGAGGAGGTCCTCACCGTCGAAGCGGACCGTGCCGACCGTCGGGTCGTAGATCCGACTGACGACGTTGAAGAGGGTCGTCTTGCCCGCCCCGTTCGGACCGATCAGGCCGCAGATCTGGCCGACCTCGATCTCGAACGACAAGTCGTCGAGGGCAACGATGCCGCCGAAACTGACCGAGATTTGATTGACTTCCAACAGCGCCATTCGACCCCCTCTACGGCTCTTCGTCTCGGACGGTAGCACCCTGGTTCGCACCGAACAGAACTCGTCGACGCCGGACGCCGAATCCCGCGCCGGATACGATCCGTCGGCACCGACCGATCAGTTGCTCTGGAGCTCGGCGAGCTCGAGCCAGCGAGACTCGAGTTCGTCGAGCTCGGCCTGAGCGGCCGCGAGGTCGGATCCGAGCACGTGCAGCTCGGTGTGATCGGTGGCCGAGGCGAGGCGTTCGGTGAGCTGGTCGACCCGCTTCTGGGCCTTCACCATCGCCTGCTCGGTCTCGCGGAGCTGACGGCCCACCGTGTACTGGCTGGGCGATCCCTTCGGCTTCGTGGTCGGCGCAGCCTTGGCGGCCGGCTTGGGCGCGGCCTTGGCCGAATGTGTCGGCGCGGCCTTGGTCGGGGACGCCGTGGAGCGTTCGGCGAGCCATCCGGACACCCCACCCGGCACCCGGCGAACCGACCCACCGGGATCGATCGCCAGCACGTGATCGGCCACCCGGTCGAGGAATGCCCGATCGTGACTTGCCACGACGAGGGCCCCCGGCCACTCGTCGAGGAACGCCTCCAGCGAGCGCAACGTGTCGAGGTCGAGATCGTTGGTGGGCTCGTCGAGGATCAGCAGGTTCGGTTCGGTCGCCAGCACCATCACCAGTTGGAGCCGACGCCGCTCGCCACCCGACAGCATCCTCACGGGCGCATACTGCGCGGTGCTGTCGAACCAGAACCGCTCGAGCAGTGCTCGATCGCGATGGTCGGGCTCGCGATGCGGGCCGGCGACCAACTCGCGCACGACGGCATCCGGGTCGAGGTCGGACGAGTGCTGGTCGGCGAACCCGACGACGACCGTCTTGCCCCGCTTGACCGTGCCGGCCGCCGGTTCCGCGCGACCGGCGATGATGTCGAGCAGGGTGGACTTGCCCGACCCGTTCGGCCCGACGACGGCGAGCCGAGCACCCGGCTCGATCAGCAGGTCGACGTCCTCGAAGACGGTCAACTCGTCGGATGCCCCGACGTTGAACCGCTGGGCGACGCCCTCCAACTCGACCACCTGGTTGCCGAGGCGAGCCGTGCCACCACCGAGCTGCAGATCGTTCCCGCGTACGCCGGCCGGCGCCGGCCCGCCCGACACGATCTCGTTCGCCGAGCGCAGCCGCGCCTTGGGCTTGGTCGACCTGGCCGGCGCTCCCCGCCGCAGCCAGGCGAGCTCCTTGCGGGCGAGGATCTTGCGTGTCGACTCCTCCTGTGCCTCACGATCGATCCGTTCCGCGCGGGCGTCGAGGTAGGTCGCGTAGGCGCTCGAGCCCGCCGCGGCCTGGTGCACGAAGCAGCGCCCGCCGTCGAGTTCGACGACCTTGCTCGGTCCGACGGCGGTGGTCAACCGATCGAGTGCGTGCCGGTCGTGGGTGACGAGTACGAGTGCCGAGTTCATCTTCACGAGGCGCGACTCGAGCCACTCGATCGCTTCGAGGTCGAGGTGGTTCGTGGGCTCGTCGAGCACCACCATGTCGTGGTCGCCGTGCTCGTCGTCGGCGAGCATCCTGGCGAGGGCAACCCGCTTCGCCTGGCCACCGGAGAGTTCGTCGGTGCGCCGATCGAGCAAGGGTTGGACACCGAGCTTCGTGGCCACGGCCGCCACCTCCCACGAGTCACCGAGGAAGTCGCGAACCGTGCCGACCGGGAGCACCGGATCCTGCTCGAGCGAGGCGATCCTCACGCCTCGACCGAACCGCACATCGCCCTCGTCGGGCGCCAGTACCCCGGTCATGATCTTCAACAAGGTCGTCTTGCCGGACCCGTTCACCCCGACGACCGCCACACGGTCGCCCGTCGAGACGGTGACGGCGACGTCCTCGAACAGCACCTTGTCGGGTTGGGCCATCCCCACACCAGCCAGGTCGACACAGATCACGTCACCTGACGCTACGGCCCGAAGCCACCATCGGCGTCCGCCCACCGACGCGCAGCAGTGCGACATCCGGGGTCAGACCCCAGATGTCGCACTGCGGGTCTCAGTCCTCGGCGTCGGGGGCACCGCGTTCCGGCCGCCCGTTGTTGACCATGTCGGCGATCCGGGCCTCCGCGTCGGCCAGCTTCTGATCGGCCTCGGCCTGGTCGATCCGGCCGTTCTCGACGGCGTTGGTGAGGCGCTCGTCCAACTCGTCGACGAGCTCGTCGACGACCGCTTGCGCGTCGACCCCCTGCGCCTCGGCGATCTCGGCGAGCGTGTCACCCGCACGGAGTTGGGTCCGCAGCTCCTCGCCGTCGATGCCGAGCAGGTCGGTCAGGGCCTCCGAGGCCACCCCGAGCCCGAACGCCCTGCCCGGGTGTCCTCGACGGCCCTCCTCGCCGCGCTCACCGCGCTCGGGGCGGTTCTCGACGAGGTGCGCCGTGACAGCGTCGGCCTGCTCGCTCGTCAACGTGCCGTCGTCGACGAGTGCCTGCAGCGTCTCGCGGAGTCCGACGCCCGGATCCGGACGGATGTCGTCGTCCGTCGGCGTCTCGTCGGCCTGCTGCACGAGTGCGGCCGGCGCCGAGGCGGCGTCCGACGCAGCACTCGACAGACCCGGGACTCCGAAGACGAGTCCCGCAGCCGTCCCGGCGAGCAGCCCGCCGGCGAGTCCGATGGTCAGTCCGCGGCGTCCGCCCGGCTTCGATGTGGTGGTCTCGTTGCTCATGGTCGTGTTCCCTTCAACAGTTGGTCGGCGACCGGATCGTCGCCGACAGCACACATCGTGAGCGCCCTCGGTGAAGAGCGTGCGGGAGCGACGTAAGACAGCGGTGAGGAGATCAGCAAGGCCGCGTTCAGCCCAGCGCCACGTCCAGCCCTGAGTAGGGTCTGTCGCAATGGTGGTTCGCATCGTCGTGGCGGAGGATTCGCTCCTGGTGCGCGAGGGAATCGAGAAGTTGCTCGGCAAACAGGACGACATCGAGATCGTCGCGCTGTGCGTCGATCTCCCCGAACTCCTCGCCGCCGTCGAGGCCCATCACCCCGACGCCGTGCTCACCGACATCCGGATGCCGCCCAACAACAGCGACGAAGGGATCGTGGCCGCGACCACCCTCCGCGAGCTCCACCCCGAGGTCGGCGTCGTCGTGCTGTCGCAGTACGTCGAGCCGACGTACGCCCTGCAGCTCTTCGACGGCGGTTCGCAGGGCCGCGCCTATCTGCTCAAGGAACGTCTGTCCGACGTCGAACAGCTCGTCCGGGCAGTCCACGAAGTGACGACGGGTGGATCGGTCATCGATCCCAGGGTCGTCGAGTCCCTCGTCGATGCCCGGGGCCGCACGAAGCACTCGCCGCTCGAACACCTCACGCCGCGCGAACTCGAGGTGCTGTCGGAGATCGCCCAGGGCAAGAACAACGCGGCCGTCGCTGCCTCGTTGGTGTTGTCCGAACGTGCCGTCGAGAAGCACATCAACTCGCTCTTCTCCAAGTTGGGCCTCGGTGAGGAGCCCGACGTCCACCGTCGGGTCAAGGCCGTGCTGCTCTACCTCGCCGACCGCGAGACCTGATCGTGCGCGAAGGGATCTGAGACGTCACTCGGCCTGGACGTCACTCGGCGCGGACGTCACTCGGCGCGCAGTGCGACCGCCGGAGATGTCCTCGCCGCCGTGACCGCCGGGGCCAACGCGGCGACGTTGGCGACGGCCAGGACGACGAATGCGACGACGAGGAGCGCGACGAACGGCCCCGCAGCCGGCGCGACGACGCCGAGATCGTCGACGATCGTTCGCCAGGCCACACGGCCCGCAACCACGCCGATCGGGATCCCGACGGCCAGCCCGACCGCCGACAGCAGCGATGCGTACCACCCGACGGTGGTGATCACCTGCCGACGCGTGAATCCGATCGACCGCAGCACACCGATGTCCCGTCGGCTCCGACGGACCGACACCATGAGCGCATGGGTCAGAGCGGCGCCGGCGAGCAGTGCCACCACGAGCGCGACGATCACCGGCTGATCCGACACGAGCCCGAGGTTCGAGACCTGTGTCGGCATGCTCCGCTCGACGAACGTCGTCGGGAACGCTCGCCGCAGTTGCACCAGGGTCTCCTCGCGATCGGCGTCGGCGTCGATCCAGACGGCGTACACCTGGCTCCGGACCTCGGGCGCGACCGAGTCGATGAAGTCGTTCGTGACCATCCCGCCGACGCCGGGCCGGTTCGTGTACCCGCTGTTGACGACGACCTCGCCGACGATCGTGAGCGCCGCCTGGACCGAGGGATCACCGGGGTCCCGGACGACGAACTCGTCACCGAGACGCAGGTCGAGCTCCTGCCGACTGGTCCGACCCAGCGCGATCTCGGTCGACGCCGTCGGGAGACGACCCTCGACGAGCGTCGCGAGGTCAGGATCGCCGATGAAGGGTTCGGCCGCGACGAGCGCGAAGTTCGGGTTGTCGGCGAGTCCGTCCAACGATCGGAGCCCTGCCGCCGTGATGCCGTCGATCTCGGAGAGACGCGCCCGGGTCTGGGCATCTTGCTCTGCGGAGCCGACGTTGCCGACCTGGGCGTCCCAGGTCGATCCGTAGCGAGCCGGATCGGCCACGAGTTCGTCGTAGCTGTCCAGGAGTGTCCATGCGGCGACGCCGACCGTGGTGGCGACGACCACGCCGGTCACGGCGGCACCGAGGGCGAGACTTCCACTCCTGCGGGTTCTCGCCATCGCGACGCCGGCGACCCCGGACGCCGGAAGCGACGGCATCGCGCGTGCGCGTGCGGACGTCGGAGCGATGGACGGCCGGGCGCGGCGGATCACGACCGGGCCCACCGAGCAGACGATGACCAGCAGCGCAACGACCGGCAGCCCGACCGCGAGCACGCCGACGTCCGCCTCGACGCCCGGCGAGGGCTCGGCGCTCCTCCCGGCGCCGAACGGCCCGAGCGACGACGTTCCGATCACCACCAGCGCGGCGACGGCGACCGCGACCGCCGCGGTCACCGATGCCCGCATCGCCGCCGCCAAGGACATGCTCGTCCGGTTCATGCCGATGGCGACCAGTGCATCGGCATCACTCCACTCGGTGCGCGACTGTCGCGCGACCGCCTGACCCGCGAAGAGCAGTGCGGCCAGTCCGACCAGCGCGGCGACGAGACGCAGGCTCACCGCCTGGAGCTCGATCGCGTCACGGATCGTCTGCTGGTTGTCCTGTCCGAGGGCCGGACCGACGTCGAACTGCCAATTCCGATCGGGCGACCACTGTCGCACGGCTGCGATCACGTCGTCGTTCGTGGTACCCGGTGCAGTCGTGACGAGCAGACCGACGCCGTACCTCGCAACATCGCCGTCGATCGACGCCCACCAGGCAGGTCCGAGCATGACGGTACTCGCGTCCTCGTAGATGCTCGTGCGGCCGAGCCGTCGCGCCAGATCGGTCGGGCGGCGGGTGATGCCGACGACGTCGACGACGCTGGGGATGCCGCCCGCAGCCACCGCGCCCTCGCCCGCGACATCGAATTCGTCGCGCCGATACGGCGTGACCACGAGCTCGTCGCCGACACCGACGCCGAGTCGTTCGGCCGCCTCCTCGTTGATCGTCGCATCCGCGGCCACGTCGGGATCGGCGAGTCGGCCGTCGACCAGGATCGAGGCGCCGAGCGCATCCACGGTGTCGTCGTCGATCGCGACCGGCACGAGTTGCCGCCAGCCCTCGTCCGGTCGATCGGCGGGCGCGACCTGGCTGATCGCCAGGGTGAACCGACCGGCAGAGACCACCTCCGGTCGCGATCGGAGGTGGGCGCGGAGATCGGCGTAGTCGTAGTCGCCGCACGCCGCGTCGAAATTGCCGCCGTACTCGTCCATGACCTGTTCGTCGGTGATGCCCTCCGGGCACCCGAACACCGACAACGTGGCGGCGCCCTCGTAGTCCACGAAGCGGTCGTAGACGGTCGACGTTCGCCGTGCAATGCCCCAGGCGCCGAGGGCCAGCCCCGCAGCGACCCCTGCGAACACGCCGACGGCGATCGTGGCTCGCCAGTGCCGGCGCAGCAGCGCTCGTGCGCGCATCGCTTCAGCGCCGTTCAGCATCGCGGCCACGCCATGCCCATGCCGGCAGTTCTACACGTCGCCCCTCCCGTCGGGAAGGGTGCGACCCATGCCGCTGCTGGTGGGGCCAGCACCCCCTCGGCAACGCAGGGTGACGCCCTCGCCGTGCGCACGCCGTTCGACGACAGTGGGGGTCATGGGGGCAATCACCGTCTTCCTCGCCGACGACAGCGCGCTCATCCGAGCGGGCGTGAGCGCGATGCTCCAACGCGACCCCGACGTCGAGGTGATCGGCGTCGCGGAGGACTACGACACGCTCGTTGCCGGCGCGATCGACGCCCATCCCGACGTGGTCGTGAGCGACATCCGGATGCCGCCCCACTTCGAGTCGGAGGGCATCGACGCCTGCAAGGAGATCCGCAAGCGGCACCCCGGCACCGGCATCGTGATCCTCAGCCAGTACGACGACCCCGACTACGCCGTGTCGCTACTGGCCGAAGGGTCGGCCGGCTCTGCGTACCTGCTCAAGGATCGCATCGCCGAGGGTGACCAGCTGGCACGGGCGATACGCGAGGTGGCCACCGGCGGCTCGATGCTCGATCCGGTGATCGTCTCGGCGCTGATCAACCCGGTCCGGCGCACCGGCGGACTGAGCACCGACGACGACGAACTGCTCGAGATGGTCGCCAACGGGCGCACGATCAAGTCGATCGCCGGCACCCTCAACACGACTCCGTCAGCCATCGACGATCGGGTCGAGCGACTGTTCGTCCATCTCGCCGAGGGCGTGTCGAGCGGTCAGGCCGGCGCCCTCGACCGGCTCCGCCGGCTCCATCGTGCGATCGTCGAACGAGAGGAGCAGGGCGAGAGCCTCAGCCGCCTGTTGCCCACCGGTGTGGCCGACCAGCTCATCGCCGGGGGCCGGGCAGTCGGCGAGACCGAGACGCTCGAGGTGACCATCGTGATGAGCGACATCCGCGGCTACACGACGATCGCCGAGCACGCCGATCCCGCCGTCCTGGCGCAGCAACTCAATCGTCATCGCGCCGAGATGAATCGTGCAATTCTTTCGGAGGGAGGAACCGTCATGCAGTACGTGGGCGATGCGGTGATGGCGGTCTTCGGCGCGCCCGCTGCGACCTCTGATCACGCCGATCGGGCTCTGGCCGCAGCTCGGGCGATGCATCGCAACCAGGAGGCCGTCAACGACGAGTGGTCGGCCGAAGGTCGCACGCCGTTCGGGCTCGGGATCGGTCTGAGTACCGGCACCGTCGCCGCGGCACTCCTCGGGAGCGAGGAACGCGTCGAGTACACGCTCGTCGGCGACGCGGTGAACCTGTGCCAACGGCTCCAACAGTTCGCCGAGCCGGGCCAGACGGTGCTGAGCGAGCCCACGTGGACGGCGCTCACCGAGCAGCCCGAGGAGTTTGAGCAACTCGACTCGCAGCTCGTCAAGGGTCGCGACACGCCCGTCGTTCCCTATCGACTTCCCCGTCCGGAAGTGATCCCATTCGCGCAGAGCGAAGGAGCCCCGACATGACCGACACGACTGCGTCCCTCGACCCGGCCCGACTCGAACCGTTGCTCGCATCGTCGGGCGATGATCCGGCCGCGACCCGCCCGGCCGTGGAGGTCACCGCTGTCTACCGGACGTTCGAGCAGGACACCGCCCCCGTGCGAGCGTTGCGCGGCGCCAACCTCACGGTGCGCGCCGGGGAGTTCGTCGCGGTGATGGGCCCGTCAGGATGCGGGAAGTCGACCATGCTCAACCTCGTCGCCGGCCTCGACGTCCCCGACGAGGGCGAGGTCGTCGTCGCCGGTGAGTCGTTGTCAGGAAAGGACGAGAACGCGCTCGCGATCATGCGGCGCCAGCACGTCGGCATCGTCTTCCAGTTCTTCAATCTTCTCGAGGGCATGACCGTGCTCGAGAACGTCGTGATGCCCGCGGTGATCGCCGGCAGCAAGCGCAAGGTCGCGGAGTCACGAGCCCGCGACCTCCTCGACCTGCTCGGAATCGGCGACAAGGCGAGGCAGGCTCCGGGCGTGCTCTCGGGCGGTCAGCGCCAGCGCTTGGCGATCGCACGAGCCCTCGCGAACGAGCCGACGATCGTGCTCGCCGACGAACCGACCGGCGCCCTCGACAGCGAAGGCGGAGAGGAGGTCCTCGAGCTCTTCCGGCGCCTCCACGAGGGCGGCCAGACGATCCTGCTGGTCACCCACGATCAGCCCGTCGCCGACGCCGCCGAACGCATCGTTCGGATGAAGGACGGCCGCGTCGACGACGACGGGATGAGCTGAGCACGACGAGATGCCCGCCGTCTCGATGTGGTTCCGGGCCGAATGGCGGACCCGGTGGCGGGCGCTGGTCGGGCTCGCTCTCCTGATTGCATTCGCGACTGCAACGGTGGCCGCCACGACCGCCGGCGCGCGCCGCGGCACGACGGCGATGGATCGACTGATCGCGGTGAGCGAACCGGCGACGGCCACGGCCCTGCTCAACCTCGGAGCCTTCGACTGGGACGTGGTACGGGCGATGCCGCAAGTCGAGTCCGTCGCCGCGTTCGCCGTCTCCCAGTTCGCGGTCGAGGGGCTCACCGACGACCCGGACGTCGATCCGGTCTCACTCGGCTTCTTCCCGTTCGTCGACGACCAGGTGTGGACCACGATCGAACGACCGGTGGTCCTCGACGGACGGCTCCCGGATCCGGCCCGCGCTGACGAGGTCGTCGTGTCGCCGAGGGTCGTCGACTCCTTCGGCGCGAATGTCGGTGACGCCGTCACATTGCACCTCTACAGCGCCGACCAACTCAACTCCTACGACGACGGCGAACCGCTGGGCCCGGAGGTCGCCGCGACCATCGTCGGCGTCATCCGTTCCGCATGGTTCCACGACCAGTCCGACACGCCGCTCGGCTTCGTACTCCCCTCCCCCGGTCTGTACCTGCAGTATCCGGACAACGTCATCGGCACGGCTGGTGCGGTCTCGGTGAACGCGCTGGTTCGACTCCGCGATGGCGAAGCCGGTCTCGACGAATTCGGAACCGAGTTCACCCGCGTGACCGGCATCGACAACGCCGACTTCGGAAATCTGTACGACGAGGCGCGTCACACCGGAGACGTCACCGCGTTCGAGGCCCGGGCGCTGCTGCTGCTCTCGCTCGTCGCATTGCTGGCGGCACTGGTGCTGCTCGCCGTGGCGATCTCGCGGTACTGCTCGACGTCGTTCACCAACCTCGAGGTGTTGCGAGCGTTCGGGCTCGCGCCGGGGCAGATGCGGCTCGCGGTGTCCGTGGGTCCGGTGTCGGCAGCGGTCATCGGCGTGGTGGTCGGCGTCACCGGAGCGTGGTGGGCGTCGCGTTGGTTCCCGATCGGCAGCGCTGCTCTGGTCGAACCCTCTCCCGGACGGTCGTTCGATCCGCTCGTGCTCCTCGTGCCCCTTCTCGTCGTTCCGTTCCTCGTCGCGGCGGCGTGCCTCGCGACCCTCCGCTCGGCACGACAGAGTGATCAGTCGAGTGCCCGGATCTCGGTCGTCGAGGCCGCCACCGCCGGTTGGCCCCTGGCCCTCGGAATCGGCACGCGGTTCGCCCTGTCGGGTCGCTCGACCCGCAACTCTGCGTCCGCCATTCCCGCGCTGGTCGGCGCAACCCTCGGGATCGCCGGCGTCACGGCCGCCCTCACCTTCGCCGGCGGCATCGCCGATGCCACCGACGGCTACCAGCGCTTCGGACAAACCTACGAACTGGGCTCCTACCTCGGAGCGGGCGGACAGGACTTCGTGGATGCAGAGCCGACCCTGGCCGCGATCGCCGCCGACCCCGACGTCGACGGCGTGCTCGACACTCACAACGACGTCGCCAACAGTACGTCGGGGTCCGTTTCGCTGTTCTCGTATCGACCGGTCGGACATCCCATCGACGTGGTGATCACGAAAGGCGCCCTGCCCGCGACGCCGTCAGAGATCGCGTTGGCGCCGCTGTCGGCGAGACAGGCACATGTCGACGTCGGCGACGCGATCTCACTCACGGGACCCAAGGGCGCCGAGACGCTCGAAGTCACCGGCCTCGCGTACGTCCCTGCGGGCCCGCACAACAGCTATTCGACCGGAGGTTGGGTCCTGCCCGAAGCGTTCGACGGCCTGTTCGACGGCTTCCGCTTCCATTTCGGCCTCGTGTCGACCGGACCCGACGTCGATCCCCAGGCGGTGGCCGTACGCCTCTGGGACCAAGGAATCATGGTCGATCCCGGCCCGATCATTCCTCCGAAGGAACGGGCGGAGCTGAGCGAACTCCGAACGATGCCGCTGCTGCTCGCCGGCTTCCTGGCCATCGTCGGCGTCGGTGCGGTCGTTCACACCCTTGCGTCCACGGCACGGCGGCGACGACATGACGTGGCGATGCTGCGGGCCCTCGGCATGCGACCACGTCAGAGTTCGGCGATCGTGTTCGTCCAGGCGGGCGCGATCGCACTCGTCGGGCTGCTGATCGGGCTCCCACTCGGGCTCGCGATCGGCCGCGGCGTCTGGCGGACCGTCGCGAACGACACGCCGGTCGAGTTCGTCGCGCCCGACGGCTGGTCGATCATCGCCGTGACCGGCGCGGTCGTCCTGGCACTGGTCGGAGTGCTTGCCGTGTGGCCCTCGCGACGGTTGGCCTCCATGCAACTCGCTCGAGAGCTGCGAACGGAATGACACGGCTCGGCGTGAACGAGGCGTGGTGATGCTGGCACCCCTGGGCGGTCGAAGGTGACACCCTTGTCACGGGAGCCGAATTCCGCTCGACTGGGGTCAATGGACGTGATCGCCGGGACCGACGCGCCGACCGGGACCGGCGGGACCGCGCGTTCCGCGTCTCGCCCACCGATGATCGGCGGGCGAGGTCAGACGACCGCCGACCAGTCTCGAGCCCCCGCGAACGACAGCGGGGGCCGCGTCGTGAGGCCGGAGTGGTGCCTGCTGGCCGCATCGGTCGCCGTTGGATTGTCGATCGCCGGCTTGCTCGTGGCGGCCGGCGCCGACGGACCGACGGCCACACAGATCGTCGGGGCGATCCTGGTGACGCTCTGGGCCGCGGCCGGGATCTCGCTGGGGGTGCGACGGCCACAGGATCAGCTGGGCCCGATCGTGCTGGCCGGCGCCGTTGCAGCGGGCACGGTGTCCCTTGCGCACGCAGTGGTCACCGCCGACGATGCGACGAGCGACCTCGCACTCGTGGCGATGCGACTCGCGCTCGCACTGCTCCCCGCATTCGCACTGCACCTGCTCGATGCGCTGCCCGACGGTCGGCTGATGAGCACGCAGCGACGAGCCGTCGTCGCCGTCGGCTACGTGATCGGCCTCGCGACCGGTGCCGCGCTGTGTCTCGACCTCACCGAGATGCCCGCCTGGCCGATCGTGATCCTGTGGGCAGCTGCCTTCTTCGCTGGAACACCCGCCGTGTACTTCCGCTACCGCACGGCGGGAGCGATCGACCGGCGGCGAATCCAATGGATCGGTTGGGGCCTCACCGTCGCGGCGGAGGGGATCCTCGTGATGACCGCTCTCCGCCTGCTCACCGAGTGGCCGCACGACCCGGGCGCCGTTGCACTCGCGATGACCGGACTCGTGCCGATCGCGATCATCGCCGGAACGCTCCCGAAGATGGTGGCGCGGGTCGATCGGCTGCTCACACACACCGTGGCGCTCGCTGGGCTCACCGCGCTCATCCTGGGGATCTACGTGATCGTCGTGCTCGGCCTCGGGCACACACCTCGTGACAGCGAGCGGTCGCTGTTGTTGCTCTCGATGGTGGCGGCCGCCATCGCTGCGCTGCTCTACCTCCCGGCGCGGAGCTGGCTGACCGAGCGGGCCAATCGGCTCGTCTACGGGGCCCGCGTGGCACCCGACGAGACGTTGAGAACGTTCGGTCAGCGTCTCACCCGCTCGATCCCACTCGACGAACTGCTCCTCCAACTGGCCGAGAACCTCCGCCGTTCCATGGTGCTGGAGTCGGCCGAGGTCTGGACCGGCCAAGCGGGTCGCTACGAACGCGCTGCCGGTGTGCCACACCGGCAGCCGCCACCAGTCGCCATCGGTCCGAAGGAGCTGCCCGTCGTGGCCCGGGCCGGTGTGAGCGGCGGGACGTGGCTCGACATCTGGGTTCCCCAACTCGTCGGACCGACCGGCAGCTCGGCGATGCGGATCGCTCCGCTGGCGCATGCCGGCATGCTGCTCGGCTTCATCGTGGTGACCCGCAAGCCCGACGGCGAGCCGTTCAGCGAGGCCGAGGACACGGTGCTCACCGAGATCGCCCGCCAGATCGCGCTGGCGCTGCACAACGTGCAGCTCGACACCGCCCTGCAGGCGAGCCTCGACGAGCTGCAGGTCCGCAACCAGGAGCTGCAGGACTCACGGGCGCGCATCGTGGCGGCGGGAGACAACGAGCGGCGCAAGCTCGAACGCAACCTGCACGACGGTGCACAGCAGCACCTCGTGGCGCTGGCCGTGAAGCTGCGCCTGGCCCGCGACGCAGTCGAGGACGATCCCGAGGACGCGCTCGCGATGATCGACGAGATCAAGGGGGACGTGCAGACCGCAATCGCCGAACTCCGCGCACTGGCCCACGGCATCTTTCCGCCCCTCCTGGTGTCGGGTGGTCTCTGCGCGGCCCTCCCGGCTGCGGCTGGGCGCGCGGCGCTCCCCACCACCGTCGAGTTCGAGGGCGTCGAGCGCTACGGCAACGACATCGAAGCCGCGGTCTACTTCTGCACGCTCGAGGCCCTGCAGAACGCCGGCAAGCACGCCGGCGAGGATGCCTCCGCAGCGGTGAAGGTCGCCGAGGTCGACGGTGAGTTGCGCTTCGAGATCAGCGACGACGGAGCAGGGTTCGAGACGCTGGATGATGACATCAAGAGAGGCCACGGATTCGTGAACATGGCCGACCGGCTGGGCGCCTTCGGCGGCACGATCGAGGTGACGTCGGCACCCGGCGCCGGCACCACCATCACCGGAGCCATCCCCCTGCCCTCCGTGGAGTGACCTGACGATGGGCGCAGTCAGGTATCGACTGATCAGCGGGCTACGGCATCGATGGCGATCGACGGTTGCCTTCACACTCCTGGTGGCGGTGGTGTTCGGCGTGGTCATCACCGTCGCCGCCGGAGCCCACAGGACGGCGACAGCACCGGATCGATACACGTCCTCATCGCAGATCGAGGCCGATGGCATCGTCACCCAGGACGGTGGTCGACCTCGGACCGACGAGATCGCTGAGCTGGGCGCTGTGGCAGCGGTCGACTCGGTCACGTTCGTGTTCGGTTCGGTCACCGATCCGACCGGTGCCGACCCCGGACCCGCGCTCGTGTTCTCCGGCTCGCCCCGGGCGATTGGAATGCGACTCGTGAGCGGGCGCGAGACCGATCCCGACAATGCGGGTGAGTTCGTCGCGTCGCAAAGCTTCGTCGACGCCGCCCAGGCCGAGATCGGAGACACGGTCGAGGTCGTCACATTCACGCAGCAACAAGCGGACGACGGAGGGTTCGGGACGCCGAACCCCGAAGGTCCACGTGTCATGGCCACCCTCGTCGGCGTCATCGATGGGCCAACCCAACTCGACGATCCGACGCCGCTCGTCGTGGTGTCACCGGCGCTTCTCCGAGAACCCGAGGTCGGCGTCGCACTGACCCTCAATGCGGTCGACCTTCGCGACGATGTCGACCTGTCACAGCTCCGAGCTCAGCTCGACACACTGCCGGACAGCCAGAAACTGAGCCTCGACCCCGCCGAAGTGATCAGCGACGAGGTCAGGCGTGCGGTTTCGACACAGGCCCAGGGCCTGTGGCTCCTCGCGCTGGCGGCCGCCGTCGCAGCGATCGCGGTGATCGGCCAGATGATCACCCGGCAAGTGCGGCCGACTCCCGCCGATCGCGAGCGGCTCGGTGCGATCGGCTTCACCAACCACCAGGTGGTTGAAGTGGCGATGGGGCACGCGGTGATTCCGATCGTCGTCGGCTCCCTGCTCGGTGCTGCACTGGCAATCATTCCGTCGGGCCTTTTCCCAACCGGCTTCGTCGGCACGATCGAGCCCACACCCGGGGTGTTCGTGGACTGGAACGTGCTGGCCGGCGCCGCCGTCGTCTCGATCATCGCGCTCACCCTCTGGACCTTCGTGTCGCTGACGGTGACCGGATCGAGGAGTCACTCGGCCGTCCCATCGCCGGCCGTCGACGCACTCGCCACACACACGACCAGCTCGGCGGCAGCAACCGGGATGCGCCTCGCCTTCGGCCGCTTCGCCAGCGACCACGGCCCAGCACGCGGATCCATGGTCGGCGTGATGCTGACGATCGCGGGAATCACTGCAGCACTGACATTCGGCGTGAGCCTCGATCGGCTGATCGAGGAGCCGTTCCGGTACGGCACCAACTACGACGCAGCGATCGGTGACAACGGTGGCACCGAGCTTCCTCCAGGCTTTGCCGACCGTCTCGACGCACAGCCCGACGTGGCGTCGCTGATTCTCTACTTCGATGACAGCGCTCGCGTGGGCGACACCACGGTTCCCGTCCTCGGCATGGAGATCGTCCGCGGCGAGGGCACCCCGACCGTGGTCGCCGGGCGACTTCCGGTCGGCAACGACGAGATCGCGTTCGGCCGCGTCACAGCGCGCGACATCGACGCAGAGATCGGTGACGAGGTGACCTTGGTCGGCGCCACTGGCACCGCCCTCTACCAAGTCACGGGGTTGGTGGTCGTGCCTGGCCTCGGCGCGAACGACGGTCTGGGTCACGGTGGCCTCGTCACACCGAGCGGACTGACGAAGATCGACGCCGACGCCCGCCCGACGATGGCAGCCGTACAACTTCGCGGGAGCTATGCCGACTTCGCGGCCACGGTGCCGGAGCTGGCCGACACTGCGCCCAACGACCCGTACCAGCCCGGTGCGATCGTCAACATCGCGCGAGTACGAACGATTCCGTTCGCTCTCGCGGTGGTGTTGGCCGCGCTCGCACTGCTGACCGTTGGGCATGTGATGGTCACATCCACCCGCGGCAGTCGACGCGAGCTGGCGATCCTGCGTTCGCTCGGTGCGCGATCGGGCTGGATCGCCCGTGCCGTGCACTGGCACGCCACGTTGTTCACGTTGTTCTGCGTCGCCGTCGGCATCCCGCTCGGTGTCATCATCGGACGGCTGGTGTGGATCGCGTTCGCCCAGAACATGGGCGCCATCGACAATGCCCTTGTTCCCGTTGCAGCAGTCGTTGTCGGAGTGCTCGCCATCGTGGCGCTCGCCAACGTGGCCGCGGCGATCCCTGCCCGCCGCGCCCGCCGGGTCCGCCCGGCCCAACTCCTCCGCACCGAGTGAACCACGGGACAACAGGGGTCTGACCCGTGTTGTCCACGGTGCGATGCGTCAGAGCCAGTCGGGGTCGCCGCCGGACTCCCAGAGGCGGCGGATGACACGTGGTGACAGCTCGTCCTTGTTGACGTAGGCGATCGCGCCGCTGGCACGCGCGCCCGGCGGGAGATCGTCGAGGGCGTAGGTCGACACGAGGATCACCTTCATGCTCGGGTCGGCACCGGTCATGATGCGCGTGGCCTCGATGCCGTCGAGATCGCCCATGTTGATGTCCATCAGCACGAGCTGCGGTGCGATGTCGGCACCCGTCTCGACGGCCTCTTCGCCCGACGCCACCTCTGCCACGAGCTCGAACTCGGCGACGCGATCGACGACCGCTCGGGCAGCGGCACGGAATGGAGGCTGATCGTCGACGATCATCACGGTCACCCGGTCGGTCGTGTCGTCGTTCGGCTCGTCGGTCACCGTGACTCCCTCATCACTTCCCGTGCGGCATGCCATCCACACATCCCGTGAACTCCCCCTCCGGGAGGCGTCGAACTCGAGCACAGGTACACACCTTCGATCGGCGTCTTCCAGGGGTGCAGCCCGAGCGTCGGACGTCGCACGAACTGGCGGAGGTCGCCCACGCCACCGTTGATGTCGCCACCGATGTAGTTGGCGTCGTGTGCCTCCACCGCCTCGGTGTTCATGGTGTGACGAGCGAGGATGCGATCACGGAATCCTGGGGCGAACCGCTCGATCTGGCGCTCGACGCGCTCCGTCATGTCGACGGTCGAGCCGTTCGGGACATGGCAGTACGCCCACACCGCCTGCGTCCCCGCGGGCGCGCGGGACGGATCGAAGAGGTTCTGCTGGGCGAGCAGCACGTAGGGCCGCTCGGGATGACCGCCGGCCTGCACCTCGGATTCCGCCGCCGTGATCTCGTCGAGCGTGCCACCGAGGTGGACCGTTGCCGCGCGGGCACAGTCGGCGTTGGTCCACGGGATCGGACCGTCGAGCGCCCAGTCGAGCTTGAACACGCCTGGCCCGTACCGGAAGCGAGTGAGCGCCTTGCGGTAGCGAGCCGGAACGGCATCGCCGGCGATCGCCAGCACCTGGCGCGGCGTGAGGTCGAGCAGCACCGCATCGGCCGGCGGCAACTCGGCGAGCGACTCGATGCGCCGATCGCACTCGACTCGGCCGCCCAGTTGCTCGAGCACCGCCACCAGCGCATCGGCGATCTGCTGTGAGCCACCGCGGGCCAAGGGCCAGCCGACCAGATGTGCGAGCACGCCGAGCATCAGTCCGTAGCCCGCCGTCACCGGTGCCTTCAGACTGAGGATGGAGTGCCCGGCGAGCCCGGCGAACATCGCTCGTGCCTCCTCGGTGCCGAATCCTCGGCGAGCGACCGTGTGCGCAGGGAGCACGCCGACTGCGCCGTAGCGAGCCAGTGTCAGGGGATGCCTCGGGGGGATCGACAACGGCGACAGCAGGCCGTCCGTCAGCTCGAAACCGGCGTCGACGAACGGTCCGAACAGACGGCGATAGGCCTTGGCGTCACGGCCGAGCCCGTCCGCGGTCTCGGCGACCGAGCGGTGGAGCAGCGCGGCGCGCCCGCCGTCGAGCGGATGCGCCACCGGCACGTCGGGTTGGATCCACTCGAGCCCGTGATCACGCAACGGCAGGTCGCTCTCGGCGATCTCGCGGAATGCCGGGGAACCGACGGCGAGAGGATGGATCGCCGAGCAGACGTCGTGCAGCACCCCGGGCAGCGTCAATTCCTCCGTTCGGGTACCGCCTCCCGGCCGTGACGCCGCTTCGAACACCGTCACGTCCCAGCCTGCACGCGCCAGGTTGATCGCGGCCACGAGCCCGTTCGGCCCGGCACCCACAACGACCGCACTGCGACCGGATGAGACCATCACGCGCTCCGCACCACGACAGCCGGTAAACGGGCAAGATCGACTCGGAGCGCAGTTCGCACCCCGAGATCAGACCACGTCTCCCTGCTGACGACAAGGACGCAGGCGTCACCGATCGTGGGGTGCTGGCACCACATCGAACACACCGGGCTGCCACCTCCTCTCCGCCGACCTCGATCCGTACGTTCGACTCATCGAGTCCAACCGCATCCGGACTCCATCGAGAAAGGCGAGGTGCCGTGAAATCACCCAAGAACACTCTCCTGCTCGCCGCAGGAGCCGCTCCGCTGATGTTGTTCAGCGCGTGCGGCTCGGACGACAACGCGAGCGCGACCGACAACGCGGCCTGCGAGTCGTGGTTCGAAGCCGACTCCACCGTGATCAACTACCTCTTCACCGGGCAGGGCGACGCCGACTCGGTCAACGCCGCACTGGACGCGGCCATCGAGGCAGCGGATCCCGAGATCGAACAGACCATCGTCGACCTCAAGGCCGAGGCGCAAGCACAGATCGAGAATCCCGAACTCGAAGGCTCCGACGAAACCCTCGATCTCTACGGCAAGACGATCGCCTGGGCCGGCGACAACTGCGACGTGGAGACGCTCGACGTGACGGCAGTCGACTACCGATTCGAAGGTGTGCCGGACGAACTGTCGACGGGATACCACGTCATCGACTTCACGAACGGCGGCCAGGAGAACCACGAGATGTTCGCCTTCCGGATCGACGATGCATCGATCGAATCGGTCACCGACATCTTCGACCTCCCCGAGGACGAGGCCTTCAGCAAGATCACCCCGGTCAACGCGGTCTACGCCACACCGGGTACGAGCGACGTCGTCTCCTGGGACCTCACCGAGCCGGGACGCTACGCGGTCTTCTGTGCGATCTCGCTCGGATCCGTCGGCGACTCGGAAGGCGACGGCCCGCCACACTTCACGCAGGGCATGGTGCGCGAGTTCACGGTGACGTCATGAGGATCGAGTCGAACGTCACCAGCCTCAGCTGGATCCCGTCGGAAGCGGTGACCGGTCTCAACAAGGCGATCTTCGGAACCGGGTTCACCCACTACGACGATCCGCCTCCCGACCGACTGGGCGACCTCGAGGCGCTCCGGGCCGCCGACCGGTTCCGCTTCGCCAACCACCTCGTCGGCTGGATCGAGGTGGTCGACGGCGCAATCGTCGACGCCGGCTACGACGGGGGATGCCTGATGGGCGCCACCACCGTCGCAGTCGGACCCCGGCAGGCGACGTTCGCCGCCGTCGCCTTCGACGACATCCGTCGACCGATCGAGCTGACCTCGACGTCGGCGCGCTTCGTGCAGACCGTCGGCGGGCACACGGCCCTCCCCGCACCACGTCGGGTCAACAAGCCACCGTTCCTCAAGTTCGAGGCACCCACCGTCTGGACCACCGTGGCACTGACCGTGCACGCCGACGGCACGAGCGAGTTCGAACTGATCGGTGCCAGCGCATTTCCTCGTCACTGGGTGTACGACGAGCACGGCGAACTCGCCGCCAAGGCGGGCATGGCCGACTTCAAGGACTGGTGGCGTCACTCGTTCGGCAAGCACACGCCGTGGGGTGACGAGGACTCACCGGCACTCGTGACGGCGGTCGAGACCGCCCTCGAACGGGAACTCGCCGCTCACATCATGCATGGCGGAGGCAAGTCGTCGATCCGCAGGATCAAGGAGGGTGGCCTGCTCACCGAGCAGGGCGAACAGGCCGACGACGTGTTCCTGCTCCTCAACGGGGTGGTCGGCGTCGAGGTCGACGGCGAGGCCATCGCCGAACTCGGCCCAGGGGCGATCCTCGGCGAACGCGCGGCGCTGGAAGGTGGCGTGCGGACCTCGACGCTCCGTGCGCTCACGAAGGCGACCGTCGCCGTCGTCGGGCCGAGCGAACTCCGCCCCGACCAACTCGACGCGCTCCGCAGCACCCACCGACGCGAGTCGAGCCCGGCGTGAGCCTCGACCGCGGCGGTCCCTCCCGAGCCGGTTCACACCTCGATCGGAGCGAGCGCGCGTTCGAGACCGTCGGGATCGTCGACCGACACCCGCAGCTCGCTCAGTGAGACCGGGAACCCCGCAACGCGTGCGCGTCCGGCCGGTCGGAGTCCGATGCGAACGATGCCCGACGACGAACCGTTGACCAGCCACCGGCCGTTCCAGCCGTGGGCTCCCCAACCCCAGACCCTGTCGTGGTCGGGAGCGACCGACTGCACCGACGAACGCGACACGTTCGCCCGGAACGCCCATCCGAGGCGGACGACCACTGCGGTGGCCGACACGTCCACGTACGAGTTCCCCGGGGTCAGGCCGAGCACCATCATCGCCTTGCTGGCGCCGGTGAACCGGATCGGAAATCGCTCGGTTCCCGAACTCATGCAGCCACCGTATCGCCGGCGCGTTCAGTCGTCCGCAGGTGGCTCGGCCGACGCCGGCCACCGGGGCGACACGGGGAGGGTGAAGCCGATCGCAGCGCCGCCGCCGTCGCGCTGTCGCGCGCTGACCGTGCCACCGGCGCGGACGATCACGTCACGAACGATCGACAGCCCGAGACCCGAGCCGGGCATCGAGCGCGCCGCCTCGGTCCGGTGGAACCGATCGAAGATCCGTTCCTCCTCACCGGGGGTGACACCCGGGCCACGGTCGAACACGGTGAGCGTCCCACCGTCGATCGTCACCTCGACCGAACCGCCCGTCCCGTCGAACTTGCACGCATTGTCGATCAGATTCGTGACCGCCCGATCGAGCGCCGACCTGGGTGCATCGACTGCCGACGCGTTGTGCACGTCGACGACCACGTCACGCGACCGCCGCCGTCCGACTCGCTCCGCGACCTCGCGGGCCAGGTCCGCCAGCTCGATCCGCTCGTCGGGCTGCGCTTCGAGTTCCCCGGACGCGACAGCGACCAGTTCGTTGACGAGATCGGTCAGCTCGGTGACCTCCGAATCGAGATCGTCGAGCACCCCGTCACGCATCTCGGGGGTCATCTCGGGGTGACGGCGAAGCACCGACAGGTTGGTCTTCAAGCTGGTCAACGGCGTTCGCAGCTCGTGACCGGCATCCTGCACCAGGCGCTGCTGTTCGGCACGCGAGACGGCGAGCGCACCGAGCATGTACCGGAAGGCCCCACCCAACCTGCCCACCTCGTCGGTGCCGGTGCCGGGCACCTCCACGTCGAGGCGCCCGGATGCACCGACGTCCTCCGCGGCCTTCGTCAGGCGGCTCATCGGAGCGGCGACGGTGCCGGCGATCAGCCACCCGGCGAGCGCCGCGGCCATCGACACCGCGATCACGAGCAGCAGGGTCCGCCGACGGAGATCGTCGAGCACGCTGTCGACCTCGTCGAGTGAGCGACCGATCTGCACTGCACCGTTGGGGAGGCCGATCGTGTGGATGCGCGCCTCACCACCGGCGACGCTCACCGTGGCGCGATCGAAACCGCGTGGTTGACCGATCACCGCGTCTGCCGACGATGCGACCGGGACGTCGTCGGGGAACGACGTCGCCGCCACCGAGCCGTCCGCGGCGAGGACACGCACCCAGTAGACCTCGAGCAGGCCCCGACTCGGCACACGGATGCGGTCGTCACGAGCCTGATCGAGCATCTGCTGCGACGCCTGCACGATCGACCGGTCGACCTCGTCGAGCAGTCGCGAGCTCGTGGTTCGATAGCTGATCAATCCCACGGCTGACGTGGCGATCAGCGCGACCGTCGCCAGCGAGAGCGCGATCTTCCAGCGCAGGCCCATCAGCTGTCGATCCGCGCCGTGTACCCCACGCCGCGAACGGTGTGCACCACGCGGGGCTCACCCTCGGCTTCGGTCTTGCGACGCAGGTAGCCGATGTACACCGCCAGGTTCTTCGAGTCCGGTCCGAAGTCGTAGTGCCAGATCCGGTCGTAGATCGTGGAGTGGTCGAGCACGATGCCCCGGTTCGACACGAGCAGGGCGAGCAGATCGAACTCGGTCTTGGACAACTGGATCTCACGTTCACCGCGGAAGACCCGCCGACCGGACGGGTCGAGGCGGAGATCGCCGAGCACGAGTTCGCCGTCGGGAGACCCGGTGCCATCAGCGGTGTAGCCGGAGCGGCGCAGCAGTGCCCGCACGCGCGCCAGCAACTCGTCGAGGTCGTAGGGCTTGGCGAGGTAGTCGTCGGCGCCGGCGTCGAGCCCCGCGACACGATCGCTGGGTTCGGTGCGCGCGGTGAGCATCAACACCGGCACCTGGTTCTGCTCGGCCCGCAGCACCCGGCAGACCGTGAGCCCGTCGACCATCGGCATCGACACGTCCAGCAGGAGCACGTCGGGTTCCGACTGGCGAACCGCTTCGAGAGCCTCGGCACCGTTGTTGGCCGACGTGACCGTGTAGCCCTCGAGTTGCAGTGCACGCACCAGCGACTCGCGCACGGCCCGATCGTCCTCGGCAACGAGGATGCGGGTGGCCTGGTTCTCCGTCACAGCGCACAGTCTGGTCGCACGTGGTGAGAATCGGGTGTGACCCTTCGTCGTCGGGCCTCGTCCCGAAAGGCAGGCCGCGGGGGTGGGCGTTTGGTACGAACGGGAGGTGCAGATCGCCCAGCGTCCCCGTCCCTTCGCCCCGGCGACGGTCGCAGCGATCGCGATCGGCGGAGCGATCGGCGCCGCGTTGCGATGGGGCGTGGCCGAACTGGCGGACACGATCGGCTCGCCGCACCTCCCGGCGACGTGGTCGTGGGCGACCCTGATCGTCAACGTCCTCGGCTGTCTGCTGATCGGCCTCGCCGCACGGACGGTTGCCCCCGACACGACTGCGTGGGCGTTCGCGGTCACCGGCGTGCTCGGCGGGTTCACCACGTTCTCCGCGCTCGCCGTCGAGCTGAACGACCTCGCCGACGCCGAACGCCTCCCACTCGCCGTGCTCTACGGCGCCGTCACACTCGCCGCCGGTGTCGGCGCGACCTTCCTGGCCCATCGCCCGGTGGAGGTCGGCGAGTGACGCCGGTGCTGTTCGTGCTGGCGGCGGGCGCCGGTGCCATCGGGCGCCACCTGGTCGCCCAGTACGCATGCTCCTGGGTGTCGCTGTTGTGGGTCAACTCGATCGGTGCAGGTCTGCTCGGAGCGGTCGCTGCATCCGACCTGTCGGTCGATGCGCGCACGATCCTCGGCGTCGGGTTCTGCGGCGCGCTCACGACGTTCTCGTCGTTCGCGATGGAGACCCGCGCGCTCGGATGGCGGTGGGGCAGCGTCTACGCCGGCGTCACCGTGACGTCGACCTGCGCGGCAGCGTCCCTCGCCAGCACCTTCGTGTGAAATTGCAGCAGGGGTCAGACCCCTGCTGCAATCAGGCGGTCTCGAGGATGCGAACCGGGATCTCGCGAGGACCGCGGACCATGCCGACGCTCCACCTGGTCTCGCCGGCGAGTTCGAAACGCGGGAAGCGCTTGATGAACTCCTCGATGGCGACCTTGAGCTCCAGGCGGGCGAGGTTGGAGCCCACGCAGCGGTGGATGCCGAGCCCGAACGCGGCGTGCCGGTTCTCCTCACGATCGATGATGAAGGTGTCGGGATCCTCGAACTTCAGCGGATCGCGGTTGGCCGCCGGGAACGGCAGCAGCACCCAGTCGTCCTTCTTCATCGGGCAGCCGTGGAAGTCGAGATCCTCCGTGACCAGTCGGCCCATCGTGACGGGCGCATACGCACGGAGGAACTCCTCGAGCGCGAAGGTCATGACCTCGGGGTCGTCGAGCAGGCGCTGGTGATCCTCCGGATGCTGGGCGAGATGCCACAGCGAGGACCCGATCGCCGACCATGTCGTGTCGACGCCGGCGACGAGCAGCAGGATGATCATGCCCTCGACGACTTCGTCGGCGAGCTTGTTGCCATCGAGTTCGACGTTCATCAGGAAATTCGTGAGGTCGTCGCGAGGGTTCTCCCGATGGTCCGCGATCTGCTCCTGGACGTAGGCGCCGAAGTCGTTCGACGTCTGACGCGTCCCCGGCTCTTCGTTGATGCGCTCCAGGACCTCGTGGACCATCTCCCGGAACATCGCCTCGTCCTTCTCCGGGAAGCCGAGCATCCGACCGATCACGTTCACCGGGATGTGCTGTGCGTACTGGATCGCCGCATCGATGACGCTCTCGCCGGGCGTGATCTCCCCCATGTCGTCCAGCAGCCTCTGGCACAGGAGCCGGATCTCGGACTCCCACGGCTCGATCATCTTCGGCGCGAACGCCGGCAGGAGCAGTCGACGGGCGACGGCGTGGAAGGGAGGATCGCTGGTGATCGGCGGGGCGAGGCCGATCGGAGCGGGCAACGCCCGGTCACCGGGTCGCCCGACGCCGGGCACGACCGCACGGCTCGAGAAGTGTTCGGTGTCGTAGGCGACGTCGTGGACGGTGTCGTGCGTCAACGGCACCCACATGCCGCCGTATCGATCGGAGTGAGCAATCGGGCACCCACCCTCGCGCAACTTCTTCCACACCTCGGGAGCATTCGGGTTGTAGGCAGGGTCGGCGTGGTCGAAGTCGGCCGCGAAGTCGGTCACCGGACCGTAATCGGCGGCGTCGTACGGCACCCGCTGCCAGACATCGGTGCCCTCGGGGCGGCTGCCGACGATGAACTCCATGGTTTCGCCCTTGCGATCCCAGGTGATGATCTTGTTGCCGGTCTCCGGATCGATCCGGATGTCCGGCTCGTTGACGGTGGTCTCGTCGACGGTGTCGGTCATGGTCAGCCGTTCTCCGTGATCGTGATGGCGTACTCGGGACAGTTCGCTGCGGCGAGACGGGCCTTCTCGTGCAGCTCTGCGGGCACATCGCCCTCGACGAGCAACATCGCCTGGCCGTAGTCGTCGACATCGAACAACTCCGGCGCCAACGCATAGCAGCGGTTGTGGCCCTGGCACTTCTCAGCATCGAGGTGTACACGCATGTTTTCGACTGTAGAGGCCAGAGTGGGGCCGTGACCAGCGAACGGGCAACTTTTTCGAACAATGTTCCAATGCTCCTCCTGCCGCCGTCGGAGGGCAAGGCGGATGGCGGCAACGCGAGACGAGCGACGTGGTCGCCGGACAGCGGCAGTCTGGGCTCGCGTCTGGCCGAGCACCGGCTCGACGTGGTCGAAGCGCTCGCCGCCGCACACGGTGGCGACGAGAAACTGCTCGGCGTGAAGGGCGACCACCTCCTGCGCGCACAGTCGGCGAACTCCTCGCTCGTCGGTGCTCCGACGTTGCCGGCGTGGCAGCGCTACACCGGGGTGGTGTGGGATCACCTCGATCCGTCGTCGCTCGAGGCTGCCTCCCGCCGTCAGATCCTCGTGGTGTCGGGTTTGCTCGGACTCGTGCGCGCCGACGATCCCGTCCCGGACTACCGGCTGAAGATGGGAGCGAACCTCCCACCGCTCGGCAAGCTCTCGACCTGGTGGCGCGACACCCTGACCACCGAGGTGCGACGGCTCGCACGGCGCCGCGTCGTCGTCGACCTCCTCCCCCAGGAACACCGAGCGGCGCTCGACCTGTCGGGCGGCGTCGTGGAGGGCGTGTCGCTGACGCTGGTCGACCCCAGCGGCAAGCCCGGCGGTCACTTCGCCAAAGCCGCGAAGGGCGAACTCGCCCGTGCGATCCTCACCGGCGGCATCACGGTGATCGACACCTGGCGCCACCCCCAGTTCGACCTGGTGGTCACCCGCCTCTGAGCGAGCGATGAGCGAGATCACCGCATTCGGGGATTTCGCTCATCGCCGGGTGCTCGGGGTGGCGGGCGGGGTGGCGAGATCTCAGCGGCGGACGAGGGTGGTCAGGAACATGAACAGGATCGAGGGGAGGACGACGATCGCCATCGCCTGGCCGACGTCGAGTGCCGGCGTGTCGGCGAGCGCCCCGACGACGAGCGGGGTCAACACGCCGGCGCCACGTTGACCGACGAGCATGAACGCGAACCCCGAGCCGGGCGGTCCGGGAGCCCGGGCCGCGCGGTCGTAGAGCTGGGGAAAGAGCACCGAGGTACCGAGCCCGCCGATCAGGAACCCGGCGATGGCGACGGGCACGCTCGGCACGAGCATCGCGAGCACTGCGCCGACGGCCATCACCGCGGTGGACAACCGGATGAGGCGCACCGGCCCGACACGTACCTGGATCCAGTCGCCGCTGAGCCGTCCGGCAGTCATGCCGCCGGTGAACGTCAGGAATGCGAGCCCGGCGACTCCGGGCGCCGCCCCGAGATCCTCGCCGAGGCGGAACGACGACCAGTCGCCGTTGGTGACCTCGATCGCCATCGCCGTCGCACCACCGACCGCCAGCAGCAGCGACGCCACGCTCACTCGACCGAGGTGCGTCCGACCCTCGATCGCCGCCACCTCCTCGGCGAGTTCGGGTGCCTCGTCACGGTGCAGTAGGCCCGGCGCGACGAACAACAACGACCCGATCAGCACCAGCGCCACGACCGTCAGCTGGGTGGCCGTACTCACCCCGGCCCGGAGCGCGAGCACGGTCACCACGCCACCCGCCACCGTGCCGAGACTCCACAAGCCGTGCAACCGGTTCATCACCGGCGTGTGCCGGCGGGCGCTCAGGGCCGATCCCTGCACGTTCATCGCCACGTCGATGAAGATGTCGAACATCAGCAGCCCGAACAACGCGGCCGTCAGCACCACCGCCGAACTGGCGAAGCCGATGACCGGGAGGAACCCGATCGACATCACCGCGCCGTAGATCATCACGCGGCGGCTGCCGATACGAGCGGTCACGCGCCCGGCGAACGCCGACCCGATCAGGCTGGCGATGCTGGCGATGGTGAGGACCAGCCCCAGGGTGCCGATCGAGATCCCGACCTGATCGCGGATCTCGGGCAGCCGCGGGATGATCGTTGCGTACGTCGCGCCGTTGGCGAAGAACTGCACCGCGACGGACTTGAGCGCTCGACGGTCAGCAGCCTCGGCGACGTCGCTCGCCCGTACGGTCCCCTCCTCGCTCACCCGCCATCACCCGTCCACCGGCGCACGGAGGTTCAGAACGCGAGACGCTCGACGGCGTCCGGACGCGTGACGTCGACCACGGCGGCGATCGGCCGGCCGGCGCCGACGACCGAGGCGAGCGGGCCGCCGCGCACGGTGCCCGAGGTCAGGACCACGAGATCGGCGTCGGGGTCGACCTCGCGAACGATGGCCGCCTTGGCGATCGTCCGCCAGACCGCGTCGATCCGGCTGAGACCCGGTCGGGCCGGCGTGTGCGAACCGGCCACCTCGAACAGCCTCGTCACGCCATCGGGTCCGACCGCCCGCAGGCTCACGGTCACGCCTGGCGCGACCCGCACGTTCTCCTCGACCTCGCCGAACCCCGCATCGTCCAACAGGGTCCGGGCCATCTCCTTCAAGGTCCGACGATCACGTCGTGCTTCGGGCACCATCGACCCCACGCGATCACGGGCCTGGCCGACGTAGCCGGCATCGGTGTCGTAGCCGATGTAGTGACGCCCGGTGTTGACCGCGGCGACCGCCGTGGTGCCCGAACCCATGAACGGGTCGAGTACGACGTCACCGTCGTAGGTGAACAGCTCGATGCAGCGTTCGACCAATGCCACCGGGAACGGCGCCGGGTGGCCGACGCGCGTCGCGCTCTCGGCGGGGATCTCCCACACATCGAGCGTGGCCTCCATGAACTCGTCGCCGGGAATCGTCGCCTCGCCCGGCTCGTCGCGCCCGGCAGCCCCGCGGCCGACCCGATCGAAGCGTCCCTTGCTGGCGATGATCACCCGCTCGGTCGTGTCACGGAGCACCGGGTTGGCCGGCGACTGGTACGAGCCCCATGCGCACGATCCGCTGGCGCCGCGCTGCTTCTGCCAGACGACCTCACCGCGCAACAGCAGGCGCAGGTCGTCCTGCAGGATCGTGGTGACATCGGCGGCGAGGCTGCGGTAGGGCCGACGGCCGAGGTTGGCGACGTTGACCGCGATCCGCCCGCCGGGCTCCAGTGTGCGGACGCACTCGCTGAGCACGTCGCGCAGCATCGTCAGGTAGTCGATGTAGTCGCCCGGCACGTGGCCCTCACCGAGCGCCGTTTCGTACTCCTTGCCGGCGAAGTACGGCGGCGACGTGACCACGAGTGCGACCGACGCATCGGGCACGGCCGACATGTCGCGGGCGTCGCCGACGCGGATGACGTCCAACTCGCCGGGCGCTCCCAGTTCGTCGTCGTCGGAGATCTCGGGCGCGGCGAACCGGGCGTAGAAGTCGGTCGAGTCGTGCGACTCGCGCTTGCCGACACCGAACGACGAGGTGGACGTGCCCATCGGTGCCGGCTCAGCTCCCGAGTTCGGGAAGCGTCGGATTGGTGCCCGTCGCGGCGCGTTCCATCCGCTCGGCAGGACCTTGCCGCATGTCCTCGTGGGTGAGGATCCAGAAGCGGTCGGCCTTGATCGCCGCAACGACCTGATCGGCGACGTCAGCGGCGGGGATGCCGTTCTCGATTCCAATGCGGAGGAACTCGTTCATCGACTGCGCCAACGGAGCGTCGAGTGTGTCGGGTTCCTTGTCCATCAGATCGGTCTTCACGAAGCCGGGACACAGCACGCTGGTGCTGACGGGCGATCCCGTGGCGAGTTGCTCCAGGAACAGACTCTCGCTCAGGCCGACGACGGCGTGCTTCGTGGCGATGTAGGGAGCGATCCCCGGGACCGCGCCCAGACCGGCCATCGATGCGGTGTTGACGATGTGGCCCGCGCCCTGCTGCTGCATCACCGGGAGCACGGCTCGGATGCCGTGGACGACACCGAGGAGGTTGACGTCGACGACGCGGCGCCAGAGGTCCATCGAATCGGCCCATGCATCACCGACGCCCCCGATGCCGGCGTTGTTGAACATGACGTGCACGCCGCCGAACTGTTCGAGCGCGTACTCGATCAGGGCATTGACCTCAGGCTCCGCCGTCGTGTTGCAGATCATCGTCGCGACGCTCGCACCGTCCTCGGCGAGCCGAGCCTCGACGTCACGCAGCTTGGGGGCGTCGATGTCGGCGAGCACCACGCTCATCCCCTCGGCGATCAAGGCCTCGGCGACGGCCAGGCCGATGCCGCTGGCACCGCCGGTGATGACGGCCACGTTGCCGGGAACGACGACCGGGGGACGCGACGGTGCGGGCTGCGAGTCGGACATCGCCCAAATCTAGGACGTCGTACCCCGCCTCCGACGGGATGGACTTGCCCCACCTCCCAACCCCACCCGGTTCGCGCACCGATTCCGGTGGACCGGCCCACCGGGAACGCAACGCAAACGGCTCCCGCTCACCGCCGCCCGGTTCGCGCACGGATTCCGGTGGACCGGTCCACCGGAAATGCGACGCAAACGGGGAGGAGGGCCGGACTCCGCACGGACGACGGGGCACGGGTACCGTTGGCGACGCATGGCCTACCGCTACCTCTGGTCTCCCCTCCAGCTCGGCCCCGTGGAGGTGCGCAACCGGATCGTGTTCTCGGCGCACCTCACCAACTACGCGCGCAACGGCCTGCCGACCGAGCAGCACGCCGCGTACTACGGGGCTCGGGCCGCAGGCGGCACCGGGTTGATCATCACCGAGGAACACTCGACCCACCCGACCGACTGGCCGTACGAGAAACTGATCCACGGCTTCCACCGTGAGGTGATTCCCGGCTACCGCAGGATCACCGACGCCGTCCATCGCCACCGCGTGCCGATCTTCGCCCAGATCAACCACAACGGCGGCCAGGCGTCGTCGATGTTCTCGCGCCTGCCCGTCTGGGCACCCTCACCGGTTGCCGACCCGCTGTTCCGTGAGGTCCCCAAAGCGGTCACCCAGGCCGAGATCGACGAGATCGTCGCGGGGTATGCGCTCGTCGCCGAACACTGCGCCGAAGGAGGGTTCGACGGCATCGAACTCCAGTGCTCGCACTCCTCGATCGTGCGCGGCTTCCTCTCCCCTGCCACCAACCACCGCACCGACGAGTACGGCGGCTCGCTCGAGAACCGAGCACGGCTGCTGGTCGAGATCGTCGCTGCGGTCCGCAAGGAAATCGGCCGCGGCCTCGCGCTCGGCGTGCGGATCTGCGGCGACGAACTGATCGAGCACGGCACCACGATCGACGACGCGGTGCGCATCGCCGAGATCGTCGAGGCGACCGGTCACGTCGACTACATCAACACCTCGATCGGCGTCGCCACGGCGAGCCTGTTCATGATCGAGGCGTCGATGCACATCCCACCCGGCTACGCGATGTTCATCCCCTCCGCGATCCGCAAGGCCGTCGAACTCCCGGTGGTCGGCGTCGGGAGGTTCAAGGATCCGCTCCAGGCCGAACGAGCACTCGCCGAAGGGCACTGCGACCTCGTCGGTGTCGTGCGCGGCCAGATCGCCGACGCCGACTTCGTCGCCAAGGCTCGCGCCGGCGCCACCGACGAGACACGGCTGTGCCTGTCGTGCAACCAGGAGTGCGTCGGGCGAATGGGTCTCAACCGGTGGCTCGGCTGCATCGAGAACCCCCGCACCGGACGTGAGGCCGAGGGCGTCGGCACGGTGAAGCTCACGTCGAAGCCGAAGTCGGTGATGGTGGTCGGCGCCGGGCCTGCCGGTCTGCAGGCGGCGATCGCGGCCAGACGGAACGGGCACCAGGTCACCGTCTACGAGAAGGAGTCGGCGGCCGGAGGACAGGTCCGTCTGGCCGCGTCCGTACCGAACCGCGCCGAGTTCGGCGACATGATCCGCAACCAGCTCACCGAGTGTCGCCGCCTCGGCGTCGAGTTCGAGTACGGCGTGGGCGTGTGGCCCGGCCTGGTCGAGGAGCAGCGGCCCGATCACGTGATCATCGCGACCGGCGCCGAGCCCGCCAGGCCGTACTGGGTGCCGGCCGACGCCGACAACGTCGCCGACGTCCGCCAGGTGCTCGACGGCTCGGTCGAACCATTCGGTGACGTCGTGGTGTTCGACGAGATCGGCTTCCACCACGCGACCTCCACCGCCGAGGTGCTGGCCGACCGCGGGTGCCACGTCGAGATCATCACGCCGGGCATGGTCGTCGGGCAAGATCTGGGCATCACGCTCGACATGGAGAACTGGTGGATCCGCGCCGGTGAGAAGGGGATCGTGCAGACCACCGACCTCGTCCCGATGGGCATGGAGGGCCGCACGCTGAACCTCCTGCACCACCCGACCGGCACCAACGTCACCCGCACCCCCGACTGGGTGGTGCTCGCCGTGCACGCCCACCCGGTCGAGTGGTTGTACCACGACCTCCGGACTGCCGGCGTCAGCGTCGAACGGGTCGGTGACTGCGTCGCGCCCCGCCGTGCCCACGCCGCCGTCGTCGAAGGCGAACGCGCCGGCGCCGCCGTCTGATCACGCCAGGGGTCACACCTGCAACACTCGGAGACGTGATCGACATCGAGGCGGCGTTGGCCGCGCTGACCCTGGACGACAAGTGCGCACTCGTGGCGGGACGCACCAACTGGCGGACCCGTGCCGTCCCGGAAGCCGGGGTGCCGCAGCTCAAGATGTCGGACGGCCCGAACGGCGTGCGGGGCGAGGGCCACGGCGGATCGGGCACGCCCGGCGTCGTCGTCCCGGCCGGCATCACGCTCGGCGCCACGTGGGACCCCGAACTCGTCGGTGAGATCGGATCGCTCATCGGTACCGAGGCGCTGCGCAAACGCGCACACATCGTGCTCGGCCCCACCGTCAACCTGCATCGCACCCCGGTCGGCGGCCGGACGTTCGAGTGCTACAGCGAGGACCCGGAGCTCACCGGCGCACTCGCGGCCGCCTACGTGCGCGGCGTCCAGTCGCACGAGGTCGCCGTGACGGTCAAGCACTTCGTCGCCAACGACACCGAGATCGAACGGATGACGGTCGACGTCGACATCGACGAACGCACCCTGCGCGAGCTCTACCTGCGCCCGTTCGAGCGCACGGTCAAGGAGGCCGGCGCCTGGGGCATCATGAGCGCGTACAACCGCCTCGACGGCGAGTTCTGCGCCCACAACCGCCGGCTCCTCACCGACATCCTGCGCGACGAATGGGGCTTCGACGGCTTCGTCGTGTCCGACTGGTACGGCGTCCACGACGCCACGGGCGCCGCCAACGCCGGGCTCAGCATCGAGATGCCCGGTCCGGTGCGGATCTACGGCGCCAAGCTCGCCGCCGCCGTCGAGCGCGGCGAGGTCACCGAAGCCCAGGTCGACCTGCTGGTGCGCGACCTGCTCGTGCTCGCCGACCGGACCAGGGCCGACGAGCGGTCCGCCGACGATCCGGAACAATCGGTCGACGATCCGGCCGAGCGGGCGCTCACTCGCCGAGCCGCCATCGCCGGCACGGTGCTCCTGCGCAACGATCCGGTCGCCGCGATCGGCGCGCCGGTCCTGCCGTTCGATCCGACGACGATCCGATCGATCGCCGTCATCGGTCCGAACGCGGCGATCGACCGCTGCATGGGCGGAGGCTCGGCCAGCCTCACTCCGTTCGGTCACCGCACGCTCCTGACCGCGTTGACCGATCGACTCGGCCCCGGAACGTCGACCGACGCGACGATCACCTACGAACCGGGCGTGCGGATCGACCGCCTCACCCCGGTGGTCCGCAAGGGCCAACTCCAGCGGCCCGACGGCGAACCCGGTCTCCGGGTCGCCTACGTCAACGGCACCGACTGGGACGGCGACGTCGCCGTCGACGAGACCTCGACGACGTCGCTCGTGCGCTTCTTCGGCTCGACGCCGGCCGGGATCGACCCCCGCGGGTTCTCCACCCGGATCGACGGAGCGTTCATTCCCGACAGCGATGGTCCGCACACGATCGGCGTCGTCACGACGGGCCCGGTGACGCTCGCCGTCGACGACGGCTCGGGCATGACGACGCTGATCGACGACCCGGACATGGAGCTCCCGCGCAGCGAGGAGTTCTTCGGCTACGGCAGCATCGAGGCGACCACCACGATCGAGTGCACCGCCGGCGTTCCGGTCCCGCTCGCCGTCAAGTGGTCGACCGCATCCGGCAACGGGTTCGCCGCCGTGCGCATCGGCATCCGTTCACCGGAGCCCGGCGACCTGATGGACCGTGCGGTCGCTGCCGCCGCGTCCGCCGACATCGCCGTCGTGATGGTCGGCACCAACGACGAGTGGGAGACCGAGGGCCACGACCGCACCACGATGGACCTCCCCGGCCGTCAGGACGAACTGGTCCGTCGCGTGGTTGCCGCCAACCCCCGCACCGCCGTCGTGGTCAACGCCGGCTCCCCGGTCACGATGGACTGGGCCGCCGACGACGATCCCGACGCCGCGCCTGCGGTCCTGACCTCGTTCTTCGCCGGGCAGGAGCAGGCGGAGGGCCTCGTCGACGTGCTCCTCGGCGTCGCGGACCCCGGTGGCCGGCTGCCGACGACGTTCCCGAAACGGCTCGCCGATCATCCCGCCCTCGTCCACCATCGCCCCGACCACGACAGCACGGGCGCCGGCACCCAGCGGTACGGCGAAGGCCTGTTCATGGGCTACCGCGGCTACGACGCCCGCGAGCTGGCACCGAGGTTCGCATTCGGTCACGGTCTGAGCTACGGCGTCGCCGAGTGGGGTGCTCCGTCGGCATCGACGACCACGATCGGACGCGACGGCACCGTCGTGGTCACGGTGCCGGTCACCGCCGTCGGCGATCGCGACGCCACCGTCGTGATCCAGGGATACGTGGCGCCGGTGGCCCCGAGCGCCAGCCGACCGCCCAAGGAACTCAAGGCCTGGTCGAAGGCGGTCGTCGCCGCCGGAACCACCTCGGAGCTGACGGTCGAGTTCGGTCCCGATGCGTTCCACCACTGGGACACCGCCACCGCGTCGTGGATGGTCGAGCCGGGTGAGTACGACATCGTCCTGGCGTCGTCGGCGACCACCGAGCACGCTCGCCTGCGGGTCACCGTGAGCGGAACGGTCACGGCGTGAAGCTGACGCCGAGGTACGGGTCCGAGCCACTGCTCGAACTCGACGGCGACCCGTACGCGATCGTCGCACCGACCGTGCGCCAGCGGCGCCGCCTCGTCGCGACCCTCGCGTCGTTCGACGACGCCGAGTGGGACCACCCGAGCCGATGTGTCGGCTGGACGGCCCGCGACGTCGTGGTCCATCTCGACACCACCAACAGCTTCTGGGCCGCATCGATCGGCGCGGGCACGCAGGGTCAGCCCACCAGATTCCTCACCGATTTCGACCCCGTGGCCTCTCCGGCACAGCACGTCGCAGCTGCGGGTGATCGTCACCACACCGAGGTGTTCGAACGCTTCGCCGAGTCGACCGAGGCGTTCGCCACGATCGCCGAGGCGCTCACCCCCGAGGAGGTCGCCGACGCGATCGCCGAGGCGCCGCCCGGTCACATCTCGGTGAGCGGCGTGCTCCATCACGCACTCTGGGATGCGTGGATCCACGAGCGCGACATCCTGCTGCCACTCGGAACGGAGCCGGTCGTCGAGCCGGACGAAGTGGCCGCATCGCTGCGCTACGCCGCCGCCCTCGGACCAGCCCTCGCAGTCAGCCGCGGCGAGCATCGACGCAATCGGCTGGCGCTGAGCGCCACCGATCCCGCCGTTCGGTTCGACATCGTCGTCGGCGACCGAGTCGAGGTGCGCACGGCCGACGGCTCCGCGATCGCCACCGAAGGCGAACTGACCGGCGATGCGGTGGAACTCCTGGAAGCGCTGAGCATGCGCCGACCACTCCCACCGTCGTCGCCAACGGAGTGGGTCCGGATGCGAGACGGCCTGGCGGTCACGTTCGATTCGCCACCGAGCTGACCTGATCGACGTTCGACCGGGGGCGCCGCGGTGACCGCCGCCGCTAGCGTCACCTCGGCATGGCCGTGATCGTCGCGAACATCGTCACCGACGTCTCGGACTGGCTGAGCGAGTTCTCGTCGAACTGGTGGTTCCTGCTGATCATCTTCAGCGTCGCCCTGCTCGACTCCGTGCTCCCGATCGTGCCGGGCGAGACCACCGTGATCGCAGGCGGCGTGGCAGCCGGCGCCGGCAACCAGACCCTCGCCCTCGTCATCCTCGCCGGTGCGCTCGGCGCCTTCCTCGGCGACAACCTCGCCTACACGATCGGCAACCGGTTCGAGCCGAGGGTGAATGCCTGGGCGACCCGCAAGCCCAACCGGGCCCAGCGGCTCGACCAGGCCGGACACCAGATCCGCAAGCGTGGCGGCATGCTGCTGATCACCGCGCGATTCATTCCCGGGGGGCGCACCGTGCTCACCGTGTCGTCCGGGATCACCCAGCAACCGCGCGGCTGGTTCGCCAAATGGGTGGCGATCGCCGGCCTGGTCTGGGCGACCTACGCAGCGGGCCTCGGGTACCTGTTCGGCCAGGCCTTCGAGGACGACCACGCCATCGCCTTCTGGCTCGCGTTCGGCACCGCACTCGGGATCACCGCGCTCATCGAGATCATCCGCTGGATCCGCGACCGCGGTCGCACACCGCAGTCCGCTGTGATTGCGCACGCCACCGAGCCCGACCGTACGCTGGACCCATGATCGCCCTGGTACCGGTACGTGACGGTGTGTTGCCCGCCGGCGCATCGGAGGCGATCGCCGAGTGTGCCGGGCGGGTGATCGTCGCCGGTTCGGGCACGGGTGACGTCGAGATCGACGGGCTCGCCGCCGACGTCCGTCTCGTCGAGCTCGGCCCGGTCGAGCCCGCACGCTGGACGACGGTGCTCGCCCCGGTCCTGCGGCAGCTCGACGACTGCGACATCGTCGTGCTCCCCCACTCGCCCGACGGCCGCGACCTCGCCCCGCATCTCGCCCTCGCACTCGATCGATCCCTCCTCGCCGGCGCCACCGAGGTCAGCGAGCACCGTGTGCGCGTCGCTCGGCGCGGCGGACGCGAACTGCACGAGCAACGACCGGCCGGACCGTTCGTCGCCACGCTGCAACCGGGGGCCCGCGGCGCCGTGTCGTTCCCGACTCCGCCGCACGTCGAACGGATCGACGTGACCGTCGGCGACGGCGATGTTCCACATCACGACGCGCACGTCGTCGAGGTCCTGCCGCCCGACGTGCGCACGATGGACCTCGCCGAGGCCCGCAGGATCGTCGGCGGCGGCGCCGGCCTGCAGACCGCGGAGCGCTTCGAGCAACTCGACCGGTTCGCCGCGCTGATGGGAGGCGTCATGGGCGCCACCCGAGTGATCACCGATCGCGGGTGGGTACACCACGACCGCCAGATCGGCACCACCGGCGTCGTGGTCGACCCGGTCGTGTACGTGTCCTTCGGCGTCAGCGGCGCGGTGCAGCACACGAGCGGACTGGGTGCCCCCGACCACATCATCAGCGTCAACACCGATCCGCACTGCCCGATGATGACGATGTCCGATCTCGCGATCGTCGCCGACGCCAACGAGACGCTCGACGAGTTGCTCCGCCTGCTCGCTGCCGATCGGGTCGCTCATGGGTGAGACCCGCCCGGCGACGGCAGTCGATGCGATCGTGGTCGGCGCCGGCCCTGCGGGTTCCGCCGCGGCAACCGTGCTCGCCCGTGCCGGAAAGTCGGTGATCCTCCTCGAACGTGGCAGCTTCCCCGGATCGAAGAACATGTACGGCGGGGTCGTGTACCCGCGCATTCTCGACCAGCTGCACCCGGAGTGGTGGCTCGAAGCGCCGATCCAACGCTGGGTGACGCGGCGGTCCACGATGATCCTCACCGACACCCAGGCGCTCACGGTCGACTTCCGCTCGGCGGCCTGGGGCGCGCCGCCGTACAACGGCGCCACGGCCTACCGGCCCGACTGGGACCACTGGCTGGCCGGCAAGGCCGAAGCCGACGGTGCCGTGCTCGTGTGCTCGACCACGGCGACCGGCCTGCTGCGCGACGACCGCGGTCACGTGGTCGGAGTGGCCACCGATCGCCCCGACGGCGATCTCCATGCCCGCGTCGTGATCGCCTGCGACGGTGTGAACAGCTTCCTCGCCAAGGAAGCCGGCCTCTACGGCGAGGTCGACGCCGCGAACTACACCGTCGGCGTGAAGGAGACCATCGCCCTGCCGAAGGAGGTGATCGACGAGCGCTTCGGCGTGCGTGACCGCGAGGGCGTCGACATCGAGATCCTCGGTGGCACGTCGGGGGTCAACGGTGGCGGCTTCGTCTACACCAACCTCGACACCCTCGCCGTCGGCGTGGTCCTCAAGCTCCCGAAGCTCGCCGCCCAGCAGCTCCGCCCCGAGACGATCATCTCCGAGCTGAAGGCCCATCCCGGCATCGCTCCGCTCGTCGACGGTGGCGAGGTCAAGGAGTACTCGGCCCACGTGATCCCCGAGGCCGGGCTGTCGATGATGCCGAAGATGACCGGCGACGGCATGCTCGTCGCCGGCGACGCCGCGGCGATGTGCCTCGCTGCGGGCATCTGGCTCGAAGGCGTCAACTTCGCGATGGCGAGTGGCATGTACGCGGGCGAAGCCGCCGTCGAGGCACTCGCCGCCGACGACACGAGTGCGATCGGCCTCGCCGGCTACGAGCGGCGTCTCAACGACACGTTCGTGCTGCGCGACCACCGCAAGCTGCGGTTGGCGCCGTCGCTCGTGCTGTCCGACCGGGTCCAGCACCTCTACCCGGGCATGATCGCCAATACGGTGGAGCGGATGTTCCGCGTCGACAACCCGGCGCCCAAGCCCGGGTTGCGCCGGATCCTCAACGAGGAGCGCAAGCGAGCCGGCGTGAAGTTGAAGGATCTCGCCCGCGATGCACGCGACGGCCTCAGGAGCTACGGATGAGCGAACGCTGGCCCGAGGTGTCGTTCGAGGACCTGATCGGGTCGACCCGCTTCGACGTCCACGAACGAGCACACATCACCGTCGACGACGAGATCTGCGCCGACTGCTCGACGCGGGGGTGCGTCGTGGCGTGTCCGGCCAACCTGTTCGTCCCCACGAGCGACGGCGGGATCCTGTTCAACTACGAGCAGTGCTTCGAGTGCGGGACGTGCTACCTGGTCTGCAACGAAGAGGGTGCGATCACCTGGACCTACCCCGAGGGCGGCCACGGCGTCGTCTTCAAACGCACATGAAGACCGCCGTCTGCTGGAAGTGGGTGTCGCTCGACCGCGAGCACGAACTCGACGAGCGCTGGGCCGGCGTCTCCGCCGCCGACGAAGCGGCATTGGAGGTCGCCCTCACGCTCGGCGACGACGTCACCGTGGTCTGCCTCGGGCCTCGCGAGGCCGACGACGTGCTGCGAGGCGCGCTCGCAGCGGGTGCCACGTCCGCGCTGCGCATCGACGCATCGACCGAACTCGAGAGCAGGACCGTTGCGGGAGCGCTGGCCGAGCACCTCCGCGACGTCGACCTCGTCGTGTGCGGTGACTACTCGCTCGACCGCGGGACCGGTTCGGTACCGGCGTTCATCGCCGCCGAACTCGGGATCGCACAGGCGCTCGGCCTCGTGGAGGTCGAAGCGGGGTCGGAGCCACTGCGCGTCGTGCGGCGCCTCGACGGCGGGCGGCGCGAGATCCTCGAGGTCTCCTTGCCCGCGGTGGTGTCCGTCGAAGGGTCGGTGGCGAATCTCCGGCGTGCGCCGCTCGCGGCGTCGCTGGCAACTCGCTCGACGACGGTGCCGGCGGTTCCCGGTCCCCACGGCCGGCTTCCCGACACCGAGATCCACCCCTACCGGCCACGGCCGCGCACACTGCCGGCGCCGAGCGGCGACTCGCTGTCGAGGGTCCGCGACATCCTCAACGTCGGCGGCGGTGACGTGCACGCCGAGACCGTCACCCTCGAGCCTGCCGCTGCGGCACGCCGCCTGCTCGACCAGTTGGGCGACTGGGGCTACCTCGACGGTTCGTCGCGGTGAAGGGTCGATGAGCTGCGATGCGCCTCGGTGACGCCACCTGGGTCGAGATCGACCGTGCTCGGCGACCGTCCCACGACGGAACGCAGGCACCGATCGTCCTCATCCCGATCGGTTCGACCGAACAGCACGGCCCACACCTCCCGATCCGTACCGACACACTGATCGCCGAGGAGATCGCCGGTCGCGCCGTCCACCACACCGACGGCCTCGTGGTCGGCCCGACGATCGCGGTCAGCGCGTCGGGCGAGCACGCCGACTTCCCCGGCACGCTGTCGATCGGTACCGCCACGACGACGGCGATGATGGTCGAGTTGGTGCGCAGCGCCGATTGGGCGGCAGGCGTCGTCCTCGTGAACGGCCACGGCGGCAACCACGACGCGATCAGCGCCGCGGTCGACGTGCTGACCACCGAGGGCCGTCACACGCTCGCCTGGTGGCCGAAGTGGCCCCGGCGGCGCGACGGTGGGCCGGCCGACCTCCACGCCGGACGCATCGAGACCTCGCTGATGCTCGCGATCGATCCCGGGCTGGTGCGCCTCGAACTGGCGGTCGCCGGGCCGGACGCGTCGATCGACGACCTGCGAGATCGGGGCGTCCGCGCGGTCAGTGCCACCGGCGTCCTCGGGGATCCCGATGGCGCATCGGGCCGCGAGGGCGAAAGGTTCATCACGGCGTTCGTCGAGGACCTGGTGCACCAGATCGAACGGTGGCGTCCGATCGATGCGACGCCCGGGTGAACTCCGTGAGGTACCGCCTGGATGGTTCGTGGAGGCGATTCGGGCGAGTCGTGATGGCCGGCTCCCCGCTGCGGTTGTTCCGCCTCGGCCCGGCCGGTGTGACCGTGGCGGAACGGGTCGAATGCGGCGACGAGGTGGCACCTTCGGTGTTGATCGACCGGTGGCTCGACGCCGGTGCGATCCATCCCGTTCCGCCCGACGGTGATTCGAGTCGGTTCGGGATCCGCGATGTCGTGGTGGTGACGCCACAGCTGCGTGTCGACGAGTCGACGGTGGCGATCGGCGACGGTCGCATCACGGTCGACGACGGGAGCCGACCACCGATCGACGGCGCGACGATTCGCCTCGACGCCAACCAGGGGCCGGCGGCGGCGAGGAACGCAGCCCGGCCCGTCGTCGACGCCCCGCTCATCGCGTTCGTCGACGCCGACGTGATCGTGCCACCCGGATGGCTCGACCACCTGGTGGGCCACTTCGACGATCCGGACGTGGCGCTCGTGGCACCGAGGGTCGACGGCGAACCGGGATCGCCCCTCGATCTCGGCGACGAACCGGCGCGGATCCGTGCGGGCACGCGGGTCAGCTACGTGCCCGGGGCGGCGATGGTGGTGCGGACCGCGGCGTTCGATGCGGTGGGCGGCTTCGACCCGACGCTGCGTTTCGGCGAGGACGTCGACTTCGTGTGGCGGCTCGACGACGCCGGATGGACGTGTCGGTACGAGCCGGCCAGCCGCGTGTGGCACGAGCCCCGCTCGACGGTTGCGTCCCGTCTGCGCCAGCACGCGACGTACGGCACGTCGGCGGCCCCGCTGGCATTGCGTCACCCGACGTCGCTGTCACCGGCCCGGTTCAACGGCTGGACCGCGTTCGTCTGGTCGGCGGTGGCCACCGGTCACCCGCTGGTCGCTGTCGCCACGGCGGTCGGCAGCTCGCTCGCGTTGGTGCGTCGGCTCCCCGACGTGCCGCCACGAGCGGCCGTCGGGCTCGCGCTGAACGGACACCTGGCCGCCGGACGACAACTGGCCACGGCGGTGCGCCGCGCGTGGTGGCCCCTGGTGGTCGCCGGAGCGGTCGTGTCGCGCCGCATGCGATGGATCGCCGCGGTGTCGGTGTTGGCCGACGTCAGCGCAACGCCGACCGACGTCGCCTACGGCTGGGGTGTGTGGCAGGGCATGTGGCGCCACCGAACGTGGTCGCCGGTCGCTCCGCGTCTCAGCGCATGGCCGGGACGGCCTCGGCCGACGTGACCGTTTCGGTCTGCGCCATCGCGGTCGGCGCGGCAGCCAGAGTCTCCTGTGCGGCCGTCTCCTGGCGAGCTTCGATCAGTGCCTGGCGGAGTCGTTCGCTGATGTCGTCGCAGTCGGCGCACCCCCAGATCGCGCTGTAGGCGATGCATCCGAGACAGATCGCGAACGCCGCCTCCAGCGTTGCCGCCACCGCGAGCAACCCGATCAGCACGAACGCCGCGGCGTGAGCGTCGAGCACCCACGCGACCGACGCCGACGCGGTGAACGAGAGCCCGATCGCCTGCGCGAAGCGCTTCGGACGCCCCGGCACCTGACGGGATCGGAAGCCCGGGTTCCGGCGCCGGATCGATCCCTCGAGGTTGGGGGTCGCGAGCCGGGTGACGAACTGACCCACCGGCGACAGCGTGGGCCCCGTGGCCACACGGGCGAGGAAGCCGTACGTGAGGAGCACGAGCATCCACGGCTCTCGTGTCACGAGGAACACGACGGCCTCGGCGACGACGAATGCCGCCACGAGACGGGCCGACGTCTCGTTCACCGGGTCGGGGAATGTGAAGAGTTCTCGCACACCGTCATGCTATCCATGACAAATCCGATCGGAACAGTCAGGATTACCGGAGCGAGGCAGGCGGTCCGAGGGGTACCGTCGTGGGGATGACGATCCGCCTGACGATCCGAGCGGCGCTGTGGCGCAGTCACGTCGCCCGGCTCGTCAACGAGGTCGACGGGCTGGTTCCCGTGGTCAAGGGCAATGGGTACGGCTTCGGACGGGTGGCGCTCGCACGGCTCGCCTCCGAGTTCGCCGACACGGTCGCCGTCGGCACGGTCCACGAGCTGGACGATCTCCCCGACGGCCTCAACCCGGTGGTCCTGACGCCGACGCTCACGCCGCCACCGTCGGCGACGCCGATCCTCACCGTCGGCAACGACACCCACGTCGACGCCCTGGCCGGTTGGGGCGGCCGGGTGCTCGTGAAGCTCTCGTCGTCGATGCAGCGCTACGGACGGGGCCCCGAGCTGGTCGAGTCGTCGCGACGCCGTGGCCTCGACGTCGTCGGCGTCAGCATCCATCCGCCGCTGGCGGGAACGATCGACGACCATCGCCACGAGGTCCTCGCGCTGCTCGACGGGATCGAACCCGGTTCCACCGTGTGGCTGAGCCATCTCGACCCGCAGGCGACGGCGACGCTGCCGGCCACCCACACCTATCGACTTCGCCTCGGCACCGCACTCTGGCACGGCGACAAGTCGTTCTTCCGGTTGCAGGCCGATGTCATCGACGTCCGTCCGGTGGCAGCGGGATCGCCGGCCGGCTATCGGCAGGCACCGGTGCCGGGAGACGGCCACCTCGTGATGATCGGCGCAGGATCAGCGAACGGCGTCGCAACCCTCGCCGACGGCCGGAGTCCCTTCCACTTCGAACGTCGACGGCTCGCGCTGCACGAGACGCCGCACATGCACACCTCGATGGCCTTCGTTCCGCTCGACGAGACGGTTCCTGCGATCGGATCGCTCGTCGACCTCCAGCGACCGCTCACCACCACCCTCGTCGACGAGTACGTCTGGCAGTGAACGGCGACACGGCCACGCTGTCCGAACGCACGACGGCGACACGCCTCGCCGGGCCCGACGTGGTCCGAGCCGTGGCGCTCATCGGCGTCGTGGTGATGAACTACCACGGCTACCTGCTCCTGCAGGCAGGCGGCGGAATCGGGGCGACCGGGACCGGGTGGGCAGCCGAGCTGTTCGACCCGTGGACAGGACCGCTGTCGACCCGGTTCGCCGCCACGTTCGTGCTGGTCGCCGGCGTCGGGGTGACGCTGATGACGTCGAGCAGCATCGGCACCGATCGGGTGGGTGCACTTCGTTGGCGTCTCGTTCGGCGCGGGCTGCTGCTGTACGTCGTCGGGCTCACGCTCGACGAGATCTGGAGCGGCACGATCCTGCCCTACTACGGGGCCATGTTCGTGCTGGCTGCAGCGCTGTTCACGTTGCGCTCCCGATGGCTGGTGGTGATCGGCGCCCTCGCCGCCGTCGCCGGGTGGGGCATTCGGATGTGGAGCCACCAACGAGCCCGGGCCGGCGCGAGCACACGTTGGCTCACCGACCCCGACGCCGGTTCGCCCGCCGCTCACCTCTTCGGCGTCGCCGTCAACGGCACCCATCCCCTGCTGCCGTGGCTCGCGTTCTTCTGTGCGGGGATGCTGCTGGGGCGTGTACTGCGCAGCAGTTGGTGGCGACCTGTCGCGATCGGCTCCGGCCTCGCGCTGTTCGTCGTCGCCGCGGTGGTGTCATCGGCGGCCACGACCTCGTTCCAGATCGTGCTGTTGTCGACGGCACCGTACGACCGTGGGCTGCTCTACACCGCGAGCGCGCTCGGCACGGCACTGATCGCCTACGGCGTCGTCGACTGGCTGGCTGTCCGGTTCCCGGTCGCAACCGACCCGTTGCGTCGGGCGGGCCAGATGACCCTGACGCTGTACCTCGCTCACGTGCTGGTGTTCAAGCTGCTCGTCGACTGGATCGACTGGATCGATCCTGCGGGCGTCGACGTCGCAGTCACCTTCGCCCTCGCCTTCTGGGTCGCCGGCATCGCCGCCGCGGTCGCCTGGCAGCGGCGGTTCGGGATCGGTCCGCTCGAACGGGTCTATCGAGCGGTCGGCGGCTGATCGCCCGCCGCTCGACGCTGGCGAGCGGTGCGACGAACCCCCCGCCAGCCGACCGCTCCCGCACCGATCAGCGGACCCTGCTCGCCCAGGCGCGACGGCGTGATGCGCGCGCCGCGGCTGTAGGTCAGGCATGCGTGCTCGTCGAGCGCCACCTGGGCGGCATGGAAGAACGTCGAGCCGAAGCCGAGCGCGACACTGCCACCGACCACGACCAGCGCGAGGTCGAAGGCGTTGCACATCGAGGCAGCGGCGCGGCCCACGAGCCGACCGGTTCGCTGCATGATCTGGAAGGACGGTTCCGTGGCGGGGCGTCCGGTGATCGCGTCGATCGCCTCCCCGGAGGTCTCCGCGTCGAGGCAGCCCTGCGTACCGCAGTGACAGCGACGACCGCCGGGTTCGACCACGATGTGGCCGATCTGGCCGGCGTTGCCCGATTCGCCGTCGAGCAGATCCCCGTCGATGACGATCGCGCCCGACACGCTGGCCGACACCGTGATCGCGAGGAAGTTCGGATGCCCCTGGGCGGCACCGAGCCATCCCTCCGCGAGGGCGAGCGCCTTTGCGTCGAGATCGCCGTACACGGCCAGGCCGGTGAGTTCCTCGAGCCGGCTGCGCAGGGGGAAGTTCCGCCAGGACGGAATGCTGAGCGGAGTCACGAGGTCGAGCCCACGAGTGACGAGGCCGCCGCTGCTGACGCCCAATCCGACGACCCGCGCCCGGTGACGCTCGGGAATCTGCCCGGCGAGGTCGAGCACCGCCCCCGCCAGCGCCGTGTACTGCGACTCCGGGCCGACGTCGGGTTCGATGTCGGCCCGGCGTCGATCGATCAGCACGCCGCGGGCCGTCACCAGACCGGCCTGGAAACCGGTGGCGCCGATGTCGACCGCCAACACGACATCCATCGGGGAGTCGGGTGACGCCGCGAGGGGCGATGCGTCGTCTGCTCGGGTGGGATCACTGGCCATCGCAGGGCACAAGGTATCCGGAGCCGACGTTCAGGCGAGGTGAGCACGGCTAACGTGACGCGGGACGTGAGAATTCAGTGAACCTTGCGCCTTTGCGTGCCGATACCCATGTGCCGCCACCGATCGATGTTCGTTCGCGAGCGAATCCGAAGCACCATGACACCCGCCCGTCCCCGCCGCCTCGAACGCCTCTCGCCGACGCGCGTCGCAGCGATGACGGCCGCGGCCGCGGCACTGGCCGTCACGCTGGCGGTCGGAGGGGCACGCCCCGGCTCGGCGATCGATGGATCGGACGCCACACCGGCGGCGGATCCATCCGAGACGCCGACGACCGCGCCGCCGACGACACCGCCGGCACCGACCACCACACCGACCACCACACCAGCGTCCACACCGACGACGGCTCCGACGACGACGGCTCCGACGACGACGGCTCCGACGACGACGGTGACCACGATCGACCCTCCGCCGTCGACAACGCCCGCTCCCGCGGCGCAGAACATCACGGTGTATCCGAGCCAGATCGCGCACATCCTCGCCACGATCCGCTACATCGAATCGCGGGGGGACTACGACGCTCCGCCCAATCGCGGCAACGCGTCGGGCGCGTACCAGTTCATCGCCTCCACGTGGGACGGCTACGGCGGATACGACCACGCCTACCTCGCCCCGCCGCAGGTGCAGGACGAGCGGGCCGCCGCTGACGTCGATCGCTTCCTCGCCCAGTGGAACAACGACGTCTCGATGATTCCGGTGCTGTGGTACTTCCCGCGCGCCGCCCGCGAGCCGGCGTTGATGGACGTCGTGCCGGTGCCCTCGGCGGGAAACGTCCTCACGATCCGTGAGTACCAGCAGCGCTGGCTCGGTGTGTGGGCATTCCTGTCGGGCCAGCCCGTCCCGCAGCAACTGACGCTCGACCAAGCGGTCGCCCGCCTCGGCGTGCCGCCGCAAGTACCCGCCGCACCGGCCACGGATCCCGATGCGCCGGCGATCGAGCGCAAGGCAGCGATCGCGTTCCCGGTACTCGGCCCGACGCGTCTCGCCGCCCCCGACTGCGGTGATGCCCAGGACGTCGCCCAGGATGCCGGCGCCGGTGCAGGCGCGACGCCCGAGGAGATCGAGGCAGCTGGGCTCTGCGCCGAGGAGGCGCCGGGCATCATCTTCGGGGTGAAGCTGCAACCCGTGCTCTCGGTGGTCGACGGCGTCGTCACCGACGTGCACGACGAACTCGGCGACACGATCTCGGTCACCGTCACCGACCCGACGGGTCGGAGCTACCACCTCGCCGGGTTCAACGACGACAACCCCGGCACCGACGACGGTGCCGCACCGCCGCACCTCCGTCTCACGCCGCTCGCACGCGTCGGCACGAGCGTTCGCGCCGGCCAGGTGCTCGGGTTCATGGGCAACTCGAGTCCGCTGCCGCTCGGGATCCGCTCCGATGTGCCCACCGACGCCACGGTCGACATCCCGACCGACGCGGTCGCACCACACATCCGGCTGACGATCGACGATCTCGACACGACGCCGGTCGATGCCTACGGACCGGTCATCGATGCGCTGTTCCGGCAGGTCTGTTCGGTCGGAACCGGCCCGTGGGCGAGCGTACCGACCGGCGAGACCCACGATCCGGTCACGATCGAGACCACCGACGACGACCGCCAGATCGACTCCGAATGGGTGATCACGTCGACTGGGCAGGTCACGGCCGCGGGCTGGGCGGCGATGATCTACCCCAGCGAGAGCTGCGGGTACGCGCCCGCGGACGCACGGGGGCCCGGCGCCGGGGGCGTCTCCACCGTGCCACCCACCTGGCTGACCCCGATCGATCTCCCGACGACGATCTGGATCGACCTGGCCGAGCGCGACGACGACCGTCTGACCGTCCCGGTGCTGCGGCCCTGATCCCGCGGCGCTGACCTCGCGGTCAGCAGCTCACTCGACCCGGCGGGCGGTCTCGACCAGGTTGATCTCGTACAGCACCTCGTCGAGCGCGTCCTCGGCGCTGATCGCAGCGAAACGTTGCGGATTGTCCTCGGTGCAGCACGACGGCACGGGAGCGAGGACGGTCCACGGCCGCGGGTGGCAGAACTGCACGACGCTGTAGCGCTCGCCCTCGTAGCCCGGGGCGGCCACCACCCGGTGCCAGCCGATCGGGATGACACCGTTGGTCAGGCGCTCCAGCATGATGCCGGTGTTGATGATCACCGAGTCGTCGGGCGGAGTCGCGTCGATCCAGCCGTCGTCGACCTTCACCTGGAGGCCGGGTGCGGTCGCCCGCGGCAACGCCGTGATCAGATTGATGTCGCCGTGCTCCGCGGCCCACACGTGGCCCTCGGCGCCCAGCTCGGTCATCGCCGGATAGCGGATCGCCCGCGTGAGCGTGGGGCCGTCCTCGACCATGTCGTCGAAGAACGTCTCGTGGCACCCGATCCCCTCGGCGATGACGCGGAGGAACCGGCGCTGGAGGTCGGCGATCGAGGCGTGGAACCGGTAGAGCACGTCGGTGATGCCCGGCACCGCCGCCTCGGGAACCAGCTGATCGGGGTAGGCGGTGGAGAACTTGCGCTTGAGGGGATGCCCGGCAGCGATCGGGGCCGACCAGTTGAGCATCTCCTTCCAGTCCGGCTTGTCGCTCGAGGCGGCCGTTTCGACGAGCAGACCGGTGTAGCCGGTCTGGCCGTTGGCGCCGGCCGCGACGTACTGCTGCTTCACGTCGGCCGGCAGCTCGAAGAACTCCCGGAGCATGCCGTAGGTGGTGTCGAGCAGATCGTCGGACAGGTCGTGGCTCGTGTACACGAACCCGGTCGCCAGGCTGCGACGGACCCCGTCGACGACCGCTCGTCGCTGCGGGCCGGTGGTGCGTTCGAACGCCAGGAGGTCGACGTCGAGGATCTGGTCACTCATGGCGCGCCACGCTATCCGGGCAGCGGCGGACGGCCGCCGGGGGCGAAGAGCGCAGGCCAACCCCCGGTGTGGATGAACACGACGTCGTCGCCGAAGCGCCCCTCGGCGGCGAGCCCGAGCAGGCCGGAACACCCCTTGCCGGAGTACGTACGGTCGAGGAGCCATCCGCCGTGGGTCGCCGCCCAGCGGATGGCGTCGTCACCGGCGTCGGTCGGCACGGCGTAGTCGGGTCCGATCCAGCGGGTGTCGACCTCGACGTCCTCGTGGGCCACGATCGCCGTCGAGCCCATCAGCGTCAAGGTGTGATTGGCGAGTTCGGCGACGTCGGGCAGGCCGAGGTTGACCCCTTTGGCCACACCGATCGCGACGACGTCGGGAACTCGACGTCCACCGTGCGCGGCGGCGGCCCGACCTGCGAGCAACCCTGCGTGAGTGCCGCCGCTCGACGACGTGAACACGATGTGACTCGGTGCGAGCCCGGCCTCGTCGAGCTGGTCGAGCAGCTCGATGAATCCGGCCGCGTAGCCGAGCGCTCCGACCGCAGTGCTTCCGCCGATCGGGATCGCATACGGGCGCAGGCCGTCGTCGGCCAGCTGCTCGGTCAGCGCTTCGCGGGCCATCTCGAGTTCGCCCCAATGACTCTCCTCGGTACCGGTGAAGTGCAGTTGGGCGCCGAACAGCATCGACAACAACTGGTTGCCGGTCACCTCCTCGGGCCGGTCGCCCGACAGCACCAGGTGCACCTCCAAGCCCAGTCGAGCACCTGCGGCGGCCGTCATCCGACAGTGGTTGGACTGCGCTGCGCCGACCGTCACGAGCGCCCCTGCCCCGGACGCGACCGCGTCACCGCAGAGGAACTCGAGCTTGCGCGCCTTGTTGCCACCGCCGCCGAGACCCGTGAGGTCGTCACGTTTCACCCACAGCCGCGGACCGTCGCCGGAGTTGCCGCGCAGCCGCGGACCGCCCTCCAAGGGCGTGGGGAGGGTGGCGAGACGGGCTCGTTCGAGATGATCGAACACGACGACCATGCTAGGCACTGTGGTCGATGCCGAAGACCGACTGGAACCCGCTCCTGCGAGATCAGTTCGAACAGCCCTACTGGGACGACCTGCAGGCGTTCGTGGCGGCCGAGCGCGCGGCCCACGTCGTGTATCCCCCGCCCGCCGACGTCTACGCCGCACTCCACCTCACCTCGTGCGCCGACACCCGGGTGATGATCCTCGGCCAGGATCCCTACCACGGGCCGGGACAGGCCCACGGTCTGTGCTTCTCGGTCCGGCGGGAGGTACGCGTGCCACCCTCGCTGCGCAACATCCACACCGAACTCCACGACGACCTCGGGTTGCCGATCCCCGACCACGGAAATCTCGAGCGGTGGGCACAGTCGGGCGTGTTGCTGCTCAACGCGACCCTGACCGTCCGGGCCGGCGAAGCGGGTTCGCACCAGAAACGGGGCTGGGAGACCTTCACCGATCAGGTGATCCGCGTGGTCAACGACAAGGCCGACCCCGTGGTCTTCATCCTGTGGGGCAACTCGGCGCGTCGCAAGCGCGAGTTGATCGACACGGGCCGGCACACGATCATCGAGTCGGCTCACCCGTCGCCACTGTCGGCCCACAACGGATTCCTCGGGAGCAGGCCGTTCAGTCGGGCGAACGAGGCGCTGATGGCAGCGGGCCGGGAGCCGATCGACTGGAATCTCGCGGAATCGGACAGGATGTGACCCATGCCGTGGACCACCAGTGACCGGATGATGGAGCTCCGCTCCACCCACCCGTCGATCGAGATCGGCGTCGACACGCTCGACGGTTGGCGACGGCACATCTCGGGGCGAAACGCCTCCGTGGTCGCGTTCTTCGGGTTCGTCTCGATCTTTCCGCTGCTGCTCGCCGCCACCACGATCCTCGGCTTCGTCCTGCAGGACGACGAGGAACTCCAGCAACGCATCATCGACGGGGCGCTCGCCGACATTCCCGTCCTCGGCCAGCAGCTGCAGAACGACCCCGCGTCGCTGAACGGCAGCGTCTGGGCCCTGGTGATCGGGCTCGCCGGCGCCCTCTGGGGTGCCACCAAGGCGTTCGCCGGACTGCAGGCAGCGCTCGACGACGTCTGGGAGGTCGATGTCGACCATCGCGCGTCGCTGCCCGTTCAGCGTGGGAGGGCACTGCTCGGCATCGTGATCGTCGGTGGTGCCCAGATCGCGAGCCTCGCGTTGGCCACCCTCGTCAACTCGGCCGGCCTTCCGAACGCGGGGCGCTTCGTCCTGACCGCGGCCAATGTCGCCGTCAACATCGGAGTGCTCGGGCTGATGTACCGCGTCCTCACGGCCGCCTCGCCGACCTGGCGCGACGTGCTTCCGGGCGCGATCACTGCCGGTGTGCTGTACACGCTGCTCCAGCACTTCGGCACCGACATCACCCGACGGATCATCGAGAACTCCAGCGACACCTACGGTCAGTTCGCGATCGTGCTCGGACTGATCACGTGGCTGAGCCTGCTCGCGATCGCCTCGATCATGAGCGCCGAACTCAATGCGGCGATCGTGCGGTACCGCGACGGCTCGCTGATCAGCGTGCAGCCACCCGATCAGGTGGCCGAGTCGACGACCGTCGAAAACGACTCGGCAGCATCCACCTGACCCCGGTGGCCACGTCATCCTGCAGCGATGAGGTTCCGGGCCGACCGTCGGTCGCGAACCTCATCGCAGGACGGTGTAACCGTCGAGGGTGGTGAGATCCGGTGACGCCGGTGGGGGCGACGCCGCCGCACCGAGGTCGCGAGAGCGCACCTCGGCGATCCACTGGTCGTGCTGGTACTCGTGGTTGACCAATGCTCGGACGAGGCCCGCCGCGACCACCGACAGCTGCGCCGGAGCGCCCACCTCGCCGAGACGGATCGCGTCGATGCGGACGATCACGCGATCGGCGACCGCTGCGCGATATCTCCCCAACCGCTCCCGGTCGGGAAGATCGCCGCGATCCGGCTCCGGCGTGGCGCTGTCCATCAACGAATCGAGTTCCGGGTCCGGGCTCGGCTCGGCGGCGAGCAGATTGCGCACCATGAAGTGGGCGACGGCGGCCTGGTGGCCGAGGTGCCAGCCGATCGCGCTCGAGTGCTCGTTCGGGCGCCACCGCAGCTGGTCGTCGTCGAGATCGAGCCACAGCGCGTCGGTGTGGGCCCACGCTCGACGGAGTTCCTCGACCAGCCCGTCGAGTGGAGCAGCGGAACCGGACATCGAGCTGGTCATCGCCTCGGTCACCCGTGCTCGTGGTCGGCGAGGCGGGTCACGATCGAGCTCGCCGACTCGAGCGTGCGATGGACCGGGCACTTGTCGGCGATCGCCAGCAATTTGGCGCGATCGGCGTCCGTGAGGTCGTCGCCCGAGATGTGCAGCACACGCTCGAAACGATCGATCATTCCCGAGCGACCGGCCAGCCGCTCGTTGTCGGCGCACTCGGCGCAGTCGTCGGCGTGGACCTTGCCGTGGCTGATCTCCACACTGACCTGATCGAGCGGCAGCTCCTTGCGGTCGGCATACATCCGCAACGTCATCGACGTGCAGGCCCCCAGCGCGATGCCGAGGAAGTCGTACGGCGACGGCCCGGCGTCGTAGCCACCGACCGACTCGGGCTCGTCGGCGAGCAGGCGATGGCGGCCGACGACGACATGGTTGAGGAACGCCCCTTGGCTGGTCTCGGCGACCACGACGGGCGCGGTCGCACGAGGGAGGTCGCTGGCGCCGCTCTCGTCGACGATGTAGCGGTTCGCGAAGGCCCCGATCATCGACGCGGCAAAGGCCGCGTCGGAGTACTCCGACAGGAGATGGTCGGCGCCGTCGAGCGAGACGAAGTTCTTCGGATGACGAGCGGCGAGGAAGATCTCTGCGGCGTTGTCGATGCCAACGGTGTTGTCGACGGGCGAGTGCAGCACGAGCAGCGCTCGCTTCATCGTCGCGACCCGCTCGGTGACGACGTGGTCGCGCAGATCGTCGAGGAACTGTTTGCGGATGGTGAAGGGACGACCGGCCAACTGGACGTCGGCCACCCCGGTGGACTCGATCTCGTCGAGCGACGACGAGAAGACGCCGGTGACGTGCTCGGGGCTGGCCGGCGCACCGATCGTGGCGACGGCGCGGACTTCCGGGATCGAACCGGCGACGGCGAGCACCGCCGCTCCACCGAGGGAGTGACCGATCAGCACCTGGGGCGCCCGGTGGGCCGACCGGAGCCAGTCGGCTGCGGCGATCAGGTCCTCGGTGTTCGAGGTGAAGTTCGTGTTGGCGAACTCGCCCTCGCTCATGCCGAGGCCGGTGAAGTCGAAGCGGAGCACCCCGAAGCCCACATCGGTGAGGGCATTCGCGATGCGCGATGCCGCATGGATGTCCTTGCCGCAGGTGAAGCAATGCGCGAAGAGGGCGAACGCCCGAGGAGGGCCTGCCGGCAGATCGAGCCTGGCCGCCAACGCCGCGCCGCTACTGCCGGGGAAGGTGATCCGTTCGATTCGGGCGCCCATGAACGACGACGGTACCGGCACCAGGACTGGCACGCCCGGCCGAGCGCACTACCATCGCCCCGGATGGCCACCGCCGACCAGTCAACCGGCCGACCGTGATCGCCACCCTGCTGGCCGCGGGCGAGTCCGCGATCGGACCGACGCTGGCGCTGATCCTCGGCGCGGGCATGCTCGCGCAATGGCTGGCGTGGCGGACCCAGATCCCCTCGATCATCGCCCTCCTGATCGCCGGACTGGTGCTCGGGCCCGTCACCGGGATCGTCGACCCCGACGAGCTCCTGGGCGGCACGTTGTTCCCCTTGGTGTCGCTCGCGGTCGCCGTCATCCTCTTCGAGGGTGGGCTCGACCTGCCACCGCGGGAACTCCGCTCGACCGGCATCGTGGTGCGCCGGTTGATCAGTGTCGGCGCGATCGCCACGTTCCTCGTCGCCTGGTTCAGCGCACGAGAGATCTTCGGGATCTCGAACCAGGCCTCGCTCGTCCTGGGCGCCGTGCTCGTGGTCACCGGCCCGACGGTGATCGGACCATTGCTCCGGTTCGTGCGTCCGACCGGGACGACCGGACCGATCCTGCGGGCGGAAGGCGTCCTGATCGACCCGATCGGCGCGACCGGCGCACTCCTGGCCTTCGAGATCGTCGTCACCGACGCGCCCGACGAAGCGGTGTCGAAGCTGATCGGTGTGCTCGCACTCACGATCATCGCGGGTGCGGGGTTCGGCCTCGCGGCGGCCTTCGTACTCGACACGGCGCTGAGACGGTTCCTGATCCCCGACCAACTGGCGATTCCCGTCACCTTCGCGTTCGTCGTCGCGTCGTTCGTCGCCGCCAACGAAGTGCAGGAGGAGGCGGGTCTGCTCGCAGTGACCGTGCTCGGGATGTACCTCGCCAGACGTGAGAGCTCGACGATCCGTCAGGTCCTCGAGTTCAACGAGAGTCTGCGGACACTGCTGATCTCCGTGCTGTTCATCCTGTTGGCCGCACGGATCGACGCCGACGCCCTGCAGGACGTGCTGCTCCCGTCGATCGCGTTCCTCGCGGTGCTCGTCCTGGTCGCACGGCCGATCTCGGTGATGGTGTCGTCAGTGCGGACATCGCTCAACTGGCGCGAACGTGTCTTCCTCATGACGATGGCGCCGCGCGGCATCGTGGCGGCCGCAGTCTCGGCGATCTTCGCGATCCGGCTCGAGGAGGAGAACGTCCCCGACGCCGGAAAGATCGTACCGATCGTGTTCCTGGTGATCATCGGCACGATCGTGGTGTACGGGTTCCTCGCTGGCCCGGCCGCGCGATTGCTGGGGCTCGCAGAGGCCCAGGCCCACGGCGTGCTGATCGCCGGAGCGCATGCCGTCGGGCGCGGGCTCGGAAAGGAACTGCAGGACCGGGACGTCAAGGTGATGCTCGTCGACACCGACCCGTACAACGTCACGCGTGCGATCGCCGTCGGGTTGCCGGCCCGGCGGATGAGCGTGCTCGCCGAGGAGGCGAGCCACGACCTCGACCTGCGCGGCATCGGTCGACTGCTCGCATTCACGTCGAACGACGAGGTCAACTCACTCGCGACCGCACGGTTCGCTCGGGTCTTCGGACGTCGGGAGGTGTTCCAGTTGGTGCCGTCGAAGCGGAGACCGGGCGACTCCTCGGTGCCCGAGGAACACCTCGGCCGGCTGATCGGCATCGACGGCATCAGCTACTCGACCCTCGACGACCGCTCCCGCCAGGGTTGGAAGATGCGCGGCGCACACAGCGGCCCCCTGATCGTGTCGGCCGTCGACGACGAGCTGTTCATCCCGATGGTGCGCGTGGCCGACGGACGCATGGCGTTCCTCTGTCGCAACGACCCGCTGCCGACCGAAGGGGACGTGATCGGACTCACGGCGCCATCACTGCTCAAGCAGCTCGATGACGACCTCGCCGCCCGCGAAGACACCAACCCCACCGGCGTCCCCCGCGAATGAGACGCGGGGTCAGACCCCGCGTCTCATTTCCGGCCGAAGCCGAAGAGGTGCTGGCCGACCTTGCGCATCTGGATCTCCTCGGAGCCCTCGGTGATGCGGTAGCGCCGGTGGTGGCGGTAGATGTGCTCGAACGGCATGTGACGGGAGTACCCGACGCCACCGCACGTCTGCATCGCCCGGTCCGCGGCGTCGCATGCCAGACGATTGGCGCGGTAGTTGCACATCGCCACCAGGTGCGTGACCTCCATGTGGTGCTTCGCGTCGAGCATCGTGGCCGTGTAGCGGACGAGCTGACGCAGCATCGCCGCCTCGGTGTGCAGCTCGACCAACGGGAACTGGATTCCCTGGTTGACCGACAGCTTCTTGCCCCAGGTCGTGCGACTGTTGGCGTAGGCCACCGCCTCGTCGATGCAGTACTGCGCCGCGCCGAGCGACGACGCCGCCTGTCGGATCCTGTTCTCGTGCACGAAGTGCTGGGCGAGTTCGAGCCCGCGGTCGACCTCGCCGAACAACGCGTCGGCACCGACTCGCACGTCGGTGAGGCTCACCTCGGCGTGATCGGTCGGCATGTTGAACGTCCACCAGAAGAAGTCGACCTGGAACCCCGGTGCGTTCGTCGGGACGAGGAAGGCGCTGATCCCCTTGGGGCTCCCCGGCTCACCGGACGTGCGGGCGAAGATGATGTCGTGGGTGGCGTGGTGGAGACCCGAGTTCCATCGCTTCATGCCGTTGATCACCCACTCGTCGCCGTCTCGGACGGCGGTGGTCTCCATGTAGGTGGCGTCGCTGCCGTGGTTCGGCTCGGTGAGGCCGAACGCGAGGCGGCGAGTTCCGTCGAGGAACCCGGGCATCCAGTCGGCCTTCTGCTGTTCGGTGCCGAAGTCGCGCATCATCAGCACCGTCGGGAAGTTCCCGACGATCGAGGACTCGTTCTGCAGGTCGTTGTGCAACCCGAGGCCCTTGTGGGCCAGATGCTCGCGGATGATCGCCATCTTCAGGTTGCTGGCGTCCTGCCCGCCGAACTCCGCGGGCAACGCGAGGCGGAGCCAGCCGGCGGCGTCGGCGCGCCGGCGCATCTCTCGGAGCAACTCCTCCCAGTCCGCCCGCGGAACGCCGTCGTTGTCGAAGTCGGTCCGCGCCCACTCGCGACGATGATCGAAGAACCGCACGTTGTCGTCCTGCTGCTCGAGCGGCCTGATCTCGGCATCGATGAACGCGTCGAGTTGATCGAGCGTGTCCTGGATGTCGGCGGGAATCTCGAAGTCCATGGGGCGAGTGTCGCAACGAGGTCTCGGAAAGGACGAGTCAGAAGACCGACAGGCCGCCCGAGATGACCAGCGTCTGCCCGGTGACCCAGCGGGCGGCATCGGATGCCAGGTAGACGACGGCCTCGCCGACGTCCTGCGGGTGACCGATGCCGAGCGGCATGCGGGCGGTCAACTCCTCGATCGTTCGGCCCTTCGCGTCGAGACTTCCGAAGAGCTGTTCGGTCGCGACCGGACCGGGTGCCACGCCGTTGACACGGATGTCGGGCGCCAACTCGTGGGCCATGGTCTGGGTGAGCGAGTTCACGGCCGCCTTGCACGCCGCATAGTGGCCGCTCCTCGGCAGCGGGCCGAACGCCGACAACGACGAGATGTTGATGATGCTGCCCCACTGCATCTGCTCGACCGCGGCCATCGAGCCGTCCCAGACCGCGGTGAAGTTGACCGCGAGACACTCGTCCCACTCGCGGCGCGTCAACTCCCTGAGCGGTTTGCACACCTCGAGTCCACCGGCGTTGTTCACCCAGATGTCCAGATGTCCGAACTCCTCGACCGCCGCCGTGGCGAGTTTGCCGAGCGCGAACTGATCCGTGACATCGGACGTCACGGCGAGCGCACGTCCTCCGGTGTCGTTGATCGACGCCGCAACCGACTCGATCTCGGCCGAGCGCCGGGCCCCGACCACGACCGCAGCACCGGCCTGGGCGAGGCTGCGAGCAATGCCCTCGCCGATCCCGCGGCCCCCACCGGTCACCACGGCGACCCGGCCCCTCAGTGTCGAACGCTCGTCCATCACACAGGATGCTGACTCACCGTCTGTCGAAAGGTCAGGGCCGAAGGTTGGTTCTCCGTCAGCTCGGCACGCCGTGTCGAGTCGACGGTGACGACATCACACGTTGCGGCGTTGTTCGAGGAGCGCGGTGACGGCCTTGCCGTCCGCCTGGCCCTTCGACGCCTTCATCACCGCGCCGACGAGTGCACCCATCGCCTTGCCCTCGCCTGCGCAGAACTTCGCCCACGCGTCGGGCTGCGCCGCGATCGCCGCATCGACCATCGCCTCGAGTTCGGAGCTGTCCATTGCCTCGAACCCCTTCGCCGCCGCGATCGCCCTGGGATCGCCGCCACCGTGGTCGACCAGCTCCGCGAGGACCTGCTTCGCCTGGGTCGCCGTCAGTTCGCCTGCGACCTCCATGCGCGTGAGCACGGCCAGGTCGGCGGCGGGCACCGAGGGACGCTCCCCTTCTTCGGCGAACGCCTCCTTGACGTGGACGAGGGCTCGTCCTGCGTCACCCCCCGCCTCGGTGACGGCGAGCACGTAGCCATCCTGGTGGCGATCGGTGACGACGAGCACCGCCTCGGCGTCGGGCGCTTGACCGGTGGCTTCGGCGAGGCGGGTTCGTCGCGCTGCGGGCAACACCGGCAGCGACGACCGGACCCGTTCGATCCACTCGGGGTCGGGATCGACCACCACGAGGTCGGGCTCCTGGAAGTAGCGGTAGTCGTCGGCGTCCTCCTTCGACCGCAGCGTGTGCGTGCGGCCGTCGGTCTCGTCCCAGTGGCGGGTCTCCTGGCGGATCGGCTCGCCCGCCTCCAACATGCCGATCTGGCGCTGCGCCTCGTACTCGATCGCACGGCCGACGGATCGGACGGAGTTGACGTTCTTGATCTCGCAGCGCGTGCCGAACTCGGCTCCCGGACGCCGAACGCTGACGTTGGCGTCGACGCGCATCGACCCCTCCTCCATCTTGGCGTCGGACGCGCCGACCGCGACGAGGATCGCACGGAGTTCGCTCACGTACGCCTTCGCCTGCTCGGGGTTGCGGATGTCGGGCCGGCTGACGATCTCCACGAGCGGCACGCCGGCACGGTTGAAGTCGATCAGCGAGTGGTCGCTGCCGTGGATGCGGCCACCGGTGCCGCCGACGTGTGTGGACTTGCCGGTGTCCTCCTCGAGATGCGCCCGTTCGATGCCCACCCGGGTGCCGTCGGGCAGGTCGAGCCACCCGTCGATGCAGATCGGTTCGTCGTACTGGCTGATCTGGTACGCCTTCGGCATGTCCGGATAGAAGTAGTTCTTCCGCGCGAACGTCGAGCGCTGCACGGTGCAGTTGAGGGCCAGACCGAGACGCATCGCGAGTTCGACCGCCTGACGGTTGAGCACGGGCAGGGCACCCGGGAGCCCCAGGGTGACCGGGTCGATGTGGGTGTTGGGCTCGTCACCGAAGCGGTTCGGCGAGGCCGAGAACAGCTTGGTTCGGGTGGCGAGTTCGACATGGACCTCCAGGCCCACGACCATCTCCCAGCCGTTGGAGCTCCACACCGTCTCGGTCGTCGCTGCAGCCGTTCCGTCGGTGGTGACGGCGTCGCTCATTGCGGTGCCCTCCGTTCGAGTTCGGCGGCGGTCCGGAACATCGTGGCCTCCTGCAATGCCGGCGCGAGCACCTGGATGCCGACCGGCAAACCGTCGTCGCCGGTGCCGAACGGCACGCTCATGCCCGGGTCACCGGTGAGGTTCGACGGAATCGTGTACGTGTCGCACAGGTACATCGACATCGGATCGGACGTCTTGTCGCCGAGGTGGAACGCCACCGTGGGAGATGCCGGGGTCAGCAGCACGTCGGCGCGCTCGTACGCGGCGGCGAAGTCGTCGGCGATGCGACGGCGCACCTTGAGCGCCCGGCCGTAGTACGCGTCGTAGTAGCCGGCGGACAAGGCGTAGGTGCCCAACATGATGCGACGCTTCACCTCCGCGCCGAACCCCTCGGTTCGCGTGGCCATGTACATCGCGTTGGTGTCGGGTGCGTCCACCCGGTGGCCGAAGCGCACGCCGTCGTACCGGGCGAGATTGCTCGACGCCTCGGCAGGGGCGATCAGGTAGTAGGCGGTGAGGCCGTAGCCGAACGCCGGCACCTCGACGTCGACGATCTCGGCGCCGGCGGCACGGAGCTCGTCGAACGCCTGGTCCAAGCGTGCCACGACGTCGGGGCTCGCCCCCTCGGGCAGATCGGTGATCCGCCCGACCCTGAGGCCCACGACGCCGAAGTCGAGCTGGCGGCTGATCTCGAGGGGACGCTGGCGGATCGAGGTCGAGTCCATCGGATCGTGGCCGGAGATCGACTCGAGCAGCAGCGATGCGTCGGCCACCGTGGTGGCGAACGGTCCGATCTGATCGAGGCTCGATGCAAATGCCACCAGGCCGTAGCGGCTCACTGCTCCGTAGGTCGGCTTCACCCCGACGACGCCGCACAGGGCGGCGGGCTGGCGGATCGATCCTCCGGTGTCGGAGCCGAGGCTGACGGGGGCGAAGCCCGCCGCGACGGCGGCGGCCGAACCGCCGCTCGATCCGCCGGGTACACGGGTGATGTCGTGCGGGTTGCGGGTGGGTCCGAACGCCGAGTTCTCGGTGCTCGATCCCATCGCGAACTCGTCGAGGTTCGTCTTGCCGATCACGATCGCCCCGGCCTCGTGGAGCCTGGTGACGATCGTGGCGTCGTAGGGCGGCTTCCAGCCGTCGAGAATCCTCGACGAGCACGTCGTGGGGATCCCCCGCGTGCACATGTTGTCCTTCAGTGCGATCGGGACGCCGGCGAGCGGACCGGGGTCGCGCCCGACGGCGACCGCGTCGTCGATCTCGATCGCCCGGGCTCGGGCCTCGTCCGCGAGCACGAGGTTGAAGGCGTGGATGTCGCCCTCCCGGCGATCGATCTCGGCGAGGTGGCGCTCGACGACGGCGGCAGCCGATTCGACGTTGTTGCGGACGTTCCAGGCGATGTCGATCGCCGTGGAGGGCGCCGATGGGGTTCCGGTGACGTCGGCCATCAGTCGTCCAGCCCGACGATCGGCGGCACTCGGAAGCGGCCGTCCTCGGCGGCAGGCGCCGCCGCGAGCACCTCGTCACGGTCGAGACAGTCCTGCTCGATGTCTTCACGCATCACGTTCGCGATCGGGGTCGGATGCGTCATCGGCTCGACCCCGTCGAGGTCGAGCGCATCGATGTCGGCGAAGTGATCGAGCATGTCGCTCAACTGGTGGGTCGCCTGCTGGAGTTCGTCGTCGCTCAGCGACAGCCGCGCGAGCTTCGCCACCTTCGCGACGGCCTCGGGGGTGATGCGGTCGGACACGACCCCCAACGCTACCCGCCGCACCCGCTCCCCTCCCTCCCCGCTCGCTTCGCCACCCCATCCCGCCCCGCCACCCCCGAAATCTGCCTCGATCTGCGCGCTGAGCGCGCAGATCGAGGCGTTTTCGGGGTGGTGGGCCTTGTGGGGCGGGGACGGGGCGGGTCAGGGGGTGACCGGCGGGCCGACGTAGCGGGACGAGGGGCGGATCAGCTTCGCGGCGGCGGCCTGCTCGACGATGTGCGCACACCAGCCGACGGTTCGGCTGACGGCGAAGGTGGGGGTGAACATCGAGCGGGGAAGCCCGGCGGTCTCCATGACGACGCCGGCGTAGAACTCGACGTTGCTCGGCAGCGGACGTCCCGGCTTGAGCTCGGCGAGCGTCACCAGGATCTCCGCTTCGACCGCGACGGCGGACTCCACCAGGTCGCCCCCGAGCCGTTCGGCCACCTCGCGCAGCAGTGCGGAACGCGGATCGGGCGCCCGGTAGACGGCATGGCCGAATCCCATGATCCGGCGGCCGGCCGCAACCTCGCCCCGCACCCAGGCGGCCGCTCGGTCGACCGACCCGATCTCGTCGAGCGCGTCGAGCGCACGGCTCGGCGCCCCGCCGTGGAGCGGTCCGGCGAGCGCGCCGAGCGCCGCACACACCGCGTCGGCGGCATCGGCCCCGGTCGAGGCGACGACCCGCGCCGTGAACGTCGATGCGTTGAAGCCGTGGTCGATCGTCAGGATCATGTACTGCTCCACCGCCCGGGCCGCGACCGGCGTCGGCGCTTCTCCGATCGTTGCCTGCAGGTAGGCAGCCGCGTGCCCGAGCGATCGATCGGGCTCGATCACGTCGAGCCCGGCACCACGCCGATGCAGGGCAGCGACGATCATCGGCACCACCGCTGCGAGACGCAGCGTCTGGTGCCGCCGCTCGGCGTCGTCCACGTCGATCATCGGCGACAGGCCCAGGTCGGCGACCGACAGCACGGCGCGGAGCTTCGCCAGCATCGGAGCGTTCTGTCGGGCCACCACGTCGATCACGGGGAACAGGTCGGCAGGGATCTCCCGGAGCGCTACCACCGCCAGTCGGAACTCGATGGCTTCGTCGACGTCGGGAAGTCGGCCCTCCCGCACGAGGAACCAGACCTCCTCGAACGAACGCCTGCGTGCGAGGACCGTGGCGTCGTGGGGTCCGTAGTGGAAGAAGCCGCGGTCGCCGTCGACCGCGCCGATCGCGGTGTCGGCGGCGACCACGCCGTTGAGTCCGGCGGGCACGTCGATCAGCTGTGTCATGCACCCGAGTTTCCGCCGAGGTCATCCCGAAATCAACGTTGATCGAATCAACATTGACTGGATCAACCGAGTACTCGAAGCTGGAGTCGTGAGCACGCTGATCCGCGCGACCGAAGCCGCTGCGATCCTCGGCGTGTCGAAGGCGACCCTCTACGCCTACGTGAGCCGAGGTCGCCTGAACCGCACCACCGCCCCGGATGGGCGCACTTCGCTGTTCGCCCGAGACGAGGTGCACCAACTCGCCGAACGGAGCCGGCGCGCACCGAGCGGTCCGAGGGCGACGATCGATGTACAGATCGCTTCGGGCATCACCACCATCGACGAGCACGCCCTGACCTTTCGGGGCGTCGATGCGATCGACCTGGCGGCCACCCGTCACTTCGAGGACGTCGCCGAGTTCCTCTGGTCGGGCGCCGATGACGCAGCGTCCACGTCGTGGCCGTCGAGCGACCCGACGCTGCGCGGGGCACTCGCGCCGACCACCGACCTGAACATCTCGCCGATCGCCCGAATCGCAACCGCCGCCCACGTCCTCGCGGCACGCCATCCCGACGATCGGGCGGCCGATGCCGCCCGACGACTGCTCGTGGCGACGCCGGTGGTACTCGGAGCCACGCTCAGGACCGGTCGATTCGCCGCTCGCCTGGCAAGCGCCTGGCGGCGACGTCCCTCGGTCGAGCTCGTCGACGCGGTGGACACCGCACTGGTGCTCCTCGCCGACCACGAGTTGGCGACGAGCACGTTGGCGGTCCGGATCGCAGCGTCGGTGCAAACGTCTCCGTACACCGCCTTCGCCGCCGGCTTGGCGACCATCGAGGGCCGGCTGCACGGCAGCGCCGCCGTCGAGGTCAGTCGATTCCTGGCTTCCTGCGCCGAGGCGGAGCCGTCCGCCGTGTTGGCCCAGCACCGCGCCCAGCGGCGGCCGGTACCCGGTTTCGGTCACAAGGTGTATCGAGGTGTCGATCCTCGCTACCCGCCGCTGTGGGAACACGTCCGGCGCCTCGATCCCGCCGAGGCCGATCTCCTCGATGTCGTCGTCGCCGAAGCCGGCCGGACCATGTCGCATCAACCGAACATCGACCTCGCCCTCGGCGCGTTCACGCGAGCGGCCGGCCTCGAACCCGACGTGCCGATCTTCGCGGTGGCGCGGATCGCCGGGTGGGCCGCCCACTTCGCCGAAGAGCTCGACGAACGCCCGCTGCGATTTCGTGGCGTCGCCACCCCGACGGCGTGAACCTGCCCCGATATTTGCCTCGATGTGCGCGCCCAGCGCGTCGATCGGGGCAGATTTCGGGGTCGGGCGGAGAGGGGCAGGCGGGTGGGTCAGCTCACACGGCGGCGCCACCACCGGGCGGGTCGGCGGTGCGCGACGCCCGGATCGTCGGCGGGCTCCCGGGGCTCCGCCACCAGGGCCGACGACGGATGCCTCGCTCGCCAGCGTTCGAGGATCGAATCGACGTCGACCACCCAGACGGTGGACGGCGGGCCGGTGACCGTGTGGCTGTTCACGTACCGGATCCGGTCGTTGATCTGCTCGATGATCCGGCGGACGTCCCCCTCGGCGGCAGCGTTCAGCGCCGCAGCCACCGCAACCTCGCGTTCGCGCCGGATGGCGATGGTCGGCGGCAGATACTCGACCTCCTCGCGGCGGAGTTTGGCCTTGACCCACCACTCCTCGTCGTGAGGCCCGTCGAGCCCTTCGATCGGCTTCCCCTCGCCGTCGAGACCATCGAAGAGCCCCGCCCGTCGGCCCTCGTCGATCTGCCGCTCGGTCCACGATGCCCAACTGGCGCCCGTCGGCTTGCGTTCGGTCATCCGGCGACCTGCCACACGCTGCCCAACGGTACATCGACGCGGGAGTGATCCGGAACGCGACCCCGTGGCCCGATCGACCAGAATCGACCGGCGATGCTGTCCGTCCAGACCCTGCGCGACGAACTCGAGTCGGTCGCCGACCCGGCCGCCGCTCCGACGATGGCGGCGTACATGAAGCACCGGTTCGACTTCTTCGGTGCGAAGGCACCGCGGCGGCGCGCTGCGACCAGGGCGACGATGGCGACGGCCCAACTCGCGAGCGGCGACGAGCTGATCGACTTCGCCCGCGCCTGCTGGGAGGAACCCGAGCGGGAGTTCCAGTACGTCGCGCAGGACACGCTGGGCGCCAACGTCGCCCGACTCGAGTCGCGCCACCTCCCTGCCATCCGGGGCCTCGTCACGACCCGCTCGTGGTGGGACACCGTCGACGCGCTCGCTGCCTGGACGGTCGGCGGTCTCGTGCGCGCCGATCCGTCACTCGCTGCGGAGATGGACCAATGGATCGACGACGACGACATCTGGGTGGCTCGCTCCGCGATCCTGCACCAGCTGCGGTGGAAGGAGGCCACCGACGCCGATCGGTTGTTCGACTACGCAGCGCGCCGGGCCGGCGACACCGAGTTCTTCATCCGCAAGGCGATCGGTTGGGCACTGCGTCAGTACGCCCGCACCGACCCCGACGCAGTCCGCAACTTCGTCGACGCCCACGAACTGTCCGATCTCACCCGCCGCGAGGCGCTCAAACACCTCTCGCTCGAACGCCTCTGACGTCGAGCGCGCGGAGATGCAGCAGCACGGCTGACTCGGGGTGCAGCACCGGAGGCCGAAGCCCATGGGCTGCGAGTTGGCGCCCGGTCAGCTCGATGCCGTCGGTGAGCCATGCGGGTTGCGTCGACGCGACTCCCCACCGTTCGCCGGGCAGTGCGACATGTTCGATCCGGTAGCGACGATCGGGATCGAGTCCCGGCAGGCGTAGCGGCGGCGGTGTGAGGCTCGGCCCGGTGGTCATCTGGACGAACGACACGAGCGCCTCGGTCCGGTCGGCGGCGTACACGCCATGGGCGAGGTACGGCTCCTCGGTGTCGAACCGGACGACGTCGCCGGAATGCAGCAGCGGTCGGAACCGCTTGTGCAGCGCGATCGCTTCGGCCAGTTGCACCCGATCGTCGGCGTCCAGGCGGGCCACGTTCCACTCGACACCGAGATGGCCGAACAGCGCGGTCGCCGCCCGGAACGCGAGGGTGTGCCGCCGCCCGGTGGTGTGGGAGCGCCGCGGCCCGATGTGCGCACCCATCACCTCGGGCGGGATCAGCATCGACGCGCCGCGCTGGATCGTCTGGCGTTCGAGGGCGTCGTTGCAGTCGCTGGTCCACACGCGCTCGGCGCGTCGAAGGACCTCGAGGTCGATGCGACCGCCGCCGCTCGCACACGACTCGAACTCGACCGCCGGATGACGTGTGCGCAGCTCGTCGAGCAGGGCGTACACCGCCAGCGTCTGGGCGTGCGTGCCCGCGGATCCGGTGGCCCCCGACCCTTGGACGTGGTCGCGGTTCATGTCCCACTTCACGTAGGCGATGTCGTGATCGCGCAACAGCGCGTCGAGCTGGCCGAGGACGTGTGCGAACGCGTCGGGGTTGGCGAGGTCGAGGACGAGCTGGTTGCGTCCGAGCACCGGCTCGTAGCCGTCGGTCGTCAGGGCCCAGTCGGGGTGTGCGCGGTACAGCTCGCTGTCGGGGTTGACCATCTCCGGCTCGACCCAGATCCCGAACTCCATCCCGAGCTGCGTGACGTGGTCGACCAGCGGCGCCAGCCCGTCGGGGTACACCTCCGGCGACACCCACCAGTCGCCGAGACCGGACGTGTCGTCGCGACGCGAGCCGAACCATCCGTCGTCGAGCACGAACCGCTCGATGCCGACCTCGGCGGCGACGTCGGCCAATCCGCGCAGACGGTCGAGGTCGTGGTCGAAGTACACGGCCTCCCAGGTGTTCAACAGCACGGGTCGCGGCGTGGTGGGGTGCGCCGGACTCGACCGCACCGCCCGATGGAATCCCCAGGTCGCCGGCGTGAGACCCTCGGACGAGTACACCCCGACCACCGCGGGTGTCGTGTAGGACTCGCCCGGTTCGAGCACCACTTCGCCCGGGTGCAGCAGCTCCCCCGCCTGCACGTAGCGGCGCCCGTCGGCCAGGCGTTCGGCGAGCAGCGTGTGATTGGCGCTCCACGCGAGATGGACTCCGTACACGTCGCCGACCCATTCGCGGAACCCGGCGGGTCCGGCGAACAGCAGTGGCGGGTGCTCGTGCGAGGTCCGGCCGCGGAGGTGCTCGGAGACGACGGCGCCGTGGTCCCACGCAATCCGCTGCGGATGGAACTCCCGGGCCCAGCGACCGTCGAACCGGAGCAGCTCGTTCGCCGCATCGGGCAACGGCAGACTGACCGTCAGCGAGTCGAGCGAGTAGCGGCGGTCGGCAACGTTGGTGATGGTGAGACGAACGCCGAGGACGTCGCCGACCACGACCTCCGTGGCGAGCGCCAAGCCGGCGACGTCGTCGATCGAATCCACAGCGAGGACGCCGGCTTCGACACGGTGCCCTGCCGGCTCGAATCGGGGCGCCCAGTCCGCTCCCCCACCCCGCCGACCGAGCAGTCCGGGACGGCCGACGAAGCCATCGCCGTGGAGCGGCACGATGCTGACCGGGGCAACGGTGCCGAGCGCTCCGGCAACGGCGGGCCGACCGAGCGCACGATCGAGCGCATCGAGATCGGGCTCGGCACCGAGCGACTCACCCCAGTACACGACGGTGGGCGTGGGCGTCGCGGTGTCGACGACGAGATCGAACGAGGCGCCGCGGAGATGGACGAGATCTGGCACCGACGCAGTCTCACATGGAGAGCCAGAGCAGGACCGCCTTGACCCGCCGGTGGACCTCGTCCTCCTCGCTGAGACCGAGCTTCGAGAAGATCCCGTTGATGTGTTTGGCGACCGCCTTGTCGCCCAACACCAACCGTTCGGCGATCGCTGCGTTGTTCAAACCCTCGGCGATCAGACCGAGCACCTCGGTCTCCCGCGGGGTCAGCTGGTCGATCTCCGACGGTCGCTGTGAGCGCGACGAGACCAGCACCTCCACGACCTTCGGATCGACCGCCGACTGTCCGGACGCAACCGACCGGATCGCCCGCTCGAACTCGTCGAGGTCGGCGACGCGCTCCTTGAGGAGGTACCCCAGCCCGTCGGAGCCGTTCTCGAACAACGTCATCACGTACTCGGGCTCGACGTATTGGCTCAGCACGAGCACACCGACACCGTCACGTTCGGCGCGGAATTCGATGGCGGCGACGATGCCTTCATCGGTGAGCGTCGGTGGCATCTGGATGTCGGTCACCACCAGGTCCGGCTGGTGGTCCACCACGGCGCTGCGAAGTTCGGGGAGGTCGGCGCACTCGGCGACCAGTTCCATGTCGTCGATGGCGTCGATCATCGCCGCGATGCCGTTGCGGATGAACACGTTGTCGTCGGCGACGACCAATCGCAGCGCCGTCATCGGCCGCCTCGCGTGGTGGATCCGGCACCGTCGACCTGGTGCTCGACGGCGGACTCGACCGTGTCGCCGCCATGGTCCGTCCCGACGGCTCGATCCGGGACGGGGACGGTCAGTTCCACGATGGTCCCACCTCCGATCACGCTCTCGATGACCAGCTCCCCGCCGACCGCGCCGATCCGGTCACGAACGTTCTCGAGACCACGACCGGCGCCGGCAGCACCCGATGGGTCGAAACCGGGACCGGTGTCCGACACCGTTGCGATCAGCGTCTCGCGGTCTTCGACCGCGGAGCATCGGAGATGGATCGTGACCTCGACGTCGGCGCCGCCGTACTTGGTGGCGTTCTGCACGGCCTCGAGGCAGCAGAAGTACACCGCGGCCTCGATGGCAGCATCGAATCGGCCGATCCCGTCGTCGACGACCACCGTCGGCGCCCCGTTACGACGGGCGACGGCCGTGAGCGCCGAGCCCAGCCCGCGCATCTTGAGCAACGGTGGGTAGATCCCGTGAGCGAGCCGACGGACTTCCTCGATCCCGGCTTCGAGGTCGTCGGCAAGGGCGTCGACGCCGTCGGGGTCGACATCGCCGCTGCGACGTGCCGAACGAGCAGCGAGACGCAGCTGCACCAGCACGGCGACGAGCCGCTGTTGAGCGCCGTCGTGGAGGTCGCGTTCGATGCGACTCCGTTCGGCGTCGGCGGCGCTCACCAGGCGGCTACGAGACCGCCGGAGCTCGGCGTCGGATTCCCGGAGTCGAGCGTTGGCGTCGAGCGCCTCGTTCAGGACGATCGTCTGCTGGCGGTTCGCCCGCCACACGATCAGACTCAGCGGCACGATGTGCGCCACGAGGACCACGATGCACAGCCACTGCCAGATCCACGGCTCGACGCTCTGTTCGAGCTCGAAGGCGTTCTGGAGGTACCCCGCCATGCCCGCCAGCAAGGTCACCATCATCGCCGCGGCGACCATCAGCGGGAACCGCCGCTCCGGCAACTGCGTCGACACCAGCGCGATCGGCATGATGATGTTGACCATCGCGATCGGCAGGGTGATCGGCAACACGACCACGAACACGAGCGACACGAGCCACTTGCTCGAGGTGAACAGCACGATCGATCGTTCGATGTCGCCACGGTCGATCGCCGGGATCGCTTGGCGACGCAACAAGCTCAATCCGAAGAAGACACCGCTGAGGACCAGCAACAGCGGCTCCTGATCGACGAACGCCCAGAGCACGAGGGGGAACGCGATGGCGATCCACGAGGCTCGCTGTTCCGAGACCACGGCCGCCCGGAACTGCTCCCGGGTCGACCGGGTCATCGGGCCGGGTGCCCCGCCGACAGGATCGGCACGCGCTCGCATCGGGTCATGGTAGGAGACTTCATCTCACGACTGGACGACCGAGCTTCGTGAGCAACCCGTGAAGCGCCTCGGGGCCGAACGACGTCTTGGAGAAGAACTCGATCACCGGGAAGTCCCAGGCGTCGTCGGGAAGGTCGGCGTCGTCGCTCGTCGACAGGTACGCGACCGGGAGGTCGGGCCACGTCCGAGCAATACGAGCCCGCACCGCCGGACCGTCGAGGTCCCCGAGGTTCACGTCGAGCAACACCAGCCCGAGTTCGCCGCCCCGCTCGATGATCTGCTCGGCGGCGTACACGCCGGACGTGGCGCAACCGACGACCCGGAAGCCGTCGGTTGCGCCGACCACCGCTGCAGCGGCTCGGAGGAACGAGATCTGGTCGTCCACCAGGAACACCGCAACGTCGGACCGCTCCGTCACGAGCGGGTGACCGTGCCGGCGATCGGATCGATGTCCCAGCTCCAGTTCAGGTCGCTCACACAGTCACGCATGTGGCTGCTGCTGGGGTGGGACTCGCCGTCGACGGAGAAGTCGATCTTGAACTCGGCTCCCCAGCACGGGAACTTCCAGAAGTCGAACGCCAGCGTGCCGGTGCGGTCCCCCAGCAACTCGGTGAGGTTGATCCGATCGATCGACTCTGCGCCGTTCTTGAACCGACCGCCCGTGCCATCGATCCTCTGACCGTCGAGGTGCAGTGAGGCTTCACCGACGATGCGGGTGACCTCGACGACGATCTGGGAGAGCTCGGGCTCCGGATCCGGAACCGGATCAGGAGAGGGCACCGGATCAGGAGTGGGAACCGGATCGGGAGCCGGTGGGGGCGTCGGAGCCGGAGCCGGGTCAGGAGTGGGCACCGGATCAGGAGTGGGCACCGGATCGGGAGCCGGTGGCGGCGTCGGAGCCGGAGCCGGTGTCGGAGCCGGAGCCGGTTGCGGGGCAGTCGACGGCGGCACCGTCTCCGCAGGCGGCTCGGTCGACGGCGGCACCGTCTCCGCAGGCGGCTCGGTCGACGGCGGCACCGTCTCCGCGGGCGGCTCGGTCGTCGCCGGCACCACGACGGGAGGCAGTGCCTCGCTGCCCGACGCCGTGGACGTCGAGCTGAGCGCCGCGCCGGCGGCCAACACGAAGGCGAGCACGAGCGTCACACCGATGGCGATGGCGACGTAGAGCTGGCTTCGGCTGATGTAGTGCCCGGACGGTGGGTTCGGAGTGGGTGGGAGCTGCGGTGTCTGGTTCATGGCTCCATCGTCCGCGAATGTGCCGCTCGACGACAGAGTGCCCAGGGACGACTGCGAGGTGGTGCAGGCACTACCCCGGTCCGGGTCGCGCTCCCCTTCCGTCGAGCGGCCACAATGGAGGCACCAGCGGGAGAGGTCCCCGACATCAGGAGCGTCACTTGGCCACCGTCACCTTCGACAGCGCAACGCGCACCTACCCCGGCGGCGAGACGCCGGCCGTCGATTCGCTCGACCTCGAGATCGGCGACGGCGAATTCCTCGTGCTGGTCGGACCGTCGGGCTGCGGCAAGTCGACGACGCTGCGCATGCTGGCCGGGCTCGAACCGATCGACGCCGGCTACGTGTACATCGGTGGGCGCGACGTCACGTTCGTGCCACCGAAGGACCGCGACATCGCCATGGTCTTCCAGTCGTACGCGCTCTACCCCCACATGACGGTCGCCGAGAACATCGGCTTCCACCTGAAGATCAAGAAGATGCGCAAGCGCCAGCGCTCGGCTCGAGTGCGCGAGGCGGCGCGGATCCTCGACCTCGAGGACCTGCTCGACCGCAAGCCCGCCAACCTCTCCGGCGGGCAGCGACAGCGCGTGGCAATGGGCCGTGCAATCGTGCGCGAGCCGCAGGTGTTCCTGATGGACGAGCCCCTGTCGAACCTCGATGCGAAGCTCCGCGTGCAGACCCGAACCCAGATCGCCGCGCTGCAGCGCGAGCTCGGAGTGACCACGGTCTACGTCACCCACGACCAGATCGAGGCGATGACGATGGGCGACCGTGTCGCGGTGATGCACAAGGGCGTGCTCCAGCAGTGCGCGACGCCCCGTGAGCTGTTCACCGATCCGGTCAATGCGTTCGTCGCCGGGTTCATCGGTTCCCCGGCGATGAACCTGTTCACCGCGGAGACCACCGAGGCCGGCGCCACCCACGGTTCGCTGACGGTTCCCCTGACACCTGCGCAACGCACCGCGCTCGACGTCGAGCGCGATCACGGTCGGGGTGCGACCCAACGATCTCGAGATCGGCGGAACCGACGGTGGGGGGTTGGCGGCATCGGTGGAGTTCGTCGAAGAACTCGGCTCGGAGGCATTCCTCTACTGCGTGGCCGAAGGCAGCAACCAGTCGATGGTCGCTCGCACCGACGGCCTCAGCACGCTGCGTCCCGGCGACCGCGTCCATCTGCTCCCCCGACCGAGCGGTGTGTACCTGTTCGACACGGCGACCGGACTGCGGCTCCCGGCCTGACGCCGATCGGAGGTTGCCGCGCGAGCGCTACGTCTCCGTGGCTGACGCCGCATCGTCGTCGGCCGCGCCATCGACATCGGCGGGGTCGTCAGCGGGGTCGGTGGTCTCGGCCGGGGCCGCGATCGACAGGTCGTCCGCGTCGGGTTGCTCGGCCGACTCGTCCTGGAGCCCGCCGACGACCGGTTCCGGGATCGGGTGCCGGCGCATCCACAGCAGCACGACCAGGCCGATCACCACGGCGGCCAGCGCCACGATCTGATTGAGGCGCAGCCCCAAGAACTCGTCGGCGCGATCGATCCGCAGCCCCTCGACCCAGAATCGGCCGGCGCCGTAGCCGATCACGTACATCACGAAGAGCTGGCCAGGAGCGGGCCGCCACTTCCTGTCGATCCAGAGCAGCACGAGGCAGAGCGCGAGACTCCACAGCGATTCGTAGAGGAACGTCGGGTGGAAGGTCGTCCCGACGGCGTAGCCGGCTTCGAGGTGGCTGGCGTCGATCTCCAGCGCCCACGGCAGGTCGGTGGGGCGGCCGTAGAGCTCCTGATTGAAGTAGTTCCCCCAGCGACCGATCGCCTGCGCAAGGGCGATCGCCGGCGCCGCACACGTCGCACCGACCGCGATCGGGATGTTCCGCCGCTGCGCCATGTACATGCCGACCGCAGTTCCGAACAGCAACCCGCCCGGGATGCCGAGGCCCCCGTTCCAGATCGCCGGGATCTCGCCCCAGTTGTTCCGGAACCGGTCGTAGTCGGTGACCACGTGATAGAGCCGGGCACCGATCACACCCGCCAGCACGGCCCAGATCGCGATGGCGCTCGCGTCGTCCTTGGTCCCGACCCCGCGTTCCTCGAGGCGCCTGCCGAACAACCAGACGGCCGCGACCACGCCGAGCGCGATCATCAGCCCGTACAGGTTGAGGCTCAGCGGCCCGATGTCGATCGAGTTGAACGGCGGACTCGGGATCTCGGCGAGCACGACTCAGCTCGTGGTGACGCGGGCGACGAATTCGCCTGCACGTCGGTTGATCTCGGCGGCGTCGTAGTCCTGGGTGGCGACGTGGTAGCTGCGTTCGAGCCACACGTGCTCGACGTCACCGCCGTAGTTGACCGCGAGGTGCTCGCTGTTGACGGGTTCGACGACGTGATCGTGTCGTGACGTGATCAAAAGCAGCGGCATCGTGAGTTCGCCGTAACGATCGGTCATCGGCGTCATCCCGTCGTGCATGAACGACAGCATCGCCCGCAACGGCAGGCCGTCGTAGGCGAGCTCGCTCTGATCGGGATCTGCGATGTCGCCACCGATCGCCGGGGCCACCTCGGTGCCCTCGGCGACCATCTCGGTGATCATCTCGAGGATTGCGGCCGGTTGGGCGATCGTCGCGGGGTTGATGCAGACGAGACCCGCCACGTCGGGCAGCTCGAGACCCGCCCACAGCGCGAGCGCGCCACCCATGCTCAGACCGACCACGACGATCGAGTCGGTCCGCTCGGTGAGTCGGCGGTGGGCCGCGGCGACCTCCCCGGTCCAGTCGGCCCACGTGGTGTCGAGCATGTCGACGATCGTCGTGCCGTGGCCCGGCAGCCGGGGCATCTCGACGTGATGGCCGAGGGCAGCCATCGCCTCGGCGACGCCGCGCATCGACGAGGGGTTGCCCGTGAATCCGTGGAGCACCAGCACGCCGACGTCGGTCGTGCCCTCGTGCGACATCGGTTCGGCTCCGGGGAGAATGGGTGGCGTCGTCATGGGTGTCGTTTCTACTCGGTCGGACCCCACTCCGGAACCCCACCCACCCGAAGTTCGAAACTGTCACATCCGGGATCTGACCCCAGATGCAACCGTCAGCGGTAGGGGTCGTTGTCGCTGAGGGGTTCGTCCCACCAGTCGTCGGGCACGGTGGAGGCCTGCCAGTCGGGGTCGGGATAGATGCAGTCGACCGGGCAGGCGGGCAGGCACTTGTCGCATCCGCTGCACAGCTCCGGGATGATGATCACATCGGCACCGTGGTTGAAGATCGCACCGAAGTGCGGCGGACAGTGCCGCAGGCAGGCGTCGCAGTTGATGCACTCGGACATCTCGATGCGCACGGGCACGTTCTGCCACTTCTCGTTGCGTGCGCGCGCCTCGATGCGCTCGTTCCGAGTGCCGGCCATCGCCGCCATGGTAGCCACGGCGCCCCAACCGATCTTGACCCGCGGGTCAAGATCGGTTGGACTGTCGCCGTGACCAACGTCGGCCGACTCGACTCCTCCACGTCCCCGGAGCCTTCCGACGAACGCCGTCACACCGAGCACGGCCTCGAACGCAAACAGCAGTTGCTCGAGGCCGCCGCGGAACTGTTCGCCGACCGCGGCTACGCGGCCACCCGGATTGCCGACATCTGCGCCGCGGCCGGCGTCGCCAAGGGGTTGTTCTACTGGTACTTCCCGACGAAGGGTGACCTGTTCGCCGAGCTCGTGCGCACCATGCGCCTCCGGTTGCGGCGAGCCCAGGGGGCCGTGCTCGATCCATCCGCCTCCGCGGTGACGCGGATTGCCGACGGGGCCGAGGCGAGCGTCAGGTTCATGGCCGACCACGCCGCGTACTTCGCGCTACTCGACGTCGAACGCACCGATCCCGACGTGGCCGGGGTCCTCGACGAGGGGGCCGGCGTCTATCTCGGTGACGTACAACGGCTCGTCGAGGAGGGGCAGCGGGCCGGTGACATCGCCGATGCACCATCGAGACTGATCGCCGTCGGGGTCCTCGGTGCGGTGTCGTCGTTCTCCAACTCGTACCGCAACGGACGGCTCGGCGACGACGTCACCGTCGACGATCTGGCGGCGTTCGTGCGTCGCTGGGTGGCCAACGCGCTGAGGTGACCCCGCGCGGAGCGGTGTCAGCCGAGTTCGGCAGCGAGTTCGGGGTGACGGGCGACCATCACCTTGACGAACGCGTCGACGAGATCCGGCTGGAACTGGGTGCCGGAACCGGACATCACGAACCGGACGGCCTCGGCGAGGTTCCACTCGCGCTTGTAGACCCGCCGCGTCGACAACGAGTCGAAGACATCGGCGATCGTGACGATCCGACCGGACAACGGGATCGCCGCACCGCTGATGCCGTTGGGATAGCCGGAGCCGTCCCACCACTCGTGATGGGACCACGCGACCTCGGCCGCGAGGGTGAACAGCTCGGTGGACACCCCCGACAGCAGTCGCCGTCCGAGCACCGTGTGCTGCTTGACCTCGTCGTACTCGTCGATCGTCAGCGGACCGGGCTTGAGCAGCACCGTGTCGGACACGGCGACCTTGCCGATGTCGTGGAGGCGGGCCGCAAGGCGCAGCCGTTCACACCACTCGGGTGCCTGACCGATCGCGTGGCCGATCTCCGCGGCGAGGTCACCGACAGCATTGGTGTGCTTGGTGGTGTTGCCGCCTCGGAACTCCGCGAGCGCGGCGACTCGTTCGTATGCCTCGAGGTGGTAGGCATCGGCGTCGTCGTGCTCGGCCGCGTAGTCGGCAATGAGGCCGGTGGTCTTCAATCGGGTGATCTCGGCGAGCTGGCGGGCCGATTCGTTGTCGTGAGCGACCTGGATCGTGCGGAGCCGGAGGTCGGCGGCGTCGGTGAAGATCTCGCGGTGGAGCGCGAAGTGTCGCTCACGGTGTTCGAGTGCCTCGGCGAACTGCCCGGCCTGTTTGCAGGCGATGGCCAGGAGATCGTGCAGTTCGAGTTCGAGTTCGCGTTGATTGGTGCGGTCGGCGAGATCGAGGGCGGCGAGCAGGGTCGCGATGGCATCATGCGCGTCGCCGTTGCGCAGCGCCACCCGCCCCTCTGACACCATGACCCCGAGCTGTTCGGCAGCGCTGAGCTGCTCGCCGTCGGTCGCGCGACGATGCCAGTCCTGGCGGGCCTCCGAGAAGCAGGAATCGGCGCCGTCGCGGTCGGAGACCCCGGCATGCGCCTCGGCGAGATCGGCGAGCAGGCTGCCGACGAGAGCCGGAGCGTGCTCGCGGGCGAGGTCGACCGCCCGGCGTCCGAGCCCGATCGCTTCGAGGTGTTCGCCGCGTCGTCCGCGGATGCGAGCGAGATTGCCGAGCACCATGGCGTCCACGTCGGGCCGGTCGAGCGCCTCGTTGACGGCGAGTGCGTTTTCGTAGGTGCTGATCGCCCGGTCGTAGTCGGCCATCGACTGGTAGATCGCCGCGATCGAGTGCAGGATCCGTCCCTCGTCGACGACGTGGTCGGTGGCGCGGTACACCTGGAGCGCGCGCAGGCAGTACTCGAGTGCGCCGGGATAGTTGCTGGCCTGGTAGTAGACGACGCCGATCAGGTGGAGCGACCACGCGAGCGTGAGACTGACCTCGTTGGGCTCGGCGAGTTCGACTGCCTCGGACGCCAGCGCGAAGGCGTACTCGGTGCGCCCGCGTTGGTGGGCGATCGACGCCAGTTGGTACAGCGCCTCCGCTTCGTGGGCCCGCATGTCATGGGCACGAGCGAGCACTCTCGCATCGAGTGCCAGTTGGCGCGCACGATCGGCGTCCGACGTACGACAACGAGCGGACTCGTCGAGCAGGGCACGCACACGCTGCTGCTCGACAGTGATCGCTGTCGCCGACGTTCTCTGCACCCTGGAATCCTCACTCCGCCATGATCGGACAACTGCACGCCGACCGCATGACGACACTAACCGTCGAGCCTCGGGGTCGGCGAGGAGATCGGCTGATCTTGAACAACATCAGACCGCGACGCCACCGCGACCACGGTGCGTATTCTGACCACCGCCATGCGAGCACAACCGGGCGCGAGGCGCGTCGATCGTGGAGCGGTCTGGGCCTTCGCGCCCGTCCTCGCGATCATGCCGTTCAGCCTGCTCGCGCTCTTCGTGGTCTGGTTGCCGATCGGCTGGCTGACGCCGCTGTCGTTCTGGTGGTTCGTCCTCGGGTTCCTCGTCGCCGGATTGACGCTGTTCGTGCGCCCGATCCAGGTTCTGGTGCTCACCCCGATCCTCGGGGCTCGCGTCCCGTCGGCGACCGAAGCGGCGGTCATCGAGCCGCTGTGGGGCCAGATCGCCCAGGCCAACCACCTTCCCGCCAGCCGATACGTCGTGCGGGTGCTCCCCTCGGACGAGCTGAACGCCTACGCCTGTGGCGGCCACCTCGTCGTCGTCACCACCTACGCCGTCGAAGAACTGTCGCGCGGCCAACTCCGTGGGGTGCTCGCCCACGAGCTGAGTCACCACCTCGGGTTGCACACCGTGTCGATCACGGTCGGCCACTGGTTGTCGGCACCGGTGGTACTGCTCGCCCGCATCGGGTTCTTCCTCGAGAACGTCGCCCATGCTGCTGCGCAGAGCTTCGGGCGCGACTCCCCACTCGTCGCCACGGTCGGCGCCGTGCTCGCCGTGATCTTCAGCGGATTGTCCTGGGTGTTCACGGCGGCGCTCCGCGGAAGCGACGCGCTCGCGAACCTGGTGGGGCACTCCTCGGAGTTCGAGGCCGACCGTCGGGCCGTGCGGATGGGATTCGGCCGCGAACTCGCGAGCGCATTGCGTCAGATCCTGGCGGCCGGCACCGGTCACCGCACCCGTGGTTGGCGAGCCCGTCTGGGTGCGTCACACCCACCGGCTCGGACCCGCGTCGCCCGCATCGAGGCGCTGATGCGTCACCCGGCGCTCTGAGCCGCTCGCTGTGGTCCACCCCCGCCCCACCGCTCGGCGTCGCGGTCACGCGGTGATCGGCGCGACGACGGCGTCGAGCACGGCCACCAGGTCGGTCGGCGCCAGCCCGATGTCCATGCCCCGCTTGCCACCGCTGACGTACACGGTGTCGAAGAGCTCCACGGTCTCGTCGAGCACCGTGCGCAGTCGTCTGCGCTGGCCGATGGGGCTGATGCCCCCGACGATGTAGCCGGAGGAACGTTCGGCTCGGGCCGGATCGCACATCGCCGCCTTCTTCGCCCCGACGGCGGCCGCCACGCGCTTCATCGAGAGCTGACAGCTGACCGGAACGACCGCGACGACCAGCTCGTCGTCGGCGACCACGACGAGCGTCTTGAACACCTGCTCGTGCGGCAACCCGAGTGCCTCGGCCGCCTCGCGTCCGAAGTCGTGGAGATCGTCGCCGCGCTCGTACTCGTGGATCGTGTGGTCGATACCGGCGGCGGTGAGCGTCACGACGGCGGGGGTCACGTCGACACTGTAGGACCGGGCCCGTGCGAGCCCGGGCGCGAATCCCCCGGGCGATATGGTCCCCGGCGTGCGCCTGACCATCGATCCGCCGACCTCACCGGACGACTACGAGTTCGTCCACCGCATCAGGGTGCGCTTCGTCGAGACCGACGCGATGGGCATCGTGCACCACAGCAACCACCTCGTGTACTTCGAGGAGACACGGGTGGCGTACCTGCGCCACATCGGGCATCCGTTCACCGAATGGCGAGACGCCGGGCTCGAGTCGCCCGTTCTGGAGTCGTTCGTGCAGTACCGGCAGCCGTTGGAGTTCGACGAGACGATCGACGTCCACGTGGCACTGGCCGGCGCCACGCGCGCCACCTTCCAGATGGCCTACCTGATCACCGTCGACGATCCCGACGGCGTGGCGCAGGTGCGCGCCACCGGGGTGACCGTGCACGGCTGCGTCACCACCGCCGGACGTCCGACCCGGCTCCCCGCCTGGCTGGTCGCCCTCGCTCCCGCTCGATGAGGTCCTGGCACCCCGTCGACCACCGAACTCATCGGAGCGCCGGGTCGTTGCGGGCAACCGATGATCGATACGTTCGCGTCCATGGCTGACACCGCATCGCCGACCCGTGTTCCGCTCGTCGAGTACCTGGTGCTCGACGACGGCGACCCCCACCTGGTGGCCCACGAGTGCACCAACTGCGGCGCACGGTTCTTCGATCGTCGAAACGCGTGCGCGGCGTGCTTCCAGACCGACTTCCGCCAGGTCCGCATCGCCACCGAGGGCGAGCTGCGCACGTTCACGATCGTCGCGTTCGCCGCACCGGGTGTCGAGGTGCCCTTCGTCTCCGGTGTGATCGACTGCGACGGCACGAGCGTGCGCGGCAACCTCCGCAACGTCGAGCCCGACGCCGATCACGTCCACACCGGCATGAAGGTTCGCCTCACCACCTACTCGCTCGGCACCGACGACCACGGCACCGAAGCGATCGGCTTCGCGTTCGAACCCGCCTGACCCCATCCCCAGCGTTCGCGCTGCGTTCTCGGTGGCCCGGTCCACCGAGAACTCGACGCAAACGATCGACAACCACGTGAACGGAGTACCCACATGAGCGCCAGTGACGAGATCTGGATCCTCGGGATCAACATGACCAAGTTCGGCAAGCACACCGACCGCGATGTCGTCGACCTCGCGTCCGAAGCGGTGATGGCCGCGCTCGCCGACGGCGGGGTCACCATGGCCGACATGGGTGTGCTCGCGGCCGGCAACCTGATGGGGTCCGGGGGCATCGGCCAGCAGATCCAGAAGCAGGTCGGCCAGACCGGCATCCCCGTCTACAACGTGTCGAACGCCTGCGCCACCGGCGCCACGGCGCTGCGCACCGCGATCATGGCGATCAAGGCCGGCGAGACCGACATGGGTCTCGCCGTCGGGGTCGAGAAGCTGGCGGGCGTCGGTCTGCTGGGCGGTGGGGGCCGGGCGAAGAAGGACGGCAACGAGTGGGAGCCGCAGGGTCGGTACGGCGCGGTGACGTCCACCGACGGTCGCATCGGCACCGACACGATGCCCGGCGTGTTCGCCCAGGTCGGGATGGAGTACGGCCACAAGTACGGGGGCGCCGACTTCGAGCTGTTCGCCAAGATCTCCGAGAAGAACCACGCGCACTCGACCCTCAATCCCCTGGCCGCCTACTCGAAGCGCTTCACCCTCGAGGAGATCATGGGCGACATGATGATCGCGTACCCGAACACCCGCCCGATGTGTTCGGCCAATTGCGACGGCGCGGCAGCCGCCGTCGTCGTCAGCGGCGAGAAACTCAAGACGCTGTCGCTCGAACAGCAGCGCCGCGCGGTGAAGGTGTCGGCCTCGGTGCTGACCTCCGACCCCTGGCAGGAGGCATGCCAGGTCCTGCCCGACGTCAACACGCTCACGCGCAACGCGGCCAAGACTGCGTACGAGGCCGCCGGGATCGGCCCCGACGACCTCGACCTCGTCGAACTCCACGACTGCTTCGCCACCGCCGAACTCGTCCACTACGACAACCTCGGACTGTGCGAGGAGGGTGGTGCCGTCGACTTCTTCAACTCGGGCGCTCCGTGGCGTGACGGCTCGCTGCCGGTCAACGTGTCCGGCGGCCTGCAGTCGAAGGGTCACCCGATCTCGGCGACCGGCATCGCCAACATCTGGGAGATCTGCCACCACCTGCGCGGTGAGGCCGGCGACCGCCAGATCGAGGGTGCCAGGGTCGGCCTCGCCCACGTGATCGGGCTCGGCTCGGCGTGCGGCGTCCACATCCTGGAGAAGTCCGCCGCCTGAAATGAGACGTGGGGTCTGACCCCACGTCTCAACCTGAGGCTGGTTCAGCGGGTGAGCGGTGGGACCACCACGACGGGGCGGTCGCAGTGGTGCACGACGTGATGGCTCGTGCTCCCGAGCGCCTGTTCATCGCCGACGCCCCGCGACCCGACGACGACGAACGACGCATCGAGGTCACGGCCCATGTTCAGCAGGACGTCAGCGGGGCTGCCGTACACGATCTCAGCGCGCCACCGCAGCGACTGATCCGCCTGCAGCGACCGACACCACTCGTTGCGGAGCAGACGTTCGATGTCGTCACGGTGGCCCTCCGACGGCACGTGGCGGCCTTCGATCACGGTCATCAGACCCAACGCATGGAACACGACCAGGTCGGCGTCCAGGCAGCGCGACATGTCGGCCGCCAGAGCGAGCGCTCGCTGCGCATTCGGCGATCCGTCGACACCGACGATCACGGGGCCGTGCCCGAGCGTCGCTCCCCCGCCCGGCTCGTCGTTGCTGCTCGTTGTCGACATCGTGGTCTCCCTCGGCACCCCGGGACGCTCCCGGCTCCGCTTCGATCCTAGAGTCATCGGCATGATCACCCTCGAGTTCCTGGGCGCTGCTCGTACGGTCACGGGGAGCCGCTTCCTGCTTCGGGCCGGTCAGTCGACCGTGCTCGTCGACGCGGGGCTGTTCCAGGGAGCGAAGCGCGACCGCCTGTCCAACTGGGAGCCGTTCCCGGTCGATCCCTCCACGATCGACGCGGTCGTCGTCACCCACGCCCACATCGACCACAGCGGCTGGCTGCCCGGGCTGGTGCGCGACGGCTTCACCGGTCCGATCCACGCGACCGCCGACACCTGCAAGCTCTGCGAGATCCTCCTGCCCGATGCGGCCCATCTCCAGGAGGAACAGGCCCGCTTCGCCAACGAGCGCGGCTTCTCGAAGCACAAGCCCGCCCTCCCCCTCTACACGTCGGAGGACGCGGCCGCCACCCTTCCTCTGTTCGTGCCGGCCGACTACGACCGACCCGTCCACGTCGCACCCGGGATCACGGCCCGCTTCACGCGAGCCGGGCACATCCTCGGTTCGGCCAGTGTGCATCTCACCATCGACGACGTGGAGACGACGACGCTGCTCGTGAGCGGCGATCTGGGGCGCGGCAGTCACCCGCTCCTCACCGGACCGGACACGCCGCCGGGAGCCGACACGGTGCTGATCGAGTCGACCTACGGTGATTCGCTGCATCCCGAGCCGTCCGAGGAGATCGGACAACTCGCCGATCTGATCACCCGGACCGCCGGCCGTGGCGGCACGATCCTGATCCCGGCCTTCGCCGTCGACCGCACCGAGGTCCTGCTCGTCACACTGCAGTCGTTGATGTCCGATCGGCGCATCCCCCAACTCGCGGTCTACGTCGACAGCCCGATGGCGCTGCGCGTTCTCGACGTCTACCGGGCGGCGTCGCCCGGTGTCGACTTCGACCCGGGCGGTGGGCTGCACGAGTGCCCGACCGTGGAGGACTCGAAGTCGCTCAACGAATTGACCGCACCGTCGATCATCATCTCGGCCTCGGGGATGGCCTCGGGCGGCCGGGTCCTCCACCACCTCGCCCGGTTGCTGCCCGACCATCGCAACTCGGTCGTGCTGTGCGGATTCCAGGCCGCTGGAACACGCGGCCGGTCGCTGTCGGACGGCGCTCGGACGGTGAAGATGCTCGGCCGCTACGTCCCCGTGCGAGCCGAGGTGATGCAGCTGCGATCGCTGTCGGTTCATGCCGATGCCGATGGGCTCGTGGCGTGGATCGACCGGCTCCCGCAACAGCCGCAGACCGTCTTCGTCGTCCACGGCGAGCCCGACGCGAGCGAGCAGCTGGCCGAGCGTCTCATCGAACAGGGCCTCACCGCCGTCGTTCCCCACCAGTTCGAACGGGTCCGGCTTCCCTGAGTCCGGCCGGCGTCCGGGTGGCGCCGATGACGTTCGACCCTGCATCGCGAGGGGCTGACGGTGTTGCATGGTTGTATGGACGACAGACAGCAAGCGACCGAGATCCTGAGCGAGTCCGACTGTTGGGAGCTGCTCGATCACGCCGACGTCGGCCGTCTTGCCGTCGACATCGCGGGCCAGCCCGACATCTTCCCGATCAACTTCATCGTCGACGGCGGTGGCATCGTGTTCCGCAGCGCGGCCGGCACCAAGCTCGCCGGCGCCGTACTGAACCGGTTCGTGGCGTTCGAGATCGACGGCTACGAGCCGCACGACCGAATCGCTTGGAGCGTGGTCGTCAAGGGCCAGGCACGAGCGATCGAGAAGATGCAGGAACGCTTCGACGCGGAGGATCTGCCGCTGTACCCGTGGCTGGCCTGGGACAAGCCCAACTTCGTGCGCATCGAACCGACCGTCATCACCGGCCGCCGCTACCACATCGTCGACGACGCCGTCCCCGACAGCTCGATCGGCTGGGACGGCGCCGCCGAACGCCACGCCGAGTCACTCGCCGCCGAACCCGCCCCGGGCGCACCCTTCCATCCCGGCGCGCCGAAACTGCACGCCGACTAGCACCGACCGCGACGCGACCGCACCGGCCAGCGACGCACCGGCTAGCGACGCACTTCGTTGCGCACCGGACCCTCACCGACGACCGAGTCGACGTTCGACAGCGTCGTCTCCGCGATCGCCGAGAGTGCCTCGCGCGTGAGGAACGCCTGATGGGCCGTGATCAGCACGTTGGGGAACGTCAGCAGCCGTGAGAACACATCGTCATCGATGATCTGTTCACTGCGATCCTCGAAGAAGAGGTCGGCCTCCTCCTCGTACACGTCGAGCGCAAGGGACCCGATCTGACCGGACTTGAGCCCGACGATCGCCGCCTGCGTGTCGATCAGGGCACCCCGCCCCGTGTTGACGAGCATTGCGCCCCGACGCATCGCGCCGATCGCGCCGGCATCGATCAGGTGATGGGTGTCGGCGGTGAGCGGGCAGTTGAGCGTGACGATGTCACTCTCCGCGAGGAGACGGTCGAGGTCGACGTACTCCACGCCGAGCTCGAGCAGATGCTCGTCGCGGAACGGATCGACCGCGAGCACCCGGCACCGCAGATGCCACAGCAGCCGTGCCACGATCGCTCCGATGCGGCCCGTGCCGACGACGCCGGCCGTCTTGCCGGCGAGATCGACCCCGACGAGGCCGTCGAGCGCGAAGTTGCCGTCGCGGACGCGGTTGTACGCCCGATGGATCCGACGGTTCAGTGACAGGATCAGCGCCAACGTGTGCTCGGCCACAGCATTGGGCGAGTAGGCGGGAACGTGGACGACGGTCAGGCCCAGCCGGGTCGCCACCTCCAGGTCGACGTTGTTGAAGCCGGCGCACCGCAGCGCGACCGCTCGGACACCGCCGGCCGCGAGCACCTCGAGCACCGGGGCCGAGAGGTCGTCGTTGACGAAGGCGCAGACGGCGTCGGCGCCCGCCGCGAGCTCCGCGGTCGACCGCTCGAGTCGAGCGTCGAGGAACACGAGGTCGTGAGGCGATGCCAGGCGCCGGTTCGCCGCGTCGAAGCCGTCGCGGTCGTACGGCTTCGTGGAGAACAGCCGGATGTCAGCCACGGCTCAGCGGTGTCCATCCGGCACCACGGCGACCGGCACGACGGCGGTCTGCAGCAGCCAGGTGCTCACCGAGCCCAGCAACTCGGCGGCGATCACGCCTCGTCCACGAGCGCCGACCACCACCAGATCAGCGGTCCGGGCAGCGTCGGCCAGCGCATGTCGCGGGGTGTCGAGCACGAACTGGCGCTCGGTGCGCCGCTCGGCGTCGATCGCATCGATCGACGCGGTCAGCTCCTGCTCCTGTTCGGCGACCTCGTCGCCGAAGCGTTCACGGGTGACCCGCTCACCGAGCCAGGGCGCCACGTCCATCGCCACGACCACCGTCACGGTGGCACCGTCCGAACGGGCGAAGTCGATCGCCCAGCGCAGCGCCGCTGCTGAGTTGTCGCTGCCGTCGAACCCGACGACGATGTGTCGGGCCGGGTGCGTCGCCCAGTCACCGGGCACGACCACCACCGGCGAGCGACCATGGGTGGCGCAGTAGCGGCTGACCGATCCGAGCCGGTGCTCTCGCAGGTCGCCGCTGCCACGTTGGCCGACCACGAGCAGGTCGGCGGACTCGCTGGCGTCGACGAGCACATGCCCGGGTTGCCCCTCGACGACGGTCGGGGTGATCGTCTGCGGCGACCCGACCTGCTCGATCGCGACGTCGGCGTCGTGACCGGCCGTGGCGGCCAGGCCGATCTCGTCGACGCCGAAGCCGCGCTTGGCGACGAAGAGCGACATCACCGCCGGGACGTGGAAGGCGCTCAACGCGGTCAGCTCCGCCTCCCTGGTCGGCGCGTGTGCTGCGGCCCAGCGCAAGGCGGTGACCGCCGCATCCGATCCGTCGACGCCCACGATCCATCGCTCGCTCATGACCCGAGTATCGCCGGACGAACGACACGACGCCAGAGTCGGATGGCCACGGTGACATTGGGCCCTTTCCGGCCGACCGCGATTCGCCCACGATGAAGATGCACTCGACCGCGGCGCGAGCAGCGCAGGCAGGTGGTGCACACGAGGGAGGTTCCCATGGTTCAGCACCTGATCGTTCCGGTCGATGGTTCGGACGCATCATGGCGAGCGGTCGACATCGCTGTTGCGTTGGCTCGGCGTTGCGATGCGACCGTCGATCTGCTCGAGGTCGTCTTCGAACGCGACGAGATCGATGCCGCACGAGCGCGGCTCGACGAACGACTCGCACAGCACGAGGCCGCCGACGTCACCGTCGCCACCTCGGTGCATCTGGCGACGGAGAGCGTCGGTCAAGGGATCGCCGACGAGGTCGAAGCCCACCCTGAGGCCACCGTCGTGATGGCATCCCACGGGCGGGGTCGCTCCGCGGCACTGCTCGGCAGCGTGGCCGAGGAACTCCTGCGGCTGGTGTTCGGCCCGGTGGTCATCGTCGGGCCGCGTTGCGAGGTCGGCGATCTCGACGGACCGATCATCGTGACGGTCGACGGATCCCGCGCCTCGGAGTCGGTGCTGCCGCTCGCCGCCGCGTGGGGCATCGAGATGCGCGCCGAGCCGTGGGTCGTCGAGGTGGTCGAGCCTGACGTCGGCGGACCCGCTGATGTCAACGAGTCGGCCTACACCGCGCGCCTCGCGCGACGGCTCGCTGCCGATTCCGGTCATCCGGTGCAGTTCGAAGTGCTCCGCGGCCATGCCGTCCACGATGAGATCGCCGATTTCGCGTCGTCGCTCGGCGCCTCGCTGATCGTGGCGTCGACCCATGGGCGCACCGGCATGCCGCGCTTCGTGGTCGGCAGCACGGCGGCGGCCATCGTCCGCCACGCCCCGTGTCCCGTCGTGCTCCTGCGTCCGCCGCACGTCCACGACGCCGAGCACTGACACGTGTCGCACGACCCCGGCGCATCGCGGCACCCACCCAATAACATCGACGGGGAATGAACTACGAGCAGTTTGCCAGCGCGCTCATCGCCTCGTCACCCGACGGACTGCTGCTCGTCGATTCCGACGGCCAGATCCTGCTCGCCAACCCCGGCGCTGCGTCGATCTTCGGACGCAGCGTGGACGACCTGGTCGGATCCTCGGTCGACGAGCTCGTGCCGGCAGAGTTCCGCAACGACCACGCTCGGCTCCGCGCGTCCTACCTCGACCACGCAACGGCGCGTCCGATGGGGACAGGGTTGCGTCTGTTCGGGCAGAGCGCCGACGGGTCGATGTTCCCCGTGGAGATCAGCCTCAGTCCAGTGACGATCGAGGGACGCCAGCAGACGATCGCCACCGTCCGCGACGTCAGCGACCGGCAGGAGTCGGCCACCGAGATGGCGATGCTGCTCGATCGAGAACGCATCGCCCGCGACCTTCACGACATGGTGATCCAGCGTCTCTTCGCCGCCGGGATGAGCCTCCAGGCCGTCCAGGGCCAGGCGCAACCACCGGCTGTCGCCGACCGCATCGCCAGCACGATCAACGAACTCGACGACACGATCCGCGAATTGCGGGCCGCGATCTTCCGCCTCGGCCAACAGGGCGAGCGTCGGAGCGTGTCCGCACAGCTCACCGAGTTGGTCCACGAACGCTCCCGGCATCTCGGCTTCGAACCGGACCTGCGGATCGTCGGTGACGTCGATCATCTCCCCGACTTCATCGCCGATCAACTCGTGGCGACCCTCACCGAGGGCCTGTCGAACGTGGTGCGGCACGCCGCTGCGACCGCGGCATGGGTGCACATCGACCACACCGGCGACCGGTTGTCGCTGACGATCGCGGACAACGGCTGCGGTCTCCCCGATACGCCGAAGCGCTCGGGAGGACTGTCGAACATGATGTGGCGGGCGGCCGAACTCGGTGGGAGCTGCACCGTCGGCCACAACGAACCCCAGGGAACCGCCCTGGTCTGGCACATCCCCGTCTGACGTCGTGCCGGCGGTCTGGCGCACCGGTCGCTCCGTCACTGGTCGTTGCGGTGACGCTCCTCGAGGCGGGCCGACAGTGCTGCTGCCTCGGTTCGACGCGACATCCCGAGCTTGGACAGCAGGTTCGACACGTAGTTCTTGACGGTCTTCTCGGCCAGGTACATGTCCTGCGCGATCTGTCGATTGGTGTAGCCCTCGCCGATCAGGTCGAAGATCCTGCGCTCCTGCGGCGTGAGATCGTCGAGCCGACCCTCCTCGCTGTCGCGCAGACGTCGCACGGCGAGCCGAACCTCGGCATCGTCGAGATACTGCCGTCCGGCAGCCACTCCCCGGATCGCGTCGATGAGGTCGTTGCTGCGGATCTGCTTGAGGATGAACCCGGCTGCGCCTGCGAGTCCGGCGTCGACCAGGGCACGGTCGCTGTCGAACGATGTCAGGATCAACGACTTCACCTCGGGGTACTCCGAGCTGATCTGACGGCAGACGTCGATCCCGTTGCCCTCACCGAGGCGCACGTCGAGCACCGCGACGTCCGGGCGGCACCGAGCGATCTCGGCCAAGGCCTCGTCGGCGTCGCCGGCCTCTCCGACCACCGTGATGTCCGGTTCGGCTTCGAGCGTGGCGGCGACACCGCGGCGAACGACTTCGTGGTCATCGAGCAGGAAGACGCGGATCATCGCCACATCTTCGCCCACCGGACGGGTCGTGTCGATCACCGGTCGGCCATCGACCTCACGGTTCAGCCGTGGAACACCCTCCAGCAGTGGAACACCCTTCAGTCGTGGAACACCCTTCAGTCGTGGAACACCCTTCAGCCGTGGAACACCTCCGGAGGCGGACTCGGGGTCGGGGTCGGCGCCGGGTCGTCGCCCAGCGGGACGACGGCGACCGGCCGGTGCACGTGGTGCAGGATCCACGTCGACACCGACCCGAGCAGGGCGGAGCCGACGGCACCGTGTCCGCGCGCGCCGACGACGACGAGGTCGACGTCGTCGGCCTTCGAGGCGAGCGCGGCGCGGGGCGTCCCCCTGATGAACTCACGTTCGAGGGTGATGTGCCGTTGGATCACCACCTCGTCCAAGGGCTCGACGAGATGGTGGAACCGTTCGGCTGCGAGGTCGCTCGCGTCGGGGAAGAAGAAGGCGTCGGAACCGACGGCGAGGGGCGTCGCATCCCACACCCACACCACGACCACGGTCGAACCAGGAGCAGCGAAGTCGATCGCCCACCGCAGCGCGGCCATCGAGTTCGGGGAGCCGTCGAATCCGACGAGGATCCGGCGCGAGTCGACCGGGTCGACGTCACCCGGAACGACGATGGTCGGGACACCGGCGTGGGTGGCACACTGCGTGCTGGTCGATCCGAGCAGCAGTCGGGCGAAACCACCGCGCCCCCTGCTGCCGATCACCAGGAGTCCGCCGGTGTCGGCCGCAGCGAGGAGGACCTCTGCCGGGCCGCCGCGTCCGACGTACGCCTCGACGGGCAGATCGAGTTGGCTCCGACACGACTCCGCGAGTCGTTCGGTGTCGGCGCTGGCCCGGTCCCGGAGTTCGATGTCGTCGAAGCTGAGGACCGCCGGGCTCGACATCGGGTAGGCCCCGACGACCGGTGACTGCCACGCCGTGACCAGTTCGAGGTCCGTCGCTCGGCCGGGGGCATGAGTGATCGCCCAGCGCAACGCGTTGGAGGCACAGTCCGATCCGTCGATCCCGACGATCCAGCGTCCCTGGTCATGTTCGACCGTCGTGCTCGTCACCGCTGCATCCGTCTTCACGTCGTCCTCTGTCATGACCATGCTGCTTCCCTTCCCCGGCGATGCTCCCCGAGCCATGGCAATGATCAAGCCACGAATCGCCAGTGGGAGGCAGGGCCAAAGGTCATGCGGGCGCCCCGCGGATGACCTTGTTCCCTGGCACGACCGACGGGGGTCACCCACCATGGGTTCCATGAGTGTTCAGGACTTCCCGGCCCACCGTTCGGAACTCCGGCAGGGCTACCGAGATCTGATGACTGCGATCCCGGCGCAGATGAAGGGCTTCGGCGAGCTGCACCGCTCCGCTGTCGCCGACGGCGCCCTGCCCCAGGCCTCCAAGGAGCTGATGGCGGTGGCGATCGCCATCGTGCAGCGCTGTGACGACTGCATCGCGCTGCACATGCACGACGCCCTGCGGGCCGGGGCGACCCCGGAGCAGGCCCACGAAGCGATCGGCGTCGCCCTCCTGATGGGAGGCGGCCCGGCATCGACGTACGCCACCCATGCCATGCGAGCACTGGAGCAGTTCTCGCCATGACCACGCGAGCGGCCGTCGACCCCTGGCTCGTCGACTACGAGGCGACCGTCGCCTCGTTCGACTGGGACCGCGCCTGGGATGACCTCGGCGGGCGCCCCGACGCCGAGCACGGCGTCAACATCGCCGACCTGGCACTCGACCGGCACGTTCGAGCCGGTCGCGGCGACCACGTTGCCATCCGGTGGATCGGACGCGAGCCCGACGAGGTCGACGCACCCGTGGACCTCACGTACTCGATGCTGGCCTCGCGCACCGACCGGTTCGCCTGCGCCCTTCGCAACAACGGCTTCGGTCCCGGTACGGGCGTCGCCACACTCACCGGCAGGATCCCCGATCTGTACGTGACCGCGCTCGGCACGCTCAAGGCGAAGGGCACCTTCACCCCGCTGTTCTCGGCGTTCGGGCCCGATCCGATCGCTCAGCGGCTCCTCCTCGGGCACATCAGGGTCCTGGTGACCACCCCGATGCTCTACCGCCGCAAGGTCGCCGGCATCGTCGACCGTCTGCCCGATCTCGAACTCGTCCTCGTGTGCGGAGCGACGGAGGACCAGACCGCCGGCTCGCCCAACGGACGAGGGGGCGGTCCTCGCGTGATGTCGTTCGGAGCGTTCCTGTGCGACGCCACCAAGCCCTTCGAGATCGGCTACACCGATCCCGAGTCGCCGGCGCTCCTGCACTTCACGAGCGGCACGACGGGGACACCCAAGGGAGCGATCCACGTGCACGGTGCCGTGGTCACCCATCACCTCACCGGTCGGCTCGTCCTCGACCTGCACCCCGACGACGTGTTCTGGTGCACCGCCGACCCCGGCTGGGTCACCGGCACGTCCTACGGCATCATCGCACCGCTCACCAACGGCGTGACCAGCATCGTCGACGAGGCCGACTTCGACGCCGAACGCTGGTACCGGATCCTCGAACACCACGCCGTCGACGTCTTCTACACCGCACCGACGGCGATCCGGATGCTGCAGCGCCTCGGGCCCGAGCTCGCGGCTGCTCACGACTTCGGTGCGCTGCGCCTGCTCGCCAGCGTCGGCGAGCCACTCGACGCCGAGGCCGTCAAGTGGTGCGAGCGAGTGTTCGGCGTACCCGTTCTCGACACCTGGTGGCAGACGGAGACCGGTGGGATCATGATCGCCAACTACCGGTCGCAACCCGTGCGGGCCGGGTCGATGGGACGCCCGTTGCCCGGTATCGAGGCGACCCTGTTGGCACGGACCGTCGACGGTGAACTCGTCACCGACGAAGACGGCGCTCCGGTCGAGATCACCGATCCGGCCACCTCCGGTGAACTCGCACTCCGCGCCGGTTGGCCGTCGATGTTCCGTGGCTACCTCGACCAACAGGCGCGCTACGACGCGACGTTCGTCGACGGCTGGTACCGGTCCGGCGACCTGGCGCGCCGCGACGCCGACGGGTACTTCTGGTTCGTCGGCCGGGGCGACGACGTCATCAAGACCGCCGGCCATCTGATCGGACCGTTCGAGGTGGAATCGGTGCTCGACGAACATCCCGCCGTCGTCGAGACCGGCGTCATCGGCAAGCCCGACGAGACCGCCGGGACGATCGTCAAGGCATTCGTGGTCCTCGCACCCGACCACGAGGCCACGGAGGAGCTCCGTCGAGAGCTGCTCGGACACGCCCGCTCGCGTCTGGGTGCAGCCGTCGCACCGCGGGAGATCGAGTTCGTCGAATCGCTGCCACACACTCGCAGCGGCAAGATCATGCGTCGCCTCCTGAAAGCGCGCGAACTCGGCGAGGACGAGGGCGACACGTCGGCGCTCGAGTCGACGGCATCGCCGTCGCCATCGGCATCGGACGAGCGCCATGAGCTCCGACGCCACGCCGACCGACGCCGCGCAGCACGACCTGTGGCGTTCGCTGCTGGCCGACATGATCCGGATACGGGTGTTCGAGGAGCGCTGCGCCGAACTCTACGGCGAGTCGAAGATCCGCGGCTTCCTGCATCTGTACATCGGCGAGGAGGCGATCGCGTCGGGGGTGATGAGCTGCCTGCGCCCCGACGACGCCGTGCTGGCCACCTACCGCGAACACGGACACGCGCTGCTGCGCGGCGTGTCGGCCGAGTCGATCATGTGCGAGATGTTCGGCAAGTCGACCGGCTGTTCGGGAGGGCGAGGCGGCTCGATGCACCTGTTCGACGCCGCGACGCGCTTCCTCGGCGGCAATGCGATCGTCGGCGGTCACCTTCCTGTCGCCGTCGGACTCGGCCTCGCCGACCAGATCCTCGGACGTTCCGGCGCGGTCACGGTGTGCTTCTTCGGTGAGGGCGCCGTCGCCGAGGGCGAGTTCCACGAAGCGATGAACCTCGCTGCGCTGTGGAACGTGCCCGTGCTGTTCTGCTGCGAGAACAATCGCTATGCGATGGGCACGTCGCTGCGTTCGAGCGAGTCGCAGATCGACCTCGCCCTCAAGGCGGCGAGCTACGCCATCCCGGCGTGGAGCGTCGACGGCATGGACGTCGCCGAAGTGCACCGAGCCACCACCAAGGCGCTCACCGCGATCCGAGCCGATGGCGGCCCGATGTTCATCGAGTTCCAGACGTACCGATTCCGGGCCCACTCGATGTTCGACCCCGACCTGTATCGCGATCCCGCGGAAGTGGAACGGTGGAAGGAGCGAGACCCGATCATGACCTTCGCGGCTCGCCTCGTGGCCGACGGTGTCGCCAGCGACGACGACGTCGAGGCGATGTGGGCGGCTGCGCGTGCGGAAACCGAGGCCGCGGTCGATGCCGCCGACGATGCTCCGCTGGAGCCGGTCGAGACCCTCACGGACCACGTGACCCGACCGAGGCCCGCCACGATCACGAGGAGCGAACCGGTGCCGAGCGACGACACGACCGACGACGACACGACCGACGACACGACCGACGACGAGGTGTGGCCGTGAGCGATCTCACCGCCGACGCCACCGCCGTCGACTCGCCCACGATGACCTACCGGGAAGCCATGCGCGAGGCGATCCGCGACGCGCTGGCGACCGACGAACGCGTCTTCGTGATGGGCGAGGACGTCGCCGACTACGGCGGCACGTACGCCGTCACGAAGGGCCTGTACGAGGAATTCGGCCGCGATCGTGTGCGGAACACACCACTGTCGGAGTCGGGCTTCGTCGGGGCCGGAATCGGCGCCGCACTGGGCGGGCTGCGACCGATCGTCGAGATCATGACCGTGAACTTCAGTCTGCTCGCGCTCGATCAGCTGGTGAACACCGCGGCGACGCTGCTGCACATGTCGGGCGGTCAGTTCAACGTGCCGCTGGTCGTGCGGACCACCACCGGGGCCGGGCGGCAGCTTGCAGCCCAGCACTCGCACAGTCTCGAGGGCTGGTTCGCCCACGTGCCCGGACTCAAGGTCGTGGCGCCGGCCACACCCGAAGATGCGCGGTGGATGCTGCCGACTGCGCTCGCGGACCCGAATCCGGTGATCATCTTCGAGCACGCCACGCTCTACAACGACCGCGGTCCCGTCGATCCTGCGCTCGGCCCCGTCGACCTCGAGCGGGCAGCGATCCGACGTGCAGGCTCCGACCTGAGCATCGTCGCGGCGGCCGGCATGGTGTCCAAGGCGATCGCAGCCGCCGATCAGCTGGCTGCGACCGGTGTGTCAGCGGAGGTGATCGACCTGCGATCGCTTCGGCCGCTCGACATCGACACCCTGGCAGCTTCGCTCGATCGCACGCACCGCGCGCTGGTCGTCGACGAAGGGTGGCGCACCGGTGGACTGAGCGCAGAGATCGCAGCCAGCCTCACCGAGCGCTGCTTCTGGTCGCTCGACGCACCGGTGGCACGACTCGCCAGCGTCGAGGTACCGATCCCGTACGCCAAGCACCTCGAGACCGCAGCGATTCCCCAGGTCGACGGCATCGTCGCGGCAGCCCGATCGCTCCTCGGTGCCCGATGAGCGACCCGACGGACCCTGCAGCATCGAGCTTCGAGTACCTCCTCCCGTCCCTCGGCGCCGACATGGACGAGGGTCGGGTGGTCGAATGGCGCGTCGAGGTCGGCGACACCGTGCACCGAGGCGACCTGATGGCCGTCGTCGAGACGGAGAAGTCCGACATCGACATCGAGATCTGGCACGACGGTGTCGTCGAGGAGTTCCTCGTTCCGATCGGTGAACTGATCGACGTCGGCACGCCGATCGTCAGGTTGCGACACCTCGATGCCGAGCGCGGCGCCACCCCCGAGACCACGGGTGCTCCACCGAGCCCGTCGAGCGAGTCACCGCAGCAACCGGCGGCCACCGTGGTGTCCGCACCGCCCCGCGAGCCACGGTCACCGACGGCGCCCGACCACCGCGTCCTGGCATCGCCGTTCGCGCGACGCCTCGCCGACGAACGAGGTCTCGACCTCTCGACGATCGAGGGAACCGGACCGCACGGAGCCGTGGTCGAAGCCGACATCCGCCGGACGACCGCGCCCGCCGTCACGACCGCCCCTGCGACCACCGCTCCGGGACGCCAGCGGACTCCTGCGTCGATGCGGGCGCTGATCGCCGAGCGCATGAGCCGGGCAAACCGCGAGATTCCCCACTATCACCTCGCCCGGGACATCGATGTCGGACCGCTCGACGCCTGGCTCGCGGAACGCAACGCGAACCGTCCGATCACCGAGCGTGTGTTGCCCGCCGCCTGCCTGATCCGCGCGGTTGCGCTCGCCGCAGCGAAACACCCGGAGTTCAACGGAACCTGGGTCGACGACCACGCCGAGCCCGCCGACTCGATCAACGTCGCCATGGCGATCTCGCTGCGCCGTGGCGGCCTGGTCACCCCGCACGTCGAAGCCGCCGATCGACACTCGCTCGACGAGGTGATGGAGCGGCTCAACGAACTGGTCGCCGCCGCACGGAGCGGCACGCTCCGAGCGAGCTGGATGACCGGCTCGACGATCACGATCACCCACCTCGGCGACACCGGCGCCGACCTGGTGCACGGTGTCATCTCGCCACCGCAGTTGGCGCTCGTCGGGTTCGGACGCTCACGTCGTCGTCCGTGGGTGATCGAAGACCTCGTCACCATCCGACCGATCGTCACGGCAACACTCGCTGCGGATCACCGAGCGACCGACGGTGCCGACGGCAGCCGATTCCTCGCCACGATCGCCAACCACCTCGAACACCCGGAGGACCTGTGAACACCGACGCAACCCTGCCCGGCCCGACCGACCACCCGACGGTCGACACGGTGGCCATGATCCTGTCGGCGATCGCCGACGTCGCTCCCGAGTTGGAGCCCGAACTCGGAGACCTCGACCACGACATCGACTTCTGGACCGAACTCCAGCTCGATTCGATGGATCACCTCGCCGTGATGACGCGTCTCGCCACGCAGTCGGGTCGCGACATCCCCGAGCGCGAGTACCCACACCTCACCACCATCAACGCACTTCGCGACTACCTCCGTGCTTCGGACTGATCGGCTGATGACATGAGCGATTCCCCTGAGAGCACTTCCGACGATGCCGGCTCCCGACGCTGGCCGCTGATCGCGGGCGTCCTGATCGCAATCGGTGCGCTCGTCATCGCCCTGGTGCTGTTCACCGGTGGTGACGACGACACCGAGTCGGCCGCCACGACCGACGTGGCCACGACCGACCTCGCGCCCACCAGCACCGAACCGGCTGTCGCCACCACACAGCCGGTTGCATCGACCGATGCTCCGGTCGAGACCACACCCGACACGGTCGCGCCCGAGCCGACCACGACAGACGCCCCCGACACCGACCCCGACGAGATCGCCGCACGCGACGCGATCTGGCCGTGGGTCGAGAGCCCGACGCGTTTCACCGATCCGATCGACGCCGCCGAGAGCTTCGCGATCGACTACATCGGGTTCAGCGACCCCGTGGTCGGCGAGTTCCAGGCGGGCGACAACCGGTCCGGCGAGGTCGAGGTCCGCGCCGGCGACGTCGGACCGTGGACCGTGGTGTTCGTCCGCCAACTGACCGCCGACGACAGCTGGTGGGTGCTGGGCGCCGTGTCGGAGAACATCGCCGTCGACGAACCCGAACAGGGCGACGTGGTCGAGAGCCCGCTCGACATCTCCGGAAGCGCCTCGGCCTTCGAGGGCACCGTCGACGTCGAGCTGCGCGCCGACGGCAACGGCGAGCCCATCTACGTGGGGTTCGTCACCGGCAGCGGCGCCCCCGAGCGGGGGCCGTTCAGCGACACGATCGAGTTCACGAGCCCCGGCGTCGGAGGCGGCGCGTTGGTGCTGATCTCGCGTAGCCCCGAGGACGACAGCGTCGTCGAGGCATCGGCGCTGCGCATCTTCTTCGGCTGATCGAGGTTCGCCGTCACGAGCGCGGAGGCGCCAACAGCGAGACGACCTGCGCCACGGCCGTCGGTCCGTCGCCATCGATCTCGACGCATCCCTCGACCGGCCACTCCATGTCCTGATCACCCGCATCACGCACCAACACGGGCGTCCCCGGCGAGTTCCGTCGGTGCGCCTCGACGAGTCGTCGACTGGTCTCGTCGTCCGGATCGAGCAGCATCACGATGGCGTCGGCGCCCTGTGCCAGCGGACACGACCCACCGTCGAGCACCGGGCATCGATGGCGCACACGGCTTCCCGGGCCGGCGCACAACGCGGTCGCGAGACCGGCGGACTCAGCGGCGTGTTCCCCGGACCATCGCCGACCGGCGACCTCGACGAGCACACGGGGACGGGTCTCCCCCGGTGGCCACTCCGCCGTGACGCCGGTGGTCCCGATGCTGAGGCGGACCATGCCGTCGTCGTGGCCGACCGAGACCGGATCGCGTCGGCGGAGCAACGACAGCATCGGTCCGTTCTCGAGCAGCACCTCGGCTTGCAGGTTCCGCACGCCGGCGTCGGCGGCCGCCCGCACGAGCACATCGAGCAGGTACGGCCCCAACCAGCCACGCCAAGGTGCAGCCACGGTGAGCGCCAGGTCGCCATCACCGTCGGAGCGCATCGCGTAACCGGCTTCGCCGACGACCACGCCATCGTTCGCTTCGGCGTCCGTGATCGTGCCGGCGCCGGTGCCGGAGTCGGAGTCGCCTTCGGTCGCGGTGACGATCGCGACGACGCAGAAGCCACCGCGCTCGGCGACCGTGGCCCACTCACGGCACCACTCGAGATGCGGCGTGAACGCACCGAAGAACCGACGATGACGATCGTCGAGCGTGAGACCCCGATAGAGCTCGCACATCCCACCGGCGTCGGCGGCCGATGCGGTGCGGACGACCAGATGTCGTCCATCGGGCAGGTCGAACTCGTCGATGATCCGCTGGGTTGGTTCCACCCCTTCGACTGAAGCGCACCGGACGCACCGGCGCAAGGGGACGACGTCCCACTCGGTCCGCGGCAACACCCCTCGGATACCACCGGAGGTATACGCCCGACCGGCGATATCATCAGCGAGGTGAAACGAATCGCCACCGTCGTCTCCATCGGTCTCGTCGGCCTTGCGTCGCTCACCGCCTGCGGGAGCGACAGCGACGGGAGCTCCGCCGACTCATCCCCCGGGGTCGCTGAACCGACGAGCGAGATCACGACCGTCTCGCCCGACGCAGCGGCATCGATCATCGACGATGCTCCTGACGACCTCGTCATCCTCGACGTGCGCACCGCCGAGGAGTTCGCAGAGGGCCACATCGAGGGCGCGATCCAGCTCGACTTCTACCGTCCTGACTTCGCCGACCAGCTCGCCGAGCTCGATCCCGCCGTTCCCTACGTCGTCTACTGCCGATCGGGCAACCGCAGTGGCCAGACCCTGCCGATCATGGAATCGCTCGGGTTCTCGTCAGCGACCGACGTCGAGGGCGGCATCCTCGCCTGGCAGGCCAGCGGGCTGCCCGTCGTCGTCGACTGACGCCGACCACACACCGTCGACTCCTCGACGTGCGAGCACACGGGTGAACTCGGCTCCCACCAGGACGATCTGCGCCTCGTAGTAGATCCACAGGAGCACGAGGAAGACGGTGCCGGTCGCACCGAGCAGCGACGAGGCGGCATACCGCCGGAGATAGGCACCGATCGCGACGGTCCCGACGGCGACGAGCAGGGCCGTCACTGCCGCGCCGGGAACCGCGCTGCGCCAGGGAACCTCGATGTCGCCGAGATAACGGAACAGCAGCGTGAGCACACCACCGAGGAGCACCCACGACGCGGCCGTGCCGAACAGTTCGTCCAGCGACTCGAAGAGCACTCCGGCGGGCACGAGCCTGCCGAGCAACGTCGACACCGAGTTCAGCGCGAGCGACGCGATCATGACGCCACCAGACGCGAACACGACCGCGAACGCCGCCAAGCGGCGCAACACCGTGTGGCGAAGGCCCTCACGGACCGGGCGCTCCCAGATGGAGTTGAACGCGTCCTGGAGCGCAAGCACCAGCAGCGAGGCGGTGAACAACAGCGACAGCAGGCCGACGATGCCGACACCCACCATCGACCCGCCCCCGTCGAGCGCGCGCGACAATGCTGCGGCGACCTCGTCGGAATCGGTGCCCACGATGCCCGAGAGCTGACCGGCGAGATACTGCTGCACTTCGTCGCGGGCGAAGAAGACCCCAGCGAGTGAGACGCTGACCGCGAGCAGCGGCACGAACGAGAACAGGCCGTAGTAGGCCAGCCCGGCGCCGAGTCGGATGGTGCGATGGCGGCGCCATTCGCCGTAGGTCTCGACGATCGCATCGACGAGCGACGTCGCGAGCTTCAGGGGTCGACCTCGCGCCATCCCCCGATCGTAGGGATCGAGGCGGAATGCGCCACGACATGCGCCGTCGTTGCGGTCAGGCGGTGGCCGCAGCGATGCGGCGCAACATCACCGGGAAGATCGCGACGTGGAACGGTACGACCGACCACCAGTACAGACGCCCGAGAATGCCGCGCGGAACGAACCGGGCGCGCTGCACGATCTCGGTCCCGCCGCCGTCCGCCGGAGCGGTCCGCCATTCGATCCAGGCGTCGCCCGGCAGTTTCATCTCCGCATGGAGCCGGAACAGGTCGGGCTCGATCGTGTCGACGCGCCAGAAGTCGAGGGCCTCGCCGACGAAGATCTCGTCGGGATGCCGCCGGCCTCGCCTCAGCCCGACGCCGCCGACGAGTTTGTCGAGCGCACCACGAATGACCCAGAGCGGTTCGAAGCCGTACCACCCGCGTTCACCGCCGATCCCGCGCACCACACGTTGCACGTCCTCGGAGCTGGCGTCGACGACGGTGGATCGGGTGTCCTCGTACACCGTGCCGCCCGACCATTCCGGATCCCACGGCGCGGGTCGCGCCGCCCGTTGACGTGCGGAGAAGCCAGACCACCGGGTGGGGATGTCGAGATCGGCGACCGACGAGATCGCCGCCTCGATCGCCGCCGCCACACCGAGCGGTCGATGATCGGACAGCGCCGTGGCGCTGGAGTCGGTCACGACGACGTCGTTCTTCAGGCTGTCGATCAGGCTGTCGGCCAGCGACTTCGGCAGCGGGGTCACCACGTTCACCCAGTGGGCGGAGAGTCGCGGTGTGAGGAACGGCACCGGCACGACCAGCCGACGGCGCAACCCCGCGACATCGGCGTACGTGTGCATCAGGTCGCGGTACGACACCACGTCGGGCGATCCGACCTCGATCACCTCGTGACCGCCGACGTCCTCATGGCTGCTCATCGGTCCGCGTTCGATCGCGGCGACGAGATACGTGAGCAGGTCGACGATCGCGATCGGCTGGACTCGGGTCTGGGTGACCCAGCGGGGCGCGATCATCACCGGGAGCACCTCGACCAGGCTGCGCAGCATCTCGAACGACGCCGAACCGGCGCCGAGGATGATCGCCGCACGCAACTCGGTGACCGGGATGCGACCGGCCGCGAGTTCGCGACCGACGTCGTGGCGGGACCGAAGGTGTGGAGAGAGATCGTCGGCGTCGTCGCCCAGACCGCCGATGTACACGATGTGCGACACCCCGGCCGCCTCCGAGGCGATGCGAGCGGTACGAGCGGTGACCTGCTCCTGCTGCATGAAGTCGTCACCGGCGCCGAGCGAGTGCACCAGGTACACGACCTGGTCGACCTCCGCGAACGCGTCGCCGAGCGTCGACTCGTCCGACAGGTCACCCTCGACGATCTCGACATCCGGGGCCCACGGGACACCGGCGAGGCCCTGCGGAGTGCGAGTGAGGCACCGCACCGTGAAGCCGGCCGCGAGCAGTTCGGGAACGAGGCGGCCGCCGACGTAGCCGGTCGCTCCGAGCACCAGGACGCGGCGAAGTTCGGGCATGTTGCCCATCGTGACAGCAATGACAGGCGAGCGCTGCGGCGAAGCCGCGTCTCGACATGGCCGGCACCGGCTCGACCTCGGCGACTGGGTCCCGCCGATCGCGCCGGGCCGCGCCGGGCGTCAGCTCGATGTCGTGGCTTGCGTGACCTCGACCCACGCGCCGAACCCGCCGAGCAGGTCGGAGACGTCGTCGAAGCCGTGGTTGCGCAACAGGCTCGCCGCGACCGACGAGCGGTACCCGCCGGCGCAGTACACGACGGTCGGTGCGCCGGGGTCGAGCTCGGCGACGCGGCTCGGCAACTGGCCCACCGGGATCGCCGTCGCATCGGGAACCGCACCGAGTGCGATCTCGCCGGGATTGCGGATGTCGACGACCTGGAGGCCATCGACGGCGGCGCGGCGCTCCTCGAACTCGCGGACCGTCAGGCGGGACGCCCGCTGGGTGCGCTCCGGCACCGCCGCCATCACGGCGAGCGGATCGGCCAGGTACCCGACGACACGGTCGAAGCCGATGCGCCCCAGCCGGTTGCGCGCCTCGAGTTCGAAGCCGGGTTCGACGACGAGCACGATGTCGGACTCGCTCGACACCACCGAGCCGGCGAACTCTGCGTAGCGGCCCTCGAGGCCGACGTTGATCGATCCGACGAGGTGGCCGTGTGCGAACTCCTCGGGCGTGCGACCGTCGAGCAGGAGTGCACCCTCGGCGACCAGCTGCGTCACCTCGTCGAGGTCGAGCGCCCGCAACGGCGCCGTCTCGTCGAGCAGGGCGCGGTCCTTGCGGTTGAGCACCGCGTCGTACACGAAGTACGACGGTGCGGGCGGCTGCCCCTCGGTGACGAGATCGATGAAGGTCTGCTTGTCCGGCGCCAACAGCGCGTAGTTCTCGACCCGCTGGTCGCCGATGGTCGACCACGTCTCGGTCGACAGGTTCTTGCCGCACGCCGAACCGGCACCGTGGGCCGGATAGACCCTGGTGGCGTCGGGCAGCGTCAGGAGCTTGCCGTGCAGGCTGTCGTACAGCTGGACGGCCAGTTCGTCGCGCGTGTAGCCGAGCGACGAGAGCAGGTCGGGGCGGCCGACATCGCCGATGAACAGGGCGTCGCCGGTGAGCACCCCGTACGGGGTCTCGTCGTCGGCGTGCTCCCAGACGACGATGCTGATCGACTCCGGTGTGTGTCCCGGGGTGTGGCGGATCTCCAGCTGGACGTCGCCGAGCGAGATGCGCTCACCGTCGACCAGCTTGCGCGAAGGGAACTCGGTCTCGGCGACCGCGGAGTATCCGATCTCGGCACCGGTCGCCGCCGCGAGCTCGAGGTGGCCCGACAGGAAGTCGGCGTGGAAATGGGTCTCGATCACGAGTTCGATGGTGAGCCCGGCCGCCGCGGCATCGCGGACGTACTCGTCGATGTCGCGACGCGGATCGACGACCACCGCGCGGCCGGTGGTCTCGTCACCGATCAGATAGGACGCCTGCGACAGGCAGTCGAGGTAGTACTGAGTGAACTTCATGTGTGCCTCCTGTGGCCCGACCGTAGCGCCAAATATACCCCCTACCGTATGAATGTCCGACTGGTCTCCGCGCCTGCGGCTACCGTCGCCACCATGCGACGACGACCACTGCGGCGAGCGGCGACGACGGTCGCACTCGTGACCGCCTCACTGGCCCTCGCGGGATGCTTCAGCGTCGAGTCGAACATCACCATCAACGACGATGCCACCGCCGACGTGGAGCTGGTCACGCTCATCGACACCGAGCAGCTCTCCGAACTCGGAAACCTGCTCGGCGAGGACACCGGGATGCTCGACGGACTCAGCGGCGAGGACCTGCTGAACGAGCTCACCCAGGGCGACGATCCCTGCGGCGACCTCGGCTCGTCGTTCACCGACTACGAGGTGTCGACCCGCGAGATCGACAACGGCACCGAGGTCGGCGTTGGGTGCGTCGTGCAAGGGGTCCCGATCGACGAACTGAACTCGATCGGCGCCGACTCGTCGTTCGCGATCGAGCAGGACGACACGGGTACTCGCTTCTCCGCCGTGCTCGAGGGTGTCGACGAACTCACCGCCGGCGCCGAGGACCTGCCGCTGCCGGGCATCGACTTCGACGAGTTGTTCTCGATCGTGTTCACCGCCACCGGTCCCGGCTCGCTGGGCGACAACAACGCCACGTCCACGAACGGATCGACCGCCACCTGGGAGATCACCGCCGACGCGGCATTCGTCGAGGGCGGCGATGCCACGATGACCGCCGAATGGACGCCGAGCGGGGACGGCTCGGACAATTCGTGGCTGATCGCGCTGCTCGTGGTGGTCGGCCTCGCCCTCGTCGGATTGATCGCGTTCCTGCTGCTGCGTCGCAGAGGGCAGTCCTCGGCGTCGGCGGAGAGCACCACCGGCCTGGGCGTTGCGCCTCCTCCCCCACCGGGAGCCGTCGGCACCACGCCGCCGACCACCGCGCCAACGATGCCGGACGGCCCAGCCGGCGCACCTCCCGTTGCGCCCCCTCCTCCACCGCCCAGCTCTCCGCCCAGCTCTCCGCCGACCTCTCCGCCGGCCCCTCCGCCGACCTCGAGCCCCGCAGCGCCACCGCCGCCACCACCGCCGTCAGCCGACCCGCCACCACCCCCTCCTCCGACGGCGTAACGGCACGTCGCTGCGGACCGCCGACAGCCGAGCCCCCCGTCAGGTGACGTCAGGTGACGTCGGACGTCGGCGCCATGGCATCGAGCAGGTCGCCGACGACGTGATGGCGCTCCACCCGGTGCCGCATGGGCCGATCGTGCACGATGTCGTAGCGATTGCGTCGCCCCTCACGGTGGCGCGTGATGCAACCGGCGACTTCCAGGTCCTTGACGATCCCCTGGACGGCCCGCTCCGTGATGCCGACCTCGTCGGCCAGGTCGCGTAACCGCATGCCGGGGTCGCGCGTCAGACAGATCAACACGTGCGAGTGGTTCGTCAGGAACGTCCAGGTTCCCTCGTCGACGGGTTGACCCATGACCGACATTCTACGAACGAGGTTGCACGAAAAGACCTTCCGTAATGGGGTCGCCGCGGGCCGGTCTGGCAGGCTGGCGGTGTGACCGCATCGTCGTACGCCCAGCTGTTCGAGAACAATCGGCGCTGGGTCGAGGCCGAGCTCGCGAAGGATCCCGACCACTTCGAACGTCTCGCCGAGGGACAGTCACCCGAGTACCTGTTCATCGGGTGTTCCGACAGCCGGGTCAATGCCAACGAGATGGTCGGCATGCGTACCGGCCAGATGTTCATCCACCGCAACATCGCCAATCTCGTCGTGCACACCGACATGAACCTGATGTCGGTGCTGCAGTTCGCCGTCGAGGTGCTCGAAGTCGAGCACGTGATCGTCTGCGGCCACTACGGATGCGGTGGCGTGGCTGCGGCGGTCGACGGCTCGTATCACGGCTTGATCGACAAGTGGCTGCGCACGATCAAGGACGTGTACCGGATCTACCACGACGAACTCGACGCCATCGACGATCCCGTCCTGCGCCACCAGCGGCTCGTGGAGCTCAACGTGCGCGAGCAGGTGTACCGCCTCTGCTCGACGTCGTTCGTGCAACGGCGCTGGGGCAACGCCATGGGCGACCACGTCCACGGCTGGGCCTACGACCTCCGCCACGGGCTGCTGAAGGACCTGCAGATCGACCCTGCCGACGAACCCGCTCGAAGCATCTACGAACTCGACGGTCTGTAGGCGTCACGCCGCGGCTCCCACCCCGGGCCCCCACTCCGGGTGCACCCGCAGCGCGATGACACCGGTGAGACCGGCCAGGGACGTTCGGCACTGGCCCCTGCACGCCACAGCGAGGGACGCTGGCAATGGATCGCGGGACGATCCTGCGACCTGTCCCGAGGGAGCTGGCCATGGCGCAATTGACCCAAGTCCGTCGCATCGTCGATCTCTCCGAGGTCGGTCTGGCCGACGTCGGACTCGTCGGGGGCAAAGGGGCCAACCTCGGCGAGATGATCGCCGCCGGGTTCCCGGTGCCGCCGGGATTCGTCATCACCGCCGAGGCCTATCTCGACGCGATGGAGCACGCCGGACTCCGCGACGAGCTCGCCGATCACGCCCGCCACGCCGCCGATCTGACGCCGGAGGCCCTGGCCGACACCGCACGTCGGATGCGTGAGGCCGTGCGCGCCTGCACCCTGCCCGACGCGCTCGCGGACGACGCCCTCGCGCGTCTGGAGGCACTCGGACCGGACGTCAGAGTGGCGGTTCGGTCGTCGGCCACCGCCGAGGACTCGACCGACACGTCGTTCGCCGGGATGAACGAGACGTTCACGAACGTCCGCGGGCCCGAGCTCCTCGAGCGGATCACCGACTGCTGGGCGTCGTTGTTCGGCGAACGCGTGGCCTCGTACCGCGTCGATCGCGGGCTGCTCGACGAACCGGCGATCGCCGTCGTCGTCCAGCAGATGGTCGCCTCGGACCGATCGGGCGTGATGTTCACGGTCGACCCGGCCGAACGCGGCCAGATCCTGATCGAAGCGGCGTTCGGGCTCGGCGAGGTCGTGGTGTCGGGTCGGGTCGAACCCGACACCTACCACGTCGACCGGGCGACCGAGCTGCTGCGCGACGTGCGGATCGGATGTCAGTCCGTGCGCATCACCACCGGCCCCGACGGCGACGTCGTCGAGGACCTCGACGCCGCCGAGGGTTGGCGTCGCGTCCTGACCGACGACGAGGTCGTGCGAGTTGCACGCCTCGGCCTCGACATCGAGCGGCACTACGGCAGCCCGCAGGACGTGGAATGGGCGTTCGTCGGTGACGAGCTGTTCGTCGTCCAGTCGCGGCCGCTGACCACCCTCGAACCGTCGACGCTCGGCCCGTCGGAGACACCGATCCTGCAGGGCCTCGGGGTCGGCGACCGCAACGCGTCGGGGCGTGTCCGGATCCTGACGTCGCCGAAGGACGGCCACCTCCTCGCCGACGGCGACATCCTCGTCGCCGAGATGACCTCACCCGATTGGGTCGCCACCATGCGTCGCGCCTCCGCCCTCGTCACCGATGCGGGCGGCAGCACGTGCCACGCCGCGATCGTCAGCCGCGAGCTCGGACTCCCCGCGATCGTCGGAACACGCACGGCCACGACGACCCTGCGCAACGGCGACGTGGTGACCGTCGATGCCGCTGCCGGCCAGGTGTTCGCCGGCGATCGCGCGAGCCATCTGCCGGCGGTGATCACGAGCCGCGAGGTCGACCGCGTCGCGCCGACGCCTGCGACCGTGTCGGAGGTGACGGCCACCAAGCTGTACGTCAACCTGGCGATGGCCGACCGGGCAGCCGAGGTCGCGGCGATGGACGTCGACGGGGTCGGGCTGCTGCGCGGCGAGTTCATGGTCGTCGACGCACTCGGCGGGCGCCACCCGCGAGCGTTGATCGCCGACGGCCGCAGCGACGAGTTCATCAGCTCGATGTCGGCGCAGCTGGGACAGATCGCCGGTGCCTTCGGAACGCGCCCCGTGGTCTACCGCACGATGGACTTCCGGTCGAACGAGTTCCGCGGCCTCACCGGCGGGGACCAGTTCGAGCCCGAGGAGCAGAACCCGATGATCGGCTACCGCGGGTGCTACCGCTACATCAAGGATCCCGAGACGTTCGCGCTCGAGCTCGAGACGCTCGGCCGGGTCCGCGAGGAGTTCCCGAACCTGCAGGTGATGATCCCGTTCGTCCGGACGAAGTGGGAACTCGAGGCGTGCCTCGAAGCGATCGACGCGAGCCGGCTCGGACGACAGCGCGGGCTGGTCAAGTGGGTGATGGCAGAGGTCCCCTCGGTGATCGCCCGGATCCCCGACTACGTCGAGCTCGGCATCGCCGGTGTCTCGATCGGCAGCAACGACCTCACCCAGCTGATGCTGGGCGTTGACCGCGACTCCGAGATCCTCGCCGAGCTCTTCGACGAGAGCGACGCTGCGGTGCTCTGGGCGATCGAGCAGATCGTCACCGCCTGTCGCACCGCCGGGATCACGTCGTCGCTGTGCGGACTCGCCCCCTCGCGCAACCCGGCGTTCGCCGAGCACCTGGTTCGCTTCGGGATCACCTCGATCTCGGTCGACCCCGACGCCGTCACGGCCGCTCGCCGGGTGCTGGCGACCGCCGAGCGCCGCATGCTGCTCGACGCCGCACGGACCTGAGCCGCCCAGTTGAGACGCGGGGTCAGACCCCAGCGTCTCATCTGGCACACTGGGGCGGTGCAGCCGCTGGGGGTTCATCACGTGTCGATCAACGTGCGCGACGCGGCCGAGAGCATCGAGTTCTACACCGGCGTGCTCGGGCTGACCGCTCGCACGGATCGCCCCGACCTCCCCTTCGGTGGCGCATGGCTCGACATCGGCGGCCAGCAGGTCCACCTGATCGAGGGTGACGTCCCGAAAAACTGCGGCCAGCACTTCGCCGTCCAGGTGGCGGACCTCGATGCCGCCGTCGCCGAACTGCGCGAACTCGGCATCGACGTTCGCGACCCGAGCGGCGTCGGCGCCGCACGCCAATCGTTCCTGTTCGACCCGTCGGGCAACATGATCGAACTGCACGAGCCGGCTCCTTCCCGGACGACGACACGGTGAAGGCCGACACGGTGAACGCCGACACGATCCCGGTGGCCAAGACGCCTCCCGGCGGCTGGGGCGACACGTTCCCCGATCCGGTGTTGTCGACCTGCAGCGAGCCGATCGTCGGCGGTGCCCCCGACATGCGCGGGCTGTGGCAGGTCGTCGAGGTCCTGGCCGACGACGCACCGATCCCCGCGCACCGGATGCTCGGCAGTGTGCAACGCATCGAGCAGTGCGGCGATCGGGTCACGATCACTGCTGGCGGGATCATCCACGACATGCGCTGCGACGGCACCGAAGCGAACGGCGTCAACGACGTCGCCGAGTTCGACAAGGTCACACCGATCACCGTCGTCGCCACGTTCGAGGACGGCGTGCACGTCCTGCGACCAGTCGGTGTTCCGATCGAGGTCAGACGCTGGCTCGACGGCGACGACCTCATGTGGCAATACATCGGTTTCACCTGCCGCCTCACCCGCCTCGAATGAGACGTGGGGTCTGACCCCACGTCTCATTCCAGCGTCTCATTCCTGACAGGAGGAGCACCATGACCGACATCGACCTCGACCTCAACGCCGGTCCGCCGCTGGCCGACCCGATCCTCGACTCGCTCTACCGGCGCATGCGCACGATGCACTCGCTGTACTACCAGGCGGTCGACACGATGGAGCTCGAGCACGTCAACCACTTCGAGCGCGAGGGCGTCCTGCCGATCGCGTTCTCGCTGTTCCACTACGTCAACGTGCACGACGGGTCGTTCATGGTGATCACCGGCGAGCCGCCGATCTGGAACGACGAGTGGAAGGAGCGCCTGCAGCTCACGATCGCCGACCACGGCAAGGAGAAGTCGGTCGACGAGATGGTCGCCCAGCGCATCGGCGACTACGACGCCTACAAGGACTACCAGCGGGCGGTGTTCGAGCGGACCGAGGCGTACCTCGCGTCGATGGATCCAGCCGACCTCACACGGGTCCTGGTCGCGAAGCCGTACCCCCCGGTGATCGCCAGTACCTACAGTGCCCGCTGCGCCGGGCCGGCAGGGATCACCGTGCTCGACGGGTTCGAGTGCTGGCTGTACCAGCACGGCCTGCGTCACATGGGTGAGATCGAACTCGCTCGCGGCCTCGTCGGCCTCGGCGGCATGACCTCCTGACCCGCCGTTCGAGGCGGTTGGCCTCAGGTGGGGAAGCCGGGGATGCCGTCGTCGAGCTGGACGCCGGCGCTGTTGAGGAAGCCGGACACGAGACGGTAGAAGCCGGCGAGGACCAGGAGTTCGACCAGCTCGGCCTCCGACCACCGCGTCGCGAGCGCCAACCACGTTCCGTTGCCGACGCAGTCGTCGGCGGCGAGGTCGTCGGCGAGCGCGATCAACGCCAGATCCTCCGCGCTCCAGGCGTGATCGTGCGGCGACCGGGTCAGCGCAGCGATCTCCTCGTCCGTGAGCCCGCAGCGTTTTCCGATGACCGTGTGTTGACCGAACTCGTACACGGCTTGCGCGTTCCAGCCGACGCGCAGGATCACCAGCTCGCGTTCGCGCTCGGGGAGCAGCCCTTTGTTGAGCAGGAATCCACCGAGGAGGTTGAAGCGCTTCAGCAGCTTCGGGTGATGGCCCAGCACCCCGAAGATGTTGAGCGGTCGCCCGTCGAGCGTGAGCGCTCCCCCGAGCGCGGTGCGCAGCTCCTCGTCGGTGACGTCGTCGAGATCGATCGGTTCGATCCGCGGTTGTGACGGTCGTTTGCTGGTCATCACTGCTCCAAGCGGTACGTCTGGGTCAGACCCCAGATGTAGCAGGTCAGGAATGGGCGTGCTTGCCCGGATTCCAGCCTCGCGGAGCGAGATGCTCGCGGCCGAACTCGAGCGCCTCGTCCTCGAAATGGACCGCCCCGGTGTCGTTCCACCGGTTGGGGCCAACCGACCGAAACGGTCAGGGCGTGACGGGTTCGGTACGCGTGAGGTCGTCGGCCCGCAGGAGGGCATCGACCATCGTGTCGACCATCGAACCGCGAGCAGCTCGATCGCGTGCAGCGAGGTTGACCAGCTCGTCAGGATCATGACGCAGGTCGTAGAGCATCTCGAAGCCGTTGCTGTCGCGTGTGTAGCGATGCGTGTCGGTCACGACCGTTCGCGTCTTCAGCGGGAGCAGGCCACCGAGGGCCGACGCCGGGAAGTCGTCCTCCACGAGCACGTCGTCGCGCGGCGCCACCGATGGATCGTCGAGCAACGGGACGAGACTCACACCCTGCATCCCCTGGAACTCGGCGACACCGCACAGGTCGAGGATCGTGTGCGGCAGGTCCATGCTCGCGGCGAGCGACGAGGTTCGAGCCCCGTCGCGCCCGGGAGCGTTGACGACCATCGGAACCCGCAAGCAGCCCTGGAAGTGCATCACCCCCTTGAGCATCAACCCATGGTCGCCCATCATGTCGCCGTGGTCGCTGGTGAACACGATGATCGTGTCGTCGGTGGCACCCAGCCGGTCGAGCGTCGCGAGGATTCGGCCGACGCCAGCGTCGATCGCCTCGATCATGCCGTAGGTGACGGCGATGCACGCCCGGGCCTGTTCGGGCGTCGGCCCGAACGGGATCACGTACTGACCGTGGCCGCGCAGGCTCGGATCGAGGCTGCGCAACACCCCGAGATGTGGGGCCCAGTCGTCGCCCGGGTCGGCGAACGTGGCCGGCAGGTCGATGTCGTCGGGGTCGTGACGACTGAACCACGGCTCGGGCGGCGACAGCGGATGGTGCGGGTCGGGGTACGAGCACCAGGCCATCCACGGCTCGCCGTCGGCCTCGGCGGTCTCGATGAAGTCGATCGTCCGCTCGGTGACGAACGCGGTCGAGTAGGCATCCTCGGGGTACGGCGCAGGATGGATCTGCCACCACTCGTTGCGGCGTCCGGGGATGTCGGCGTCCGGGTCGAGCCCGCAGCGGAGGAGATCGTGATCGACGCCCTTCGCCCGTGCCCATTGGTAGTGGTGCGCGCCGGTCATCGATCCGTGGCCGACGGTCAACTCGATGTGGCCGAAGCCGTAGAAGTCGTCCGGCGCGACCACTCCACCGTTCTCGTATCGCTCCTGGTGTTCGAGCGAGTCCCAGTGTTCCTCGAACGGTGAGAACACCCCGGGCGCCTTGCCGAAGTCGGCCACCGCACCGCGGCTCTCACCGTGCTGGAGGTGCGACTTGCCGAACAGGGCGGTGCGCCACCCGGCGTCGCGCAGCCGGGCGACGAACGTGTTGACGTTCGGTTCGAGCGACCGGTCGTTGAAGACGACGCCGTGCGCCGAGGGCATCCGGCCGGTCATGATCGTCGAGCGGTTCGGCATGCACACCGGGTTGTTCACGTAGGCCCGGTCGAACACCGTGCCGCCGTCCGCGATCGAGTCGATGTGCGGCGTCCGCACGACGGGGTTGCCGGCGAATCCGAGGTGGTCGGCGCGCAGTTGGTCGCAGATCACGAACAGCACGTTGGGTCGTCGGATCGCTGCCGCCGAATCGCCGGTCGCGGCGATGGTCTCGTCGCTCACGACACCACCTCGGCGATCGCCGGGAAGAGACGTCCGAGGGTGTCGACGGCGTCCACGACCGCACACCGTGCAGCGACGTGCTGATCGGGTCGCACGAGGAGGCAGAGGTCCGCGTCGATGCCGAACGTGTTGTCCCAGACCTCGCCGTCGACGATTCGCACCACCGCCGATGCCGGCAACGCCGGAGGTTCGGTCCCCTCGCGAAGCAGCACGGTGGGGAATGCGACGTCGACGAGGTCGAGCGTCGAGGTGCCGTCGTCGAGCCATCCGTGCGGGAGCCGGCCCCCGGGGCGCGTCGAGGGAACATAGTCACGCGCCGGTTCGTCGAGCAGGTCGGCCTCGGTGCCGTCGTCGACGACGAGGGGTCCGTCGTAGACGTGGCCGAGTTGGAGCCCCAGCAGGTCGAAGTGGATCGCCTGCTCGGCGATCGCGTCCTCGACGAGGGCCCGTCGGGCCGGATCGGTCAGGACCTCGGCGAGCACCCTGGCGGAGTCGTCGGGATCGTCGAGGAAGCCGAAGGCGATCGGCACCTCGATCAGCTTGAACGCATTGGCGAGCGACTGGTCGCAGTTGAACTGCGCGACGGGTCGACGTTCGGCCTCGTAGCTGTCGAGGATCGACGGATCTGCCCAGCCGGCCTCGACGGCGGCAATCTTCCACACGAGGTTGTGCACATCCGCGACACCGGTGTTCAGCCCGAGCCCGCCGGTCGGCGGGAACCGATGGGCCGCATCTCCCACGAGGAAGCTCCGTCCGCTGCGGTAGGTGTCGGCGATCTGTGCGCTCATGTGCCAGTTCGAGATCCCGAGCACGTCGAACTCGGTGGTGGGGTCGGCCAGCGCCGCCCTCACGAGGCTGCGGCAGCGCTCCTCGGTGAACGCCTCCATCGCTTCCACCTCGGGATCCCAGCCGTGCATGAACACCCACTCGCGGTCGGCGCCGTGGTTGACGAACGTCCCGCCGTCCGCAGGGTCGACGAGGAAGTACAGCACGCCGTTCGCGTCACCGACGAGCGATCGGAAATCCGCACCGAGATGCACCATCACGAACGACTGGATGTTCCGCGGTCCGGTCAGCTCGATGCCGAGCGACCGACGCACGGAACTGCCCGCGCCGTCGGCGGCGAGCAGGTAGCCCGCGTCGATGAGGTACGGGCCGTGCGGGCCCTCGACCTCGACGGTCACCCCGTCCACCCGAGCGATCAGCGACGACCAGACGTGGCAGTACCGGACGTCGAGATCCGGAGACAGCAGCAATGGTTCGAGCCGATGCTGGCTGAGGTTGCGGATCGGCGTCGGCGTGACGTCGAGCATCTCGTCGCCCTGCCGTTCGAACGGCAGCGACCCGACGACCTCGCCGCCGAGCTTGGTCACCCAGTGGACCTCGCCCGCCTCCTGCGGTGAGAGGCAGCGGTCGAACACCGGCCCCATGTCGACGCCCGCCTGACGCCAGATCTCGAACGTCCGGGCGTTGACCACGTGAGCGGCCGGGGACCGCTGCGGGCCCGCACGTCGTTCGACGACGATCGCGGACAACCCGAGACGGGCGCAGAGGTGGGCGGCGGTCAGCCCGGTCGGACCGGCACCGACGATCACGACGTCGACGCGTTCGCCGACATGCTCCACGGGCATCAGAACACCCCCTCGTAGCTGCCGCCGTCGAGCTGGAGGTTCTGTCCGCTCAGGTACCCGCTCTGCGCGGCGCACAGGAAGGCGAAGGCATCACCGAACTCCTCTGGTCGGCCGAGGCGGCCCGCCTTGATCGACGCCACCTGTTCGGCGCGCGCCTCGTCGTAGGTGATGCCCTTCACCTGCATGACCAGGTTGGCCATCTGCTGTTGGCGGGCGGTGTCGAACCGCTCGGGCAACAGCTGGTTGATCGTCACGTTGTGTGCCACGACGTCCTTCGACAGCCCTTTGAGCACGCCCGTGAGACCGAGGCGAGGCCCGTGCGACAGGCTCATCATCGGGTTCGGCGACTTCACCATTGCGGAGCTGATCGCGACGATCCGCCCGAACCCGCGCTCGCACATCCCGGGCAGCACCCGCTGCACGAACAGGAGCGGGCCGATCAGCGACTGCCGCAGCGATGCCTCCATCGCGGCCTCGTCGATCCGACCGAACGGCATCGGTGAGGGACCCTCGCCGTTGAGCAGCACGATGTCCGGATCGGGACACTCGGCCAGGAGCGCATCGTGGACCTCGGCGGTCGAGGAGTCACCGACCACGCCGCTCACCCGCACGTCGTACCGATCACGCAGCTCCTCGACCGCTGATGCCACGTCGTCGGCGGTCCGTCCGTTGACGACCACGTCGACACCCTCGCGGGCGATGCTCTCGGCACAGGCCCGGCCGAGGCCACGACTGGAAGCCAGCAGGATGGCGCGGCGACCACCGATCCCGAGGTCCATCCGGTCAGTCCCAGCCCAGGGCTTCGCGGGCGGCGCCGATGACGTCGAGGTCGAGGGGGTTGAAGAACTCGGGAGGTGGTTCCTTCGGCCCCCACACCGAGAACCCCGCCGGGCCGTCGGATCCCTCCCAGTCGCGCCGCAGGTGCTCGCGCTCCCAGGCCCCGTCGTCGACGATCTGGTCCATGTCGGAGAAGAACTCGAAGTACGTGCCGGCCGGGTCGGTGAGGTACCAGAAGATGTTCGAACCGAGGTTGTGCCGGCCCAGGCCGACAACGTGCGACTCGGCGCGTTCTGCGACCACCGCGGTTCCGGCAGCACCGACGGCATCGATGTCGTCGACCTCGAAGGCGTAGTGGTTGAGGTAGCTGGTGGATGCCGGCTGCAGCAGCAGGTTGTGGTGGTCCGATTCGATGCGACCGAAGGTGGCGACACCGTTGAGGATCTGGTCGGACACCTTGAAGCCGAGTCCGTCGAAGAAGAACGCGGTCGCCTCGCCGAGGTGCGGTGTGCCGAGCACGACGTGACCGAGACGCCGTGGCGGACGTGGTTCGGCTTCGACGACGGCCTCGGCGCGGACGTTCGCCCGGACGTGCTCGCCCGGGCCGTTGTAGGCGCGTTCCTGTGCCGGCGACAGCGGGTGTGGTGCACCGACGTCGATCACGACCCGGTGCTTGAACACGGGGTCGATGCAGCGCAGGGTCGTGCCGTCGATGGTCGACTCGACGCCCATGGCACCGATGCGGGCGGCGATGTCGGCGAGGTCCTGCTCGGTCTCACAACTCAGGTGCAACTCGGAGAGGTGGCGATGCGTGCCCTCGGCGACGCGCAGCTGCACGTCACGGTCGGCGGTGCCGAGTACGCCGTCGCCGCTGCGGCGGAGACCTCGGCGCTCCCAGAACGCGGCCAGCGCGGCAGGGTCCGGCACGCTGAGTTCCACGTCGAGCAGCCCGTTGAGCGCCATCACGCACCGACCTTGGCGTAGTCGCTCACGCGGACGCAGCGGTTGGTCATCGTGCCGATGCCGTCGATCGTCGTGGTGATCACGTCACCGTCAGCGAGAAACTTGCCCTGCGCGGCGCCGATGCCTTCGGGCGTACCGGTGAAGATCACGTCGCCGGTGACGAGCGTCGTGATGTGCGAGAGATAGCTGATGAGCGTCGGGACGTCGAAGATCAGGTTGGCGGTGGTGTCGTCCTGGCGCACCTCGCCGTTGACGGCACAGACGATGTGCAGGTTGTCGCGGTCGGCGACGTCGTCGACCGACACCAGCACCGGGCCGATCGGGCCGAAGGTGTCGAACGACTTGGCGAGATCGAAGTGCGGCGGCTTCGCGGCGAATTGCACCGGTCGGTCGGAGATGTCCTGGCTGACGGTGAGGCCGACGACGTGGTCCCACGCATCGGCGACGCTGATGTCCTTACCGCCCTTGCCGATCACCACGAGGAGTTCGCCCTCGTAGTCGCACCCGTCGCTGCGGAGTTCGACGTCGGCGGTGGGCCCGACGATGCACGACGGGAACTTCGTGAACACGAGCGGGTTCTTCGGCACCTCCATCCCGCCTTCGGCGGCGTGGGCCCGGTAGTTGAGCCCGACGGCGAACGACTTCTGCGGTCGCGGAACGGGCGGTCCGAGCACGACGTCGGCGAGCAACCCGGTCACCGAGGAGTCGTCGAGACCCGCCGAGAGTTCGGCGAGCAGATCGGGCCGTGCGAGCGCCTCCATCGGATCGGGCCCGAGCGCACCCGACGAGTGGGTGGCGAGGTCGGTGTAGTGATCGCCGACGACGAGCGCTGCTCGACCGGCGATGTTGGCGAGGCGGAATCCCATCGCGACATCATGGATCATATATGATGTAGCAGTCAATGCCGACTGTGAGAGGATGTGACGAGTGAGCGATTCGCCGACCACCACGATGCCTCCATCGGGCATGAACGTTCCCATGACCCGCTCCGCGTGGGCCGATCACCGGCTGCGTGACGCCATCGTCGGTGGACGTCTCCAACCGGGCGACCCGCTGGTGATCTCCACCCTGGCACGAGAACTGGGGGTCTCGGCGACGCCGCTGCGCGAGGCATTGGGCCGGCTCGCTGCCGAAGGGCTCGTCGAGATGCAGGCGCACGGGTCCGCTCGCGTGGCGAGCGTCGACCTCGACGAAGCCGTCGAGATCTACGAGCTGCGCCAGGTACTCGAACCGATGGCGCTGGAACGATCGGTCGCGAACGCCGACACCCGGTACGCCGAGCGCGTCGAGGCCGCGTGGCGCGCGCTCACGGCGAGCCGGCTCTCGACGGCGAGCGACCACGCGGCCTTCCATCGCGAGTTGCTGTCGTGCTGCAACTCGCAATGGATGCTGCGCCTCTCGACGTTGCTGTCGGACCGGGCCGGTCTGATGATGAAGGTCAGCGCGCTGGCCCGCCCAGCGGGCTACAACCTGGCCGAGTCGCACCGCCGCCTGAAGGACCTCGCTGTCGGCGGCGACGCTGCCGGGGCGGCCGCCGAACTGACTCGCCACCTGGCCGGGACCATCAGCGCCCTCGAATCCATCCTCGCCCGACCGGCGACGCCCTCGCTTCCCCACCTTGCGGACACGACGGCAGGAGCCGTCTGAGGACGAGGAGATGCGCGGTGTTCGGGGTGTCGTCGCCGCGGCCGTGGTGCTGGTCGCAGCGGCCTGTTCGAGCGGCACCGACACGTCCTCGGCGACCGATGCCCCGGCGCCTGCAACGACGAGTCCGCCCACGACCACACGGCCGGCGAGCGGCACATCCTCACCTCAGCCACAGCGGTTCACGACCACGACGGACCTCGTCTACATGACGGTCGACGACGTCGAGTTGCGAATGGACGTCTCTGCGCCGGACGGACCCGGACCCTGGCCGGTCGCGGTGGTGTTCCACGGCCGCTCGGATCAGGGAAAGGACGCCGCGTCCAACACGACCGTCGCCGCGGCCGCCGCCGCGGCCGGCATGGTGGTGTTCGCGCCCACCTGGTATGCAGGGGATCCGTTCCCCATCGGGATCGACGACCTCGAGTCGCTGACGGACGCGGGGAACTGTGCCGTTGCCTACGCGCAGCAACACGCCGCGGACCACGGTGGCGATGCCGCGCGCACGGTGGTGTACGGATTCTCTGCGGGGACCGGCCCCGCACTCGCGTCGGTGCTCGATCCGAGCGAGGTCGCCATCGCCGGCTGCAACGCCCGACCGGCCACGGAACCCGTGGCGGGTGCCGTGCTCGGTGATGGCGAGTACTTCTGGCAGTCCGAGGCGTTCGACGACGCGTTCCGCGACGATCTCGACGCGATGCAGGCGTCGGTTGCGACGTTCACGGATCCAGCGGTCTGGCCCGATGACCTCGACGCGACGTTCTTCCTCTGGGCGGCGGCGGACGGCACGGCGCCGAGACAGACCGGTGACCCGTACGACGATGCCGGATGGCTGGCTCAGCGCGACCCGACCGGTTCCATCCGCAGCGACCTCGAGCGACTCGACCAGCTGGCCGACGGCATCGTCTCCTACATCGACTCGGCCCAACTCCTGGAACTCCGGCTCGCTGAAGACGACCGCGATGTCACGCTGACGATCGCTCCCGGGGGCCACACGGTCGACGACAAGGTGCCCGACCTCGTCGGGTGGCTCGCCGCCGCCGGCCGCTGAGCGACCGCGAGCGATCGCCGGCGTCTCCGGCACGAGCGGGCGGTCTCGATCGGGTTCCGACCCCGATCGAGACGCTCAGGAGGCCGCAGCGATCAGATCGGCCATGTCGGCCGGTTCGAGGAACTCGGCAGGCACGGGCGGGCCGAACGAATACAGGAACTCGTGGCCCTGCCAGTCCTTCGGCCGGTAGAGCTCCTGCGCCGAGATGCGGTCGATGTCGGCGGTGTATTCCACGAACGTGCCGCTCGGATCGCGGAGGTACCAGAACCAGTTCGACCCGATGGCATGGCGACCGACGCCCCACATGTTGCGATCCGGGTCGACGTCGACCATGTGCTGACCGCCGCGTACGACGTCGTCGATGTCGTCGACCTCGAACGCGATGTGGTGCGGGAAGGCAACCGGCGCCGCCTGGATCGCCAGGTTGTGGTGGACCTCGCCGCATCGGGTGAAGGCGATGATGCCCGGGACCTGATCGCTGATCTCGAAGCCGATCACGTCGATGAAGAACCGCAGCGTCGTCGGCTGATCGGGCGTTCCGTAGACGACGTGGGTCAGATTCGACGGGACCACGGGGTCGGACGTGAGCACGCTCTCGGCGGGAACGTCGAACCGCTCGTTGACACCGGGCCGGTTGAAGGTGTGCGGCGTCGGCCTGACGGCGTAGGGATCGGCCGTCGTGATCTCGACGAGCAGGCCGGTGACCGGCTCGGCGATCAGGAGGCGGTCACCGGTCGACTCGACGACCGAGCCGAGACCGCTGCGCTCGACCCGACCGGCGATGCGCCCGAGGTCGTCGTGGTCGTCGGTTCCCACCCCGAGCCGCTGGAGCGATCGTGTCGCCGACGGTACGAGTTCGAGCTGCCCGCCTCCGTCCCGAGTGGCGAGCACGCCGTCGCCCGTCAGTCCGAAATCGTGGAAGAACGCCGTGGATGCGGCCACGTCCGGCACGCCGAGCGTGATCGAGGTCAAGCGGTGAAGTGCCATGGCTGGACAAATTAGATCACTTGATAGAGAATGGCAACCCATGACCGCGACCGAGATGTCCCCACCCGCGACGCGCCGGCGCCAGGCCCGCGCCACCGCCACCCGCACGGCACTGCTCGACGCCGCACTCCAGGAGTTCGCTGCGCACGGCTTCGAGGGGGCGTCGACGCGGGCCATCGCGAAGGCCGCCGGCACGCACCAGCCGCAGATCAACTACCACTTCGACTCGAAGGAGGCGCTGTGGCAGGCGGCGGTCGACCACCTCTTCGACCGCCTCGACCACGCCGTGGGCGAACACCTCGGCGACACGGCACCAGGCTGGGACAGCCGTGCCGGGTTCGCGACCAACATCCGCGCGTTCGTACGCGCCGCAGCCGGACTGCCCGAACTCAACCGCATCATGGTGCAGGAGGCGACGATCGACTCCGAGCGCCTCCACTGGATCGTCGAGCGGCACACCCGGCCCCGATTCGAGCTCGTCACCGAGCAGTGGCGTCGGCTCCGCGACGAGGGCCTGGTCGCCGACGTCGACGAGGTGGTCCTCTACTACTCACTCGTCGGAGCGGCGTCACTCGCGTACGTGAATGCGCCCGAGGCCCGATTGCTCGGCCACGACACGCTCACCGACATCTTCATCGAGGCGCACGCCGATGCCCTCGTCACGATGTTCCTCGGCCCGGCCGCAGAGGTGCAGCGATGAGCGACGTCGACGTGATCGTGGTGGGCGGCGGGCCGGTGGGTGTCACGGCCGCCCTGTTGCTCGCCCAACGGGGTTTCTCGGTGCGGGTGTTCGAACGGGCGCCCGAGGTCTACGACCTGCCGCGAGCGATCGTGATGGACGACGAGATCCAGCGCGTGTTCCAGAACGCCGGACTCCTCGAGGAACTCCGAGCGATCACGACCCCGATGCAGGGTGCCGAGTTCGTGCGCCCCGACGGGGAACGGATCATCGGCGCCGAACTCCCCGAAGATGCCGACTGGCCGCTCGGGTTGCACCCCTCGGTGACGTACTACCAGCCCGAATTGGAGGCCTTCCTGCGCGACGCCGCCGTGCGCAACGGCGTCGAGCTGCGCCTCGGCATCGAGGTGTCGTCCGTCGAACAGGCCGACGACGTGGTGACGGTGACGACCGACGACGGATCGGTGACCGCCGGCTGGCTCGTCGCAGCCGACGGCGCGTCGAGCCGCATCCGAAAGGGTCTGGGGTTGGCGTTCGTCGACCAGGGCTTCGACCAGGACTGGCTCGTCCTCGACGTCCGGCTGCGGCATCCCGTGCCGACGCTCCCCCACGTCGTCCAACAGGTCTGCGATCCGGATCGGCCGACCACCTACGTCGTCGGCCACGCCGACTACCGGCGCTGGGAGTTCCAGCTCCAACCCGGAGAGACGCGCGAGGAGATGGTCGAGCCCAACCGGGTGTGGCAGCTGCTGGCGGGGTGGATCACCCCCGAGGACGCCGATCTGATCCGGGCGGTCGTGTACCGGTTCCACGCCACGGTCGCCGAGACGATGCGAGTCGGACGGATCTTCATCGCCGGTGACGCCGCCCACCAGATGCCACCGTTCCTCGGCCAGGGACTCTGCTCGGGCATTCGCGACGCCGCCAACCTGGCATGGAAGCTCCGCCTCGTCGAGGACGGCCTCGCCGCCGATCGGCTCCTCGACACCTACGGCGAGGAGCGGCTGCCGCATGCGGCCGGCGTGGTCGAGCACGCCGTCGACACCGGCCGCCTGATCGACGAGCTCTCGGGCCGGGCGCCGCAACAGACCGGACTCGATGCCGCGTACGGCGGGAGCCGACCGTTCCCGATCCTGCGTGACGGCATGTTGTTCGGCGACCACCCGTCGGTCGGCCGGCAGCTCCCGCAGCCGTCCATCGACGGGCGACCGTTGGACGAGCTGCTCGGCACGGGGTTTGCGATCGTCGTCGACGACCGGTCGGTGGTGACCGCCCTCGATCCGCGGTGGGCCGAGCTCGGTCGGATCGTCGAGGTACCGCTCGGATCGATGCCGATGACCCTCCCACCGGGCGGCGCGGTGATCGTTCGACCCGACCGCTACGTGGCCGCCGTGGCTCACGACGCCGACGAACTCGCAATCGCCGGCGCCGCACTCCTCGACCACCTGTCCGCAGATTCGACCGAAGGGCCATCCACATGAACTGGGACCCACAACACCTGGAGTTCCTCCGATCGCACATCTGGGCCGTGTTGGCCACGGGACGCGCAGACGGGTCACCGCAGCAGTCGATGATCGGGTACACGGTCGACGACGACCTGCGCCTCCTGGTGTCCGCCAAGTCGTACACCGCGAAGTGGAAGAACGTGCTGCACCAACCCAAGGTCTGCTTGACGGTGCCGGACGGACGCGTCCATCTCGTCGTCTACGGAGAGGTCGAGCCGATCGTCGCCGACCCGTTGCGGGCGGAGCTGACCGCCGAGATCTTCGGCGCACTGTCGGGCAACCCGGCACCCGACCCCGCCACGATCGTCCCCCTGCTCGACGAGCAGCAGCGGGTCGTGCTGCGCATCACCCCCACGAAGACCCTGTTCACCGAGTGAGCGAGACATCTGGGGTCTGACCCCAGTTGTCCCGCCGGATGCACCCACGGCGGTCAGGCGATGGACTCGAGACTCGGGCGGATCGACGCGAGCAGGCGGGCTGCCGCGAGAGGAACGGCGTCGGCCACCGTCGAGGTCAGGCCCTCGCCGTGGTCGAACGTCTCGCCCTCGATGCCGAGCAGCCGGAGCTCCGCGGGAAGCCGGTCGAGCGCAGCAGCAAACTCGATCGCCTCGCGCAGACCGAGCGCATGGCCACCACCGAGACCGCTCCAGGACGAGTCACCGTCGCCGAGCCGGCGTGCGTCGAGCTCCTGGACGGACCCGGGCGGCCGATCAGAAGAGGTCGCGTCGACGAGCCAGACCAGCGCCGATCCCTCCCACGCCTGCACCACGCGAACGGGCTCGCCGTCGAGTTCCACGAGTCGGACGCGAGGGTCGGACCCGAGCGACTCGCGGACCGCGGCGAGCACGGCTGCGCCGACGCCGTCGTCGCTCCGGTACGGGTTGCCGACGGCGATGACCGTGACGAGGGGCGCTGGGGTCACGACCGGTTGATGCGCATGTCGAGGAAGTGGGTGGCGCACGAGATGCACGGGTCGTAGTTGCGTACCGCCTGCTCGCAGACGGCCTCGAGATCGTCGTCGTCGAGATGCAGCGAGTGACCGATCAGGTGAGCGAGGTCGTGTTCGATCGCCGGCTGGTTCTGCGAGGTCGGCGGCACGATCCGGGCGCTGGCGATGCGGCCCCGGTCGTCGATCTCGTAGCGGTGCCAGAGCAGCCCGCGCGGCGCTTCGCTCCAGCCACACCCGGCGGCCTCACGCGACTCGACCGGCACCGAGGCCCGCTTCGGCGGGGAGTACGCCTCGGCGATTGCGAGGGCCACCTCGCAGGCGTGCACGGTCTCGATCGCCCGCACGACGATGCTGCGGAACGGATTGCGCTCGGCGGACGTCAACCCCAGCTCGCCGGCAAGTGCCGCCGCGGTCGGCGCCAGATGATCCGCGTTGAGGGCGAAGCGGGCGAGCGGACCGACGAGGTAGTCGCCACCGGCGAGCATCGAGCCGTGCAGCGCCGTCGAGTGCTCGACGTGCACCTCGGCGAAGTGGTCCGGGTACTCGTCGACGCCGATGTCGATCCCTGCGGTGCCGTCGATCCCTGCGGTGCCGTCGATCCCTGCGGTGCCGCCGATCCCTGCGGTGCTGACCAGACGCTCGCCGAGCATCGGGTACTCGGTCGGGTGTCGGAGCGCGACGAGCGCCGTTCCGTCGGGCAGTTCGTGGTCGGGCATGTCGAACGTGGCCACCCATCGGGCGACGTCGATCGCATCCGCCAGTGCCTGACGGAGTTCACCGGCCAGTGTGCGCATCATCGCCGCCGTGGGTGTGCTGTAGAAGCCACCCACCCGGACGTTCACCGGGTGGACGGCGCGACCGCCCACGACCTCGACGATGCGGTTGCCGAGCTTCTTGAGACGCAGACCCCGCTCGACCTCCGCTCGATGGTCGACCGCCATCGCCAGGCCACTCGGGTAGCCGAGGAAGTCGGGAGCGTGCAGCAGGTGGACGTGCAGGACGTGACTCTCGATCCATTCGCCGCAGTACAGGAGGTGCCGCAGCGTGCGGATGTCGTCGTCGACCTCGACCCCGCACGCCGCTTCGAGCGCCTGACAGGCGCTCATCTGGTACGCGACGGGGCAGATGCCGCAGATGCGCGCGGTGATGTCGGGCGGCTCGGTGAACTGCCGTCCGGCGAGGAACCCTTCGAAGAACCGGGGCGGCTCGAAGATCCGCAGGCGGACGTCGGCGAGCTCGCCGTCTCTCACCTCGACGATCAGACCCCCTTCGCCCTCGACGCGTGTGAGCGCCTCCACTTCGAACCTGCGGGCGCGGTACTCGTGGGTCATGGGCGATCCCCACCATCGTCGCGCACCGTTGCCGGCATCGCGACCGGGACTGCGACATCGGGCTCGGACGCGGCCGAGTCGAACTCCGGCGATCCGACGTTGAACGTGCGCAACGAGCGCAGCCACTCGTCGTCACCGATGCCCGCCTCGGTCCAGGCCGCGTGGAGCGCGCCGGCGTTCACTGCCTCACACGGCCCGAAGCAGCCGAAGCATCCGCGCCCGACCGACGGGCAGAGCGCGTCGCACCCGCCGTGGGTGATCGGCCCCAGGCACGGCGTGCCGTGTGCGACGAGCAGACACGTCGTGCCGGCCTGCTTGCACTCGACGCAGACGCTGTGGCTGGGGACCGGTAGGCGGCGACCGGCGAGCAGGGCGGTCACGGTCGCCAGCAACTGCTGCTTCGAGATCGGGCAGCCACGGAGTTCGTGGTCGACGCGCACGTGAGCCGCGACCGGGGTGCTGGTGGCGAGCGTGTCGATCCAGTCCGGTCGGGCGTAGACGGCTGCGGCGTACTCGGTGACGTCCGCGGTGTTGCGCAGCGCCTGGATCCCACCCGCCGTTGCACATGCCCCGATCGTGACGAGGGTGCCGGATCGGGCGCGGACATCGCGGATGCGGTCGGCGTCGTGGGCCGTCGTGATCGATCCCTCGACGAACGACAGGTCGTAGTGGTCGAGCAGTTCGTCGGGTCCGGCCTCGAGGAACATGCGGATGTCGAGCGCTTCGGCGATCGCGAGCAGTTCGTCCTCGCAGTCGAGCACCGTCAGCTGGCAGCCGTCGCACGAGGCGAACTTCCAGACGGCCACGGTCGGACGGGTCATCGTCCCCGCTCCCTGAGGAGTTCGGTGACGTGGTCCCATCGCACGACTGCACCGTCGCGGCAGAGGAGCAGCGGTCCGAGCTGGCACCGACCGCACTGGGCGATGCCGCAGTGCATGTTGCGTTCGAGCGACACCCACACGTTCGCCGGGTCGGTGCCCTGCACGATCGCTGCGCGGGCGGCCGATGTCATCATGAGCTCCGGTCCGCAGACGAACACGGTGTCGTGGTGTTCGCCGAGCCGGGCCACGACCGCCGTTGCCGTGCCGACGGCGCCGTCCCATCGGCGAGCGGCGGCATCGACGGTGACGTGGACGTCGACACCGAGGCGTCGCCACCGCTGGAGATCGTGTGGGTAGAGCACCTGATCGGGATCACGAGCACCGACCACCAGCGTGAGGCGCCGCGTTCCGGCGGTGGCGAGTTCGTCGATCGCTGTGCGCAACGGCGCGAGGCCCAGCCCGCCTGCCACCACGAGGACGTCACCGGCGAACGCCTCGTCGGTCGGCCACACCGTGCCGTACGGCCCCCGCAGGCCGATCGTGTCGCCCGGCCGTGCCGCCACGATCGCGTTGCTGACGGCGCCGACAGCTCGCACGGTCAGCCCGAGCTGCCAGTCGTCGCCCACTGCGCTCACCGACACCGGGATCTCGCCCACCCCGAACACCCACACCATCGCGAACTGACCCGGGCGGAAGGGCTCCAGGGCTCGGGCGATCGGGGCGAGCGTCAGCGTGACCACATCGTCGGTCTCCGGCTCGGCCGCCACCACCCGGTACGGGATCGGGGTCAACGGATCGGCCAGGTCGGCCCGGACGGCCAGATCGGCCGCGACGGCCACCACGGTGTCAGCGCTCGGATCCATACACATTCACCAGTTGCATTCGCGTGCCGTGCAGGCGTGAGGCGACGACCCGCAGGAGCCGGGTCGTGAGTTCGTGACGGAGACCCTCGCTGCTCGCGCACGCATCGAGGAGCGGGTCGACGTCCATGGCTACGGTCACGACGTCGTCGAGTGCGACGACGTCGAACTGCCAGGGTTCGCGACCGACGAACCACGACCACCCCACCACGTCGCCCGGGTGGAGGGTTGCCACGATCAGGGGGGCACGCCCGGGAGCGTCGATCTCGATGCCCACCCGCCCGTCGACGACGGCATGGAACCAGTTCGGCGGGTCCCCTGCGTGAGCGAGCCAGGAGTGAGCCGGATGGTGAGACCACCTCGCCATACGGGCGAGCGTGTCGAGGTGGCGTGGATCCATCCCGGCGAAGAAGGCGTGGTCGCCGAGCGCTCGACGGATGTCGCCCGCGTCGGTGCGATCGTGGCTCATGGCTGCCCCTCGTTCGCTACGCCGACAGCGTCCGGCGTCGCGGCGCCGATCAGGACCGCCGCCTCGTGCACGAGGTCGATCGCCGCCGGGCACCAGGTGGTGCAGCGCCCACAGCCCACGCAGCCGGTCACCCCGAACTGCTGGGGCCACGTCTCGAGCTTGTGGGTCAACCACTGCCGATAGCGCGAAGCGGTCGTCGCCCGCACCGGCCGTCCGGCCAGATTCGAGTGGTCCAGCTCGAAACACGACGCCCAGCGCCGGCTGCGAACGGTCTCGACCGGCGCCGACCCGTCGGCGGTCAGGGCGGTGCTGTCCTCGAACGTCGAGCAGAAGCAGGTGGGACACACCATCGTGCAGTTCCCGCACGACAGGCACCGTTCCGCGACCCGCTCCCAATGCGGGTGCAGCGACGCGCCGTCGAGCAACTCGGGAAGGTCGGGGCCGGGGAGGCGGAGCGGGAGTTGCTCGACCGCTCGCTCGACGACTCCGTCGGCAGCGACGTGGTCGACGTCGGTGGCGGCCCGACCCGGCAGCCGGTGGAGGACGTCACGGCCGGCGTCGGTGGCCGCGTCGACGACGAGCCGGTGCCCGTCGGCGTCGTGCAGTTCGGTGACTCGTAGGTCGAATCCCTGGTGCGGCTGCGGGCCTCCCCCGATCGAGGTGCACCAACAGGTGGCCGAGGGCACCCCGCAGGTGACGGCGACGACGAAGACGTCGCTCCGTCGAGCGGCGTAGCGGGGATCGGGGTACTCGGAGTCGAGCAGCACCCGGTCGAGCACGTCGATGGCTCGCAGCTCGCAGTCACGTGCGCCGACGAGCGCGAGCGGCCGATCGGGCGGCGGTGACGTCTCGGTCACCCAGGACCCGTCATGGCGCCGGATCCGCAGCACGTCCTGGTGTGCCGGCATGACGAACTGCTTCCAGGAGTCCGCTCCCGGAGTCCATCCGAAGCGTGTCGGCTCGGGGTCGGCTCGGAGTCGCCAGTGTCCGGGTTGCTGGTCGACGGCGCACCCGGTGGGGAGGTCGTCGCCGCTGGCGATGTCGTCGTAGAGGATCGCTCCGTCGCGCACGGTGGGACCGACGACCCGGTACCCGGCGCGTGCCAGTTCCCGCACCACTGCGTCGAGCCCCGAGCGAGGGTCGATGACACGCGAACCGTCGAACGCCACCAGTTCATCCTGCGCCGTGGATCGCTCGGCCGGAAGGGGCGAACGTCATCGGCGGCGCACTCGGCGGACGGATCCGGACCACGTCGCGTCGACCGGGATGACTACGGTGCTCTCGATCGGACACGACACGCCCCCGCCCGTCGAGCTGCACCCGTGGAATCGCAGCTTCACCTGGCGCGGCCATCACGAGCCGTTGCGGACACTCACACCCGAGCAGGCGGAGCGGTTCGACACCGACGGCTTTCTCGTGCTGCACGACGTGTTCGGCGACGACGAACTGGCGCCCGTGATCGAAGCGTGCGACCGACTGGAGGCGGGGACCGACGCCTTCCTCGCATCCAGGGACGACGGTCGGTTCTCGATCGCCGAACACGGGGCGATCACGTTCAGCCTGTTCCCGGTCCTCGCGGACGAGGCGGCTCGAGCGTTCGCGAGGCACCCGGTCTTCGTCGACCTGTGCCACGACCTGATCGGTCCCGACGTCCGGCTCTATCACGACCAGGCGGTGTACAAGAAGCCCGAGAAGCCGCGCCGCTTCCCGTGGCACCAGGACAACGGCTACACGTTCGTCGAGCCGCAGCAGTACCTGACGTGCTGGGTGGCGTTGACCGATGCGACGGTCGACAACGGGTGTCCGCAGGTCGTGCCCGGCCTGCACCGGCTGGGAACGCTGGCGCACCACTACGCCGATCCGCTCGGATGGGAGATCTTCGAGGATCATCCCGACGCCGTGGCGGCGCCGGTCGGCAAGGGTGGCGTCGTGGTGTTCTCGTCGTTGTCGCCGCACCTCACCGGACCGAACACGACCGACGCCGTCCGCAAGGCCTACATCCTGCAGTACGCACCCATCGGCGCCGAGACGCTCACCGGCGACCCAGCGGGCGACGACACCCCCACCCGGGCGTTCGCCGACGACCCCGCCCGCCAGTTCCCCGTCCTGCTCGACGGTCAGCCCGCCAACCGGTGACGATTGCAGCAGGGGTCTGACCCCTGCTGCAATCGTCGACACCGCGGCGCAGTGTGTTCCTAGGCTGGTGCCATGACCGTCGCCGCCCGGCCCGTGTTCGCACTCGACGATTCGTTCGCCCGCGAACTGGTTGGGCTGCACCAACCGTGGCAGGCCGAGCCGGTCGCCAACCCGTCGATCGTGGTGCTCAACGAAGCGTTGGCGGGCGAACTCGGGCTCGACGTCGAGGCGTTGCGCTCTCCTGCGGGCGTGGCGATCCTCGCGGGGAACGACGCGCCGGCGGACGTGACCACGGTCGCCCAGGCCTATGCCGGCCACCAGTTCGGCGGATACTCACCCCGGCTGGGTGACGGACGGGCGCTGCTGCTCGGCGAGTTCGTCGACGAGGACGGCTCGCGCCGCGACCTGCACCTGAAGGGTTCCGGCCGCACACCGTTCGCCCGAGGTGGCGACGGTCGGGCCGCGGTGGGCCCGATGTTGCGCGAGTACCTGATCGGCGAGGCGATGCACGCGCTGGGGATCCCGACCACGCGCGCTCTGGCGGTCGTCGCCACCGGCGAGGCGATCGTGCGTGAGGTCGACGGACGCCACACCCCGGTGCCGGGCGCCGTGCTCGCACGGGTCGCATCGAGCCACCTGCGAGTCGGCACGTTCCAGTACGCGGCGGCGACCGGCGACCGTGCACTCCTCCAGTCGTTGACCGACCATGCGATCGCCCGGCACGCGCCGGACGCCGGCGACGCCGACAATCCGGCGCTGGAGTTGTTCGACCGCGTGGTCGACGTGCAGGCGACGCTGGTGGCGAAGTGGATGGCCGTCGGGTTCGTCCACGGCGTGATGAACACCGACAACACGACGATCTCGGGCGAGACCATCGACTACGGCCCCTGCGCCTTCATCGACGCCTACGACCCGGCCACCGTGTTCAGCTCGATCGATCACGGTGGGCGGTACGCGTACGGCAACCAACCGGCGATCACGACGTGGAACCTGGCCCGCCTCGCCGAGGCGATGCTGCCGCTGTTCGACGACGACACCGATACGGCGGTCGACCGGGCCACGGCCGTGCTGCAGGACTTCCCCGACCGGTTCCGGCGAACATGGGGTGCCGAGATGCACGCCAAGCTGGGCCTCGAGGTCGGCGCGGTCGACGGTGACGCACTGATCGCGGAGCTGCTCGATCTGATGGCGACCCAGCGGGTCGACTACACCTCGTGTCTGCGTTCGCTGTCGTCGGCGGTCCGGGGCGACGACGCGACGGCGCGTTCGCTGGTCCCCGAACCCGAGGCGTTCGACGCCTGGTCGACGCGCTGGCTCGCAGCCGTCGGCGACGACCGGGTCACCGTCGCCGAGCGGATGGATCGGGTGAACCCGATCTACATCCCGCGCAACCACGTGGTCGACGAGGTGTTGACGGCGGCGAGCTGGGGCGATCAGCAGGCGTTCGCCGATCTGCTCGACGCCGTCACACATCCGTACGAGCGACGCCCGGGCTCGGAGCGCTTCGCCGTCCCGGCGCCGCCCGACTCCGGCGCCGCCTTCCGCACCTTCTGCGGCACCTGACGCAGTCGCCGCGGACATTTCACGCGCCCCCGGCGATGAGCGAGACCCCGCCATCCGGTGCGTTCGCTCATCGGATACATCGTTCGCCCAGAGCGATGAGCGAGACCCCGCCATCCGGTGCACTTGCTCATCGTCCGGCTGTGCGGATCAGCGGGCGACGCGGAAGCCGATGTTGCCGGTGGCGCTGTCGGGAGTGTTCGCGCTGCGGGCCCCGACGCGGTAGCGGTTGCAGTAGGAGTCGTGACAGAGGTAGGAGCCACCGCGCATCACGCGGTGCGTCCCGCCGGGCGGACCGGCCGGATCGACCCGGGGCGACATCCCTTCGCTCTGGCGATACGTCATCGGGTCGAACCAGTCGGCGCACCACTCCCACACATTGCCGGTCGTCTCGTACAGCCCGTATCCGTTGGGTGGGAACGCACGGACCGGCGCGGTGCCGGCGAAGCCGTCTGCCGCTTCGTTCTCCTCGGGGAACGTCCCCTGGAACACGTTCATCAGGTGCTCGCCGTCCGGCTCCAGGTCGTCACCCCAGGGAAACCGCTTGCGGTCGAGCCCGCCGCGGGCGGCGTACTCCCATTCGGCCTCGGTCGGCAGCCGGGTGCCGCTCCAGCGGCAGTACGCCATCGCATCGTCCCAGGTGACGTGGACGACCGGGTGATCGAGCACGTCCTCGAACGTGGTGTGCGGCCCCGCCGGGTGACGCCAGTCCGATCCGTCCACCTGCCGCCACCACGGCGCCGCCGCGACACCGCGGGTCGGAGGGAAGTCGTCGGGCAGGAGGCCGGCGAACACGAACGACCACTGTTCGGCTTCTGCGAGCGTGACGTAGCCGGTCGCCTCGCAGAACGCAGCGAAGTCGGCGTTGCTGACCGTCGTCGGGGCGATCGAGAAGGCGTCGAGCTGCACCAGGTGCACCGGTCCCTCGCCGTCGTCGGCGTCGCCGTCGCCCTCCGGTGCGCCCATCCAGAACCGGCCGCCCGGCAGGTCGACCAGTCCGACCCCGACCTCGCCGGACAGCCGCACTGACTGGTCCGAGGGTCGCGCCGACGACTCGTTCGACGGCGAACAACACGAGCTCATCAGCGTCAGCTTGGCACAGGTGGGGCAGACTGCTCCCGGCCGACTCGTTCAGGATCGGCGAACACGGGGAAGGCTCCACCGCATGGACGACACGATCACATCATCAACCGACGCACCGGTCGCCAGCGGCGTCACACCCGAACGGCTCGCCAACCTGAAGACGTGGAACATCGGCCTCACCGTCCTGCACGCTGCCCAGGCGGTGTTGATCGTGGTGCTGTCGGGCGACTTCGTGATCCAGGTCGTCTCGACGTTCCCCGAGGGCCCGCCGGGCACGCGGGTGCCGAGGGCCGAGCCGCTGTTCGACGTGCGCGTCGGCTACGCGATCGGCCTGTTCCTCGCGCTCGCCGCGATCGACCACCTGGTCACCGCGACGTTCGGCCGCTCCACCTACGAGTCCGATCTGCGCGGCGGCATCAATCGATTCCGCTGGGTCGAGTACTCGGTCAGCGCCACGATCATGGTGCTGCTGATCGGCTTCTACAGCGGCATCACCAACATCACCGCCGTCGTGGCCGTGATCGGCGCGAATGCGGCGATGATCCTGTTCGGTTGGCTCCAGGAACGGATGAACCCGCCGGGGCGTGCGACCACGACGATGATGCCGTTCTGGTTCGGCACGATCGCCGGCATCGCCCCGTGGATCGCGATCCTGATCCAGATCGTCGGCTCGAAGACGGTTCCCGGCTTCGTCTACGGAATCGTGATCGTGCAGTTCGTGCTGTTCTTCAGCTTCGGTCTCAACCAGTGGCTGCAGTACCGCGGCATCGGCAAGTGGACCGACTACGTCTACGGCGAGAAGGCCTACCTCGTGCTGAGCCTCGCGGCGAAGTCACTGCTCGCCTGGCAGATCTACTTCCCGAGCCTCGACAGCTGAGCGTCGTCGGGCGCTCAGGCGCCGGCGAACACCGGCTCGTCGAGTCGACTCCGGTGGAGCCTGGAGAGCACGACGTGCCCAGCGATCCACAGCGACGCGATCACCGGCCCGTACAGCACCAACGTGGTCGTGACCTCCTCGCCGCTCGAACCGAACGCCATGACGGCATGTGGGACGAGGAAGGGCAGGAGGATCAGCGCCGCCCACCAGGCGTGCGCTCTCCACGTGACCCACGGGTGACGTAGCGATTGGGGCGGGAGTTCGCTCGACATGCGAGGTCATCGGCAGCACGCACCCGCACTTGAACCGCCAGAGCAACTCTTGATCGAGCACGTGGGGCGGCGTTCGCCGGTGATCCGACCACCGCCTCGTTTGCGTCGAGAAACCGGTGGAGCGGGCCACCCGAAATCCAACACAAACACCCAAGCGACCCCACCACCCGTTCGCGTCGAGAAACCGGTGGAGCGGGCCACCCGAAATCCAACACAAACACCCAAGCGACCCCACCACCCGTTCGCGTCGAGAAACCGGTGGGGTGGGTCACCCACACTGCCACGCAAACGGACGGGGTGGGGCGGGCGGGCGTTGCCTACGATCGGGCGATGGCCAGCGTCGATCCGTCACCTGACGTGGTGTCTGCAGCGAGGCTGGTGCGCGAGGGCGCTGTCTCGGCGCGCGAACTCGTGGACGGCGCGCTCGACCGGATCGCTGCGACCCAGGACTCGCTCAATGCGTTCGTGTACGTCGACGCAGCGGGGGCGCTCGCTGCTGCCGACGCCGTCGACGCCGCCCGACGCGACGGCGCAGCACTCGGCCCCCTCGCCGGTGTGCCGTTCGGCGTCAAGGACCTCGAGGACTGCGCCGGCATGCCGACCACGCGGGGATCACGCTGGTACGCCGACGCGCCACCTGCCGACCACGACGACATCCACGTCGCCCGATTCCGTGCGGCCGGCGCGATCCCGATCGGCAAGACGGCGGCCCCCGAGTTCGGCGCCTTCGGCTACACCGCGAGTCCGCTGCACGGCGTGACCCGCAACCCGTGGAACCCCGAGCGCACACCCGGCGGTTCGAGTGGCGGAACGGCGGCGTCGGTTTCCGCCGGAGCGATCCCCTTCGGCACCGCCAGCGACGGCGGCGGATCGATCCGGGGGCCCGCCGCATCGTGCGGTCTGCCCGGTCTCAAGCCCACCTACGGCCGCATCCCGACCTTCGGCGTGACGCGTCACGCCCAGAACGCCGTCAACTTCGCGCTCGCGCCGACGATCACCGACACGGCGCTGCTGTTCGACCTGGCCGTCGGCCCCGACATGCGTGACCGGACGAGCCTGCCGGCGCCCGGGATCAGCTTCCTCGACGCCATCGAGCGCCTCGAGGTCGGCGGATTGCGTACCGCGTGGTCCGCTGACCTCGGCTTCGTGACGATCGACCCCGAGGTCGAAGCGATCGCCCGCGCTGCGAGTGACACGTTGATCGAGTCCGCGCAGCTCGTCGACACGGGCATCGACGTGCAGATCGACGACTTCATCCGCATCTATGCCTTCATGGAGTCGGCCGACCAGTTCGTCGACGTGCCGCCGGACTGGGAGGATCGTCTCGACGAACTCGATCCGCTGGTGGTCGGTGGTTGGCGCCGGAACAAGGACGTCACGCTGCCGCAGTTCGCGAAGGTCGAGCGGGCGCGACGCGGTCTCGAACTCCAGGTGGCCGACCTCTTCGAAGACATCGACGTGCTCATCACACCGACCAACCCGTGCTCACCCTTCGCCGCCGAGGGTCCGATGCCGACCGAGATCGGCGGACAGCGCTGTCATGTCGGGACGGCAGCGCTCCTGACGATGTTCGCCAACGTCGCCAACCTGCCGGCGATCACGGTGCCGGCCGGGCTCACTGCCGACGGATTGCCGATCGGCCTGATGATCACTGCGGCCCGCCACCGCGAGGACATCTGTCTTCGCCTCGCCCGCATCTTCGAGCAGGCCGCGCCCTGGCCGCTCCACGCTCCGGCCTTCACGTGACCACGCCGCGCATCTGTTTGCGTCGCATTCTGGGTGGGACACGCCACCGGAACCTCGACGCAAACCGGATGGGAGGCAGGCTCAGCGGTTTGCCTCGCGATTCGCGTGGGGCGGGCGACTAGAACCTCGACGCAAACGTGATGGGCGAACGCCGGGGACGAAGCGGGGGGTGTGTGAGGCGTACTCGGCGTAGTCGGGGTACCGCTCGCGGAGTTGTGCTTCCTCCCAGCGGGCCTTGCGGTCGAAGAACACGACGGTCACGATCGCGACCGACAGCGTGACGAAGCTTCCCGACCGCACCGTGAGGCCGACGACGACCAGCAGCACACCGGAGTAGATCGGGTGCCGGACGTACTGGTACAGCCCGCCGGTGATGAGTTGGCCTCGCGCATTCGGGACGGGCGTCGCCGTCAACCCGCGCCCGAGACGCAACGACGCCACGATCATCAGCACGAATCCGGCGACCACGAGCACCTGGCCGACGAGCCGGACCCACGACGGCGTCGGCCAGTCGTCGCGTCCCGGCAGCACCACCAGGGCGACGAGCAACACGGCCTGCCCGGCCACGAACGCCCATCCCACCGTTCGACGACTCACCCCGCCGATCGTACGACCGCCCTGCGCCGCACCCCCACCCCCCACCCACCGCCTGCGTCAACAATTCGGTGCACCAGCCCACCCGAACCCCGACGCAAACAGCACCCCGACCCCACCCACCGCCTGCGTCAACAATTCGGTGCACCAGCCCACCCGAACCCCGACGCAAACAGCACCCCGACCCCACCCACCGCCTGCGTCAACAATTCGGTGCACCAGCCCACCCGAACCCCGACGCAAACAGGGAATGGTGGCCGCGGGTCAGGTCTTGGCGTAGTCGACGGAGAACCAGCGTTCGGGCCGGATCCGGATGCGGATCTCATCGGTCGATGAGCTGCTCGCTGCGTACGCCCGACCCATCTCCTCGCCGAGGTACCGGATCGCCATCGGTTCGATGGCCGAGTGCGGCTGGCCACGGAGGTCGTCGATCTCGACGGGCCCTTCGACCGAGACGTACTTGTAGGGCAAGGCCTCCTGCTGTGCGCACAGCGACGCCCTCCCGGCGGCTGCGGCGAGGCGTCCCTTGAGAGACCTGCCGCTCGTCAACACCTCGACGTCGCCACCCGGCTCGTAGGAATACCAGACCGGCAGCACCAGCGGCGGACCGTCGGGACGTTCGATCCCGAGCACCCCGACGTGCAGCCCCGCCAGGAACTCCTGACGCTCGGTCTCGGTCATCTTCTGGTCGGCCATCTCGATCTCCTCGGAATCCGTCGTCGGTGGGCGGGCGCCCGGCACAGAGTCCACCACATCCGACCGTCCAGCGGCTCGGTCGACGACCGGCGAGGGCGCTGTGGTGAACTTGCGCCATGAGCATCGCCGAGCAGCCTTCCCTGAGCCTCTACCGGGCGACCGGTGCGAAGCCGTCGCCCGACCTGCACCCCAACGGCGTCAACCATCTGGCGTTGTCCACTGCCGACATGAAGGCGCAGCTGACGTTCTTCGCCGAGGTGCTGGGCTGCCCGACCAGGGCGCTGTACTGGATGCACGGCGTGCCGAACACGTTCCACGGCTTCGTCGAGCTGGCCGACGACAGCTACATCGCCTTCGTGCAGGCACCCGGCAACCCGACCGAGCCACAGTGGGGTGTCACCCACTCGGGCAATGCCGGCGACCCGGTCACCGCCGGCACGATGCAGCACGTCGCGCTCAACGTCGACTCGATCGACGACGTACTCACGATGCGCGACCGGATCCGCAGCCACGGCATTCAGGTGATGGGCCCGATCGACCACGGCATGATCCAGTCGATCTACTTCGCGGGTCCCGAGCACCTCAGCCTCGAGGTGTGCACCGGCCGAGGGATCGACGAGCGCCAGTGGATCGACCCCGAGGTCCAGCAGCTGTGCGGGATCTCCGCCGAGGAGATCGAACACCTCACGCACCCCGCCGGCTTCGACCGGCCCGACGAACCGGTCGCCCAGCCGCCCTACGACGAGGCCAAGCCGAACATGCACTACCCGCCGGCGACCCGCGACGCGCTCATGGGGATGCCCGACGCGGCGGTGTGGGACAAGCTCAGCGTCACCGATCCGCCGGTCGCGCTCGACTGAGCGTCGGCGCGACCGCGGGTCAGGCGCCCGGTCGGGATGCTCCGGGCGCGGCCGTTCGCGCCAGGATGCCGAGCGTCGCCCGGAGGTTCTTCTCCGAGATCACCGGGAAGACCGTGTCGGCGAAGGCCTCGTAGCTGGGATGCAGGTTCGACCAGTCGTAGTACGACGTGACCAGGGTGCCGCCGTCGATCGCCTCCAACCGGTAGCCGTACACGTGACCCATCGGCGGATCCATCGCACCATCGATCGTCCAGGCGATCTCCCGATCGGGAACGAACGTCTCGATGACCACCTCGACGTCGTACTCGCCGAGATCGAAGTCGCGCAACGAATCGCGGTCCATGTGGACCACGAAGCGATCCCCCACCGCCGTTGCGGGATCGCCCGCTGCCGACATCAACATCCCCGACGCATCGATCGCCACGTGACCAGCAGGGCTGCGGAGGACATCGAAGATCGTGGACGGGTCGGCGGCGATCGCTCGATCGACCTCGATGCGGCGGGAGGGCATGGCGTCGGGCATTCGAGCAGTGTGGCACGACGAATCACCCCACGCGGGTGAGGGGCGTCGGGTCACCCTGCGCGACGATCGAATGGCCAACGCGCCCGCCGAGCGCATCAGCCACATGCGCGATCGCGCATCCACGAGGAGAAGCACTCTCATGAGCGACACGTTCGAACTGCTGATGGCGGCCTACCCGGCCGCTGACGCCGCTGCGAAGGACTTCGACGCCTTGAGCGCCGCTGTTGCCGACAAGAGCGTGACGACCGAGGGCATCATCCTGATCGAGCACGCCGAGGACGGCGACGTCAAGGTCACGCACACCTCCGACCACCTCGGCCGGAACGGGATGGGTTGGGGCGGTGGTGTCGGCGTGCTCGTGGGGCTGTTCAACCCGCCGATGCTCGGCGCGGCGGTGGTCGGCGGCGCCGTGGGTGGACTGGTCGGCAGGTTCACGAAGAAGAAGGTCGACACAGGGCTGCAGGACAACCTCGGTGAGAACCTCCCCGCCGGTGCCGCGGTGATCATCGCGCTGATCGACCCCGACGATCGCCTCGCTGCCGAGCGGGCCTTGTCGAGCACCCCGGCGCACTCGGTCGCTCAGCTGGACGGGATCCGCGACCTCAAGGACGCACTCACCGAGGCGGCCGGCAAGTTCACGCCCGACCGCTCGCGTCTGCCCATCCCGGACAAGACCTTCGCCGGAACCGCCGGACGCACGCTCAAGGACTCGGTGGCGGACTGGGCGATGATTCCCGGGCCCAAGGCGCCCGAGGGCGCCCCGAACATCCTGGTGGTCCTCATCGACGATGCCGGCTTCGGCGCCCCGGAATCGTTCGGCGGGCCGATCGCCTCACCGACGTTCGAGCGCATCAAGGACATGGGCGTCACCTACAACCGTTTCCACGTCACCGCGGTGTGCTCGCCGACGCGCGCTGCGCTCCTCACCGGCCGCAACCAGCACCGGGTCGGCTTCGGCTCGATCGCCGAGTACCCCGGCCCCTTCCCCGGCTACACCGCTGCCAAGCCCAGGTCGTGCGCCGGCTTCCCGCGGATCCTGCGCGACAACGGCTACGTCACCGCCGGCTTCGGCAAGTGGCACCTCACCCCCGACAACGTCCAGGGCGCGGCCGGTCCGTTCGACCACTGGCCCAAGTCGTGGGGCTTCGACCACTGGTGGGGCTTCCTCAGCGGTGCTGCCGGCCAGTACGACCCGATCATCACGATCGACGACGACACCTACGGCGTGCCGACCAACGACGACGGCTCGCAGTACTACTTCCCCGACGACATCACCGACAAGGCGATCGAGTGGGTCCACAAGGTCCGCGCCCAGGATGCGGACAAGCCGTGGATGATGTTCTACTCGACCGGTTGCAGCCATGCCCCGCACCACGTGTCGAACGAGTGGGCCGACAAGTACACGGGCAAGTTCGACGACGGCTGGGATGCACTGCGTGAGCGCACCCACGCCCGTCAGATCGAACTCGGCATCATCCCCGAGGGCACCGAACTCACCGAACGCCCGGACTTCTTCCCGGCCTGGGATTCGCTCGACGACAGCGCGAAGAAGCTGTACGCCCGACAGATGGAGGTGTTCTGCGGCTACTCGGAGAACGCCGACTGGAACGTGGGTCGGCTCCTCGACGACCTCGAGCAGATCGGTGACCTCGACAACACGCTGATCTTCTACATCTGGGGCGACAACGGCTCGTCGATGGAGGGCACCGTCACCGGATCGTTCAACGAACTCACCTTCCTCAACGGCCTCGTGCTCGACCCCGATCAGCAACTCGCACTCATCGAGCAGTACGGCGGTATCGAGGGCCTCGGTGGCCCCCACACCGCACCGCACTTCGCCGCGGCATGGGCCCACGCCTGCAACACGCCGTTCAAGTACGGCAAGCAGACCGCCAGCCATCTCGGCGGCACCCGCGACCCGCTGGTCGTGGCGTGGCCGAAGAAGATCCAGCCCGACGACAAGGTGCGCGCACAGTTCACGCACGTGATCGACGTCGGTCCGACCTGCCTGCAGGTGGCCGGAGTCCCCGAGCCCGACTACGTCGACGGCATCGCGCAGGAGCCGATGGACGGCACCAGCTTCGTGTACTCGTTCGACGACGCCGACGCCCCCGAACAGCACACCGAGCAGTACTTCGAGATGTTCGGCAGCCGCGGGATGTACAAGGACGGCTGGTGGGCGGCGTCGCGACCCGACCGCCTGCCGTGGGACGTCTCACCGGCGACCCTCGCCCAGTTCGGGCCCGAGGCCGATTGGGACCCCGACCGTGACGTCGGCTGGGAGCTCTACAACCTCGACGAGGACTTCTCACAGGCCAAGGATGTCGCCGCCGACCATCCCGACAAGGTCCACGAGCTGCAGGAACTGTGGTGGAAGGAGGCCGAGCGCAACCGTGTGCTGCCGCTGATGGGCGGCATGTCGGTGATCTACGGCATCCTGCCGCCGATGCCGACCCAGACCCGCTTCCCGTTCCAGGGTGACGTCCAGAACATCCAGCGGGGCATGACACCGCGCATCCAGGGTCGGTCGTATTCGATCGAGGCCGAGGTGGAGATCCCGGAGAGCGGCGCCGAGGGTGTCCTCGTCGCCAACGCCGACTTCATCGGCGGCTGGGGGCTGTGGGTCGACGGGGACGGCAAACTGAACCACAGCTATTCGTGGCTGGGCGTCGAGACCTACAAGCAGGTGTCGGACACGCCGGTGCCGACCGGCAAGCACACACTGAAGATGCTGTTCGAGAGCGACGAGATGAAGCCGGGCTCGGGCGGCACGGTCACGCTCTGGGCCGACGACGAGCAGATCGGCCACGGCAGGCTCGACCACACCATCCCGATCGCCGCCACGTCGTATGCGGGCATGGACATCGGACGCGACAACGGCCTCGTGGTCGATCTCGCCTACGAAGACAAGGCGCCGTATGCATTCACCGGCACGCTGCACAAGGTCACCTTCGATCTGCACCCGCTGACCCAGAAGGAGGCGCAGGCCCTCCACGAGCACGAGCACCACCACTCGATCGGATCCGGCGTCGCCGGCTGAGCATCGTCCGATCGACCCATGACGAGCGGCGGGCCGGTCGCCGACCGACCCGCCGTTTCGCGCGAGCGATCACCCCCTTGTCGGAACGGGAGGTCACGGCTACCGTCGACGCGACGACGGGAAGGGGAACCCGATGACCACGATGACTTCGTATGCACACGGCGTGCCGAGTTGGATCGACCTGGCGACGCCCGACCCTGCGGCTGCCAAGGAGTTCTACGGCTCACTGTTCGGCTGGACCTACGACGACCAACCGGCCGACAACGGCGACTACACGATGGCGAGCCTCGACGGGCACAGTGCGGCCGGCATGATGCTGCTGGCTCCGGAGATGGCAGCCTCGGGGATGCCGCCGGTGTGGAGCATCTACGTGACCGTCGAGGACATCGACGCGGCCGTCGCCGAGGTTGCCTCTGCCGGCGGATCGGTGATGCGACCGCCGATGGACGCGATGGACGCTGGCCGACTGGCGGTGATCGCTGACCCGGCTGGCGCGGTGATCTGCCTGTGGCAGGCGAACCAACACATCGGCTGCGAAGTCGTCAACGAGCACGGCGCCTTCAGCTGGGCCGAGCTCATCACCCCCGACCCCGCGGCCGTCGCACCGTTCTATGCCGAGGTCTTCGGCTGGACCGCGCAGACCGCGCCGATGCCATCGGGTGCATACACGGTGTTCACCGTCGAAGGCGGCAACGAGAACGGGATCGCCGGGGCAATGGCCCCACCGATGGACGGCATGCCCACGTTCTGGAGCGTGTACTTCATGGTCGACGACGCGACGTCGACCGTCGAGGTGGCCCGAGCCGCCGGCGCCCAGGTGCTGATGGAACCCACCGAGATGCCGGGTGTCGGCACGCTCGCCGCACTCCTCGATCCCCACGGCGCCGCGTTCTCGATCATGCAGCCGGCATCATGAGCGACGAGGCCGGCTTCGACCCGGGTTCCCTCCCAGTTGCTGCGGCCGCTGACCCTTCGCTACCCGGCACGCTCGACCTCGGCGTCTTCTCCTTGTCGTTGAGCGTCGCCGACATGAGCGCCTCGCGCGAGTTCTACGGCAAGCTCGGCTTCGTCGAGACGGGCGGTGACCCCGACGAGGGCTGGGTGATCCTGAAGAACGGCGAGACCACGCTCGGGCTCTTCCGCGGCATGTTCGAACGCAACATGCTGACGTTCAACCCCGGCCTCACCACCCGCATGGAACGCCGCGAGGCGTTCACCGACGTTCGCGAACTCCGTGATCGCTTGATCGCCGCGGGGCTCGACGTCGACAGTGCGATCGAGGACGGGTCGACCGGAGCAGGATCGATCACCTTGGTCGATCCCGACGGAAATCCGATTCTCATCGATCAGTTCTTCTGACGTTCCACTTCTGGGGAAGTCTGTCATGGTGGCCGCCTCCGACAGCATCCGACTCGCGCGGCGGCTCGGTTGGCTCGACCCGCGCCAGGTCGCCGCCACGACTGCCGCGATCGCCCGGTGGGGGCCGACGCTCGCTGCGCTCTACACCGCCGCGGCCGTCCGCCACGGCGGGCGTGCAGCGATCGTCGACGATCGGGGACCGGTCACGTTCCGCGAGCTCGATCATGAGTCGTCACGACTCGCACACGGCCTGCGGTCACTCGGGCTCTCCGGTGGGGATCACGTCGGTGTCCTGTGCGTCAACCATCGCGAGTTCGTCGAGGTGTCGATCGCAACGGCCAAGGCCGGGCTCACCTGCGTGTACCTCAACACGGGCTTCGCGTCGCCGCAGCTCGGCGAGGTGCTGCGCCGCGAGGGCGTCCGGGCAGTCGTGTGCGACGGCGAACTGCTGTCGATCGTCGACGGCGCCGACTTCGAGGGCGACGTGATCGCAGTCGGTGGGGATCATTCGACCGGCGCGCCCCCGCACCGGTCGATCGACGACGTGAGGAACACCGGGTCGTCACGCCCGCTGCTCCCGAGTCGACCCATCTCGCCCGTGCTGTTGACGTCGGGCACGACCGGCACACCGAAAGGTGCCCGGCGCAGCGGCCGACCGGCCGGGCTCGCCTCCGTGATCGGGGTGCTCGATCGGATTCCCTATCAGCCGGGTGACATCGCCGTGATCCCGACGCCGCTGTTCCACGCGTGGGGACTGGCTCAGCTCACGATCGCGGCCGCCACCGCATCGACTGCCGTGCTCGTCCGTCGCTTCGACGTCGAGGCAACGCTGACGGCGATCGAAACGCACCGAGCCACCGTGCTGGCCGTCGTGCCCGTCATGATCCAGCGGATCCTGGCGGCGGACGGCGCCGAGGATCACGACACGTCGTCGCTGCGAATCGTGGCGGCGAGCGGATCGGCACTCCCGGCCGCGGTGGCGACGGCGTGGATGGACCACTTCGGCGACAACCTCTACAACCTCTACGGATCGACCGAGGTCGGCCAGGCAACCCTGGCCACCCCCGCCGACCTGCGCGCTGCACCGGGCACGGCCGGCCGGGTCATCGACGGCACCGTGGTCGAGATCGTCGACGAGAACGGCGAGGCGGTCGACGCCGGTGTCACCGGATTGATCGTCGTCGGCAACGACGCCCAGTTCACCGAATACACCGGCGGCGGCACCAAGGATCGGATCCGCGGTCTGATGTCCTCGGGCGACGTCGGCTACTTCGACAGTGAGGGCAGGCTGTTCGTCACGGGTCGTGCCGACGACATGATCGTCAGCGGTGGCGAGAACGTGTTCCCGTTGGAGATCGAAGAGGTGCTGCTCTCGCACGACGGAATCGTCGACGCGGTGGTCGTCGGAGTACCCGACGACGAGTTCGGCCAACGACTCGCCGCGTTCATCGTCCGCTCGGGCGACCTCGACGAAGCTGACGTCCGTTCGTTCGTCGCCGCCCGCCTCGCCCGCCACAAGGTCCCCCGCGACGTCACCTTCGTCGACGAACTCCCCCGCAACACCACCGGCAAGCTGCTCCGCACGGAGATCACCCCACCACGCTGAGTCCGGCGCGACCCGCGCGCCGGAACCGGGCTCGTGTCAGGATTCGTCGAGGAGATCTTCGCGCACCGCGGTCGTCTCCTCGATCTCGATCTCGTCCTCGGAGAACTCGCCGTCACCGTCCACATCGACGGCGGTGATCGTCGTCTCGTCGATGATGTCCGCCTCGCCGTCACCGTCGACGTCGATCGCGGTGATCGTGGTCTCCTGGACGATGTCGGCCACGCCGTCACCGTCCAGGTCGATGACGGTCGTGGTGGTCTCGACGACGGCGTCGGCCACGCCGTCACCGTCGATGTCGACGACCTCGGTTTCGATGGTCATGTCGATCTCGCCGGTGTTCTCTTGGTCAGTCATCCACGTAGTCAAGCACGAAGGTGACCGCGAGCGAGAGTCCTCAGCTGGTGGATGCGAGCCGGGATCGAACCGTGTTGACAACGAGCTTGATGAACACGCCGATGATCAGCACATCGATCACCATCTGCGTCATCACGGTCAGTCGCGCCGCATCGCTGACCGGAGCGATGTCGCCGTATCCGATGGTGGTGAGCGTCGTGAGGGTGAAGTACAACGCACCCATGTGGTTCAGGGTCTCGTCGAACGCCGCCGCATCGCTGTTCGACAGGATCAGGTAGGTGCCCCCGAACGCGATCAGGAGGAGGATGAGCGACACGGTGAGCGCCTCGACCGACCGCAAGATCGGGAACTCGGACTTCGCGATCGAACGCAGCGCCAACAGGCTGTTGAGCAGCAACAGCAGGATCGTGACCGCGACGACGATCGCGATCTGAGGCGGCGTGCCCCGGTCGAACGGGATCAGCGCGTACGCAACGACCAACAACCCGCTTGCCACGACCGTTCGCCCGATCGCTGCCGCGACCAGCCGCCGCTGTCTGCCCAGTGGAACCTCGCGAACACGCCGAGCGAGGACCGTGCCCTCCTCGAGAGCGTCGAGTGGCGCCTCGGGACCGGTCACGGGTTCGGCTCCGCACGATGCTGCACCACCAAAGCGTATTCGCGGGCCCGCGGCCGTCGAGGTTCTTCCCTCGGCACCAGGTGTGCTGAGGTGGGCAGGTGCACGCTCCCCTGCCGCCAGACGACCAGCTGCTCACCCTCGTGCCCGGGATCCGCACACGAATCGATGCTGGTGGCCACGTACTGGTCGAACTCGACATCGGCCAGGAACTCGACGCCGGTCCGAACGGATACCGGATCCTCGCGCTGATCGCCGCACGGCCGGCGCCGCTCGGTGACATCTTGGCCGCGCTGCGCCGGGAGTTCGGTGACGACGACAATTTCATGCCGGCGATGGCCGTGGTCAACGAGTTGCTCAACTCGGGAGCCCTCGCAGCGGCGGGAGCAGCGGCGGTGACGAGCGGTTGGGCCGACCCGGCCGAGCAGGCGAGGATGCTCCACGACGACCGGAGAACGCTCGATTACCTCGCAGCGATCAGGGCCGCCGTCGGCACCGGCGACGTGGTCGTCGACATCGGAACCGGCAACGGGATCCTTGCGCTCGCCGCAGCTCGCGCAGGTGCCCGGCAGGTCTATGCGATCGAAGCCACCGACATCGCCGACGTCGCCGAGGAGGTCTTCGCGGTCAACGGCGTCGGCGATCGAGTCACGGTGGTGCGTGGATGGTCGGCGCTGGTCGACCTGCCCGAGCGCGCCAACGTGATGGTCACCGAGACGATCGGCTCGGAGCCACTCGAGGAGGACATCCTTGGCACGGTGCTGGACGCCAGACGGCGACTGCTCACACCTGACGCCGTGATGATCCCGAACCGGCTCACCCTGCTCGCCCGGCCCCTGCTGCTCCCCGACGAAGCCGCTCGGCAACGATCGATCGGGCCGGCTGCACTCCGGCGATGGAAGCGTCTGTACGACGTCGACTTCCAGCCCCTGCTCGACGCCGCCGCAGGACAACCGATCCAGGACCCGGTGGAGGCCGAGACCGTGTCGCAGTGGCCTCCGGTGGGACCGGTCGCGACGTTGGCGACGATCGACTTCGCGACGTTCGACCATCCCCACGTGACGGCGACGGCCGAGCTGGAGCTCGACGAACCCGGCGAGGTCAACGCAGTGGCCGTCACGTTCCGGGCCGACCTGTTCGGCGAGATCGAACACACACTCGATCCGTGGACCTGGCCGTTGTCGAGCTGGGCGACCGCGGTGTGGGTGTTCCCCGAGTCCGTCCACGTCGCCGACGGCGAGCTCCTGCGTGTCGTCTACCGCCACCACGTGCCGGAACATGCCGACGGCCTCACGTACGAGTTGACTGCAGCACCGGGCAGCTGACGCGATGAATCCTGGGCTCCGGCAGTTGCTCGGTGCGCCCGCTGGCGGCTGCTCCTGGAACACTGTCGTCCATGACCCCGTACGAAGCGATCATCTCGAAGCGCGACCTCAGGATGTACACCGACGAGACGATCCCCGACGACGTGATGGGTCGGATCCTCCAGGCAGGCAGGATGGCCGGGAGCGCCAAGAACCTCGAGTCGAACCGACTGATCGTCGTGACCGATCAGGGTGTCCAGGACGCGTTGGCCACCGCGGGTGACTTCGCCTCCTGGATCGGATCGTCTGCAGCGGTGGTCGGGTTCGCGTGTCCGGAGGACCAACTGCGCCTGTTCGACGTCGGCCGCCAGGCGCAGAACATGATGATCGCCGCACACGCCGAGGGTGTCGGGAGCTGCCCCGTCACCCTGGGCCATCAGGACCGGGCGCGGGCCGCCGTCGGCCTACCGGACGACTGGGTGATGCCGATGGTGATCACGCTCGGGTATCCCGTGAGCGACCACCCCGACAGCCCGCTCAAGCGGCCGCGAGTCCCCCTCGACGAACTGGTGCGCCACGACCGCTGGAGCTGATGGCGGGTCACCTCGACGTCGCCGAAAACGAAGGGTGGGCCCCTCCGAAGAGGGGCCCACCGGGGTCGGTGATCCGGTGAGGGATCGTGTGTGGGTTCAGGCGGGCTGCGTCGCCGAGTCCGGTGAATCGGTGAGCATCGCTTCCGGGATCGTGTCCGGAGCGCTGACCTTCATCTTCTTCTTGGTGTCCCAGATGAAGGCGGCACCCGACACCGTGCAGATCACACCGAGGCCGGCCAGCAGGGCGGCGACTCCGAGGGCGAGCTGCAGTGTGCTGTGCGTTGCCGCACCGACACCGAGTTCGGCGACGAGGGCGTGAGCGGTTCCGCTCCAGGCGCCGTCACGGGCCTGGCCGTCGAGGAGGTCCATCCGGTCGAATCCGGTCCAGTAGCGACCGTTGACCGGCACCTCGTAGCTGCCGGGCTCGAGGACCTGGCCCTGGTAGGCCTCGACCACACCGTTGTAGGTGCCGTCGGCGTCCAGTTGCTCCGACGCAATGGCGTTGTCGATGTCGTCCTGCGAGAGGACGATGACCTGCGTGCCATCGAGCGTGTGGTGGGCGATCGTCGCCATCTGGAACATGTACTCGGTGGCAGTGTTGACCAGCGGATCGTTGGGATCCAGGTCACTGTCCACGACCGGGAAGTTCCAGTCGTCCTCGAGCAGGGTCATGATGGCCTGTGCGCCCTCGACCTGCCCCCGGTCGATCAACTGCCCGTCTTCGTTGTAGCTGAGTTGGACGTTCTGGGCTTCGCTGAACGACTGCAGCGAGCCATACCCGCCCTGAACCTTGCTGTAGGCGACCCCGGCTCCGACGAAATAGCCGATGCCGACGATGATGAGGAAGATCCCCAACAACCCGAGTGGCTTCTTGAACATTTCAGACCCCTTTCACTGGTCTCGATAACTCGTGAAGCAATTCACGAACTGACCCCATTTTGATGTGTGTGCAAGCAAATGATCAGGGTCCTTGGACCCAAGCCGATGGGGTCGAAAGTCCCTTCCGCGCGAGCACGATCGAGCGCTCGCACGTGGGTCGATGACGGAGATCCGGTCGCCGGGCGGGCGTCAGCGGACGAGGCGCGCCAGCTTCGGCAGCACGCACGGTCGCCCGGAACAGGCGTCCCAGGTCGCCAGACCGCCGCTCAGCGCTCGATGGCCCGAGATCTCGGCGATCTCGCGGGCGAGCTGCAGATCAGCGGCGAGCTGTTCCGGCGTGTACGCGGTCCACGACGACGCGTCGTTGGCCGTGCCGTCGTCGATCGCCGCTCCGTCGGAACAGTTCCAGCCCGTGTCGTCGCTGGTGCGACTCCGGATGATCCGCACCTGCCCGGTCGGGCTGATCAGCACCATGCCGGGGCACAGCGTCGTGGACTCGGTCGATGCATCCGGATCGGATGCCGCGCGGGATGCGGGCATGCAAGCTCATCGGCACCCTCCGCCGCCGAGTTGAGCCCGTGTTGCATCTGGGGTCAGACCCCAGATGCAACGGTCACTCGGACCAGGACTTGATCTTGGCGATCGTGTCGAGCGGATCGGGGCCGATGGGGCTGACGTTGAGGTAGGTGACGCCGACGTCCTTGAACACCTGCAGGCGCTCGCGCACGTAGCCCTCGTCACCGATCAACGACGACAGATCGATGTACTCGTCGGGCACGGCGGCGATGGCCTCGGCGCGCTTGCCCGACAGGAACAGGTCCTGGATCTCCTCGGCTTCCTGCTCCCAGCCGTAGCGCACGAACAGGTCGTTGTAGAAGTTCTTCGACTTTGCACCCATCCCACCGACGTAGAAGCCGATCAGCCCCCGGGCAGCGTCGCGCGCCTCTTGGATGTGCGGACCGGACCCGAGCGCCACGAAGCCGCCGGCGATGATCTCGAGGGGTGCCTTTTCCGGATCGCGCTTGGCGAGCCCGGCGGCCAGCGAGTCGCCCCACACCTGCTCGAAGCGGTCCGGTACGAAGTGGATCGTCTGCCAGATGTCGGCCATCTCGGCGGTGAGCTCGACGTTCTTCGGGCCGATCGAGGCGAGCGCGATCGGGATGTCCTTCGCCGGGGGGCGGTTCATGAAGCGGATCGGCTTGCCGAGACCGGTGCCGCCCTCGGGCAGCGGCAGGCTGTAGGTGGCGCCGTCGTGTTCGACCTTGTCACCGCTCCACACCTTGCGGCAGATCTCGATCGTGTCGCGTGTCCGACCGATCGGCTTGTCGAACGGCACGCCGTGCCAGCCCTCGATCACCTGCGGGCCCGACGACCCCAGTCCGAGCACGAACCTGCCTCCCGACAGGGCATCGAGCGTCGCCGCGGTCTGTGCGATCAACGCCGGGCTGCGGGAGTAGAGCGGGATGATCCCGGTCATCAGCTGGACCGTCGAGGTCTGACCGGCGAGATAGCCGAGCGTCGACACCAGGTCGTAGCCGTAGATCTCTGCACCCCAGATCAGATCGACCCCGGCGGACTCGAGGTCGCGCGCCTGCTGGGCGAGCTGCTGGGGGTCACCGTTGAACCCGATGGTGGTGGAGATCTTCATTGTGGAACGCCTTTCTCGCGAGTCTCGCTCCGACCGTAGCGATCGCTCAGTGGTTGTCCGTCAGCGCGGCGAGCTGACGCGTGTACGACGCCATGTCGAAGTAGTCGCGCCACAGACAGATCCGGCCGCTGGGGTCCACTTCGAACACGCCGGCGACGGGCAGCTCGAGCCATCCCTCGCCGATCCGGAACCGATCGAGCCGTTCGTTGACGACCGTCGAACCAGAGGTGACCTGGCGCGTCACCGGCCACTCGACCCGCGACGCCACGCCGAGGAACCCTTCCAGCGTCGCTCGTACCGCATCCTTTCCGACGATCGGCGACACCGGCATGTTCTCGTACGACACGTCGTCGGCCAGCAGGTCGATCGCTGCGTCGATGTCCTTGGCCTCGATGGCCGTGATGAAGGCCGCGACGACCTCTTCGGGGGCGCTCGTGCTCATTGGTCCTCCGTCTCGATCCGCTTCGGCATCACCGTAGCCCGGCCGGACGCGGCGACGCCTGGCCCGGTCGTCGTGACGACGATCGGGCCTGGTCAGGCGGTGGAGCGAGCAAGCACCTTGTCGAGTCCCCGGAGTGCGAGCGAGAATCCGATCCGCCCCGCGAACGCAGCGAGCGGAGCGAGGAATCCGGGCAGGTACGGCACCGTCACGTCCTCGCGCCAGGTGAGCAGCGTGCCCGCCCCGTCCGGACGCACGGTGAACCCCGCCGACCCACCGAGGATCGGCCCGAGCTTGTCGACGTCGCACACGCCCTGCTGGTTCTCGTCGTCCCAGTCGCAGCGGGTGACCCGCATCCGATCCTCCAACGCCACGGGTCGGATCCCGGTCCAGCCGGTGAACGTGTACCCGACCGCGGTCGGGTCTCCCGGCTCACCTTCGATCGTGGTCGCCGGGATCCATGCGCCGTGACCCGGCCAGTCGACGAGTTCGTCCCACACTCGACGCACGGGTGCATCGAATCGTCGCTCCAGTTCGAAGTACACGCGTCCCATGTCAGCGATGCTGCCACGCGCAGCAGTGCTTCGCGCCGCTCAGGGCATCGGAAGTCGCCGAACCGCCATGATCCGGTCGGTCGACGGCAGCGAGCCCACGCTCACCGTGCGGCCACGGCCGACCGCGTGGATCCAGGTTCGCGAGTCGAGTGCGACACCGACGTGGGTGATCAGTGCGGGATCGTTGACGGCCGACGTGAACACGAGGTCGCCGGCCTCGATCGACGTGGTGCGCCAGTCGACCTCGGCGCCCAGACGAGCCAGTGCTCGGCTCTGATGCGGCACGGACATCCCGAGCTGGCGGAAGCCGGCGACCACGAGGCCGGAGCAGTCGAACGTCTCCGGTCCGGCGCTGAAGAACTCGTAGGGTTTGCCGATCTGCTCGCGCAGGTAGGCGAGGAGCGTGTCGACCGAACCCGCGGCCGCCGAGCCGACGGGCGCTCCGGTGGTCCGAGCGGTGGTGCCTGCGGTGGTGCCTGCAGTGGTGGCGGGCGTCGACGCGGCCCGTGACCCCGGGATCGGCCTCGTGGCGGGCGGCACCGTGAGCGTCTGGCCGGGGAAGATCACGCTCGCGACGGTGAGGCCGTTGGCCTCGACCAGCGCACCGAGCGTCACACCGTTTCGCCACGCGATTCCCGCGAGCGCATCACCAGGCTGCACCACGTAGGCGGACGTCGACGTAGCGGTGGTTCCGGTGGTCCGTTCGGGGGGAGCGGGTGTCGACGTGGTCCGTGACATCGGGATCTTCCTCGTGGCGGGCGGCACCGTGAGCGTCTGGCCGGGGAAGATCACGCTCGCCACGGTGAGGCCGTTGGCCTCGACCAGCGCACCGAGCGTCACACCGTTTCGCCACGCGATCCCCGCGAGCGCATCACCAGGCTGCACCACGTGGGCGGACGCCCTCGAGGAGTCGGCCGATCCACCGGTCGGCGGAGCCGACGCCGCACGGCGGCTGCTCGCCGGAACGGAGGCGCCCGCAGGGATCACGATCGTGTCGCCGGGGTGGAGGACGCTGGTGAGTGTCATCGAGTTCGCCCGGAGCAAGGCCGACAACCTGACGTCGAATCGGTTGGCGATGCCGATCAGGCTGTCGCCGGAGCGAACGGTCGTGGTGGTCTCGTCGGCGGTGACCCCCGAGGAGCCACCCGTGGCTGGTGCCGCCTCGGCGACGGCCGCACTCATCGGAACGGCCAGTGCCAGCGCGAGACCGACGGTCAGGACAACGCGAATGGTTCGAGTCACGGATCGTTCTTCGGCCCACCCAGACGCGGACTTGAGAAAAACCTGATGATTTCTTGACGAATCCGCAACCGTCCTGGTCAGTAGCTCCCGCGGATCAGTTCGACGTCGGCGTGGACCACCGGCACCCGGATGTTCAGGCCCGACGTCGTGAGGTCGAGGCTGACGCCGTCCAGGCCGTGCACGTCCCAGTTGCGCGGCTCGGCGCCGACGAGACGGAAACTCGTGAACACCGTCGGGTTCTCGTGCAGCGGGGCCAATCGGAGGTGGAGGTTCCCGTCGATCCACTCGGCGCGGGTGAACGCCATCGACGGGAAGTCGACGTCGACCAGTTGTGGGCACGGTTCGAGCGGCGCTGCCGAGAGCCGGGTCCACTCCCCCGGCCCCGCCGCCTCCGCGGCGGCCAGGAAGGCGTTGAACTGACCGCGCGGGTACGGCTCGTGCAACCCGAGGCCCCAGGTGAACTCGCCACGCGAGGTGTCCCAGGTCGGTTCGTACGATGCCTCGATCGCGTCGACCAGCCGCTGCTCGAGCTCGCCCAGCCCCCACTCACGAGCGAGGAGCAACGACGACCCGATCCCTCGGCTCGCTCCGATCGGCGTGGGCAGCACTCCGGTCAGCCCGGCCGAGACACATCCGGCATCGAACAGTCGGCGGGCATCGACCGGAACCTGCGGTGCCGCGTAGAACGAGGTCGTCAACGCGGCCGCCACGGGCAAGCGATGGTGCACGTCGAGCTGGGGGTCGTAGTAGAAGGTCGTCAGCTGCGGCAGTTCGGTGTCGGCCAGGTCGAGATAGTGCTCGCGGGCGTACGCCCACCAGGGCTCGAACGCCTCGGCGTTGTACTCGGTGCCGTACCGGTTGTCGTGGAGCCTCAGACCGAGGCCAGCTCCGGCCAGTCAAAACGGCCAGACCTTCGTGTTCTCTCAATGACACCCGATGGGTGCCGCCAACCACTGACGGCGGAGATGGTCGGCGATCTGCGAGTGGGTCCAGGTGAAGGTGTGGTCACCGTCGCGGATCATCTCGAACGGTTCGTTCCACCGGTCGTGAGCGCCGGGCGCGTTGTCGACCATCGACCGGATGCCGAGCAGCACGAGCAGGAAGCCCTTGTAGAAGAGCATCCCGTCGGCGGCGACGGGATCCATCTGGAGACCCCACGGTTCGATGCCGTTGGCGGTCCACCCCGGCACGTCGTAGTCGCCCCAGAGCTCCTGCGGGATGAACAGTCGATAGATGTCCGGATAGTGGGCCCGGTCGGGGTCGTGGCCGAACTGGGTGAGCCAGTCGGCCGCCGACCACCAGCCGGTGTGTCGCTCGATGAGTTGGTCGAGGACGGCGACGTACGGTTCGGTCCATGCCGGCGTTCGGTGGGCCATCAGCCCCATGGCGTACGACGAGTCGACGAGGTCGAAGCGGTGCCAACTCGCCATCGGCGGATCGGACCGGTCGTCCCAGTGCGGGTGCGGACGCCCACCGCGACTCCAGTCGTCGGTGGTGTGCGCCTTGCGATGGAGGTACCGGAGCCAGCCCAGCGAACGCGGCGACAGCATCATCGATCACCCATCGTAGAAGTCGGGCTCGTGGAGCCCGACGAGATCGCGCTCGCGGCGCGTCACCGCCCGCTCGATCGCCTCGGGAGAGAGTTGATTGGCGGCATCGGTGGGACGGATGCGTTGTGCGAACACCGGGTACGGAATGCGGTCGTCCCACTCGACGCCCTTGGGGCGCGGGACGTGCGGGCCGGCATCGCAGTGCCACGGGCCGCCGGCGAACTCCGGCGGGTTGCGCCAGGCAGTGTTGGCGATGACGTGGCAGTCGTCGCCGAGCAGCGGCTCGATGGCAGCGAGGATGGCCAGGTTGCCGACCGCCTCCTGCGACCGTGGCCCGCGGTTGAGCATCTCGTAGCGGTACTCGTCGTTGCGACCCCGTTCGGGCCCGATGGTCGCGAACACGTCGTCGAGTTCGGCGCGGAGGGCGGCCACCTCGTCGTCGGTGAACACGCCACGCAGCACCGCGAAGCCGTTGCGCTCGAGTTCGATGCTGGCGGCGGGGACCTCGTCGGTGAGCACCGCAAGGTTCTCTCCCACGCGTCTGATCACGAACGGATCATTCCAGGATTCACACGTCACGCACGGGCTGAAGACGCCCTCACCGTGTGCGACGCGATGCCGGTGGGGCGGCCCACCGGAAGTCCGTCGCAGACGTGAGTGATGGGTCGCGAGGTCAGGGCCGGACCGGGTCGCCGACACCGACCGACGATCGGCCCTGCAGCGCACCTCTGAACACGTCGATCGGCACTCCCGTCGTGCCGCTGCCGGCGCGAACCGATGCAACCGAGCCGTCGTCGGCGAACTCGTACGAGATGCACTCGCCGCGCGATCCGTAGCCGATCGTCGACGCGATGCGCAACGTCCGGTCGTCGAGCACCTCCAGTCGCGTCGGGCTCATCACGGGGTCGGCGACCGAGGGGTCGAGTTGGTACAGCCGACCACCGAGGTCGACGATGTCGTAGACACCCCACAGCGAGGCGAACCGTCCACAGTAGGGAGCGAGCTCGGCGGCCGACCGACGATCGCCGCCACCCTCGGCGGCGGCGAGATCGATCAACCGGATCGCTGCGGTGGCCCACGCCAGCGCCGGGCCGTCGATCGCATTCGTGAACACCGAGACGGACAAGCGGTCGACGGGATCGAAGAAGGTGCGCGTGATGTGGCCGGGGTAACCACCGCCGTGGCCGAGGACCCGCCGTTCACCGATGGTCGCAATGCCGAATCCGAATCCATACGAGGTGTCGGTCCCGTCGACGTCCCACTCGGCGTGCTGCATCTGGCGCTTGGCGTCGTCGCCGAGCAGCCGCTCGTCGTGGTCGAAGTGCGCGGCCGTGTATCGCACCAGATCCGACGCCGTCGAGAAGAAGCCGGTCGCCGCCGCCATCGCGGCGGTGTCGACGTGGTCGATCGGGATGCGTGTGTCGGCGTAGCTCGAGGCGCTGTGGCCGCCTGCGTACTCGGACGCGCGCGACGGGTCGTATTCCGGCCCGGTGTCGGACAGGCCGAGCCGACCCACGATGTGCTCTGCGACGTACGCGTTGTACGGCTGACCGCTCGCCGCCTCGATGACGACGCCGAGCAGCGAGAACCCGATGTTGGAGTACTTGAAGCGCTCGTTGCGCCGGAGGACCGCGGCATCGTCGACGGCGACCCGGAGCAGCTCGGACCGATCGGGAAAACCCCGGTACAGCTGCCAGAAGTCACCGTCGGCTCCGTCTCTCGTGAGCCCGCCCGCATGCGACACCAACTCGCGGATCGTCACCGACGAGATCGACGACTCGACCAGGTCGGGGATCCACTGTCCGACGCTGTCGTCGAGCCGGACGAGTCCGCGTTCGACCAGTTGCATGATCGCCGTCGCCGTGAACGTCTTGGAGTGCGACGCGATGCGGAACAGATGACGGTCGGTCAGCGGCTCGCCGGTGACGACGGTCGAGACGCCGTGCGCTGTCGACAGCACCACGTCGTCGCCGTGCAACACCGCTGCCTGCACGCCGGGGACACGCTCGGCATGCAGACGGAACGCGACCCAGGAGTCGAAGTACCTGCACGCGTCGACGAGGTGAGCACGGGACATCTCGGCCATCGGCCGAACGTAGTTCGACGGCGACGCCGGTGTCGTCGCGTCGTAGGGTCCGCCCCATGAAGTATCGCAAACTCGGAACCACCGGACTCGACGTGTCACCGATCTGCCTGGGCTGCATGAGCTACGGCGTCAGCGACCGCGGGACTCACACCTGGACGCTGAGTGAGGACGAGAGTCGGCCGCACATCCAGCGGGCGATCGAGGCCGGCATCAACTTCTTCGACACCGCCAACGTGTACTCCGACGGCACCAGCGAGGAGATCGTCGGCCGAGCGCTCGCCGAGCTCGCCCGCCGCGACGAGATCGTGCTCGCGACCAAGGTGCACGGCCAGATGCACGCCGGGCCGAACGGTCGAGGCCTGTCGCGCAAGGCGATCATGACCGAGATCGACAACAGCCTGCGCCGCCTCGGCACCGACTACGTCGACCTCTACCAGATCCACCGGTGGGACCATCGCACGCCGATCGAGGAGACGATGGAGGCGCTGCACGACGTCGTGAAGGCGGGCAAGGCGTTGCACATCGGAGCGTCCTCGATGTGGGCGTGGCAGTTCGCCAAGGCTCAACACGTCGCCGAACGCCATGGCTGGACCAGGTTCGCCACGATGCAGAACCACTACAACCTGCTGTACCGCGAGGAGGAACGCGAGATGATCCCGCTGTGCGCCGACCAGGGCGTCGGCGTCATCCCGTGGAGTCCGCTGGCGAGGGGCAAGCTCACCCGCGCCGTCGACGAGTCGACCGCACGCCTGGAGACCGACGAGTTCGGCAAGATGCTCTACGCCACGGCGAACACCGAGATCATCACCGAGGTCGCAGCGATCGCCGCAGATCGGGGGGTGTCACGGGCGCAGGTCGCGCTGGCGTGGGTGTCGCACAACTCCGCCGTGAGCGCACCGATCGTCGGTGCCACGAAACAGCAGCACCTCGATGACGCCATTGCCTCGCTCGACCTGCAACTCACCGACGACGAGATCGCTCGCCTCGAGGCCCCCTACACCCCACAGCCGGTCGTCGGCTTCATCTGAGCTGACCGCTCAGGCGAAGGCGTCGAACAACTCGGCGAATGCCTTGGCCTGGCCACCAGAAGTCGACGACGGCACGAGGATCGGCGCCGTGACTCCGGCGTCGAACCAGGCGTCGACCTGTTCGCGCACTCGGCCGACGGAGCCTGACAGGGTGCAGTCGTCGAGCCAGCGATCACTCATCGCCGCCATCACCGCATCGGCATCCTTCGCCGCGAGCGCCTCCTGCACCGCGTCCATCTCGGCCTCGTAGCCGGCCTCGACCCAGTAGTTGCGATAGTTCGGCAGGGCGACGTACCCCTGCAGGGTCTTGCGATTGCGGGCTCGTGCGGCGTCGATGTCGTCGTCGATCACCGTCGGGATCATGTTGCCGATCGAGAAGCCCTCGGCCAGGCGCTCGGCGGGAACCAGCGACAACGAATGAGCCATCCGGCTGCGCGAGGCGTTCGCCCAGACAGCGCCGTCGCCGACCTCGACCGACAGCTCCACCATCTTGTCCCGCAGTGTCGCGAGCACCACCGGTGGCAGCCCGCCCATCGACTCGCCGACCGACCGCATCGTCGTGACGTACTCACGCATGTCACTCAGCGGCTTGCCGGTCTCCACGCCGAGCCGCTTGATCACCGGGCCGTGGGTGACGCCGACGCCGAGGCGGAACCGACCATCGGCGATCTCGTGGAGATAGCTGGCCGATGTGGCCAGCGCCACCGGATGCTGCAGGTAGATCGGTTGGATCGAGGTGCCGAACTCGATCGTGGTCGTCGCCTCGGCGATCGACAAGCAGAGCCCCATCGCGTCGCCGAAGCTCGGGCAGTAGATCCCCGAGAACCCGCGCCGCTCGATCTCGGCGGCCAGTTCGACGGTGGTCTTGCGGCGGCCGGGCACGGCAGCGAGGGAGACGGCGGGCAGTCGGTCGGTCATGCCCCGAACCTACGCGGGCCGGTCGTTGTCGTCGAACACGACGTCGGCCGATGCCACCACCGCCGCCGTGCGACCCGGACCCGCCTGCCAGGTCCAGTACATGTTGGTGTGGGCGATCACCTTGTCGGCCGGCGGCAGCCCGTACTCGGAGAAGTCCTCGGTGGTGTGCGCGTCGGACACGAGCGTGGTGTCGTAGCCACGCACGAACGCGCCGTGCAGCGTCGCTCGGATGCACGCATCGGTCTGGGCCCACGACCCGATCACGCTCGTACGCGTTGCCCACCACGTCGTTCTGGACGTCGACCACCACCAGTGCGGTGTTCGGCCGATTCCTGAGGCTCGTCATCGTTCTGCTCCTCCTCGGGTCGGGGGTACGCCGCTACGGCACGGACAGTTCGACCGATGCACCGAGGGTCACCTCCACGGTCTCGAAGGTCTCGATGACCTCGATACCGGCGAACGGATTCTCCGGATCGACGACAGCGCCGGTGATCGTCGACACGACCGCCGGCCCACCCTCGGTGACCTCGAACGTGACGAGCGCGCTCTCGATGAACGCCGAGAACAGGAAACGCTCCTCCTGGTCCTCGATCGTGAAGACCCAATCGACCGGCTCCTGCTCTGCGCCCTGCGCGACGGTGACGGCGCTCAACTCGACGACGGTCCCGGGCGGCCCCGACACCGTGACGCCGAGCAACGCCTGTTGCTCGGCGGGGTCGCCGGAGCTGTCGTTCTGTTCCGCGGTGTCCGTCTGTCCGGCGGCGGTGCCCGGACCGCCGGCGTCGTCGGCCTGCGAATCGTCCCCGCTCGAACACGCGGCAACCGTGAGCGTGCCGACGACGGCGAGTGCGAGCAGGGATCGGTGCACGGGACCTCCAATGGTTGGGACAGCGGACACGGAAGGTAGCAGTGCAGGTCGGGACGGTCGTGATCCGATCCGTCAGAAACGGGTGACGTCGGGACGGATGCCGAGCTCGTCGATGGCTGCGTTCATTTCATTGATCGTCAGGCTCCGATCGGCACCGACTGCGGCCGTGATGATCGCCTCGGTGAGGTTGGTACCGAACGATCGGCCGTCGAACCGGGGCGTGGTGGTGATCAGCATCGTCGCGCCGCTCGCCGCCAACCACTCGACGTTCGCCTCGGTCGTGGTGTTGGTGAGGATCGTCTTGCCGGTGAGGTCGTCGGGTGCGTGTTTGCCGATGTAGAGGAAGTCGCCGCAGATCAGGTCGGACGCCGCGAAGTGCTTCGCGAACTTCGGCTCTCGGACGGTCTGGTCGTCGCCCGTGGGATACAGCCACTTCAGTGGCATCCGACCAGCCACCGGCACCAGCGTCTTGGCCATGCGTTTCACCGCGGTGAGGCTCGTGAGTGCGACGGGCACGCCGAAGCTGAACATCAGATCGCCGTACACGACCGAGTCGGTCACGTCGTCGACGGCGAGCGCCATGCCCCACCGGTCGAGCGCGATGTTGAGGAACGCCTGACCGAAGTGCGGCGCAGCGCCGGTGACCGGATCGGCGACGTCGGGCGCCAGTTCGAACACTCGCCGCTCGAGCGTCAGCTTGAGCCCGGCACCGTCGACCAGCGGTGTCCGAGTGACGCCGTCGATGAGCTGGGCGGTCGACCGGAACGTCAACACCTCACCGTCGACGTGGAACGCGATCTCGGTGCCGCCGACCGAGAGCACGTCGACCGTCCCGTCGAGCTCGCGCATCAGGCGATTGAAGGCGGTGAGGTCGCCGTCGACGCCACGACGCTCGGCGGCGATCTCCTCACCACCGAGTTCGAGCGTGACCGACTTGTCGCGTGTCGAACTCCCGAGCGACACCGACACGACGTGCTTCGACATCGCGAACCCCCCTCTCGTCCGCCTCCGACCGTACCAGCGGTGCGCCAGTAGGTTGGCCGCCGCGATGATCCTCTACGTCGACTACGAGCACGCTTCCACGTACTTGAAGCCGAAGAGCGACTGGCTGCTCGCCGCCCGGACGCGGATCTCGTACATGCTCCAGGACGTCACCGGACACCGATGCCTCTTGCAGCGCTACACCGACGTCGACGCCGACATCGTCGGCGAACTGGGCATCGCGGCGGTCTTCATCAGCGGCAACGGCGCCGACGTCGACATGTACGACGAACATGACCTGGACGGCCTTCGTGCCATCATCCGGGCCGGCACGACCCCGGTGTTCGGCTTCTGCGGCGGCTTCCAACTCCTCGGCAGCACCCTCGGGGCGCCGCTCGAACGGATCGGCCGGCTCGCCGACGGCGAGGACGATCCGCACCCGAACTACGAACCGGGCTGGCGCAAGGAACTCGGCTACCAACCGGTCGAGTTGCTCGGCGACCATCCGTTGCTCACCGGTCTCGGCGAGCGCCCGGTGTTCCGGCACGCGCACACCTTCGAACTGAAGAACGCACCCGAGGGGTTCGTCAATCTCGCCCGCACCGACGTGACCGAACTCCAGTACCTGGCCCACGAGTCGCTGCCGCTGGCCGGCACGCAGTTCCACCCGGAGTACTGGACGGAGGAACACCCCGCCGGCCGTCGGCTCATCGCCAACTTCTGCGACTGGGTCGGCCTCGACCACCCCACCTGACCGCGACACGAAGGAGACATCGACATGCCCGACGACCTGGTGACGAGGACCGACCACGAGAGGCTGACGACGCTCACCCTGAACCGACCGGACAAGCTGAACGCGTTGACACCGCGCTCGTTCGTGGAACTGCGCGCCCACCTCGACGCGATCGCCGCCGACGAGTCGGTCGGCTGCGTCGTGCTCCGCGGCGCCGGGCGGTCGTTCTGTGCCGGCCACGACCTCGAATCGATCGCAACCGGCGAACGAGCCCCGAGCCGGCACTTCGAGCCCGAGACGGTGGACGCCCTCGAGCAACTGCCGCAACCGACGATCGCCAGGCTGCACGGTCACTGCTTCACCGGCGGTCTCGAACTGGCCCTCGCCTGCGACCTGCTGATCGCCGCCGAGTCGACCAAGCTCGGTGACACACACGGCCAGTGGGGCCTCGTGCCCGTCTGGGGAATGTCGGTGAGGCTTCCCGAGCGAGTGGGCCGTTCGACGGCGAAGGAACTGATGTTCACGAGCCGACGCATCGACGGTCGAACGGCGCAGGCGATCGGTCTCGTCGACCGATGCGTGCCGGATGACGAACTCGATGACGCCGTCGACACGCTCGCCGCCGAGATCCTCGCGAACTCCGGTGGCACCAATCGGATCGTCAAGCGCTTGATCGCGACCCAGAGCGACCTCGACCGGACTGCTGCGCTGGAGCACGAGCGGTCGCTCCCGTTCGGCACGCCCGACGACATGGCCCAGCGGATGTCGCGCAGCTGACGAACGGATCAGCGCCCGGGAGCGTCGACGCACGCCCCGAGCCGGCCGGTCCGAGCCACCAGTAGCGTGCGCCCATGACCGACTGGCACCCCGACACCTGGCTGATCGCGTCCGGCCGCAACCGAACGCCCGGCGAGCCGCTGAACGTGGCGCCGGTGTTCGCCTCGAACTTCTATCTCCCCGACGAGCGGCTCTACAGCCGCACCGACGGCACCCCGACGACGGACGCGCTCGAAGCACTCCTGGGCGGACTCGACGGAGGCCGGGCCCTGGCATTCGCGTCGGGGATGGCCGCCGCGGCCGTCGTGTTCAACCGTCTCGCGGTCGGGTCGCACATCGCCGTGCCGTCCGACCCGTATCACGGGGTCGCGGGGATCATCGACGAGGGCGAGGCCCAGGGGCGATGGACGGTGCGGCGCCTCGACCAGGCCGACACCCCGGCGTGGATCGACGCGCTCCAGCACTGCGACCTGGTGTGGCTCGAGTCGCCGGAGAACCCGCTGATGACCGTCGCCGACCTTCCGGCGATCTGCGGCGCCCCCCGCCCGGCGACCACGCTCGTCGCCGTCGACAGCACGTTCGCCACGCCGCTCGCCCAGCGGCCACTCGACTACGGCGCCGACGTGGTGATGCACTCGGCCACCAAGTTCATCGGCGGCCACTCCGACCTCCTCGCGGGTGTGCTCGTGGCCGCGAGCGACGACCTGCACGACGAGTTCCACCGGCGTCGCCTCCTGCATGGCGCCACGATCGGGGCGATGGAGGCCTTCCTCACGATCCGCGGCGCCCGGACCATGGCGTTGCGGCTGGAGCGGGCGCAGACCAACGCCATGGAGCTCGCCGCACGACTCGATGCTCACGATCAGATCGCGCGCGTGCTCTACCCCGGCCTGCCGAGTCACGGCACCCACGCGGTGGCGTCGTCGTTCATGACCGGATTCGGTGCGATGTTGTCGTTCGAGCCGACCGGGCCCGGCGAGCGCGCCAGCGACGTCTGCGCCCGCGTCGAGCTGATCAACCACGCCACCAGCCTCGGCGGTGTCGAATCCACGATGGAGCGACGTGCGGTCATCCCCGGCCAGGAACGGATTCCGCCGTCGCTGATCCGGATGAGCGTGGGCTGCGAGCACGTCGACGACCTGTGGGCCGACCTCAGCCAGGCGCTTGGCTGACGCCCGGCAGCAGGTCGGTCAACTGACGTTCAACGGGATCGTCAGGCGGAACGTCGCCCCACGGCCCGGGCCGGGCGACGACGCGACGACGTCACCCCCCTGGGCGCGGGCGAGGCTGCGGGCGATCGTCAGGCCGATGCCGCGCCCGGCCGGAATCGGTCGCGACGTCGCTCCGCCGTCGTCGGGTCGTCGGTAGAAGCGTTCGAAGATGCGTTCGAGATCGCCGCTCGGGATGCCCGGCCCGGTGTCGACGACGTCGACGAAACCGAGCGACCGGTCTCGTCCCGTTCGAAGCGTCACGACGCCGGAGGACGGGGTGTGGCCGAGGGCGTTGCCCAACAGGTTCGACAGCACTTGCGTCAACCGATCGCGGTCACCGCGGATCCGGAGTGATCCGGGCGGAGTGTCCGACTCGATCACCAGGGCGACGTCGGCGTAGTCGAACTGCGGTCGCAGTCGCTCGGCGGCTGCGACCGCGACGGCGGACAGGTCGAGGTCGGCGAGTTCGATCTCGAGGGTCCCCTCCTCGGCTCGCGACAGCAGCGTCAGATCGTCGACCATCCGCTGCAGGCGCGACGCCTCGTCGGCAATCGCCGCGAAGACCTCCGGCGACGGCGCGATGACGCCGTCGATCAGGCCCTCGGTCTGGCCGCGGATCACCGTGATCGGCGTTCGCAGCTCGTGCGTCACCTCACCGAGCAGCTGGGTACGGCGGCGCTCGGTGGTCGCGAGGTGCTCGCCGAGCTCGTTCACGTCGTTGGCCAGTGAGGCGAGCTCGGTCTCGGTCGGCACGGGCACCTTGACCGCGTAGTCACCGGCGGCCATGCGACGGGTGGCGGTGCGCAGCTCGTCGATCGGCCGCAACAACCGGCTGCCCACGAACATCGCCACGATCGCCGCGGTGACCAACGCCGCCCCGACGCCGATCAGCAGTGCGGGCAGGAGCGACTCGTCGAGGGCTGATTGCAGCTGCGTCTCGCTCACCTGGTTGCCTCGGCCCTGGCCGCGGCCGAGCCCGAACCCGCCGATGTTGCGCTCGTACACCGTCCGGGTGACCACCGTGCCGACGACGAGCATCGCGAGCGCGCCGGCACCGACGACCACGACGTACGACAGGAACAGCCGCGTTCGGAGCCGACGAGGGAACAGAGTGATGCTCATGTCGGGCGAGCCACGCACTTGTATCCGACGCCGCGCACGGTTCCGACGAATCGTGGCTCGTCGGCGGCGTCACCGATCGCCTTGCGGAGGTTGCCGATGTGCACGTCGACGAGGCGATCGTCGCCGTAGAAGTCCCAGCCCCAGACGCGCTCGATGAGTTGGCGGCGCGTGAAGACCCGTCCCGGCGCCTCCGCGAGCGTCGCAAGGAGCTGGAACTCCAGACTCGTCAACGCGACCGGTTGGTCGTCGACGCGGACCTCGTGGCGGCCGATGTCGATGGTGAGGCCCTCGAACCGAGTCACGTCGTCGTGTTCGATCCCGTCGTCGCGGCGGCGACGGAGCACCGCTCGCACCCTCGCCACGAGTTCACGCGGACTGAACGGTTTGGTGATGTAGTCGTCGGCGCCGAGTTCGAGTCCGATCAGCTTGTCGGTCTCGTCGGCGCGAGCGGTCAGCACGATCACGTACACCGCCGAGGTTCGCCGGATCTCGCGCAGCACGTCGAGCCCACCCATGCCCGGCAGGCGAAGATCCAGGACGACGAGGTCGTGGGCACGCTCGGCGAACCGAGCGAGCGCCGCTTCGCCGTCGACGGCCTCGTCGACCTCGAACCCCTCGTTGCGGAGATACGAGCCGACGAGATCACGGATGCCGGCTTCGTCGTCGACCACCAGGATTCGTTCGCGCGGCACGGCGTTCATCGTAGGAGGCCCATCGTCGCGGGTACCTGAACGTCCGTCGCGGTCGACGCGGTCGACAGCGTCAACCGTCTCGCCACCGGTGCTCCTTCACCGGGGGACCGTGGTCGACGAACTGCCGAGACACCGTGTCCCGGCAGTTCGTTCGCGGTCAGCCGTTCGGCGCATGGCTCATCTCGCCCGTGCGATGCATGGCGCGGTCGCCCGTGCCGTCAGCGAGCTGGCTCTGCTCCTGCACCTGGCTCTGCTCCTGCACCTGGATCCGGTCCTGCACCTGGGTCTGCTCGTGCAAGCGAGCCTGATCCTGCGTCTGGATCCGGTCCTGCACCTGGGTCTGCTCGTGCAAGCGGGCCTGATCCTGCACCTGGGTCCGGTCCTGCACCTGGGTCTGCTCGTGCAAGCGAGCCTGATCCTGCACCTGGGTCCGGTCCTGCACCTGGGTCTGCTCGTGCAAGCGGGCCTGATCGCCCGTGCAGTCGTTGTCGCAGGTGCCGTTCTCGAGATGGAGCTGCAGCTGCGTGCGCACTTGTTCCTGCGCGCCCGGCCACTGCTGGGCTTCGCTGCGGTCACGCTCCCGATCTCGTGCGGGGTCGACACAGGTCGGAACCGGCGTTGCCGGTTCGGGGGTGTCGGCTCGGGCCAACGTCATGCCCGCAGGTACGGCGAGCACTCCGACCGTGGTGAGTGTGATCAACATCTTCTTCATGACCGCTCCTTTCCGAGTGTGTCGAGCCGGCGGCGTTGCCGGAGCACTTCTCCGGATCTCCATCGGATCTGCTCTCTTTCCACCATCCAGACAACCCCCACCTCGTGAAGCGCTCATCGCGATCACGATCAAGTTCGCATGAAGGCGCGGGATCTCGACGGTTCCTCGCGCTTCACCGATGAACCACTGCGCACGTAGGGTCGGCGTGGTGTCCGACGCCCATTTCGACCCGCTCGTTCACGTCGCCCAGGACGACCATCCGGATCGAGTGGGCGAGGCGCGCGCCGACGCGGGACGTGCGATCCGGGACATCGGGCACGCGCTCGTCGGTCACCATGCGACGATCGACCTCCTCGAGGACGTCACGCGCTCGCTCGACGATCTCACGCGACAACTCGACCGCGGTGCCGTCCGTTCGCGCAGCGAGGTGCGACGAGACGGTCAGTTCGACGGGCCGGAGCCCGACGGGTCGGTGATGACGTCGTACGACGAACGCCCGGTCTCCGGCAGGGCGAGCCCCTGGGGCCTGGACATCGAGGTGCGCCGCGACGGCGACGAGGCGGTTGCGTTCCTCACGCTGCGCTCCGCCCACGAGGGTGCGCCCGGGCGCAGCCACGGCGGGATCGTTGCGGCCCTGTTCGACGACGTCTTCGGGTTCGTGCTCCAACTCCACGCCCAGTCGGCGTTCACCGGTGAGCTCTGGATGCGGTACGAGGCCGGTGTCCCGATCGGCGAGCCGCTGTGTTGCCGTACCCGGCTCGCCCGGCGCGAAGGCCGCAAGTTGCACATGACCGGTGAGCTGACCATCGAGGACACCGGCCAGGTGCTGGCGCGGTCGACGGCGACGTTCATCGCGATCGATCCGAGCCAGTTCGACCCCGGTGTCGACACCAACTCGACCGATGGGAACGGTTCGGCTCGATGACCACCCCCGAGTCCACGCCGACGTCGATCTCGCGGGCCGCGCAACGCCACCTCTGGATGCACTTCACGCCGCTTCGCCCGCAGGCGGGCGGGACCCCGGTGATCGTCCGGGGCGAAGGCTGCTACGTCTGGGACGAGGACGGCAACCGGTACCTCGACGGGCTGTCGGGGCTCTTCACGGTGCAGGTGGGACATGGGCGAGCCGAACTCGCCGATGCCGCCCGCGAGCAAGCGGCCACCCTCGCGTACTTCCCGGTGTGGGGATTCGCCCACGAGCCCGCGGCCCGATTGGCCGAGCGACTGGCGGCGATGGCACCCGGCGACCTCGAACGGGTCTTCTTCACGCCGTCGGGTGGCGATGCCGTCGAGACCGCGATCAAGTTGTCACGTCAGTACTGGAAGCTCCGCGGCGAGCCGATGCGCACCAAGGTGATCTCGCGCTACCTCTCCTATCACGGGACCTCCCTCGGAGCGCTCAGCCTCACGGGCGTCCCGTCGATCAAGTCGGTCTTCGAACCACTCGTGCCGGGCGCGGTGAAGGTGCAGACGCCGTATCGATACCGGTGCGGCGACTGCATGCATCTCGATGCCTGCACACTGCGGTGCGCCGACGATCTCGCATTGCGGATCGAGATGGAGGGCCCCGACACCGTGGCGGCGGTGTTCATGGAACCGGTCCAGAACACCGGCGGTGCGTTCGTACCGCCGGAGGGGTACTGGGCCCGCGTCCGCGAGATCTGCGACCACTACGGGGTCCTGCTCGTCAGCGACGAGGTGATCGCCGCGTTCGGACGCTTCGGGCACATGTTCGGCAGCGCTCGCTACGGCTACCAGCCCGACATGATCACGTTCGCGAAGGGGGTGACGAGTGGGTACTCGCCACTCGGCGGGGTGATGATCAGCGACCGGATCGCCGAGCCGTTCCTCGAATCGCCCGGGGCGTTCCTCCAGGGTCAGACGTTCGGCGCCCACCCCGTGTCGTGTGCGGTCGCGAACGCCAATCTCGACATGATCGAACGCGACGACCTGTGCGGTCACGTTCTGGCGAACGAGGACCGTTTCAAGTCGCTGATCGACGGCCTGCGCGACATCCCACTGGTCGGTGACGTACGCGGCGACGGCTACTTCCTGGCGATCGAGCTCGTGTCCGACCAGGCGACCCGCGGCACCTTCGACGACGAGACCGCCGACTGGCTGTTGCGCGGCTTTCTCTCACCTCGGCTCTTCGAGGCCGGGTTGATCTGCCGCGCCGACGACCGCGGCGAACCGGTGATCACGCTCTCCCCGCCGCTGATCGCCGGCGAAGAGGAGTTCTCGTTCATCGAGTCGACGTTGCGCCGGGTCCTCACCGACGCCAGCCGCGAGTTCGCTTCGAGAGCCCGCGGCTGACGGATCGATCGCACGCGATCAACCGACCACGGCGCGTCCCCGAGGAGACCACATTCGTTCTCGCACCTAGGGTGGAGGCCCATGTCGGAGCACGCCAACAACGTCGCGGGATCACCAGGGCTCCGGCGTGCCCTCATCGCGGCGCTCCTTGCCATGGTGCTCTCTGCGTTCGGCGTGGTCGCGGGCGCCTCGACCGCCAGTGCACACACGAGCTTCGTGGGGTCGACCCCGGCCAACGGAGCGACGGTTGCCGAACCTGTCAGCGAGATCCTGATCGAGTTCACCAACCCCTCCACCGAGGCCGGCGACGGATTCGTCGTCCTCGACCCGTCCGGCCGGATCCGTGCACCGTCGACGGTCACCACCGACGACGGGCGGGTGTTCCGGCTCGGTTTCGAACCGGCCCTCTCGGGCGGAGAGGTCGGCGTGCGCTGGAGCGTCCGAGCCGGCGACGCCCATCCGATCGAGGGCAGTTTCGCCTTCACGATCGCTGATACCGCCGCGTCGACCGAGCAACCCGCGGCGACCACAGCCACAGAGGCGGCGGCTCCGGAGACGTCGGCAACCACGGAGGTCGAGGCGGTCGCCAGCGGAGCCGACGGGGCCGACGGAGCCGACGACATGTCCTCGATGTCCGCTGCGGAGATGACGACCATGGACGAGTTCCTGGCCGTCGACCAGTCGACACCGGGTGAGTCCCTGGCTCGGCTCGGCCGATTGATCAGCTTCGCGGCGATCGTGCTCGGCATCGGTGCGCTCGCGTTCGCTGCCACCACCCTGCGCGGATCGCTGGAGGAGATCGGCTCGCTGATCACTGCGGTTCGGATCCTCGGCGGCGTGCTCGTCATCGGGGCGCTCGTGGAGTACGTCGGCGTGGCACGCATCGGCGGTGAATCGCTGACGGCGGCATGGACCTCGTCGGCCGGAACCGCCACCGCGTTGCGTGCCGTCGCCGGTGTGGCGATCGCCGTCGGGCTCGTCGCCACGACGGTCCCGATCCGCACGCGCACCCGCTCGCTGTCGGCGGCTGCCACGTCACCGTCCACTGCGGAACTCGATGTCGACACCCGGCGCCACTCGGCGGACGATGTCGCCGATCGACCGGTCATGCGTCGATGGGTTCCCGACCGGTCGTCGCGCGTTGCATTCGTCGGCATCGGTCTGGCGATCGTCTCGTTCTGGTTCGACGGTCACACGGTCACCAAGGGGTTCCGCGCTCTCCACGCTCTCGCCAACAGCATCCACGTCGTCGCCGGGTCGGTCTGGGTCGGCGGGGTCGTCACGATGGCGATCGTCATGTGGTCCAGGCACCGCCGCGGCCGGGCGACCGACGCGCTCGGCTTGGTCGTGAGGTTCTCCGCCGTCGCCAGCGTGGCGCTCGGCGCCGTCGTCGTCGCCGGCCTGGTCATGGCCGTTGCCATCCTCGACTCCTTCAGTGAACTGACCTCGACGCAGTGGGGCCAGACGTTCCTGCTGAAATCGGCCGCAGCGGGGTTGGCGATGCTCGCCGGCGCCTACAACCACTTCCGGCTCATGCCGGCACTCGAACGCGACCCCGACGACGAGGTGCTGCACCGATCGGTCCGCTCGACGGTGACCGCCGAGGCGATCCTGCTCGGGTTCGTGATCGTCGTCACCACCTGGCTCGTCGCCGCCGCCTCCTGAGCACCCGCGGGCGCAGCCGGGCCTTCGTCACTGCGTAGCGTGATCGTGCGGCACGACGATCGTGGGAATCGTCGGATGATGCACGAGCGCCGCCGCGACCGATCCGAGCAACAACTGGTCCAGGACGCCGTGCCCGCGAGAGCCGACGACCAGCAGGTCGGCGTCGGCACCCACCGATCGGAGCGCCTTGCGGGCGTCTCCGGGAACGACCTGCAACTCCACGGGCGGGTGCACCTGGAGATCGCTCAGCACCGCAGACACACCGTCTTCGAGTTCCCGGCGAGCGTTCGTCTCGGAGATCTCCGCCGACGGCGACAGCGGGTCGCCGACGACGGTGGCACTCGTGTACGCCAGCACGGCGGTCACCCGTGCCGATCGACGAAGGTGCGCGAGTGCCCACCGCAGCGCGGTGTTCGCGTGCTGCGACCCATCGAATCCCACGACGACGTCGAGGTGATCGTGGACCCCTGGAATCACCGGCGGGATCAAGGCGACCGGCACGCTCGAGTGTCGGGCGCAGTAGGCGCCGACCGACCCGAGCGACAGGTCGATCCGGGAGCCCCATCCACGGGTTCCGACCACGAGCAGTTCCGACCCCTTGGCCGCTTCGACGAGACCTGCGCCCGCTCGATCCTCGATCACCGAACCGGCGTCGACGAGTGACGGGCACCGTTCCAGCAGGAACATCCGGAGGCGATCGCTCGCCGCGCTGCGATAGGGCCCTCCCCGATCGTCGGGGTCTTCGATCGGACCGAATCCGTACTCGTAGAGACCGGTCACGAACGTCATCACCGGTTGGATCGAGCCGAGGTGGTCGGCGTGGTCGACCGCCCACTGCAGCGCGACCGCAGAGCCGGCAGAGCCGTCGACGCCGACGACGACGGTTCGCTCCGATGTCTCCGTCACGATTCCACCCTGACGGATCGCGCCCGCCAGGTTCAGAGACCTACGTCCCTGAATCGAGCTGAGTGGAGCGTGTCGTTGGCCCCTGGGCTCAGAGACGCGACGGCGCGACGATCGGATCATGACCTCCACCGGCAGACACGACTCAACTGCCCATCACCGCTTGGCGATCGGCTTCGACGGCTCCGACTCGTCCCTGAGCGCACTCGAGTGGACCGCGTCGGAGGCCGAGCTGCGAGCGGCCTCGGTTCGGATCATCTCGTCCTACTCCTTGACGCAGGGCCTGGACCTCGCCGCCGGCGCAACTGCGACGGGGATCGACATGACCGAGATCGCCGCAGGCTGCCTGGACCAGCTCCGGACCGCCACGACCAAGGTGTTCGAGGAGCACCCCGATGTTTCGTACGACATCGAAGCCGTCGGCGTCAGTCCGGTCCTCACACTGCTGGGCGAGGCCGAGCATGCCGATCTCGTCGTCGTCGGGAGTTCAGGTGCCGGGGCGATCACACGCTTTCTGCTCGGCTCCGTCACGGGTTCGCTCCTCGCGAGGAGTCCCTGCCCTGTCGTGATCGTGCCGGCGACCACGGAGCCACCGACCTCACACATCGTCGTCGGGACCGACGGTTCCGAGCATGCCCAACACGCGATCAGGTGGGCCGTCGACGAAGCCGACCGACGTCGTGTCGAGTTGCTCATCGTTCATGCGTGGAGGTACGGCTACCACCTCACGATGGAGGGCGTCGACCGAGCCGACGACTTCACACCGGTCGACGCGAGGCTGATTCTGGACGAGGCGGTCGAGACGGCCCGGTCGATCGGCTCGGGCAACGTCCGCGGCGAACTGGTCGAGGGCAGGGCGACCGAGATCCTGCTGGAGATGTCGGAGACCTCCGAGCTCCTCGTCCTGGGCGCCCGAGGTCGGGGCGGCTTCCGCAGGATGCTCTTCGGATCGACGGCGAGCGCTGCCGCCACCCACAGCAGCTGTCCGACGGTGATCGTTCGCTGACGACGAACAGATCGGGTCAGCGGTCGCGCAGACCCTTCCCGGCGAGGATCTTCACGACGCACTTGTCGGCCCGCGCGGCGCGGGTCGAGGGCTGTTTGGCCCCCGAGACGTAGAGGTGGTATTCCCGCTGCCGACCAGGGGTCAACGCGCCGAATGCCGCCGCGAGTTCGGGCGCCTGATCGAGGCGATCGCGGAGTTCCTCGACGAGCGCCAGCTCGGGCGCCGGGCCGATCTCCAGACCGGCCTCCTCGACGGCAATCGCCTCATCGAGGCACGACGCCAGCGCGTCGGCCAGCCGGTGCACGTCCTCGACCGACGTGAACCGGATTCGACGGGCCGACCGCGAGTTGGGTCCCTGCGCCTCGAGCACGCCGTCGGAATCGGACAGGAGCGCACCCTTGAAGAACATGAGCGCCAGGAAGTCCTTCATCTCCTGCACGATCACGACATTCCGACCCTTGTGGCAGTAGCAGGGCTTGCCCCACTTGATCTCCTCGGCAAGACCGGCGCCGAGCAGAATCGGGCGCAGCGCGGAGATCACCTCGGGCCACGTCTCCGAGCGTACGATGTAGGCATCGACGTCAGGGTTCACGATCGACCCGATCGGTGGGGAACCGGAGACGCCCGACGCCACATTCCTCCGACGCTAGCTCCGGTCCGGCAACTGGGCCGATGAGCGACCGCGGGAGGTCTCGAGTGGCAAGGTGGACGGATGCAGAAGATCCCGCGCGACGACCGTCGAGCCCGGTACCGGTCGAGCAACGTCACCGTCGACCGGTCCGGCCTGAACGCCTTCATGGAGGGCAGGCACAAGTGGGTGCTCGCAACGACCCGGATGGACGGACGGCCCCAGATGAGTCCGGTCACCGGCGGCATGACCGCTGACGGTGAACTGGCGATCTCCACCTACCCGTCACGGGCCAAGGCTCGCAACGCCCGCAGGAACCCGGACGTCTCTGTCACGGTGTTGGGCAACGAGTTCGACGACTCCTGGATGCAGATCGACGGCACCGCGCGCGTGATCGACATGCCCGAGGCGGCCGAGGCATTCGTCTCCTACTACCGGTGCATCTCGGGCGAACACCCCGACTGGGACGAGTACCGCCAGGCGATGGCCGACCAGGGCAAGTGCATCATCATGATCCGGCCGACACGGTGGAGCCCGGTGAGCACCGGCGGCTTTCCGCCCGAGCTGTTCGAGGACGAGTAGGCGTTCAGCGATCGACGACGACGCGTCCGCCTCGCACGACGTGGCTCAGCGCCGTCGTCGGGTCCGAGAAGGCGGCCAGGTCGTCCAGAGGGTTCACCCGGGAGACCAGCACGTCGCCGTGGGCACCCGGTGAGATCGTGCCGATACGACCCTCGAGACGGCACAGACGCGCCGTGGTCTCCCACATCGACCGGAGCACGTCCGCGGCAGGTTCGACCTCGTGGCGAATCGCGAGCTCCCGGTTCTGGCGGGACTGCGTCTCCCCGATCAGGTCCGTCCCGAACCCGAGCGTGACGCCATGGTTGCGGGCGACCTCGAGCGAGGCGAGACCCGCGTTGTACACCTTGGTGTTCTTCTCGCGGTTCGCCGCCGGCAAGCCGAGCTGCTCGCCCACCTCCTCCATCGCGGCATACGTGACCAGGGTGGGCACGAGTACGGCGTCGTTGTCGACGATCGCACGAGCGGATGGTTCGTCGAGCATGTTGCCGTGTTCGATCGTGTGCACGCCGGCGCCGACCGCCAGCTGGATCGACTCCGACGAGTACGCATGGGCCGAGACGTAGGTCTGGCGATGCGCGGCTTCGATCACCGCCGCGCGGATCTCCTCGTGGGTGTACTGGATCGACTCCAACGGGTCCGACGGTGTCGCCACGCCTCCCGAGACGTGGACCTTCAGGAAGTCGCTTCCTTCACGGAGGTTGTGGCGAGCGGCCTTGCGGACCGCGTCGGGACCGTCGGCGACGATTCCGAACGACGTCGATCGCATCGAGCACGCACAACCCGGAACCTCGCGGTCACCTCCCTCTGCGTCACCGTGACCGCCGGTCTGGGTGAGCATCCGTCCCGCCCGCACGATCCGAGGACCCTCGGTGATGCCGCTGACGATCGCTCGCGTCAGCCCCAGAACGTCGCCTCCCAGGTCGCGAACGGTCGTGAAGCCACGTTCGACGGTCTCGCGAGCGAGCGCCGCCATGCGGATGCCGAACTCGACCTCGCTCATGGTCGCCAGGCGACGGAAGTCCATCGTCGCCAGTCGGAAGTGGACGTGCCCGTCGATCAGTCCGGGTACGACGAACCGGCCCGCGGCACCGATCGTCCGGTCGGCGGGTCCCGAGTACCGCTCGGCGACGTCGACGATCAGGCCGTCGTCGATCACGACGTCGCGTTCCCCGACGAATGCCATCGTCACCGTGTCGAGAACCGATCCGTTGCTGATCACCGTACGCATCGGATCGGAACCTAACAGTGGTGTCCGATCGGCTCAATCGTGGGCACGAACGCTCTTGCCGACACCACGTCGCCACCGGGCGGGCTGGGCTACTCTGCGGTTTCTTGATCGTTCGAGGTTCGATCCCGACAGTCCGCGGGCCCCGGGGAAGCCGGTGACCGAGGCCTCCGGATCGGTCGTCATCGGTGGAGCCGGCAACCCCGGCGAGACGGTGGCGACGGTGGCCGGAAGGATTCGACGTGGTCTCCGCTTGTTCACCAGCGCCGGCGACCAGCCTCGAGCGCGTCGTGCCACCGACGTCATCTTGTTGACGATCTCGTTCGTCGGGATCGTGCTCGTCGGACTCGTCGCCATCCCCGAACCCGGGTTCTCGAGGGCGGTGACCCGCTTCCTCGGCGCGCTCCCCGATGCGCTGACGGGTATGTGGCAGGTCCTCGCGGATCTGCCGATGCTGTGGGCCCTGGTGGTGCTCGTCGCCGCGTTCACACGCGGCAGGGGGAAGGTCGGGCGCGACATGCTCCTGGCGATCGTCGTCGGCATCGTCCTCTGGCTGGTCCTGGGTCGGGCGGTCACCGGAGCATGGCCCGAGGTGAGCTCGCTCCTCGGAGACGTTCAGCCCCCGCCCACGTTCCCTCCGGCCAGACTCGGCATCCCCACGGCACTGCTGATCACGGCATCGCCCCATCTGGTCCGACCGGCCCGACGCCTCGGCTACGCGATCATCGCGCTGGGCTCGATCGCGGCGGTTGCGCTGGGGGCGAGTTCCACGTTGGGTGTGTTCGCCGCGCTGCTGTCGGCCGCCGGCGCGGCAGCGATCGTGCACCTGATCGTCGGGTCGAGCGCCGGCCGTCCGAGCCTCGACGACGTCCGTTTCGCGCTCGCCGACATGAAGGTCGACATCACCGACCTGGGGGTGGCAGACCGGCAGGACGCCGGCTTCTTCTCGGTCGCCGCCCGGGGAACCGACGGGAGCGAACTGGTCGTGAAGCTGTACGGGCGCGACGCACACGACGCCGCGCTGGTGTCGACGGTGTGGCGAACGATCTGGCTCCGCCGGCCCGGCTCGCCCGTCGGCTTCGGTCGCCTCCGTCAGGTCGAACACGAGGCATTGATGACGCTGCTCGCCACACAGGCAGGTGTCGCGACGGACTCCGTCGTGACCGCTGGGGCCACCGCCACCGACGACGCGCTCCTGGTGTTGCGTCGCACCGGCAACCCGCTCGTCCCACTCGATCGCTTCAGCGAGGTCGACCTCGCTCCCGGACCGATCCTGGTCGACGGTGAGGCACGTCGACTGCTCCGCGAGCTCTGGCAACTCCTCGCCACCCTGCACGACAGTGGGCTCGTCCGCGGCCAGCTCGACGAGGATCACCTCGTCACCGACGACGGTCGCCTCGGCCTCGTCGACTTCCGCGCAGCGGCTGTGGCGCCGACGCCCGCACAGCTGCATGGTGACGATGCGCAGCTCTTCGTGACCACGATCGGACTCGTCGGTCAGGAGCTCGCCCTGGAGGGTTTGATCGAGCATCGCTCCGTCGAGGAGATCGAAGAGCTGCTCCCGTACCTGCAACCAACAGCGCTCACGGCAGACCAGCGGCGGATGCTGAAGGTCCTCGACCTCGACCTCGACGACCTGCGCTCGGACGTGGCGGATGCCGCCGGCGTGGAGGCTCCCCCGCTGATCCGGATGCGCCGGTTCACGTTCGGGTCGGTCATGCGGGTGGCCCTGCCGGCACTCGCCGTCGTGATGCTGTTGTCAGCGTTCGCCGGGTTCGATCTGGAGGAGTTCGTCAACTCGCTCCAGGACGCTGCGTGGTGGCTCGTCGCGATCGGCTTCGTCGTCGCGCAGCTCCCCCGCGTCGCCCAGGCTGTGTCAACGCTCGGCGCGGCCCCGGTGCCATTGCCGCTCGGTCCCGTCTATGCGCTCCAGCTCGCCATCTCTTACGTCAACCTGGCGATTCCGACGGCCGCGGCACGAATCGCGGTCAATGTCCGTTTCTTCCAACGCCAGGGCCTTCCGGCGACGACCGCGGTGGCGACCGGTGCGCTCGACGGCGTCAGTGGCTTCATCGTGCAGGCGTTGCTCCTCGGCTCGCTCCTGCTGTTCAGCGGACTGTCGCTCGACGTCGACGTGGCCGGTCCCACCTCGGCAGCCGTCCGGATCGCCTGGATGCTGGCCGTGGTGCTCGGCATCGCCGTGCTGGTGATCCTGGCCGTCCCCCGCCTCCGGCGATACGTCCTGGGCGGGATCCGCCGGACCCTGCACGCGGCCGTCTCCGTACTCCGCGGTCTGCGATCGCCCCGGCGGCTGGCGATGCTCTTCGGCGGCAACCTCGTCGCCGAATTGCTGTTCGCGCTCGCGCTCGGCGTCTTCGTGCAGGCGTTCGGCTACTCGCTGGCCCTGCACGAACTGCTGTTCATCAACATGGCGGTCTCGCTGCTCGCCGGCCTGCTCCCGGTCCCCGGCGGTGTCGGCGTCACCGAAGGAGGGCTGATCTTCGGTCTCACGTCGTTCGGCGTGCCCCAGGAGACAGCGTTCGCCGCGGTGATCCTGTATCGCGTCTCGACGTTCTACACCCCACCGATCTGGGGGTTCTTCTCGCTGGGATGGTTGGAACGGAACCGGTACCTGTGACGGTCGAGGAATGAGCGAGCCCCCAGCGGCCCCCGCCGCTGCCGATGCCGATCGTCATGGTGATGGCGAGAACTACAGTGCCGGCGTGACGCCGCGCCAGTTCTCCCTCGAGGGAAGAACCGCGCTGGTCTCCGGGGCCGGGAGTCCGACGGGCATCGGATTCGCCGCCGCACGAATGCTCGCCGAGCTGGGGGCTCACGTCATGATCACCTCCACGACCGACCGAATCCATGCGAGGGTCGACGAACTCAGCCGGGCCGGGTTGGCGGCGCACGGGTCGTTCGGGGATCTGACGGACGAGGCAACGGTCCGGCTGATCGTCGACGAGGCGGTGTCGGTTCTCGGTGCTGTCGACATCCTGGTGAACAACGCCGGGATGACCAGTGTCAGCCGACCAGGAACTGATGAAGCAGACCTGGCAACGGAGCTGCCGTACGCGCAATGGCGCGCAGCGATCGAACGCAATCTCGACACCGCGTTCTTGATGTCACGCGCGGTGATCCCACACATGCAGTCGAGGCGCTGGGGTCGCATCATCTCGGTGGCAAGCGTGTCGGGACCGGTGATGGCGATGCGGCACGAGCCCGCCTATGCGGCAGCCAAGGCCGGACTCGTCGGACTGACGAGGGCGCTCGCGCTCGACCACGCGGCGGACGGCATCACGGTCAACGCCGTTGCGCCGGGCTGGATCGAAACCGGTTCACAGACACCGAACGAGCGGGCCGAGGGGTTCGTCACTCCGATCGGGCGCAGCGCCATGCCCGACGAGGTCGCGAGCGCGATCGCGTGGCTGGCCACGCCCGGCGCGGCCTACACGACGGGGCAGTGCATCGTGATCGACGGCGGGAACTCGATCGCCGAGGAACGCTCCCTTCCCGTCTGAGCCGGCAGGCCGTCAGCGGTGTACGACGGTCGAAGCGAGCGCGACCGTTGCGCCAGGGGCTGCTCGGCGGCCACGTGGCAAGGCCGGGTGCCGGACCCCACTAACCTGGGCACCTCACCACCGGGCGAAGAAGAGGGGAATCCGACCCATGGGGCTCATTCAGGCGGCAGTTGGCGCAATCGGCGGGACGTTGGCCGATCAGTGGAAGGACTTCTACACGGTGCCCGACGGCCTGGCTCCGACGGCCGCGCTGTTCGCGGCGGTGCCACGTGGCCAGAACGCCGGCCGCGGATCGAACACCAAGGCCTCCGATGGTGTGATCACCAACGGCAGCCGCATCATCGTGCCCGAGGGCTATGGCCTCGTGCTGTTGGAACAGGGCGCGATCACCGGCTTCGCCGCCGAGGCCGGCGCGTACGAGTGGAACAGCGACGAGCAGGACTCGCAGTCGATCTTCGCGGGCAACGGCATCGTGAGCCCACTGATCACGACGTCGTGGGAGCGTTTCAAGTTCGGCGGCCGCCCGGGCGCCCAGCAGCGTGCCTACTTCGTGACGCTGAAGGAGCTGCCGAACAACCGCTTCGGCACCCAGTCGGAGATCTACTGGGACGACGCCTACATGAACGCCCAGGTCGGTGCGGTCACCCGAGGCACCTACACGCTCAAGATCACCGACCCGATCCTGTTCATCAAGGCGTGGGTGCCGGCGACGTACCTCGAGCCGGGCAAGGTGTTCGACTTCACCGACCTCGACAACGACGCCGCATCACAGCTGTTCAACGAGGTCGTTGGCTCGCTCGCCCCGGCGTTCTCGATGTACACCAACGATCCGTCGAAGGGCAACCGCATCACCAAGATCCAGCAGGACTCGATCGGTTTCGCCCAGAGCCTGTCGGCCGCGGTCGAACAGAACTACCAGTGGAGCACCGGGCGCGGTCTGGAGATCGTGGCCACCGCGATCATCTCGATCGAGTACGACGAGACGACGCGTGAACTGCTCCGCAACGTGCAGCGTGCCGATGCACTGTCGGGTGCCCGGGGCAACTCGAACCTGCAGGCGTCGGTCGCTTCGGGTTTCGAAGCCGCCGGCCAGAACACCGGCGCCGCCGGCCTGGTCGGTCTGGGCATCGCGTCGGGGGCGACAGGTCTCGGCGGGCTGCAGCAGCCGGTGCCGGGGATCGGCGCCCAGAGCACGCCTCCCCCGCCCCCGCCCGCAGCTGCCGCGGCGGCACCCGCACCTGCGCCCGCAGCACCGGCCGCACCCGCGGCCGAGGACCCGATGGCGCAGCTGACGAAGTTCAAGGAGATGCTCGACGCCGGTCTGATCACGCAAGAGGACTACGACGCAGCCAAGAACAAGGTGCTCGGACTCTGAGTCCGCTCGCGCGGAAGCTGAGCATACGGAAGCTGCCATGACGAGCCTGCCACCTCCGGGTGATGGCGACCTCCCACCGCCCCTCGACACCCGGACCGACCCACCCGCCGACCCGACCGTCGACACCCGGAACGAGCGGCTCGACGACGGCGTCAACCGTTGCCCGAAGTGCGGTTCGACCGAGATCCAGCTGCGCCCGTCCGCGGGCATGCTCATCTGTCTGTTCTGCCGGCACGAATGGTCGGAGGCTCGAATCGAGGAGACGATCCCCGACGGTGACCTGACCGAGCTGCGCGGTCGGACGATCGGTTCGGGTGCTGCCGACATCGACACCGGCGCCGACACGCTGCTCACGATGAAGTGCGCCGGCTGCGGCGCCGAGGTCGTCGTCAACGTCGAGGAGCAGATGGGTGCTCGCTGCCACTGGTGTCGGCACGTGCTCACGATCAACGAGCAGGTGCCCAACGGCGCGGTGCCCGACGCGGTGCTGCCGTTCAAGATCACCCACGACGATGCGGTCGCGCGGATCGACGCGTTCGCCGGCAAGCGTCGCCTGTTCGCCGATCGAGGGTTCCTGCGTGAGTTCGAGCCCGACAACATCGTCGGTGTCTACATGCCGTACATGGTGGTCGACAGCAACGCGAGCGCCGACGTCATCGGCAGCGGCGAGATCGAGACGCGGAAGTACACGCGAGGATCGGGCGACGACAAGGAGACCTTCTACGACGCCGACGTGTACGAGGTACGGCGACACGTCGACTTCACCGTCGACGATCTGACGATCGAGTCGTCGGCCGAGCGGGCGAACATGGATTCCTCCACCAACACCAACAACATCATCAACACGATCCTGCCGTTCGACACCGAGAACGCGGTGAAGTGGAATGCCAGCTACCTCACGGGGTTCACGTCGGAGAAACGCGACCAGGACGTCGACCACCTCGTGCCGGTGGTCGAGAACCAGTTGCTCTCCATCGCCAGGTCGCAGGTTCAGTCGAGTGTCGATCGCTACGACCGCGGCGTGCGCTGGGAACGGGAGAGGATCGACATCCACGGCACGCGTTGGGTGGCGATGTACCTGCCGGTCTGGCTGTACTCCCACTACCACGAGTCGGGCGGCAAGGGCCTGGTGCACTACATCGCCGTCAACGGGCGCACCGGTGAGGTCATGGGCAGCGTGCCGGTGTCGCATCGGAGGTTGCTGGCAGCGGCGCTGAGCGTCGGGGTGGTCATCGAGGGCTTCGTGATCGCGATCCTGGCGGCCGCCGGATGATCGCCATTGTGCTGACCGAGCTGGCATCGGTGCTGCCGGCCGCGGCCCTCGCCTCAGCCGACAGCGACGGCGGTCCGGCCTGGCTGCTCCTCCTCGGACCTGCCGGCGCGGGAGCGACGTACTTCTTGTCGTGGCGTTACTACCGCAACACCCATCAGTCGCACGCCTTCGAGCGGGAGACGCGCATCGAGACGCAACCGGTCAGCGGAAACGACGCCAAGGTCAACGAGATCAAGGGCACCAAGAAGACGGGGATCGACGGCGACAACCGCACGAATCACCGGCAGCGGGTGCAGCGCTTCGACTGAGGGCGCGTCCGACCACGCCGGGCCTCATACGGCCCCCCGTCGCTCCTCCAATGTCTCCATGTGGGCTCCATGAGGGCTCCATGCCTGGTGTCAGAGGCTCCGGAGTTTCCTGCCTGTGCCAGCCCCAGCGACCTCCAGGGTGCGGGCGGACAATGGAGTCAGAGAAAGGAAGTCAAGGAAAGGAGAGAGTGATGATGAACAAGCTGTTTGAACGGCATCCCACTCGGGAAGTCAGCACACACCTTCCCGAGACACACGAGGTCCTGCCGAAGCTCCCCGATGACGTCACCATTCCTGATGACATCAGCGGTTTGACACACCCGGCCACGACGGAGGATCGTCGCCCCACATCGGGCATCCGCTGGATGCGCTGGGTGGCAGTTGCCATCTTGGTGGCTGCTGGAGCGGTCGGGTTGGGTGTGATCCTGCGGTCTGACGACACCAGCACGCCGACCGTGGACGGATACACCCAAGCGGAGATCAACCGGATGGAAGTGCTCCACGACCTGAACACCACACCGGTTCTCGACGGGTACACCACCGCCGAAATCAACCGGATGGCCGTGCTCCACGACCTCAACACCACACCGGCCCTCGACGGATACACGACCGCCGAAATCAACCGGATGAACGTGCTCCACGACCTCAACACCACACCGGCCCTCGACGGATACACCATCGCCGAGATCAACCGGATGAACGTGCTCCACGACCTCAACACCACACCGGTTCTCGACGGATTCACCACCGCCGAAATCAACCGGACTGACGTGCTCCACGACCTCAACACCACACCGGCCCTCGACGGATACACCATCGCCGAGATCAACCGGATGGAAGTGCTCCGTGACCTGGCGAGCTGAATTCCCAGATCGGTTCGAGGTCCGAGCACCGGGTGACAAGGCGACCGGAGAACGGAGGAAGCCCTGGCAGATCTCATGATCTACCAGGGCTTTCGTTTGATGACGGGGGTGTTCGTCGATTGCATCTCCGTTCCGTCTTCGCTCGCTGCAGCGTCCCAGCGTGTCGTCGCGGGTATCACCCTTTCCGCGACCTGACGGGATCTACGAACTCGGGGTGTGGGGTGGCTGGGTCGGCCGCCAGTAGTACCCGTCGGGATCGAGCAGGCGGAAGTCGACGAGCCCCCACGGCTGCTCGCGCAGACCGGCCTCGACCGGCCACTGCCGTGCAACGTGTTCGAAGAGATCCTCGAGGTTGGCGACCTCGAGGACGAGTTCCAGACCGAGCCCGAGGGGGCCGGGCCGACGAAGCGGATGGCCGACGCTGAGATTCGCAATCGGCTGCAGCGCGATTCGTGTGTCGTGGCCGCTCAGTTCTCGGTAGTCCTCGTCGGTACCGGCATCGATGGTGAAGCCGAGCACGTCGGTGTAGAACGCCGTCGAGCGCTCGAGGTCGGTGACGAAGATCTCGAGTCTCAACGCCAGCTCCCCTCCTCCGCTGCCCTTGGGTCAGGGTGCACTGCGATGTCCAGATCAGCGGTCACCGATCGGAGCCTAGGAAGTTGACCGGGTCGCCACTGCGACGGGGAGCGCCTCGACCTCAGTCCACGACCAGATGCAGGTCGTCACAGAAGTCGTGACCCTCCAAGTCGTTGCGACCCGTCGAGCCCTTCACGACACCGAGATCCTCGAGGAACGTGTCGTCCTCCGGATCGGCCGGCGTTCCTCCGTGGTCGATCAGGAGTTCGTATCTGGTCTGGCCTGGGTCGGCGAACAGCAGCTTGCCGCTGGCATCGAACCACTGCGAGTTCCCCGTTGCGAGCGCCAGGATGGTGAGCGTGCCGTCACCGTTGTCAGTCACCTTCAGGTCCTTGTCGTTGATGACCCACCTGCCGCTGTATGTCTTGCCGTTGGCAACGTTCGTGAACGAGTTCGACCCGCGGACGCGCAAGCCGAAGTAGGCAATCCCGTCGGGACCGTGGCCGTTGATCAGGAGTCGCTCGGAATTCTCGCCGCGCACGCGGACCGTCAGGCCACACAGGTCCTCCTCGTAGTCCCACGAGTCGACCGACACGTCGCGCGTGGGAGGGCCGGCAGCCACCGCGGCGGCGTTGGTTGCTGCGAGCGACGCAAGCGCGACGCCGAGTGCCCCGACGATCTTCATTGGATGGTTCATGTTGAAGCTCCTTGCCGTTCATGGTTCGGCCAGTCGCCGAATCCGGGTCACGTGCAGGGGCTCCTCGGCCACCCACCGTTCGAGGTGAGCAACCGAGGGCGCACGGCAGATCCACAGCTCGTCTTCGTGTTGCTCGCTCACATACCGCCCGACGATCTCGATCTCCGGGAAGTACAGGGCGAGACGCGCCCGCATCTGTTCCGGCGACCGGCGACCGTCGCACTGCATGCACAACTCGAAGTCGGGCATTGGCCCCCTCCCTCCACGTCGACACCGTGATCCTGCGAGCGTCAGCGACGCGTCAGCGGGCGGCGGCCGCGTCGATCAGCACTGCCGTCTCTTGCGACGGCGTGACATCGAGCTCGGAGAGCGCCGCCACGCAGCGCGCGGCGGCAGCTCTGGCGCCGACGAGATCATCCTCGGCGAGCAGTGCCGCAATCGCGACGCGGTGGGCGCGCTCCTCGAACCGATCAGCATCGATGGCCGACGTCGCTGCGCCGAGCGCCGCACGGAAGGAGCCCGCCGCGAGGTGGAGATCTCCGGCCCGAACCGCAGCGGTGACGAACCGTCCACGGCGCAGTGTCTGCTCGTCACGGATCCAATCGAGATCGCCGAGGTCGGCAAACGGGTCGCCACGCCACATCGGCAGCAACGTGTCGTAGCGATCGAGTGCACGCTCCGGATCTCCTTCGCGTTCGGCTGCGTCGGCGGCGTGGAGCAAGTCGTCGAGTTCCCGCACGTCACACCGCAACCAGGGGTTCGTCAGGAGTTGGACCCGGCCCTGGTCGACGACGAGTGCAGGATGGTCACCGATCACGCGACGCAGGTAGCCGAGCGTCACACGCAAGTTGTGACGCGGATCGGTGGCCTCCGGCCACATGAGGTCCGCGATCTCGTCGCGCCGCTGCATGCGTCCGACGGCCAGCACGGCCAACAGCTCGCGGACGCGGCGGCGGTGCAGGTTCTCGTGCTCGACCGGTTGGCCGTCGCTCAACAGCCGAACCGGTCCGAAGGCCAGTACCTCCAGCACCGCGGCCGACTCCGGATCCCGTGACCCCCGCGCCGTCCGATGAAGTGGGGAGCGTCCCTCCGCGACGAGGTGGTCGATCAAGTCGGGTGGCGGTGCATTGCCGGCCTCGAATCCCGCAACTGCAAGCTCTGCGAGCCAGGCCAGTGGGAGGTAGGCCCTGGCCCTTCCGGAGGCCGGCCACGCCAGTCGACGGACGACCGACAGATCATGGCCACGAACTGCCTCCAGTGCGGTGGCCAGGTCGATCGCCACACGGTGGACGGGCGCGGTGACCTCGCGCGCCCAGGCCTCGCGGTCTTCGGGGAGCAGCACGTGTACGAGCGCCACTGCTGCCCGATCGACCCAGTACCAGCTGTTCGGTGTGCCGGGCCGTGAGAGCGGCTCCGCAGCCAGGAGTTCGCGCGCTGCGGCTTCGTCTCCCCGATCGACAGCGAGCGACGCATTTCCAATCGTCCAGAGCACCGTCGCAAGAGCCCCCGGGGTCGATGCCAGGTCGGGACTGGCCTCGTCGAGCAGTTGCCGGGCCGCATGTCGCTCTCCGAGCCACGCGAGTCGTGCCGCCAGCTCGAGCATCGATTCGGTCATCAGGTAGTGGTGCTGCGCGGCCCGATAGTGGTCGGTGGCTCGACGCAACGCGTCGGGAACCTCATCCACGTTCCCCCGCAACCAGTTCCCCCGGGCCTGGGCAACCACGAGCTGCATGTCGCCGGGTGCCAGCCGAGCGACAGCGTGGACCGCCTGCTCGGCGCGTTCGAGATCCCCCCGGCGGCGGTGAGCGACCGCGCGGAGCCAGCCCGCGCTCCCGGCCCAATCGCCGGCGTCGGACAGGTCGATGGGTGCGAGCACCTCGAGGACACGCTCGGGATCGCCACTCGCGTGCGCGAGTGCTGCGTCACCGACTCGAGCTGCAATCTGTGCAGCCGCCAGACCCTCGGCTGCGAGTTCCGTACCGCGACCGATGACGCCGAAAAGCGTGGCGATGTCGTTCGACCACCACGCGACGACCCCCAACTTGCCGAGCGCCGCCAACTCGCCGGCTGCGTCGCCCGTCTCACGGAATCCACGCGCCGCCAGTTCGAATGCGGACACGGAGTCGACGGGAACACGCGACGCAACCTCGATCCCGGCCGCGAGATGGGCGACCGGATCGTCCTGATGGCGATCAGGGAGCAGACTCCGCCAGCGAGCGAACCTGTGCCACTCCTCGAACGCATCGGCGAACATGGCCGCTTCGCGGATCGTGCCGAGCACGTCGTCCCACGCCTCGGCCTGCGCGAACAGGTCGATCGCCGCGTCGAGCCTGCCCCGCGCACGGTGCACGCGGGCGGCATCGAGGCGAGCGTTCGCGGTCTCCGTCTCCGAACGACGAGTTCGCAGCACCGGGTCCCACAGCGGATGGAGTGCTGCCCATGCGTGGTCCGACTCTTCCACCGTCCAACTCACCAACGGAACCTCGTCCACGACATCGCGCACGCCGCGGCCCGGGCCGAGCACGGCGGCAGCGACCTCGTCGTCGACGCGCCCCACCGCGCCGAGCAACGCCACCTCACGCGCTCGGGCATCGCCCAAGGTGGCCAGCACTTCGTTCCACAGGTAATCGTCGACGAGATCACCCGCAGCTGCGGCGAGCTGGACCAGGGCCGGCCAACCCCCAGCTGCGGTGAGCGCCGACCGATCGACACCACGCACGTCGGCGAATTCCGCAACCTCATCCGCCGTGAAGAGCAGGTCCTCCTCGCCGATCCGCTCGAGCTGGCCTGCCGCTGCGAGTCGCGCCAGCGGTACGGGCAGCATCGAGCGCGAGGACAGGACGACGTGGCCATTGCGCGGGAGCTCGGTCACCAGTCGGGTGAGGATCTCGGCGCCCTCAGAGCCGTCGCGCAGCTCATGAGCGTCGTCGAGGACGAAGCACACCTGCGCCGGGGCGGCATGCCAGACGGCACGCACCGCGCCTTCGAAGGTCGCTGCCGCCAGCCCCATCGCCTGGGCGATCCCCTCCAGGAACGAGGCGCCGACCGAGTCCGCCGGCTCACAGGTGAGCCACACGTCGCGATCATTCGGACGGCGGCACTCGGAGTTCATCGCGGCGCCCAACAGCGAGGTCTTTCCGAAGCCCGGCCCGGCGACGACGGTGAGGAGCCGGCAGGACCAACGACGTTCCAGCCGCGCCATCAGATGCTCTCGCCGCAGGTAGGCGACCGGAATCGCCGGTGCACCGTGACGGAACGACCCGGCCACGGGCGAACAGTATCCGAGGGATCGGAGCGTGTCGACGGGTCCCGAGGTCCGCCCCATCGCTGCCGCCAAGAACCGACAAGGAGCCTGCCCGACCGACGGTCCACATGATCGAGGTCCGGGCGGAGTGTCGGGGTGGGCCCATTCGATGAGTCGTCCCACGGCCGCGTGGTCATCGTCGACGGCGGCTGGATGGGCCCCTGACCTTCGACGGCCCGCCTCAACGTGCAGCAGACCACGCACTCGGTCATCACACCGAGGACCTGGCGACCAGCTGCGACGAACCCAGACGCAGCGCCGTCATTGCGAGTAGATTGCTCCGGGACGGCTCGACCGGGGCCTCGAGCAGGGAAGCACGGACCATGGCCAACGCTGAACCACCGAACGTCTCCGAGACACCGGATTCGGGTGCCGGGCGCCCCCCGACCGCACCGCCTTGGCTACGTCTCGCCGGCATCGCCGGCATCGTCCATGTGGTGGTGTTCGTCGGCCTCGGTGTTGCGATCGCCTCGAACGCCCCGCTCCTCGACGACTCGCCCGACGAGATCCGGGAGTGGTTCGCCGACAACGACACCGCGGTGAGCCTGTTCACGTGGCTGGGACCAGCGGTCGGCATCCTGCTGGTGATCTTCGCTGCCGGCCTGCGCCATCTTCTGGCCTCGACCGACGTCGATCGTGCCGCCGACGGGCTGTGGTCACGTCTGTCCTGGACCGGGGTCGTGGTGCAGTTCGCAGCGTCGCTCGTCGGGCTGGGGATCTGGGGCGTGCTCGCGCAGGAGTCCGTCATCGAGGAGATCTCGGACGGCACGCTCCTCGCCTTCTCCGCCTTCGACAGCATCGTGTTCTTCGTGTGCATGGCGTGGGCATCGGTGCTCCTCTACGGCGCGGCGGCGGTTGTCATCGTCCGCTCCCCGATCCTGCCGACCTGGACTGGCGTCGTCGCGGTAGTGGCAGCCCTGGCCACGCCGGTGGGCGGCCTCTGGATCATCGTCGACGGCGATCCGGCCGGTCCGGTCGCCGGTATCGGCCTCATCGGGGGCCTGGCCTCCATCATCTTCGTACTCGCCACGTCGGTGACCATGGTGCGCCGGCCCGCCACCCTGCTCAGCTGACGAGCCTGGGGTTTCCGATCGAGCCCGGCCACGGCCTCCGCCACCAGCCGTCAGCGAGATGCACGTCCGAGTCGACACCCGCTCGATTGCAGCTCGGTTGACGAGTCCCGATTCCGCTCCACACTGAAGTGGACGATCCGCCAAAACCTCGCCGGGGACACCCCGTGGATGAGCACCGCACCGAGCACCAGGTCCGGATGCGCTCCGATCGTCGTTGCGTACTCCATGAGGGAGTTACCCACCAGTCACCGGCGTCGCCTCCCAGCCCCAATGTGGACAGCCCGACCGACGCCACCCGGGAACGGCCCAAGCAGCGCACTCCCTCACCGCGTCCCACCGCCGGCGATGGGTGACGTGCTGTGCTGCTCGACGTCATCACCCGACGTTGCTCGACCGGCACATTGGCGTCTGCTCTGTTGGACCCGCTCCGGTCGTGTGGGTCCGTTCCATGAGTGCCTTCAGTTGGCGTACCACCTGGTCCTCATGCTGGCCGAGGATCCACCTCGCGAACCTGCCGACAACGGGGATGCGCTCGGCGCGCCACGATTCCCGCTCGTTCACCACCGTCACCGTCGTCCCGTCCCCGAGGGACTCGAACAGGAACGTGTAGGTGCCCTGGAACGGGTCAGCGTCGCGATAGACGACCCGACGGTTCTCGATCACCTCGGTGATTTCGCCGGTGCCGCTGTCATCGACAACGCGGAGTGCCTTCCCGCTGTACGACAGGGTGCCGGTGCCGTCAGGTGCGATGTCGACCGGCTCATAGGTGACTGCAACCCACGGTGGAGTGATGGCGCCCCAGTTGCTGACGTCCCTGACGAACGCGAACACGAACGCGACGGGAGCGTCGACGTAGACACCTTTCACCGATCTCATCATCGTCTCCATGATGCGCCTCGGATCGTCGGCCGGCAACGAGCAGGCGAGAGCGCGATCCGAGGACGGCGGGCCGCTCGTCCCCAGCGATCCTCGACAACGGACGTGCTCCATGGAGCGCACCGATCGACGCAGCATCCTGGCCAAGAGATGCTGGTCAGCCGCGTCGCCGACGTGGCGGTTCCGGGACGCCACATGAGCGAGCGAAGTTCGCGCCTCGAGTACGGGGTGCGTCGCTCAACGGCCCGTTCGCCCTGAGTGAACCGATGGTCGTGTTCGAGGGGACGAGTGTCGTGAACGCGAACGTCGCGTTCGAGTACCAAGGAGGGGCAGCATGAGGGATCATCGAGTTGGAAAGCGTGGGGCCGTCGGCGTCGCAGCGGCAGCCGTTGCGCTGTTGGTGGGCTCAGGCGGTGCGGAGGCGGGCGGTCACACGTCGTATCACGGCGTGTTCCACGAGACCAGTGCGGGGGCGGGTCTCGGCTACGACATCCACGGGAGCGCCAAGATGACCATCGGGTCGGCGGGCACCGTGGTGAAGATCAACGTGTCAGGACTCGATCCTGCCAAGACGTACGGCTCACATCTGCACAACGGCACCTGTGCGTCGGGTGGGTTGGGGCACTATCAAGACACCGAAGGCGGCGCGGCCATTCCACCGAACGAGCTGTGGCTCGCGAACAGCGGCCTGACGCTTCGCTCGAATCCCGGCGGGGTGGCACATGCGACCGGCTCCGCAGTGTGGATCGCCCGCACGTCGGCAGCGACACCGAAGACGAACGCCCGCTCGGTCGTCGTCCACGAGCCAGGCGGAACCAGGATCGCGTGCGTCGACCTGGGCTGATGGGCTGGTGAGCTGCAGGCGACGCGCGAGTCGGGCCGTCGCCGAGTGGTCTCGTGGACTCGATGAGCGCCCACGACCGGATCGACACCGCAGTCAGGTCACCTGACAAAGTGACCGAATGAAGATCAGTTGTGCGTTTGCGCCGATCCCTCGAACCCCCGACCACATCGTGCTCGCCGAAGAGCTCGGGTTCGAGACCGCGTGGGTGTACGACACCCCGGCGCTGCAGCTCGACTGCTGGATGACGCTCGCGCTCGCCGCAGTTCGCACGGAGCGAATCCGCTTGGGACCAGGCGTGTTGATTCCCTCACTTCGACACCCGATGGCGACCGCGGCGGCCATCGCCACGCTCGTCGGGCTGGTCGGTCAAGATCGCGTCATCGTCGGAGCCGGTACCGGCTTCACCGGTCGTCGGGCAATGGGTCAGAAGCCACTCAGTTGGAACGACTTCCCCGGCATGGTCGACGATATCCGCGCGCTCTTGCGGGGCGAAGACATCGAGGTCGACGGACAACGTGTGCGCATGTTGCACTGGCCAGGGCAGGCTGTCGAACGTCCGATCGAGGTTCCCTGGATCATGGGGATCAACGGCCCTCGAGGGCTGCGGGCCGCGGCCGATGCCGGCTGTGGCGTGTTCACCTCTCGGCCCCGACCGGACGCGGACTACAGCCACATCGATGACGTGATCTTGCTCGGCTTCGGCACGATCCTGGACGACGAAGAAACCGTCGACAGCCCCCGGGTGATCGCAACCGCAGGTCCTGGCGTCGCCGTGGCGTATCACGCACTCCTCGAGCAGAACGACCCGCGACTCGGCGGCCTTCCCGATGTCGACCGCTTTCTCGAGCTCGTCGACGCGTTACCCGAGGACAGTCGCCACCTGGAACTTCACACGGGGCACCTGACCGAACTCAACGACATCGACCGACAAGTGATCACCGGCGAGGCCATGGCCATCACACCCTTCACCTGTCACGCCGCCGAGGCTCCGGACCGACTGGACCAGCTGGCCGGTCAGGGCATCACCGAGGTCGCCTTCCAGCCGATGGGCGACATCGAACGGGAACTCGAGGCCTTCGCCGCTGCCACTGGGCTGACCAGCTAGTCCGGCAACCCGGAGTCGATGCAGCGAACGGTCCGCTCTCAGCTTGTTCGCGCGGTGTTCGTACCTCATCGGCAGGCGGCCAATGGGCAGGGGCCCTGCCCGGAAACCCGAGCGGCAGGCCCGGAGGCCTGCCGCTACAAGGGATTCTCGTTGGTGGCGGGGGTAGGATTTGAACCTACGACCTTCGGGTTATGAGCCGTCGAAAGGCCATATCGATCAGTGTCGATTGGTGTCGTTTCGTGCCATCTACCAGGACTTTCGCGGGCTTCTCGTGTCCATTGGTGTCGTCGATTTCGGGCGCTGTGAGCTGGTCCGTTAGATAAACCGTTAGATACGTC
>CAVQRU010000037.1:0-27259 GCA_963715285.1 Ilumatobacteraceae bacterium | reverse complement strand
CTCGATCAGCTTCGGCAATCCCTTCGACGGGTGGACGAGTTGATGCGTCACCACACTCTGGCCTCGCTCCAGCAATCGCTCGACCTCCGACATCCAGACGCCTCCGTCGGCTTCGTCGCCCCATGACAGCTGCGAGGCATCTCGTTCGAGGCCGTCGTCGGAGTCGAGGAACACGAGCGAGCACGGACCGACCGCCACCATCGCCTCGTGGAACCACCGCTGCCGGCCGACCACACGAGCGGCAGGATCGTTGCGCACCAAGTCGTCGAATCGCAACGGACGGTCGAAGCACACGGCGTCCGTCGGCAGGATGCCACACGTCTCACGAACCGACAGCGGTCGACGCTGCCGGGCCGCCATCTGCCGGAGATGGTCGAACAGGTCCGGATCGAGCGAGCGCAGGTCCTCGTCGGCGTCCTGAGTCGAATGGAGGTACGTGAGATGGTCGCCGTCGACGCGCTGATGTGCGTCGGGCTCCTGCAACCAGATGATCCCGAGCCGATGACCCTGGCCGTACGGTGACGGCGAGGTCAGCCAGCGCATCAGCGCCATCTTCAAGAACTGTCCAACGTCGTCGGTGTATCGATCCTGCACACCAGTTCATCGGCACGACACCCGAGATCTGAAGTCGCTCCGCTCGAGCCGCGGTCACTGGGGAGCGAACGGGTGGCGGGGGCCACGCGGAGTCACCGACTGCGTGGTGTCACGCCGGTGGAGCGGAGCCCCACAGCGACGAGTCCAGGTGGCCGGCGACCAGATCGATCAGCCGGACGTCGAGCGAGCCGGGTGCACCGATCGCTTCCACCAGCGCCGACGGCCACGTCACCAACACCCCACACGCCTCGAACGGGGAGTTCCCGCGCGCCCACCGTGACGACGTGAAACAGACCACCGGACGCACCGGCACCTCGCCGAACCCGATCGTGTCGAGCTGCGCTCGAACCGCCGCCACGTGCCAGCCCATCGCATGGACCAGACGCGTCTGGTTCCGGCCGTCGACGAACAATCCGGGCTCGCCGGAACCGAACACCCCCGTCGACCGGCACTCAACCTCGCCTGCGTCGCGCCTCGCATCGATCAACCAGATGCCCGATGGCGCGATCACCAGATGGTCGAGGTTGCCGCGCGTCGTCGGCACCTTGCGATCGTGCAATGCCACCGCATCGACCAGCTCGGTGTCGAGGAGACGGGTGAGCCGGCGCTCGCCCTCGACCCCGTTGACCGAGGCGGTCGTGGACGCCGGCTCGTCGGCGAGCAGCTTCATGACCCGGCCCAACACGCTCGGACCTCGTCCCGGCCTCGATCCCGTGGTCGGCGTTCGTCGTCCGGCGCCGGTACTCCCGCTCCGTCGACGCGTGGGCCGTCGTGCGCTCGATCGTCGTCGGCGGCGGCAACGGATCGTCGCTGCGCACCGGCTCGCAGATCACACAGACCATCGAGCTCGAGTACCGGTCCCACCAGGCCCTCGACCGTGCCGGAACCGTCGCCGAACAGCGCGCGCACGTGTCGTCGTGGCGCAGTGTCAGCAGCTTCAGACCCACAGTGTCGCATCGGCGCCGAGCGGCTCGACCTTGAGATGGCGACGCACGTTCCGCTGCTCGATCCACCCCTTGATCGATGTCGTCGCGCTTCTCGATCCACCTCTCGGTCGAGGTCGTCGCAACCCTGTGACACCCCTCTGTCATCATGGCCGTACCGACTCCCTCCTGACTTCAACCACGATTGACCGGAGGAACCGATGGAGACCGAACGGGTGCGACACGCCGTGGAGGCGCTGCTCGCAACAGACCCCGAGGTTGCCGACCGCGACGAACTGGCCGACCACGTCCGCACGGTGCGCGAGGTGCGCAACTACCTCGACGCCTACGAACTGCGGTGCACTCGCCGCAGCCGCGAACTGGCCGCGCACGGGAGGGCCGAACCGCCCACGTCGCTGCTCGCCAACCACGGAGGGCAGTCCGGCAGGGAGGCGGCGATCGTCGCCGACCGTGAGCGGGTGGCCAGCCAGGCGAGCAGCTTCGAAGATGCACTCGGCGACGCCGAGGTGTCCGCCGGGCATCTCGACGCCATGGCCGCCGCCACCAAGGGGCTCGACGAGCCACAGCTCGCGGCGTTCCTCACGTACGAGGACGACCTGTTGGCGGCGGCTCGGACGATGAGCGTCGACGCGTTCACCCGCGAGTGCCGCGGCGTGGCGCGCCAGATCGTCGCCGCCAGCACCGACGGTGCCGGTGACGCCGCCGAACTCGATCGGCAGCGGGCACAAGCCAACGTGAAGCGCTGGGTCGACAAGACCACCGGGATGCGCCTCACGCTCCTCGAGCTCGACCCGGTGAGCGACGCAACCGTATGGAGCGCGATCGACGCACAGCTGGCGAGCCTGCGCAAGGCCGACGGCAACGCCCGCACACCATGGCAGCGGATGCAGGTCGACGCCGTCGTCGCCGCCGTGGGAGCGGGGCCGGGTGCGGATCGTGTCCCGGAGATCATGGTGCTCAGCGACTACGCCACCCTCGTGCGCGGCCTGCATGCCAACAGCGTGTGCGAAACCGTCGACGGCGTACCGCTACCCGTGTCCACCGTGCGCCGGATGTGCTGCGACGCCAACATCGTTCCCGCCGTACTCGGCAGCAACGGTGAGATCCTCGACGTCGGCCGAGCGGAGCGCACGGCGAACCGGGCCCAACGGCGAGCGCTGCGGGCGATGCATCGCACCTGCGCCCACCCCGACTGCACCGTCGGGTTCTCGGCGTGCCGGATCCACCACGTGAAGTGGTGGTGGCGAGATCTCGGCGACACCGACATCGCCAATCTGCTCCCGCTGTGCGAACGCCACCACCACCTCGTCCACGAAGGGGGTTGGGGCCTCACGATGACCCCGGATCGAGTCGCCACCTGGACCCGTCCGGACGGCACCGTTCACTCGACCGGCACCACCATCGACCGCGCACCGCACGGGATCGCCACACCCCGAGCCGGCTCCCCCGCACTCGCCGAGGCGATCCCGGCAGCAATGCCCACGTGATGCGCTGACCGCTCACCATCCACGTCCGCCGGGCGGACATTCAGCTCGGCGTCAGGTTTCCATCTGCAAATGATCAAGCGCGCACGTCCACCTGCCGATGAGTCCACCGAACACAAGCGCACAACGTCGCACCAGTCCGAACGAAAGAGCAACGACATGACCACACTGGCACCCCCCACCGCACCTCCTGCTCGCACACCCGACACCAAACGGCGCCGCAAGATCGCCAAGTTCGCGCTCGCCGGCGTCGCCGTGCTCGGTGTCGGCGCCGCCCTCACCTCGGCCGCGTGGACCGACGACGTCTTCTTCGCCGCCGACGCCACCTCCGGCACCTTCGACCTCCAGGGCAGCCTCGACGGCACCACCTGGTTCGACGTGGCGACGGTCGACGACACCGCCACCACCCCGATCCAGATCCCGGCCAGCGCGTTCGAGAACATGGGCCCGAACGACGTCCGCAACGTCACCCTGCATCTCCGGAACGCCGGGTCGGTCCCGATGACGCTGTCCGCGCCGGTCGTCACCGAGAACGGCGCCCTGTTCGACGATGCCGGAGCAAATGTCGGCGTGACCGTCGGCGCCTACGGCAACCCCGCCCTCGCCCCCACCGACACCACGACGTTCGTCGTGACGCTCACGGCGCCCAACTGGACCGGCACCGACTTCGTCAATCTGACCGGCGACCTCCTCATCGCCGTCACCGGCACCTCGGCCTGACCACCGTCGTCCCCGTTCCCGGCCACGGCCATCACCGTGGCCGGGAACGGGACGATCGTCCCGCACCATGTTCCGCTTCCTGCGCACACTCGGCGGCGTCGCACTCTGGATCGGCGCCGGCCTCGGCGTCCTGGCCGGCCTCGTCTGGCTCGCCACCGCCGCCGGCCTCATCCAACCGCTCATCGTGATCTCCGGATCGATGGAACCCACCATCGACACCGGCGACCTCCTCATCGCCACCCGGGCCGACACCGCCCAACTCGAGGTCGGCGACGTGGTGTCGCTGCACAGCGACCTCACCCACCGACTCGTCACCCACCGCATCGTGTCGATCACGCCGCTCGACGGCGACCGATGGGAGATCGAGATGAAGGGCGACGCCAACCCCAGCGGCGACGTCGCCCCCTACGTGGTCGGCGACCAGGTGTGGAAACCCGGCCCTCGACTTCCAGGGGTCGGCCACACGGTCTCGACGCTCATGCGTCGCAGCTTCGTCGTGCCGGCGATGATCGCACTCGGGGCACTGCTGGGGCTCTCGCTGCTCAGAGACGACGACGCTGAGGACCACGACGAGCCTGCGGACCGCGACGACTCCGGCGATGGCGACGTCGATGGCGGGCCGAGCGACGCGCAGACCGCCGATGACGACCAACTCATCCACGATCGACTCGATGACCGCGCCTGCGGTGACACGACGTTCGTCGACGATGCGTTCGTCGACGATGCGACCGTCGCGGCGCCGTGGCCGCCCCCGAAATGCTGGAGACGGCATCGCCATGACCTCGCGCCGACGGATCGTCGCAGCTGCGCTGCCCGCCGTCGTGCTGATCGCCGCGCTCGCCGTGCTGGTGAGCAACATGACCGCCCGAGCCGCCGAGGTCGAACGCGTCGACGTGGTGCTCGACTTCACCGGGCTCGTCCCCGGCGTCGAGCGAGCCGTCACCTACCCCGTCGACGTACCCGTCGACGCGCAGATCGCCGAGTCCGGCTTCATCAGCGTCACCGGCGTCGCCGAGCAGATCGACTGGACGATCGACCTGTGCAGCGCACAGTCGTGCCGCGACATCACCGACGGAGCGGCCGGATCGCTCGTCGCCCCCGGCAACTACACGCTGAGGGTCAGCGCCGTACTCACCGAGGACGTCACCGGGGACGGCGAGGCACTCGGACGCGTCCGCCTCGTCGCCGTCGACAACACCCTCGCCGCGACCGGCACCACCGTCGCGTGGGTCACGTCGATCGTCGCCGGCATCGCCGTGCTCCTCGGGCTCGTGACGCTGCTCGGTTCGCGCCGACGCGAGGCACCCCGATGAGCCGGACCCGCGCCTCGCTGATCACCGCGGTCGTGCTGGTCGTGCTGGGCATCGCCGCGAGCCAGTTCGTCCCCACCCAGGCCGCGTGGAACGACACCGCCTTCTTCACCGCCACCGCGAGCACCGGCACCTGGATGGGCAACGGCGACATCAGCGACGGTGGCATCAGTGTCGGCAACACCACCACTGCCATCACCGACATCGCCTGGACCGTGAACAGCCCCACTCGGTTCTGCGTCGTGGTCACCGTGACCGGAACCTCGGCGACACCGCAGCCCTGGCAGCTCGACGTCGACCTCACCCAGCCGCCGTTCAACGGTGTGACGGTCAACGATGTGTCGATCCAGCGCGGCGAAACTGCACCGGGGCCCGGCAACACCATGATCGTCACCGGAACGATGAGACCCGGCAGGCGGTTCAACCCGAACAACAACAACAGCCCGATCACCAACGCCCAGGAGGCATTCCCGCGGTTGTGCGTGTCGGATGCGCCCTTGGCTCAGGGTGACCCCTCGTGGTACACGGTGACCGTCACGGAGGGAACCGGAACGAACTGGTCCGCCACGCGCGCCTGCCTCACCGTGACCGTCACCACCAACGTCACCGATCTCGCGCTCAACCCGTTCTTCTACGCCTGGCAGACCACGCTGAGCCTCGCCCCGGCGCTCGACCGGATCACCAGCGCCGGCGGCACACCCGACGCGGTCGAATGGACGCCCATCGCCGGTGGTTCCAACTTCGACACCACCCCGACCGTCTACAACCCGGTGCAGCCGAGCTACGCCATCACCAGCGGCACGAACACCGCCTACGCGGGCAGGGCAGCGGCGACGAGACCGCGACCGTGATCGCCTGCGTCCGCGACTTCGGCTGACCCCGGGCCCGACGTGAGCCTGACGCAAGCCCGGCAAGGACCCGACGAGGGACTGACGTCGACATCGAGTGTCAGTACCCGACCCCGGTGAGCTGGCAGACTGTCGATCGTGTCGACCCGGACGATCATGAAGCAGGTGCTCGCCCAGGGCGACCGGGTGCTCAAGCCTGCACCCGGTGTCACCGTGCTGATCTACCACCGCGTCGGCGGCGGCTCCGGCAGCGAGGTCGACCTCGACGTCGACGCCTTCCGGGCCCAACTCGAGCACCTCCGTCGAGCACCACACCGTGGTGTCGCTCGACGATGCTGCTGCGATCCTCGGCTCCACCCCCGACGCACCCACCAGCGGTCCGACAGACCAGAGCAGCGTCGTGATCACGTTCGACGACGGCACCGATGACTTCTGCGACCACGTCGTCCCAGCGCTCGTCGAGTACGACCTCCCGGCCACGCTGTACGCCGCCACCCACTTCATCGACACCGGTGAGCCGTTCCCGTGGGGGGCTCCACCCGCCAGCTGGGCCGGGCTCGCCGACGCAGCGTCGACCGGCCTCGTCACCATCGGATCCCACACCCACACCCACGCCCTGCTCGACCGCAGCTGACCCGGGCAACTCCGGCAACTCCGGCAACTCCGGCAACTCCGCCGACCTGTCCGGCCCGTCGACGATCGGCGACGAACTCGACCGGTCGATCGAACTGATCGGCGAGCACATCGGCACCGCCCCCGCCCACTTCGCCTACCCCAAGGCCCTGCCGGGATCCGACGCGGCCGAAGCCGAGGTCCGGCGCCGATTCGTCACCGCCGCGCTCGCCCGCAGCCGCGTCAACCGGCCGGGACACACCGACCTGCACCGGCTCTGGCGCACACCGATCCAGCGCAGCGACGGCCACGACTTCTTCGTCGCCAAGGCGGCCGGCGGGCTACGCCTCGAAGGCGAACTCCGCAACCTCGTCGCGAAGGTCAAGTACCGCGGCGCAACGAACTGACACGGGCCATGGCGTCGACGCTCGACGAGATCGCGCAGGTTGCGGCCTGGTCACTCCCCGGTGGGCCACGTCGCACCGTCCAACCGGTGAATCCGGATCGTTTCGTGGCCGCCGTCGCCGAACAGCGGGTCAGCGGACTGGTGGTTGCAGCCGCCGACAACGGTGCCCTCGCTTCGTCCACGCCCGAGTTGACCGAACAACTGCGCTCCACACACCTCGAGGCGCTGCGCACGTCGCTCGCCGTCGAAGCCGCCAGCGTCGAAGTGTCCGCCCTCCTCGACGGCGCCGGCATCCGTCACGCCCTGCTCAAGGGCTGCGCCACCGCGCAGCTCGACTACGTCGACCCGGCACTGCGAACCACCGGCGACGTCGACGTGCTGATCGACCGGACGTCGTACTCCGCAACGCTCGACCACCTCGGGCGCGCCGGGATCCAACGCCTCGCGCCGCCGTTCCGCACACGATGGGAGCAGCAGTACGGCAAGGACATCCCACTCCGGGGAGCGACCGGCATCGAGATCGACCTGCACCTCGGCCTCGTGGGCGGGTACTTCGGTGTGGGCTCGGACACCGGTTCGCTCCTCGACGAACTCGTCGAGTATCCGCTGGCCGGGCGTCGCCTCCCCGCCCTCGACCCGGTCGGCCGGATCGTCCACGCCGCCATCCACTCGGCGGGCGGACCACACATCCGACTCGGCTCGGCGGCCGACGTGATCGTCCTCGCCGCGCAGCCCGCACCGACGCCCGAGGCGGTGGCCGACCGTGCCGGTCGGCTCGGATGCACGCCCCTCGTCGCCGCAGGCATCGTGCGTGCCGGGCAGGCGTTCGGGGTCGATCTCGGAGCGCTCGGTCGATGGGCATCCGGTGTCCAGCCCACGACGACCGAGGCGCACGCACTCGCCGCGCTCGTGCATCCCGGGGGCGAGGGCGTCTGGCTCTCCGGCGTGCAGCGTCTGCCGTGGACTCGTCGCGCCGGTTACCTCGCCCCCCTGCTCGTGCCCTCTCGCGAACATCTCCGCGCGCGAGGGCGGACCATGCCCGGTCACCTTCGGGCATCCGTCCGCCATCTCACGAAGCACTGAGACACGAGACGCTGAGACCCGCGCCGAGCCCGGATCGACCGCCTCCGGCGACGGAACCCGGTGACACCCGACCCGATCGGTAGGCTCGCCCGAATGCGGATCCTCGTCACCGGTGCCGCAGGGTTCATCGGCTCCCACGTCTGTGAGCGACTGCTGAGCGACGGCCACGAGGTCGTCGGGATCGACGACCTGTCGACGGGAACCACCGCCAACCTCGACCACCTCGACGTGCGTCTGGTCACGGGGTCGATCCTCGACCCCGATGCCCTCGCCGACGCGGCCGCCGGGGCACGGAGCATCGTCCACCTCGCGGCGCGCCCGTCGGTCCCCCGGTCGATCGACGATCCGGTCGCCTCCCACGAAGCGAACACCGTCGGCACGATGCGGGTGCTCGAGGTGGCACGACGGCTCGACGACGCCCACGTGATCGTCGCATCGTCGTCGTCGGTGTACGGCGCCAACCCCGAACTCCCCAAACACGAGGGGCTGGCCACCCTGCCTCGCAGCCCGTACGCGGCCAGCAAGCTCGCCACCGAGCAGTATGCGCTCGCCTGGCAACACAGCTTCGGACTCCGCACGCTCGCCTTCCGCTTCTTCAACGTGTACGGCCCTCGGCAACAACCCGGTCATGCGTACGCGGCCGTGGTTCCCGCGTTCGTCGACGCCGCCCTGCGCAACGAACCGCTCACGGTGCACGGCGACGGGTCGCAGACCCGCGACTTCACCTACGTCGGCACGGTCAGCGAGATCATCGCCGATGCGGTCGATCGAGGGGTCACCTGGCACACCCCGGTCAACCTGGCGTTCGGATCACGGACCTCGCTGCTGACGCTCATCGAGATGATCGAGACCCGGACCGGACGGCCGGCGGAACGACTCCACGTCGACCCCCGGCCCGGCGACGTACCGCACAGCCAAGCCGACAACCACCTGCTCCGCTCGCTGTTCCCCGACGCCACGGCAGCCGACCTCGAGGTCGGGCTGCGCGAGACGATCGAGTGGATGGCCGCCCGCGAGCAGCCGTGAACGCAAACGATCCCGTGGACGACCAGGGACACCACGGAGACCACGGGCACCCCGGACCCCCCGAGCGCCACCAGGTTCAGCCGCCCGGAGGACGTCGTGTGGCGGCTGGCCGCTGACCGCGTGCTCGTGCGGCGCGTCGGTGACCTGACCGACGACGGCTGCGCCGACCTGATCGGGTTCGCGGCAGCGGTGTGGGTCGCCCTCGACGAACCGGCGTCGTTACCGGAACTGAGCGCACGGCTCGCCGACGCCGGCATCCTCGAGTCGGCCGACACCGTCGACGTCGATCTCGTCGACGCTGTTCTCGTCGATGCTGTCGCCGCGCTCGTGGAGCGCCGCTGGATCGAACAGATCGACGACGAGCCCGACGCTCAGCCGGACCCTCAGCCCGATCCGGCCGACGCCGACCACGAGCGGTAGCGCTCCACCAGACCGTCCCACAGCGCCGCACGGTCGAACCGATCGGCGACCCATGCCGACCCCGCCGCGCCCATCTCCGCGCGTCGCTCGTGATCGTCCACCAACTCCCCGAGTGCCGACGCCAACTCCCCCACCCCACCGACGGGGACCAACACGCCGCCGACACCAGCTGCAACGGCGTCGACCGTGCCGGTCGCTTCGTACGCCACCACCGGCACCGCACACAGCTGGGCTTCGAGCGGCACGTTCGGCAGCCCCTCCCGGTACGACGGGAAGGCCAGGACGTCCATCGCCCGATACGCGACCCTGGGGTCGGCCAGCCACGGCACGGTCACGATCCGGTCGTCCGACTCGATCACCCGGCGTACCTCCGGCGTCACCGGATCGCCGTCCTCGAACTGGCCGACCAGGAGCAGCCGCACGTCGTCGCGACGCCGCAGGGTCGAGGTGAACGCACCGATCAGGTCGGCGATGCCCTTGTCCCTCGTGAACCGGCCCACGAAGCCGACCACGATCGCGTCGTCGGGCACACCGAGTTCCGTCCGGGCCTGCTGCCGGGTCGGCAGGGCGGCGTCGGCGAACCGAGCGACGTCGATGCCGTTCCCCGAGCCGCGTCCGATCACCTCACCACGCCCCGCCGGCACCAGCCGCTCGCGCTCGGCGACCGCGAGCAGGCTCGGGCTGTTGAACACCACGTGGTTCGCGCACCGCATCGCCACCCACTCCAGCGACCGGAACAGCCGACGGCGCCAGCCCACCGCCGTCTCGAACCGGAAACCGCGCACCACGTACACCCGCACCGGCACCCGGCACACCCAGGCGCCGAGCATGCCCAACAAGCCCGCCTTCGGCGTCGAGGCGTTGACGATCGTCGGCCGCACCCGGCGGATCAGCCCGACCGTCGCCCACAGCGCCCGCAGATCGGCGACCGGCGACGGCTCACGCACGAAGGGGACGTACTCGACGCGAACACCCGGGTCCCACGTGCCACCCGGATCTCGCTCGTCGCGTCCGGACGCAGCATCGCTCCCGACCGGCAGCGCGAGTCGCGTCGCCACCGTCACGTCGAAGCCCTCCTGCGCCAGGTGACCGAGCTGGCCGCGCACCAGCACGCTCGAGATCTCGTCGGTCAGCAGGTACAGCACCCGTGGGCGGGTGTCAGAGGAGTTCACCGTTGAACGAGTGGCCCTTCAGGAGGTTCTTGGTGTCGAACACCAGCGGCGCATGCTCGGCGATGGTCGCCGGGTCGAACTCGGGGTGGTCGACGAGCACGATCACCACGTCGGCCTCGCGGAGCTCCTCCGGCGAGAACGCCACCAGCGGATCACTCAACAGCTGTGCGTTCACGTCGGGAATGTAGGGATCGCAGAACCGCACCTCGGCACCGCTCGCCCTCAGTCGGGCGGCCACGTGGACCGACGGGCTCTCGCGCCAGTCGCTCGTCGCCTTCTTGTACGCCAGGCCGAGCAACAGCACCCGGCTCCCGTTGACCGCCTTGCGCTCACGGTTCAACATCGCCGTCACCCGGTCGTGCACGTAGTCGGGCATGTGCTCGTTGACGTCGTTGGCCAGCTCGACGAACCGGAACGTGTGCCCCAGGTGCTGCTTGACCCGCCACGCCAGGTAGCTCGGGTCGATCGGCAGACAGTGCCCGCCCACACCCGGCCCCGGCGTGAACTTCATGAACCCGAACGGCTTGGTCGCGGCGGCGTCGATCGCCCGCCAGACGTCGACGTCGAGATCGCGGGCGAACATCGCCAGCTCGTTGACCAGCGCGATGTTGACGTGCCGGAACGTGTTCTCGAGCAGTTTCACCATCTCGGCCTCGGCACACGACCCGACCGGCACCGTCCGGTCGACGAGCGCCGAGAAGAACGCGTCGACCACCGCCAGCCCCTCGGGCGTCGACCCGCTGACCACCTTGGGGGTGTTGACCAGCCCGTGCGTGGCGTTGCCCGGGTCGATCCGCTCGGGTGAGTACCCGAGGAAGAACTCGTCGGGGGCCAGCCCGGAACCCTCCGCGAGGATCGGTGCGAGCAGCTCGGTGGTCGTTCCCGGATAGGTCGTGCTCTCGAGGATCACGCAGCCGCCCGGACGCAGATGGCGTGCCAGGTTGGCGCCGGCCATCTCGATGTACGACAGGTCGGGCAGCCCGTCGCGCAATGGCGTCGGCACGCTGATGACCGCGACGTCGAACCCTGCGACGTCGGCCGCGTCCGCGGTCGCCCGGTAGCCGGAAGCGAGCGCCCGTGCCAGTTCGTCGTCGGAGATGTCGCCCACGTACGACTCGCCTGCCTGGAGCGCCTCCACGCGTTCGACCGACGCGTCGAAGCCGACGACGGAGAACCCGACCTCGACGGCACGCATCGCAACCGGCAGACCGACGTACCCCTGCCCGACCACGACGACCTTCGCCGACCGATCCTCGATCCGTCCGATCGCTTCCTGATGGTTCATGCCGCTCCCGTTCACCTTGCTCCTGTTCACCCTGTTCAACTTGTTCCTGTTCACGCCTCGACGTGCTGCTTCGACGTGCTGCTCCGATTCAACGTGTGATCGGCCGTGCCGGCACACCGGCCACCGTGACGCCCGGATCGACGTCGACCGTGACCACCGCGCCCGCGCCGACGAACGCGCCGGCGCCGATCGTCAGGCCCGGCAGCACGTTCGCTCCCGTGCCGATCGTGACGCCATCACCGAGGTGCACGTTGCCGCTGACGGTGGCACCCGGATACACGCTGACGTAGTCGTCGAGCACCGAGTCGTGGCCGATCGTCGAGTTGACGTGGAGCTGCGTGTGCCGCCCCAGCGTGATGTTGGTCGTCACCCGCACACCGGCGGTGAGGATGCACCCCTCGCCGATCCGACAGTCGCCACCCACCGTCGCCATCGGATGGATCAACACGAGCGGCCGGCGCCCCGCGCCCCGCCCGGCACCCGTCACGATGCCGTCGAGCCGACGCCGCACGTCGCCCGCCCCGATCCCGATCACGAAGCCCGCGTCGGGATCGACCGTCGATCCGTCGGCGAGCCGCTCGACGGCACCCAGATACGGCGCGCCGCGTCGCTCGAGGAGCTGCACCGAGGTGTCGGCATCGTCGACGTACCCGGCGAACTCGATGCCGGCACCGGCCGCGTTCATCGCCTCGACGACGTCGAGCACCTCTCGACCGAAACCTCCGGCGCCGACGATGACCAGCGTCGATCCCCTCGTCGCCGCAGCATGGATCACCGACGCGGCCGAGGTCACGCCGCACAAGCTACCCGCCAACCTACGCTCGGCTCCGTGACCCGATCGGCGTGGCTCGACTCTCCGCTCAAGCGGGGTGCCGACGTCCTCGTCGCGCTCGGGGCGATCATCATGGCCTCCCCGATCCTCGTCGTCCTCGCGATCGCCGTGCGGTTCCGCCTCGGCTCGCCCGTGTTGTTCCGCCAACAACGCGCCGGACGTGCGGCACGGCCGATCGAGGTGATCAAGTTCCGCTCGATGACCGACGCCCGCGGCCCCGACGGGCGGCTGCTCGACGACGACGAGCGCCTCACGGGCTTCGGGCGACGGCTCCGCTCGACCAGCCTCGACGAACTCCCCCAGTTGTTCAGCGTGCTGCGCGGCGACATGAGCCTGATCGGGCCCCGCCCGCTGCCACTCGCCTACGTCGAACGATACGACGACGAACAACGCCGGCGCCTCGACGCCACCCCCGGGATCACCGGGTGGGCACAGGTCAACGGACGCAACGCCCTCGACTGGCCGACCAAGCTCGCACTCGACGTGTGGTACGTCGACCATGCGTCACCCCGCGTCGACGCAGCCATCCTCGCCCGGACCGCGCGGGCCGTGTTCTCCCGATCGGGCGTCGCCGCCACGGATCACGCCACGATGCCCGAGTTCCTGGGCGATGCGCCCGCCGACGGTCGTTGACGTGGTCGGCACCGCCGGGCAGTCTGGGCCGGTGCCCGGTGCCCACTTCTCCGCCACCGACACACCTGCGGCGATCGACGGGGTCGAGATCGCCGTGTTCGACGGCGAAGCGGTGTTGTTCGACGCCAACTCCTCGATGGTGCATCGCCTGGGCGCGATCGCCGGCGCCGTCTGGCTGTGCTGCGACGGCGCCACCGACGTCGCCACGATGATCGAGGAGCTGACCGGCGTCTTCCAACTCGACGGATCCGAACTCGCCGGCGCCGTCCACGAGACACTCGAACGATTCGCCGACGAAGGCCTGCTCGCCGGGTACGACCGGCCGACACGCCTCGGCCTGACTCCCGACACGACGGTTGCCGACGACGGCACCGAGATCCTCACCGGGCCGCCGGATCCTTGAGGCACGCCGCTGGACCGCTCCGTGGGGGCGGGCACCCTCACCTTGCGCATCGGTACGCAACTCGTCGGACTGCGGGCCGACACCGAAGCGACCCTGGCCCGCTTGCGGGCGCTGCTGGCCGCGTGGATCGACGACACCCAACCCGATGTTCCCTGGGTGTTCGACGTGCGCCTCGAACCCTCACGGACCGCTCGACGACAGAGGGGTCGGCCGCGGCCCGAGATCGGTTCCCCAGCTCCGCCTCGGCCAGGTCCTGATGGCCCGGTCCCGACACGCTGACGACGTCGTGCGAGCACTCGGCGCGGTGCTCGGCGGCGTGCTCGCACACCAGGACGACACACCGATCTGGTCGGGCATGAGGGCGTTCGCCGGGAGCGGTGGCATCGTGCTGGTCGACGCCCGAGCGCCGACCTTCTCGGCCGACCCGGCCCTCGCCCGCTCCGGGATCAGGGAACTCCCGACGTGGGTCGTGGCGATCGACGGTGCGACGGTGCGCATCCCGCCCCCGCTCGCCGGGCTGGACTGGCGAGCGGCCGGACTCGACCCCCCGGACACGTCGACCACGACCTGGCGAACCGACGCGTTGGCCGGCATCGTCGCCCTCGACCCGGCGCCCCCGGACCACGAGCACGACGCACGACCACGACCACGACGAGTCCCGGTCGGAGGTCGGCAGCGCCGCAGCGCTCCTCAGCCGTTTCGCCGCGCGTCATCCATCGCCCACGTGGTTCTCGACCGTCGAACGACTCGTTCGAGACGGACGGGTGCTGGCGTCGTCCGACCGGGCGATCGTCCGACAGCGGATCATCGAGCTGGCTGGTCGATGACGACCGTCAGCTGCGAGGCGCACGGCCTCGGCTTCGACATCAGGTCGTCCGACACCGAGGTCGCTGCCACCTTCGGCGACCTGCTGAGCGACATGCGCCGCTCGGTCCCCCTCGGTTCGGCCGGCCCCACCGCCGACCACCGAATCGACATCGAACCGTTGCCGCACCCCGACGGCGACGAGCCGTGGTTCACCGTCCGGTTCGACGGTGTCGCCGTCCACGCCACGCTCATCGAGGGGTCGCTGGTGTCACACGTGTTGATGGCGATCAACCAACGCGTCGCCGCCGCGGTCCGATCCAGCGGGTCGATCCCACTCCACGCCTCCAGCGTCGCCGGAACACGGGGCGCACTCGTGCTGGCCGGCGCCTCTCAGTCCGGAAAGACCACCCTCGCTGCAGCGCTCGCGGTGACGGGACAGCAGGTCGAGTTCCTCGCCGACGAAGTCAGCGCCATCGATCCGACCGAGCTCACGATCGCTGCCTATGGCAAGCCGGCCGCGCTCCGGATGCCCGGACGCGCCCTCCTCGCGCCGCACGTCGAGCGCCTCCGGCGCGAAGGGAGCCGCTTCGAGACCGACGAGCGTTTCGTCCCACCGTCGGAGCTCGGAGCTCGACCCACCACCACGCCCGCCCGCGTCGCCGCGATCGTGTTTCCCCGTTTCGACGCGAACACGGCCGGCTCGGGCATCGAACTCACCTCCGTCGGCCCCGCCGACGCACTCACGCGGCTGATCCACCTCACCCTGGGGAGCGAACCGGTCGACCTCGCGACCTTCCGGTCGCTGGAACACCTCGTTCGAACCGTCGATGCCGTCGAGGTCAGATACGCCGATGCGATCAGCGCCGCCGAGCAACTCCTCGCAGTACTCGAGGGCCGATCGGCCGGCGGCAATGAGAAATTCCTCAAGAAATCGTCTGGCATGCCGATCGTAAAGAAGTGACTGCATACGCACGCTCCGCGGTTGCCGGGTTGTACCGTTGACGCCATGGCGGCTGCCGACGACCAACCGCGCTCGGGAGTGAGTCGACGCGACGCGCTCCGGCTGCTGGCGGCATCGACGACCACCGTCGCCGCCGGATCGTTGATCGTCTCGCAGCCCGCGTTCGCCGACAGCGGCAGCGAAACCTGCCGTTTCGGGTTCACCACGCCGCCGTCGGTCAGCGTCCGCATGATCAACCAGACCGGGAACCGCAGCGACTTCTTGTCGATCACGGTGTCGAACGTCAACGGCGACTGTCCCTGCGCCCCCCGGACCGCACCCTACGAGTACGCCTACTTCGTCACCATTCCGGACACCGGCAGTGGTGGGCACGCAATGGATCGGGTCGAGTGCCGTGTCGGTCGGAAGCCCGAGCGTCCTGTGGCCCAATGCCGGCGGAAGCGCGACGATCTCGGTTGGCATCCGCGTCACCTGTCCCACCGGATCCGGATCGGGAACGGCCGTGCGCTGCCGCTTCGGCACCAGCACCTTCACCATCGGGCGCAATCGAGGATCGCACATACGGATTCACCCTCGACAGCGACAACGGCGGTTCGAACCCGGCCGGATTGCCCTCGTGTGACAGTGGGCCCCTGGCTGCGCCGCAACTCCGATCCAGGGCATTGACCGCCAGCGACTCGATCACCATCGCGCTCGGCGCCGGCAGCGCACCGACGCTCGACCCGAACGCGACGGATGAACCCCCGATCGACCTGGGCACTCCCGACAGCGACACCACCACCAGCAGCACGACCAGCACCACGACGACCACCACCGACAAGCCCGGCAACGGACCGAAACCGAAGCCGAAGCCGAACGAATCGACGACGACCACGAGCACCACCACCACGACGCCTGCCTCGACGACCACGTCGGCGCCATCGACCACCGCTCCCCCGCCGACGAGCACGACTCCACCGTCGACCTCCACGACCCTGCCGCCCGGCGGCTGAGGTCGTCCGCTCGAAATCGGGCCGGCGCCTACGCGGCGACCGAACGCACCACGGCCACCACCCGTTCGACCTCAGCGTCGGTGAGCGCGCTCCCCGACGGCAGACACAGACCATGGGCGAACAGCCGCTCGCTCGTGCCGTCGGTGCGGGCAGGAGCGTTCGCGAACACCGGCTGCTGGTGCATCGGCTTCCACAGCGGCCGGCTCTCGATGTCGACCGCCTCGAGCGCCGCCTGGACGGCGTCGCGCATCGCCGGGTCGTCGAACGTCACACAGGTCAGCCACCCGTTCCAACCACCCCACTCGTCGCCGCCGTCGACACCGTCCGCGGGCGGTCCGAACGGGGCGATCGGCATGAACGACAGCCCGGGAACGTCGGCGAGCGTGCGGCGGTAGTGGCCGTTGATCGACCGGCGCCGTGCCGACATCTCCGGCAGCCGCTCCAGCTGCGCCCGCCCCATCGCCGCGAGCAGATTGCTCAGGCGGTAGTTGAACCCGATGTCGGTGTGCTCGTAGTGCACGGCCGGTTGGCGAGCCTGCGTCGCGAGATACCGCACCCGGTCGGCGACCGCGACGTCGGGTGACGCGAACGCGCCTCCCCCCGAGGTCGTCATGATCTTGTTGCCGTTGAACGAGAAGATCCCGCAGTCGCCCAACGTCCCCGCCGACCGCCCCCGGTAGGAGGCGCCGAGGGCCTCCGCGGCATCCTCGATGATCGGCACCCCGTACTCTGCGCACAGCGGCACGATCTCGTCGTAGTCGGCGCACTGCCCGTACAGGTCGACCACCACCACCGCTGCCGGAAGCCGACCACCGGCGCGCATCGCCGCCAACTCGTCGGCCAACAACTCCGGGTTCATGTTCCACGTCGCCGCGTCGCTGTCGACGAATCGCGGCGTCGCACCCACGATAGGTGACGGCGTTGGCGGTCGCCGCGAAGGTGAACGTCGACACGACCACCTCGTCGCCCGGGCCGACACCGTGCACCGCCAGCGCAAGATGCAACGCCGCGGTGCCACTCGACATCGCCACCACGCCCGGCCAGCCGACGAACGCCGCGAGCTCCGCCTCGAACGCGTCGAGCTCCGGGCCCACCGGCGCCACCCAACCACTGTCGAATGCCCGCAACAACGCCGCCCGCTCGGCGGGACCGACATCGGGTGGGCTGAGGAAGACGCGCCCCGACGACTCGCCGGCGCTCACGCGTCGACCGTGCCGGGGACGTCCGCCATCGCGATCGCTCGCATCTCGTCGAACGTCGGGATCGGGCCCGAGAGCATCACCGGCAGCGGCGCCAGCGGATCCACTGCCACATGGGTGATCAGCGGATGCACCCGACGCTCGCCGTGCTCGTTCGCCGCGATCAGATCCTCGTGGAGCTTCTCGTTCGGTCGGAGCCCGGTGAACACGATCTCGATCGGCGGATCGTGCAGGTCGGCGAAGCGCCGCGCGACGTCGACGATCCGGACCGGATCGCCCATGTCGAGGATCAACACCTCACCGGGAGCCCCGATCGCGCCGGCGTAGATCGTGAGCTTCGAGGCCTCGGCGATCGTCATGAAGTAACGGGTGATGTCGGGGTCGGTCACCGTGATCGGACCGCCGTTGGCAGCCTGCGACTCGAACGAGCGCAACACCGACCCGTTCGAGCCGAGCACGTTGCCGAACCGCACCGACACGCACTCGGTGGGACCCTGCTGCGACGCGAACGCGGTCAGTCGCTCCGTGATCCGCTTGGTCCAGCCGAGCACGCTCGTCGGATCGGCGGCCTTGTCGGTGCTGACGTTGACGAAACGGCTCACGCCGTGCCGGCGGGCTGCGTCGAGCAGGATCTGCGTCCCCCCGACGTTCGTCTTCCACCCCTCGCTCGGGTGCATCTCGAGCAACGGGAGGTGTTTGAGTGCGGCAGCGTGGAACACGACGTCGGGCCGATACGTCTCGAACACCTCGTCCATGCGTGCCGGATCTCGAATGTCGGCCAGGACGAGATTGGGGTTGTCGAGCATCGCCCGCCCCTCGATCGACAACTGTGTGCTGTGCAGCCCGCTCTCGTCACGATCGAGCATCAACAAGGCGGCCGGCTCGAAGCGCACCAACTGACGGCACAACTCGCTGCCGATCGAACCGCCGGCGCCGGTGACGAGCACTCGCCGGCCGGTGATGTACTCCGACACGGCGATCGGGTCGATGTCGGCCGGGTGTCGGCCGAGCAGATCGTCCTCGTTCACGGGGCGGATGTCGGCGACGTGCACCCCTCCGAGCATCTTGTCGACCGGCGGGAGCACGAACACGTCGAGTCCGGCTGCATCCGCGAGCTTGGTCACGCGCCGGATGAACGGACTCTCGGCCGAGGGAGCGGCGATCAGCACCGCGGTTGCATCGTGACGATCGGCGACCGCTGCGACCTCGTCGACCGTGCCGTCGACCCGGACGCGCAACATGCGCAGATTCCGCTTGGCCGGATCGTCGTCGACCATCGCGACCGGTAGGAACGGAGCATCGGACGACATCCGCAGGGTTCGCAGCACCTGCTCGGCGGCGTCGCCGGCACCGACGACCACCAGCCGCTGGAGGTGATCACCCTCCGGACGATCACGGTGCTCGACGTACAGCCGCCACATCGAACGCACGGCGATCTGCCCCAGGAGGCTGATCGCCGTGGCCAGGAGCGGCACCGACCGCGGAATCGCGCGATCGGTCACATCCGACGCGCCCCACCACAGGGCCGTCATGACGAGCCCGACCGACAGCGCAGTCAGCGCGACGATGCGGACCTCGTCGAAACTTCCGTAGCGCCAGCGGCGCCGATACAGCCCGTACAACAGCCCGAAGACGCCCTGCAGCGCGACGGCAGCCAACATGGCGAGGGCGATCTCGCGCTTCCACATGCGCGCGAGATCGAAGTCGTAGCGCAGCAGCACACCGGCCGGGATGGCGACCAGCCACAAGACGCTGTCGACCGCGAAATGGACGAGCGGAAGCCGCCGTCGGGCGGCCTGGACGAAGGCGGATCGCGGAAATTCGGGCTGCTGGGCGGGGGCACCGTCGCCAAACCTAGTCGGCCGGCGAGGTGTCGGCGAACGGGCCATCGCTGGCCAGGACGCCGGGCCGGTCGGCGACCCCGGACTCGGCGATCAGCGTGGCACCGTCGGCGTCCTGCACGTCGATCGTCCGGTGCTCGGGAACCACCAGCGGCTGCGGTCGCAGCGCCAGCGTGTAGCCGACCGGGAGATCGAGTTCACCCTCGTAGACGGCGGTCACGGTGATCGAGTCCCCCGGTGGAATCCCGAGGAACGCCGAGTTCACGAGCCACCCCGCCTCCTCGCCGGCGCTCATCACGAGCCGTTTGCCATCGACGGTGGCCTCCACGAGGGGCAGGGCCGAGTACAACGACAGCAGCGTCCGATTGGTGCCGAGAGGGTCACCCGTGTAGTTGCCGACCACGCTGTCCGGCAGCACGTCGGGATCCGCGGTGTTGGTGAGGGTGAGTTGCATCGTCGCCGACACCACGCCGGTCCGCTCGTCGACGACCGCCGTCGTAGATGAGGTCGCGTTCGAGGTACACGTCGATCTTGTTGGTGCCCGCATTGTTGAACACGGCGGCGATCCCGTCGCCACCATCGAGCGCCGGCAGCGAGCTCGCCAGGCCGACCGCCTCGAACAGGGCCTGTTCGTCCGGATCGGTCGCCCAGCCGACCAGCCGGCCCTGAGCGGCCATCGGTCCGAGCTCGCGTGCCACCACGGTCGGGTTCGGGAGGGCTCCGCCGAGCACCTGCTGGATGGTCGCCCGCGACACGTCCTCGAGCAGGTCGACACGGGTACGGGTGTCGTCGATCTCGTACTGGTCGATCAACAGGAACTGGAGCAGGTTCGACTCGTCGAGGCGCGTGTCGGACCCCTCGACCGAGATCGGTCCGGTCATCGACAGCAGCGCCTGCAGCACCTGTGGATCCAACGCGAAGACCCCGTCGACACGCGGGCCACCGCTCTGCGGGAGCAGCTCCTCGATCACCTGGGCCGTCGACGGGAACACCGGCGAGATCGTGATGTTCGACCACGGCGTCGCACTGGTGCTCCCGTCCTCACCATCGGTGAAGCCGTACCGACCCCACTGTTCGAGCCAGTCCTCGGGCCCGGTCACGAACCGCGGGGACCGCCCGCCGGTGTTCAGGTCGCGTGTCCTGCCGAAGTCCGACAGCCGCAGGCGGCCCTCGGTCGCCGTCAACACCGCCCAGTTCCCCATGAACCCGCCCATGCCCCGCGCCTCGGCCGGCGTGGTGAACGCGATGAAGTACCGCCGAGGCCCGTCCTCGCCGAGCAGCCCTGGTGCCAGCCGCACGGCGTTCACGGCGTTGTCGACGCGCTCTTCGTTGTCGGCCAGCTCGCCGTCGAGGTCCGCGAGGCGATCGGCCAGCGGCGCGACGAGCCATGGCGAATCGGCCCGATCGATCGCATCGCGCAGTGCGACGATCGACTCCTGGACCTTCGCGAACGGCTGCTCGATCAGCCGGATCGCGTCGAGGTCGAAGCGCCCGCCGACCAGGCGCAGCTGCTCCGGATCGACCACCCGCAGCGCCGCCGCGAGATCCGCCGACGCCGACCCCGACACCGCCGCGAGATCGACCGCTGCGGATCGTTGCTGTGCCAGGACGGGGATCCACGCCGCCGGTTTCGCCCACGGCCGCTCCAGCTGCGCGCTCGACGACGACAGCGCCTCTGCGGCCTGATCGAACCGATCGGCCGCTGCCGCGTACTCGCCGTCGCCGAGCATCGAGATCCCGTCGCGCGCCAATCGGTTGCCGTCGCGGAGGTCGGCGCTCGCACCGAGCGCAGCAGCGCCACCGCCGACGATCGCCAGCACGGCGAGCACCGCGACCGCCGACGCCGCGATCACGGCGCCTCGACGCACACCGCTGCGCCGACGGCGCAGTCCCGACACCCCGACGATCGTCGCCGCGCCGATGGTGAGCAGGGCGGACAGGCCGAGGAACCCGCCGATCTCCGAACGGACCGCCACGTTGAGGCTCACCGCGACCACCGCGGCGCGAGGAATCGGGAGATCGCGTTGCTGCGTCCCGATCCACAACGCGCCCGCCGCCGCGAGCACTCCTGCCACGGCCAGCGCAGGTGAACTGCTGATCGCCGTTGCGACGACCGCGAGCAGGACCAGCGCCCACCACCGAGCCGTCGACCCGGCCCACGTCACCGCCGCGACGGCCACCGCCACGAGCACCGCGTCCGGTACCGCCGACCCCGTGGGTTCTGCAGGACCGAGAGCGGCGACGACGCCCGCCATCACCGCGATGGGCACCACCACCCGATCGTCGACGCGATGGGTCTTCGTCGGCGACATCGTGGGGCAGAGTAGCGGCCGGCCTGGCGGGCGATCGGTCAGACCGCGCGAGGTGGGCGGTCGGGTCTGCGATGCCCGACGAGTCGCTCAGTGCGCGCCGCGCCGCGTGAGGACGACGAGGAACGTCTTGGCCACGATCTTGACGTCGTGGGTCAGCGACCAGTTGTCGACGTAGTACAGGTCGAGACGCCGGTACAGCTCGAAGTCGGCCTCGGACCGGCCCGACACCTGCCACATCCCGGTGATGCCCGGCAGCACCCGGAGACGCTCGTGCAGATCCGGCGTCCACTGCTCGGTCTCCGACGGCAGCGCCGGGCGGGGCCCGACGATGCTCATGTCGCCGCGGATCACGTTCCACAACTGTGGGAGTTCGTCGATCGACGACTTGCGCAGGAACCGACCGACCCGGGTCACGCGTGGATCGGCGCGCATCTTGAACAACGGGCCGGAACTCTCGTTCAGATCCTCCAACTGCGACCGCAGGGCCTCCGCATCGCACACCATCGTGCGCAGCTTGAACATCTCGAACAGCTCACCGTCCTTGCCCACGCGGACCTGCTTGAACAACACCGGCCCACGCGAGTCGAGCTTGATCGCCACCGCCGCGACCGCCACGATCGGCAGCGTCACCAGCAGCACCAGCCCGGCGAGCACGGTGTCGAATGCCCGCTTCAGGAACAGGTGCGTGCGGGAACGATTCGTCGGCTCGACGTAGATCATCAGCCGGCCGTCGAATGCCTGCGATCGCGTCCGCGAGATGTCGATGTCGTGCAACGACGACGACAGGGCGACGTGGCACCCCGCCTCGGTCAACGTCCGCGTCAGCCGGTTGACGACCTCGGGGTCCAACGACGCGACCGACAGGATCGCACCCGACGCCCCCGTGCGCTGGACCACCTCGAGTGTGTCGTCGAGCGAACCGAGCACACCGACACCACCGCGCTCACCGGCCGGATCACCGGTGAACCCGACCACCTCGTAGCCGAGATCCGGACGCCGCTGCGTCGCGTGGAGCAGCGAGACCGCGTCGCTGCCGGTCCCGACGATGATCACCCGCCGACTGATGCGGCCGGTGCGGCGCAGCTTGGCGAACACCCGACGAGCGATCAGCCGCGACACCACCAACGAGGCGGTGACGCACACGAACAGCAGCCCCACCCACAGCCGGGACAGCTCGCCGTACTGTGCGAGGAACGAGACGGCCACGAGGAACCCGGCGCTCATCGCGCCGGCCATCAGGAGATGCCGGAACTCCTCGCCGAACCGGCTGATCGCCCGAGCGAGGAACAGATGGTTGGCACCCATCATCAGCACCCACACCGGCACGATGACGACGGTGAGCCACAGCTCCTCGCTGCGGATGTCCGCCGGCACGGGCTTGAAGATGTGCTGGACGACCAACGCGAGGATCGCGCCGACGATGATCGCCACGACGTCCGAGGCGATCAACCGCCGCCGCAGACGTTGTGGATTCGCCCGAGCCTCCGTCGCTGCGAGCCCGACGGCCGCCGTGTCTCGCGCCGCCGTGTCGCCTGCCGTCTGCCCGGACGAGCCCGACGATGCGTCGAGCTCGGTCGCAGCGAGGACCGATGCCGCGGGCAACTGCAGCGGTCGTGCGCTGCGCTGTCCGCGCGATCGGTCGCCACCGGGTCGTGTCGATGCCGTGGCACTCACTCGATGTTCCTGTCCGCCCATCACTCCGCCTTCGATCTTCCTCGTCCGCCGTCGAACAGACTACGCCAAGACCACTGTATGTGGCGAAAGGAATCGTCAGACTTGGATCACGTTTTCGTGAACGTCGAGCCGCCAGGACAGTTCGCCCCTTGTTTCCGGGCTCTCGGACCACCCCGGCGATGTTCGCCCACTGCCGTCGCCGCATGCGATCCATCAACCTCTCGTCAAGAGGAACCCCCCATGACCACTTGGAGTGGTCATGGGGTTGCAGTGGGCGGACGGCACGGCCGCTTCTTGAGAGTGACCGAAGCGCCCGCCGTCCGACGCGGGACATCGACGTTCACGGAGAATTCATCGTCACAACACCGCGGCTGCGAATCGCCGATGTCGACGAACTCGACGCAAATGCCGGATTCTCGACACGCGACGAGCCATACTTTGGAACCAGTGACTCTTGCAGCGCTCATCCTCCTGGTCTGGATCGCACTCAGCATCGTCGTCCTCGGGATCCTCAACGTCGCGAAACTGACCGTTCGTGCTGCCGGACGCCACGACCACGTCGGCGGGGGCAGCGCCGGTTCCTGGCCGGCCCCGCGCCGGACGACGCTCGACCCGACACCGGCCGTCGGCATGCTCCGGACCCACGCCGGGGCCGGACGCGTCGACGTCGGACCGCCCACTCCGCGCTGACGAGGTCAGACCGGCGGAGTCCCCGGGGCATCTCGACGACCGGAGGCACCCCAGATCCCGGTGAGACCCGGTGACACGCCACGGGGTGGACCACCGGGTCGGTCTCCCGGTCGATCTCGGTCGGAGTCCCGTCTCGTGCCCGTCGGGTCGCAGGGTGGCGGGCCGACAATGGTCATGTCGCCGCGGACCACGTTCCACAACTGCGGCAGCTCGTCGATCGAACACGTGCGCAGGACCCGGCCCACCGCGGTGACCCGTTCGTCGGCCGGCGATCCTGGCGATCCCGGCGAATCGACCGAAGCGGCGACCGTGGCGGTGGTGCTGCTGCTGGTGCGGGTGGTGGTGCTGGTCCTGGTGGTGGTGCGGAATCTGAGCAGCTCGAAGCGTTCACCGTCGGCACCCACACACACCTCGTGTACGAGCACCGGACCGCGCGGCGAGCTGAACTTGATCGCCAGCGCAGCGAGCAGAGCGACCGGCAGGGTCAGCAGCAACGCCACCCCGGCAACGACGACGTCGACGGAGCGCCGCAGCATCCGGCGTGGGCGGGTGCGCTTCGGCGCGCCGACCGACGTCATCGCCGCTGGGCTCCCGTCTCGTTGCCTCGCTCCACTGGTGTCCGCCTTCAGGTTCCCGGCCGGGCCGACCGGTCACCAGAGCCTAGGTGAAACTCACTCATCGTGACGGTCCTCGAGCGTCATGATATCGTCAGGATTCGTACGGTGCCCTCACGAATCGCTGATGCACCAATACCCACAACGGTTTCGTCGAGATTCCGGCAACGTTGCGGTGACGCACCCCGAGATCGGGACGAACACTCAGAGTGGTCGATCGGGTTCGCCGCGCGGGATGCCGGGGCTCGGCTTGACGAACGCTCGACCTCGACGATCGGCGAGGTCAGGGGACTTGGACGCGTTCCTCGACGAGCTCGACGGACCCGCCGTGGTGTGCCTCGGTCCCCTCGGTGTGAGCGTCGAACCGACACTCGAACTGATCAGCCATCTCGACGAGACGTGATCCGGCCGATCGGAAATCCGCCGCACAGTCCCCGGTGGCACGCCTCAGCTCCTCCACGATCCGGTTGATCGCATCCAGACGCGCCGCTCCGGCCGCCTCGAGCTCGGCGATCTGCGACCGGCTGCGCTCGAGCGCAGACTCGGCCTGCGCTTGCGCGGACAACAGGGTCCTGTCGGCTTCGGCTCGTGCAGCATCGAGAGTAGAGCGTGCATCCTGACGGGCGTTCTCGAGACCGGCGGCAGCGTTCCGTCGGAGCACGTCGGCCTCGCGCTGCGCCGCCGCCACGGTCTCGTCGGCGATGCGCTGCGCCTGTTGGAGAACGTCGAGCGCGGCCCGTTCCGACGCCTGATGCAGAGTGAGCTCCTCCTGCATCCTGCCGACGTACTCGGCAAGGCGCTCCAGGTATGCGTCGACCTCCACCGTGTCGTAGCCCGTCCACCGGCGACTCGTGAAGCGATGGGCGATGATGTCTTCACGTGAGTAGTGGTGCATGGCGACTGCTCCGAGTCCGTGCCGGTCGTGTCGATGCGGCGAGTCGCCACACGTTGGGGAGATCGCCGGCCACGATCTCCTTCTTGCCGCCCATCCGTGCCACCGATGCTCCGGTGATGTCGACGTGACGCAGTCGACGCGCAGTTCCCGGGTAACGCCCCCAATGTGGCGCATCACGAACCGGTCGTCAAGAGGCCACGTCGACCCCACCTGGCCGATGCACACCGAGCGAGGCGGCACGTACGACCCACGACCCCGCACGACTCTCGGGATGACGGTCGCAATCGGGACGCGGTGGCCACGGTGGACCCGATCACCTCTCGTGTGCGAGGGTCAGCTCCACAGCGCACGGAGGCGCGCGATGACCAGACGAGCAGCGAGCGCATGAGAGGAGCGGTGAGCGCATGAGAGCAGCGGTGCAGCACGAGTACGGCCCACCGTCGGTGGTGTCGGTGGTCGACGTCCCCGAGCCACGACCGGGCGACGGCGAGCTGTTGGTCAGGGTGCACGCCACCACGGTCAACCGCACCGACTGCGGGTTCCGGGCGGCATCGCCGCCGATCGTGCGGCTCTTCAGCGGGCTGCGCAGACCGAGACGATCGACGCTCGGCAACGAGTTCGCCGGCGTGGTCGTCGAGGCCGGGCCGGGCGTGACGAGAGTCGACGTGGGCGAGCGGATCTTCGGCTACATCGAAGGAACCTTCGGAGGTCACGCCGAGCGCCTCGTCGTGCACGAGGACGCGTCGATCGCCACCATTCCGGCACACGTCTCCGACCAGCTGGCAGCAGCCGGCACCGAGGGCTCGCACTACGCCCTCGCCTACACGACCGCTGGGCGCCTCGGTCCCGGCGTGGACGTGATGGTCTACGGGGCCACCGGTGGGATCGGGTCGGCTGCCGTGCAGATCGCGAAGCACCTCGGTGCCACCGTCACCGCGGTGTGCGCCACCGACCACCTCGAACTGGTGGCAGGGCTCGGCGCCGACCGCGTCGTCGACTACACCGCCGGCGACTTCACGCAGGACCACCAGCGCTACGACGTCGTCCTCGACGCCGTGGGCAAGAGCAGTTGGGGTGCCTGCAGGAAGCTCCTCAAGCCACACGGCCTCTACATGTCGAGCGAGCTCGGCCGCTTCGCCCAGAATCCGATGCTGGCCATCGCCACCCGCTTCAGCCGGGGCCGGCGGGTCGGGTTCCCGGTGCCGCGGCACGATCGCGAGATGATCGAGTACCTCGGCGAGCTGATGGCGACCGGTGCGTTCGTGCCGGTGATCGATCGCACCTACCCGCTCGAACAGATCGTCCAGGCCTACGAGTACGTCGAGACCGGCCAGAAGATCGGCAACGTCGTCATCACCGTCTCCCCGCCCGCAGCGGACGGCTCGTAGTCGCTCGTCGGCGGTCCCGGCCGGGTCAGCTCTGCGTGTCCGTCGCTGCGCCCGCACCGCGCTCCCACGCGGCGATCACCTCGTCAGCGGCCATCTCGGCGGTCATCTGCGAGG
>CAVQRU010000036.1:0-11808 GCA_963715285.1 Ilumatobacteraceae bacterium | reverse complement strand
TTCAGCCGCTTGGCGAGATCCTTGAGTTCGGCGAGGTCGTCGCGTTCGACCTCGAGCAGGCGATCCGTCACCCGCTGGATCCGGATCCGATCGGCGTGGAACCCGTGGAGCGACGGGATCGGCGTCGGCCCGGCAACGTCGTCGTGGACCTGGCGCATCGTCTCCGCCAGGTCGTCGAAGATCCGATGGTGGCGGACCTCGTCCTGGAGCAGCATCTCGGCCAGGTACTTGAAGGCCGGCGACATGTCGTCGTCGGCCAGCAGCTCCCGGTACTCCTCGAGGATCTCACCCTCGATCCGACCGTGACGCGCCACGTGTTCGTAGATCTCACGCTCCCACTCCGGCGTCCCGATGATCTTGCTCGACCTGGTCATTGGCAGCACCCTCCCGTCGTCGCCAAAGCTACGGGACTCGCCGAGCGCGACTCGACGCGCAGGCCAGGTCGCTCACAACCTGCACCCGGTGGCGGCGAGTGGTTCAGACAGCGACGAGCTCGCGTCGCCAGCGGTACACGCGGAACTCGTCGCCCCAGCGCGACAGCTGGAGTGCGCCGATCCGATGCTGGAAGTCCGGTCGATGCCCAGGATGGGGAATCACCATGAACAGACGTGTCGCCCCCCGGGACGCCCGCACCGCGGCCAACGGCTCCGCGCCGAGCGTCTCGTAGATCTCGGTCATCCGCGCCTGCACCTGCTCGGCCAACCCGTCGGAATGATCCACGAGGTGATGGGTCACCACGCTCTGCCCACGCTCGAGCAGCCGACCCAACTCCGACAACGACGTGTCGCCGCCCACCAGGGGACGAGGGGCCAGCAACGAGCCGTCGGCATCGCTCAGACCTTCGTCGCTGTCGACGAACACGAGCGAGCACGAGCCGACCGCCACCATCGCCTCGTGGAACCAGCGCTCACGACGGATCGTCCGCTTCGCCACATCGGTCGGCGGCGAGGTCGGCGAAGCTCAGCGACTGGTCGAAGCACACGGTTCCCTTCGGCAACGCACCGGCCGCCTCGAGCGCCGACACCGAACCGTCGCCCCGCTCGGCGATCTGGCGCAGCCGGTCGTACAGATCCGGGTCGAGCGGACGGAGATCCTGGCCCAGCTCGCTCGACGGATCGAGCCACGCCAGCGGCTCACCGGCCGATTCCTCGGCACCGTCCACCGCTCGGAACCACACCACGCCGATCCGGTGGCCCCGCCCATACGGCGACGGCGCTCCGAGCCAACGCAACAAACCGATTTTCAAGAAGTCGCCGATGTGGCCCGCCTGATGATCCTGCACACAGACCTATCGGCACGCAACTGCAGATCTGAAGCGCTCGGTCGCGGACCCGACGTCCTCCGCCGTCTCCTGCTCCTCGCAACTCCGTGACACCCCCGTGCGCATCATGTACGTACCGACTCCCTCCGATTCCCGACACCGCGAAAAGGAGGTCAACATCATGAACACCACCAGGTTGCGCAGTGCCCTCGAGGCATTGCTGGCAGCCGACCCCGACTGCCTCGACGGCGAGGAACTCGAGTCGGCGGTGCGTGCATCCAGCGAGGTGCGCAGTTGGCTCGACGCCTACGAGGTGCGCTGCGCTCGCCGCAGCCGGCAGCTCGCCGACGCCGGCCACGCCCCACCGCCCGAATCACTCCTCGGCACCGCCGGGCGCCGATCCGGCAAGGACGCCACCACCGTCACCGAACGCGACCGTGTGTGCACCGCGACACCCCGCTTCGAGGCGGCCCTCACGGAGGGCACCGTCTCGGCAGGACACCTCGATGCGCTCGCCAACGCCACCCGCCGCCTCGACGACGAACTCCGAGCCGAGTTCTTCGCCCACGAGGACATCCTCGTCGAGGCCGCGAGCAGCCAACGGGTCGACACGTTCGAACGCCAGTGCCGAGACCTGTCACGTCACCTCGTCGCATCACGACACCGGAGCGATGTCGACGAACTCGAGGCTCAGCGAGCACGGTCGAACGTCAAGCGCTGGGTCGACAAGTCGACCGGGATGTGCCACTCGCACTTCGAACTCGATCCCGTCAGCGACGCGAAACTGTGGACGGCGATCAACGCACAGACCCGCAGGGCCCGCCAGGTCGACGGCAACGCACGTACGCCGTGGGCCCGTCTGCAGGTCGACGCCGTCGTGGCTGCCGTCTCGTCGGGGCCTGGCGGCGAACGAGTGCCCGAGATCAGCGTGCTCGTCGACCTCCGAACCGTGCTGTCGGGCTGGCACGACCACAGCATCTGCGAAACCGAGGACGGCACACCACTACCGGTCGAGACCGTTCGGAAGATGTGCTGCGACGCCGAGATCCTGCCCGTCGTGCTGAACGGCGACGGTGAGGTGCTCGAGGTCGGGCGGTCACAACGCACGGCCAACCGGGCCCAGCGCCGAGCGCTGCGAGCGATGCACCGCACCTGCGCCCACCCCGACTGCACGGTGCCGTTCTCGGCCTGCTCGATCCACCACATCCGCTGGTGGGGCAAACATCACGGCCGCACCGACCTCGACAACTTGATCCCGTTGTGCGAGCGCCACCACCACCTCGTGCACGAAGGAGGCTGGTCGCTCGCCATGACACCGGATCGAGTGGCCACCTGGACCCGGCCCGACGGCACCATCCACTGGCGCGGTTCGACCATCGACCGGACACCACACCGCGTGTCCGAACGGGACCGCGTGCCGGCACCTTCGGCGTAGGTCGCGGGGCCGGCGTCATCCGGCGACGGCAGCCCGCATCCACGACGAACATATTTCAGCCCCGCTTCAGGTTTCGGTCTGGAAACCATCAAGCGCGCACGCCCACGTGCCGATGACACGTTCGGACACCGCCACACACGCCGTCACCGGCACGACCGAAAGAGCACACTCACATGACCACGCTGGCACCTCCCACCGCCCCGCCCGCCCGCACACCCAACACCAAGCGTCGCCGCAAGATCGCCAAGTTCGCGCTCGCCGGCGTCGCCGTGCTCGGTGTCGGCGCCGCCCTCACCTCGGCCGCATGGACCGACGACGTCTTCTTCAGCGCCGATGCCACCTCGGGCAGCTTCGACCTCCAGGGCAGCCTCGACGGCACCAGCTGGTTCGACGTGGCGACCGTCGACGACACCGCCACCACCCCGATCCAGATCCCGGCCAGCGCCTTCGAGAACATGGGCCCGAACGACGTCCGCGACGTCACCCTGCATCTCCAGAACGCCGGGTCGGTCCCGATGACGCTGTCCACGCCGGTCGTCACCGAGAACGGCGACCTGTTCGACGATGCCGGCGCCAATGTCGGCGTGGCCGTCGGCGCCTACGGCAACGCCACCCTCGCCCCCACCGACACCACGACGTTCACCGTCACGCTCACGGCGCCCGACTGGACCGGCACCGACTTCGTCAATCTGACCGGCGACCTCCTCATCGCCGTCACCGGCACCTCGGCCTGACCACCGTCGTCCCCGTTCCCGGTCACGGCCATCACCGTGGCCGGGAACGGGACGATCGTCCCGCACCATGTTCCGCTTCCTGCGCACACTCGGCGGCGTCGCACTCTGGATCGGCGCCGGCCTCGGCGTCCTGGCCGGCCTCGTCTGGCTCGCCACCGCCGCCGGCCTCATCCAACCGCTCATCGTGATCTCCGGATCGATGGAACCCACCATCGACACCGGCGACCTCCTCATCGCCACCAAGGCCGACACCGCCGAGCTCGAGGTCGGCGACGTGGTGTCGCTGCACAGCGACCTCACCCACCGACTCGTCACCCACCGCATCGTGTCGATCACGCCGCTCGACGGCGACCGATGGGAGATCGAGATGAAGGGCGACGCCAACCCCAGCGCCGACGTCGCCCCCTACGTGGTCGGCGACCAGGTGTGGAAACCCGGCCCACAACTCCCAGGGGTCGGCTACACGGTCTCGACGCTCATGCGACGCGGCTTCGTCGTGCCGGCGATGATCGCACTCGGGGCACTGCTGGGGCTCTCGCTGCTCAAGGACGACGACGCTGAGGACCACGACGAGCCTGGGGACCGCAACGACTCCGGCGATGGCGACGTCGAAGGCGGGCCGAGCGACGCGCAGACCGCCGATGACCACCAACGCATCCACGATCGACTCGATGACCGTGCCTGCGGTGACACGACGTTCGTCGACGATGCGTTCGTCGACGATGCGACCGTCGCGGCGCCGTGGCCGCCCCCGAAGGTGCTGGAGACGGCATCGTCATGACCTCGCGCCGACGGATCGTCGCAGCTGCGCTGCCCGCCGTCGTGCTGATCGCCGCGCTCGCCGTGCTGGTGAGCAACATGACCGCCCGAGCCGCCGAGGTCGAGCGCGTCGACGTGGTGCTCGACTTCACCGGGCTCGTCCCCGGCGTCGAGCGAGCCGTCACCTACCCCGTCGACGTACCCGTCGACGCGCAGATCGCCGAGTCCGGCTTCATCAGCGTCACCGGCGTCGCCGAGCAGATCGACTGGACGATCGACCTGTGCAGCACACAGTCGTGCCGCGACATCACCGACGGAGCGGCCGGATCGCTCGTCGCCCCCGGCAACTACACGCTGAGAGTCAGCGCCGTACTCACCGAGGACGTCACCGGGGACGGCGAGGCACTCGGACGCGTCCGCCTCGTCGCCGTCGACAACACCCTCGCCGGCGACCGGCACCACCGTCGCGTGGATCACGTCGATCGTCGCCGGCATCGCCGTGCTCCTCGGGCTCGTGACACTGCTCGGTTCGCGCCGACGCGAGGCACCCCGATGAGCCGGACCCGCGCCTCGCTGATCACCGCGGTCGTGCTGGTCGTGCTGGGCATCGCCGCAAGCCAGTTCGTCCCCACCCAGGCCGCGTGGAACGACACCGCCTTCTTCACCGCCACCGCGAGCACCGGCACCTGGATGGGCAACGGCGACATCAGCGACGGCGGCATCAGTGTCGGCAACACGACCACCGCCATCACCGACATCGCCTGGAGCATCACGAGTCCCACCCGGTTCTGCGTCGTGGTCACCGTCACCGGAACCTCGTCGACACCGCAGCCCTGGCAGCTCGACGTCGACCTCACGCGGCCGCCGTTCAACGGCGTGACGGTCAACGATGTGGCAATCCAGCGCGGCGAAACGGCACCGGGCCCCGACAACACGATGATCGTCACCGGAACGATGCGACCGGGCAGACCGTTCAACCAGAACAACAACAACAGCCCCATCACCAACGCCCAGGAGGCATTCCCACGCATGTGCGTGTCCAATGCGCTGCCGGCTCCAGGTGACTCCTCGTGGTACACGGTGACCGTCACGGAGGGAACCGGAGCGAACTGGTCCCCCACGCTCGCCTGCCTCACCGTGACCGTCACCACCAACGTCACCGACCTGGCACTCAACCCGTTCTTCTACGGCTGGCAGACCACGCTGAGCCTCGCCCCGGCGCTCGACCGGATCACCAGCGCCGGCGGCACTCCCGACGCGGTCGAATGGACGCCCGCCGCCGGTGGCTCCAACTTCGACACCACACCGACCATCTACAACCCGGTGCAGCCGAGCTACGCCATCACCAGCGGCACGAACACCGCCATACGCGGGCAGGGCAGCGGCGACGAGACCGCGACCGTGATCGCCTGCGTCCGCGACTTCGGCTGACCCCGGGCCCGACGTGAGCCTGACGCAAGCCCGGCAAGGACCCGACGAGGGACTGACGTCGACATCGAGCGTCGAGTCCCCGACCCTCGGTCAGCTGCCAGACTGTCGATCGTGTCGACCCGAACCATCATGAAGCAGGTGCTCGCCCAGGGCGACCGGGTGCTCAAGCCTGCACCCGGTGTCACCGTGCTGATCTACCACCGCGTCGGCGGCGGCTCCGGCAGCGAAGTCGACCTCGACGTCGACGCCTTCCGGGCCCAACTCGAGCACCTCCGCTCGAGCACCACACCGTGGTGTCGCTCGACGATGCTGCCGCGATCCTCGGCTCCACCCCCGACGCACCCACCAGCGGTCCGACAGACCAGAGCAGCGTGGTGATCACGTTCGACGACGGCACCGACGACTTCTGCGACCACGTCGTCCCGGCGCTCGTCGAGTACGACCTCCCGGCCACGCTGTACGCCGCCACCCACTTCATCGACACCGGTGAGCCGTTCCCGTGGGGGGCGCCACCCGCCAGTTGGGCCGGGCTCGCCGACGCAGCGTCGACCGGCCTCGTCACCATCGGATCCCACACCCACACCCACGCCCTGCTCGACCGCAGTGACCCGGGCAACTCCGGCAACTCCGGCGACTCCGGCGACTCCGCCGACCTGTCCGGCCCGTCGACGATCGGCGACGAACTCGACCGGTCGATCGAACTGATCGGCGAGCACATCGGCACCGCCCCCGCCCACTTCGCCTATCCGAAGGCGCTGCCGGGATCCGATGCAGCCGAAGCCGAGGTCCGGCGCCGATTCGTCACCGCCGCGCTCGCCCGCAGCCGCGTCAACCGCCCGGGACACACCGACCTGCACCGGCTCTGGCGCACACCGATCCAGCGCAGCGACGGCCACGACTTCTTCGTCGCCAAGGCCGCCGGCGGCCTGCGCCTCGAAGGCGAACTCCGCGAACTGGTCGCGAAGGTCAAGTACCGCGGCGCAACGAACTGACACGGGCCATGGCGTCGACGCTCGACGAGATCGCGCAGGTTGCGGCCTGGTCACTCCCCGGTGGGCCACGTCGCACCGTCCAACCGGAGGATCCGGATCGTTTCGTGGCCGCCGTCGCCGAACAGCGGATCAGCGGACTGGTGGTTGCAGCCGCCGACAACGGTGCCCTCGCATCGTCCACGCCCGAGTTGACCGAACAACTGCGCTCCACACACCTCGAGGCGCTGCGCACGTCGCTCGCCGTCGAAGCCGCCAGCGTCGAGGTGTCCGCCCTCCTCGACGGCGCCGGCATCCGTCACGCCCTGCTCAAGGGCTGCGCCACCGCACAGCTCGACTACGTCGACCCGGCACTGCGAACCACCGGCGACGTCGACGTGCTGATCGACCGGACGTCGTACTCCGCAACGCTCGACCACCTCGGGCGCGCCGGGATCCAACGCCTCGCGCCGCCGTTCCGCACACGATGGGAGCAGCAGTACGGCAAGGACATCCCACTCCGGGGAGCGACCGGCATCGAGATCGACCTGCACCTCGGCCTCGTGGGCGGCTACTTCGGTGTGGGCTCGGACACCGGTTCGCTCCTCGACGAACTCGTCGAGTACCCGCTGGCCGGGCGTCGCCTTCCCGCCCTCGACCCGGTCGGCCGGATCGTGCACGCCGCCATCCACTCGGCGGGCGGACCACACATCCGACTCGGCTCGGCGGCCGACGTGATCGTCCTCGCCGCGCAGCCCGCACCGACGCCCGAGGCGGTGGCCGACCGTGCCGGTCGGCTCGGATGCACGCCCCTCGTCGCCGCAGGCATCGTGCGTGCCGGGCAGGCGTTCGGCGTCGATCTCGGAGCGCTCGGTCGATGGGCATCCGGTGTCCAGCCCACGACGACCGAGGCGCACGCACTCGCCGCGCTCGTGCATCCCGGGGGCGAGGGCGTCTGGCTCTCCGGCGTGCAGCGTCTGCCGTGGACTCGTCGCGCCGGTTACCTCGCCCCCCTGCTCGTGCCCTCTCGCGAACATCTCCGCGCGCGAGGGCGGACCATGCCCGGTCACCTTCGGGCATCCGTCCGCCATCTCACGAAGCGCTGAGACACGAGGCGCTGAGACCCGCGCCGAGCCCGGATCGACCGCCTCCGGCGGCGGAACCCGGTGACACCCGACCCGATCGGTAGGCTCGCCCCAATGCGGATCCTCGTCACCGGTGCCGCAGGGTTCATCGGCTCCCACGTCTGTGAGCGACTGCTGAGCGACGGCCACGAGGTCGTCGGGATCGACGACCTGTCGACGGGAACCACCGCCAACCTCGACCACCTCGACGTGCGTCTGGTCACGGGGTCGATCCTCGACCCCGATGCCCTCGCCGACGCAGCCGCCGGGGCACGGAGCATCGTCCACCTCGCGGCGCGCCCGTCGGTCCCCCGGTCGATCGACGATCCGGTCGCCTCCCACGAAGCGAACACCGTCGGCACGATGCGGGTGCTCGAGGTGGCACGACGGCTCGACGACGCCCACGTGATCGTCGCATCGTCGTCGTCGGTGTACGGCGCCAACCCCGAACTCCCCAAACACGAGGGGCTGGCCACCCTGCCCCGCAGCCCGTACGCGGCCAGCAAGCTCGCCACCGAGCAGTATGCGCTCGCCTGGCAACACAGCTTCGGACTCCGCACGCTCGCCTTCCGCTTCTTCAACGTGTACGGCCCTCGGCAGCAACCCGGTCATGCGTACGCGGCCGTCGTTCCCGCGTTCGTCGACGCCGCCCTGCGCAACGAACCGCTCACGGTGCACGGCGACGGGTCGCAGACCCGTGACTTCACCTACGTCGGCACGGTCAGCGAGATCATCGCCGATGCGGTCGATCGAGGGGTCACCTGGCACACCCCGGTCAACCTGGCGTTCGGATCACGGACCTCGCTGCTGACGCTCATCGAGATGATCGAGACCCGGACCGGACGGCCGGCGGAACGACTCCACGTCGACCCCCGGCCCGGCGACGTACCGCACAGCCAAGCCGACAACCACCTGCTCCGCTCGCTGTTCCCCGACGCCACGGCAGCCGACCTCGAGGTCGGGCTGCGCGAGACGATCGAGTGGATGGCCGCCCGCGAGCAGCCGTGAACGCAAACGATCCCGTGGACGACCAGGGACACCACGGAGACCACGGGCACCCCGGACCCCCCGAGCGCCGCCAGGTTCAGCCGCCCGGAGGACGTCGTGTGGCGGCTGGCCTCCGACCGCGTGCTCGTGCGCCGCGTCGGTGACCTGACCGACGACGGCTGCGCCGACCTGATCGGGTACGTCGCAGCAGTGTGGGTCGCCCTCGACGAACCGGCGTCGCTCCCGGAACTGAGCGCAAGGCTCGCCGACGCCGGCATCGATCAGCCGTGGATCCGTCGACCGCGCCGATCTCGTCGACGCTGTCGCTGCGCTCGTGGAGCGCCGCTGGATCGAACAGATCGACGACGAGCCCGACGCTCAGCCGGACCCTCAGCCCGATCCGGCCGACGCCGACCACGAGCGGTAGCGCTCCACCAGACCGTCCCACAGCGCCGCACGGTCGAACCGATCGGCGACCCATGCCGACCCCGCCGCGCCCATCTCCGCGCGTCGCTCGTGATCGTCCACCAACTCCCCGAGTGCCGACGCCAACTCCCCCACCCCACCGACGGGGACCAACACGCCGCCGACACCGGCTGCGACGGCGTCGACCGTGCCGGTCGCTTCGTACGCCACCACCGGCACCGCACACAGCTGGGCTTCGAGCGGCACGTTCGGCAGCCCCTCCCGGTACGACGGGAAGGCCAGGACGTCCATCGCCCGATACGCGACCCTGGGGTCGGCCAGCCACGGCACGGTCACGATCCGGTCGTCCGACTCGATCAGCCGGCGCACCTCCGGCGTCACCGGATCGCCGTCCTCGAACTGGCCGACCAGGAGCAGCCGCACGTCGTCGCGACGCCGCAGGGTCGAGGTGAACGCACCGATCAGGTCGGCGATGCCCTTGTCCCTCGTGAACCGACCCACGAAGCCGACGACGATCGCGTCGTCGGGCACACCGAGTTCCGTCCGGGCCTGCGGCCGGGTCGGCAGGGCGGCGTCGGCGAACCGAGCGAGGTCGATGCCGTTGCCCGAACCGCGTCCGATCACCTCACCACGCCCCGCCGGCACCAGCCGCTCGCGCTCGGCGACGGCGAGCAGGCTCGGGCTGTTGAACACCACGTGGTTCGCGCACCGCATCGCCACCCACTCCAGCGACCGGAACAGCCGTCGGCGCCAGCCCACCGCTGTCTCGAACCGGAAACCGCGCACCACGTACACCCGCACCGGCACCCGGCACACCCAGGCGCCGAGCATGCCCAACAAGCCCGCCTTCGGCGTCGAGGCGTTGACGATCGTCGGCCGCACCCGGCGGATCAGCCCGACCGTCGCCCACAGCGCCCGCAGATCGGCGACCGGCGACGGCTCACGCACGAAGGGGACGTACTCGACGCGAACACCCGGGTCCCACGTGCCGCCCGGATCTCGCTCGTCGCTTCCGGACGCAGCATCGCTCCCGACCGGCAGCGCGAGTCGCGTCGCCACCGTCACGTCGAAGCCCTCCTGCGCCAGGTGACCGAGCTGGCCGCGCACCAGCACACTCGAGATCTCGTCGGTCAGCAGGTACAGCACCCGTGGGCGGGTGTCAGAGGAGTTCACCGTTGAACGAATGGCCCTTCAGGAGGTTCTTGGTGTCGAACACCAGCTGCGCATGCTCGGCGATGGTCGCCGGGTCGAACTCGGGGTGGTCGACGAGCACGATCACCACGTCGGCCTCGCGGAGCTCCTCCGGCGAGAACGCCACCAGCGGATCGCTCAACAGCTGTGCGTTCACGTCGGGAATGTACGGATCGCAGAACCGCACCTCGGCACCGCTCGCCCTCAGCCGGGCGGCCACGTGGACCGACGGGCTCTCGCGCCAGTCGCTCGTCGCCTTCTTGTACGCCAGGCCGAGCAACAGCACCCGGCTCCCGTTGACCGCCTTGCGCTCACGGTTCAACATCGCCGTCACCCGGTCGTGCACGTAGTCGGGCATGTGCTCGTTGACGTCGTTGGCCAGCTCGACGAACCGGAACGTGTGCCCCAGGTGCTGCTTGACCCGCCACGCCAGGTAGCTCGGGTCGATCGGCAGACAGTGCCCGCCCACACCCGGCCCCGGCGTGAACTTCATGAACCCGAACGGCTTGGTCGCGGCGGCGTCGATCGCTCGCCAGACGTCGACGTCGAGATCGCGGGCGAACATCGCCAGCTCGTTGACCAGCGCGATGTTGACGTGCCGGAACGTGTTCTCGAGCAGTTTCACCATCTCGGCCTCGGCACACGACCCGACCGGCACCGTGCGGTCGACGAGCGCCGAGAAGAACGCGTCGACCACCGCCAGCCCCTCGGGCGTCGACCCGCTGACCACCTTGGGGGTGTTGACCAGCCCGTGCGTGGCGTTGCCCGGGTCGATCCGCTCGGGCGAGTACCCGAGGAAGAACTCGTCGGGGGCCAGCCCGGAACCCTCCGCGAGGATCGGTTCGAGCAGCTCGGTGGTCGTTCCCGGATAGGTCGTGCTCTCGAGGATCACGCAGCCGCCCGGACGCAGATGGCGTGCCAGGTTGGCGCCGGCCATCTCGATGTACGACAGGTCGGGCAGCCCGTCGCGCAATGGCGTCGGCACGCTGATGACCGCGACGTCGAACCCTGCGACGTCGGCCGCGTCCGCGGTCGGCCGGTAGCCGGAACGCAAGCGCCCGTGCCAGTTCGTCGTCGGAGATGTCGCCCACGTACGACTCGCCTGCCTGGAGCGCCTCCACGCGTTCGACCGACGCGTCGAAGCCGACGACGGAGAACCCGACCTCGACGGCACGCATCGCAACCGGCAGGCCGACGTACCCCTGCCCGACCACGACGACCTTCGCCGACCGATCCTCGATCCGTCCGATCGCTTCCTGATGCTTCATGCCGCTCCCGTTCACCTTGCTCCTGTTCACCGTGTTCCGTTTCACCTTGTTCCTGTTCACGCCTCGACGTGCTGCTTCGACGTGATGCTTCGATTCAACGTGTGATCGGCCGTGCCGGCACACCGGCGACCGTGACGCCCGGATCGACATCGACCGTGACCACCGCGCCCGCGCCGACGAACGCGCCGGCGCCGATCGTCAGGCCCGGCAGCACGTTCGCTCCC
>CAVQRU010000035.1:0-83627 GCA_963715285.1 Ilumatobacteraceae bacterium | reverse complement strand
CGAGCTGGCCGCGCACCAGCACGCTCGAGATCTCGTCGGTCAGCAGGTACAGCACCCGCGGGCGGGCGTCAGAGGAGCTCACCGTTGAACGAGTGGCCCTTCAGGAGGTTCTTGGTGTCGAACACCAGCTGCGCATGCTCGGCGATGGTCGCCGGATCGAACTCGGGGTGGTCGACGAGCACGATCACCACGTCGGCCTCGCTGAGCTCCTCCGGCGAGAACGCCACCAGCGGATCGCTCAACAGCTGTGCGTTCACGTCGGGAATGTACGGATCGCAGAACCGCACCTCGGCACCGCTCGCCCTCAGCCGGGCGGCCACGTGCACCGACGGGCTCTCGCGCCAGTCGCTCGTCGCCTTCTTGTACGCCAGGCCGAGCAACAGCACCCGGCTCCCGTTGACCGCCTTGCGCTCACGGTTCAACATCGCCGTCACCCGGTCGTGCACGTAGTCGGGCATGTGCTCGTTGACGTCGTTGGCCAGCTCGACGAACCGGAACGTGTGCCCCAGGTGCTGCTTGACCCGCCACGCCAGGTAGCTCGGATCGATTGGCAGACAGTGCCCGCCCACGCCCGGCCCCGGCGTGAACTTCATGAACCCGAACGGCTTGGTCGCGGCGGCGTCGATCGCTCGCCAGACGTCGACGTCGAGATCGCGGGCGAACATCGCCAACTCGTTGACCAGCGCGATGTTGACGTGCCGGAACGTGTTCTCGAGCAGTTTCACCATCTCGGCCTCGGCGCACGACCCGACCGGCACCGTGCGATCGACGAGCGCCGAGAAGAACGCGTCGACCACCGCCAGCCCCTCGGGCGTCGACCCGCTGACCACCTTGGGGGTGTTGACCAGCCCGTGCGTGGCGTTGCCCGGGTCGATCCGCTCGGGCGAGTACCCGAGGAAGAACTCGTCGGGGGCCAGTCCGGAACCCTCCGCGAGGATCGGTCCGAGCAGCTCGGTGGTCGTTCCCGGATAGGTCGTGCTCTCGAGGATCACGCAGCCGCCCGGACGCAGATGGCGTGCCAGATTGGCGCCGGCAATCTCGATGTAGGACAGGTCGGGCAGCCCGTCGCGCAATGGCGTCGGCACGCTGATGACCGCCACGTCGAACCCTGCGACGTCGGCCGCATCCGCGGTCGGCCGATAGCCGGACGCAAGCGCCCGCGCCAGTTCGTCGTCGGAGATGTCGCCCACGTACGACTCACCTGCCTGGAGCGCCTCCACGCGTTCGACCGACGCGTCGAAGCCGACGACGGAGAACCCGACCTCGACGGCACGCATCGCAACCGGCAGGCCGACGTACCCCTGCCCGACCACGACGACCTTCGCCGACCGATCCTCGATCCGTCCGATCGCTTCCTGATGCTTCATGCCGCTCCCGTTCACCTTGCTCCTGTTCACCGTGTTCCGTTTCACCTTGTTCCTGTTCACGCCTCGACGTGCTGCTTCGACGTGATGCTTCGATTCACCGTGTGATCGGCCGTGCCGGCACACCGGCCACCGTGACGCCCGGATCGACATCGACCGTGACCACCGCGCCCGCGCCGACGAACGCGCCGGCGCCGATCGTCAGGCCCGGCAGTACGTTCGCTCCCGTGCCGATCGTGACGCCCTCACCGAGGTGCACGTTGCCACTGACGGTGGCACCCGGATAGACGCTGACGTAGTCGTCGAGCACCGAGTCGTGGCCGATCGTCGAGTTGACGTGGAGCTGCGTGTGCCGCCCCAGCGTGATGTTGGTCGTCACCCGCACACCGGCGGTGAGGATGCACCCCTCGCCGATCCGACAGTCGCCACCCACCGTGGCCATCGGATGGATCAACACGAGCGGCCGACGCCCCGCGTCCCGCCCGGCGCCCGTCACGATGCCGTCGAGCCGACGCCGCACGTCGCCCGCCCCGATCCCGATCACGAAGCCCGCGTCGGGATCGACCGTCGATCCGTCGGCGAGCCGCTCGACGGCACCCAGATACGGCGCGCCGCGTCGCTCGAGGAGCTGCACCGAGGTGTCGGCATCGTCGACGTACCCGGCGAACTCGATGCCGGCACCGGCCGCGTTCATCGCCTCGACGACGTCGAGTACCTCTCGACCGAAACCTCCGGCGCCGACGATGACCAGCGTCGATCCCCTCGACGCCGCAGCATGGATCACCGACGCGGCCGAGGTCACGCCGCACAAGCTACCCGCCAACCTACGCTCGGCTCCGTGACCCGATCGGCGTGGCTCGACTCTCCACTCAAGCGGGGTGCCGACGTCCTCGTCGCGCTCGGGGCGATCATCGTGGCCTCCCCGATCCTCGTCGTCCTCGCGATCGCCGTGCGGTTCCGCCTCGGCTCGCCGGTGCTGTTCCGCCAACAGCGCGCCGGACGTGCGGCACGGCCGATCGAGGTGATCAAGTTCCGCTCGATGACCGACGCCCGCGGCCCCGACGGGCGGCTGCTCGACGACGACGAGCGCCTCACGGACTTCGGGCGACGGCTCCGCTCGACCAGCCTCGACGAACTCCCCCAGCTGTTCAGCGTGCTGCGCGGCGACATGAGCCTGATCGGGCCCCGCCCGCTGCCGCTCGCCTACGTCGAACGATACGACGACGAGCAACGCCGGCGCCTCGACGCCACCCCCGGGATCACCGGGTGGGCACAGGTCAACGGACGCAACGCCCTCGACTGGCCGACCAAGCTCGCACTCGACGTGTGGTACGTCGACCATGCGTCACCCCGCGTCGACGCAGCCATCCTCGCCCGGACCGCTCGGGCCGTGTTCTCCCGATCGGGCGTTGCCGCCACGGATCACGCCACGATGCCCGAGTTCCTGGGCGACGCGCCCGCCGACGGTCGTTGACGTGGTCGGCACCGCCGGGCAGTCTGGGCCGGTGCCCGGTGCCCACTTCTCCGCCACCGACACACCTGCGGCGATCGACGGGGTCGAGATCGCCGTGTTCGACGGCGAAGCAGTGTTGTTCGACGCCAACTCCTCGATGGTGCATCGCCTGGGCGCGATCGCCGGCGCCGTCTGGCTGTGCTGCGACGGTTCCACCGACGTCGCCACGATGATCGAGGAGCTGACCGGCGTCTTCCAACTCCCCGGACCCGAAGTCGCCGGCGCCGTCCACGAGACGCTCGAACGATTCGCCGACGAAGGCCTGCTCGCCGGGTACGACGGGCCGACACGTCTGGGTCTGACCCCCGAGACGACGGTTGCCGACGACGGCACCGCAATCCTCACCGGGCCGCCGGATCCTTGAGGCACGCCGCTGGACCGCTCCGTGGGGGCGGGCACCATCACACTGCGCATCGGTACGCAACTCGTCGGCCTGCGGGCCGACACCGAAGCGACCCTCGCCCGCTTGCGGGCGCTGCTGGCGGTCTGGATCGACGACACCCAACCCGAGGTTCCCTGGGTGTTCGACGTGCGCCTCGAACCCTCCCGACCGCTCGACGACACGGCGGTGGGCCGCAGCCCGAGATCGGTTCCCCAGCTCCGCCTCGGCCAGATCCTGATGGCCCGATCCCGACACGCTGACGACGTCGTGCGAGCGCTCGGCGCGGTGCTCGGCGGCGTGCTCGCACACCAGGACGACACACTGATCTGGTCGGGCATGAGGGCGTTCGCCGGGAGCGGTGGCATCGTGCTGGTCGACGCCCGACCGCCGGCCTTCTCGGCCGACCCGGCCCTCGCCCGCTCCGCGATCGGGGAACTCCCGACGTGGGTCGTGGCGATCGACGGTGCGACGGTGCGCATCCCGCCCCCGCTCGCCGGGCTGGACTGGCGAGCGGCCGGACTCGACCCCCCGGACAGGTCGACCACGACCTGGCGAACCGAAGCGCTGGCCGGCATCGTCGCCCTCGACCCGGCGCCCCCGGACCACGACCATGACCACGACCAGAGTCCCGGTCGGAGGTCGGCAGCGCCGCATCGCTCCTCAGCCGTTTCGCCGCGCGTCATCCATCGCCTGCATGGTTCTCGACCGTCGAACGACTCGTTCGAGACGGACGGGTGCTGGCATCACCCGACCGAGCGATCGTCCGACAGCGGATCATCGAGCTGGCCGGTCGATGACGACCGTCCGCTGCGAGGCGCACGGCCTCGGCTTCGACATCGCGTCATCCGACACCGAGGTCACCGCGACCTTCGGCGACCTGCTGCGCGACATGCGCCGCTCCGCTCCCCCTCGGTTCGGCCGGCTCGACCGCCGACCACCGAATCGACATCGAACCATTGCCGCACCCCGACGGCGGCGAGCCGATGGTTCACCGTCAGGTTCGACGGTGTCACCGTCCACGCCACCCTCATCGAGGGGTCGCTGGTGTCACACGTGTTGATGGCGATCAACCAACGCGTCGCGGCCGCCGTCCGATCCAGCGGGTCGATTCCGCTCCACGCCTCCAGCGTCGCCGGAACGCAGGGCGCACTCGTGCTGGCGGGCGCCTCCCAGTCCGGAAAGACCACCCTCGCCGCAGCGCTCGCGGTGACGGGACAACAGGTCGAGTTCCTCGCCGACGAAGTCAGCGCCATCGATCCGACCGAGCTCACGATCGCTGCCTATGGCAAGCCGGCCGCGCTCCGGATGCCCGGACGCGCCCTCCTCGCGCCGTACGTCGAGCGCCTCCGGCGCGACGGGACCCGCTACGAGACCGACGAGCGTTTCGTCCCGCCGTCGGAACTCGGAGCTCGACTGATCACGCCCGCCCGACTTGCGACGATCGTGTTTCCCCGTTTCGAAGCGAACACGGCCGGCTCGGGCATCGAACTCGCCTCCGTCGGCCCCGCCGACGCGCTCACGCGTCTGGTGCACCTGACCCTGGGGAGCGAACCGGTCGACGTCGGAACCTTCCGGTCGCTGGAACACCTCGTTCGCACCGTCGAAGCCATCGAGGTCAGATACGCCGATGCGATCGGCGCCGCCGAGCAACTCCTCGCAGTACTCGAGGGCCGATCGGCCGGACGGGAATGAGAAATTCCTCAAGAAATCGTCTGGGATGCCGATCGTAAAGAAGTGATTCCATACGCACCCTCCGCGGTCGCCTGGTTGTACCGTTGATGCCATGGCGGCTGCCGATGACCAACCGCGCTCGGGAGTGAGTCGACGCGACGCGCTCCGGCTGCTGGCTGCATCGACGACCACCGTCGCCGCGGGATCGTTGATCGTCTCGCAACCCGCCTTCGCCGACAGCGGCAGCGAGACCTGCCGGTTCGCGTTCAACGGGTCGCCGTCGGTCACCGTCAACATGGTCAACGCGAACGGCAACAACCCCGACTTCCTGTCGATCACGGTCTCGAACGTCAGCGGCACGTGTCCGTGCGCCGCGGGCCAATCCCCTCAGCTGCAGTACTCGTACTACGTCACCATTCCGGACACCGGCAGCGGGGGCACCGGATGGACCGACTGGAATGCCGTGTCGGTCAGCAGCCCGAGTGTGCTGTGGCGGGGCAAAGGGAGCGCCACGATCTCGGTCGGTGTCCGTACCACCTGCCCGACCGGATCCGATTCCGCAACGGCGGTGCGCTGCGGCTACGGCACCGCCACGTTCGAGGTCAAGAACAACGACACGCTGAGGGACGGCTTCTCGCTCGGGACGAGCAACGGCAACTCCGCCCCTGCCGGATTGCCGTCGTGTGACAGCGCGCCGTTCGCAGCGCCGCAACTCCAGTCCCGCGCGTTGACCGCCGGCGGCGCCATCGTCATCCAGCCCGGCGCCGGTATCGCTCCGACGCTCGATCCGAACGCGATCGACGAGCCCTCGGTCGACCTGGGCACTCCGGACAGCGACACCACCACCAGCAGCACGACCAGCACCACGACGACCACCACCGACAAGCCCGGCAACGGATCGAAACCGAAGCCGAACGATTCGACGACGACCACCACCGCCACGACCACCACGACGACCACGTCGGCGCCATCGACCACCGCACCCCCGCCGACGAGCACGACTCCACCGTCGACCTCCACGACGACTTCCACGACCCCGCCGCCCGGCGGCTGAGGTCATCCCCCGAAATCGGGCCGGGCTCTACCTCGCGACCGAACGCAGCACTGCCGTCACCCGTTCGACCTCGGAATCGGTGAGCACACTCCCCGACGGCAGACACAGACCATGGGCGAACAGGCGCTCGCTCGTGCCGTCGGTACGGGCCGGAGCGTTCGCGAACACCGGCTGGAGGTGCATCGGTTTCCACAGCGGCCGGCTCTCGATGTCGACGGCCTCGAGCGCCGCCTGGACGGCGTCGCGCACCGCCGGGTCGTCGAACGTCACACAGGTCAGCCACCCGTTCCAGCCGCCCCACTCGTCGCCACCGTCGCCGCCGTCGACACCGTGCACGGACGGACCGAACGGGGCGATCGGCATGAACGACAGTCCGGGAACGTCGGCGAGCGTTCGACGGTAGAACCCGTTGATCGACCGGCGCCGCGCCGACATCGCCGGCAACCTCTCCAGCTGCGCCCGCCCCATCGCCGCGAGCAGATTGCTCAGGCGGTAGTTGAACCCCACGTCGGTGTGCTCGTAGTGCACGGCCGGTTGGCGAGCCTGCGTCGCGAGATACCGCACCCGGTCGGCGACTGCGACGTCGGGTGACGCGAACGCTCCTCCCCCGGAGGTCGTCATGATCTTGTTGCCGTTGAACGAGAAGATCCCGCAGTCGCCCAACGTTCCCGCCGACCGCCCCCGGTAGGAGGCGCCGAGGGCCTCCGCCGCATCCTCGATGACCGGCACCCCGTACTCCGCACACAGCGGCACGATCTCGTCGTAGTCGGCGCACTGCCCGTACAGGTCGACCACCACCACCGCAGCCGGAAGCCGACCACCGGCGCGCATCGCCGCCAACTCGTCGGCCAACAACTCCGGGTTCATGTTCCACGTCGCCGTGTCGCTGTCGACGAATCGCGGCGTCGCACCCACGTAGGTGACGGCGTTGGCGGTCGCCGCGAAGGTGAACGTCGACACGATCACCTCGTCGCCCGGGCCGACACCGTGCACCGCCAGCGCCAGGTGCAACGCTGCGGTCCCACTCGACATCGCCACCACACCCGGCCAGCCGACGAACGCCGCGAGCTCCGCCTCGAACGCATCGAGCTCCGGGCCCACCGGCGCCACCCAACCACTGTCGAACGCCCGCAACAACGCCGCCCGCTCGGTCGAACCGACATCGGGTGAGCTGAGGAAGACGCGCCCCGACGACTCGCCGTCGCTCACGCGTCGACCGTGCCGGGGACGTCCGCCATCGCGATCGCTCGCATCTCGTCGAACGTCGGGCTCGGGCCCGAGAGCATCACCGGCAGCGGCGCCAGCGGATCAACCGCCACATGGGTGATCAGCGGATGCACCCGCCGCTCGCCGTGCTCATTCGACGCGATCAGATCCTCGTGGAGCTTCTCGTTCGGTCTGAGCCCGGTGAACACGATCTCGATCGGCGGATCGTGCAGGTCGGCGAAGCGCCGAGCGACGTCGACGATCCGGACCGGATCGCCCATGTCGAGGATCAGCACCTCACCGGGAGCCCCGATCGCACCGGCGTAGATCGTGAGCTTCGAGGCCTCGGCGATCGTCATGAAGTAGCGGGTGATGTCGGGGTCGGTCACCGTGATCGGACCGCCGTTGGCAGCCTGCGACTCGAACGACCGCAACACCGAACCGTTCGAGCCGAGCACGTTGCCGAACCGCACCGACACGCACTCGGTGGGACCCTGCTGCGATGCGAACGCGGTCAGTCGCTCCGTGATCCGCTTGGTCCAGCCGAGCACGCTCGTCGGATCGGCGGCCTTGTCGGTGCTGACGTTGACGAAACGGCTCACGCCGTGCCGGCGGGCTGCCTCGAGCAGGGTCTGCGTCCCCCCGACGTTCGTCTTCCACCCCTCGCTCGGGTGCATCTCCAGCAACGGGAGGTGTTTGAGTGCGGCAGCGTGGAACACGACGTCGGGCCGATACGTCTCGAACACCTCGTCCATGCGGGCCGGATCTCGAATGTCGGCCAGGACGAGGTTCGGGTTGTCGAGCATCGCCCGCCCCTCGATCGACAGCTGCGTGCTGTGCAGCCCGCTCTCGTCGCGATCGAGCATCAGCAACGCAGCCGGCTCGAAGCGCACCAACTGACGGCACAACTCACTGCCGATCGAGCCGCCCGCGCCGGTGACCAGCACTCGCCGGCCGGTGATGTACTCCGACACGGCGATCGGGTCGATGTCGGCCGGGTGCCGGCCGAGCAGATCCTCCTCGTTCACGGGGCGGATGTCGGCGACGTGCACCCCTCCGAGCATCTTGTCGACCGGCGGGAGCACGAACACGTCGAGTCCGGCTGCATCCGCGAGCGTGGTCACGCGCCGGATGAACGGACTCTCGGCCGATGGAGCGGCGATCAGCACCGCGGTTGCATCGTGACGATCGGCAACCGCTGCGACCTCGTCGACCGTGCCGTCGACCCGGACGCCCAACATGCGCAGATTCCGCTTGGCCGGGATCGTCGTCGACCATCGCGACCGGTACGAACGGAGCATCGGACGACATCCGCAGGGTTCGCAGCACCTGCTCGGCGGCGTCGCCGGCACCGACGACCACCAGACGCTGGAGGTGGTCGCCCTCCGGGCGATCACGGTGCTCGACGTACAGCCGCCACATCGAACGCACGGCGATCTGTCCGAGCAGGCTGATCGCCGTGGCGAGGAGTGGCACCGATCGGGGAATCGCACGATCGGTCGAATCCGACGCACCCCACCACAGGATCGTCATGCTGAGCCCGACCGACAGCGCAGTGAGCGCGACGATGCGGACCTCGTCGAAACTCCCGTACCGCCAGCGGCGCCGGTACAGCCCGTACAACAGCCCGAAGGCGCCCTGCAGCGCCACGGCAGCCAACATGGCGAGGGCGATCTCGCGCCTCCACATGCGCGCGAGGTCGAAGTCGTAGCGCAGCAGTACACCGGCCGGAATGGCGACCAGCCAGAGCGCGCTGTCGACGAAGAAGTGCACCACCGGCAGTCGTCGCTGGGCGGCCTGGGTGAACTTCGATCGTTGGATGGGTCGGGTCGGCGGGGGCACCGCTCGCCAAACTAGCCGTCGCGCAAGGCCGGGTCGACAGGCAGCACTTCGGGCCGGTCGGCGACCCCGGACTCGCTGATCAGCGTCGAACCGTCGGCGCTCGAGACGTCGATCGTGTGACGCTCGGGGACCACCAGCGGCTGCGGTCGCAGCGCCAGCGTGTAGCCGACCGGGAGATCGAGCTCACCCTCGTACACGGCGGTCACGGTGATCGAGCCCCCCGGCGGAATCCCGAGGAACGCCGAGTTCACGAGCCACCCCGCCTCCTCACCGGCGCGCATCACGAGCCGTTTGCCATCGACGGTGGCCTCGACGAGGGGCAGGGCCGAGTACAACGACAGCAGCGTCCGATTGGTGCCGAGAGGGTCACCCGTGTAGTTCCCGACGACGCCTTCGGGCAGCCCATCGGGATCCGCGGTGTTCGTGAGCGTGAGCTCCATCGTTGCCGACACCGCGCCGGTCCGCTCGTCGACGACCGCCGTATAGGTGAGCTCACGTTCGAGGTAGACGTCGATCTTGTTCGGTCCGGCGTTGTTGAACACGGCGGCGATCCCGTCGCCACCATCGAGCGCAGGCAGCGAGCTCGCCAGGCCGACTGCCTCGAACAGGGCTTGTTCGTCCGGATCGGTCGCCCAGCCGACCAGATGGCCCCGGGCGACCATCGGTCCGAGTTCACGTGCCACCACGGTCGGGTTCGGGAGTGCGCCGCCGAGCACCTGCTGGATGGTCGCCCGCGACACGTCCTCGAGCAGGTCGACACGAGTACGGGTGTCATCGATCTCGTACTGGTCGATCAGCAGGAACTGGAGCAGGTTCGACTCTCCGAGACGGACATCGGACCCCTCGACCGAGATCGGTCCGGTCATCGACAGCAGCGCCTGCAGCACCTGTGGATCCATCGCGAAGACCCCGTCGACCTGTGGTCCACCGCTCTGCGGCAGCAGCTCCTCGATCACCTGGGCCGTCGACGGGAACACCGGCGAGATCGTGACGTTCGACCAGGGCGTGTCGCTCGTGCTCCCGTCTTCACCGTTGGTGAAGCCGTACTGGCCCCACTGTTCGAGCCAGTCCTCGGGGCCGGTCACGAACCGCTGAGGCCGCCCACCGAGTGTTGAGGTCGCGTGTCCTGCCGAAATCAGAGATCCGGATACGACCCTCGCTCGCCGTCAACACCGCCCAGTTCCCCATGAACCCACCCATGCCGCGCGCCTCGGCCGGCGTGGTGAACGCAACGAAGTACCGGCGTGGCCCGTCGGCGCCGAGCAGCTGTGGTGCCAGCCGCACCGCGTTCACGGCGTTGTCGACGCGCTCCTCGTTGTCGGACAGCTCGCCGTCGAGGTCAGCGAGCCGATCGGCCAGCGGCGCGACCAGCCAGGGCGAGTCGGCCCGATCGATCGCATCGCGCAGTTCGACGATCGACTCCTGGACCGTCGCGAACGGCTGCTCGATCAGCCGGATCGCGTCGAGGTCGAAGCGCCCCCCGACCAGACGCAGCTGCTCCGGATCGACCACCCGCAGCGCCGCTGCGAGATCCGCCGACGCCGACGCCGACACCGCCGCGAGATCGACCGCTGCGGATCGTTGCTGTGCCAGGACGGGGATCCACGCCGACGGCTTCGCCCACGGCCGCTCCAGCTGCGCGCTCGACGACGACAGCGCCTCAGCGGCCTGATCGAACCGCTCGGCCGCTCCCGCGTACTCGCCGTCGCCGAGCATCGAGATCCCGTCGCGCGCCAACCGGTTGCCGTCGCTGAGATCGCCGCTCGCGCCGAGCGCGGCGGCGCCCCCGCCGACGATCGCCAGGACGGCGAGCACCCCGACCGCCGACGCCGCGATCACCGCGCCTCGGCGCACACGGCCACGCCGACGGCGCAGTCCCGACACCCCGACGATCGTCGCCGCGCCGATGGTGAGCAGGGCGGACAGGCCGAGGAACCCGCCGATGTCCGAACGGACCGCCACGTTCAGGCTCACGGCGACCACCGCGGCGCGGGGAATCGGCAGATCGCGTTGCTGCGTTCCGATCCACAACGCGCCCGCCGCCGCGAGCACCCCGGCCACGGCCAGCGCCGGTGAGTTGCTGATCGCCGTGGCGATGACCGAGAGCAGGACCAGCGCCCACCACCGAGCCGTCGACCCGGCCCACGTCACCACCGCGACCGCCACACCGACGAGCACCGCATCCGGTACCGCCGATCCCGTGGGTCGTGCCGGACCGAGAGCTGCAACGACGCCCGCCAGCACCGCGATGGGCACCACCACCCGATCGTCGACGCGATGGGTCTTCGTCGGCGACATCGTGGGGCAGAGTAGTGGCCGGCCTGGCGGACGAACGGTCAGACCGTCGTGAGGTGGGCGCGCCGGTGTGCGATCCCCGACGGGTCGCTCAGTGAGCGCCGCGTCGCGTGAGGACGACGAGGAACGTCTTGGCCACGATCTTGACGTCGTGGGTGAGCGACCAGTTGTCGACGTAGTAGAGGTCGAGTCGGCGATACAACTCGAAGTCGGCCTCGGACCGCCCCGACACCTGCCACATCCCGGTGATACCGGGCAGCACACGGAGACGCTCGTGCAGATCCGGTGTCCACTGCTCGGTTTCCGAGGGGAGCGCCGGGCGGGGCCCGACGATGCTCATCTCGCCGCGGATCACGTTCCACAACTGTGGGAGTTCGTCGATCGACGACTTGCGCAGGAACCGCCCGACCCGGGTCACGCGCGGATCGGCGCGCATCTTGAACAGGGGGCCGGAACTCTCGTTGAGATCGTCCAGTTCCGACCGCATCGCCTCGGCTTCCTGCACCATCGAGCGGAGCTTCAGGATCTCGAAGCGCTCGCCATCCTTGCCCACCCGCACCTGCCGGAAGAGCACCGGCCCGCGCGAGTCGAGCTTGATCGCCACGGCGGCGACCACCATGATCGGCAGGGTCACCAGCAGGATGAGACCGGCCAGCACCGTGTCGAACATCCGCTTGAGGAACAGGTGGGTACGGGAGCGGTTCGTGGGTTCGACGTAGATCATCAGCCGACCGTCGAACGCCTGCGAACGCGTCCGGGAGATGTCGATGTCGTGCAGCGACGACGACAGAGCGACATGGCACCCCGCCTCGGTGAGGGTCCGCGTGAGCCGGTTGACCACCGTGGGATCCAGCGACGCAACCGACAAGATCGCGCCGGTCGCACCGGTCCGTTGAACCACCTCGAGGGTGTCGTCGAGCGATCCGAGCACACCGATGCCGCCGCGTTCGCCGGCCGGATCACCCGTGAACCCGACCACTTCGTAGCCGAGATCCGGTCGCCGCTGCGTTGCGTGGAGCAACGACACGGCGTCACTGCCCGTCCCGACGATGATCACCCGCCGGCTGATGCGGCCGGTGCGGCGCAGATTGGAGAACACCCGCCGAGCGATCAGGCGCGACACGACCAACGACGCCGTCACGCACACGAACAGCAGACCGACCCACAGTCGGGACAGCTCGCCGTACTGAGCGAGGAACGAGACGGCCACGAGGAATCCCGTGCTCATCACCCCGGCCATCAGCAGGTGCCGGAACTCCTCGCCGAACCGGCTGATCGCCCGAGCGAGGAACAGATGGTTGGCCCCCATCATCAACACCCAGATGGGCACGATCACCACGGTGAGCCACAGTTCCTCGTTGCGGATGTCCATCGGCACGGGCTTGAGGATCTGCTGTCCGACCAGTGCGAGGATGGCCCCGACGATGATCGCCGTGACGTCGGAAGCGATCAGCCGTCGCCGGAGTCGCTGCGGGTTGGCCCGAGACGTCGTCCCGGCAAGCCCGACGACCTTTGTGTCGGCGCCGCCCACCTCCGGCAAGTCGAGGGGTGCGTCGAGGTCGGACCACTCGTCGCCCCGCTCAGCATCCGGTCCGAGCGCTCGTGCACTCATGTGCCCTGCCGATCCGCCGCCACCGGGTCGTGTCGACGCCGGAGCACCCGCTCGATGTTCATGTCCACCCATCACTCCGCCTTCGGTCTTCCTCGTCCGCCATCGGCCAGGATACGCCAACACCACTGTCGGTGGCGAAAGGAATCGTCAGAGTTGGATCACGTTTTCGTGAACGCCGGATGTCCAGCAGCGCTTCCCCAGTGTTTTCAAGGGATCGAGACACGATCGCGCGCGGCTCGCCATCGTCGCCGACCGTCGCCGTCCGTCAACGTCTCGTCAACACGTGACCAGAAATACCACTCACCGTGGTCGCGGGGCTGCCGTGGGCGGACGGGGCGCCGGGGCCTTGAGGGTCGATGCACGGTGGGGCCGTCTCCGCCGTCCGAGGTCGGTGCGTCGACCGTTCACGCGCGTTTCACGAACCATTCACCATGACCGCAGATGACGACGTCGACAGAATCGCTCCAAATACCGCGTTCTCGACGCGCGACGGGCAATACTGACATGCCAGTGGCAGTTGCAGCGCTCGTCCTCGTGGTCTGGATCGCACTCGGAGTCGTCGTCATCGGGCTCGTCAACGTCGCCAAGTGGACCGTTCGAACGTCGACACGTGCCGGCCACGGCGATGACCGGAGCGCCACGACGTGGCCGGCCCCGCAACCGACGTCGACCCTCGAGCCGGCATCAGCCACAGGCGGGAGTCGGGCTCACGCCGCGGTCGGGCGCGTCGGTCTCGAGCCAACCACCCCACGCTGACGACGTCAGTTCGGTCGACTGCGCGAAGGCGCTCGGCGACCCGAGGTTCGCCACGATCCGGTGAGACCCGGCGACGCACCAGTGGTGCGATCTCGATCCGGTGTCTGCTTCGGCCCGGGCGGAGCGGAGGGTGGTGGACCGACGATGCTCATGTCGCCCCGCACGACATTCCACCACTGTGGCAGTTCGTCGATCGAGCACGTGCGCAGGATCCGCCCCACCGCGGTGACCCGCTGACCCCCTACTGCCGTCTCGACGGTCGGCGCCGAACTCGACACGTCCGCCGCGGACGCCGCCGGGTCGACCGAGGCGACCGGGTCGACCGAGGCGGTGGTGCGGAGCCTGAGCATCTCGAAGCGCTCGCCCTCCCGGCCGACACGAACCTCACGCACGAGCACCGGCCCGTGCGGTGAGCTGAGCTTGATCGCCAACGCGGCGAGCACGACGACCGGCAGCGTCAACAACAAGGTGACGGTGCCGACGACGACGTCGACGGATCGCTGCAGGATCCTGCGCGTGCGGGTCCGCTGCGACGCGCCAGTCGACATCATCGCCGCTGGCCTCCCGTCTCGTTGCCTCGCTCCACTGATGTCCGCCTTCAGGTCCGGCCAGGTTCACCGGTCACGCCAGACTACGCGAATCTCACTCATCGTGATCCTTTTTGCCCGTCATGATTTCGTCAGGATCTGCGCGAAGGCGCCTGAAGTCACGGTCCACCCAGTAACGGTGGGAGGGAGTCGGACTTTCGAGCATCCCTCGACCCCTGCCCTTTGACCACGTAGAGTGGTCGCATCCGGTCGCCGAGCGAGACCGCGGTGCGCGCCTTGATGATCGCTCGACAGAGACCCGTGTCGAACGCAGGGGTCCACGTCTGCCTCCACCACGATGGCAGCCGGCCGGCGACGGTGCAGGAACGGATCGTGACCCCGGGTCCGTCCGGCGCAGTGCACACGTCTCGGTGAACGATGGTCGATGGTCAACCGGTGCTCGAGTGGCCGTCTCAGCTCAGAGGTGCGTCCATCGACGCGCCGCGCTCGAACGCCGCGATCACCGCGTCGGCGGCCTCCTCGGCGGTCATCTCCGAGGTGTCCACCCGGACCTCCGGCGCCTCGGGCGGTTCGTACGGCGAGTCGATGCCGGTGAAGTTCTCCAACTCACCCCGGCGCGCCTTCGCGTACAGACCCTTCGGATCGCGCTGCTCGGCAACCTCCAGCGGGGTGTCGACGAACACCTCGATGAACTCGCCGTCCTCCACCGCCTCGCGAGCCAAGCGCCGCTCGGCGCGGAACGGCGAGATGAACGACACCAACACCACCAGGCCGGCGTCGACCATCAGGGCGGCCACCTCTGCGATGCGACGGATGTTCTCCACCCGGTCGGCATCGGTGAAGCCGAGGTCACGGTTCAGGCCGTGGCGCACGTTGTCGCCGTCGAGCAGATACGTGCGAACACCCCGCGCGTGCAGCTTCGACTCGACCACGTTCGCGATCGTCGACTTGCCCGAACCCGACAGACCGGTGAACCACAACACCGCCGGCGCATGGCTGTTCAACCCGGCACGGGCGACCTTGTCGACCTTGACGTCCTGCCAGTGGATGTTGTGCGAACGGCGCAATGCGAAGTGCAACAGGCCCGCACCGACGGTGACGTTGGTGAGCTTGTCGATCACGATGAAGCCGCCGGTGTCGCGGTTGACGGCATAGGGGTCGAACGGGATCGGACGATCGAGACCGATGTTGCACACACCGATCTCGTTGAGTTCCAACGTGTTCGCCGCGAGATGCTCCAGGTTGTTGATGTCGACGCGGTACTTCGGGTGGGAGATCGTCGCCCCGACCGTGCGGGCACCGATCTTCACCAGGTACGGCCGCCCCGGCAGCATCGCATCCTCGTGCATCCACACGATGTGCGCCTCGAACTGGTCGGCGACCTCGGCCGGATCGTCACCGGCACACAACACGTCGCCGCGACTGACGTCGATCTCGTCGGCGAGCGTGATCGTCACCGACTGCCCCGCGATCGCCTCGTCGAGGTCGCCGTCCATCGTCACGATCCGATCGACGGTGCTCGTCGTGCCGGCCGGCAGCACCCGGACCGGGTCGCCCGGTTTGATCGCACCGCCGACGATGCGGCCCGAGAATCCGCGGAAGTCGAGATTCGGTCGGTTGACCCACTGCACCGGCATGCGGAAGCTCTGGTCGGCCAGGTCGTCGTCGACCGGCACCGTCTCCAGGAAGCCCAGGAGGGTGGGGCCGTGGTACCACGGCGTGTTCGCGCTGTGCTCGACGATGTTGTCGCCCTTCAGTGCCGACAGCGGGATGAACGTCACGTCGTGCAGTCCGATCCGACCGGCGAAGTCGGTGTACTCCTCCTCGATCGCCGAGAACACCTCGTGCGAGAAGTCCATCAGGTCCATCTTGTTGATCGCCACGACCACCCGCTTGATGCCCAGCAGCGACACGAGGTAGCTGTGGCGGCGGGTCTGGGTGAGCACGCCCTTGCGGGCATCGACCAGGATCACCGCCACGTCGGCCGTCGACGCACCGGTCACCATGTTGCGGGTGTACTGCTCGTGGCCGGGCGTGTCGGCCACGATGAACTTGCGGTGCTCCGTGGCGAAGAACCGGTAGGCGACGTCGATCGTGATGCCCTGCTCGCGCTCGGCCGACAGGCCGTCGAGCAGCAGCGCGAAGTCGAGGTCGCCGCCCTGCGTGCCGACCTTCGCCGAGTCGATCTCGAGCGCGGCGAGATGATCCTCGAACACGAGATGCGTCTCGTAGAGCAGGCGGCCGATGAGTGTGCTCTTGCCGTCGTCGACGCTGCCGCAGGTGATGAACCGCAACAGACTCTTGTACTGGTGCGACCGCAGGTAGGCGTCGATGTCCGTCGCGATCAGCTCCTGGTCGGCGGTCGATCCCATGGCATTCGTGGCGGATCCTGCGTTCGGCATCAGAAGTGCCCTTCCTGCTTCTTCTTCTCCAGCGAGCTGATGCCGTCGTGGTCGGCCACACGTCCCTGACGCTCCGACGTGGTCGCCAGCAGCATCTCCTGGATGATCCCCGGCAGCGTGTCGGCGGTCGACTCGATCGCACCGGTCAGCGGATAGCACCCGAGGGTGCGGAACCGCACCGTGCGCATCTCGGGCACCTCGCCCGGCTCGAGCGGCATCCGGTCGTCGTCGACGACGATCAACGTGCCGTCACGCTCGACCACCGGACGCGGCTTCGCGAGGTACAAGTCGACCAGCGGGATGTTCTCGAGATGGATGTACTGCCACACGTCGAGTTCGGTCCAGTTCGAGATCGGGAACACCCGCACCGTCTCACCCTTGCTGCGCCGACCGTTGTAGAGCTGCCACAACTCGGGGCGCTGCCGCTTCGGGTCCCACTGGTGCTGCGGGCTGCGGATCGAGAACACCCGCTCCTTGGCCCGCGACTTCTCCTCGTCGCGGCGAGCGCCACCGAACATCACGTCGAACCTGAGCTCGTCGACGATCTGCTTGAGGCCCTCGGTCTTCCACATGTCGGTGTGCACGGCGGAGCCGTGATCGATCGGGTTGATGTTCTTCTCGATGCACTCGGGGTTGTGGTGCACGATCAACTCGAGGCCGTGCTCCGCGGCCATCCGGTCGCGGAACTCGTACATCGCCTGGAACTTCCACAGCGTGTCGACGTGCACCAGCGGGAACGGCGGCGTCGACGGGTAGAAGGCCTTGACCGCCAGTCGCAACAGCACCGAGCTGTCCTTGCCCATCGAGTACAGCAACGCCGGCCGCTCGGCCTCCGAGACCGCCTCGCGCATGATCTGGATCGCCTCGGCCTCCAAGCGCTGCAGGTGCGTCAAGCGGCCGGCGCTCAGCGTCGGTGCCGGGTTCTTGGTCGTCGCGGTCATCGGGTCTCCCGTGCGATTGTCTATCAACTCGGTGGACAATACCGGAAACACTGTCTCGTTCCGGTCAAGAAGTGCGTCCCGAGCGTTCAGCGTCAGCAGACATCGACAATTCGAGTGTTGTTGCCGACGCTCGAGCTCAACGGTCGAACGTGACCTGACGGCCGATCGGTGATCGAGAGCATCCAGTCGCGCGTCACGGCACCGGAGTGTCGCGTCAGCCGAGGACGGCGCGGACGGCCTCGACCACCTGATCGTGGAAGCGGCCGTCGGTGGCGACCACGCCGCGGTTGGCCTCCAACAGGGCGCCGTGGGAGAAGTCGAGCGGGGCGCCGGTGACGTCGGTGACCACTCCCCCGGCCTGCTCGACCACGAACTTGCCGGCGGCGTGATCCCAGATCTTCTCGCGGTAGTCGGCCCGGGTGGGCAAGCGCAGGTAGATCGACGCGTCGCCGCGGGCGACCGCCGCGTACTTGCACTGGCTGTCGATGCGGTACGGCTCAGCGGTGATGCCGAGGCGGGCGGCGATCTGCGCCGAGTGGTCCTGGTTCGAGTGGCCGGACTCGACCGACTCGCAGAACCGGGCCTCGGCCAGGCTCGCCGGCGCGGCCACCGTCACCGGCCGCGGGTCGGGTGCGTCGCCGTACCAGGCGAGGCACGCGCCGTCGGTCGCGGCGAAGACCGCTCCGATCGAGCCGTCGGGATTCGGCAGGTTCGGGCAGCCGAGCACGCCGAGGATCACCTCGCCGCCCTCGATCAGGCCGAGCGCGATCGCGTACTGCTCGCCGCGCAGGAAGCCCTTGGTGCCATCGATCGGATCGAGCGTCCAGTAGCGGTCGGTGGTGCCGGTGGACGAGCCGACCGAGATCCAGTCGAGGACCGTGCCCGGCGAGAGGGCGTCGCCGCGCTGCGCACGGACCAACCCGACGACCGCCTCCAGCAGCTCGGCCGCGTCGGCGGATCGCAGGTCGCTCGAATCCTCCTCGCCGATCATCTCGATGCTGCCGAGTGCATCGGTCAGCTCGGCGCACACCACGGCCTGCGCGGCGAAGTCGGCGATCGTCACCGGGCTCTGGTCGCCCTTGGTCAGGGTGTGACCGGCGAGCAGCCGGCCCTGCGCCCCACGGCACAGCTCCGACGCGGCCCGGACCGCCGCGAGGGCAGCGGCGAGTTCGTCCGAGAGTTGGTCAGCCCCGTGCGCCATGGCGCTCCTCGGTGCTGCGGCGGTACTCCGCGGCCAGGTCGGCCACCTCGGGGGGCAGATCGCCCGAGGCCAGATCGGCGAGCGTGACGGTCTCGAGCACCCGGCGCAGGCTGCCCCTGATCGCCATCCACACCTCGGGCAGCGCCTCGGCCGGGCCGTCGTAGTGCAGGTCGCGAAGGCTCTCGTCATGGACGTCGGCCAACGGGCCGTCGACGGCGCGGAAGATGTCGGCGAGCGAGATCTCCTCCGGCGGGCGCGAGAGCGTGAAGCCACCGTCCGGGCCGCGCTTCGATCGGACGAGCTCGCCACGCTTGAGGTCGCGGAAGATGTCGAGCAGGAACTTCAACGAGATGCCCTGGCTGGTGGCGATCGCCTCGGCCTTCGCGTTCGACCCGTCGGTGGCAGCGAGCTCGGCCATCGCCCGCACCGCATTGTCGACCCGCTCCGAGATCCTCACCGAGCCGACGCTACCTCGGCGCGACCATCTCGATTCCGGCGACCGACCCTCGGTCCATTCCGAGCGCCCGGCGTCGACTCCGACGACCTGGTGCGCCACGTCCTCGACGACCCCGCCGCGTTGCCGTCCACCGAGGGCATGGTGGGCGACATCGAACCCGTTCGTGGGTGCCGGGCGGCCGCTCATCGGGCGACCGCGAGCGCCGATCGTGGGATCGGAGTAGAGTCCCCACGGCAATGAGGCGGATCGAGCGGCGGCTCGACGGGCACAGGCGGGCCCAGTCTCGGATGGCGGCGGCGAGATGAGTCTCACGACGGCACCGGGCAGCGACACCGCGCAACCCTCGGGGACCCCACCCGAGCCGCCCCCCACGCGCCCGTCCCCGCAGACCGATCCCCACACGCCCCCCTCCACCCGCACGCCCCCGCCGCCGCCACACGCCCCCATCCGTTTGGGTCGCGAAACCGGTGACCCGTCCCACCCAGAACTCGACACAAACGCAGACGGCACCTCCGCAAGCCGTTCGCGTCGCGAAACCGGTGACCCGCCTCACCCAGAACTCGACGGAAACGGAAACGGCGACGGCGGGGCGTGGGCCCGGACGAGGGGTTTGCCGTTGCCGACGATGGGCACCACGGGCTTGGCCCCGATCCGCACGAGCCGGATCATCGCCGCGATCTCGATCCTCGCCGGGGTCGTCGCCGCAACGGCCGGATCGCACCCGACGGGCAACAGCACCATCGACCTCGTGCTGGTCGGCGTCGTCGTGGCCGGTGTCACCTGGCTCGGCGCCGCGGCCATGCGCTGGGATGCGGCAATGGCCACGCTCGTGGCCGGTGTCCTGTCGTGGTCGATCATCGGAGCGATCGTCGGCGGCGTCGCCGCGATCGTCGGGTTCACGGCGAACGTGAAGCCGGGCCGGCGCAGCGTCGTCAACGCTGCGCTGATCGCCATCGCGCTCAACCTCGCCGCCCGCAGCCGACTCGATGTCTTCCTCGGCGCGTCGGCGTTGATGTTCGTCGTCCTCGCCGGCTACCTCGGGGCGGTCGGATTCGTCCGGCGTCCGCGGGGCAGCCGCCAGGTGGTGGCCATCGTCGTCGGCACCGCCGCCGCAGCCGCCGCCGTCAGCACCTTCTTCTTCGTCGTGTTCGCCTCCCTCGCTGCCGACGACCTGCGGGCCGCCAACGATCACGCCACCGACGGCCTCGAGGCCCTCGGCGATGGTGACATCGACGTCGCACGGGAGTCGTTCGACGAGGCCGCGGTCGCCTTCGAGGCAGCCGACGAACGTCTCGACACGCCGCTCACGGGCCTCGCCCGGTACGTCCCCGGTGTCGCCCAGCACCATCGTGTGGCCACCGAACTCATCTCGGGCGCCGCCGAATCGAGTCGGCTGCTGAGCAACGAACTGGCGCGCATCGACCTCGACACCCTCAGCGTCAGCGGCGGTCGCATCGACGTCGACCAGGTGCGGTCGTTGCAGACGTCACTGCTCGCCATCGAACTCCAGATCGAGGCGCTCCAGACCACCGTGAGCAACCTCGACAGCCAGTGGCTCGCCCCGCCGGTGGCCGACCGACTCGACGATCTCTCCGCGGAGCTCGCCGAACAACGCCAGCGCAGCTCGGACGCGCTCACCGTGGCGATCGCCGCGCCCGGCCTGCTCGGCGGCGACGAACCACGCACCTACTTCATCGGGTTCACCACACCGGCGGAGGCCCGAGGCATCGGCGGCTTCATGGGCAACTGGGCCGAGATCACCGTCACCGACGGCCAGATCGCCGTCACCCGGTTCGGCCGCACCGACGACCTCAACACGGCCGGCGACCCCGCCACCCGACGGTTCACCTCCAGCGCCACCACGAGCATCACCGGAACGACCGCGAGCGCGACCGGAACGACCGGGGACGCTTCCGGCACCGCGGAGAACGACGACGATGTGTTCGATCCGCAGCTCGACGAATGGCTCGCCCGCTACGGGAGCTACAACCTCGCGTCCGGACCCGACGGCACCACCGGACCCGAACCGTGGAAGAACATGAACATGTCGCCCGACATGGCCGTCACCGGCCGCGCGATCGCCGACCTCTACCCCCAGAGCGGTGGCAGCGAACTCGACGGCGTGTTCATGATGGACGTTTACACCCTTGCCCGCTTCCTCGAGTTCACCGGTCCGATCCCGCTGCCCGACGGGCAGGTGATCGACGGCCAGCGCACGGTCACCGCCGACACCGCCGCTGACTTCCTGCTCAACGACCAGTACGACCTGACCACGACCCTCGAACGAGTCGACGTCCTCGAGGAGTTCTCGCTGGCGGTCATCGACACGCTCCTCGCCGGCACCCTCCCGCCGCCGACCGACCTGCTCGACACCCTCGGGCCGATGGTCGACCAGGGGCGCTTCGCCGGCTGGGCCGCCCGGCCGGGCGAACAGACGGTGCTCGAGCAGGTCGGCCTGGCCGGCACGCTCGCCGACCCCGATCTCACCGGGGACGCACTCGCCATCACCTTCAACAACGCGGCCGGCAACAAGATCGACTACTACCTCGACGCCCGCGCCGCCTACGCCGTCACCGCCGATGCCGCCACCAGCACTGCCACCGCCACGCTCGACCTCACGCTCACCAACAACGCGCCCACGAACGGCGAACCGAACTACGTGATCGGCAACCTGATCGGCCTCGACGACGGACACAACCGCACCTGGGTGTCGATCTTCTCGAAGCTTCCGGTCACGAACGTCACCCTGAACGGCCTTCCGGTCGACACCGAGATCGGCGTCGAGGCCGGGTACTTCGTGATGTCGGCCTTCGTCGCCCTCGCGCCCGGGGAGACCAGCTCACTCCAGTTCGAGATGACCGGCCGACTCGACATCGCCGACGGGTACACCCTCGCCGCACGCACGCCCCCGACCGTCTCGCCCACGCCGTTGACGATCGACGCGGCCTGGCTCGACGCCGAGGGCATCGAGCATCGCACCACCGTGATCGAGCGTGATCCCGGCGCGGCAACACTCAGCGTGACTGCCGACCGCTGACAGTCACCGGACGCCGTCTTGCACCGCGTCGAGGCCTCCCGGCATCGACGCCAACGCCGACGGGAACGCCCGCTCGATGCGCCCGGATCTGCGCGGAAACACGACCGCCCGATGACCACTCTGCGTGGTACTTCTCCTGCGATTCTCTTGATGTAGTCGCTCGAACGCAGAGGGTGAGAGATCCCCACCACCCCAGAGGGTTCCTTGAAGCCCAATGTTTACAGGGAATCAGCACCGATTACGACTTGCGATCACCGCCCGGCATCGCTACGGTGTCAGCCACCGAGGGTGGTCAAACAGGATCACCGGCGGGACGGCGGAGTACACAAAAGGCGGAATGATGACAACCTCGACGACCATCGATCGGTCACCCGGCGGAGGGCGCGCCCGACGCGGCGGCTCCGGGCGCCACTGGCGGTTCGGCCTCGTGCTCGGCGTCATGGCAGCAACCGCACTGCCGATCACGGCCCTTGCACAGACGACCGACACGACCCAGGGCCAATCGGCGCCGGCGAGCACGAACTACGTCACCACCACGACGGCCGCCGAACGCTCGCTCGACGTGAGTGGGTTCTCACCGGAGTGCATCCGTGACGCCCCGTTCGTTAGGTACACGATCGTGCCGGTCGGCTTCACGCCGGTCGGCGCCGGCGCCACCCTCGTCGTGAGCGCCGCCAACGGGACCGTCATCGAGACGCTGCAGGTCACGAACCTGTCGGGTCAGTTCATCTGGCCCGGTGCCACCGTCGATGCGGCCGGCAACGCCACCGACTGGCCGGGCTGGAAGCTCGCCGACGACGGCGTGTCGTGGATTCCAGACCCGAACGACGCCTTCCTCCGCGATGGCTTGTCGATCGCAGTGACCCTCGACCCGCCCGGCACGGCAACCGTCACCTACCCGACCGCCACGGCAACCGTCAGCTACGTGCCCAGCACCTCGGCGTGCGCCAACCCGCCGGACGTGATCCCCCCGACCACCACCCCCGCTCCGACCACGACGGTCTGCGTGCCCGGCCAGAACAACGACGGCAATCCGGCCGACGACTGCGAACTCGCGTCGACCGGCGGCGGACCCAGCAATGCGCTGATCATCGGCGCCGGCGCGCTGCTCGCCGGACTGCTGTTCCTCACCGCCGCTCGCCGCCGCCGACACGACGGCATCGGCCCCGAAGCGAGCTGATCCCCACACGAACACCTGAACACACGACATCTCAAGGGCGGCAGCGCCGGACTCGGATCTCCGGGTCCGGCGCTGCCGCGTCGGCGTCGACGTGGGGAGCTCCCGCCGACCAGCCGATGGACGAAGCGCCCGCAACCCGGTGCCCGTTCCGGTGTGGGTTCGCGTGGCGAGTCCCACGCTCCGATGACCGGGCCTTCGGACGGTCGGACGGGCGGACGGGCGCGGCGTGAGCGTCAGGGGGTCATGAGGGCGACGGGGAGACCGAGGCCGACGTCGGGGCGCACGGTGGCGATCCGGCGACCCGGTTGCACGGCGTCCTTCGGCGGCGACACCCGGTCGGCGCCGATGCGGGCACAGGCGGCATCGAGATCGTCGACGTTGACCACGAGGCCCCAGAAGCTCGCCGGTCCGTCGGGGATGTCGGGCCGTTCGACGAGCTCGACGATCAATCCGCCACGCCCGATGCGGTGGAAACCCTGCCGCATCTCGCCCAGGTCGCGGATGCGCTTGAGTTCGCAGCCCGTGGCCCCGGCGATCGCATCGCTCGTCCGCTCGAGCTGCGACGTCATCACCACGACGTGATCGAGGCCGACCGCGCCGATCTCGTGATCGGCGTACCGGGGCCCGTGGGCGTCGACGATCTCCGTGGGCAGACCGTCGATGTCGAACCAGCGGTCAGTCGTGCCGTCGAGCGTTGCCGCGGCGGCTCCGGTCGGTGAGACGCCAGCACGCTCGGTGATCCCGCTCAACGCCCAGCCGACGATGCCGGTGGCGGAGCTGGAGGTTTCTGCGTCGTCACCGGCGTGCAGCAGCGCCGAGAGCGAACCGGGGTGAACGATGCGGAGCGAGGTGCCGTGGAGCGGAAGATGGCCGTCGTCGGTGACGACGAAGCCGATCGATCGCCAGACGTCGGGATCGCCCGACACCGTGAGCCACTCGACTCGGGGGTCCACGATGCAGCGACGTCCGGCGCGTGGGGATCAGGTCAGCCGCGGCCCATGTTGGGGCGCTTGCCGTGATTCGCCTTCGAACGGCGCATCTTGGCCTTCTTCTTCTTGGTCTTCTTCGACATAGGGATGCCATGCTACGCCGCCGCCCACCCTGCCCCAACGCCGCCACCCGTGCCAACGCCGCCACCCCGTGCCATCGGCACCCGCAGCTGTGCGTTCGTGGTCGTTCGGCGCAACGGTCCGGTCGACCACGGCGCGAACCCGCCCGCTACCTTGCCGACATGGCGACCGACGAGAACGAACACGGGACTGTGACCCCCACCGGAACCGCGACGGCAGCAACCGACATCCACGGCACCGTCGCGCCCGGCTTCGAAGCGGTGCGCGACGCATTCGCCGGCAACTTCGCCACGCAGGGCGACGTGGGCGCGTCGGTGGCGATCACGATCGGCGGTGAGATGGTCGTCGATCTGTGGGGCGGCAGGGCCACCTTCGACGGTCCCGACGACGACGAAGCGGGCGTGCCCGGTGTCGAGGGTGACTGGGAGGAGGACACCATCATCAACGTGTGGTCGACCACCAAGACGATGGCCGCCCTGTGTTGCCTGATGCTCGCCGACCGGGGCGAACTCGACCTGTACGAGCCGATCGCCACCTACTGGCCGGAGTTCGCGGCCAACGGCAAGGAGACGATCGCGACCCGGCACGTGCTGAGCCACACCGCCGGGCTGTCCGGCTGGGACGAGCCGCTCACGATGTTCGATCTCCTCGACCACGACAAGCTCGTCGACCTGCACGCCGCCCAGGCGCCGTGGTGGGAGCCCGGCACCAAGTCCGGCTACCACGCCATCAGCCAGGGCTACCTGCTCGGCGAGATCGTCAAACGCGTCGACGGCCGCTCCCTCGGCACGTTCTTCGCCGAGGAGGTCGCGGGCCCGCTCGGCGCCGACTTCCACATCGGCACGCCCGCATCGTGCGACTCACGGGTCGCCCGCGTGATCCCGCCACCGAGCCCGCTCGGCGAGGAGGACGCCGACCACGACTCGATCGCGTACCGCACACTCGCCAACCCGGCGCTCACCGCCGACTTCTCGTGGCGCAAGGACTGGCGCCGCGCCGAGATCCCGGCCGCCGGCGGCCACGGCAACGCCCGCTCCGTCGCGCTCTGCCACACCCCGACCGCCTGCGGAGGAACCGCTCTCGGCGTGACGCTGCTCTCCGACGACGGCGTGGCGCGCATCTTCGACCAACAGATCGAAGGACCCGACCTCATCCTGCCGTTGGAGCTCAACATGGGCATGGGCTTCGGACTGCCGGGCCCGACGCTGCCCGTGCCGAACCCACGCACCTGCTTCTGGGGCGGCTGGGGTGGATCGCTCGCGATCGTCGACGTCGACGCTCAGATGAGCTTCAGCTACGTCATGAACCGGATGGGCGAGGGCACCACCGGCGACCTCCGCGGCGCCGGCCTCCTCCTCGCCGCCTACGGCGCGATGATGGCCTGAATCCGCCCCAACGGCCCCCTCCCCACCATGTTTGCGTTGCACTTCCGGTGGGCCGTTCCACCCAGAACGTCACACAAACAACGAATGTCGCGCCCACCACGTTTGCGTTGCATTCCGGGTGGGGCGCCCCACCCGGAACGTCACGCAAACGGGGACGTGGTGCCGGGCGGCGGCGAATTGATCAGGCTGCGGTCCAGGCGAGGAGGTCGTCGGCGGACATCGTGTTGACGATCCGATCGATCGGCACGCCCCGTTCGGCCGCACGGTCGCATCCGAGCGGTTGCCACTCCAACTGGCCGGTCGCGTGGGCATCGGAGTCGATCGAGAACCAGCAGCCGTACTCGATCGCCACGTCGAGCAGCTCCCTCGGGGGATCCAGGCGCTCGGGACGACAGTTGATCTCCACCGCCGTGTTGAACTGTGCACACGCCGCGAACACGTAGTCGGCGTCGAACTCCGACGGCGGGCGCTTGCCGATCATCCGCCCGGTGCAGTGCCCGAGGATGTCGACGTGCGGCGACGCGACCGCCATCAGCATCCGCTCGGTCATCTGCCGGCGTTCCATCCGCAGCTTCGAGTGCACGCTCGCCACCACCACGTCGAGACGCTCCAACATGTGATCGGCGAGGTCGAGCGACCCGTCCTCGAGGATGTCGACCTCCATCCCCGCGAGGATCCGGAAGTCGTGACCTGCGGCAGCGATGTCGGCGTTGATCGCCGCGATCTGGTCGAGTTGCTCGGTGAGGCGGTCCTCGTTCAACCCGTGCGCGACGGTGAGCCGGGCGGAGTGATCGGTCTGCACCATGTACTCGTGGCCGAGCGCGATCGCCGTCGCCGCCATCGCCTCGATCGGCGCGCCGCCATCGCTCCACGTGGAGTGGAGGTGACAGTCGCCGCGCAAGGCGTCGCGGTACACCTGGCCCTCCGGCGTGATCGGCACCTTCGACTCGGCCTCGATCTTCGCGAGGTACGCCGGCACCCGACCGGCGAGCGCATCGGCGATCACGCCGGCGGTCGACGAGCCGAGCCCGTCGAGGTCGGTGAGCGTGCCGGCGGCGGCCCGATCGGACAGTTCGTCGGGCGATGTCGCGCGGACCACGTCGAGCGCCCGGGCGAACGCCTTCGACTTGTACCCGCTCTCGTGCGCCCGGTCGAGGCAGTGGATCACCCGCAGGATCGCCTGCTCCGGCGACATCGACGCCGACCTCGCACTCCCGGTGTCGCGGCGATCGCTCACGTCGGCGACTGTAGCGTCGGGGCGAACGAGGCCGTTCGCCGCTCTGGTCGCCCTCGCGATCGCCGACCGCTCCTCCACCACCCTCGGCCGGAACCCCACCGGCTCTCAGCGGATCTGATCGCGACACCTGCGACCACACCCGCCGAGAGCGGAATGGGTGGCCGGTGATTCCCGTGAGTGCCGACGACCGCCCACTGGCACGCATGCACCTCTCCGACTTCGACGAGTGGGCTCGCGCCCACCACGGCGTCCTCACGTTCGAGGCGTCAGGACTGACGCGTGCTGCGTGGTACCGGGCGATCCAGCGGGGCACGCTCCAGCAGCTCCATCCGTATGTCGCCCGGATGGTCGGCACACCCGACACCCCCGAACAGCGCATCATCGCCGGCGTGCTCGCCATCGGTGCGCCCGCCGTGGCGTCGCACCGCTCCGCGGCGCGCCTGTGGGGCGTTCCCCGACCCGACGACGACCCGGTCGATGTCATCCCAACGACAGGACGCCGCGACCTCGACCTCGCCGGTGTGGTCGTCCACCGACCAACCGACCGGGCCCGCCTCACACCCCAGCGCCGGTACGGCATCGCCTGCACCAACATCCTGCGCACGATCATCGACCTCGGTGCCGTCGATCCGTCCGGGGTCCATGCCGCAGTCGGCCACGCGGTCGCCACCCGCCTCGCATCGCTCGGTGCGATCGAGCGAGCGGTCGGCGAGCACGCCCGGCCGGGTCGAGCGGGCGTCGTCGCGGCCCGGAACGCGGTCGACGACTGGTCGATCGACGACAAACCGGCCGACTCGGTCCTCGAGACCATGATGACGCGCCTCGTCGGCCGCTTCCACCTCCCGCCCGTCGAGTTCCATCCCGTGATCGAGGGCAACGAGATCGACTTCCGGGTGATCGACACGCCGGTCCTGCTCGAGTGCGACGGATGGGCCCACCACGGCCTCGACCGCGGCGCGTTCGAGCGTGATCGAGATCGTGACGCCGACCTGCTCGCCGCCGGATGGATCGTCGTGCGGTTCACCTATCGAGCCGTCGCCACCCGTCCCAAGGCCACCGCCGACCGGATCCGAGCCGCGGTCGACCGCTGGGCGCCGGAGTTCGCCGCACCGGCAGAGCGACTTCCGCCGCCCCCGCCCGACGCCGCCTGATCCCACCTGCCCCCACCTGCCCCGTCAGCGCAACTCTCGGCGGATCTGGTCGCGGCGTCCGCGACCAGATCCGCTCAGACCGGAACGGTCGTGGTGGCGGACGGGCGACCGGGTCGTGGTGTTGGTGGCAGGCGGGCGGGCGGATCGGGGGTGGTGGCGGACGGGCGGGCGGGTTGGGGTGTTGGTGGCAGGCGGGCGGGGCGGGTCGTGGTGCTTATGGCAGGCGCGGCGGGCGGGCGCGGTGACCGGACAGGCGGGAGGAAGGGTCGGGGCGAGATGGTGGGTCCGCATCGGTAGCCTCGGGCGGTCCATGGAACGTTTCGGACTGGTCGGTCTCCCCAACGCGGGCAAGAGCTCGCTGTACAACGCGTTGACCGGTGGTGGGGCGCTCGCGGCGCCGTATCCGTTCGCCACCAAGGATCCGAACATCGGCGTGGCCAAGGTGCCCGACGATCGCCTCGACCAGCTCGCTGCCATGTCCAAGTCCAAGCAGACGATCCACGCCCAGGTCGAGGTCGTCGACATCGGCGGTCTCGTCGAAGGAGCGAGCCAGGGCGAGGGTCTCGGCAACAAGTTCCTGGCCAACATCCGCGAGGTCGACGCGATCGTGTTCGTGCTGCGAGCGTTCGTCAACGACGACATCACCGGGCCGACCGACCCGCTCGAACATCTGCGGATCGTCGAGATCGAACTCGCGCTCGCCGACCTCGAGACGGTCGAGAAACGCCTCCACCAGACGCAACGTCAGGCGAAGCTCGACAAGGGCATGGCCGAGGAGGCCGCCCACCTCCAGGTCGCCTACGACGCGCTCTCGGAGGGCCTGCCGCTGTACCGCGCCGGCCTGAAGGACGACGTCCGGGAGGCGCTCGCCCCCCACTTCCTGCTCACCAACCGCCGGGTGCTCGTGGTGGTCAACGTCGGCGAGGACGACATCGAATCGATCCCCGAGAAGGAAGCGATGGTCGCCGCCGAGTTCAACAACGCCGGTGACAACGTCGAGATCATCGGCATGTGCGTGCAGATGGAGGCCGAGGCCGCAGCGATCGAAGACCCGGAGGAGCGCGCCGAGATCCTGGAGGGCTTCGGCCTCGGCGAGGGCGCCCTGTTCCGGATGGTCCGCAGCGCCTATCACCTGCTCGGTCTGCGGACGTACTTCACCACCGGCGAGAAGGAATCCAGGGCCTGGACCTTCTACGAGGGATCGACCGCGCCGGTGTGTGCCGGCCGGATCCACACCGACTTCCAGCGAGGCTTCATCCGCGCCGAGGTGATCCAGTGGGACGAGCTGCTGAAGCTCGGTTCGTGGAACGCCGCCAAGGACGCCGGCAAGATGCGCGTCGAAGGCAAGGACTACGTCGCCCAGGACGGCGACGTCATGGAGTTCCGCTTCAACGTCTGACGACGTCGACGGCATGTCGACACGGCGGACGTGAACGACGCCCGCATCGCCGAGATGCGCCTGTCAGCGTTCGGCCCCGGCGAGATCGCGGGTCAGTTCGCCGGCCAGCTGATCCCGAGGCGGGACACCGCGGCCTCGATGGCCTCGATCAGTCGATCGATCGACGCGTCGCACGCGTCGAGGTCGCCGGGCCCGAGGAGCATCACCAGGGTCGAACCCGTCTCCGTGCTGCTGCCGGCGACGGTGGCGAGCTCGGCGACCACGACCGGTGCCTCCCCGCCGGCCGCGGCCCGCACCGCGTCGGGCTGATCGTTGCGGTGGTACGTGTCGAAGGGCACCGCCAGCGCGGTGGTGCACGCCGTCCACTCCGGACGTCGGCGGACCGATCCGTGCGTGATGTCGCACAACGAGCAGTGCCGACGGCCGAGACGGGCCCCGATCCAGTAGCCCACCTCGCCGCGCAGCGTGCTGTCAGCGTCGTACACGCCGACGAGGCGCACGATCTGGCCCCCGTTCCCCGGTTGACGACCAGCGGCTGGTGTGCTCACACCTCGTACGATGCCACCATGCGCACCATCTTCGACGACGAGCATCAAGCGTTTCGGGAATCGTTCGCCGCGTTCGTGGCCAAGGAGGCCTCGCCCCACTACCTGGAGTGGGAGGCCGCCGGGATCGCACCTCGGGAACTGTTCACGTCCGCCGGGCAGTACGGATTCCTCGGCATGGCGATCCCCGAGCAGTACGGCGGCGGGGGCACGGACGACTTCCGGTTCAACGTGATCATCGGCGAGGAGTTCAACGCCGCCGGCATCGGTGGCGCCGGGCTCGGCCTCACCCTGCACAACGACATCTGCACCCCGTACTTCATCGAGTACTGCACCGACGAGCAGGCCGAACGGTGGATGCCGGGCATCGCGTCGGGCGAGCTGATCACCGCCATCGCAATGACCGAGCCAGGCACGGGATCCGACCTCGCCGGGATCGCCACCACGGCCATCCGTGACGGCGACGAATACGTCGTCAACGGATCGAAGACGTTCATCACCAACGGCATCAACTCCGACCTCGTGATCGTCGCCGCGAAGACCGACCCGACCGAGCGCCACGCCGGCCTGTCGCTGATCGTGCTCGAACGCGGGATGGACGGCTTCGAGCGCGGCCGCAACCTCGACAAGATCGGGATGCACAGCCAGGACACCGCCGAGCTGTTCTTCAACGACGTGCGGGTGCCGGTCGCCAACCGCCTCGGCGACGAGGGCAAGGGGTTCACCTACCTGGCGGCCAACCTCGCGCAGGAACGCCTGTCGATCGCCGTCGCGGGCGTGTCGGCCGCACGGGCCTGCCTCGGCTGGACGCTCGACTACGTCGGCGAGCGGACCGCGTTCGGCAAGTCGATCGGCACGTTCCAGAACACCAAGTTCGTGCTCGCCGAGGTCGCCACCGAGATCGACGTCAGCGAGGCGTACCTCGACCGGTGCATCCTCGCCCTCAATGCGGGCGAGCTCACCGCCGCCCAGGCCGCCCAGGCGAAGTACTGGTGCACCGACCTGCAGAACCGGGTGGCCGACCGGTGTCTCCAGCTGTTCGGGGGCTACGGCTACATGACCGAGTACCCGATCGGTCGTGCCTACGTCGATGCCCGGGTCACCTCGATCTACGGCGGCACCAACGAAGTGATGAAGACGATCATCGCCAAGTCGCTCGGCCTCTGAGGATTGCAGCAGGGGTCTGACCCCTGCTGCAATCACGCCGGCGGTCTGACCCCTGGCGTGACACTCAGTCGGTGCGTTGGACCGAGCGGCGGAGCTGCTGGGCGGGCGTGAACAGCTCACGCGAGATCCCGAGGCTCATGACCGCCGTCGTCGTCGCCACGCTGCCGAGCACGAGGTACATCACCGACACCTGCACCTTCACCGCGTCGGCCGGATCGACGCCCGCGAGGATCAACCCGACCATCGCGCCGGGCAGGAACACGATCCCGACCGCCTTCGTCGACTCGATCTGCGGGACGAGCGCCGTCCGCAACGCCTGGCGGAGGTGCGGCTGGAAGGACTGCTTCGCGGTGAGGCCGAGCGCGAGTCGCGCCTCGATCAGGCCCCGTTGTTCGGTCGACGCGATCAGGAGCTGGCGGGACACGAGCACCGTCGCGGCGAGCGAGTTCCCGACCACCATCCCCGCGAGCGGCACGAGCGTGCGCCCCTCGAGGTCGTAGATCCCGAAGCCGAACAGGACGCCGAGCACGACGATCGCCGAGGCCGTGTAGGCGAGCATCGACAGCGGCAGCACCCTGGGCACGTCGGCGGCGCGGCGCGACGTGGTGTACGCCGCGAAGGTCACCATCGCCAGCAGCCAGAGCACCGAGAAGATCAGCGGGTCGTCGGGGTCGACCACGAACTGCAGCACCCAGCCGACGAGCAGCAGCTGCACGAGCGCTCGCAGCGACGCCCACAGCAGGCTCCGTTCGAGCCCGAGCTGCCGCCAGACGGAGATCGCCACGGCGACTGCGACGAGGATCCCCGACGCTGCCAACCCCAGCGTTCCGATGTCCCCCTGCTCGACGGCGATCACGGCGACAGCGATCACGGCGCACCGACTGATTGACGCACGAGCGGGTCGTCGCTCAGGTCGAGGTCGCCGAGGTGCCCGGTGGCGAGCACGGAGCCAGCGGCGAGCACGATCACGTGATCGGCGAGCCGCCGGAGCTGGTCGGTGTCGTGACTCACCCAGATCACCGCGACCCCCGAATCGGCCAACGAGCGACCGAGATCCTCCACGGTCGCCCGCGCCGCCCGATCGAGCGCCGCCGTCGGTTCGTCCGCGAGCAGCACGGCCGGATCGGTGAGCAACGCCCGCGCCACACACATCCGTTGGGCCTCGCCACCCGACAGGGTGTCGGCCTCGTGGCCGAGCAGGTCGGGCTCCAATCCGACGTGTTCGAGCACGTGGAGCGCACGATCCTCGGTGATGCCCGGCAGTGCCACGGCGAGATTGTCCAGCACGGTGCCGGGGAACACCGGCGCCCGCTGGAACACCATCGCCACCTGACGTCGCAGCTCGGTGGGTTCCCACTCGGTCAACGGACGGTCTCGCCATCTGATCTCGCCCGCCAGTGGATCGTCGAGCCGGTTGAGCAGTCGCAGCAGCGTCGACTTGCCCGCACCGGACGGCCCAGCGAGCACGGTGACCCCGTTCGCGGGAACGACGAGATCGATGCCTCGCAGGATCGGGTCACCGACCGGCCCGGCATCGACGCCACGGAGCTCGAAGGCATCAGCAGACGACATCACGGCTCACCGCTCGAACGTACCGCGGACGACGTCGTCGCACACCGCCGACACCCGCAGTACGGCGCGTCCGGCGGGACACACGACGGATCTGGCACACTGCGATCATGGCTTGGCTGGTCTGCGACGCGCGCGTGCTCGCATCCACCGAGATCGCCGACACCCGACGGTCCCGGCGACGCGGCCTGCTCGGGCGGGAGTCGATGGAGGGTGCGCTCGTGATCGCCCCGTGCCGGTGGATCCACACCATCGGCATGAAGTTCCCGATCGACGTCGCGTACCTCGACGAGGACGGTGTGGTCGTCAAGACGATCCAGATGCAGCGGTTCCGGGTGGGCGTCCCGGTGTGGACTGCCCGCAGCGTGATCGAGGCCGAAGCCGGAGCGTTCGGCCGGTGGGGGTTGCGCGTCGGCGACCAGATCGAGGTCCGTACCGGCGAGACGGACGGCACCTGAGCCGATGAGCACGCTCTGGTTGGTGGCCACCCCGATCGGCAACCTCGGCGACCTGCCACCGCGCGTGGTCGAGGTGCTGTCGCACGCGGCGTTGGTGTGCTGCGAAGACACCCGCCGCACCGGGCTGCTGCTGCAGCACGCGGGCGTGCGCGCCGAACGCCTCGCCGTGTGCAACGACCACACCGAACTCAGCCGCGTCGACGACGTCCTGCGCACACTCGGCGAGGGACGCGACGTGGCCATCGTGAGCGACGCCGGCACCCCCGGCATCTCCGACCCCGGCGAACGCATCGTGCGCGCCACCCTCGATGCCGGCTACCCGGTCAGCGCGGTGCCCGGCCCGAGCGCCGCGATCATGGCGCTCACGATCAGCGGGCTCGCCACCGACCGCTTCGTGTTCGAGGGCTTCATCCCGCGCAAGGGCGCCGAGCGGGCGAGCCGACTCGCCGAGATCGCCGCCGAGCACCGCACGACCGTGCTCTACGAGGCACCGCATCGGGTGCTGCGCACACTCGACGACCTCCGCGACGCGTGCGGCGACGATCGGATGGTGGTGGTCACCCGCGAGTTGACGAAGCTCCACGAGGAGGTCGTGCGCGGCCCCCTCGGCACGATCGACATCGGAGGCCCCCGCGGGGAATACGTGCTGGTGATCGACGGTGCGCCGGTCGACGACGAGCCCGCCAGCGACGACGATGTCCGCGACGCGCTGCGCTCCCATCTCGACGCCGGCGCCTCCACCCGCGACGCATCCGCCAACGTCGCCCGCGCGCTCGGCCGGCCGAAACGCGAGGTGTACGCGCTCGCCATCGCTCTCGACCGCCAGACTGGAACCGATGAGTGAGTACGTCAGCGTCGCCGGCACCGGGCCGAGCGCCGCGTTCTTCGATCTCGATCGCACCCTGATCTCGGGGTCGTCGGCCTACACGCTCGCCCTCCAGGCCCGAAAGGCCGGGATGATCCGCAACGGCGAGTTCGTGCGCGACGCGGTCGGGGCCGCCACCTTCAAGCTCTTCGGCGCCGACGACGACACGACCGACGCCGTGAAGGCGCGGGTCCTCAAGGCGGTCACCGGGATGCGTCAGAGCGACATGCAGGCACTCAACGTCGAGATCCTGCCCCGGCTGCTCGCCCGCCTACGTCCCGAGGCACGCCGGCTGCTCGACCGGCACCGCCAAGCGGGCCGAGACACCTACATCGTGTCGGCAGCACCGCAGGAGATCGTCGAGCCGCTCGCCCACTCGCTCGGCATGACGTCGGGGATCGGCACCCGCAGCAAGGTCTTCGACGGTCGCTACACCGGCGAACTCGACGGACCGTTCTGCTACGGGGCCGGCAAGGTCGAGGCGATGATCGAGATCGCCAACTGGAACGGGTACGAACTCGACCAGTGCTACGCCTACAGCGACTCGGCGAGCGATCTGCCGATGCTCGAGGCGGTCGGCCATCCCGTGGCGGTCAACCCCGACGCCAAGCTCGAACGCCACGCCCGCCGCCACGGTTGGCCGATCGTGATCTTCAGCGAACAGACGAAGTCGGTCGTACGGCGCACGATCACCTCGATCGGGGCGGTCGGCATCGCCGGCGCCAGCTTCGCGGCCGGCGCGGCGGTCACCAGCTCCCGCGTGAGCCGGCGCAGCTCCGGCTTCCTCCGCCGCTGACCCGTCCGCCGGGTCCGCCGGCGTGAACCAAACGCACCGAGCGATGAGCGAACGCCCGCCATCCGGTGACTTCGCTCATCACTCGCGAGCGCACGGACCGAGCGATGAGCGAACGCCCGCCATCCGGTTGACTTCGCTCATCACTCGCGAGCGCACGGACCGAGCGATGAGCGACCGCCCGCCATCCGGTGACTTCACTCATCGCCCGCCCTGCGATCGCCATCAGATAGCCACCGTTCGCGTTCCCGCCGATGTCCCATCCCGGCTGCACCTCGGAGGCGAACGTCGTCACCGTGTCCCCGCCGTCGGTGACGATCGACGAGATCCGAGCGACGGCGGTTGCGTTCGCAAAGACTCCATGCACCGCGCGAACCGTACCCATCCGAGGGGTCGATCGGCCCTGACCGGGCGGCTGACGTCGGCCCATGATGCAAGTGAAAGACCCCGCGCGAGCGGCTCGACGAGAGGAGTCCGACATGATCTCCTTGTTCAGCAGCCGAACCGAACCAGACGCCGACTGGCTCGACGAACATGCCGAGCACTGGGTGGAAGCCGGCCTCGTCTCGAGCGACCAGGTCGAGGCCATCCGGGCGTTCGAGCATCACGAAGTTCCCGCGCCACCTCGGCTCTCGATCGTGGCCGAACTCGCGGTGTATCTCGGCAGCGTCCTCGCGCTCATGAGTGGCGCCATGATGGTCGGCCCGAACTGGGAGGCGCTGCGCACCGGTGGACAGGTGGCGATCGGTGTCGCCGTCGCCGCACTCGGGTTCATCGCCGGAACGAGGCTCATCCGCCTCGACGACCCGGCCACCCGCCGGCTGGCGTCGTTCATGTGGCTCATCGGGACGGGCGGCGTCGCGCTGACCATGGGCGCGCTCGTCGACACCGCCGCGTTCGACGATCCGGGCTGGAACGTCCTGATCATCGGGCTCCCCGTGCTCGCGATCGGCGCGACGCTGTGGCGCAACCTCGACCGGCCACTCCAGGTGCTCACGACCGCCGTCGGCGCCGGGCTCACGCTCGGCGGCATCGGCGCCCTCCTCTCGACGCCTCCGTGGATCGGCGGGATCCTCGTCTGGCTGGCCGCCATCGGCATCGGCGCGCTCGCCATCGGTCAACGGCTGCGGCCAGAGCTCTACGTGCTCGCCGTCGCCGCGGTCGCCGCGATGATCGGGGCCGTGATGCTGGCCGACGTCAGCGAGCTGACCGCATCGATCGCCGCCACGATCACCGCCGCCGGCATCGTGGCCGTCGGGCTCGCCCGTCACCTCGTCCCGATCCTGGTGATCGGCGTGATCGCGTTCCTGCAAGCCCTCCAGGGACTGTTGATGATGACCCTGAACGGGGCACTGGCGTCCGCTCTCGTCGCAGTGGCCGGGCTCGTGGTCGTGATCGTCGTGATCGCACGATCCACCCGGGGACAGAAACCCGTCGGTGGCCAGGGAGAGACCAGCCTCTAGCGTGCTGGCGTGACCCGGTTCTACGCGACGACCCCGATCTACTACGTCAATGCCGAGCCGCACCTCGGCCACGCGTACACCACGATCGTCGGTGACGCGCTCACCCGCTGGCACCGCCTGCTCGGTGACGACGTCAAGTACGTCACCGGCACCGACGAGCACGGGCTCAAGATCCAGCAGACCGCCGAGGCCGCCGGACAGTCGCCGCAGGAGTTCGTCGATGCCATCGCACCGAAGTTCGTCGATGCCTGGAAGCGGCTGAACATCGCCAACGACGACTTCATCCGCACCACCGAACCTCGCCACAAGGCCGCCGTGTCCGAGCTCCTCCAGCGCTGTTACGACGCCGGCGACATCGAGCTCGACACGTTCGCCGGCAAGTACTGCGTCGCCTGCGAGGAGTACTACGCCGACGACGAACTGATCGAGGTCGTCGGCGACGACGGTGTCGTCGCCGACTGCTGCCCGATCCACAACCGGCCCGTCGAGTACTTCGAGGAGGAGAACTGGTTCTTCCGCCTGTCGCGATTCGAGGACCGGCTGCTCGACTGGTACGCCGCCCATCCGACGGCGCTCACGCCCGAGCATCGCGGCAACGAGGCGATCGGCCTGATCAGAAGCGGGCTGCGCGACTTCTCCATCAGCCGCACGTCGCTCGAATGGGGCATTCCCCTGCCGTGGGACGCCAAGCACGTCACCTACGTCTGGTTCGACGCACTCACGAACTACCTCGCGGCGGTCGGGTTCGGTGACGGCACCGACACCTACACCGACTGGTGGCCCGTCGACTACCACCTCATCGGCAAGGACATCGTCCGCCAGCACTGCGTGTACTGGCCGGCCATGCTGATGTCGGCCGGCGTCGAACTGCCGAAGGGTTGGGCGATCGGCGGCTGGCTGCTGAGCGGCGGCGAGAAGATGAGCAAGACCTCCGGCAACGTGGTCGACCCGCTCGACCTGGTCGACGACGTCGGCGTCGACGGGTTCCGGTACTACGTGCTCGCCGACACCGCCTACGGCAACGACGGTGACTTCTCGATCGAGGGCTTCACGTCGCGCTACAACTCCGACCTCGCCAACAACCTCGGCAACCTCGCGGCACGCGTCGCCACCGTCGTCGCCAAGAAGTGCGACGGCCTCGGCACCGCACCCGACCCCGACAGCCCCCTCGCCACCGCGGCAGCAGCCGCGTACGCGGACACCGCGGCCCAGTGGGAGGTCGTGCAGCCGAGCAAGGCGCTCGACGCCACGTGGTCGCTGGTGCGCGCCACCAACGCCCACCTCGAGGCCAACGAGCCGTGGAAGGCCGAGCCCGGGCCGGCCGTCGACGCGGTCCTGGGCGACGCACTCGAGGCGCTGCGGATCGTCGCGATCCTCGCGTCGCCGGCGATCCCCGACACCGCCCAGGCGATCTGGGAGCGGATCGGCCTGCCGGGCCTCGTGGTCGACCAACGCCTGCCCGAGGCGGCAGCGTGGGGTCAGTACACGCCGGGCTCGGTCGTCACCAAGGGCGATGCGCTGTTCCCGCGCCTGACATGAGCGGCGCCGGCCACGGCCACGGCGAACGCACCGGCCCGGAGAGCAGCAGCAGCTCGAACCGCACCGATCCGGTGGGCCCACTGCCGGTTCGGTGGGTCGACTCGCACTGTCACGTGCACGATGCTCGGATCCCCGACGGCACCGACGCAGCCGTGGCGATCGCCGCCGACGCAGGGGTGACGACGTTGATCACGGTCGGCTGCGATCGCGAGACGTCGCAGGCCGCCATCGACGCAGCCGCTGCTCACCGAGGCGTCCACGCGACCGTGGGACTGCACCCGCACGATGCCGTCAACGGGGTCGACACGATCCTCGACCTGCTCGACACCCCCGGGATCGTCGCCGTCGGCGAGGCCGGACTCGACTACTACTACGACCACTCTCCGCGCGAGGTCCAGCAGCGAGCGTTCGAGGAGCAGATCCAGCTGGCGAACGACCACGACCTGCCCCTGGTGATCCACACCCGCGATGCGTGGGACGACACGTTCGACGTGTTGGCATCGGTCGGCGTCCCGACACGCACGATCTTCCACTGCTTCACCGGCGGTCCCGACGAGGCCGCGCGAGCGCTCGACATCGGCGCGCTGCTGTCGTTCTCCGGCATCGTCACGTTCAAGGGAGCGCCCGAGGTCCAGGCGGCGGCCCTCCTGTGTCCGCTCGATCGGATGTTGGTCGAGACCGACAGCCCCTACCTCGCCCCGATCCCCCATCGCGGCAAGCCGAACCGACCCGCGTGGGTCCCCCACGTCGGCCAGTTCATCGCCGATCTGCGCGACTGCCGGGTCGACGAGATCGCCCACGCCACGTCGACGAACGCCGACACGGTCTTCGCGCTCCCCACCGGCTGATTCCCTCGCACCCCGACCACGCAGCGTGGTCGATGCTCTGCTCCGAATCGTCACGATCGGCCCTCGACGGTACGCTGATCACCCCTTGTCGCGCGACCTCTCCGAGATGCTCGACGACGCGAGCACACCATGGCACTCACCGACTCCGACCGACGCCGCTTCCTGTGGGCAACGGCGCTGACCCTCGTGGCGCTGCCGGCGTTGTGGTGGGCCAACCGGGACGACGGCGCGCCGAGCGTCGCGACCGCAGGCATCGTCGTCGACGACGGCTCGGCCGGTGCGGAACCAGAACGCACCGTGCCCGCTGCCGCGGCAGCCGACGCGCCGGTGTTCCTCGACGGGCCGTCCGGTCAGGTCGGCGCCGGCCTCGCCGAGATCGCCGTGCCAGTTCAACCGCTGCTCGAACGGATCACCACCAAGGCCGTCTTCCGCAGCGACGTCGGCTCACCCACCACCTGCTCGGCGCCTGCCGTCAACCAGGGGTCGAAGATCCTCGTGGTCAACCTCGACAACAACCGCTCCGTCAGCTGCACCGCAAAGCTCGCACCGAGTGGCGCCGCCGACGTGCTGGTGATGCATCCCGACCTGTTCGCCGAGATCGCCGATCTCACCGACTCCCCGATCCCGGTCGAGATCCGTCGGTGACCCACTCGCGACCGGTGATTCGCGAGCTCCTCGACACCGCGGCGCTCGCACCGCGCCGCGACCTCGGGCAGAACTTCGTCGCCGACCCCAACACGGTGCGGCGCATCGCGGCGCTCGCCCGCGTCGGCCCCGGTGATCGAGTGGTCGAGATCGGCGCGGGCCTCGGCTCACTGACGCTCGCGCTCGCCGACACCGACGCTCACGTCACGGCGATCGAGGTCGACCACGGCGTGGTGCCGATCCTGCGCCAGGTGGTCGCCGAGCGCGCCAACGTCACGGTGGTCGAAGCTGATGCGATGACGCTCGACTGGCCCGCGCTGCTCGACGACCCGAGCGGCGACGCAAACCAGGCAGGTGAGGCCGATGGGCCCACGGCGGCCGGCGACGCGGGAGCCGGTGACGTCCGGCCGACCACCGATCGCTCACCCTGGGTGCTCGTGGCGAACCTGCCGTACAACGTGGCGACGCCGCTGATCTGCGACCTGCTCGACGAGGTCCCTGCGATCCACCGGATGCTGGTGATGGTGCAACGCGAGGCGGCGGAGCGCTTCGCCGCACGTCCCCGCACCTCCGCGTACGGGGCGGTCAGCGTCAAGACTGCCTACTGGGGAGACGCACGGATCGTGGGGCACGTCCCGGCATCGGTGTTCGTGCCGCGCCCCAACGTCGAGTCGGCTCTGGTGGAGATCACCCGCCACGAACCGCCGCCGACCGATCCCGGCGCACTGTTCGGCCTCGTGCGCACCGCGTTCGGGCAACGCCGCAAGATGCTGCGTCGGTCGCTGGCCGGCATCGTCGCGCCCGACACGTTCGAGGCCGCGGGCATCAGCCCGACCGCACGACCCGAGGAACTCGACGTCGACGCCTGGTGCCGCCTCACCGACGCCCACCTGGCCGCTGGTCGCCCAACCCCGAGCCCGACGACCGGCGACCCCACCGGCAGCGGCCCGACCGGCGACGGCGTCTCCCACTAGCGTCGCCGCGATGGGAGCCAGCGACGTGCCTGCCACCTCACTGCGCGCGCACGCCAAACTCACGCGCACGCTCCGGATCACCGGCGTCCGCGACGACGGCTACCACCTGATCGAGGCGGAGATGGTGAGCCTCGATCTGCACGACCTGCTCACGATCGACCCTGCCGGGTCCGGCCTCGCCGCCCGCGGGCCGTTCGCGGCGGGCATGCCGCTCGACGAGTCCAACCTGGTGGTCAAGGCGCTCCGGCTCGCCGATCGACGGGCCCACGTCGTCATCGACAAACGGATCCCGCACGGCGGCGGCCTGGGCGGGGGCTCCACCGACGCCGCGACCATCCTGCGCTGGGCAGGGTTCGCCACGCCCGAGCTGGCCGCGGCCGAACCGGCGCTCCTCGACGCCTCGCGCCTCGGCGCCGACATCCCGTTCTGTCTCGTCGGCGGTCGGGCGATCGTGCGCGGCATCGGTGAGATCGTCGAACCACTCCCCCATCTCGACCTGATCGTCACGCTCGTGATCCCGCCGCTCGCCGTGAGCACGCCGGAGGCCTACCGCGCCTGGGACGACCTCGGTGGCCCGACGGCCGCCGGGCCCAACGATCTCGAACCCGCGGCGATCGTGGTGGAGCCTCGCTTGGCGCGTTGGCGCGACCTGATCGGCGACCGCGTCGGCGCTCCCCCGGTGCTCGCCGGCAGTGGCGCGACCTGGTTCGCCGAGGGCGAACATGGCAACGCCCTCGCCGATCTGGTCGACGAGGGCGCAACGGTGGTCGTGGCACGAACGGTGCCGATGGACGTGGCCGCCGGGGTGACGACCGGGGCCTGACCCCTGTCGTGCACGTCCGGTGGACGAGGCTGGAACTACTTGCGACGCTGGTGACGCGTGCGGCGGAGCATCTTCTTGTGCTTCTTCTTCCGCATGCGCTTGCGGCGCTTCTTGATCAGAGAACCCATAAGGCACGCCACGCTATCGGCCGTGGCAAGCCCTGCCACGCGAGGTACGGTGAACGGGCGGACTTTCGCCGGCGACGGCGTCGATCCGTGGCCAGTCCGGGGTCGTCTAATGGTAGGACAGCGGTTTTTGGTGCCGCGTGTAGGGGTTCGAATCCTCTCCCCGGAGCCCATGAGCGTTTCAGCGATCGTGCTCGCCGCCGGAGAAGGCACCCGGATGAAGTCGAGCCGCCCCAAACCACTGCACCTCATCTGCGGGCGGGCGATGGTCCTCCACGTCATCCACGCGCTCGAGGCCGTGCACCCCGAACGCACGGCGATCGTGGTCGGCCACGGCGCCGAACAGGTCACCAAGAAGGTGCAGCAGATGGCGCCGGCGTGGGCCAACGTGGCGTTCGTCGAACAGCTCGAACAGAACGGCACCGGCGACGCCGCCGCCATCGGGATGACCGCGCTGTCCGGCGACGACTACGACGACGAGTCGACGATCGTCGTGCTCCCCGGCGACACGCCACTGCTGCGCCCCGAGACCCTGCGCGAGCTCGTCGACGTCCACGTCGAGTGCGGGAACGCCGCCACGCTGCTCACCAGCGTGATGGAGAACCCCACTGGCTACGGCCGTGTGATCCGCAAGGCCGACGGTCAGGCCGCCCGCATCGTGGAGCACCGAGACGCCGCCCCCGACGAACTCGACGTCAAGGAGGTGTGCACCTCGATCTACGCCTTCCGTCGTGACCTGCTCGGCCCGGCACTGCGCAAGCTCACCACCGACAACGCCCAGGGCGAGTACTACCTCACCGACGTCGTGTCGGTGCTCGGCGCGATGGGCCATCGGATCGGCTGCGTCCAGGCACCCGAGGGTGAGACCCAGGGCGTCAACGATCGTTGGCAGCTCGCGCTCGCCGAACGTGAACTGCGATCCCGGACGAACAAGTTCTGGTTGCTCAGCGGTGTCACCATGCTCGACCCGCGCCAGACCTTCGTCGACGTCACGGTCACGATCGGCCGCGACGTCACGCTGTACCCGGGCACGATCCTCCAGGGAACCACGGCGATCGGCGACGGCTGCGACATCGGTCCCGACACCTGTCTCGACGACTGTGCGGTGGGCGACGGAGCGGTCGTGGAGCACACCGTCGGCCACGACGCCGAGATCGGCCCCGGCGCCGTGGTCGGTCCGTACGCCCATCTTCCTGCGGGAAGCTCGGTCGCTGCGGGCGCAACGACCGGGGCGTTCTACACTGCACCCGTCGGCTGACCGCGGACCAAGGAAGTCGGCGCCACAACGTCGGGGAGGACGTCACTGCTCATGGAGAAGGTCACGACCAAGCGGCTCGCCCTGTACTCGGGCCGCACCCATCCGGAGCTGGCGCAGGAGGTGGCGACGCACCTCAACATCGAGTTGGGTCACGACAACCTGGTCGAGTTCGCGAACGGCGAGGTCCGGTGCCGCTTCGGCGAGTCGATCCGCGGCTCCGACGTGTTCGTGATCCAGAGCCACTACGGCGTCGACGACCACTCGGTCAACGACTCGATCATGGAACACCTGATCATGATCGACGCCGCCTACCGCGCCTCGGCGAAGCGCATCACCGCCGTGTGCCCGTTCTACGGCTACGCCCGCCAGGACCGCAAGGCCGAGGGGCGTGAGCCGATCACCGCCCGGCTGATCGCCGACATGTTCAAGGCCGCGGGCGCCAAGCGGATGATCTCGATCGATCTGCACTCGGGCCAGATCCAGGGGTTCTTCGAGGGCCCGGTCGACCATCTCACGGCGATGCCGGTGCTCGAGGCGTACGTACGCCAGTACGCCAACGAGCCGGTGATCGTGTCGCCCGACGCAGGCCGCATCAAGGTCGCCGAACGGATGGCGCAGCACCTCGTCGACATCGGCGCCGACCTGGCGTTCATCTACAAGCGACGCCCGAAGGGAACCACCAACGTCGCCGAGGCCGCCGAGGTGATGGGCGACGTCGAGGGCCGCCTGTGCGTGCTGACCGACGACATGATCGACACCGCCGGCACGATCTGTGCCGCTGCCGAGCTGCTGGTCGAGCGCGGCGCCAGCGAGGTGTGGGCGATGGCGACGCACGGCGTGCTGTCGGGCCCGGCGATCGACCGGCTCAAGAATGCCCCGTTGAGCCGGATCGTGCTCACGAACACGCTGCCGCTGCCGACGGAGAAGCAACTCGACAAGATCGAGGTGCTCTCGGTGGCCCCGCTGATCGCGGAGGCCCTGGGCGCCGTCTTCGACGACACCAGCGTCAGCGACATCTTCGACGGCGAGAACCTCGCCTGACCCGCCCCCGCCCCGAAGCCCAGGCCCCGGCCCCTCGACCGAAAAATGCCTGGTTCTGCGCGCTGAGCGCGACGTTCGGGGCAGATTTCGGAGGTTGGTTCCGAACCGGAGCGTCGTGAGCCCACTCGTGTGCTGTGATGACACGGGACGTCCTCGATCTCTTCAGCCGTCAACACGGCATTGCATCGCTCGCCCAGCTCACCGAACTCGGTGTCTCACATTCGATGGCGTACCGGGCACGACGGCGCGGACTGATCGACGACGTCGCGACGGGCGTGGTGCGCATCGCCTCGACGCCCGTCTCGTTCACCAGCCGCGCGATGGCCGCACAGCTGCGTGTCGGCGACGTTGGTCTCCTGAGCGGTTGGACGGCCGGACGAATCGTCGGGCTCCGGAGCATGCCCACCGCCACGATCCACGTCACCGTGCCATCGACGTTCCGCCGAAACGTCCCGAGCTGGATCGACCTGCACCGAACCGACTGGTCGGACAACGACTCACTCGAACACGACGGGTTCCGACTCGTCTCGCCGATGCGGATGCTGTTCGGACTCGCAGCAGCGTTCAACCAGCACAGGTTCGAGCGAGCTGCGGAAGATGCGTGGCACCTCGGGTTGATCACACCGCACGTCGCTTCCGACTATCTCGAGCGACATCGATGCCGGGGCAAGGACGGCGTCGCCACGATCGAACGCTGGCTCGCGCACGCAGCGGGCCAGCGTCGTCCGGCACAGAGCAACTTGGAACGGGTACTCATCGAACGTCTCGAACAGCTCGGTCTGCCTCGCCCCGAACGACAGCACCCGCTGGTCATCCCATCCGGCGAGACGGTCCATCTCGACATCGCGTGGCCCGCCATCAGACTCGCGGTCGAGCCCGGCTCGTCGTGGTTCCACGGGGGCGACGATGCCCAGCGCAAGGATCAAGATCGCGACCGGGCCTGCGCCGAGGTCGGTTGGATGGTGGTGCGCTTCGACGAGACGATGCGCAACGATCTCGCCGCCGCCAGCCGTCAGGTTGCCCGCATCCACGCCCGCCGCTCGGCCGACTTCTGAAAAATGCCCCGACCGGCGCGCTCAGCGCGCACATCCAGGCATGTTTCGGACTTGCTCGGTCGGGCGAGGCGGGAGGGGATGGTGAGCAGGACCGATAGATTCAAGTGCTGCTGTAACGACCGGCGCCCGATCTGGAGGCGTCGCCACGAGATCTGATGGAAGCCGAAAACCATGACTGAGACCGTTCTCCAAGCCGAAACCGGACGCCGCGCCGGAAGCTCCGACGCTCGCCGTCTGCGCGCCGAGGGCAAGATCCCCGCGGTCGTCTACGGCCACGGGATGGATCCCCTCCCCGTCTCGGTCGATCGCCGCGAGCTGCGCCAGGCGCTGTCGGGCGCAGCGGGCATGAACACGATCCTCGACCTGACCGTCGACGGCACCGTGTACCCGTCGCTGATCAAGGACATCCAGCGCCACCCGGTCAAGCGTTCCGTGCAGCACGTCGACTTCATCCAGGTGAACCTCAACGAGGAGATCGTGGTGTCGATCCCGATCCACCTCGAGGGTGAGGCCAAGGACGTGTCCGCCAACGGCGGACTGGTCGACCTCGCCATGCAGGAACTGCAGGTCCGCACCACCCCGCGCAACATCCCCGACGGTGTCACGATCGACGTCTCGGAGATGACGATGGACACGGTCATCCGCGTCGAGGACATCCCGCTGCCGTCGGGCGTCGTCGCCGAAGCCGACGCCGACGCTCCCGTCGTCACCGTCCTCACCATGCGCACCCCGGTGCTCGATGCCGAGGAGGCAGCCGCGGAGGAGGCAGCTGCCGAAGCTGCCGAGGGCGATGGCGAAGGTGCCGAGGCCGACGCGTCGGCCGACTCCGACGGCGAGTGACCCCATCTCCCACCCGAAATCTCGCGGAATCCGGACGCTCGGCGTCCGGATTCCGGCATTTTCGGGTCGGTGCGACCGGGCGTCTCGGTGGCGGAGCTGAGCGATGGGGTTGTTCGGACGCGTCGGGAAGGGTGAGCCGTTCGACTGGTTGATCGTCGGGCTGGGAAACCCCGGTGAGAAGTACGCCCGCACGCGCCACAACGTCGGCGAAGAAGCAGTCCGGCTCCTCGCCGAGCGCAACGGCGTCACGCTGAAGGGCGGACGCGACAACGCCCTCGTCGCCGAGACGCGCCTCGCCGGGCCCGACGGCGACGAACGTGTCGTCCTCGCCTTCCCGATCACGTTCATGAACGACTCGGGTCAGGCGGTGAGCGCGCTCGTGCGGCGCTACCGAATCGAGGCGCCCGAGCGCATCATCGTCATCCAGGACGAACTCGACCTGCCGCCCGGCGAGCTGAAGATCAAGGCCGGCGGTGGCCTCGCGGGGCACAACGGGCTGCGCTCGATCACCCAGCACCTCAAGTCGCAGGACTACCTGCGCATCCGGATCGGTGTCGGCAAACCCGAACACAAGGACGTCGGCAAGGGGCACGTGTTGTCGAAGGTGCCGAAGTCCGAACGTGAGCTGCTCGACATCCGGATCGCGGATGCCGCCGATGCCGCCGAGTTGATCGTGGCCCGCGGTGTGGATGCCGCGATGCAGCGGTACAACGGCACCCGATGACCGTCGCCACCCCTCGACCCCCGAAAACTGCCTGGATGGTCGCGTGCAACGCGCAGATCGAGGCATTTTTCGGATGGGGATTCGGGATGGGGGAGGTGGAGTGAGCATGACGGAGGAGCTCGCCGGCGCCGCGCTCACGGAGTTGCCGGCCTTGCTGCGCGACGAGCCAGGGCTGACGAGAGCGCTCGGCGATCCGGGCGCGCGACTCGCCGTGGTGGAAGTGGCGCGGCCGATCTCGATCGCGGCGCTCGCCACGCTGTCGTCGCGGCGGCCACTCGTGGTCAGCTGCCCGACGGGCACGATGGCCGGACAGCTCGCCGACGACCTCGCGCAGTTCCTGCCGGCCGGCGAGGTCGTCCACTTTCCCGGCTGGGAGACGCTGCCGTTCGAGCGGGTCAGCCCGAGCGTCGAGACGATGGGTCAGCGCCTCGACATCCTCTGGCGCCTGCGCGATCCCGACCGTTGCCCGATGGTGATCGTCGCCGGCGTGCGGGCGCTCCTCCAGAAACTCGGGCCCGGCGCCACCACCACCGAGCCGATCGTGGTCCGTCCGGCCGCGCTTGGCGGGGCGGCGATCGATCCCGATGCCCTCGGGCGCCAGCTCGTCGAGTTCGGCTACCGCCGCGAGGAGCTGGTCGAACACCGCGGCGAGTTCGCCCGGCGGGGCGCGATCGTCGACGTGTTCCCGTCGACCGCCGATGCCCCCATCCGCATCGACCTGTGGGGCGACGAGGTCGACCGCCTGACCCGCTTCGGCGTCAACGACCAGCGATCCACCGACGATCTCGACGAGGTCATCATCTTCCCGGCCCGCGAGCTGATGCCGACCGAGGACGTCCGCGAGCGAGCCGACCGTCTCGTCGCATCCGAGCCGTGGGGTCGGGAGCAATGGGAGCGTCTCGCCGAGGGCGTGCACTTCGACGGCATGGAGAGCTGGCTGCCGTGGCTCGTCGACGACGACCGCCTCCTCACCGACGTCCTGCCCGAGTCGGCGAAGGTACTGCTGGTCGAACCGCGCCGGATGCGCGACCGAGCGCTCGACCTGATCGCCGAGGAGGACGACCTCGCGCGCACGCTCGCGTCCACCTGGGCACGAGATCCCGACAAGGCATTCCCCCGCCTCCACGCCGACCCGGACACGCTGCTCGACGCCGCCGGATCGTTCTGGACGATCGACTCGACACCGGAGTCGCCCGACACGCCGCTCGTCGAGGCATCCGGGTGGGGGCCGGTCGCCGGCGACGGCTCCGGCCTCACCGACCGACTCGTCGAGCTGATCGGCAAGGGCTACCGGGTGGTCGTCGCTGCCGACGGCACCGGATCGGCACAACGCCTGCACGACCTCCTGCTCGACAACGGCCTCGACTTCCCGGTGATCGCACCCGGGAGCCCGTTGAAGACCGGTGGCAGCGTCACGGTCGCGCCACTCCACCGTGGCTGCACCCTCCCGAATGCCAAGGTGGCGATCGTCGCCGAGAGCGACCTCACGGGCCGCCGCCGTGCTCACCGCACCATCCGCAAGCAGAAGCGGGAATCGGCGTCGACGTTCGAGGACCTCAAGGCCGGCAACTACGTCGTGCACCACCAGCACGGCGTCGGCCAGTACGAGGGCATGGTCAAGCGGGCGATCGGCGGTGTCGAACGCGACTACCTGCTGATCTCCTACAAGGGTGGCGACAAGCTGTACGTACCGTCCGACCAGATCGACACGTTGCGCCAGTACGTCGGCGGCGAGGCGCCGAAGCTGCACCGCCTCGGCGGATCCGACTTCGCGAAGACCAAGAGCAGAGTGCGTTCCGCGGTCCGCGAGATCGCCCAGGAACTCGTCGTGCTCTACCAGAAGCGGGTCAACGCCGAGGGCCACTCGTTCACCCAGGACACGCCGTGGCAGGCCGAGATGGAGGAGGCGTTCCCGTACGTCGAGACCCCCGACCAGCGCACCGCGATCGACGACATCAAGCGCGACATGGAACTCCCCCACCCGATGGACCGCCTGCTGTGCGGCGACGTCGGGTTCGGCAAGACCGAGGTCGCCATCCGCGCCGCGTTCAAGGCGATCCAGGACGGCAAACAGGTCGCCGTGCTCGCGCCGACGACCCTCCTCGCCACCCAGCACGGCAACACGTTCGCCGACCGTTTCGCGGGCTTCCCCATCCGCGTCGAGACGCTGTCGCGGTTCCTCACCGCCGGCCAGGCCAAGAAGGTGATCGAGGGCGTCAAGAGCGGTGAGGTCGACTGCGTCATCGGCACCCACCGCCTGCTCGCGAACGACGTCAAGTTCAAGGATCTCGGCCTGCTGATCGTCGACGAGGAGCAGCGCTTCGGCGTGCAGCACAAGGAGACGATGAAGAAGATGAAGACGAACGTCGACGTCCTCACCCTCTCCGCCACACCGATCCCGCGCACACTCGAGATGTCGCTCGTCGGCATACGCGACCTCTCGCTGCTGCAGACCCCGCCGGCCGACCGCCAACCGATCCTCACCTACGTCGGCGAGTACGACGAGCGCGTCGCCGTCGAGTCGATCCGCCGCGAGCTGCTGCGTGAAGGCCAGGTGTTCTGGGTGCACAACCGGGTGCAGTCGATCGAGACGGCCGCCGCCCGGCTGCGCCAGCTGGTGCCGGAGGCGCGCATCGCGACCGCTCACGGCCAGATGGACGAGGCCCGTCTCGAAACCGTCGTGCAGGACTTCTGGGACGGCCAGTACGACGTGCTGGTGTGTACGACGATCATCGAGTCCGGCATCGACATGCCGACGGTCAACACGCTGGTGGTCGAGCGGTCCGACCTGCTCGGCCTCGGCCAGATGCACCAGCTGCGCGGCCGCGTCGGCCGGTCGGGGTCGAGGGCGTACGCCTACCTGTTCCACCCGCGCGACAAGGTGCTGAGCGAGGAGGCCTACGAGCGGCTGCGCACGATCGGCGAGTCGACCGAGCTCGGCTCGGGCTTCAAGATCGCGATGCGCGACCTCGAGATCCGCGGTGCCGGCAACCTGCTCGGTGAGTCGCAGTCGGGCCACATCGCGGCCGTCGGCTACGACCTCTACTGCCAGATGGTGACCGAGGCGGTCAGCGAGATGAAGGGCGAACCACAACCCGACGCGCCCGCCGAGATCAAGCTCGACGTGCCCACCGACGCCTTCCTGCCCACCGACTACGTCGCCAAGGAGGAGCTGCGCCTGGAGGCGTATCGTCGACTCGCAGGGGTCACCACGCAGGCCGAGGTCGACGACATCCGCACCGAGTGGGAGGACCGCTACGGCCCGCTCCCGGCACCCGCCGAGTCGCTGCTGCAGGTCGGCTATCTGCGCGCCGAGTGCCACCGCCTCGGAGTCAACGACATCCAGATCTCGGGGTCGGCCTCCACCGGCGGCACCGCCAAGCTGGGGCCACTCGAGCTGAAGCTGTCCGAGACCATGCGACTGCGCCGCATCTCGAAGGGCGCGAAGTACAAGGAGGACCTCGGCCAGCTCGTGGTCCCGCTCCCCCGCGGCGCCGACGCGAGCACGTTCCTCGCCCGCTTCCTCCGCGACCTGGTCCCCGCCGAATGAGACGCGGGGTCTGACCCCACGTCTCATTCGTTGGCCCGGCACCGGGTGACGGTTGGTAGCGTGCGGCGGGTGCTGCGACGTTCGCTGACGATCCTCCTCCCGCTCTCGATCGCCCTGGTGGCGACCGGTTGCACGACGTTCTCCGACAGCGACGCGGTCGCCCGTGTCGGCGACGTCGAACTGACCCGCGACGAGTTCGACGCCACGCTCACCGAACTCGGTGTCACGGGCGACGACGTCGTCCCGCTCGACCCGGTGCGCGCCGAGATCACCCGGTGGATCAACGAGCAGCTCGTGGCCGACATCGACGTCGCCGCGCTGTACGACGCAGGGGCCACGTCGTCGGGCGTCGCGTGCATCAGTGCGATCGTGGTCGAAGAAGAGGCGACAGCCGTCGCCGCGCTCGCCGAGCTCGAGGGTGGAGCCGATTTCGTCGACGTGTTCACCGTCAACAACGTCGACCAGAGCCTCGTCGCCACCAACGGCGACATCCCCTGCCTGAGCCCCGACGACATCGCCAACAACGCGGCCAGCACCCCGTTCGTCGCCGTCGCCGCCACCATGTCGCCCGACGAGCCCTTCGCAGCGGCGCCACTGCTCGACACCACGGGCGCCGAGTTCGCCTGGGTGGTGATCTCGTTCCGTTCGTTCGGCGATCTCGCCGACGCCGAGATCGAACAGCTCACCGCCGTGATCGACGTGTCCGCCGCTGCTGCCGACACCGACATCCACGTCGACGCCCGCTACGGCACGTTCGACCCCGACACCGGAACCGTCGTCGGGCTCGGCTGAGCCTGCCGTGGTGACACCCCGCATCGTCGTCGTCGGGCTGGGTCCCGGCGGTCACGACCACGTCACCGAGGAGACGCTCCGGACGGTCGAGCGGATCGGGCACCGTTACCTGCGCACGGCGGTGCACCCGTCGGCCGATCTGGTGCCCGACGCCATCGCCTTCGACCACCTGTACGACGCTGCCGACACCTTCGACGACGTCTACGTCGAGATCACCGCCGCGCTGGTCTCGGCCGCAATCGAACACGGCGAGATCCTCTACGCCGTACCCGGTTCACCGCTCGTGCTCGAACGCACTGTGCGGTACCTGCGTGACCGCAACGACGTGGAGGTCGTGCTCCTGCCGGCGATGTCGTTCCTCGACGTGGCCTGGGCCCGCCTCGGCATCGATCCCGTGGAGGCCGGTGTCCGCCTCGTCGACGGTCACGAGTTCGCCGTCGCCGCTGCCGGTGAGCGCGGGCCGCTCCTGGTTGCCCATGCCCATGCCGACTGGGTGCTGTCGGAGATCAAGCTCGCCGTCGATGGAGCGACCGGCGACGAACGGGTCACGATCCTGCAAGCGCTCGGCACCGCCGACGAGCGCATCGTGGAGACCACCTGGGCCGAACTCGACCGCACGGTCACCGCCGATCATCTCACGTCGTTGTGGATTCCGCACCTGGCCGTACCGGTCGGGGCGGAGTACGTCCGGTTCCACCAACTCACCCGGCTCTTGCGCGAGCAGTGCCCGTGGGACATCGAGCAGACCCACGCGTCGTTGGTCCCGCACCTGCTCGAGGAGACCTACGAGGTCGTCGATGCGGTCCACGGCCTCGATCCCGCCGACGCGACCACCGACGACGACCTGATCGAGGAGCTCGGCGACCTGCTCTACCAGATCGAGTTCCACGCCACGATCGCCGAGCAGGAGGGTCGCTTCACGATCGCCGACGTCGCGACCGGCATCCACGACAAGCTCGTGCGCCGTCATCCGCACGTGTTCGGGCACCTCGCCGATCAGGTCCTCGACACCGACGAGGTCCTCAGCAACTGGGACGACATCAAACGCGCCGAGAAGTCGCGCACGTCGGTGTTCGACGGGATCCCGCGGTCGATGCCCGCACTCGCGTACGCCGCCAAGGTCGGCAGGAAGGCGTCGAAGGTCGGCTTCGACTGGCCCGATGTGACCGGTGCGTTCCCGAAGATCGCCGAGGAGACCGCCGAGCTCGCCGGCACCCTCTCCAGCCGGGCCGACATCGACGACGGCCCGGCCGGCCCGGCCGACCCCGGACGTTCGACACGCTCGGCGGAAGAACTCGGCGACCTGCTGTTCGCGATCGTCAACGTGGCGCGGCATCTCGACATCGACCCCGAACTCGCGCTCCGAGCCGCGACCGACAAGTTCCGGGCCCGCTTCGAAGGGGTCGAGCAGTTGGCCGTGCAGCGTTCGATCGATCTCCGCGAGGCCGATCTGGCCACGCTCGACACGCTGTGGGACGACGTGAAGTCCACCGAACCGAACTGAGCCGGCAGCCGATCGACGTCAGGAACGCGGGGGTGCTGTCGGGGCTTCGGGGCCCGGCGGCGGTTGCATCGTCATCGCGAGCAGGGTCTGTTCCCACTCGCTTCGCCAGCGCCGCCACCGCAGGTCGATCACCTCGTCGAACACCGTGGTGGCGCGCCAGGTGGCGAGCGCGAACACGAGCGCTGGGAGGCCGAACAGCACACCGACCTGGACGGTTCGCTCGACATCGGTCATGCCGTTCTCGGCGAGCGTGTCGCGCATGCCGAGCGCGTTGATCAGCAGTGCGCCCACCACGGTGAGGAGCGGCAGCCAGAACCATGCGGCGACCACCCTGCCGGGAGCACCGATGCGATGGGCCTGCTGCGTGTGATAGCGGAACGGCATCCAGACCACGAGGAAGCAGACGAAGACGGCCGCAACCGTGACTGCGACGACTGCGAGGTCGTCCGGATCGACGGCGAAACGATCTCGAGCCCAGCCGACGACCCTCGCCGCCGCGACCGGTGCCGCGAAGGCCAACAGCCACAGCACGACGACCAGCGCTGCACTGGAGCGCCGACGGTACGCGGTGGCCGGCACGAGGCGGGCCGCGTCGGTCATCGCCAGTGCGCTCCACGACACGAGCAACACCGCGCAGAGCAGGTACGGCATCACGATGGTCGAGGACCGGCCGAGTTCGCCGAAGTCGCCCGCGTACTCGGCCAGCAACACCACGGCGATCCCGACGAGCTGGGCGAGGAACAACAGGTACCTCAGCCACCAGGTGGCGAAGATCTGCGGCGGTGGAGCGGTTCGAAGCGGAGCGAAGGGCGAGGTCGGCTCGGTGACGTCGAACTTCGCCGGGGGCACCGTCGATGCGCCGAGCGCCGGCTCCATCGACGGTGCCGGCGACGGCGTGGCCGCCTGCGACGGCGTGGCCGAGGGTGCCGGTACCGGGGGTGGGGGCGGCAGCGGAGCGGACGTGAAGGGCGCCTGGGCCTCAGCGGACGACGAGGTGCGATCGTCGAGGGGGCCGGGCGACGTGGTCATGACGACCCGGTTGGCACGGGGGCCGGCGACGGGGCGGATGATGATGTGACGCGATGGGATGGGTGCGTCCCGGCCCGCTGGGCGATCGCCTCACGCTGTTCGACGAGCGCGTTGTGGCTCGCCGCCTCGCGGTCGGTGGCGGTTTCGATCACCCGGCACGCGTCGGTGACCGCCAACGTCGACAACAGCTGGATCATTGCGCCCAGCGCGAGGAACCCGGCGAGACGACCGAGCTCGGTCGAGTCGATGGTCTCCTCGATGGTCGACAACCCCCCGAGTGCCTGCACGTAGACGAGCAGCACCACGCCGAAGACGTAGGTGACCCGCAACGGCGTGCGCCGCGCCTCGACGGCATCGGCGGCGCGCTCCAACAGCAGGAACGGCAGGTACAGCAAGGCGGCCTGGGCTGCGAAGCCCACGATGGCGGCACCGGCACCCCGATCCGCGACCACACGGTCGGCGAGCATCCAGAAGCCCACCGCTGCGATCGGCCAGGCGAACGCAGCGATGAACGGATTGCGGCGTCGACCCGACGCCAAGCGGACGTTGGCGACCGCCACGAACGTCCAGATCGTCACGAGCGCAATCAACGAGAACCCGACGAACCGTGCACCGGCGTGCAACGTGCTGAACGAGTCCCAGGCACGCTCGCGTTGCGATGGCAGCAGCAGGCCGTCACTGGCCTCACGCCAGAACATGAACATCACCACGGCGCCGACGATCGTCAGCAGGGAGAGCCCGGCGAGCAGGGTGACGATCCCGAGCCGGAGGAGGTCGTCGCCGGGGATCAGCCGCACCGGACCTCTGGTGGCCTCCTTCGAGGGACGGGGTGCACGCGATCCCTCGCTGCGGCTCGACGATGCTGAACGGGATGTCGGCGCGGGCGCACCCGCAGCCACCGCGAGCGGCGAGCGGCGACGACGGTCGGCCGCGAGGACGACCGCCTCCTCGACCGACGACGCAGCCCGCCAAGCGAGCAGGATCACGATCACACAGGGCGCGATCGCGACGACACCGATCACCCACAACGGCGCCCACTCTGCGGCGGTGTCGATCGGGCCGGAGCCGCCGGGATCGGATACCACACCACCGACCCGCAACGCGACGATCGATACGACACCGACCAGGGCGAGCCCGACCGGCACCCACATCCACTGCGCGAGCTTGGCCGAGTGCCCACCCACCTGACGGACCACGCCGGACAGGTAGTGGAGCGGCCGGTACGTCATCGGGATCGCCAGCAGCAGCGCAACCACCGCCACGGCGAGCGGAGCCGACGACACGGTGTCATCGGCGCTCCGGCTCACCCGGTCGCCGAGGTACGCGACGATCGCGATCGCCAGGCCGACGAAGGCGAACGGCACGATCCATGTCGCCAGGGCGTGGCGGGGATCAGGCAGTTCACGGCCGGAGGCCGGTCCGACGAGGCGACGGGCGTTCTCCACCGACGACCAGGTCCAGCCGAGCACGCAGGCGCCGGCGACCAGGCCGGCGACGATCGACCAGAACATGACGGTATCCGACCACGGTTGATCGTCGACGACGCGTTGGATCTCCCACCCGATCAACCCGAACGCGATCGACAGCGCGACGGCGCCGGCGACTCGCCAGGGCAGCATCGGCACCATCGACGGGATCGCCACCGCGTCGGCGCGCGGGCGTCCGACGTCCTTCGTCTCGACCTTCGACTGCGCCTTCGATTCGGCTTTCGACTCGACCGTCGTCTCGACCGACGGTGAGACGGTCCCGGCGGCGTGAGCGTGCGGTGGCGGCAACGCCTCGCCCAGCGGACGCGGATCGACGGGTTCCATGTCGACGCCATCGGCACGCCCGGCAAGGAACTTGAGCGAAATCTGCCAGTTGCGCGATGTTGGGAGGAGCAGCTACTCGTCGGGCGTCGGCCTCGGTCAGGACAGGAACGGCACGAGCGCTGCGTACAGGATCAGGAGTGCGATGCCCTCGACACGCCCGACGACGCGACCCGTCTTCATCATCGACCACGCGATCCCGGCGACCACTGTGGCTGCGATCACACCGAAGCGGGTGAGCCCGGGTTCGTCCAGGGCCCCGGCACCGATGATGCCGGTGACGCCACCGACGCCGAGCGCATTGAACATGTTGGAGCCGAGCAGGTTGCCCACGATCAGGTCGGTCTCCTTGCGACGGGCCGACTGGACCACCGTGACCAACTCGGGCAGTGAGGTGCCGACGGCGACCAGCGTCGCACCGACGAATCCCTCGCCGAGGCCGGCGCGGTCGGCCACGTCGACGGCGCCCCAGAGCAGCAGTTGGGCGCCCGCGATCGTTCCGATCAACCCGAGCAGTGTCCGGATCACCTCGATGCGGACCGAGTGGTGTTCGGTGTCGGCGAGTTCCTCGGTCTCGGGGCCGAGCGGATCGCCCGCAGACGCGGCGGTCACCTTCCAGATGGCCAACGCCAACGCCACGAGCAACACGATGCCCTCGATCGCGTCGACGCCTCCGCCCTGTACGGCAATCGCGTAGGCGGCGATGCCGGCGACCGCGATCGGCGCCTCCCGGCGAACCGTGCTGGACGCCACGCCGAGCGGGATGATGATCGCCCCGATCCCGAGCAACAGCGACAGGTTGGCGATGTTCGATCCGACGATGTTGCCGACGGCGATCTCCGGATTGCCGCCCGCCGCGGCGATCGAGGACACGAGCAGCTCCGGGGCGCTCGTGCCGAACCCGATGATCACGACGCCGACGACGAGCGGCGAGATGTTGCGGATCAACGCGACGCGTGCGGCGCCGAGCACGAACTGGTCAGCGGCGTAGGCGAGCAGGGCAACGCCGACCACCAGCGCCAGCACGGTCACCGCCACGGCGACTCCATCGGACCCGACACCGGCACGAGCACCACCGGAGCCGGCTCCCGAACAACCCCGTCCTGCAGCAACCCCGGCCGTCCTTCGACTCACACTGCGCACGCTGCAGCGGCGCTGCAGACCGAGCGGAACGATACCGATCGCGCGGGCCCTCGGAACGCGCATCCCACCGCGGGTACGTTGTGACCATGAGCGAGATCGTCAGCATCACCGGCCGCGAGATCCTGGATTCACGAGGCAACCCCACCGTCGAGGTCGACGTCCTCCTCGATTCCGGCGCCCTCGGTCGAGCAGCGGTCCCCTCGGGCGCGTCGACCGGCGAGCACGAAGCGGTCGAACTGCGCGACGGCGGCGACCGGTACGGCGGCAAGGGCGTGCAGCATGCGGTCGGCTTCGTCAACGACGAGATCGCCGACGCGCTCGAAGGCTTCGACGCCCTCGACCAGCGGTTCCTCGACCGGGTGATGCTCGACCTCGACGGCACCGACAACAAGTCACGCCTCGGAGCGAATGCAGTCCTCGGCACCAGCCTGGCGATCGCGAAGGCCGCCGCGATCGAACTCGACGTGCCGCTCTACCGCTACCTCGGAGGCCCCAACGCCCACGTGCTGCCGGTACCGATGATGAACGTGATCAACGGCGGCGTCCACGCCGACAACTCGATCGACCTCCAGGAGTTCATGGTGATGCCCGTCGGCGCGCCGAGCTTCCGCGAGGCACTTCGCTGGGGCACCGAGACCTACCACGTGCTCAAGCAGGTCATCCACGATCGCGGCCTGTCGACCGCCGTCGGCGACGAGGGCGGATTCGCCCCGAACCTCGAGTCGAACGAAGAAGCGATCAAGGTGCTCGTCGAGGCGATCACCAAGGCGGGCTTCACCCCCGGCGACGACATCGCCATCGCCCTCGACCCCGCCACGAGCGAGATCTTCCGCGACGGCGCCTACCACCTCACCGGCGAGGGCAAGGTGCTCTCGCCGACGGAGATGACCGACTACTGGGTGCGGCTGGTCGAGACCTACCCGATCGTCTCGATCGAGGACGCGATGGACGAGAACGACTGGGACGGGTGGGCGACGCTGACGGCCGCGATCGGCGACAGGGTCCAGCTCGTCGGCGACGACCTCTTCGTCACCAACTCGGCGCGCCTGCAGACCGGGATCGATCGCAACGTCGCGAACTCGATCCTGATCAAGGTGAACCAGATCGGATCGCTCACCGAAACGCTCGACACCGTCGGGCTCGCCACTCGCCACGGGTACACCTCGGTGATGAGCCACCGCTCCGGCGAGACCGAGGACGCCACGATCGCCGACCTCGCCGTCGCCACCAACTGCGGCCAGATCAAGACCGGCGCGCCCGCGCGGAGCGACCGCGTGGCGAAGTACAACCAGCTCCTGCGCATCGAAGCCGAACTCGGCGACACCGCCGAGTACCGCGGCACGAGCGCACTCGCGCCGTTGTAAGAGCGGGCTCGTCGTCCGCCGCCGAACAGCCCGCCCGGACGTGTGCCGGTGACAGGACCCGTGAGCTGCCACCGATCATCGCGAGCCAGCTGCGAGACTGACGCGGTGAGTCGTTCGCGCACCACCTCGATCCCGAGGCCGAAGGAGAAACCGACGGCAGCCGATGCCGGCCGGTCGCGCCTCGGCGACTTCACCCGGCCGATTCCCACCGACAAGCGCATCCTGCGCCGCCCGAAGCTGGCGCTGTTCGGTGGCGCCTTCATCCTCGTCGTCGCCGCCACGATCGTCGCAGCGCTCGTCATCCTGCCGGTCCAGACCTGGCTCGACCAGGACGACGATCTCGTCCGGCGTCAGGCCGAACTCGCCGAACTGCAACGCGTCAACGGCCAGCTCGCCGGTGAGGTCGACCGCCTGCAGACCGACGACGGCATCCGCGAGGCGGCCCGCGAGGAGATCGGCTTCGTCGAGGCCGGCGACCGCCGCACGACGATCCTGCCGCTCCCACCGCTTCCGAGCGACCTTCCGCCCGGCTGGCCGTACAACATCGTCACCGGCATCATCGCCGCTCGCACGGCTGGGCCCGCACCCAGCGCTGCCGACTAGGTTCGGCACCCACGGACGCCGACGAACGGCGCAACATGCGATGGGGTGAGGAGAGCACGTGGCCGGCAGCATTCTGGGGACCAGGGTCCAGCGCAAGGAAGACCCGAAGTTCCTGACGACAGGCGGGGTGTACGTCGACGACCTGGACGAGGAACTGCTCGCCGGGGCGCTGCACGTGGTCTACGCACGATCCGCGGTCGCGCACGGCACGATCCTGTCGATCGACATCGACGGTGCGAAGGACATGCCGGGCGTGGTCGGTGTGTTCACCGCCGAGTCGCTCGGCCTCGAGCCGGTTCCGTCGCAGTTCAATCCAGCGGTCGCACGCACCCTGCTCGCAAGCGACAAGGTGCGCTTCGTCGGAGAGCCGGTGGTGGCGATCGTCGCCGAAACGCTCGCGCAGGCAACCGACGCCGCCGAGATGGTGTTCGTCGACGTCGACTTCCTCCCGGCGCTCGTCGACATCGAGGCATCGATGGCCTCCGAATTGCTGATCTACGAGGCAGCCGGCTCGAACGCCGTCTTCGACACCACGGTGCTCGGGATGCCCGAGAACACGGCGACCGACGACTACTTCGCCGACTGCGAGGTCGTCGTCACGGGCCGCTTCCTCAACCAGCGCGTTGCGCCGTGCCCGCTCGAGGTCCGCGGATCCGCGGCCGCCTGGGTCCACGGTCGCCTCCACCAGTGGCTCTCGACCCAGCACGCCCAGGGCGTCAAGGTCCCGATCGCCGCGGCCAACGGCGTCGACCCGGGTCTCGTCCGGGTGATCACGCCCGATGTCGGCGGGGCGTTCGGCGCGAAGATCGGCACCTACGCGGAGGAGATGTTGCTCGGCCCGATCTCCAAGGCGGTCGGGCGCCCGGTCCGTTGGAGCGAGACCCGCAGCGAGTCGATGATGAACCTCGGCCACGGCCGCAGCCAGCTCCAGTACGCCACCATCGGCGGCACCCGCGAGGGCAAGGTCACCCACTACCAGCTGCACCTGTTCCAGGACGCCGGTGGGTTCATGGACGTGGGCGGTGTGCTGGGCTTCGCCATGACGCGCCCGATGGCGTCGGCCGTGTACGACATCCCGAACATCGAGGTGCGCGCGACCACCGTGCTCACGAACACGACACCGACCGTGCCCTACCGCGGTGCCGGTCGACCGGAGGCGACCGCTGCTGCGGAGCGGGCGATGGACCTGTTCGCCGCCGAGATCGGCAAGGACCCCGCCGAGGTGCGGCGGATGAACCTGATCCCGAAGTTCACCGAACCGCACACCACCGCGATCGGTCAGATCTACGACGTCGGCGACTTCGAAGGCGCGCTCGACAAGGCGCTCGACGCCGCCGGCTACACCGAGTTGCGCGCCGAACAGGCGCGCCGCCGCGAGGCGGGAGACGACAAGCAGCTCGGCATCGGTGTCAGTGTCTACGTCGAGATCACCGGTGGCGTCGACCCGATGGGCGAAGCCGCCAAGATCGAGGTGCAGGACGACGGCTCGGCACTCGTGTACACCGGCACGTCGCCGCACGGGCAGGGTCACGACACGTCGTGGTCGATGATCGCCAGCGACCAGACGGGCATCCCGATGGACAAGATCACCCTGATCTGGGGCGACACCGATCTCGTTCCCGAGGGGGGCGGCACGATGGGCTCGAGGTCGCTGCAGGTCGGTGGGGCCGCAGTCAACAAGGCGTCGATCGAGCTGGTCGAGATGGCCCGCAACCTCGCCGCTTCACTGCTCGAGGCCGACGAGGGCGACATCGTGCTCGACAAGGACCAGGGAGCGTTCCACGTCGCCGGTACCCCCGCAGTCGGCAAGACCTGGGGAGAACTCGCCGTCGCCGCGAAGACCCACCAGGGCTTCGGGTCGATCGCTGCCGACATGGAGACGGGCCACTCCCCGAGCCTCACCGTCGACACCCGGTTCGATGCCGGTCAGCCGACGTTCCCGTTCGGCGCCCACGTCTCCGTCGTCGAGGTCGACATCGGCACCGGCCAGGTCCGGCACCTTCGCCAGATCGCCTGCGACGACGCCGGTCGGGTGGTCAACCCGATGCTGCTCGACGGCCAGATCCACGGTGGCATCGCCCAGGGCACCGCACAGGCGCTGCTCGAAGAGGTCCGCTACGACGAGGACGGCAACCCGGTCACGTCGAATCTGGCCGACTACGGGATGATCTCGGCGACCGAGCTGCCGAGCTTCGAGGTGATCCACATGGAGACCCCGACGTTCGTCAACCCGCTCGGCGCCAAGGGCATCGGCGAGTCCGGCACGATCGGGTCCACCCCCGCCGTACAGTCCGCGGTGATCGACGCCCTGTCCCATCTCGGCATCCGCCACATCGACATGCCCGCCACGTCCGAAAAAGTCTGGCGCGCCATCCAATCCGCCACGTGATGATTGCAGCAGGGGTCAGACCCCTGCTGCAATTGCTGAGGAGCAACGACATGACCACCACCGAGCATCCACGCACCTCGTTCAAGACGTTCGAGGAGTCGACCGCCGAGGACTGGGCGATCATCGCCCCGCAGCTGGCGATCACCCAATCGTTCGTCGCCGAGCGCGTGATCGACCTGATGAAGGCGCTCGAGTTCGACCACGGCGGGTTCCCGGTCAACCGGCTCGAACACAGCCTCCAGACGGCGACCCGCGCCGAGAAGGACGGCCGCGACGACGAATACGTGCTCTGCGCGCTGCTGCACGACATCGGCGACACGCTCAGCCCGTACAGCCACCCCGACATCGCCGCCGGCATCCTCAAGCCGTTCGTGTCCGAGGCCAACCACTTCATGGTCAAGCACCACGGCGAGTTCCAGGGCTACTACTTCTGGGACTACATCGGACTCGACAAGAACGCCCGCGACGCCCACCGCGACTCGCCGTACTTCGAGTACACCGAGGAGTTCTGCGCCAAGTACGACCAGACGGCCTTCGACGCCGACTACGTCAGCAACCCCCTCGAACACTACGAACCCCTGATCCGCGAGATCCTCCGCGGCCGCTGACCGTTACATCTGGGGTCTGACCCCAGATGTAACGCTGTCGGCGAGAGGTGCGCGGGCTACCGTCGCCGTCGTGAACTACAGCCCGATCGGCCGCCTCCAGCGTGCGGTCGCCATGGTGATCGCTGTGATGGTGATCGGCACGATCGGCTACCTGCTCTTCGGCATGTCGTTCACCGACGCCGTGTACCAGACGGTCACGACGGTCACCACGGTCGGCTTCCGCGAACTCGAGGAGTTCACCGTCCTCGAGCAGTGGTTCACGATCGTCCTGATCATCATCGGCGTGTCGACCGTGCTGTACACCTTCACCCTCTCCGTCCAGGTCGTCGTGGACGGACAACTGCGTGACTTCGTCGGGAGGCGCATCATGGATCGCGAGATCAGCAAGCTGAGCGAGCACACGATCGTGTGCGGATGGGGCCGCGTCGGACGTGCCGTCGCCGATGACCTCGTGGCGGCCGGGCATCCGGTGGTGATCGTCGACGTCGACCCCGACCGCCTCGAGAACGTCCCGTACCCGACCGTCGTCGGCGACGCCACGCTCGACAGCACGCTGCGCCGGGCAGGGCTCGAACGCGCCGGCGCGCTCATCGCCGCGCTCGAGGGCGATGCGGAGAACCTCTTCGTCACCCTGTCGGCCCGGGCGATCATGCCCGACCTGTTCATCGTCGCCCGCGCCCGCCAGGACGAGAGCGTGCCGAAGCTCGCCAACGCCGGCGCCGACCGCGTGGTGAACCCCCAGGAACTCGGGGCTGCCCGGATGGCGTCGTTCGTCGCCCGACCGCACGTCGCCGAGTTCATCGACGTCGTCATGCACGAACGATCCCTGGAGTTCCGCATGCAGGAGTACGACGTGTCCGAGGCATCCGACCTCGCCGGCAAGACGTTGCGCGAGGCGAACCTGCGCAAGCAGACCGGGGTGCTGATCCTCGCCGTTCGGCGCCCCGACGGGACGTTCACCACCAACCCCGACCCCGGCATGGTGATCGAGCCGCGCCAGGTGCTGATCGCCGTCGGCACCGACGACGACCTGCAGCGTCTGGAAGAGCTGGCCGGGCGATGAGCGGCGTCCACGTCCTGCTCGATCTCGACGGCACCCTGTCGGATTCGTCGCCAGGGATCGGCCGCTCGCTCCGACACGCCTTCAGCACCTGCGGGTACGAACCACCCACCGACGAGCAGGTCCGCGCCGTGATCGGGCCCCCGTTCGAGCTCAGCTTCCCCACCCTCGGCGTGCCGCACGACGACATCGAACGGGTGGTCGAGGCGTACCGGGTGCGCTACGAGGACGTCGGTCTGTTCGAGAACGAGGTGTACCCGGGAGTCGCCGAGATGCTCGAGGAGCTCGTCGAATCGGGCTACACGTTGTCGCTCGCCACGGCCAAGCCGCAACCGACGGCGATCCGCATCGTCGAGCACTTCGGTTTCAGCCACCACTTCGCGCTCCAGGCCGGCGCGACCGTCGCAGTCGGCTCCGGCCGACGCACCAAGGCCGACGTGATCGCCTACGCCCTGGGCGAACTCGGCCTCGCCGGCGACCGCGACGGCCACCACGTCGTGATGATCGGCGACCGTGACCACGACGTGGAGGGAGCCCGGTCGAACGGCGTCGACTGCATCGGGGTCACCTGGGGCTTCGGCTCCCCCGACGAGCTGTCCGACGCCGGCGCCTGCGCCCTCGTCGCGTCTCCGGCCGAAGTTGCCGCGGCGGTCGCAGCGACGTACCGTTCGTGACGGCCATGAGCACCACCGCCGACCAGCCCCCCATCGCCGGCACCGCGCACACCGCGGCCCCCGATGCGCCCACGAGCGCCGACGCCGCCGGCACGACCACCCCGTCGCCCGTCACGGTGCCGTCGTCGGCCGCCGATCGGTTCATGCGACGCCTCCTGATCCTCCCCGAGGGCACCACGTCCACGAAGGCCGAGGCCCGCTCCGCGTTCCAGAAGTCGCTGCTGATCAGCACCTGTCGGTGCCTGCTGATGTACATCGTGTTCCCGTTCGTCCTGCCGGCCGTCGGCATCGCCCGCGGCGTCGGGCCGGTCATCGGGATCGTGATCGGTCTGCTCGCGATCGTCTCGATCACCTACAGCATCCGCCGGTTCTGGCGCGCCGACCACCCCAAGCGGTGGCATTACACGGTGTTCGGGGTCACGATCATCGGGTTCCTCCTGTACCTCGCCGTCACGGACATCGCGAACGTCACCTGAGCCGACCAGCGCGCGGGGCCGCACCGCGACGCTCGGTTGTCCGGGGATGCCCCCGATGGTGCATGATGTTGACCCGGGACACCCCGGACACAGCACACCACGAGCGACTTGGGGGCATCAGTGGAGATCACCGTCACCGTCAACGGTACGACGCAGACACACGACGTGGAGCCACGGCTGCTCCTCGTGCAGTACATCCGTGAAGTCGTCGGGCTCACCGGCACCAACATCGGCTGCGACACCTCGTCGTGCGGCGCGTGTTCGCTGCACCTCAACGGTGAGGCGGTCAAGAGCTGCACCGTGCTCGCCGTCCAGGCCGACGGCCAGGACATCCGCACGATCGAGGGGATGGCCGCAGCCGACGGCACGCTGCACCCGATGCAGCAGGCCTTCATGGAGAACCACGGTCTGCAGTGCGGCTACTGCACGCCCGGGATGGTGATGGCCGCCACGAGCCTGCTCGAGGAGAACCCGAACCCGACCGAGGAGGACGTGCGGATCGGGCTCGAGGGGAACCTGTGCCGTTGCACCGGCTACCACAACATCGTCAAGTCGGTGCTCGCCGCAGCGTCGGCGAACGCCTGATCAAAACATCACACCGTCACACGTTGACGCCAACTGGATGGGGGTCCAGCGATGACCATGACCGACGAACCGACCGACACCGCGGTGATCGGCACGCGCGTACTCCGCAAGGAAGACCCGGTCCTCCTGACCGGCGAAGCGGTGTTCGCCAACGACATGAAGGTGCCGGGGGCCCTCTTCATGGCGGTGCTGCGCAGCCCGTACGCCAGCGCGAAGATCGTGTCGATCGACACGACCGCCGCCGCGGCGATGCCCGGCGTGCAGGCGGTGTACACCGGCGCTGACCTCGCCGACCTCTGGGCGGCGCCGATGCCGTGCGCGTGGGCGGTCACCGAGGACATGTTGAACCCGCCGCACCACCCGATCGCGATCGACGCGGTCCACTACGTCGGCGACGGCGTGGCGGTGGTGCTCGCCGACTCCGACACGATCGCCCACGACGCCATCGAGGCGATCGACGTCGAGTACGACCCGGGTGAGCCGATCATCGATCTCGACGACGCGCTCTCCGACCGCATCGTCGTCCACCCCGACCTCGGCACGAACTCGTCGTACACGTGGAACCTCCTGGTCGAGGAGACCGACGGCGCGGTCCAGAAGGCGTTCGACGAGGCCGCCTACACGGTGAGCGAACGCTACGTGCAGCAACGGCTGATCCCGATGGCGATGGAGCCACGGGCCGTCGTGTCGATCCCACAGCCGTTCGGTGGTGACGTCACCCTCTACAGCTCCACCCAGATCCCGCACGTGCTCAAGGTGATGATCGCCGTCACGCTCGGCGTGCCCGAGCATCAGCTGCGCGTCGTCGCTCCGGCTGTCGGCGGCGGCTTCGGCGCCAAGCTCGACGTGTACGCCGAGGAACTGCTGTGCGTCGCCCTCTCACGCAAGCACGGAGTGCCCGTGCGCTGGAACGAGACCCGCTCGGAGAACACGGTCGCCACGATCCAGGGGCGTGGGCAGATCCAGCACATCGAACTCGCCGCCGACTCGGCCGGGAAGCTCACCGCGATGCGGGTGCGCCTCACCGCCGACATGGGCGCCTACCTGCAGCTGATCACCCCCGGCATCCCGATCCTCGGGGCGTTCCTGTACGCCGGGGTCTACGACCTGCCAAAGGCCTACGACTTCTCGTGCACCGGCGTGTTCACCAACCTCACGCCGACCGATGCCTACCGTGGCGCCGGTCGCCCCGAGGCCACCTACGCCATCGAACGGGCGATGGACGCGCTGGCGAAGGAGGTGGGCGCCGACCCGCTCGAGTTCCGGCGACGCAACTTCATCCGCAAGGAGCAGTTCCCGTACGAGGCGTTCACCGGCCTGGTCTACGACTCCGGCGATCACGACAAGGCGGCCACGATCGCTGCCGAGATGATCGATTACGCCGGCGTCCGGGCCCGGCAGGCCGAACAGAACGTCGAGGGCTCCACCAAGCGGCTCGGCCTCGGCGTGTCGAGCTACTTCGAGATGTGCGGCCTCGCCCCGTCGCGGGTCCTCGCCTCGCTCAACTACTCCGCCGGCGGATGGGAGGCGGCAACCGTTCGCATCCTGCCGACCTCGAAGGTGCAGGTCGTCACCGGCACGTCACCGCACGGTCAGGGACACGAGACCTCCTGGTCGATGATCGTCGCCGACAAGCTGGGCATCGACCCCGCCGATGTCGACGTGCTGCACTCCGACACCGCGATCGCGCCACTCGGCATGGACACCTACGGCTCGCGTTCGCTGCCGGTCGGTGGCGTGGCCGTCGGCATGGCGTGCGACAAGGTGATCGACAAGGCCAAGCAGATCGCGGCGCACCAGCTCGAGGCGAACGTCGACGACATCGAGTTCGCGGGCGGGACGTTCCGTGTCGCGGGTTCGCCCGACCGCGAGGTCCCGTTGGCCGCGATCGCGTTCGCGGCGTTCACCGCCCACGACCTCCCCGACGGCCTCGAACCCAACCTCGAGGCCCAGGTCACCTACGACCCGCCGAACTTCTCGTGGCCCTTCGGCACCCACATGTGCCTCGTCGAGATCGACACCGAGACCGGTGACGTCGACGTGCTGAAGTACGTCGCCGTCGACGATTGCGGCAACCAGGTCAACCCGATGATCGTCGAGGGCCAGGTGCACGGCGGCGTCGTGCAGGGCCTCGCGCAGGCGCTCTACGAGGGCGCCGACCACGACTCCGACGGCAACCTGCGCACGTCGACGCTCGCCGACTACCTCGTGCCGGCGGCGAGCGACGTTCCATCGATCACGCTCGGCCACTCGGTCACCCCATCACCGACCAACCCGCTCGGCGTCAAAGGGGTCGGCGAGGCCGGCACGATCGGGGCGGCACCCGCCGTGATGAACGCCATCGTCGACGCGCTCTCGGGCCTCGGGGTCCGCGACATGTCGATGCCCGCCAGTCCCAACACGGTGTGGAACGCCATCCGCGCCGCCCAATCCACCAGCGCCACCGGAGGCAACCAGTGATTCCCGCCGCATTCGACTACGTCCGCGCCGAGTCCGCCGAGGAGGCCATCAGCCTCATCGGCCAGCACGGCGACGAGGCCAAGTTCATCGCCGGTGGGCACAGCCTGCTGCCGATGATGAAGCTGCGCCTCGCCCAGCCGAGCGTGCTGATCGACATCGGGCGCCTCAGCGACCTGTCGTACATCCGCGAGAACGGCGACCACGTCGCCATCGGGGCCATGACGCGCCACATGGACGTCGAGACGTCCGACGTGTTGCGCCAACACGTCCCGCTCCTGGCACACGCCGCGGGTCACGTCGGCGACCCGCAGGTTCGCCACCGCGGCACGATCGGCGGGTCGATCGCCCACGCCGACCCGGCGTCCGACCTTCCCGCGACGACACTCGCCCTCGGCGCCACCTACGTCGCACATGGCCCGAACGGCACCCGCGAGATCGCTGCGGGCGACTTCTACCAGACGTTCTTCGAGTCGGCGCTCGAGCCCGACGAGGTGCTCACCGAGATCCGGGTACCGAAGATGAACGGTGCCGGGTGGAGCTTCCAGAAGTTCAACCGCCGTGCCCAGGACTGGGCGATCGTCGGCGTGGCCGCCTGGCGCAACGGCGACCAGGCGGGCGTCGGCCTGGTCAACATGGGATCCACCCCGGTGCTCGCAACCAGCGTCGCTGCGGCGATCGCGGGCGGCGCCAGCGTGGCCGACGCCGCCGAACAGGCGGCCGCCGACGCCGATCCGCAGGCCGACCTCAATGCGAGCGTCGAGTATCGCCAGCACCTCGCCAGGGTCCTCACCCGCCGCGCCCTCGAAACCGCCTCCGCCTGAGTGGGACATCTGGGGTCAGACCCCAGATGTCCCACGCGTCTGACACCAAACGTTGCGCCGGCGCTGCGACACTGACGGGATGACGACGACGGAGCCGGTGCCGACCGGCAACACGTACGACAAGTACGCGTCGACCAATCCGATCGAGCAACGGATGATGAGCGGGTTCTTCCGTGCGTTCGACACGATGCTCGACGCCGCCGGCAGACCGCAGGCGCCGCGGCGGATCCTCGAGATCGGCGTCGGCGAGGGGATCGTCACCCAACGCGTGGTCGAACGATTCCCCGACGCGGCGGTGCTCGGCCTCGATCTGCCCGACGACGACCTCGCCGTGCACTGGCTCGAACGCGGGCTGTCGTGCGTGTTCGGCGACGCCACCACCCTGCCGTTCCCCGACGACGCGTTCGACCTCGTGCTCGCGATCGAGGTGTTCGAACACCTCCCCGAACCGGCGCGCTCCCTGCACGAACTCCATCGGGTGTGCGCCGGGTCGTTGATCGCGTCCGTACCGTTCGAGCCGATCTGGCGCGCCGGCAACATGGCTCGCGGCCGATACCTCCGCGACTTCGGCAACACCCCGGGCCACATCAACCACTGGACCAACCGCGGGTTCACCAAGCTCGTCGGCCACCGTTTCGACGTGCGCAGCACCGCGACACCGCTGCCGTGGACGATGGTCCACGCCACCCCGCTCGACTGACCGGTGAACTCGCGTCTCGTCAACCTGATCGGGATCGCCATCGGTCTCGCCGGGCTGGCGTTCGTCGGCGTCAGGATCGTGCAGGACCGTGACGAGATCGCCGATGCACTCTCCAGCGCCGACCCCTGGTGGCTCGTCGTCGCACTGGTGTCGGGTCTCGGCGCCATGGCCCTGCTCGGCGTCAACTGGCTCGCGATCATCCGCCACGGCGGCGCGCCGGCACCCTGGCGACGCGGGCTGTACTGGTTCTTCGTCGGGCAACTCGGCAAGTACGTCCCCGGCGGCATCTGGCCGATCGTGGGGCAGGCCGAACTGGCGCACCGCGACCGGACGCCGCGCGGGATCGCGTACTGGTCGACGGCACTGTCGATGGTGACCACGCTTCTCGGTGCGCTCGTCGTCGCCGCCGTCTCGGGGCTCACGTCACCGCCGAACTCGCGGGTGTTGCCCTGGTTGTTCACCATTGCCCTCGTGGCCGGTGGCCTCGCGTTCGCCACCCCGCGTGTCCGAGACCTGATCCACCGCAGCGCGGACCGCGCGACGTCGCGCGAGCTGCGACTCCCCGAGGCTCGCTGGTTCGCCGGAATCGTGGCCCGGTACCTCCCTGCATGGGTGCTGTTCTCCGGGATGAACATCTTCACCGTCCAAGCGCTCGGTGGTTCCCCCGACGCCGACTTCGTCGTCACGCTGATCTACGCCACGTGCGTGTCGTGGATCGCCGGGTTCGTGATCGTCGGACTGCCGGGTGGGCTCGGGGTGCGCGAGGCCGTGTTCATCTCGATGATGACCGCGCCGCTCGGTGCCGGCCTTGCGGTGTCGGTGGCCGTCGTCAGCCGGGTGGTGTCGGTGGCGGTCGATCTGCTCGGCGCCGCCGTATCGGTGCCGGTCGGCCGCTCGGCGCCGCCGATCGAGCACGACACGCCCACCCGTTACGCTGCGCCGTGATGTCGAGCGCCCCGCACCCCGACGACGCCGCGCCCGTCAAGCTGATCATCCAGATCCCGTGCTTCAACGAGGAGGAGACGCTCCCCCTCACCGTCGCCGACCTGCCCCGCGAGGTGCCGGGCGTCGACGTCGTCGAGTGGCTCGTGATCGACGACGGCAGCAGCGATCGCACCGTCGAAGTCGCCCGATCGCTCGGTGTGGACCACGTCGTGTCACACCAGCACAACCGCGGGCTCGCCGCCGCCTTCCTCACCGGGCTCGACGCGTGTCTGCGCGCAGGTGCGACGGTGATCGTCAACACCGACGCCGACAACCAGTACCAGGGGGCGTCGATCCCCGACCTCGTCGCGCCGGTGCTCGCCGGTGACGCCGAGATGGTCGTCGGCGAGCGGCCGATCGAATCGATCGACGACTTCTCGCGCACCAAGAAGCTCCTCCAACGCCTCGGGAGCTCGGTCGTGCGCCGGTTCTCCGGAACCGGGGTGCGAGATGCGGCCAGCGGCTTCCGGGCCTATTCACGCGATGCCGCCATGCGCGTCCAGGTGTTCGGCCGCTACACGTACACGATGGAGACGATCGTGCAGGCCGGCTGGAACGGCATCGCGATCACCTCGGTGCCGATCGGCGTGAACCCGAAGACCCGCGAGTCGCGACTCGTCAGGAGCAGCAGCCGCTACGTGTGGCGATCGGCGCAGGCCATCATTCGCAGCTTCGCTCTGTACAAGCCGTTCCGCTTCTTCTTCCTGGTGGGCCTCGTACCGTTCGTCGTCGGCGCCCTGCTGATGCTGCGCTGGCTGGGTCTGTACCTGTTCGAGGACGAGTACACGAGCCGGGTCCCCAGCCTGCTCGCCGGGATCGGCTTGATCGTGGTGGCGGCGCAGATCTGGGCCGTTGCGTTCCTCGCCGACCTCCAGGCCGCCAACCGGCGCGTCCTCGAAGATCTCCGTCTGAGCGCTCGACGGCTCGACTACGGCGACGTCGCCGTCGCCGACGACCGCCTCGGCACCTGATCGCGTCGGTCGGGCGACGGGGCCGACCGACGCCGATCTCACTGCAGGCCGAGGTAGGCGCCGCCGTCGACGTGCAGCTGCACGCCGGTGGTGAACTTGGCCTGCTCGCTGCACAGGAACGCGGCGACCGCCCCGAAGTCGGCGGCGTCACCCATCCGCATCGACTCCTGTTGATCGGCGCTGTAGAGCTGTTCGACGCGTGGCGTGCGGTGCAGGCCGGGCTGGAGGCTGTTGACCGTGACCCCGTCACGTGCCACCTCGAGCGCGAGGGTCTTGAGGAACCCGGTCGCACCGGCACGTGCCGTGTTCGACAGGATCAGCTGTGCCATCGGCTGGCGCACGGCCAGCGACGTGATCGCCACCACCCGGCCCCACCGACGCTCCTGCATCGCCGGCACGGCCGCCGTGCACATCGCGACGACCGACATCAGGTTGAGCTCCAACGCGGCCGGGTACGCCTCGATCGGCGTGGACGCGAAGTTCCCGGGAGGCGGCCCACCCGCGTTGGGTACGAGGATGTCGACAGCGCCGAGCGCCTCGACGGCGTCGGCCACGAAGCCCATCGCCCCGTCGACCGTCGACACGTCGGCCACGATCCCGACACATCCGGGCCCGATCCGGTCGACCGCGGCGGCGAGCCGTTCGGGATCACGCCCACAGATCGCCACGTGGGCGCCCTCGGCGGCCAGGGCGGCAGCGGTGGCGAATCCGAGTCCCGACGAACCGGCGGCAACCGCCGCTCGGCGTCCCGTGAGTCCGAGGTCCATGCGGCCACGCTAGGTCGGCCCGCCGGCGCCCGCCGAGCCCGCCGAGCCCGCCGAGCCCGCCGCATCTGCGCACGCCCAATCGAGCGGACGGATACACTGCAGCCCCAGTGAGAGCATGAGCGAGCCCCTCGACCAAGACGAACCATCACAGCTTGCGCTCGATGCGATCGCCGATGCCGAGCCGTATCCGTTCTGGCTCGAGAGCGCCGACATCCCGGAGTCGAACCCCACCCTCGTCCGCGACGAGCACTGCGACCTGTGCATCGTCGGCGGCGGCTACACCGGACTCTGGACGGCGGTGATCGCGAAGGAACGCGACCCCTCCCGCGACGTCGTCCTCATCGACAAGGGCGAGGTCGGCGGCGCCGCGAGCGGACGAAACGGCGGGTTCATGGAGTCGTCGCTCACCCACGGCGTCGGCAACGGCATGGACCGTCACGGCGACGAGATCGACACCCTCGAAGAGCTCGGACTGAACAACCTCAACGAGATCGAAGCAGCCATCGAGCGGTACGAGATGGACTGCGCCTACGAGCGCAACGGCGTGATCGACGTCGCGCACGTCCACCACCCGCCGTCGTATCTCGACGAGCTTCGCGAGGAACACGACCTGCTGCGATCACTCGGCCAGAAGGTCACCTGGCTCGACCAGGACGCGATGCGCGCCGAGGTGAACTCCCCCACCTACACCGGCGGCCTGTACCGCTCCGGACGCGCCGCGCTCGTCGATCCGGCGAAGCTCGCGTGGGAACTCAAGCGGGTCGCGGAACAGCTCGGCGTACGGGTCTACGAGCACTCCAAGGCGACATCGATCGATCGTGACGGCTCGGGTGTCGCGGTACGCACACCGCTCGGCACGGTGCGTTGTGCGAAGGTCGTGCTCGGCACCAACGCCGACAAACCCCTGCTCAAGCGCATCGGCCAGTACATGGTGCCGGTGTACGACTACTGCCTGGTCACCGAACCGCTCAGCGCCGAACAGCTCGACCGCATCGGCTGGAAGCACCGCCAGGGACTCTCCGACATCACCAACCAGTTCCACTACTACCGATTGACGTCCGACAACCGGATCCTGTGGGGCGGCTACGACGCGATCTACTTCTGGGGATCGAAGGTCGGTTCCGAACTCGAGAGTCGCCCCGAGACGTGGGCCAAGCTGTCCGGCCACTTCTTCGAGACGTTCCCGCAACTCGACGACGTGTTGTTCTCCCACGTGTGGGGCGGCGCGATCGACACCAGCACCCGGTTCTCGGTGTTCTTCGGCACCGCGATGTCGAACCGAGTCGCCTACGCCGTCGGCTACACGGGGCTCGGTGTGGCGGCCACACGGTTCGCCGCATCGACGATGATCGACCTGCTCGCCGGCCGAAAGACCGTCGCCACGCAGACCGACTTCGTCAAGTCGAAGCCGTTGCCGTTCCCGCCCGAACCGTTCCGGTTCGCCGGTATCCAGGCAACTCGCTGGGCGATGAACCGCGAGGACAAGACCGGAAAACGCAACGCCTGGCTCCGCACCCTCGACCGCCTGGGCCTCGGCTTCGACTCCTGAGTGTCACCTCTGGGGTCTGACCCCCAGGTGACACTCGATGCGACACTCAGGTCTCGAGGACGACGATCGACCGGGGCCCGACGGTGACGTGGGAACCGGCGCGGGAGCCGACGGGAGCCGACCAGGGGTCGGTGGTGTCGAGCGCGATCCACCACTCGCCGGGCCGTTGGATCTCGAACTCGACCGCCTCCCACCACATGTTCGCCATGACGTAGAGCCCGTCGACGCTCCACGCGATCGATCTCGACTCGAACGAGGTGTCGGGCGCCCCACCGGCTCCGTGCACCACCATCGCGTCGTCCCACCGATCGGGATCGAAGAGGATCGGGTGGGCCGCGCGGATCTCGACGAGACGGCGCACGAACCGTTCGTGGTCCGTGTAGTCCTCCGCACGTTTCCAGTCGATCCAGGATGTCTCGTTGTCCTGGTTGTAGGCGTTGTTGTTGCCCCGCTGGGTGCGGGCGAACTCGTCACCGGCGACGAACATCGGGACACCGTGGCTGAGGAGCAGCAGACACATCGCGTTGCGCATCTGGCGCTCGCGGAGCGCCAGCACGCTGTCGGGCACGCCGTCGTCGCCCTCCCAACCCCCGTTCCACGAACGGTTGTCGTGGTGACCGTCGGTGTTGCCCCATCCGTTGGCCTCGTTGTGCCGGTGGTCGTAGGAGACCAGGTCGTACATGGTGAACCCGTCGTGGGCGGTGAGGAAGTTGAGCGACTGCATCGGCGAGACGAACAGGTCCGGGCTCCCGGCAAGGCGACGGATCACCGCCGGGACGAGGCCGGGTTCACCGCGCAGGAAGCCGCGAAGCTCGTCCCGGAACTCGCCGTTCCACTGCAGCCACCGATCGTCGGGGAAGTCGGGACCGAGCAGGTAGCGCGCCATGTCCCAGGGTTCGGCGATCAACCGCACGCCGCGACGATCTCCCCAGTCGCCGATCGCCCGAACGAAGTCGGCATCGCGGGCCAGTACTGCGGCGAGGTCGAACCGGAACCCGTCGACGCCGAGGTCGGCGAAGCGATCGAGCGCCTCCATGATCAGACGTCGGGCCGGGGGCGAGGTGGCGTCGACCACGTTGCCCGTTCCGGCGTCGTCGAGATAGTTGCCGTCGTGGTCGACGACGTAGTACTCGCGCTCGGCGAGCGCACGCAGGGTGTAGGTCGGTCCGCCGCGGTGCTCCTCGGTCGTGTGGTTCAGCACCACGTCGAGCCACACCTCGATGTCGAGGCGATGCGCGGCCTCGACCAACGCTGCCAACTCCGCGGTCGGATCGTCGGACGACGCGTACTGACGGTGGACTGCTCCGAACACCAGCGGCATGTACCCCCAGTAGTTGCCCTCGTCCGGATCGAACTGGTGCACCGGGAGCAGTTCGAGCACCGACACGCCCAGCCCGCGCAAGCGGGACAGCTCGTCGACGGCGGCACGGAACGTTCCCGCATCGGGACGGTCGCGACGTTTGGTCAGGCCGCGCACGTGGGCCTCGTACACCAACAGCGGGCGATCGGTGTGCCGCTGCGGGCGCGGCGCCGGCCACGGCCGGGCGACCGCTCGCGGGAAGGTGTCGACGTCGAGCGTCCCGCCGATGCGAGCCGCCGCACGCGAGTGGCCCGGCGGGAACCAGACCTCGGTCGCACGCGGATCGAGCACCGGACGATCACCGTCGAGCAGCAGCAGGTAGCGCGAACCGACCGGTACCTCCCCCACCCAGTCGTCGCGTGATCGCTCCCGGTGCAACTCGACCACCGTCGCGTCGTCGAGCACCGCATCGACGCTGGACGCGCCAGGCGCATACAGCGACACGGCGAAGGCGCCGGGGTGGCTCGTGGCCGGGCCCCGATCGACCGGTTCGTCCTCGCGAGTCGCCCGCACCGCTCCATGATGCCGCAGACGGGGTCGATCCCACACGCGCGGCGGCGCGTCGGCCCGGCGACTCGGTGCAACGAGCCGTCCGGTAACGTCAGCAGGATGACGCCGAACGATGTGGCAGACGCCCTGTCCCGTCACGGCTATCTGCCCGACGAGGGCATCTCGACCGCCGTCTTCCTCTCGATGTCGCTGCGCCGACCCCTGCTGCTCGAGGGTGAAGCGGGTGTCGGCAAGACCGAACTCGCCAAGACACTCGCGGCGGCGACCGGCGGCGAGCTGATCCGGCTCCAGTGCTACGAGGGCATCGACGTCTCCCAGGCGGTGTACGACTGGGACTACGCCCGCCAGCTCCTGCATCTCCGCGCCGCCGAGGCGACCGGGGAGACCTCCCGACGCACCGCCGACGACCTCGAGGCCGAGCTCTACGGCGAACGCTTCCTGATCAAGCGGGCGTTGCTGCGTGCGATCGAGCCGGTCGAGGGACCGCCGCCGGTGCTGCTCATCGACGAGATCGACCGCGCCGACGACGAGTTCGAGGCCTACCTCCTCGAGGTCCTGTCCGACTACCAGATCACGATCCCGGAGGTCGGCGTGTTCACCGCGACCCGGCCGCCGATCGTGGTCCTCACGTCGAACCGCACACGAGACGTCCACGATGCCTTGAAGCGGCGCTGCCTCTACCACTGGGTGGAGCACCCCGGATTCCAGCGCGAGGTCGCGATCGTCAAGCTGCGCGTACCGGGCATCGAAGGTGAGCTGGCGCGCCAGGTGGCCGCCGCGGTCGAGGCGCTGCGCGAGCTCAACCTCTACAAGCCACCCGGTGTCGCCGAGACGATCGACTGGGCCACGGCGCTCGGACGGCTCGGTGCCACCACGCTCGACGAGCGCGTCGTCGCCAACACGCTCGGCACGGTCGTCAAGTACCGCGAAGACGGCGTGCGCGTCGAACAACACGGCATCGCCGACCTCGTGAAGGTGGCCGCCGAACGAGCGCTCGCCGCCCGCCACGCGCCCGGACAGCTCACCATCGACGACGTGTGAGCCACCGCTCGGAACGACCACGGAACCGATGAGCGCCAACACTTCCGCCGCGACGCCGGCCGACATCGCCGTCACCTTCGGCCAGATCCTCCGTGGCCTCGGGCTGAGCGTGCCGACCAGTTGCACGCACACCTTCGCCGAGGCACTGTGCGCGACCGGGCTCGACGATCGCGATGCGACGTACTGGGCCGGTCGCGCCACGCTCGTTCGTCGCCCCGAGGACATCGCACTCTACGACCGGGCGTTCGCCGTCTTCTTCGAGCGTCAGTCGGGCGGCAGCGACGACGACTCGACACCCGACCCGTTGAGCATCACGATCGCCGTCGACAGCGACGAACCCGCCGACGACGGCAACGACGACGCCGGCGATGCCTCCGACGACGTGATCGAGCTGCGGTTCTCCACCACGGAGATCCTGCGCAACAAGGACTTCGCCCAGTACACCGTCGACGAGTTGGTGCACGCCCAGGAGTTGATGACCCATCTGCGTCTCGTCGGCGCACCGCGCGACTCGCTGCGGATGGGCCCGAGCCGCAAGACCACCACGCGGCCCGACATCCGCCGCACGGTCCGCTCGACGATCCAGGCCGGCGGTGAACCGATCGAACGTCACTTCTTCGCGCCGACGCCGCGCCTGCGGCGCCTCGTGCTGCTCCTCGACGTCAGCGGATCGATGGAGCCCTACGCACGCGCCCTGTTGCGCTTCGTGCACGCCGCCGTCGCGGGTCGTCAGAAGGTCGAGGCGTTCGCGATGGGAACGCGCCTCACGCGGATCACCCGCGAGCTGACCAGCCGCGATCCCGACATCGCGTTGCGGGCGGCGGGCCGGCGCGTGGTCGACTGGAGCGGCGGCACCCGGCTCGGCGCCGATCTGCGCGAGTTCAACGACCAGTGGGGTGTCCGTGGGCTGGCGCGCAATTCGATCGTGGTGGTGATGTCCGACGGGTGGGACCGTGGCGACCCCGACGAACTCAGCGAACAGATGCAGCGCCTGCATCGCGTCACCCACCGGTTGATCTGGGTCAACCCGCTCAAGGTGACACCCGGCTACGCGCCGCTCGCCCGGGGGATGGCTGCAGCCCTCCCCCACGTCGACCGCTTCGTCGAGGGCCACTCGATCGCCGCCCTCGAAGAACTGACCACCCTGATCTCCGAACCATGATCGCTCGATCTCCGGTGTTGCATCCGGTGTTGCATCCGGTGTTGCATCCGGTGTTCCATTCAGGGTGTGACGTCTCGGATCTGACTCCGGACGTCACATCGACGGCGGGTACGAGGAGGCAACGACGATGAACGAGCTACTCGACGACATCGACCGGTGGCGCGCTGCCGGTGAACGAGTCGCCATCGCGCGCGTCATCGACATCGAGGGGTCGGGACCTCGCGACCCGGGCGCTGCGATGGCGGTCGCCGAGTCCGGAGAGGTCGCCGGCAGCGTCAGCGGCGGTTGTGTCGAAGGTGCCGTCGTCGCCGAAGCACTCTCGATCCTCGACGGTGCTCGCGAACCCGGAATCGTCACGTTCGGCTACTCCGACGACGAGGCGTTCGCCGTCGGGCTCACCTGCGGCGGCACGATCCACCTCTACATCGAGGAGCTCGACTGGTGACGCTGTACGAGCGCTGGGCCCGGCAGCTCCGGGCCGCCGCACCCGTCGCCCTCGCGACCGTGATCGACGGTCCCAACATCGGCGCGAAACTCCTGGTCGAGCCCGGCGACGTGCAGGGTTCGCTCGGTCATCCCGAACTCGACCGGGTCGTCGCCCGCGACGCGCTCGCCGAACTCGAGGCGGCCCGATCCGGGATCCGCCACTACGGGCCCGAAGGCCAGACCACGCCGGAGGATCTCGTCGACCAGCCGACCGTCGGTGTGTTCATCGAGTCGCATGCACCCCCGCCACAGATGTGGATCTTCGGCGCAGTCGACTTCACCGCCGCCCTCGCCCGCGTGGCCAAGGTGCTCGGCTATCGGGTCACCGTGTGCGATGCACGCGAGGTGTTCGCCACCCGCCGCCGATTCCCGATGGCCGACGAGGTGAAGGTCACCTGGCCGACGCCGGTGTTCGAGGCCCACGGTGCCGAGCTCGGTCTGCGCGATGCGGTGTGCATCCTCACCCACGATCCGAAGTTCGACGTCCCGGCGGTCCAGGGCGCGCTCGCGACCGCCGTGGGCTACATCGGTGTGATGGGCAGCCGCTCGACGCACGCCAAGCGGATGGAACGCCTCGCGCAGGTGGGCGTCACCGACCCCGTTGATCTCGATCGGTTGATGTCACCGATCGGTCTCGACATCGGCGCCCGGACACCCGAGGAGACCGCGGTGTCGATCTGCGCGGAGATCATCGCCCGACGGACGGGTCGTGCCGTTCCGTCGCTGCGCGATGCAACCGGTGACATCCACTCCTGAGGCGACGTCCATTCTCGAGGCGACCTCGATCCCCGACGGAACATCCGCTCCCGGTGGAACGGTCGGGTCGAACCGTCGGCTCCGGCGGGCGGGTGTCAGACCGACGGGTCGCCGAAGCGGACCGAGTTCGTCCGCCGATCGCTGATCGTGTCGAGCTCGACCGTGCGGCCACGCTGCACCGAGTGGATGATCGCGTCGCCCACGCCGAGGTACATCATCACGTGACCCGGGTACTGCACGAGATCGCCGGCCTTGGCGGTGGTGCGGTCGAGCGGTGCCGCCTCGCGGATCTGGCTGGTGCTCTGGCGGATCAGCTGCACGCCGGCCTTCGCCCACGCGTAGGTGGTCAACCCGGAGCAGTCGAAGCCGACGTTCTCCTGGCTGGTGTTCGTGCGGTACGGGACGCCGACCTGGGTCATCGCGGCGAGCACGGCTCGTTGGTGATCGATCGGGGTCGACGCCCAGGCGGTGACCATCTCCTGCTCGGGATAACCGATCTCGGTGGCTGCGAACTGGGCGGTCTGCGTGCGATACCAGACGTAGCTGCGATAGGCGGCGGGGTCCTGCGTGGTGACCCACTCGTCGTAGTTCGCCAGCGCTTGGCGAGCCGAGGTCGTGACCACCGGCGCCATGGCGTTGGTGGGCAGGCCGCCCATGACGGCCGATGCCGTCGTCGGCGAGAACGCGAGTGCACCCGTGAACGAGGCAGCCGTGGCCGCCAGGGCGACGACGAGCCGGCGCAGTCGGTGGGTGGGCGCAGCGGGGCTGGTGGCGGTGAGGAGTGGTTCGGTCATGAGGTTCTCTCGGCGTGATGCCGGTCGTTTCGCACGGGCCGGAGAACCGGGCCGCATGACGGACGAGTAACATATCGTCACGAAATCGCAATACTGAAGCGCGGCGAAAAACTTTTCGTCACCCGATCGTCACCTGCGACTCCCACTCGACCGGCGGCCGCCACCTCGATCCGGCGTCCGCCACACGAGGAACTGGCCCCTACGCTGGGGGGATGCCCCACACCTGTGCTGCGATCCTGCTCGCCGCCGGTGCCGGCACGCGGTACTCGGGCCCCGGGCACAAATTGTCGGCGCAATTGCCACGCAGCGCAGCCGAACCCGCACTCAGTGTCATCGAGTCGGCGCTCGCCAGCGTGCTCGACGCCGCGATCGGCCCGGTCATCGTCGTCACCGGAGCCGACCCCGACGTCGTGCCGGCCCACCTCGTCGACAGCGTCACGATCCGCCACAACGACCACTGGGGCGAGGGACAGATCACCTCGGTGCGCACGGGGCTCGACGCAGCCGCGCTCCTCGGCTGCACCGCAGCGGTCATCGGGCTCGCCGACCAACCCTTCGTCACGGCGTCCGCCTGGCGCCGGATGGCCGCCGCCGATGGACCGATCGCCGTCGCCACCTACGACGGCCGACGCGCGAACCCGGTGAAACTCGACGCCGAGGTGTGGCCGCTGCTGCCCACCACCGGAGACGAAGGCGCACGAAGCCTGATGCGGGTTCGTCCCGACCTCGTTCGTGAAGTACCGTGCTCTGGTTCACCCGCCGACATCGACACCGAAGAGGACCTCCGACGATGGCAGAACAACTGACCAACGAGTTCACGGTGAACCGCCCGATCGAGGAAGCCTGGCCACTGATCACCGACCTCGAACTGATCGCTCCGTGCCTCCCGGGAGCCGAACTCCAAGAGGTCGAGGGCGACACGTACCGCGGCGTGGTCAAGGTCAAGCTCGGTGCCATCAGCAGCCAGTTCAAGGGCGAGGCACACTTCGTCGAACGTGACGACGCCGCCTACCGCGCCGTCATCAAGGGCGCCGGACGCGACACCGGCGGCCGCGGCAACGCATCGGCCGAGATCACCGCACAGGCCGAGAGCCTGTCGCCCACGAGCACACGCGTCGCCGTCACCACCGACCTCCACATCACCGGCAAGGTCGCCCAGTTCGGGCGCGGCATCATGGGCGACGTCAGCTCGAAGTTGATGGCCCAGTTCGCCGACAACCTCAACACGATGATCGACGAACAAGGCCTTGCTGCCTCGACCGCATCCGCCGAGGACTCATCCCCCGGCGACGCGGCGACGAGCGGCGAGCCGGCCACGAGCGAGGCACCGACGACCGATGCCTCCGAACCGGTCGGAACAGCGCCTGCTCCGACACAGGTGCGCAAGATCGCCGGCCCGGCCACCGAACCGATCGACCTCATGGAGGTCGGTGGCAGCTCGATCCTCAAGCGTGTGGCACCGGCCGTCATCGCCATCGTCGTGCTGCTGCTGCTGCTGCGACGTCGCCGAGGCTGATGGACGACCGGGGTCGCGTCGCGCAACTGCTCGGTCGTGAACCCCAGGGCGCGTTCGACGTCGTGGTGCGCACGGACGACGGTGACCCGCTCGTGGTTCGCAACGCCCCGTTCCTCGACGACGGCACGCCGATGCCGACCCGCTACTACCTCGTCGGCGCCGACCTCGTCCGCCGCGTGAGCCGACTCGAGGCCGTCGGTGGCGTCCGTGCGGCCGAGGCCGCCATCGACGCCACGCTGATCGCCGAGACGCACGCCCGCTACGCCGCCGAACGCGACGCGGCGATCCCCGTCGACCACGTCGGCCCGCGTCCTTCCGGCGGCGTCGGCGGCACCCGCACCGGGGTGAAGTGTCTCCACGCCCACGTCGCCCACACGCTCGCCGGTGGCGACGATCCGGTCGGCCGGTGGGCGCTCGACCACCTCGACGGCGATCCTCCTCGGCCGGAGGCACCATGACCCCGGGGGACCTCACGGTGCACATCGCCGATCATGCGGTGCGGATCGTCGTCGAGGGCTCCGCCGAGTTCACGCTGCCGATCGGCCCGGTCGCGCTGTTCGACGGCCCGCTCGAACGTTGTGACCTCCCGTCACCGATCCAGCTCACGAACGCCCTCGGGCTCGTGCAGGATCACCTCGACGACGCGATCATCGCCGCGCCGTCGATCATGACCGCTCCTGCGGTGCTCGCCGTCGGCGTCCACGCCGTCGAACTCGCCCGGGTCGAGATCGGTTCCCGCGACGTTCCCGACCCCTACTCGCTGCAGCGCTCCGACGCCGACGAGGTGTTCCGGACGCTGGCGCTCGAGCCGGCGATCGAGCGGCGACACAACCCCGGGCTCGATCCGACCCACGTCGATTCGATCATCGGCACCTGTTGCGTGGTTCTCGGCATCATGCGTCGCCTCGATCTGAGCCAGATCGGCATCGCGGGACCGACCGAAGCTGCAAAGATGCCGTGATGGCGCTGCGGCACCCTGCTCGAACCTCGTCGCCCGTGCGTCTCTACGGACGACGGATCATGCTGCGCCCACTCGCAGCGAACGACTTCCGCTCCTGGAGCGAGGTGCGTCGACGCAACGAGGAGTGGCTCACGGTCTGGGAACCGAGCCGGCCGGCGCACCAGTCGGACCCGGCCACCGACCGCGGTGCGTTCACGTCGCGTTGCCAGCAGCGCGACCGCGATCGTGCCGCCGGGACGGCGTACCAGTTCGGCCTCTTCGTCGACCAGCAGGTCGCCGGCGAGGTCAACCTGAACAACGTGATCCGGGGTGCCATGCAGTCCGGCACGATCGGCTACTGGATCGACCAACGCCACGCCGGGAACTCCTACGTCGCCGAGGCCGTCGTGGTCGTCCTGCAGTTCGCGTTCGAACAGCTGATGCTCCATCGGGTGGAGATCTGCATCGTGCCGCGCAACGCCCGCAGCCGGCGGATCATGGAGAAGCTCGAGATCCGCGAAGAGGGGGTCGCCGCGCGCTACCTGGAGATCAACGGAACCTGGGAGGACCACATCCGCTACGGCATGACCGTCGAGGAGTGGCTCGAGCGACGCGACGAACTGTTGACCGCGTGGATCGAACGTCCCCGCGACCTCGTGTGACCGGCCGGCGGCCGACCCGCCGACGGCGGGCTGACCTCAGGCGACGGCACCGCCCTCGCCGGCAAGACGCAGCTGCTCCGCGCGATCACGGCGCAGTTGGGTGCGGCGCTTCCACATCTTCGTCTTCCAGTGGCGCTTCGTCCGATTGCGCTTGGCCATCTTGCTCTTGGCCACCTCGGAATCGTGGTGGTGGATCGGCTTCCACGCGGCGCCGGGTTCGTGAACGTCCTCGGGTTCGAGGCCGGAACTCACGTCCTGAGCAACGCTCTGGAGTTCGACGTGGATGCGGTGCCGCTCGCTGTGGGCGTGGGCACGCACCTCCTTCTTGAGCGGGACCAGCACTTCGTCGGTGCGGTGACGCTTGCTCACTGGGCTACCTCCTGCTTCGTGGCCGAGCCACGGTGGTTTCGGTGCTTGCACTTCTGAACCTAGTGCATCGGCAGTGGCCAGGACATGGTCTTCTGTAACGATCGTGCGCGATTCGTTCACGTCGGGTCCGGGCATCGTTCGTCGCGTCGGCCGAATCGTCACGATGACTTCAAGATGCGGCGACCACCGACCGATGAAGCCATGTGGACACGCTGCCGCCGCCCAGCCCGATCGCGCCCGCAGCCGCAACCGAGGTCGCGGCGTCGCCGGCCGACTCGACCGCACCGCGAACGGTGATCGACCGGGAGACCGGGGCCGTCGCCGCGCTCGGCGCCCGACTGATCGGCACCGTCGACGCCGTCGTCGCCGGCAAGCACGACGTGGTCGAGACCGCCATCGCGACGCTGCTCGCCGGTGGACACCTGCTGATCGAGGACCTCCCCGGGGTCGGCAAGACACTGCTGGCCCAGGTACTCGCCCGATCGGTGGGCGGCACGTTCCACCGCATCCAGGGCACCTCCGACCTGCTGCCGGGTGACATCACCGGCTCGATGGTGCCCGGAGGCCAACTCGACGTCGACAGCATGCGGTTCCGTCCGGGACCGGTGTTCGCGAACGTCGTCGTGTTCGACGAGCTGAACCGCGCGACCCCCAGGACGCAGTCGGCCCTGCTCGAACTCGCCGAGGAGGCCACCGTCACCGTCGACGGTGTGAGCCACCCGCTCCCCGACCCGTTCATGCTGGTTGCCACCCAGAACCCGATCGACATCGCCGGCACCTACGGGCTCGGCGAGGGGGCACTCGACCGGTTCCACGCCGTCGTGACACCCGGCCGGGCGTCACCCATGGCGGAGGTGGAGGTGCTCACCGGTCGCCGGGGGCGCTCGATGCTCGATGCCGTCGAATCGGTCGCGTCGCTCACCGAGCTCGCGGACGCCCGCACCACCGTCGCCACCGTCCAGGTCAGCGATGCGGTCGCCGGATACGTCGTCGATCTCCTCCAGGCAACCCGCGAGGACCCGCGGGTCCGGGTCGGCGCGTCGACGCGGGCCGGCGTGGCGATCATCGCACTCTCCCGGGCGATCGCCGCACTCGACGGCCGCAACTACGTGACAGCCCACGACGTCGCCCGCTGCGCCGTGCCCGCCCTCGCTCATCGGCTCGCCGGATCGACCGGCACCGTCGTCGCCGGTCGTGAGCTCGCCACGGAGTGCATCGAGCGGGTCACCCCGCCCACGATCTGACGATCGTGACGACGAGCCCGACCATCCAGCGCCCGGGGCTTCCCCCGAGTGACGGCCCGACCGGGCCGACGGGGGCCGCCACGGGTTCGGTCGACCCTGCACTGCCGCCGCCTCAGCAGCGCGCGACCCGCGCCCGCACCCGGCCCACGGGATGCTCGCCGGGGAGTGCTGCGCTGATCGCCGCATGGGCGGCCTCCGCAGCGATCGCCAGGCTGACCGGTGCGCCGTCGGTGCTCGCGATCATGACCGGCGTGGTCGTGGTCGGGCTGGTCGACGCAGTGGCGGGGTGGGCCCGGATGCACCGGATCCGGGTCCTGACGGTCACCGGGCCCGACGTGACGACCGTCGACACCGACGCCCCCGTCACGATCGCGTTCGAGCGCGACGGCGACCCCCGTGCGGAACGTCGCGACTGGCACCTCACCGTGGTCGCTCCGGGCGACACCGCAGTCGCAGCGGCGCACGACGCCGTCGACGCGGATCGCCCGACTCGCGCCTCGCGGAGTCGACCGGCG
>CAVQRU010000034.1:0-16247 GCA_963715285.1 Ilumatobacteraceae bacterium | reverse complement strand
CCCGAACATCGTGGCGCGATCGTGGCCATCTACGTCGGTGCGGCGCGACTCGGTCAGACGATCGGGCCGCTCGGAGCCGCCGCAGTGTTCGGCGCCACGTCGACCTTCTGGGCGCTGCACCTCGGCGTCGGTCTGGCGATCGGACTCGGTCTCATGTTCCTGTTCGCGCCGACGAGTGGCCGCTCCCCCGTCGTCGCAATCGACTGAGCTTCAGCTTCCGTCGAGGATCGGCGCGAGGTGCGTCTCGGCCTCCTCGATGGTCCAGCCCTTGCGCTCGGCGTAGGAGGCGAGCTGATCGCGCTTGATCTTGCCGACACCGAAGTACTTGGCGTCAGGGTGCGCGAAGTACAGACCGGAGACCGATGATCCGGGCCACATCGCGAACGACTCCGTGAGCTCGACCCCGATCGCGTCGGTGGCGTCGAGCAGCGAGAACAGCGTCGCCTTCTCCGTGTGGTCGGGCTGGCTGGGATAGCCGGGCGCCGGGCGGATGCCCTGGAACGACTCGTGCAGGAGCTCGTCGGGGGTGAACGACTCGTCGGGCGCATACCCCCACAGCTCCGTGCGCACCCGCTCGTGCATCCGCTCGGCGAACGCCTCGGCGAGTCGGTCGGCGACCGCCTTCAGCAGGATCGAGGAGTAGTCGTCGTTGTCGGCCTCGAACCGCTCGGCGATCTCGATCTCCTCGGGGCCGGCGGTGACGACGAAGCCGCCGATCCAGTCGGCGACCCCGGACTCGGCCGGCGCCACGAAGTCGGACAGGCTGAGGTTCGGTCGCCCCTCGGTCTTGGTCGCCTGCTGGCGGATGCCGTGGAAACGGGCGCGAGCGTCCGTGCGGGTCTCGTCGGTGAACACGACGATGTCGTCGCCGTCGGCCTGGGCCGGCCAGAACCCGACGACGGCCTTCGGACGGAACCACTTGTCGGCGACGATCTTGTCGAGCATCGCGAGCGCATCGTCGTAGAGCGGACGGGCAGCATCCGCGAACTCGGGGTCGGTGAGCACCTCGGGGAACTTCGAGCGGATACCCCACGTGCGGAAGAACGGCGTCCAGTCGATGTACGGCACGAGTTCGGCGACGTCGTACTCGTCGAACACCTGCGTGCCGATGAACCTCGGCCCGGTGATCGTCGACGAGTCGAAGACCGGCTGGAGGCGGTTGGCGCGGGCGACGTCGATCGACACGCGGTCGCGCTCGAGCGTGGCCCGAGCATGCGACTCGACCACGCGGGCGTAGTCGGTGCCGAGGTCGGCGAGGAAGCTCTCTCGCTGGGTGCTCGACAGCAGGCTGGAGATCACACCGGACGCACGGCTGGCGTCACCGACGTGCACGACCGGGCCGTGGTAGGCGGGATCGATCTTCAAGCTGGTGTGCAGTCGGCTGGTGGTGGCCCCACCGATCAGCAGCGGCACCTCGAAACCGGTGCGTTCCATCTCGGCCGCCACTCGCACCATCTCGTCGAGCGACGGGGTGATCAGACCGGACAGCCCGATGATGTCGACGTTGCGTTCGCGGGCCGTCTCGAGGATCGTCTGGGCGGGCACCATCACACCGAGATCGATCACGTCGTAGTTCGAGCATCCGAGCACGACGCCGACGATGTTCTTGCCGATGTCGTGGACGTCGCCCTTGACGGTGGCGAGCAGGACGGTCCCGGCCTTGGAGGCCGCACCGTCCTCACCCTCGGCCTCGATGAACGGCGTGAGGTATGCGACGGCCTGCTTCATCACGCGGGCCGACTTCACCACCTGCGGGAGGAACATCTTGCCGGCACCGAACAGGTCGCCGACCGTGTTCATGCCGTTCATCAACGGCCCCTCGATCACGTCGACCGCACGGCTCGACCGCGCTCGGGCCTCCTCGACGTCGGCCTCGATGAACACGGTGATGCCGTTGACCAATGCGTGGTCGATTCGCCGGTCGACGTCCCACGAACGCCACTCCTGCGCTGCGGGATCGGCGACCTCGGCGCCGTCGCCGGCGAAGCGAGCCGCCGCGTCGAGCAGCCGTTCGGTGGCGTCGGGACGGCGGGCGAGCACCACGTCCTCGCACAGTTCACGCAGTTCGGGATCGATCTGGTCGTACACCGCGAGCTGGCCGGCGTTGACGATGCCCATGCGCATGCCCGCCTCGACGGCCTTCAACAGGAACACCGAGTGCATCGCCTCACGCACCGGCTCGTTGCCACGGAACGAGAACGACAGGTTCGACACGCCGCCGGAGATGTTCACGTACGGCAGTTCGTCGGTGATCTGCTTCGTGGCCTCGATGAAGTCGAGCCCGTAGCGGTTGTGCTCCTCGATGCCGGTGGCGACGGCGAAGATGTTCGGGTCGATGATGATGTCCTCGGGCGGGAACCCCACCTCGTCGACCAGCAGGTGGTACGCCCGGCGGGCGATGTCGACCTTGCGTTCGACGGTGTCGGCCTGGCCGACCTCGTCGAAGGCCATCACGATCACCGCGGCGCCGTAGTCGAGGCAGGTGCGGGCCTGGGCGAGGAACGACTCCTCTCCCTCCTTCATCGAGATGGAGTTGACGATCGGCTTGCCCTGCACGCACTGCAGACCGGCTTCGATCACCTCGAACTTGGAGGAGTCGATCATGATCGGGACACGGGCGATGTCCGGCTCGGACGCGATCAGATTGAGGAAGGTGGTCATCGCCTGCACACCGTCGATCAGGCCGTCGTCCATGTTGACGTCGATGATCTGTGCGCCGTTCTCGACCTGCTGCAGCGCGACGGCGAGTGCCTCGCCGTACTCGTTGTCCTTGATCAGCCGACGGAACTTGGCCGAGCCGGTGATGTTGGTGCGTTCGCCGACGTTGACGAACGGGATGTCGTCGGTCAGCGCGAACGGTTCGAGACCGGACAGCTCCAGACGCGGCGTGCGCTCTGGCACGACGCGCGGTGCCCTGCCCTCCACGGCGGCGGCGATCGCCTCGATGTGGGCCGGGGTGGTGCCACAGCAGCCGCCGACGACGTTGACCAGGCCGGCCTCGGCGAACTCACCGACGAACGCCGCCGTCTCCGCCGGAGTCTCGTCGTAACCGCCGAGCTCGTTGGGCAGCCCGGCGTTGGGATACGCGCACACGAGCGTGTCGGCGATCGTGGCGAGTTCGAGGACGTGCGGGCGCATCTCCTCGGCACCGAGCGCACAGTTCAGACCGACGGTGAGCGGCCGGGCGTGACGGATCGACTGCCAGAACGCGGCCGGGGTCTGGCCCGAGAGCGTGCGGCCCGAGCGGTCGGTGATCGTGCCCGAGATCATCAACGGCAGCTGCGTGCCGTGGAGGTTCATCGCCCGACGGCTGGCGACGATCGCGGCCTTTGCGTTGAGCGTGTCGAAGATCGTCTCGATCAGGATCGCGTCGACGCCGCCGCGCAGGAGTGCCTCGATCTGCTCCTGGTAGGCATCGGCCAACGCGGCGAACGTGATCGCCCGGTAGCCCGGGTCCTCCACCTTGGGCGACAACGAGAGCGTCATGTTGGTCGGGCCGACCGCGCCGGCGACGAAGCGGCGACGACCGTCGATGCCCTGGGCCTCCTCGGCCGCTTCGCGGGCGAGCCGGGCGGCGACCTCGTTCAACTCGACGACCTGGTCGACGGTGTCGTAGTCACCCTGCGAGACCCGGTTGGCCGAGAACGTGTTGGTCTCCGCGATGTCGGCGCCGGCGAGGAAGTAGCGCAGGTGGATCTCACGCATCGCGTCCGGCTGGGTGAGCGTGAGGAGTTCGTTGTTGCCGGCGAGGTCGCACCCGTGATCGCAGAAGCGATCACCGCGGAACGCCTCGTCGGACAGGCCGAGCGTCTGGATCTCGGTGCCCATCGCCCCGTCGAGAACGACGATCCGCTCCCGCGCGATCTCGGCGATCGGATGATCGTGGAAAGGATGATCGTGGAGGGGACGGTCGTGGAGGGTCATGCGACTTCTCTCTCGGTGCTCTCGGCGAGGCGGAGCGTGCGGTTGGTGGCGAGCCAGACGGTGACGGTCAGGCCGACCTGTCCGGCGGGAGGTTCGACGTCGACGATCGTCGAGCAGTCGAAGCCCGATCGGTCGAACCAGTCGACGAGCTGTTCGCGCGCGAAGCCGAGCCGGCGGTGCGCCGCCGCGCGCAGGAAGTCGTGATGGTGCGGAGCGAAGTCGATGACCAGCAGACGGCCGCCCGGAGCGACCAGTCGCGCCGCCTCGGCGATCGCTCGGGACGGATCGTCGAGGTAGTGGAGCACCTGGTGGATCACGACCAGGTCGAAGCTCGCAGCCTCGAGTGGGGGGCTGTGCACGTCGCCCTGCCGGAGTTCCCAGTTCGTGACGGCCGAGCGTTCGAGATTGGCGCGGGCGACCGACAACATCGAGTGACTGCTGTCGAGCCCGACGGATCGGTCGGCGCGGTCGGCGAGGAGCTGCAGGATGCGACCCGTGCCGGTGCCGACGTCGAGCACGCGTCCCAGCGGTTGGTCGCCGACGGCGTCGAGGATGGCGGCTTCGACGGTGTCGGCGGCGGCGTGCAGCGAGCGCTCCTCGTCCCAGATCGGCGCGATCTGCTCGAAGTACTCGCTCGCAGCCGTCGACCGCCGCGAGCGCACCGCGTCGAGGCGCTGGACGTCGGCGGCAAGTGCCGGATCGTCGACATCGACGACGTCGAGGGCGGCAGCCACGAGCGAACGGTGAGCTGGCGAGTCGGTCAGACGGAAGAACGCCCAGGTGCCCTCGCGGTGCTTCACGACGAGGCCCGCGTCGACCAGCAACTTGAGGTGGCGCGACACACGCGGCTGCGACTGACCGAGGATCTCGGTGAGATCGGTGACCGTCAGCTCACCGTGCCGCAGGACGGCGACGATGCGCAACCGGGTCTCCTCGCCGACAGCACGCAGCGCGTCGAGCGTCTGCTCGGAAGTGAGACTGCTCGACGACATCTCGCGAACTGTATAAGGACATCTGCATGTTTGCAAGAGTGGCCCATCACGGCGGGTGTCGCGAACGGGTTCGACCTCGGGTCAGGGGCCGCGGGGACCAACGGCACTGCAGCCGCGAACGGCCTCCCAGTAGCGTCGCCCCCATGACAGCGGTGTTCCATCTCGGGTTGACGGCAGACATGTTGCAGGGCGCCACCGTGGCGATCGTGCCGGGCGATCCCGGACGGGTCGAACGGATCGCCGCCACGATGGACCGTCACGAGTTCCTCGCCGCCCACCGGGAGTTCACGTCGTATCTCGGCTGGCTCGACGACACCCCGGTGGTGGTCTGCTCGTCGGGGATCGGTGGTCCGTCGACGTCGATCGCCGTCGAGGAGTTGGCCCAGCTCGGGGTGCGGACGTTCCTGCGCGTCGGCACCACGGGTGCGATCCAACCAGACCTGCGACCGGGCGACGTGATCGTGACCACGGCGGCCGTGCGCCTCGATGGGGCGAGTCTGCACTTCGCACCGATGGAGTTCCCAGCGGTCGCCGACTTCGCCTGCACGACGGCGCTGGTCGAGGCCGCTCGGGCCGTCGGCGTGGAACCACACGTGGGCGTCACGGCGTCGTCGGACACCTTCTACCCGGGCCAGGAACGCTACGACACCTACCCGGGCCGGGTCACCCGGCGGTTCCGTGGGTCCCTCGAGGAATGGCAGGCGATGGGCGTGCTCAACTACGAGATGGAGGCCGCCACGCTGTTCACGATGTGCGCGTCGTCAGGGTTGCGCGCCGGATGTGTGGCCGGGGTCCTGGTGAACCGCACGCAACGGGAGATGCCCGACGAGGAGACCGCGAAGCGGATCGAGTCGACGACGGTGTCGGTCGCGGTCGAAGCGGCGCGCCACCTGCTCGGCTGACGACACCGACACCGACACCGACACCGACACCGGTATCGGCACGGGCACGGGCAGCGGGCTGGTCGTCGGCGGGCTACTTCGTCGACGCCACCGCGTCGTTGGCGGCGATGAACGCCCGGTAGAGGTCGAGCAACGACTGCTTCTGCGTGTCGGTGAGGCGGTCGTCGGTGGCGATCGCCGACTCGGTCGAGTGCTCGGCAACTGCGTCGTCGTGCCGGCCGAGATAGCCGAGCAGTTTGTCGGACGGGACGTTGAGCGCCTGGGCGAGACCGTTGAGGACCCGGACCGACGGTTCGTGGAGGCCCCGCTCGAGTTGGCTCAGGTAGGCGTCGGACACGTCGGCCAGGCGGGCGAGTTCGCGTTGGGAGAGATCCGCGATGCGACGCTGGCTCTTGATGAACTCACCGAGCGCGTCGATGCTCCGACGCGATCGCGGCGTTGCCGGAGCGTCTGCGTGGTCGCTCATGGCGGCTCAGCCTAGAACGACGGTGTCGCCGGCATCGGGGGGTGATGCGGCGGCACCGTCGTCGGGGCGTTCGGTCACTTGGAGGCGGTGGCCTTCTTGGCCGGGGACTTCCTGGCGACCGGCTTCCTGGCGGCCGACTTCTTGGCGACCGACTTCTTGGCGGGGCGCTTCTTCGCCGGGGCCTTCTTGGCCGGGGCCTTCCTGGCGACGGTCTTCGCCGTACCGGTGACGGTCCTGGTGGTGTCGGCAACGGTCTTGCTGGCGGTGTCAGCAACGTTCTTGGCCGTGGCGACGACCTTGTCGGAGGCGGCCTTCGCGTTGTCGGCCTTGATCATCTCGGCGACACGGTGGTTCATGTCCCGGTTCAACGACACCGCACGCTCGACGAACTCGAGGTAGCGCTCGCCGGCGACGGTCGGCGTCGGCAAGCTGTCGGCGAACGGCAGCTCGACCTTGATCTGGTCGGCGACACGGTCGGCCGTGGTGACGGCGAAGTCGACGATGCGACGGTTGGTGTCGAGCACGGCGTCGAGGACCTGATCGCTGGTGGTCGTGAACCGCTCGCTGATGTTGTTGTCGTTGATGGCGTCGGTGACGCCGGTGCTGGCCTCGTTGGCGAACTTGGTGATCTGCTCGAACATGTCGAACTCCTTCGTGAGTTTCGGTTGCTTGCTTGCTTGGACGTGCGGCACGTCGAGCGGTTGCTCGATCTGCCGTTGCATCGCTAACTATACTACGCATTTCATGATCCGCAACGCAGATGCGTGAAATATCTCGCACGCAGTCGGACGCTCCGGGCAGGGTGCGCCGCCGGAGGTCTCGGCAACCCTGCGTGTCGACGGCGACCCGGTGCCCTAACGTTGCGCCGTGGGAGGGAACCGATCCGTTCGTCGTCACGGCGCGGCCGCGACTCGGCTGACCGGGGCGATGGCAGCGGTCGCACTCGCGGTGGCGACTCCGGCGTGCAGCAGCGACGACGGAACACAGCCCGGTGACGTCGACCAGGCGGGTGCCTACACCGCGATCGTCGAGTGGCAGGCCGGCGAACAGGAGCCGGTCGAGACCGAGGACGGCACCGTCGAGCTCCCCGTGATCTACGTGGCCGCCGCCGACGGTGAGACGATCGACATCGGCGTCCAGGCGAACGTCGCCGAGCAGACCGTCGACGTCGCCGACGTCCGGTTCGCCGACGACTCGTCCGAGGCCTTCGACGATGGAGTCGACGGCGCACCCGTGATCGACGACGGTTCGCTGTTGCTGGTCGGTGCGATGCCGGAGCCGGCGCCGACGATCGAGGTCGAGGTGCTGCGCTATCTCGCCGCGGAGACGTCGACTCCGTTCACCCTGCTGATCTCGGCCGACGACGCCCCGAGCTCGACCGCCGTCGGAAGCGCCACCGTCACGTCGGCGACACCGAACTGAGCATCGCATCGGCCAAGCCGAGCGCACGGACGACGTCGAGTTCTCGAACGGTGTGGTCGACGTCGATCGCTCGTCGGCGGAGATCGTCGAGCTCGCAGCGCCGTTCCGACCCGAACACCGGGCCCGCCACGCTCTGTGCCAGGTCGATCGCGGCCGCCGCCTCCACGATCGCGACGCGCAGGGCGCCCGACTCCCAGGCCTGATGCGCCATCGCCAGACGCACGTGTGCGCCGCCGAGGTGATCCTCCGGCGGCCCCTCGAAGCGATGTGCCTCGCGCACGCCGCGCACGAAGACGACCAGTGCCGGCACGTAGATGGCGGTGAGCACCATCATGCTCACCTCCACCGGCAGCGAGATCGGCGTGGCGACGATGCCGCCGAAGACCCAGGCGAGCTGGAAGCGCGTCTCGTAGCGGGCCCCGGCGCGCCCCAGCAGCGCCTCGGGGGCACGGCGCTGGAGCAACCCGTCGAACGAATTGCGTCCGAGCGTCGTCGAGAGCCCGACGAGCGCGGACACGAGCATGAGCAACGGGGTCGATGCACCGAGGATCCCGACGGCCGTGAACGCCGCTGGGAGCGCGATCGCCAGGCCGATCAGTTGCTCCTCGCTGAACCAGCGCCGAAGGACGGTCGCCGCCGTGTGACCGAGGAAGGCTCCGAGGCCGTAGCAGACAGCGGCCAAGCCGTAGATGTAGGCGGGTTCGCTCGATCGACGCAGGGTGAAGGCGAGCGTGAAGATGAAGAAGCCGACGGCGGCGCGGATCGCCAGCATCCCGATCGACGACACCACCACGGTCGGGAGGTGGGTCTCTGCGTATTCGACGTCGTCGGGCGTGACCGGCGCGGTCGACCTCGGGCGCGCCCACAACACGGCAGCGCCGGCGAGTGCGAACAGCACCGCCGCGCCCCGCAGCGACCACTCCGCGCCGGCTGACGTGAACAAGCCCGTCGCCGCGGCGACGCCCAGGGCGGCAGTGATGCTGGAGAAACGCGCCAGCCGAGCATTGGTCGACACGAGCTCCTCGGGGTCGTCGACCAACGTCTGGACGAGCGTCTGCTTGACGATGCCGGACGCCTTGCTGGCGATCAGCAGACACAGCACGATCGGATAGAAGGCGACCTGCAGCAGCGTCACGGCGAGCAACAGCGCGAACACGCTGCGCGCCACGAAGAACGACGATGCGACGTAGCGCTGCGACCTGCGGAAGCGATCGACGGCGGGTCCGACGAGCGGCGACAGCACCGCAAGCGGCGCCATCGTGATCAGCAGGTACAGCAGCACTTGCTGACGCGAGGCGTTCGGGCTGACGTTGAAGAACAACGATCCGGCGAGGCTGACCGACACGAACGCGTCACCGGCGGCGGCGAGCCCTTGCGCGGTGGCGAGCGGCACGACGGCTCCCCGGCCGATCATCGACCCGCGGATGCGGTGGTGCAGTGGAGCGCGTTCGAGCGTGACCGTGCCGCTCCCGTCGTTTGCGCCACCGTCGGGCATCATCTCCATCTTGGTGCATCGGCGCAACGAGCGGGAGGTGAAGGCGTCGATGTGCGAAAGTTGCCGCCCATGAGCAACGGGACGTTTCCGACCGATCTGGACATCGCACGTCGGGCGACACTCCGACCCCTGACCGACATCGGCGTCGACGCCGGCATCCCGCTCGACTGCCTGGAGCCGTACGGAGCGGGGGCGGCCAAGATCGACCTACGGGCAATCGACGCCATGGCCGACCGCCCCCGGGCGAAGTACGTCGTGGTGTCGGCGATCACGCCGACGCCGATGGGCGAGGGCAAGACGACCGTCGCCGTCGGGTTGAGCCAGGGGTTCGGCCACATCGACAAGCGCGCCACGCTGGCGATCCGGCAACCGTCGATGGGCCCCACGTTCGGGATCAAGGGCGGCGCTGCGGGCGGCGGCTTCAGCCAGGTGGTGCCGATGGAGTTGCTCAACCTCCACCTCACCGGTGACGTTCACGCGGTCACCGCCGCGACCAACATGTGCGCAGCTGCGGTCGACGCCCACGTGTTCCACGGCAACCCGAGCGGGCTCGATGCACACCAGATCACGTGGCGGCGATCGATCGACGTCAACGACCGGTCGCTGCGGAACATCGTGTCGGGCCTCGGCACCCGCCTCGACGGGATCCCGCGCGAGACCGGGTTCGACATCACTGCGGCGTCGGAGGTGATGGCGACCCTCGCGATGTGTTCCGACCTGCAGGACCTGCGCCGCCGGCTCGGCCGGATGGTCGTCGGCTACACCAGGGCCGGCGACCCCGTGACCGCTGACGACGTCGAGGTCGCCGGTGCGATGGCCGTCATTCTGCGCGAGGCGATCAAGCCCAACCTGATGCAGACCCTCGAGAACACACCCGTGCTCGTGCACGCGGGCCCGTTCGGCAACATCGCCACCGGCAACTCGTCGATCGTCGCCGACCTGATCGGCATCCACATGGGCGACTACCTCGTCACCGAGGCCGGCTTCGGCGCCGACATGGGCGCCGAGCGATTCTTCAACATCAAGTGCCGGATGTCGGGCCTGGCGCCGGACGCGGCGGTGCTCGTCGCAACGGTTCGCGGGTTGAAGGCCCACAGCGGCAAGCACACGATCGTCGCCGGTCGGCCCCTTCCCGACGCACTGCTCCAGGAGAACCCCGACGAGGTCCGCGAGGGTGGCGCCAACCTGCGCAAGCAGTTGGAGAACATGCGCATCCACGGCTGCACGCCCGTGGTGGCGATCAACGTCTTCCCCGACGACCATCCGGCCGACATCCGAGCGATCGAGGAGATCGCCGCCGAGTTCGGCGCCCGATCCGCCGTGTCGACGCACTTCGTCGACGGCGGCGCCGGCGCGAAGGAACTGGCGGCGGTCGTCGCGGAAGCCGCCGAGGAGCCGAGCGAGTTCAGGGTGCTCTACCCCGACGACATGTCGCTGCGCGACAAGATCCACACCGTGGCGACCAAGGTGTACGGCGCGGACGGTGTCGACTACACCCCGCAGGCCGCCCGCCAGATCGAGAAGTTCGAGCGCAACGGGTTCGGCGGCCTGCCGGTGTGCATCGCCAAGACCCATCTGTCGATCTCGTCCGACCCGTCGAAGCACGGTGCCCCGACCGGTTGGACCCTGCCGGTGCGCGAGGTGCGTGCCTCGGTCGGCGCCGGCTTCGTGTACCCGATCTGCGACGCGATGAGCACGATGCCGGGCCTCGGCGCGTCACCGGCGCTCCAGCGCATCGACATCGACGAGGACGGCAACATCGTCGGCCTCAGCTGAACGGCCCCGCAAATGAGACGTGGGGTCAGACCCCGCGTCTCATTTCACTCGGGTTCGCGGCGCAGACGGGCTCTCGACGCCCGCAGCGGCCGCGACGTCAACCGGATGGCGAATTCGCTGGCACGCGCCGGCATCGGGACGAACGGGCCCTGTCCGCTCATCGGGATCGCGTCCTCCGCGACGAGGCGGTACGCGACGTACATCGCGATCATCCCGTGTGTGGCCACCAGACACCAGAAGAACGAGGTCTCGCCGAACGTCGCCATGATCGCGCCGGCGATGATCGGCCCGAGCACGGCGCCGACGCCGTTGACCCGCAGCGACGTGCCGCTCGCACCCATCGCAGTGCCGGGTGCGGACCGGTCGAGCGTGTGCGACAACAGCAGCGAGTACAGCGGGAAGGTCAGCCCGCCGAGCAGGAACATCATCGGGAGCGCCGCGAGGCTGCCCTCGGGCGTGACACCGAGCAGCGCGGCCGTTGCGGCCGCAGCCACGGCGACGACGAAGATGACGCTGCGACGCGGGACGCGGTCGGACGCCCACCCGATCGGCCACTGGAACACCAGCGCCCCGATCGACGGCAGCGCGAGGAAGACCGCCGTCGTCCCCGGCCCGAGCCCGGCTCGGGTCGCATAGACCGCACTCAGGCCGAACAGGATCCCGTGCGACGCGCCCACGAACAGGATGCCGACCATGCCGGTCGGTGCCGTCCGGTAGAACTCGCGCACCCGCATCGTCGGCGACACCCGGACCGGCGGTGCATCCGTCGTCGCGGCCAGTGCGATCGGGACGAACGACATCGACACCAGGATCGACGCCACGACCCACAACACCGGCTCGCTCGGGTTCCCCGTCGCGATCAGCAGCTGACCCAGGCCGAGACCGCCCATCGACACGATCATGTACACCGCGAGCGTCCGGCCCCTGGTTCGCACGGTCGACGCGTCGTTCAACCACGACTCGACGACGACGTACAGGCCGGCCATGCAGAAGCCGAACACGAACCGCAGGACCGCCCAGCTGAACGGGTTCACCCACACGAAGTGGGCGAGCACGACGCACGACGCGATCGATGCGAGGCTGGCGAACACCCGGATGTGGCCGACGCCCGACAGCCACCGGATCACCAACACCGGCCCGAGGAGGAACCCCGCGAAGTAACAGGCCATCACCACACCGCTGACCTGGACGTCGAAGCCCTCGTCGACCATGCGCACGCCGAGCACGGCGAGGTTGAGCCCGTTGCCGACCATCAACATGGCGAAGCCGAGGAACAGCGTCCACAACGCCACGCCGCCGCGGACCACCGGGTGTGCGTGGACGTGGTCGACGCCCGGTGCGGCGCTCGGTGCGACCGTCGGAACCGCGTCGGAGAGAGGGTCGTTCACGGGCACGCTGTCGGAACGCTCGCGACGCTCAGCCACGTCCGCGGAGACGGTCGAGTTGCCGTCGGTCGCGCTTGGTCGGTCGCCCGGCACCGCGATCACGCTGGAAGACCGGGACGTTCTGTTCCCGTTCCGGCGGGGGCGGGCTGTGGTCGACGAAACAATCGACCGCGACGCTCGCACCGACCCGCTTCACGACGAGCGTTCGCACCTCGAGGATCCGTTCGCGGTCGTGGAGGTACGCCTCGACCCGATCGCCGACCTTGACCGGTGACGCCGGCTTGGCGGCCTTGCCGTTGATCGTGACGTGCCCGCCCCGGCACGCGGCGGCCGCATCGCTGCGCGTCTTGGTCATCCGCACCGACCACAACCACTGATCCACACGCGCCGTCTCGATGTCCCCCAGCCTGCCACACCGCACCCGACCCCGACCCGAGCCCGAGCCCAAGCCTCGACCCGTGCCCGAAATCTGCCGGGATCGGGACGCTGTGCGACCCGATCCCGGCAGATTTCCGTGAGGTCGGGGTCACGGCCGGTTCAGGCGGGGAGTTGTTGGGTGATGCAGTGGATGCCGCCACCACCGGCGGCGAGGATCGCGCCGACGTCGAGGGCGACCGCCTCCCGGCCGGGATACTGCTCGGCGATCAGGGCGACCATGTCGGCGTCGGCGTCGTGTCCGCAGGTCGGCACGAGGACGAAGCCGTTGCCGAGGTAGTAGTTGAGGTACGGAACGACCACCCGCTCGACGCCCTCGCCGCGGTCGACCTCGGCGAACGGCAGGACGGGCACGGTGACGACGTCGATCTTCCGCCCACGCGCGTCGAGCGCGTCCTGGGCGACGCGGCGATCGACATCGAGGCGCAGCCAGTCGGCCTCGTCGGGGTCGTCGCAGCCCTGCAGCACCAGACGCCCCGGTGCAGCGAACGCCGCGATGTTGTCGACGTGACCGTCGGTGTCGTCGTCGAGGGCGAGACCGTGCGGCAACCAGATCGTCCGGTCGGCACCGAGCTCTGCTCGGAGCACCGCCTCGATCTCCCCCTGCGTCATCGTCGGGTTGCGGTTGGGGTGCATCAGGCACTGGGTGGTGGTGACGAGCGTGCCGTCGCCGTCCCCGGTGATCGAGCCCCCTTCGAACACCATGTCGATCGACCGGACGGGATCGCCCCGCCGCTCGGCGAAGCGCACCGCAGCCGCGGCATCGGCGTCGTAGGGCAGGAACTTGTCGCCCCACGAGTTGAACCGCCAGTCGGTCGCCACCGCCCGGCCGTCGTCGTCGACGACGTAGATCGGTCCGGAGTCACGGAACCACGAGTCGTCGATCGGCAACTCGACGACCTCGACTCCCGGTCCGCATGCTGCCGCCGCCCGCTCGACGGAACGGGGCGCGGCGAGCATCGTCACCGGCTCGAACCGGGCGATCGCGTTCGCCACCTCGGCATGGGCCGCCTCGGCGTCGGCGAAGAGGCCTGCCCACATGTCCGTGCGCGCCGGCCAGCACATCGCCGTGCCGACATGCGGCTCCCACTCCGCCGGCAACCGGGTCACGTCTCGTCCCCCCAACCCACCAGCAGTGATGAGCGAACCAACCGCATCCGGGGGTTCGGCTCATCGCATGCCGCCCCAGAACCACAGCGATGAGCAAGATCACCGAACACGGAGACGTGGCTCATCGCTGGTCGATCCCTCGCTCGCCGTCGAGCGTCACGATCGGGCCGTACAGCTCCGGGCGCCGATCGCGGAACAGCCCCCACGCAGCTCGCTGGGTCCGCAGCTGCTCGCGATCGAAGGTCGCGACGAGCACCGCCTCGCCGTCTCGACCTGCCTCGGCCACCTTGGCCCCGGTGTTGTCGGCGATGAACGACGATCCGTAGAAGGTGATCTCGCAGGTCTGGCCGACCTCGCGCCCGACCCGGTTCGCCGCCACCAGTGGCATCAGGTTCGCGCCGGCGTGTCCCTGCATCACGCGCTGCCAGTGTCCACTCGAATCCCAGGTCGGATCGGGCGGCTCGCTGCCGATCGCCGTCGGGTACAGCAGCACCTCGGCGCCCAGCAGTGCCATCGAGCGGGCCGACTCGGGGAACCACTGGTCCCAGCAGATGCCCACACCGATCACCCCGTGCTGCGTGTCCCAGACCCGGAAACCCGTGTCGCCCGGCGAGAAGTAGTACTTCTCGGTGTAGCCGGGGCCGTCGGGGATGTGGCTCTTGCGGTAGTGGCCGAGCACCGATCCATCGGCGTCGACGATCACGACGGTGTTGAACAGTGCCTGACCGGCGCGCTCGTAGACGCTCAACGGGAGGACGACGCCGAGCTCGGACGCGACGCCAGCGAAGTGGTCCACGGTCGGATGCCCGGCGAGCGGGACCGCCCGGTCGAGGTGCTCCGGCAGTTGGTCCTTGCAGAAGTACGGACCCTCGAACAACTCGGGGATCAGGATGATCCTCGCCCCCTGCGAGGCCGCGTCGCGCACCAGACGTTCGGCGGTCGCGATGTTGGTGGCGACGTCGTCCGCCATCGCCATCTGGAGTGCGGCCACGCGCAGTTCGCTCATCGCCGCGACGCTACTTCCCGTCGTCGGTGAGGGCGTCGGCGGCGGCCCACGCCTGCTCGATCGCCTCGAGCCGCTCGGCGGCATGTTCGCGCCGGGCGGCTGCCACCTCGACGACGAACAGGTTGAGCAGCGCCAACGTGCCGACGTGACTGTCGAAGGGCCCGGTCGATGCTGCTGAGACGACGAACGAGTGCTCGGCGACCGTGGCGAGCGGCGACAACACGCTGTCGGTGACGGCGACCGTCCAGGCACCGCGCGCTCGCGCCGTCGTCAACGCGTCGATCAGCCAGCGCTCGTACCGGCGGAGGTCGAGCACGAGGAGGGTTGCGCCGGACCCGGTGAGCGCGAGCGTCCTCACGACGTCGACCTGGGTGCCGTCGAGCAGGTGGACCCCTGGTCGGAGCTGGTCGAGGTCGCCGACGAACTGCAGCGCCACGCCGCGCGAGGCCACACCGGAGAGCACCAGGACCGGCGCGGTGTCGTCGGCGAGACGTTCGACGACCGCCCGCCCGTCACCGGCGCGGATCGCATCGAGCGTCGACCGCACGTTGGCCGCTTCGACCTCGGCATGTCGAGCGGCGAGCGTGTCGTCCCCCACTCGCTGGTCGCGGATGCGCTCGACCGCTGGCCGCAGGTGTCCGCCGACGTCGAGCTGCACGGACGCCTGCAGCTGTGAGTACCCCTCGAAGCCGAGCTTCACGGCGAAGCGCACCACCGTTGCGGTTCCCGTTCGCGCGGCCTCGGCCACGTCGGCCACGGTCCCGAAGGCCACGAGGTTCGGATCGGCGAGGATCGTTTCGCCGATGCGACGCTCCGACGGGGTCAGCGCGGTCGCCCGCTCGGCCAGTCGTCGCTCCAGATCCATGCGTCGGCACGGTAGTCCGAGACGAACTGATCGCTTCCGTTTCACTTGTGCGCTACAGTGAAACATCCGTTCCACTGCGCAGGAGGTGCCCACCATGAAGCCCGTCACCGACACCCTCGTGGCGGTGCCCGCCGTCGATGCTTCGAACTGGCGCATCCCCGCGGCCGATGCACTCGGCAGCGATCTGGGCGAGGACCTGGTGCATGCGGCCGCCGTGGGTGCCCGCACGCTGCCCGCCGACGTCGACGACGCCCTCCTGCGCTTCACGGTCGCACCACCTCGCGCCGGCGCGCTCCTGCTCCGCAACGTCCCGATCGGCGAACTCCCGCCCACTCCCCCGACCCCCGAGGCACCGGTCGCCAAGGATCTGGCGACCGAACTCGCACTGCTCACCGTCGCGCGACGCCTCGGCCAGCCCGTCGGCTACGTCCCCGAACACGGGGGCCGCATCGTGCAGAACATCGTGCCG
>CAVQRU010000033.1:0-71364 GCA_963715285.1 Ilumatobacteraceae bacterium | reverse complement strand
TCCGACGCGGACGACGTCGACGGAGGCGCCGGTGGCGATCAGGCCGGCCGCGAGGGCGGCGGAGAACGTGGCGATCCCACAGGAGGTGGGCGGGAAGGTCGACAGGATCCCGAAGGATCGGGTGGCGCGCTCCCGCGGGGGAGTGGGTGGGGCTGAGACGGCGGTGTGCACTGGGGGAACTCCTTGTTCGGCTCGTGCGAGGCGACGAGCCTGCGGAGGGCGACAGGACCGTGACGGCCGTCCAGCCCAAGCGGGGCGCACACGTCCGAGGGGACGTACGGCCACTGTACTGCCCAGGGTTCTCGATCCGCCGTCGGTACCCTGACGTCATCCCCCGTCGTCATCACGACGCCGGCCCCGGTTCACCACTGCGGGTCGCGGTGCTCGCTCCGATCGCCTGGCGGACGCCGCCGCGCCACTACGGCCCGTGGGAACAGTTCGCATCGCTGCTCACCGAGGGGCTGGTCGCCGCGGGGCACGACGTGACGCTGTTCGCCACCGCCGACTCGGTCACCACCGCCACGCTGCACGGCACGGCACCGACCGGGTGGTCCGAGGATCCCACGATCGAGCCGAAGGTCGCCGAGTGCCTGCACATCGCCGCGGTGTTCGAGCGTGCCGACGACTTCGACGTCATCCACAACGGCTTCGACTTCCTCCCGCTCACCTACAGCGGCCTCGTCGACACACCGGTGGTCACGACGATCCACGGGTTCTCGTCGCCGCGCATCGTGCCGGTGTACGAGCGGTACGACGCGACCACCCACTACGTCGCGATCAGCGACGCCGACCGGCATCCGGAGCTCCACTACGCGGCGACGATCCACCACGGCATCGACACCGGCCTCGTTCGCCGTCGCATCCCGCCCCCGGAGACCACCTGCTGTTCTTCGGGCGGATCCATCCCGACAAGGGCACCGCGCACGCGATCGACATCGCCCGTCGAACCGGCCGCCGGCTCGACATCGCCGGCATCGTGCAGGACGAGCGGTACTTCCGCGAGGAGATCGAGCCGCACGTCGACGGCGAGCAGCGTTCGATACCTCGGGCCCGTGTCGGTCGCAGAGCGAGCGGAGGTGCTCGGAGGTGCCCATGCGCTGCTCCACCTGATCGACTTCGACGAACCGTTCGGCTACAGCGTGGTCGAGGCCATGGCATGCGGCACCCCGGTGATCGCCCACGATCGGGGCTCGATGCGCGAGCTGATCGACCACGGCACCACCGGGTTCCTCGTCTCCGACCCCGAGGCGGCGGTGGCAGCGGTCGATGCCGCGGCAGGCCTCGATCGCATCGGCGATCCGAGACATCGCGGTGTCGCGCTTCGACACCGCCACGATGATCGACGAGTACGTCGCCGTCTACCGGCGGATGCTCGACCCACCACCCGACCGAAAAATGCACGAAGATGTGCGCTGAGTGACCGAATTCCGGCACATTTCGATCTGTTGATCTCCATCCCCGATCGTCGAGAGGACGCCACGAGCGTGACCACCCACCACGCAGCCCGACCGATGTCGTACACCGAGGTGGGTGCCGGAGGGCGACCGCTGATGTTGGTGCACGGGTTCACCGGTGGGCGGACCGACTTCGCCGACCACGTCGATCCGCTCGCAGCAGCGGGCTGGCACGTCGTGGCTCCCGACCTGCGTGGTCACGGCGAGACCGGCGGACCCCGCGACACGTCGGCGTACACGGTCGCCGCCTTCGTCGCCGACGTGCTCGCCCTCGCCGACGACCTCGGCTGGGACCGGTTCGTGCTGCTCGGCCACTCGATGGGTGGCGATCGTCGCCCAGCAGTTCGTTCTCGACCATCCCGAGCGGTTGGACGCGCTGATCCTGATGGACACGGTGCATGGGCCGCTGCACCTGGCCACGACGGAACTCCTCGAGATCGGCGGAGCCTTCGCGATCAGCGACGGCATGGCGGCGCTGGCCGACCTGTTCGACTCGGGCGGGCCCAACCCGCTGGAGACCGACGCCTACAAGCGGGTCCGCGCCGAGCGGCCGGACATCATCGCCCAGCAGCGGGCGAACATGGTCGGTGCGGTGCCGGAGATGTTCGCCGCCTGTTCGATGATGTTGACGACCGAACCCGATCGCCTCGAACGGCTCCGCGCGGTCGCCGTGCCGACGCTGGTGATCGTCGGCGAACTCGACGGACCGTTCCTCGACGACAGCCGACGGATGGCCGACACGATCGAGGGTGCGCAGCTCGCCACGATCGCCGACGCCGGTCATTCGCCCCAGTGGGAGCAGCCCGACGCCTGGTTCGACGCCGCTGTCGGGCTTCCTCCAGCGCCTCGCCTGACCACCGTCAGGTGAGGCTGCCGGAGGTCTGGGCCTTCTTCACGGAGGCCTTGACGACGGGGATCTCGTCGTCGGCGAGCGGTTGCATCCACTGCTTGCGGGCGAGTGCGGCCTCGATGAACGGCGCCAGCTCGGCGGCCTTGCGCCGCTGACGGTCGGCCTCCTCGGCGGCGAACTCGGGCATCACCTCGGCGGCGAACAACTCGAGTGACGAACAGATGTCGGCGTGACGGTTGCGGCCGGCCTGTTGGATGAAGATCACCTGGTCGACACCGACGTCGCGCATCTCGCGCAGGTGCCGTCGAGCGTCGGCCGGCGTGCCGATGCAGCTCGCGTAGGTGTCGTCCTGCGCCGCGGCTGCGGCGATGCGCAGTTCGGTCGAGTCGGGCGAGCGTCGGGCCTGGAACTCGCCCCACAGGTCGGTTCGCCCGGGAACCTGGTCGTGAGCGACGAGCGCGTTGAGGGCGTACCCGAAGAACTCGAAGCCCTCCTGGCCGCGGCGGATCGCCTCGGCCCGATCGTGGTCGAGCGAGAACCCGGTGACGAGCGCGACGTTCGCGTTCACCGTGTGGCCGAGCGGCACGCACTCCTCGCTCTTGATGATGTCGTAGTAGATCTCGACCCAGGCCTTCGCCTCCTCGGGGTCGACGAAGCTGAACGCCAGCGCACCGAGCCCGTTGCGCGCCGCCACCTTGATCGTGTCGCGGTTGGTGCAGGCGATCCACATCGGTGGATGCGGCTTCTGGCGCGGCTTGGGCAGCACGTTGCGGCACGGCATCGAGAAGTGCTCCGACGTGTAGCCCGGATACGGATCGAGCACCATCATGTTGGCGATCTGCTCGGCGGCCTCCAGCGACATCGCCCGCTTCTCCTTGGCCGGGATGTCGAACCCGTGCAGTTCCAGGCGCGTCGCGCCCTCGCCGATGCCGAAGTCGACCCGACCGTTCGAGATCAGGTCGAGCGTGGCGATCCCCTCCGCGGTGCGGGCGGGATGGTTGTAGTTCGGGATCACCTGGCGGATGCCGTGGCCGAGCCGGATCCGCTTCGTGCGGGCCGCCGCAGCGGCGAGGAACACCTCGGGCGCCGACGAGTGCGAGTACTCGTCGAGGAAGTGGTGCTCGACCTCCCACGCGTAGTCGAACCCGAGCCGGTCGGCGAGCTCGACCTGATCGAGCGCGTCGCGCAGGAGTTCGTACTCGTCGTCGACGCTCCAGGGCTTCGGGAGCTGGTGTTCGTAGAAGATGCCGAACTGCATCCCAGCAGCACAGCACACGCGCAGTGCCGAGCGACGATCGAGGCACCGGCGATCGAGCGAACGGACCCGTATGCCGGGCCGTCGCTCATCGGCTCGCGGGTGTGTGTCCCGGATCGTCGTCAGGGTGACGCGGCGTCGGCGGCGAACGGGTCGGCCATCGCCTCGGCGCAGGCGTCGGGATGCTCCGCCACCCAGCGCTCGATCTCGTCGACCGGGCTGATCTGGTCGCCGGCCTCCCAGGCGTCGAGGTAGAGGTACGGCCAGATCACGCCGCGACGCACCGACCACTCGGGCCCGGGGCACGGCGGCGAGATCGAGAAGTGGACGTGACACGCCGACGACCGCCCGCTCGTGCCGACCGTGCCGACCGGATCGCCGGCGGCGATGCGTTCGCCCTCGATGACCGTGGGCTCGATCGTGTCGAAGTGGGCGAGGTAGTAGCGCACACCATCGTCGCCGAGCACCGCCACCGAGCGACCGCCGCGGGTCGCCGGATTGTCGACTGCCGGATCCCACCGATCGATCGTCCGCACCTGGAGCACCACGCCGTCGACCGGCGACACGATGTCGGCGCCGCACGCGGCGAAGATGTCGGTGGCCGGATACCCCGAGTGCGTCGTGCCCCATCCGGCAGCAGCGACGTCGGCGACCGGCACGACGTACGTGGTCGACGGGGCGGCGGGCGCCGAGGTGGGCGACGTCGCTTCGGTGGTGGGCGACGTCGCACCGGTCGTGGAGGAGGCTTCGTCCGATCCGACGGTCGTCGACGTGGCGGCCGTCATCGTGGGCGCCGCGCCGGCCATCGATGCGGTGCCGGCGAGCTCGCTGCCGGACGGGGCCGTCGTGCCTGCGGTGTCGGTGGCGCATCCCGCCGCGAGGGCGAGCACCGCCGTGAGCAGCGCTGCGGCCTGCCATCGGGGTGTCAGCATGATCAGTCGGCGCGCCTCACTCGCACGTCACAGTCTCCCATCCCGGCAGGTTCGTGGGGCGGCGTAGTGTTCGGGGCATGTGCGGATGTCTGTTCCTGCTCCTCGGCGCGGTGTTCCCGCGCATCGCGCTGATCCTGCTGGAGATGTTCACCAACTGGAACGACACCGCGTTCGACAGCTTCTGGATCGGGTTCATCGGCTGGCTCTTCCTGCCGTACACGACGCTCGCCTACGTACTGATGGACCAGTGGGGCGACCCGATCAACGGCTTCGGCTGGGTGATCGTGATGTTCGCGTTCATCGTCGACCTCGGCAGCTGGTTCGGCTCCAGCAACTCCGGTCGCCGAGAGATCGATCGACGGTTCGCCTGATGGTGCGGCGCCGCAAGGAACGCCTGCGAATCACCCGGATCGACCACGCGAGGACCGGTGCCGCCTCACGGTCCACCTTCGATGATCTGATCGTCGAAGAACCGATGACGATCCAGCTCGATGGAACGGTCGTCGCCACCACGATGCGCACGCCGGGACACGACTTCGAACTCGCTGCCGGGTTCTGTTTCGCCGAAGGTCTGCTCGGCGGGGCGAGTGTCACCGGTGTGCGGTACTGCGCGGACGGCAGCGCCGTCGACACCGAGTTCAACGTCGTCACCGTCGAAACCGGCGGACGTGCCCCCGAGCCGTCCGCACGGCTCGGGACGGTCGCGTCGAGCTGCGGATGGTGCGGCAGCGAGCAGCTCGACGACATGTGTGCACGCCTCGAACCGCTCCCCGTCGGCGAACCGATCGCCTACGACGTCCTCGCCTCGGTGCCGCCACAGATGGCCACCACCTCGCGGCTCTTCGCCGCCACCGGTGCCGTGCACTCCGCGGCGGCGTTCGACCACACCGGCACGCTGCGAGTGGTGCGCGAAGACGTCGGTCGTCACAACGCGGTCGACAAGGTCGTCGGCTCGATGGTGCTCGGACTGTCCGGTGCGCTCCCGGCCACCGGCCTCGGGTTGTTCGTCAGCGGACGCGCGAGCATCGAGATGGTGCAGAAGGCCTGGGCGGCGGGTTTCTCGACCCTGCTCGCCGTCAGTGCCCCGACCGCCCTCGCCGTCGCCGCCGCCCGGCGGGCCGGGCTGGTGCTCGTGGGTTTCGTGCGCGACGACGGCTTCAACGTCTACTCGCCGGCACGCCCGTCCTGACCCGAGCCCTGCCGGTCCAACGGTGGCTCGGTGGGCGAATCCGATGCTCTCGGCGGGGAGATGCTGGACGTGCTGGAATCCGAAGCGGCCCTTGATGCAGAGGTTGCCGTGCGTGATCGGATTGTCGGCGGGCGAGTCGACCCTCACGATCCTGTCGTCCTGCACGTGCAGGACCAGCCCGCATCCGACACCGCAGAAGCCGCAGATCGTCTCGGTGGTGCTCTGTCGCTCGGGGTCCCATGTCCCCGCCGCCCGAAGGTCGAACTCGGTGGTCGGCATCAGCGCCCCCGTCGGGCACACCTGGATGCAGTTGCCGCAGTACACGCACGCCGAGTCGGGGAGTGGCACGTCGTTCTCGGTGGAGACGTGAGCGGCGAATCCGCGGCCGGCGATCGCGATGACGAAGCTCTGCTGCCACTGCTCCCCACACGCGTCGACGCACTGGTAGCAGAGGATGCACTTGGAGTAGTCGCGCACGTAGAGGTCGTTGTCGATCTTCACCGGCTGGGCGACGGTCGCCGCTCGGTCGCCGTAGCGGCCGACGTCGACGCCGTACTCGTCGTTCCATTCCGCCACGTGCTCCGTGAGCGAGAGGTCGACGGACGAACCGAGGAACTCCAACACCATCCGTCGGGCGTGGTCGACCCGTTCGGAACGTGTGCGGACGGCCATCCCGGGCTCCAACGGTCGCGAGCACGCGGGCACCAGCGCCCGCGAACCCTCGACGTCGACCACGCACAGTCGACACGCGTTCTTCGGCGTGATCGTGTCGCCGAAGCACAGCGTCGGGATGTCGCCGCCGGTGCCGCGGCATGCCTCGAGGATCGTCGTGCCCGCACGGACCTCGACCGTCGCACCGTCGATCGTCGCCGTGACGCGATCGGATCCGTCACCGGGGGAGCGCGTGCTCACGGTCGGAACACCCCCAGGTCGACGACCGCCGACTCGATGGCATGGTGAGCGGTCTGGCCGAGCCCGCAGATCGAGGCGTCGGCCATCGCCCGCCCGATGTCGGCGAGCAGCTCGAACTGTCCGCTGCGCTCGCCGTCGGCCAGCCGGTCGAGCACCTCCTCCTGGCGGAGGGTGCCCACCCGGCACGGCACGCACTGGCCGCACGACTCGTCCCGGAAGAACGCGGCGATCCGGCGGATCTGATCGACGAGGTCGACGGAGCGGTCGAGCACCATCACCACGCCGGACCCCAGCGTGAGCCCCGCCGCGCTCACCGGTTCGTGGTCGAGCACGAGGTCCAGCCGGTCGGGCCCGACGTAGCGGCCTGCCGCGCCGCCGAGCAGCACGGCCTGCAGTTCGCTCCCCGGGCGCAGCCCCCCGGCGAGCTCGATGAGCTCGCCGAGGGTCAGCCCCAGCTCGACCTCGTACACGCCGGGAACGGCGATGGCGCCCGACAGGCAGAACACCCGCCGGTTCGCCGCTGGCCGACCGAGCACGATCGACGGCACGTTCATCAGCGTCTCGACGTTGTTGACCACGGTCGGAAGCCCGAACAGGCCCGCCTCGAACGGATACGGCGGCTTGTTGCGTGGCTCGCCGCGGTGCCCTTCGATCGAATTGAAGATCGCGGTCTCCTCGCCGCAGATGTAGGCGCCCGCGCCTCGGCGGAGTTCGATGTCGAACGCTCCGTCGAGGACTCCGTGCGCACGGAAGCGATCGATCGCGTCCAGCAGGATCGCCTCCGCCTCCGGGTATTCGCCGCGCAGGTAGATCCATCCGTGGTCGCAGCCGGTGGCGAGCGCCGCGATGCAGATCGACTCGAGCAGCCCGAACGGGTCGTGCTCGATGAGATGCCGGTCCTTGAACGTGCCGGGTTCCGACTCGTCGGCGTTGCAGACGAGGTGGTGCGGCGTCGCCGCCTGTGCCCGCACTGCCGCCCACTTCCTCGCCGTGGGGAACCCGGCGCCACCCCGGCCGATCAGCCCGGCGGCATCGACGAGTGCGATCACGGCGTCGGCGCCGATCTCGCGGGCGCGGGCGAGCGCCCGCAACCCGCCGCGTTCCACGTACGCATCGAGGTCGAGCGGGTCGGCCCCGTCGGCGCGGGCGAGCAGCACCAGGTCGCCGTTGCCGGCCTGGGGCACCGAGGCCAGCGTGCGGGTCGACCTCGGCTCGATCGGCCCACCGGCGGCCAGCCGCTCGAGCGTCTGGAGGTCGAGACCGCCCACGGTGCTGCGCCGTACGGGGTCGCCCGGCTCGACCACCAGTGCGGCCGGCGCCTGCTCGCACAGTCCGAGGCACGGGGACGCGTGGGTCCCGGGAGGCAGGTCGGCGTCGCGAGCGCCCCCGGCGGCGCGGCAGGCGAGATCGATGCACACGTGCACCTGGCGTCCCGCCCGTTCGTCGGTGGAGAAGAGCCCGTAGAAGGTGGCGACGCCGAAGATCTCGGCGGGTGAGACGTCGAGTCGCTCGGCGACGTGGTCGATGGCGGGCTGGCTGATCCAACCGACCCGATCGTTCACGGCATGGAGCGTCGGGAGCAGCAGGTGGCGCAGTGACCGCAGGGCCTGCCCTCCGCGACGCTCGTGGTCGCTCGCCGCGGGCGGGCGGCCGAGCACCGATTCGATCGCCTCGCGTTCGGCGTCGGTCGGCGCGATGCCGCGAATCGTCAGCTCCATCGGCTCAGCCCTGAGCGTGCTCGGGTGTTCACGAGGTGACCGTCCGCTCGGTGGTCGTCGGGTGCGCGGCCGTCTCGATCTTCTCGATCCGCACGGCGGCCGCCTTGAACTCGGCGGTGCCCGACTTCGGGTCGGTGGCGTCGATCGTCAGGCGGTTGACGTCGACCTCGTCGGGGAAGTGGAAGGTCATGAACACCAGACCGGCGCGCAACCCCCGGTCGATGCGGACCGGCGCCTCCACCGCTCCCGCGTGGCGAGATCACCCGGACGAGCTCGCCGTCGGACAGGTCCAGCGACCTGGCGTCGGCGGGCGACACGTCGACGCTCTCCCCGTGTCGGTTGGGACTCCGGTAGCCGCCGGACTGCACTCCGGTGTTGTACGAGTCGAGTCGGCGTCCGGTGGTCAACCGCAATGGGAACTCTGCGGTGACCGCCTCCGCGGGCGGTTCGTGGGCGACCACGCTGAACGGAGCGCGACGTCCACGGGCGGCCGGATCGTCGGCCCACAGGCGGCCGTGCAGGAAGGAGGGCTCGACCGAGTCCTCGGACGGGCACGGCCACTGCAGGCCGCCGGTCGCCTCGAGCCGTGCCCACGACATGCCGGCGTGCATCGGCGAGAGCCGGCGCACCTCGTTCCAGATGTCCTCGTGGGTGTCGTACGTCCAGTCGTGGCCGAGCCGACGGGCCAGCTCGACCAGGATGTCGATGTCATCGCGGGCTTCCCCCGGCGGATCGAGGGCCTTGCGAACCCGTTGCACGCGGCGCTCGGAGTTCGTCACCGTCCCGTCGGACTCGCACCACGACGCCGAACCGGGGAGCACGACGTCGGCGAGTTCGGCCGTGCCGGTGCGATGGATGTCGAGCACCACGAGATGGTCGAGACCGCGGAGCAGTTCCACCGCCCGGCTCACGTCGGCCTCGGACTGCGCCGGATTCTCGCCGACCACGAGCAGCGAACGGAGGCTGCCGTGTTCCATCGCATCGAACATCTGGGTGAGGTTCCGCCCGGGTGTCGGCGGCACGGTGGCGCCCCATTCGGCCTCGAATCTCGCCCGGGCGACATCGTCGTCGACGCGCTGGAATCCGGGCAGTCGGTCGGGCAGCGCTCCCATGTCACCGCCGCCCTGCACGTTGTTCTGCCCGCGCAGCGGCGACAGCCCGGCGCCGTACCGGCCGACCTGACCGGCGAGCAGTGCGAGGTTGCACAGCGACAGGACGTTGTCGACACCGTTGTGATGTTCGGTGATCCCGAGCGTCCAACACAGCTGCGCGGCGCGGGCGGTGGCGTAGGCATGGGCGAGCTCGCGGATCGCGTCGGGCGGGACGCCGGTCACCTCGCTGCCCCGTTCGAGCGTCCAGGGCTCGACGGCGGCGGCGTACTCGTCGAAGCCGGACGTGGCCCGCTCGACGAAGTCGTGATGGACCAGGCCGGCATCGATGATCTCCCGTGCGACGGTGTTCGACAGCGCGATGTCCGTTCCCACCTCGAGACCGAGCCAACGATCGGCGAACTGCGCCGTCTCGGTTCGGCGAGGGTCGATGACGAACAACTCGGCGCCACGACGCACGGCCTGGAGCACGTGGTGGAAGTAGATGGGATGGGCATTGCGGGCGTTCGAACCCCACATCACGATGACATCGGCGTCTCTCGCCTCTGCGTACGACGACGTCCCCCCGCCGGCACCGAAGACCGTGGCCAGACCGACCACCGACGGTGCGTGTCAAGTCCGGTTGCAGCTGTCGATGTCGTTGGTGGCGAAGGCGGTACGAGCGAGCTTCTGGGCGATGAAGTTCATCTCGTTGGTCGACTTCGAGCACGAGAAGACCCCGATCCCGGAGCCGGTCTCCCGCTCCAGCGCGGCGCGAAAGCCGCTCGCCGCCCGATCGAGTGCCTCGTCCCAGCTCGCGGGACGCAGGGTGTCGCCGTCGCGGACCAGCGGTTGGGTCAGCCGGTCGAGGGGGCGGTACCGATGTCGCCGTGCTCCGAACGCAGCCATGCCTCGACACTACTGCGACGCGGTTTCGGCGTCGGTCGAGCATCGAATCGTGGCTCGAACAGGCCGCTGCCGGCAGGCGATGGGAGGATGACCGGCGTGCGTCTTCCCCGCGAGTTCGAACTGGAGGCCGACGCCCGGATGGCGCTCGCTCAGATCCTCGGGATCATGACCGACCAGGCGATGTCGGGCGATCCGACCCGCTGGGACGTCGGCCGCCTGATGGAGGTCGAGGCCCGCCTCGGCATCACGCTCGGGGTCGACGACACCGGCCAGGGACCGGACGATCCCACCGACGTGACGATCGGCATCGACGACGCCGCGCTGCTCCTCGACGGGATGGCCTACACCGAGATCGCCTCGGCCGATCTGCCGTGGATCGACATGGTCCGCTGGACCGCCGACTTCGTCAGCACCGAGCTGCGCCGGCACTGGACCGACGACGAATGGTTGTCGATCGCCGCCACCTGACGCGTCGCTGGCGGCGCGGCGACCGGTACCGTCGGACACGATGCGACGCCAGGAGAAAGCCGACCGGATCGGGGAGATCCTCGACGACCTCTACCCCGATCCGCCGATGCCGCTCGACCACACCGACGCGTACACGCTGCTCGTCGCCGTGGCGCTCTCGGCGCAGACCACCGACAAGAAGGTCAACCAGGTCACCCCGGGCCTGTTCGCCGTCGCCGACACGCCCGAGAAGATGGCCGCGCTCGATCCCGACCAGATCCTGGAGCTGATCCGCGAGGTCGGCCTCGCGCCCACGAAGGCCAGGAACCTGTGGACCGCCGCGAACCAGATCGTCGATGCGGGCGGCGAGGTGATCGGCGACTGGGAGTTCCTCGAATCGCTCGCCGGGGTCGGCCACAAGACCGCCAGCGTCGTCATGGCACATGCCTTCGGCGTGCCGGCGTTCCCGGTCGACACCCACATCCACCGTCTCGCCGCCCGATGGGGCCTCTCGAACGGCTCCAACGTCGAACGCACCGAGCGTGACCTCAAGGCCGTGTTCCCACGCGACACCTGGAACGACCGGCACCTCCAGATGATCTGGTTCGGCCGCGACTACTGCCCGGCGCAGCGCCACGACCTCACTGCATGTCCGATCTGCTCGTTCGCCGCCAGCAAGAAGCGCATCGCCGAGGAGTCGGGCGCCCGCAAGCCGCGCGCGAACTGATGGGGCTGCGTCGCGGGTGACGATGCACCCCGACGGTGCTCAGACCTCGGCGATGCAGTCGATCTCCACGAGGTGATCGGGCTCGAACAGCGACTGCACGCCGTACAGCGTCGTGGCCGCGATCGGCATCTCCTCGCCGAACACCTCGCCGATACCGGCGAACAATCCCTCGGCCATCGACGGCTCGAATCCGACGATGAGGACGTTCATCCTGGCCACGTGCTCCCACGACGCACCGCCGGCAGCGAGGGCGACGCCGACGTTGCGGAGCGCTTGCGCGGTCTGGGAGGCGAGGTCGGCTCCCACGACCGCGCCGTCGGGCCCGACGCCGGTCTGCCCTGCGACGTACACGCGGCGAGTTCCGGTCGCGACGACGGTGTGGGTGTAGCCGACCGGTTCGGACAGCTCGGGTGGGTCGATCTTCTCGATGGCCATCGCGAGACGGTAGCCGCGCCGTCGGAGACGCCGGGGCGGAGTCAGTGCGGATGCCGCGATGACTCCAGCACGGTGTGATCATTCCGGAAAGCCGCCGGCGCGTCGAACCCGTCACCGCAGAACGGTGCAAGACTCCGCGCCATGGGGAACCTGCATCCGCTGCCCGACGACTGGGGCGCGCAACGAGCCACGCTCCAGCGCATCGCCACCCACGTGCTCGCCCAGGGGCGATTCCGCCACGACGGTCTCTTCGACCTGACCCCGCTCCCGGGAGGCTTCGGCACACCGCCCGTCGGGGAGCAGCGCGAACGCCTCCGGCTGGTCGGCGGGTCGCTGTTCGTCGAGCGGGTGATCGGCGACGATATGAGCGAGCTGACCGCCTCCACCGAGGTCGTCACCGTCGCCGGCAGCTCGATCGCAGAGCTGTGCCGGGCGATCGGCTTCGAACCGGACCCCGGCTTCTGGGTCGGTGGCGACACACCGCCACTGGGCGATCCGACGGGGATGCTCGTCCTCGACAGCCTGTCGGCGCAGCTGCTGGGGGAGTGGTATCTCATCGGCCAGCGGGCGATCGACGAGGTCGTCGCGTCGGTCCCCGGCGCCGAGGCATCGGTCGGCCGACTCTGGCCCGAGCACTTCGACCACGGCATCGATCTCGCCGCGCGCCCCGGCGTTCGCTGCAACCTCGGCGCCGCTGCCGGCGACGGCTTCAGCGACGAGCCCTATCTCTACGTCGGGCCGTGGGACGCAGCTCGGCCCGGTTCGGCCGACTACTGGAACGCCCCGTTCGGTGCAGTGCTGGGCTACGCCCAACTCGATGCCGCCGCCGACCCGCTCGGGCGCGCCATCGAATTCCTCCTCGCGGGTATCACCCAGCTCCGATCGGGGTAGTCCCGAGCCATCGATCACCACCGATCGCCGCTGAAACATCCCGACCGCAACCCCCGACCCGCAAGGAGACCCATGCACCCGCATCCGATCGCCGACTGGAACGACCTCGAACCCGACACGCCGACCGGCGTGCTGGTGTCCACCGTGGACCTGGTGGTGCTCCGCTGGGACGACGGCGGCGACGATCCCGCCGACCAGCACTCGGTGCTCTACGGGCGCTGTCTGCACCGGGGTGTCAAGCTCGCCGACGGTCGCGTCTCCGGACCCGACCTGATCTGTGGTGTCCACGGCTGGGACTACCGCAAGGACACCGGTGTCTCCGCCTACAACAACGACGAGGCCCTCCATCGGTTCACCTCGTGGGTCGACGACGGCCGGCTGTTCGTCGACCTCGACGAGATCGAACAGTGGGAGACCGACAACCCGCAGCCCTACGACCGCAGCGTCTACCTCGGCGAGTTCGCCGATCCCCACGGTGCACCCGAGGAGCCGCTCGTGGGCACGATCCACGCGATGGCCACCGGGAGCGCCGGCAGTCACGGCCCGATGGCGGCGATGGGCGTGCCGCGGGACCAGCTCCCGGCGTGGGACTCGATCCAGTTCGTGACCGCGCAACTCGCCACCAAGCCGAAACTCGACGACGTCGACGTCGACACCTCGACGGTGATCGGCCCCGACGCCGACAAGCCGCTGCGGCTCGACATCCCGCTCTTCGTCACCGACATGAGCTTCGGGGCCCTGTCGGAGGAAGCCAAGGTGGCGCTGGCGAAGGGCGCCGAACTCGCCGGCACCGGGATCTGCTCCGGCGAGGGCGGCATGTTGCCCGACGAGCACGCGGCGAACAGCCGCTACCTCTACGAACTCGCCTCCGGGAAGTTCGGCTGGTCGATCGACAAGGTGCGCGACGTCCAGGCGTTCCACTTCAAGCTCGGCCAGGGCGCCAAGACCGGCACCGGCGGTCACCTCCCCGGAACGAAGGTGACCGCGAAGATCGCCGAGGTGCGTGGCCTCCACGAAGGCGAGGACGCCGTCTCTCCCGCCACCTTCCCCGACCTGACCACCACCGCTGACTTCGCCGCGGTCGCCGCCGACGTCCGCGCTGCGAGCGGCGGCATTCCGATCGGCGTGAAACTGTCGGCCCAGCACGTCGAGCGTGACATCGACGCTGCCCTCGCGATCGGCGTCGACTACATCATCCTCGACGGGCGTGGCGGCGGCACCGGTGCCGCCCCGCTGCTGTTCCGCGACAACATCTCCGTGCCCACGATCCCCGCCCTCGCCCGGGCCCGTCGCCACCTCGACCAGCTCGGTCGTGGCGACGTCACGCTGGTGATCACCGGTGGGCTCCGCACCCCTGCCGACTTCGCCAAGGCGCTCGCCCTCGGCGCCGATGCCGTCGCGATCGGCAACTCTGCGATCCAGGCGATCGGTTGCCTCGGGATGCGAGCGTGCAACACCGACAACTGTCCGGTCGGCATCGCCACCCAGAAGCCCGGCCTGCGATCACGGCTCGTCGTCGACGAATCGGCGAGGCGCCTCGAGCAGTTCCTCACCTCGACGGTGCACCTGATGTCCGTGCTCGCCCGTGCATGCGGTCACGATCGACTCGACCAGTTCGACGTCGACGACCTCACCACGTTCGACCGGGAGATGGCACACCTCGCCGGCGTCCGCTACGGCGGCGTCGGACCGATCTGAACCGCGGCTCTCGGAGTCTGTGTCGGCAACGACGTCGAGCGTCGCGATCTGCGCTGACGTGAAGCGGAGCCGTCCGGCGGTTGCAGCTCGCGCGTTGTCAGGCGCCGGTGTAGTCCGGCGGTCGCTTCTCGAGGAACGCCTGGACGCCCTCGCGATGGTCGGCGGTACGGAACAGCTCGCCGAGCGTGGAAGCGACCCAGCGGCCGAGCTCGTCCCAGTCCGGATCGAGCGCCTCGCGGAGCCCCCGCTTGAGCGCCTGCACGGCGAGCGGCGGATTGTCGGCGATCGTCGTCGCCACCTCGATGGCGGTGGGGAGCAACTCGTCGTGGGGTACCACTCGGGACACGAGGCGCAGGTCACGTGCTTCGGCGGCATCGATGATCCGGCCGGTGTACAGCAGCTCGGCCGCGTGCTCGCGACCGACGAGCTCGACGAGCCGTGCCAGGCCGGCCACGTCGCAGCACAGACCCCGCTTGACGAACAACTCACCGAAGCGGGCACGCTCGGAGGCGATGCGGATGTCGGCCATCAGCGCGAGCTCCATGCCCCAGCCGACTGCGGCGCCGTTCACCGCCGCGACGATCGGTACATCGGTGCGCAGGAGTGCGCCGGCGGCTGGTGTGAGCCGCGGCGTGCGATCGGCGCTGCTCAGCTCGGTGCTCGCGGCGACCATCACCTGTTTGACGTCGTCACCGGAACAGAACGCCGGATCACGCCCGGTGACGACCAGGCAGCGTGCCGTGGTCGTCTCGACGGCATGTGCCAACTCGGCGTAGGTGGTGAACGTCAACGCGTTGCGCGCCTCCGGCCGGTCGATCGTGATCACCCCGACGTGACCGTGCCCGGTGTACTCGATCTCGGTGTACTCGATCTCGGTGTCGTCGGTCTCGGTGTCGTCGTGTCGCGTCCCCACGTCGCCAGCCTTCCACGTGGCAGGGGCGTGCGATCGTGCCGGGGGACTCTTGACGATCGATCACCTCGTTCTCACCTTCCTCTGACCCGCCGGACCCAGGCTGGCTCCCATGGATCCGCTGTTCACACCCCCTGCTTCGCCCCCTGTTTCGCCGCCCGTGCGCTCGGCTGATTCGTCGGCCGCATGGACGCCGCCGACACTCGCGCCGCCGTCGCCCGAGTCGTCGAGCCCGACACCGCCGCCGCGCAACGGCCGCGCCCGTTTCGGCGCGGGCCTCGTCGTCGGCGCCGCGGTGACCGCTGCCGCGCTCGGCGGATACGTCGCCGGCCAGAGCGGCACCGGCACCGAGCCGGCGACGGCCACGCCGGCCGTCGCCGCGCAGACGGTGGCGGTCGAGACCGGGTCGATCAGCGACCTCGTCCAGGCCGTCCGACCGAGCGTGGTGTCGGTCCACCAATCGGTCACGCAGTCGGGCACCGGGCTCCAGGGACGGGCCGCCGGCACCGGTTTCGTCCTCACCGCCGACGGCTACATCGTCACCAACGACCACGTGGTCGCCGAGGGCGACGACACCATGGTCACGTTCTCGGACGGCAGGTCGGAGTCGGCGACGATCGTCGCCGCCGACCCCAGCCGCGACCTCGCGGTACTCAAGGTCGATCGCACCGACCTCCAGCCACTCGCCGTCGGCAACTCCGACGACCTCCGCATCGGCGACCAGATGGTCGCGGTCGGCTACGCCCTCGACCTCGACGGCGAACCGTCGGTCACCGCCGGCATCCTGTCGGCGAAGGAGCGCTCGATCACCTCCGAGAACGGCGTGCAGCTCGTCAACCTGCTGCAGACCGACACCGCCATCAACCCGGGCAACTCGGGCGGGCCGCTGCTCAACACGAACGGCGAAGTGGTGGGCATCAACACCGCCATCGCCGGACAGGCCCAGAACATCGGCTTCGCGATCGCCATCACCCCGGTGATGAACGTGATCGACTCGCTGCAGGCCGGCACGGTGCCCGATCGGGCGCTGATGGGTGTCACCACGCAGCCCGCGACGGATCAGCAGGGTGCCGAGATCGTCGAGATCGCGCCAGGATCAGGGGCGGCCGACAGCACGCTGCGCGTCGGTGACGTGATCACCGCCGTCGACGGCGACGACATCACCGAGCCGTCCTCACTCGGCGCGGCGATCGCCAAGTACCAGCCCGGCGACGACGTGACCGTCACCGTCGACCGCAACGGTCAGACCACCGACGTCACCGTCACCCTGGGCACCCGCCCCACCTGACCCCGACCCTGGCTCCTCGAGAAGAACACCCCGGAAAATGCCTGGATCTGCGCGCCAGGCGCGCAGATCCAGGCAGATTTCGGATGGGGTGGGGGTGGGTCAGCGGAACTCGAGGCCCTCGAACTCACCGGAGTTGCGCCAGGCGTCGATGTACTGGAAGTACGCCACCGGCCCCTCGGGGTACCCCATCGAGTTGAGTGTGCCGCGGCGGCCGGTGGGTTGGCCCTCGTTGTTGTAGTAGCCGGGCGTGCAGTCCGGTGAGTTCGTCATCCGGGCGACCGCACCTGCCTCCAGGCGTTCGACCCATGCCCGCTCGGCGGCTTCGGTGACCTCGATCTCCGACGCGCCGACATCGAGGGCGTGGGCGATGATCGTGGCGATCGTCTGGCCGGCCTCGGTCAGGTTGTGGGGGATGTTCGAGATCAGGTTCGCCCCCTGCGTCGGGCCGACGACGAACAGGTTCGGGAAGCCGTGGACGTGGATGCCGTGCAGCGACTGCATCCCGTCGGCCCAGTGCTCCGACAGTCTCTCGCCGTCGCGCCCGACGGCGTCGAACCCTGCCCGGCGGGCGTACTCGGTACCGACCTCGAAGCCCGAGGCGTAGATCAGGCAGTCGAGCTCGTAGTGCTCGCCGTTCGCCCACACGCCGGTGGCGTCGATCCGCTCGACCCCCTTGCCGTCGGTGTCGATCAGGTGTGTGCCCGGCTCGTTGTAGGCGTCGAGGTACTCGTCGTGGAAACACGGCCGCTTGCACAGCTGGCGGTACCACGGCTTGAGGGCCTCGGCGGTCTCCCGGTCCTGCACGAGCGCATCGACACGCGCGCGGATCTCGGTCATCTTCTCGTCGTCGGAGTCCTCGTAGGCCCGCATGAAGTTCTCCCGGTTGAACTCCTTGCCGCTCGACATCACCTTGTCGCGGATCCGCTTGCTGATGTCGGTCCAGCCGTCCATCACGAGGTCCTCGTCGGCGAAGCCGCCGGTCTGCAGCGTGGTGAAGTTCATCAACCACTTCGCCTGCCAGCCCGGTTCCAGCGTCTGGAACCAGTCGGGATCGATCGGGTGGTTGTTGCGCACGTCGATCGACGACGGTGTGCGCTGGAACACGAACAGCTCCGAGCAGGCACGGGCGAGGTGGGGGACGCACTGCACCGCGGTCGCGCCGGTGCCGATGATCCCGACGCGCTTGTCGCTCAGCCGGTCGAGCGGCGCACCGGCCGGGTCGCCGCCGGTGTACTCGTAGTCCCACCGGCTCGTGTGGAAGCTGTGGCCCTCGTAGGTCTCGATGCCGGGGATGCCGGGCAGCTTCGGTCGGTGCAACGGGCCGGTGCCCATCGCGACGAACCGGGCGCGCATCTCGTCGCCCCGATTGGTGCGGATGATCCAGCGCTTGGCCTCGTCGTCCCAGTCGAGCCCGGTGACCTCGGTGGACAGGCACGCGTCGTCGTACAGGTCGAAGTGGTTCGCGATGCGACGGCAGTGGTCGAGGATCTCCGGGGCGTGGGTGTACTTCTCGGTCGGCATGTGCCCGGTCTCCTCCAACAACGGGAGGTACACGAACGCGGCCGTGTCGCACTGGGCGCCCGGATAGCGATTCCAGTACCAGGTGCCGCCGAAGTCGCCGCCCTTCTCGATGATGCGCACGCTGTCGATGCCCGCCTGCTTCAAACGTGCTCCCGTGACCAGCCCGGCGAATCCGCCGCCGATGAACGCGACGGTCACCTCGTCGAACAATGGTTCGCGGGGAACCGGGGTGACGTAGGGGTCGTCGAGGTAGTGGGCGAACTTCCCGACCGGCTCGATGTACTGCTCGCTCCCGTCGGGCCGCAGCCGCTTGTCGCGCTCCGCTCGGTACCTCGCCCGCAGCGCCTCGGTGTCGATCCCCGTCGTCGTCATACCCGAACCGTACCGAGCGTGCCATCTGGGGTCAGACCCCAGATGTCACGCCAGCGACGCAACGCCTGGTGTCCGACACCGAACGTTGCGTCTGAGATGATGGGGGAGTGCAGGTCGCGATCGCGCTGTCGCCGGGGGTGTCGGCGGACGAGTGTGAGGCGTTCACGCTCGTGTTCGACCAGCTCGTTGACGCCCAGCTCGTCGGCGTCGGAGCGCGCCTCGGCCACGTCGACGGACCCGGCGGGGGCACCCACGTCGACGCCGTGTTCGACGACGTCCAGCACCCCGACGTGGTCCTGGTCCCGGGTGGGCTCGGATGCGCACGCACCGCTCGCGACGAGCCGCTGCTCGCGTGGTTGCGTCTCGTGGCCCCGCGTTGCAGCTGGATGGCGGCCAGCTCCACCGGCACCGTCGTGGTCGCCGCCGCCGGGCTGCTCGACGAGCACGAGGCCGCCACGCACTGGCTCGCCTCGCCCATGCTGGAGGCGTACGGGTCGGTGGCGTCGACGCAACGCATCGTCGAAGTCGGCAACATCATCACCTGCGAGGGCCAGATCACCGCGATGCACGTCGCGCTGCTCGTGACGCTGCGGCTGGCGGGACCAGCCGCCGTCGCCCAGGTCCGCGCCGGCCTCGCCCGACGTGACTCGCCCGTACCGACCGGTCGCTCACCCTGGCAGCAGTGGCGCGATCGACGTGTCCGTCGCCATGATCGCCACCAGGGTCCCAGCCGACCGCGAAACCCGGAGCTCGTCGCCCCCGACGAGATCGAGTTCGATCCGGTCATGCGGATCCGGTGAACGCGACCGCGTCACGTCGTCCACGACGATGAACGCGATGTTGTGCCCAAAGTGCCTGGTGGCCGGTGCCCCGCCGGCTGCACAATGACGTCATGAGCGACGAGCACGTCATGGGCGACGAGAACGACGTCGAACCCGAGCGGCCGGACACGATCGTGCACCGGTTCCGCGCCCGAGCGGCCCGCCAACCGCGGCGTACGGCGATGCGGCACATCGTCGACGGCCGCTGGGCGACCCTCACCTGGTCGGACTACGCGACCGCGGTCGACGAGACCGCGGTCGGGCTGATGGCGCTCGGCATCGAGCCGGGCGACCGCGTGGCGATCCTGGCGGGCAACCGGCCCGAATGGCACATCGCCGACCTCGCGATCATGTCGGCCGGGGCGATCACGGTGCCGGTGTATCCCACGAGTTCGTCGTCGCAGGTCGCCTACGTCCTCGACAACTCCGACGCCAGGGTGTGTTTCGTCGACGACGCCGAACAGCTCGCGAAGGTGCTGCTGCACCTGGGCAACCTGCCGACCCTCGAGCACATCGTCATGATCGCGGCCGCCGACGGGCTCGACCGGCCCGGGTTGCTGATCAGCCTGACCGAGCTCCGCTCGCGCATCGACTCGACGTCGGTGCTCGAGGCACGGGTCGAGGCGCTCGGGCCGGGGGATCTGGCCACCCTCGTCTACACGAGTGGGACCACCGGACCCCCCAAGGGGGTGAGCATCACGCACGGCAACATCTGCTGGACCCTCGACTCGGTCGAGTCGATCATCGGGCTGTCCGAGAATGACCGCCTGTTGTCGTACCTGCCGCTCAGCCACATCGCCGAACGGGTGACCAGCCACTTCGGGATGATCCAGGCGGGCGGTGAGACGTGGTTCGCTCAGAGCCTCGCCACGGTCGCCGACGACCTGCGGGCGTGTCGGCCCACCATCTTCATGGCGGTGCCACGGGTGTGGCAGAAACTCCACGATGCGATCGTCGAGCAAGTCGATGCCAAGCCACTCCATCTCGGTGGCCTGCTCGATCGGCTGGTCGGCGTCAACGCCGACCCCGATCAGCCGGCGGGATCTCCTCGAGCCGCTGCCACCCACGCAGCGGCGGTCGCGGCGAACCGAGCGGTCGGTCGAGCGGTGCGTCGAGGGCTCGGTCTCGATCACGCTCGACTGGTCGTGTCGGCCGCCGCCCCGATCCACCCGGATCTCGTCCGCTGGTTCCACGGCCTCGGGCTCCCGATCGCGGAGGTCTACGGCCAGACCGAGGACTGCGGCCCGGCCACCCTGAACCCACCCGATGCGATCCGGATCGGTTCGGTCGGTCGGCCGATCCCCGGCCTCGAGATACGCGTCGCCACCGACGGCGAGCTGCTCGTGCGCGGTGGCAGCGTGTGCGCCGGCTATTTCCAGATGCCGGAGGCGACCGCCGAACTGATCGACGACGCCGGCTGGATGGCAACCGGTGATCTCGGCCGCATCGACGACGACGGCTACGTCTGGCTGACCGGTCGCAAGAAGGACCTCATCATCAACGCCGCCGGAAAGAACATCGCACCGTCGGAGATCGAATCCCGCCTCTCGATGGAGAAGTTCGTCGGTCAGGCGGTGGTGATCGGCGACGGTCGGCGCTACCTGACCGCGCTCGTCACGCTCGACGCCGACGCGGCAGCGGAGTGGGCCGAGCACCACGGCGCATCGAGCGACATCGCCGACCTGATCGGCGATTCCCGGATCCGCGGCGAGATCGCAGCTGCCGTCGAACGCGTCAATCACGAGCACGCCCCGGTCGAACAGATCAAGTACTGGCGCCTGCTGCCCACCCCCCTCACGGTCGAGGGCGGCGAACTGACCCCCACCTACAAGGTCAAGCGGGCCGTCGTCGCCGAACGCTACGCCGACCTGATCGAGACGATGTACGCCACCTGAATGAGACGTGGGGTCTGACCCCATGTCTCATTCGGTGTAGGAAGGGTGGATGATTCGTCACGTCGTCGTGTTCCGTTGGAACGACACCGTCAGCGACCGTTCGCTCGCCGCCACCGCAGCAGGGCTCGACGCCCTGCCCGATGCGATCCCCGAGATCCTCGCCTACCGCCACGGACCCGACCTCGGGCTCACTCCGGGCAACCACGACTACGCGGTCGTCGGTGACTTCGCGTCAGCCGAGGACTATGCCGTGTATCGCGACCACCCGGAGCACCAGCGGTTCATCGCCGAGCACATCACGGGTCGGGTGGCGGATCGGGCCGCGATGCAGTTCGAGTTCTGACGTGCAGTCGCCGCGGTGACGTGGTCGGCGACCCGTCGGCGCGGGACGCCACATCCGGCGGGTTGCGCCGCAACTGGTGCCGCCAGAACCCCAGCACCGCCAGACCCACCGGGATGATCAGGAGCCACGTGAGGATCCGGAAGATCAGGATCGCCGCGGTGATCTGGTTGACCCACTCCTGGCCGGCGGCCGCGGTGAGCATGCCGATGTAGGCGATCTCGCTCACCCCGGCGTCGCCGGCCGTGATGGGGAACACGGTGAGGCCCTGGACGAGTGCGAACACCACGAACACCTGCGTCCACGGCAACACGTCGTCGTCGACGCCGATGAAGCGCAACGTCATCAGGAGCAGCGCGAACTTGGTGGCGGCGGTCAGCATCGTCGCCCAGCTCGCGACGAGCCAGCGGTCGTGGAGCGTGCCGACGGCGTCGGCCCGGGCCGCGACCATCCGTGCCGTGAGGTCGGCGGGCTCGGGCTTGCGCAGCATCCGCAGCACCCGCGCCCAGATCGGCTCGATCAGCCGGCCCGCCTGTTCGGTGCGCTTCTCCGAACCGAGCACCACCGACAGCACGGCGACGCCGAGACCGACGAGCAGGCAGATCACCACGACGGTGCGCAGGGTGCCGCTGATCGGGGCGTCGGAGATCACCAGCCCGAGCGCAGCGATCACCGGGAGCGCCAGCTTCACCCCGATGCTGAAGATCCCGCCGGCGGCGACTGCCAGGGTCGCCTCGCCGGTGGTGCGCCCCCACGACGTGAGCATCTGGTAGCGGATCGGCAGGTCGCTCGGCCCCGGCACCACCGACGTGATCGACGCCGGACCGAGGAAGGCCACGACGCCGTGGCGCACCGCGAGGCCCGGCACGAGCGAGGCCGTGAGCAGGCCCTGCGCCCCGATCCACAGCAACCACATGCTGCCCAACGACAGCAGTTCGGCATCGTTGAGCGAGGCGACGGCGGAGCGGATCTCGGCGAGATCGAGATCGTCGAAGGTGCGGGCGAGGACCCAGAACGAGAGCACCAGTGCCCCGACGACGAACACGATCCGCATGACGATCTTGCGGATGCTGCGCGGCGGCGATGTGGGCAGCGCGTCCTCGGACACGGCGTCGGTTGCCGGCGTGGTCCGGGTCGAGTCGTCCGGTCGGGGATCGTCGGCGTCAGTCATCGGCGGGTCCGATACTGGCGCGGACGAGGTCGGCAACGTGGGATCGTGCGGCCAGTACCGGCGCCAGCAGCCCGACGCGGTCGCGCACCCGAACCCGTCCGACCAGTGTCCGCACCTCCCGTACCAGCGGAGCCCACACCAGCAGCGCGACACCGCCGAGCAGGGCCACCGCCACGCCGTACGCCACCGCGGTCCAGCCGTCGCCGAGCACGGCGCCCGCCAGCGTCCACGTCGCGAGGGCGGTCACGAGCCCGAGGAGCAGGCGGACGGTTCCCTTGGTGGCCGTCGAGCGCACGAGGCCGGTGCCGATCGTGACCAGGAGCACCGCGGGGAGATGGATCAGCGTGGCCGCGACCACCACCGAGCCGGCGAGCAGCAACACCAGTAGCGACAGCGCGAGGCGGGCGAACGGTTGGCGGCGAGGCGTCAGCTGTTCGCTGGTGATGCCGATCAGCTCCAGGCGCGTCGCGAACACCCGGTACGCGTCGATCACCGAACGGCGCAGGTCGGCGGGCTCCGCGGCGATCCTGCGGGCGACCACCTCGGTGTCGGCGAACGACGGCTCCCGACGGTCCGGACCGCTCGTGCCCGCGATCCGTGCCGCGGCGCGCAGCACCTCGCGTTCCTCGACGTCGGCGAAGCCGGGTGACACCGCCTGCAACGACGCGGTGATCTCCTCGGTCAACGCCCGGGCGTCGTCGCGATCGGGTTCGCCGTCGGGTCGGAGCCCGCGACCGCGGTAGTCGGCCACCACGATCGGCTCGCCGAACATCACCGCGACCCGGCTGCGGGTCTCGACCTTGCTCTCGTATGCCATCCCGATCGGCACCACGACCAGATCGGGCGCCGTCGGAAGTGCGCCGAGCGCAATGCGAGCTGCACCCGACTTCACCCGATCGAGCCCTGCCCGGTCGCCGGTGGTCCCCTCCGGGAAGATGGCGACCGTCGCACCCTGCGCGAGTTCGCGGTGGCAGGCGTCGAACACCGACGTGTTCCGGCTCGTGGCGTCGCCGTCACCGCTGCGGTACACCGGCAGCACACCAGCGAGGCCGAGGAACGGCCGAGCGACCGCCACGTTCCACAATGCCGCCTTGGCGAGGAATCGCGGTAGCCGCCCGAGCACCGACGCGACCACCACGGGATCGACGAAGCCGTTGCCGTGGTTCGCCACCACCAGAACGGGCCGATCGGTCGGCAGGCGGTTGCGCCACGCCACGTCGACGGACCGGTGGAACGCGAGCACGAGGCCCGCCGCGAGCAGACCGATCGAGCGGTCGGTGAAACGCCGGAACATCCGGGGAGCATGGTCGGGGGAAGCGGCGGCGTACGCGGCGTCGACCCAGGCGAGCGCCAGCACGGCGGTCAGCGCATGCCAGAGCCCGTGGGGCTGCAGCCAGGACCCGTCGTCGCACACCGGGCTGTCGGGCCTGCCGAGGAGCCACGCGACGATCGCGACCGCTCCGAGCACGAGCAGCGCCGGCGACCACACCCCGGGCAGGCCCCGGTGCCGGGCGACGAGCGATGCGACCACGATCGCCGCGACCGCCACGGCCACCGTCGCGTTCGTGGTTTCCGGTGCGATCGCCCACAGCGCGGAGGCCGCGGCGACGCCGGCGACGAGGCCGATCAGCGATCCACGGTCGCTCGCTCCGACGAGACGTCCGAGGTGCCAGCCGGCGACGAACCCGAGTGCGCCGATCAGCGGAACGTCGTGCAGGTACTGCGACAGATCGCTCGCCGCGCCGTGGTACAGCCAGCTGCCGACACCCTCGGCCGCGACGACGAACGCGAACGCGTAGACGGCCGTGGGGAGGCGGCGACGGGACACCTCCCACGCGAGCACGGCGCCGACCGCCACGTACGCGAGCGAGGTCCACGCGTTGACGTCCTGTTCGAGAAACCAGTCGTCGCGTTGTTCGCAGTCGGCGGTGCCTGACATCAGCGATCAGTTCACGAGGTGGTTGTCGACCCGATCCCGGTCGACCATGCGCTGCGCAGTGTGTCGCGGCGGCGGTCGACGTCGATGAACTGGGCGATCATTCCACCCACGGCGAGTGCGAGATAGATCGCATACCACCACCAGTCGTCGGCGAGCGCCTCGGTGGTCTGCGCCGAATCGAAGTCGCCCACGTCGGTGACGCCGAACAGCAACATCAGCCCGGCGACGATGGCCGCCGCCCCGGCGAATCCGGTCAGGACGGTCAACAGCACCATCGGCAGGTCACCGATCAGCGCGACGAACGCCAGCACGAGGGCGCCGGTCACGCCGGCCAGCACGATCACCCAGTTCCACGTGACCCCGAGCGCGACCATCAGCGAGGTGCCGAGCGCGAACCCGATCGCCAGCATGCCGAGCACGACGGCCACCTCGTAGTAGAGGTACGCGAGCAGGCCGAACAACAGCGCCACCGCGAAGCCGACGATCCAGCCCATTGCCGTGGCGAGGAAGCCGGCGTCGGTCGCCACGATGCCCGCCCCGAGCATGAATCCGGCGAAGGCGCCCCACAGCGGGATGATGATCCGCATCGCGAGGTAGCCGCGGAAGCAGAAGACCGCGCCGGTGAGGATGGCGATCAGACCCACCACGATGTCGTTCATGGTTCCACTCTTGCAGAGCGACGGCCATGGCGCCGACACCCCGCGGGTGCGAGAATCGAGCCATGACCTCCTCCCCGTCCCCGATGACCGTGCTGTTGTGCACCGACGGTTCCGACCTCGCCCTCTCGGCCATCCGCGAGGGCCTCGCACTCCTGGCGCCCGCCCAGCGGACAGTGGTGCTCACGGTGGCAGCGGCGGTCGACCCGACGCTGGTCACCGGCACCGGCTTCGCCGGTGGCGTGATGTCGTTCGACGAGAAGAACGACCTGATCGAGGCGCAGCGAGAGAGCGCCCAGAGCATTCTCGACGACACCGTCGCCGATCTCGGACTGGTCGATGCGGAGACGATCGTGAGGTTCGGCGATGCCGGACACACGATCTGCGACGTCGCCGCCGAACTGCCGGCGAGCGTCGTCGTGCTCGGCACGCACGGGCGCAGCGGGCTGCGCCGCGCCGTGATCGGCTCGACGTCCGACCACGTCGTGCGTCATGCGGCGTGCCCGGTGCTGGTCCAGCAGTCGCAGGGTTGATCCACCGCTCCTCGGCGTGCGGTACGTTCTGCTGCCACGTCCACCGTCTCAACCAGCACCGACCATCGAGGAGCGCCCATGCCCAACGGAAAGCCAAACATCCTGGTCATCTGGGGAGATGACATCGGTATCTCCAACCTGAGCTGCTACAGCGATGGCCTGATGGGCTACCGCACCCCCAACATCGACCGGATCGCCGCCGAGGGCGTTCGGTTCACCGACTACTACGGCGAGCAGAGCTGTACCGCCGGTCGCTCGGCGTTCATCACCGGCCAGAACCCGTATCGCACCGGGCTCAGCAAGGTGGGCATGCCGGGCGCCGACATCGGCCTGCAGGCCCCCGATCCCACGATCGCGACCGCGCTCAAGGCGCAGGGCTACGCCACCGGCCAGTTCGGCAAGAACCACCTCGGCGACAAGGACGAGTTCCTGCCGACCATGCACGGCTTCGACGAGTTCTTCGGGAACCTCTATCACCTCAACGCGGAGGAGGAGCCCGAACAGGAGGACTACCCGAGCGAAGAGGAGTTCCCGAACTTCCGCAAGAACTTCGGGCCCCGCGGCGTCATCCACTCGTGGGCCAACGGTGACGGCACCCAGCGCATCGAGGACACCGGCCCGCTCACGCGGGAGCGGATGAAGACCGTCGACGAGGAGATTCTCCCCGAGGCGCTGCGGTTCATGGGCGACGCCAACGACAACGACACCCCGTTCTTCGTGTGGTTCAACACCACCCACATGCACTTCCGCACGCACATCAAGGACGGCAGCCGTGGCAAGGCCGGGCGCTGGCAGTCGGAGTACCACGATGTGATGTGCGACCACGACGAACTCGTCGGCCAGATCCTCGCCTATCTCGACGAACAGGGCCTCGCCGACGACACGATCGTGATGTACTCGACCGACAACGGCCCGCACATGAACACGTGGCCCGACGCCGGCATGACCCCGTTCCGCAACGAGAAGAACTCGAACTGGGAGGGCGCCTACCGCGTGCCGGCGATGGTCCGCTGGCCGGGTCGCATCCCCGCGGGCGAGGTGCTCAACGGCATCGTCAGCCACAACGACTGGTTCGTGACGTTCCTCGCTGCCGCGGGCGATCCGGACATCCAGGACGAACTGAAGGCCGGGTGCGACCTGAACGGCACGACCTACAAGGTGCATCTCGACGGCCACGATCAGCTCGACTACATCACCGGGGCGGTCGACGCGAGTCCGCGGAAGCATTTCTTCTACGTGTCCGACGACGGCGACCTCACCGCGCTGCGGTACGACAACTGGAAGGTCGTGTTCCTCGAGCAGCGCGCCACCGGCACGCTCAGGGTGTGGGCCGAGCCCTACACGGAGCTGCGGGTGCCGAAGATCTTCAACCTGCGCACCGACCCGTACGAACGGGCCGACATCACGTCGAACACCTATTACGACTGGCTGCTCAGCCGGGCCTGGGTGCTCGTGCCGGCGCAGGCCTACGTGGGCAACATGCTCTCGACGCTCGTCGAGTTCCCGCCTCGGCAGGAGCCGGCCAGTTTCAACCTCGAGAGCGTGCTCGACAAGCTGCAGTCCGGAGTTTCGAGCGCGTGATCGAGGTCCCGGCGGGCATGTTCCGCATGGGCTCCGACGACCACTACCCGGAGGAGGCACCGGCGCATCAGGTGCGCGTCGACGCCTTCGCCATCAGCCCCACGACGGTGACGAACAGCCAGTTCGCTGCGTTCGTCGATGCCACCGGCTACACGACGGTCGCCGAACGTCCGCTCGATCCGGCGGACTACCCGGGTGCGCCGCCGGAGAACCTGGTGGCAGGTTCGCTCGTGTTCACGATGACGCCAGGACCGGTCGACCTGCGTCACCTCAGCCAATGGTGGACCTGGACGCCCGGTGCATCGTGGCGCCACCCCGAAGGCCCGCGCAGCTCGATCGATTCGCGTCCCGACCACCCGGTCGTCCACGTGGCGTTCGAGGACGCCGAGGCCTACGCCGGGTGGTCGGGGGAGGAGCTGCCGACCGAAGCCGAGTGGGAGTACGCCGCCCGAGGAGGCGCCGACGGCAACGCGTTCACCTGGGGCGACGAGGCCGTCCCGGACGGTCGGTACCTGGCCAACTTCTGGCAGGGCGACTTCCCGTGGCGCAACAGCGAGGTCGACGGCTTCGCCGGAACGGCTCCTGTCGGGTCGTATCCCCCGAATGGTTTCGGGCTGCACGACATGGCGGGCAACGTGTGGGAGTGGACCAGCGACTGGTACTCGCAGCAGCACCGAGCCGCTTCGGGCGAGGGGGCCGACAAGCCCTGCTGTGTTCCAAGCAATCCCCGAGGACCGGAGATCGAGGCGAGCTACGACCCGCACCAACCCCAGTTCCGGATCCCGCGCAAGGTGATCAAGGGCGGCTCGTTCCTGTGTGCCGACAACTACTGTCAGCGATATCGCCCCGCTGCCCGCCGCCCCCAGATGATCGACACCGGCATGAGTCACATCGGTCTGCGGACGATTCGCCGGCCCGGCCAGACGGCCGACGCAGTGCCGGGTCCAGGAGTGTCCGATGAGCGGTGATCGCCGCCTGCCGTCGTGGAACGACGGGCCGACCCGCGATGCACTGCTCGGGTTCGTCGACGCCGCCGACTCGCTCCCGGTGGAGGATCGCGTCGCCGTGTTCGACAACGACGGCACCCTGTGGTGCGAGAAGCCGGAGTATCCGCAGCTGCTGTTCATGCTCGACGAACTCGCCCGGGCCGTCGCCGCGGATCCGACGATCGCGTCACGGGCGGAGTTCCGGGCCCTGATCGAACGCGACACCGCAGCGCAGGCCGAGATCGGTCTCGAGCGCATCGCGTTCGCGCTGCTCGAACTGTGTGCCGGCATCTCGCCGGAGGAGTTCAACACCCGCGTCGTGGCATTCTTCGAGCGGACTCGCCACCCCGACCGGGGCACGCCATTCCTCGACCTGCGCTACCAGCCGATGCTCGAGCTGCTCGACGAGTTGCGGTCCCATCGCTTCGACGTGTTCATCGTCACCGGTGGCGGAGCGGAGTTCGTCCGGGCGATCAGTCGCCGGTTCTATGCCGTCCCACCCGACGCGGTCGTCGGCTCGCTGGTCGACTACGAGTTCGTCCGCGGCGGCGGCGGTCGGCCCGCCCTCGTCAGGACGAAGGAGCTGTTCGGTCACGTCAACGAAGGCCCACCGAAGGTGTCCAACATCCAGCTGCAGCTGGGCCGACGCCCGATCTTCGCCGCAGGCAACTCGCCCGGCGACGCGGAGATGCTCGAATATGCCATCGCCGGCAGCGGTCCATCGATGGCGCTGCTGGTCGACCACGACGACGCCGAACGCGAGTACGCGTACGAGGGACGAGCGGGATCGTTCGCGACGGATGGATCGTTCGAGGAGGCCGCTCGCGGTCTTGGGATCACGGTCGTCAGCATGCGGTCCGACTGGGCCTCGGTCTTTCCGTCAACATCCCCATGAACACCAGAAACACGATCGGCACCGTCGTGGCCCCGGTCCGGTCCTGGTGGAGTCGCGTGAAGCCGTCGAGCGGTGCGGAGCTGCGTTCGGAAGCCGTTGCGGGAAGTTCAGTCGCGATCGGAAGTGTGCCTGATGGCATGGCGGCGAGCGTGCTCGCCGGGGTCAACCCGGTCTACGGCCTGTACGCGTCGTTCGCCGGCCCGCTCGTCGGTGGCCTGTCGAGCAGCACGCAGCGAATGGTCGTGACCACGACGGGCGCCGCGGCGCTGGCAGCCGGATCGGCGCTGTCCGGGGTCAGCCCGGCCGATCGGCCGGGGGCGCTGTTCCTGCTCACGGTCGTCGCCGGCGTGGCGATGCTGCTCGCCGGTGCCTTCAAGCTCGGCCGCTACACGCGGTTCGTGTCGCAATCGGTGATGACGGGCTTCCTGACCGGTGTCGCGGTCAACATCGTGTTCGGCCAGCTCGACGATCTCACCGGCGCCCCGAGCGAGGGCGGCACGGCGGTCGAGCGTGCGATCAACGTCGTCGTGAACCCCGACGAGTGGTTCCTGCCGACGCTCGTCCTCGGGCTCACAGCGCTGGCGATCGTCGCCTGGGTGAAGCCGACCAGGTTCGGCTCCTACGCCGCATTGCTCGCACTGATCGGGCCCACACTGGCGCTGTTGCTGACAGGAACCGCCGGCGTCGCGACCGTCAACGACGTCGGCGAGATCCCGACCGGTGTCCCACTTCCCCAGCTGCCGGCGCTCGGCGACCTGTCGTTTTCGCTCGTCACCGGCGCGCTGGCGGTCGCGGCCATCGTGTTGGTGCAGGGTTCGGGCGTCGCCGAATCGTCGCCCAACCTCGACGGTTCTCGCTCCAACCCGAACACTGACTTCATCGCGCAGGGCGCAGCGAACGTCGCCGCGGGCCTCTTCCAGGGCCAACCGGTCGGCGGGTCGGTCGGCCAGACGGCGCTCAACGTGAGCTCGGGGGCTGCGACGCGGTGGGCTGCGGTCATCTCGGGCATCTGGGTGCTCGTGATCCTGGTGGTGTTCTCCGGTGCCGTCGGTGAGGTCGTGATGTCGAGCCTCGCCGCCGTGCTGATCTATGCCGCCTCCCGGTCGATCCGAGTCGCCCAGATCAAGGTGGTGTGGCGCTCGGGGATCAACTCGCAGATCGCCGTGGGCATCACGTTCTTCTCTACGCTGTTGCTGCCGATCGCAGCGGCGGTCGGCCTCGGCGTCATCGTGTCGCTGCTGCTGCAGCTCAACCAGGGCATCGCCGACCTGCGCGTCGTCGAGCTCCGCCGACGCGACGACGGTCGGTTCGAGGAGTTCCCGGCCCCGAAGGTCGCACCCGACCGTCAGGTGGTCGTCATCGACGCCTACGGGAGCCTGCTGTATGCCGGTGCACGCACGCTGCAGCTCCGATTGCCCGACCCGTCGGGTGCAACGCAGCCCGTGGTGGTGCTGCGGCTGCGTGGGCGGCTCTCGCTCGGAGCGACCTTTGCCGCCGTGCTCGCCGACTACGTCGACCGACTCGACCGCGTCGGCGGCCACCTGATCCTCAGCGGTGTGCAGAGTCCGATGCTCGCCAAGATCGAACGGACCTCCTCGAGCCGCGTGGCGGGTGCCATCGACGTGTACGAGGCGAGCGAGGTCATCGGCGAGTCGACGGAGCTGGCGATCGCCGCCGGTGAACGCTGGCTCGCCGAGCACCCGCCCGTGAGCGTGGCCGTGGCCGAAAACGACGACGGCGCCACGCCCGACGATCAGCCGGACGTGACGCCGTCATGACGCGCTCGAGAGCGCGGTGACGCGGGCGTGGCTCAGGAACCGATGACCTTGGCCTTCGCCGTGGCGTACTCGGCGTCGTCGATCTTCCCGCCCGAGTGGAGATCGGCGAGCTTGGCGAGTTGATCGGCCTCGCTCGTGCCGGCCGATGTCCCGGCCGTCGAGCGGATGTACTCCTGCATCGCCTCGTTCTGCTTCTGTGCGGCAGCGACCTGTCGCTCCGCCATCCCGCCACCGCGGGCGATCAGATAGGCGAAGATGCCCAGGAACGGCAGGAAGATGATGAAGATGGACCAGATGGCCTTGCCCCATCCGCCCATGTCGTCACTGCGGATGATGTCGCCGAAGATCGTGAAGATCAGCATGATCCACACGAAGAAGAGGAAGAACCAGAGGAGTGACCACAGCACCTGGCCGGTGCCGAATTCAGCTGCGAGTAACAAGTGTCTGACCTTTCTGTCAGTTGTCTCGTCGGAACAACCGTGTTCCGAACCCGCACATCATGACCGGCTGTCCCGCCAATATCAACCATCGCGCCCGAGTGCGGTACCATCTCGCTGGCCGATCCGGCCGACACCCGCTCACCACTGGAGAACAACATGCCGCTCGCCCCCATCGAGGTGCTCGTGATCAACTTCCCGGGGAACCAGTTCTCCGGTGAGATCATCCCCGAGCTCGAACGCCTCGTCGCCAACGACACGATCTCGATCGTCGACGGGATCCTCGTCCGCAAGGACGCCAACGGAGACGTCACCTTCACCGAATTCGAGGAGATGGGCGCCAACGAAGAGGCCATGGCGCTCGCCAACGTGATGAACCAGCTCGAGTCGCTGATCTCCGACGAGGACATCATGGAGTTCGCCGAGTCGCTCGAGCCGAACAGCTCCGAGGCGATCCTGGTGTTCGAACACACATGGGCGCGCCCGTTGCGCGATGCCATCGTCAACTCCGGCGGCGTGCTCGCGAACAACTTCCGTGTGCCCGGCCCGGTCGTCGACGAACTGCTGGCCGAACTCGCCGAACTCGACGAGTCCTGACCGGCGACGATCCAGCAGCAGCAAACCAATCAACCACCACACATCGAACGAGGAGACACGACATGAGACGACGCGTAGGACGACCGGGACTCGTCGGAACGATGGCCCGAACGGCCGTCGTCGCCGGCACCGCCAGCGCGGTGGTCGGCCACTCGCAGAACAAGCAGATGGCCAAGCAGCAGGAGGCGGCCGAGCAGCAGGCCGCACAGCAAGCGGCCTTCGAGTCGCAGGCCCAGCTCGCCGACATGCAGGCCCAGATGAACGCCATGCAGGCCCAGCAGGCCGCGCCTGCTCCCGCCGCCGCGCCTGCTGCCCCTCCACCGGCCGCGCCCGCAGCGGGTGAAGACGACATGATGGCGCAGCTGAGCAAGCTCGCCGATCTCAAGGCCGCTGGTGTGCTCAGCGACGAGGAGTTCGCTGCCGCCAAGGCCAAGCTGCTCGCGTGAGCAGCGTCATCGCCGCCGACCCGGCCTGACCCGGTGTTGACGGTCGGCGGACGATGACCGACTACCTCCCGGCGATCATCGCCGTTGCCGTCACCGCGTTCGCGGTCGTCTCCAAACGGCTCGGACAGTCGGCGGTCACCGGCACGATGGTGTTCACGGCGCTCGGCCTGGCCGTCGGGCCCGAGGTGCTCGATCTCGTCGACTTCGGTGGTTTGCTCGGCCAACCCGAGTTCGTCCGCCTCATGTTGACGGGCACCCTCATCGTCGTGCTGTTCGCCGACGCCAGCGCGATCAATGCGTCGCGCTGGAGCGATGACGTCGTCGCCGCGCGACTGCTCGGGATCGGCCTGCCGCTCGCGATCGCGTTCGGGTGGCTCGCGGCGTTGGTGCTGCTCGGCGACCTCGAGGTGTGGGAGGCGGCGGTGCTGGCGGCGATGCTCGCACCGACCGATGCGGCGCTCGGCAAGGCGGTGGTGTCCAACCCTCGTGTCCCGGCACGGATCCGGCAGGCGCTCAACATCGAGAGCGGGCTGAACGACGGCATCGTCCTGCCGTTCTTCATCGTGTTCCTCGAAACCGCTCGAGCCGCCGAGGCGTCGCTCGATGTCGTCGATCTGGTCACCGAGCTGGTGGCCGACATCGGGATCGCCGTGGCCATCGGCATCGCGGTGGGCGCGCTGGGGGCACGGGCGGTCCGGTGGGGGCGTACCAGCGGCTTCGCGAGCCCCTACTGGCTCCAGATCGCCTTGCTGTCGCTCGCCGTGGCTGCGTATGCGATCGCCACCCCGCTCGGCGGTTCCGGTTTCATCGCCGCCTGGGTCGCCGGGCTCGTGTTCGGCCGGAGCAACCGGGAGGTCCACGACACCGACGAGTCGTTGCTCGAGTTCTCCGAGATCGTCGGCGACCTGCTCACCATGGTCAGCTTCTTCGTGTTCGGGGTGTATCTCGGCCCGGTGATCGCCGAGATCACGTGGCCGATCCTGGCCTACGCGGTGGTCAGCCTCGCGTTGGTTCGCCTCGTCGCGGTGGTGATCGCCGTCACCGGCGAGCACATGCGACGCTCGACGCTGCTCTACATCGGCTGGTTCGGCCCACGCGGGCTCGCCACGATCATCCTGACCATCGAGATCATCGACACCAGCGACCTCGACCACGGCGTCACGATCGCGAACGCGGCGTTGCTGACCGTCGGGCTCAGCGTGCTCGCCCACGGTCTGACGGCGTGGTGGGGATCGAACGTGTACGCCGATTCGATCGAGGCACACCCCACCGGCGACGAACTGAGGGAGACGAACCCGACGAACCTCGACGTCCGGGTGCCGCTGCGGTCACGTCACCCCCACCCGCCGACCGGCTGATCGCCCCCGCGCGTCAACCGGTGGCGCGGCTCGACGGGAGCGATGCCCCGAACACGGTGATCGTCGCATGCTGTTCGAGCGCCGTGAGCGCCGTGCCCAGGTCGTCGAGCGCGGGTTGCAGGATCCCCCGCGCAATCTCGACCGGCGTACCGTCATCCACCTGGTCGATCGCCGCGACCAGCCCTGCCTCAGCGGCAACGACGGCGTCGAGCAGCTCCGGGAACTCGCGCTCGGGCACCGAGGACGACAGTTCCGACAGGAGTTGGTCGAACCGCTCCTGTTGCTCCGACCAGCGAGCCGGCCGGACCCACGGCGTCGCGTCGTCGAGCCCGTTGATCACCGTCAGCGACATCGCCCGTCCGACGTCGCAGGCCAACGAGGCCGAACGCGCCCAGTCCTCGACACCGGTGCGACGCCGCAGGCTGTAGGCCACGCCGTACACGGCCGCGGCGGCGACGAACCCGCCGCCGATCCACCACCAGATCGACACATCGCCTCGCTGATCCGCGACCGAGGTGGGTTCACCAGCGGCCGTCACCGATGGCGAGGTGGAGGCCGTCTCCCCGGGCGGGTCGTCGGTCGTCGGGACCGTGTCCGGCGTGGTGCCGGGAGAGGTGGGGGCGGTCGTGTCGCTCGGGACGCCGGGCTCGGCGACCGTGTCGTCGACGGGTGTTGGCGTCGCGAGCACAGTGGCCGGCACGGCACTGATGCCCGCGACGAGCGACACCGCGGTCGCCCACCGCATGCAGCGAGCGACGGCGGACGTGCTCAGCCGATGACCTTGGCCTTGGCGCTGGCGTACTCGGCGTCGTCGAGTTTGCCAGCGGTGTGGAGGTCGGCGAGTTGTGCGAGCTGGTCGGCCTCGGACGACACCGCAGCGGCGTCACGGATGTAGGCCTTCGTGGCCTCGTTGGCCTCCTGGTTGGCCTTGGCAGCCCGCTCGGCCATGCCCCCGCCCCGCACGATCAGGTAGGAGAGAATGCCGAGGAACGGCAGGAAGATGATGAAGAGCGTCCAGAGCGCCTTGCCCCAGCCCGACAGATCCTCGCTCCGGATGATGTCCGTGAAGAGCACGATGATCATCCAGATCCAGATCACGAACATGAAGAACCAGATCATCGACCAGAGCACCTGGCCGGATCCCCACTCAGCAGCGAACATCATGACGTGTCACCCTTTCGTTGATTGCGGTTGGAACGATCAGTCACGAATGACGACGGCGGGAGCGGTCGCCCCGCCGATCAACACCGAGACGAGGATCCCGAGTGGCAGCGTGCCCCAGTAGCTGAGGCCCATCGCCGGTGCCGCATTGCCCATGAAGAGCATCAGCAGCCAGGTCGCCGGGAAGGTGGCGATCAGGAAGATGATGAGCAGTCCGAGCAGTCCCTTGATCATGTTGTCCTCGTTTCGTTCCAGAGACGGCCTTGTGTCGCCCCTCGAAAATGTAGCCAGCGCGATATCGTGCGCCCGTGCTCATTCTCGCAATCCTCGGTTTCGGCATCCTCGTCGGCGCGCTCGCGCAGTTCATCCTCGGACGGGAGGGCGGCGCGATCGATTGGACGATCGCGCTCGTTGCCGGCCTCGGCGGCTCGTTCGTCGGTGGGCTGCTGGTCAGCCTGCTCGCGGGTGATGGTCTCGCGCTGAAGCCGAGCGGCCTGATCGGTTCGATCGCCGGCGCCGTGATCATCACGGCGATCTGGCGATACGTCGCCCACAAGAAGCAGGCCGAGGCCAGCGCCGCCGCCAAGGCATCCGCCCGCTCGGGCCGTCACCACTGACGATCAGCTGGCGTCGGTGTCGGGCGCTGCCTGAAGTGTGAGCGCACGGACGACGATCGGCTGATCGTCGAGACCGACCACGTCAGCGGTCGGTTGGGAATCCCAGGTCTTGCTCGCCGACTCGAACGTCGACAAGTCGACCAGTACCTCATCGTGTATCGACAGGGCACTGATCGCAAGTGCCCGGCGCACGGGTTCGCCCCAGGCGGCGAACGTCAGGCTCCCACGGGCCAGGACGCCGGTCGCCACGTGGCCGGTCGAGATGCCGACGTGGATGACCAGCGAGATCCCTGCATCGTGGGCATGTGACCGAAGCTGCGTCACCAGGATCGAGGCGAACTCGAGTGCGCTGTCGGCCCCGTCGTCTTCCTCACCGGAGCCGGCGACGAACAGCGATCGGTCGGCGGCGACCCGGATGCGTTCGACGTCCCGTTCGGCGGCGAGTTGCTCGGCGATCGCGGTCGCCGTCGCCAGCGCCTCGGTGAAGTCATCATCGTCGACTTCACCGCGGTCGAGATCGAAGGCGACGGCGATCACGCTGGCGGTGTCGACGACGTTCCCGGTACCGGACACGACTCCGTCGTCGCGCACCAACTCGGGTGGAAGCACCGTGAGCAGCAGATTCCGGCGGCTCTCGAACTCGTCCGCCAACGCCTGCTCCTGGCGTTCCAGGGCCTGGGCCATCAGGGTCAGCCGCCTGCCGAGATCGCCGAACTCGTCCCTGCCGAGCGGTGGGAGATCGAGGTGACGCTCGCCGTCGGCGACGGCCTGCGCTGCCGCGACGGCCACCGGAATCGGGCGAGTCAGGCGACGGGCGAGCAGGAACCCCACGGCTGCGGCAAGGAGCAGAACCAGGGCGGCAACGGCGGCCATGCGGAGGAGGTAGGTGGTCAACGGATTGCGGGCCGCGTCGATCGGGACCTCGGTGATCATCACCCACGTGACACCGGGGATGTCGATCGACGTCGATGCGCTGTAGGAGCGCTGGCCGGCTGCGTTGTCAGCGGTTCCGTTGAACTGACCGCCCTCGAGGGCGGTCTGCACCGGCTCGGTGTCGATCTCCTGGATGCCGACGGGCGATCCGAGCGCTTCCACGAGCGCCCGCGTGTCGGCATCGTCGATGCCGTCGAGATATCCCTGCGGATCCTCGAACCAGGACTCGGGAGTGCTCTGCAAGAGGAGGCTGCCAGCGACGATGTAGCTCTCGACCTGGTCGAGCCCGCTCGTCGCCGATGTCGACGAGGTGATGTTGTCGATTGCGTTGACGGGAATCTGGACGGCCAACGTGCCGACGACCTCGTTGCCATCGCGAATCCTCGTCGCCGAGAACAGGACGGGCCGCGCTCTGCCGGGTACGTACACCTCGAAATTGCTGAGCACCGCGTCGCCGACTCGCACGCTCTCGAGATCGTCGTTGACGAGCCGGCCCAACACCGAATCGGCGTACGGGCCGGACGCGAGGCTGGTGCCGAGATCGATGCGCTTGTCGGTGGAGTACGTGATGACGCCCGCTCGGTCGATCAGGAGGAGGTCACCGCCCCCGAAGGTCGTCGACAGCGCAGTGAGGTACTCGTCGTACTCCTCGATCGCCGCGTCGTACCGGTTGGGTGGCGGTGGGGCGGCCGGTTGTCCGGTCGCCGCAGGCACCGTGTAGTGGTACTGGACCCAGCGCCCGGCCGCTGACTGCGGCATCACGTCGCTCAAGGTCACCTCGACCACACCGAGCTCGTTGATCGGTGCGACGACCTGCTCCTCGTACAGGGCCTCGAGCTCGGTCTGCTGGGCGGTGTCGAGTTCGGCGTCGGCCAGCTCGTCGAAGCCTGCCGTGAACTCGGCGAGCGCCGATGCGATGCCTCGGTCGGACCCGGTGCTCGCCACCCGGCTCGTGAGCCGGTTCGCTGCCAACTCCGCGCTGCGGGCGCGGGCGGCGGCCTGCGAATCGAGCAGGCCCTTCGTGCCGTCGAGCAGGAGGCGATCGGCAGCGACATAGTTGATGGCACCGAAGAGCGCCACGGCGATCAGGGCGGTGACCACCAGGGTGGCGGTGATGTGGCGACGCAGCCGGCGAGGTCTCCGCCAGAACGGCAGGGAGGCGCTGCGCGCGTCGATTTCGGCCAGCACGTCGGCCTGATCGGACGGGGAATCGATCGTGGTCACGACGTCGCCGACCCTTCGGTGGCGCCGCCTGAGTCGCTCTCGGCGAGTGTCGCTCGTGCGGTCAAGAGACGTTCGACCCGACGGGCACGAATCTCCCGCAGCCGGTTGAAGGCGGCAGCGAGGCCGGCGTTGCGGCTCGTGACGTCGCTCGCCGCCGCGGCCTCGAGGATCAAGACCTCGCAGTCGGTGACGGCGCGAACGGCGAGTGTTCGCCCTTCACCACGTGGCCGCTCGAGCACCCCGATCGTCTCACCGTCGCTGATGTCTCCGACGATCGCATCCTCGTGTCCGGGCTCGATCAGCACCAGCTGGGCACGGCCGTCGACCAGGAGGAGAACGTCACGAGCGGAGCTCCCGGCTTCGACCATCAGCTCCCCGGCGGCATAGCGGGCGCGTCTGGTCGCCTGGATCAGCCGGTCGATGTCGGAGTCGTCGATCATCGCGAGCAGCGGCGAGTGCCGGAGGTCGGCGCGTATCTCTGCGGGAGTCGGCTTCGCTGCCTCGGCCTCGGCAGCGACATCGTGCAGGAAGAGGTCCTGCGCGGGGCTCGGCAGCGGCACTCCGTGACGATGCGACTGGTACCAGACGAGCGAACTGAACTCGCTCGTCACCCTGGGGACGATCGAGTAGTCGCTCACCCACAGGTCGACCTCGTACCCCATCAGCGGGTCGTCGATCGCGACGACGCGCACGTTCGGTGGGGGCTCGGTGAGCACGCCCGCCGTCTCGCGGGCGGCATCGAGCAGCATCGCCTTGGCGAGCGTCGGCGGATTCGAGAACGCCACTTGGAGCGGGACGACGATGCGGTGCACCGGCTCCGGCACGCTGTAGTTGAGGATCTCGGTGTTGGCGAGCTGACTGTTCGGCACGATGATCATGTCGCCGTTGCGGGTGCGGATCCGGGTGGTTCGCCAGTTGAGATCGATGACCATGCCCTCGTTGCCGCCCGCCGCGATCCAGTCGCCTGGCTTGAAGGGGTGATCACTGAGCAGTAGGAGGCCCGAGGCGAGCCCACTGAGCGTGCCCTGGAGTGCGAACGAGATCACGAGCGAGGTGACGCCGAGCGCGGTGAGCGCCTTGGAGAGGTCGACTCCCCACACCCCGGCCAACAAGAGCCAGGCGAGGACGAGGAGCACGATGATGCGGGGGAGGGCGAGCACCAGTTGTGGCACAGGCCCGCGTCCCTCGGTGGTGGGTCGCCCGGCGAGTCGCGAGACGACCACCCGGAGGACCTGGAGGACAGCGACCCCGAGCGCGAAGAGCATCCCGGTCGCCGCCAGCTGCACCGGCAGTGAGTCCTGGGGCCGTCCGAGCACGGGCCGCAGCACCGCCCAGACCCCGAAGAACGGCAGCGCCCAGGTGCGGACGATCGACAACGCCGTGCGCATCGGGGAATCCCGTTGCCGGAGGCGTTCGTCGAACTCGGCAACCCCCAGTACGGCGAGCGGCACGACGATGATGACCACCACCGCCCAGAACACGGTGTCGTTGATCATTTCGGGCCCCCCAGACTCCCCATCGCGGTCGCTCCGACGGTCCAGACGGTGACACCTTCGACATCATCGGGTTCGCTCGGGACCTCGTCGGGGAGCATCGAGTGGGTGGCGTCGGACACGATGATCGCTCCGGATCCGGCCCGTCGCGCGAGCGCGTGGGCGGCACTGACCGTGTCGCCCCAGACGTCGTACACCAGTCGGGATCCACCGGTCATGCCGACGCTGACGGGCCCGGTGTCGATCCCGACGGCAACGTCGAGGTCAGCGGACGCCTCGGCCCCGAGCGTGCGAACGGCGTCGCGAGCGTCGGTTGCGAAGCCGACGACGCGTGGAGCGTGGTCGATGAATGGGCGATCGTGCCCGCACGCACCGAAGTAGGCGTCGCCGACCACCTTGATGCGATCGAGCCCGTGCTGCTCGGCGAGCTCGTCGAGTTCGGAGTGCAGTCGATCGATCATCGCACGGTCGTCGGTGGCGGTTCGCTCGCGTACGAGCTCGGCCAGCCCGCGCACGACGAGCACGACCACCGTGGCCTGCGGAACCCGATCGAGCTTGTCGGCTTCGCCGCGGGCCAGGCGGTCGGCGACCGCGGTCGGCAGCATCTGTCGGAGCAGTTCGAGGCGTTCCTCGCGGGCGACCGCCAAAGCGACCTGCTGCTGCTCGAGCGTGGTGGCCATCGACGTGTAGCTCGCTGCGAGCAGGTGCATCTCGACGGGGCTCTGCTCCGGGATGTCCAGTTGCGTCTGGTCGTCGTGGCTCGCGCCGAGGCGCTCGCTGATGGTTCGGACGGGCAGCATGATCCTCGTGGCCCAGGCGACAGCGAAGAACGCTATGACGATGACGAACACCGATGCGCCCACGATCAGCAGGTTGCGGAACGAATCGAGTGACGCGTTCGCCGCGTCGGGTCCCACCTCGGATGCGACAGACCACTCCACACCGTCGAACGGGACCGCCGCCACGGTGCTGATCACGGTCCCTCCCGTCATCGCCGGGCGGTCGGCCACCGACGTGTCACCGTCCTGTGCGGCTGTCTTGGTGGCGCCGGTGGCGGGCTGGGTGAGCACCGTCGTGCCGGCCAGCTCGATCCTCGAGCGATCGCTCGCCGAGAGCAGGCCGCTCGCCTCGCTGGCGTCGAGGAACAACTCGGGGGCAGCGAGATAGGAGGCCGGGTCGCTGCGCAGCGTGCCGTCGGCTCCGATGAGGTAGATGTCGACCGGCTCCGACGAGTCGGCGAGGACGTCGCCACGGTCGGCGGTGAGAATGCGCGTGAACTGAGCCCCGTCGAACATCACGGCGACCACGCCGACCAGGTCGGCGCCGTTCATGACCGGAGTCGCGACCACGCCGACGGTGTTCTGCGGGGCCGCGGTGTAGAAGCTCAGATCGCTCACGACCGAGCCGGCGCTCGGATCCTTGATGACCTGATCGACCGTGTTCGCCAACACCGAACCTCCGAAGGGTCCCGTGACGAGACTCGTACCGAGATCGGGTCGCTTCTCGACCGAGTAGACCACTCGCGCCTCGTCCGGTTCGATCAGGTAGAGGTCGAGGAGGCCGAGCTCGTCCACGGTCCGGCGATAGGCCGGATGCGCGAGCACGTGAACGTCGGTCCACCCGCTGCCGTCGCCGGCGTCGTCGACGCTTCCGGGTTCGGGGATGACCTGCACCTCCACCGTCTGGCCGTCGGCCGCGACGCCGCCGGGGACGACGTCACCCGTGTCGGTGTCGACGACCTCCACCGAGTACTGCCGCTGGAGGTAGAGCGCCCGAGGGTCGTTCGCCACCACTTCGGCCACCGGGACGGGAGCGCCACTCGGCCCATCGGGTGCCAGGTAGGCGGTCTCGTAGGCGTTGGTGAGTGCATCGACCGTGGTGGCGGTGTCGAGATCGTCGGCCTCGGTGAGCGAGTTGAACGCCTGATCGAACAACTCGATGGTCTGGGCCGTGGACGGACTCAGCGCGCGAGCCTCGGTCGCCGACCGGATGGCGGTCAGTTGCGACGCAACGTCGAACCCACCGGCGCTCCCGAGCGACGTGAGCTGCGACTGATAGATCCGGCGCCCGAGGTCGTAACCGGAGTTCACGCCCACGAGGGTGGCGACGACCAGCGACGCAAGGCTGACGAGGAGGAGTGCTGCCGCAAGGCGCGTCGCCATCGAGACGCCCGGAAGTCGACGACGACGTGGGGTGGCAGGGGCCTCCGCCATCGGTCCGGTCACGGGACGAAGACTAGTGTCGACATGCTGTGAACGTCATGGTTACTTCTCCTCGTGACGGCCAGACGCCGGGTCTCGTGTGTGCCCATCACCATCTCTACTCGGCGTTGGCGCGGGGCATGCCGGCGCCGCCACACACCCCGACGACCTTCCTCGAGGTGCTCGAACAGGTGTGGTGGCGCCTGGATCTGGCGCTCGATCTCGAGATGCTCGAATGGTCGGCGAAGCTGGGAGCGCTCGAAGCGCTCGAATCCGGGTGCACGGCGATCATCGACCACCACGAGTCGCCCCACGCGATCGAGGGGTCGCTGACGGTGATCGCCGACGCCTGCGCGGAGGTGGGTGTGCGGGTGAACACGAGCTACGGGGTCACCGATCGCCACGGAGCCGACGGCGCCCGTCGGGGACTGGAGGAGAACGATCGGTACCTCACCGCCGGCGGCCGTGGCATGGTCGGCGTGCATGCGGCGTTCACCTGCACCGACGACACGCTGGTCGGTGCCGCCGAACTCGCGCAACGCCACGGCGTCGGCGTGCACATCCACGTCGCGGAAGGGCCCGACGACGCCGGCGCGGTCGAACGGCTGCGGCCGCTCAGCGTCGACGACTGGTTGCTGATCCACGGCGTCCACCTCCCCGACGACCACGGGCTGGCCGGCACGATCGTGCACAACCCGCGTTCGAACCTGAACAACGCGGTCGGCTACGCCCGCCCGGCACGCTTTGCCAACCCGGTCGCGCTCGGTACCGACGGCATCGGTGCCGACATGCTCGCCGAGTTCCAACTCGCGTTCGTTGTCGCCCGCTCCACCGATGTCACCACGAGCCCGGACACCGCATGGGCCTGGCTGGAGGAGGGCTGGCGCCTGTTCCCCGAGGCGCTCGACGATCGGGTCACCTGGTCGTATGCACCGATGGCGCCGTGGCACCTCGCGTACACGCCCGGGGTGCGAGCGCTCGACGTCGACATCGACGGTCAACCTGCGCTGCGCAACGGCATCGCCACTCGCGTCGACGCTGCAGAGATCCGGGCCCGAGCGGCCGAACAGGCCTCACGCCTCCACGCCCGACTCTGACGACGGCCCCGATTGTCGCCGGTCAGGTGACGACGACTCAGGTGGCGTCGATTCGGTCGATTCAGGTGGCGTCGACTCAGGTGACGACGACGGTCGTGCCGACGTCGGCGAACGACCACAGGAACGCAGCGTCGAGGTTGTGCTGGCGTTGGCAGCCGCCCGACAGGCGCGTGCCGAGTTCGTCGGTGGTCTGGTACGGCGAGTTGTCGGACACGTGCAGCGGGATCGCATGGAAGCCGATGTGGCCGATCGCGGTCTGCTGGTAGCGGATCATCTGGGGCAACCAGGCCTTGCCGTTCCACGCGGTCGACATCTCGGAGCGGCTGTACACGGTGTGCGTGCCCGGCTGCTCGTTGCTGTAGGTGCTGCCCGAGACCAGCCACGACCGGATGATTCGCTCGTTGGCGTCGACCGCCCAGACGCGCTGGCCGGCCCGGTCGTACACGACGCGCCGGCCGGCCCCGGAGTCCTCCGGAAGCGGGGGAGCATCGTCGCCGACCGATGCGACCGGCGACAGCAGGTAGCCGGTGGAGTCCATCGCGCCATTTGCGGGCGGGGGAGTGTGGACGACGAACGATTCCTCGTCGGGCCAGATGTCGAGCGCAATCGCGCTCTCACGGCCGACCACGCCGTCGACGAAGAGACCCTCGGCCTCCTGGTACGACATGACGGCTCGAGCGGTCGCATTGTCGAAGTCGCCGCTCGCTGCGCCGTCGTAGTAGCCGAGGTCGATCAGTGCCTCCTGCAGGCAGGTGACCCCGTCGCCGTCGGATCCGAGGCGGATCGACAACGCCCCGATCGTGCAGCCGCCGTCGGCCCGTTCGGGCTCGACCGGTGCGGTCGGCTCGACCTGGTTCTGACCGAGCTCGCCCTCGAGGTCCGGCAACGCTCCGGCGGCGACCACGTCGACGGGCGCCGCTGCCGCGTCGTCGACGGTTGCGATCGCGACCGATTCGCCCTGGTCGTCGGTGACGACGGCAGCGATCGCCGCGATGCCGAGTACGACCACGATGGCCCCGGCGAGGACCGTGCGTCGGCGACCATGGTCCGGTTCGCCCGGTTCGTCGGTGTGGCCCATCGGATCGCCGATCATCAGGTCGTCGACCGGGATCGGCTCGGCGTCGAAGAGCGTCGTCACGGAGTGCAAGGCTACCGCGATCGACCGCCGTAGACAGCGCACGTCTCGGTGGCGTATTGCAGCGGACCGGCTCAACGCAGTCCCGTGGCCGCCCGCCAGGTCCTCGGGCGGTCTCCGCGCAGGAGCGTCAGTCGTCGGCGACGAGCGTCAGCGTGTCGGCGATCGCCTCGCGCACGCATCGGGCGAACAGCTCGTGGTCGACCACGGCCGCACGATCGCTGTTGATCCCGAGGTGGACGGTGCCGTCGTAGCTGAACAGTGTGATGTTGATCGCGGCGCCGGCGAGCGGACCGAACGCGTAGAACTCCTCGACCTTCGCCCCGGCCATGTACACGGGGAACGGCGGGCCGGGGACGTTCGAGGTCGTGATGTCGACGCCCTTGAGCATCGCGCCCAGCACCGACACCGCGGCGCTCGGCCCCAGGCGGCCGATCACACCGGAGATGTCGTTGACATGGGGGAGTGCCGGCTCGGCGCGAACCGCCCGCAGGAGGTCCCTCACTTCGCCGATCCGCGCGGTGGCGTCGCCGACGCTGAGGGGCAGCACCATGCGGGCGGGGACGAACTGGTTGTCGAACCGGTTCGCCGATTCGCCGCCACGCACGCTGACCGGCATGTTCATCCGCACCTCCTCGCATGGCGCGCCCAGCTCGTCGTGATAGCGGCGCAGTGCGTCGAGCGTGGTGGCCACGAAGACATCGTTGAGCGTTCCGCCCGCCCGCTTCGCCGCTGCCTTGAACTCGGCGAACGGCACCGCGATGTCGTCGAATCTCGTGTTGATCGACCTGGCGGTCATCGCCGGGCTCAGCGGGGTGGTGGCGGGCTTGACGACGCGGGCGATCGATCCGGTGGTGCGACCCAGCTGCTCGATCGTCGCTCGGGGATCGCGCAGCAGCTCCCCGACGGTGCGCCACGATGCCCGACCGATCCGCACCCCCGTCCGGGTCTCGCTGGCGATGCGGTGCGAGATCGAGCGGGCGCCCGGGATCCCCCAGAGCGGAGCGACGACACGGAGCGCGGGCGACGCGTCCGCGGCGGCCATCGCGGGCTCGTCGGCCGGCGGCGGATCGGCTTCGAGATCGACCATGTACTGCAGCAGCTGCACCATCCCGAGTCCGTCGGCGATCGCGTGGTGCACCTTCATCACGAACGCCGCTCGCTTGCCGGGCAACCCGTCGACGACGCACAGCTCCCACAGCGGACGGTCCTTGTCGAAGGCCAGGCCACCGAGCCGCTGCGCGTGGTCGAGTACGTCGCGGCGGCTCACCCGGCGTCCGGGCAGGCGCACCCAGCTGTAGTGGTAGTCGACGTCGAGGTCGGGATCCTCCTCCCACCGCGGGGGAGCGACGCCGGGCTGCTCGTCGATCACGCGCTGGCGCAGCCGCGGCACCTTCGTCACGATGCGCTCCACGACGCGATCCATGCGGCCACGGTCCGGCGTCGAGTCGAGGAACCACACGCTGGTGATCGTCGATCGCAGCAGCGGATCGCGCTCGATGTGCCAGAGCACCGAGTCGCTCTCGCTCATCCATTCGTCGTAGCTGAGCTCGCTCACCGCCGACCTCCCATGTCGCTGAACGTACACCGCGTCGAGGTCGGACGACGTCGCCGAACCTGCGTCCGAAGGTGACGGAGCACCGCTGCGGGCGCGAGACTCCCCGTGTGAAGCAACTCTCCGGTCTCGACGCCAGTTTCCTCTACATGGAGACACCGAACACCTACGGCCACGTCAACGGCCTCGCGATCTACGAGCGTCCGTCGCCGGACTTCGATCCGTACCAGGCCGCCTACGAACGTTTCGACGCGTTGATCGGGCGCCTCGAGCCGATGCGCCGACGGCTCGTCGAGGTGCCGTTCCAGCTCGACCACCCCTACTGGATCGACGATCCTGACTTCGACCTCAACTTCCACGTGCGCCACCTCGGTCTCGCGCCCCCTGGTGGCGCCGACCAACTCGCCGAGCAGGTCGCCCGCATCGTCGGTCGGCGGATGGACCGATCGCGTCCACTCTGGGAGGCCTACGTCATCGAAGGCCTCGCCGACGGCCGGTGGGCGATGCTCACCAAGACCCACCACGCCACCATCGACGGGGCGTCGGGGGTGCTGCTGCTCAACCTGCTGACCGATCCGTCGCCCGACACGCCGATGCCGGAACACACCGACTGGGTCGGCGAAGCCGTGCCCAGCGACCGTGAGCTGCTCGAACGCACGATGCGCAACCTGGCGCTCAACCCCGTGAAGGGCATGCGTCTGTCGTTGCGGATGGTGCGCAACTTCGCCGAGGCCGCCGGCGTCGACAGCGTGTCGGCGATCGCCGGACAGGCCCGTGACCTCCTCAAGTCGATGGCGGTCGGCGGTCAGGTCGACACACCCGAACCGGTGCAGCGGGTGCGGATCCCGCTGTCGCCGGCGCCGCCGACGCCGTTCAACCGCTCGATCACCCCGCACCGCCGATTCGCCATGCGCTCGACCGCCCTCAGCAACATCAAGGCGCTCAAGGAGGCGACCGGGTGCACGGTCAACGACGTCGTCATGGCGATCTGCACCGGGGCGCTCCGCGAGTACCTGCTGCGTCACGACGCGCTTCCCGACGAGCCGTTGCGGGCGATGGTGCCGGTGTCGATCCGCACCGGCGAGGAGGAGGATCCGTGGACCAACCGGGTCGGCGCGATCATCGCCGACCTGCCGACCAACTGCGATGACCCGCTCGAGCGGCTGCGACGCTGCCACGACGCGATGAACGAGGCCAAGCGCCAGATGGACGTGCTGCCCGCCGACGACATCGCCGAGCTCGCCCAGGTGGCGCCGCCGCTCGCGGCCACCGCCGCGATGCGACTGCAGTCGCGGCTGCGCCTCGCCGACCGGATGAACCTGCCGACGAACGTCGTGATCTCCAACGTGCCGGGGCCGCGTCACGCGCTGTACTTCGCCGGGGCGAAGATGACCAACTACATCCCGGTGTCGACGATCGCCGACGACATGGGCCTCAACATCACGGTGCACAGCTACCTCGACCGGCTCGACTTCGGGCTGATCGCCGACCGCGAGCTGATCCCCGACCTGTGGGATCTCGTCGATCTCCACATCGAGGAGATCGAGCGGCTCTTCGAGGCGACGGGCGCCGAGTGGGCAGAACCGCAGCCCGCTCCGTCGATGCGCCGCGGGATCCCGGGGGTGCCGGGGACCGATCGCCCGCTGTCGACGTCCGTCCCGGCGAAGAAGCGGCCGGCGAAGAAGACCGCGAGAGACACCGGCGAAGAAGACGCTGGCCAAGAAGTCGCCGGCGAAGAAGAGCCCTGCCAGGAAGCGCCCCGCGAAGAAGAGCCCCGCGAAGAAGACGCGGGTCGCGGAGACGCCGGTGGCGGAGACAGTGGAGGGCTAGCGAGCTCCGACCTTGTGCCGCCGGACCCCCGACGCTCGTCGACGGGAACGGGGCGAGGGGGCGTTCGAATCTGATCCCGCCGTCGTCACCGGCAAGAGTGTCGGTATGGATTTCGACCTCCCGTCCGAGAACCACCCCACACGCCAGACGGTGCGTGACTGGATCGCGGCCAACCCGAACCCGAGCGGCAAGGTGCTCGCCGACGCCGGTTACGTGGTGCCGCACTGGCCCAGGCCGTGGGGCCTCGATGCCGACCCGATCGACCAGTTGGTGATCGACGACGAACTGGCCAAGGCCGGCATCCGGCGGCCGAACAACCACATCGGCATCGGGTGGGCCGCACCGACGATCTTCCTCGCCGGCACGCCCGAGCAGCACGAGCGCTACCTGCCGAAGATCTTCAGCGGTGAGGAGTTCTGGTGCCAGCTCTTCTCCGAACCCGACGCCGGCTCCGATCTCGCCAACCTCGCCACGAGAGCCGTCAGGGACGGCGACGAGTACGTCGTGAACGGCTCGAAGATCTGGTCGAGCGGGGCGCACCACTCGCAGCTCGGGATCCTCATCGCCCGCACCGACCCCGACCAGCCGAAACACAAGGGCATCTCCTACTTCATCTGCCCGATGGACCTGCCCGGCATCACGATGAGCCCGATCGTCGACATGACCACGGCGCACTCGTTCAACCAGGTGTTCTTCGACGACGTGCGGATCCCCGCGTCGCTGCGCGTCGGTGAGGAGGGCGACGGTTGGAGGCTCGCCAAGGTGACGCTGTCGAACGAGCGCGTGTCGCTCTCGGCCGCCGGCTCGCTGTGGGGCGTCGGCCCGTCCGCCGAGGATCTGCTCGACGTCATCCGAGCCGACGGCGGGCTCGACGACCCCGTGTTGCGCGACCAGGCGGCTCGCCTCCACATCGAGGCCGAGCTGCTCCGACTCAACCGCATGAGGAGCCTCAGCGCCACGCTCCAGGGCAAGACGCCCGGCCCGGAGGCGTCGATCCAGAAGATCATGGCCGACGAGCACGGCCAACACGTGATGGCGCTCGCCAAGGCGGTCACGGGCGCGCACGGCATGCTCGCCGGGTCCGGCCCGGCCGGCCCGATCCCGTCGGCCGCGCAGAACGGCCCGACCGAGAACAACTTCCGCGGCACCCGGCAGTACCCCGACGTCGACCCGGTGTGGCACTACGGCTACCTGTTCAGTCCGGCCCTCACGCTCGGCGGCGGCACCTTCGCCGTCCAGCGCAACATCGTCGGTGAGTTCGTGCTCGGGCTGCCCCGCGAACCCAACCTCGAGAAGGGGCTCACCTGGGCCGAGGCGAGGCACCTCGCCACCTGACCCCACTCCCCGCTCCCCGCGTCCCTCGGCGCCGCCACGGTGCGTGGTCGCCGACCACCTGACGCGGTAGTCTTGGCGGATGGCCCGAGGCGGAGGGACCATGACGCGTGGCGGCGCGTCGGCGGGAGCCCTGTCGCCGCGGCCCCGCGTCGTACGACGCTCATTCGCGATCGCCGCAGCGCTGGTCGTCGTCCTCGGCGGTGGTCGTGTCGTCACTCGCGATGAGCACCGGGGCGACGCGCGCCGACGGATCGACCCATGTGGTCACCATCGTGGACGACCCGGCGACGGCGACGGGTCGCGCCGACGCGCGTCCGGGCGACGGCGTGTGCAACGTCTTCGCCGACTTCTCCGGCAACGGGAGCGGCGCGGCGGATCCGGTGAGGTGCACCCTGCGGGCCGCCATGGAGGAAGCGAACGGTCACCCCGGTCACGACCGCATCGGGTTCTCGATCCCCGGCGCCGGCGTCCATCGGATCCAGCCGGTCGTCGCCCTGCCGATGATGACCGACCCGGACGGCGTGACGATCGACGGATACACCCAGCCCGGGTCGCGGGTCAACACCGCCGACCACGGATCGAACGCCGTCCTGCGCATCGAGCTGCGCGGTGCCGGTCCCGGCGCCTTCGACGGGCTGTACTTCAACCAGTCCGCCGACAACGTCGTCCGCGGCCTCGCGCTGTTCGACTTCAAGCGGACGATCCGGTTCTGGGGCGCCCGGGCCCAACGCAACGAGGTGCTCGGCAACTTCATCGGCACCGACGCCACCGGCACCTACGGCCAGACCCGGTTGGAGATCAACAGCACCGGGGTGCAGCTCGAGATGGGAGCATCCGACAACCGAATCGGTCGACCGGGCAACCAGCACCGCAACGTGATCTCGGGCAACGGCGACCGCGGCGTGGGGATGTTCGAGGACGGCACCGATTTCAACATCGTCCAGAACAACGTCATCGGGTTGCGTCCCGACGGCTCGGCACGGCTGACGAACTGGAGTCACGGCGTCGACCTCAACTGGGACGCGAGCGACAACCTCATCGGCGGGTCGGAACCGGGGGAGCGCAATGTCATCTCCGGCAACCACAAGTCGGGTGTCGAGATCTCGCACAACCGGACGCCGGCCGGGGTCGAACGCAACCGCGTGGTCGGCAACTTCATCGGCACCGATCTCACGGCCTCGTCGTCGCCGGCCAGCTTCCGCAACGACGACTTCGGCGTCTACCTCGAAGGTCAGCCGGTGTGCCCGTCCAGCGGATGTCCGCTCGACGTCGCCCGCAACGAGGTGGTCGGCAACGTGATCGTCGGCGGTCCGGCGTCCGTGCTCGTCGCGAAGGGGGCGCACCACAACGTGATCGCCGACAACCGGATCGGCGTGCTGCCGAACGGTCGGGTCGTCGCCGGGTCGGCGCGGTGGGGCGTGCTGCTGTCGGGTCGGGCGAACGACAACGTCGTGCGCGGCAACACGATCCGTGGCGTCGACACCGGCGTGGAGGTCGTTCCGTTCGTGCGCTTCGGCCAGTGTGACGGCAGCGCGTGCGGGATCGACGACGCGATGCCGACGGCGGGCAACACGATCAGCCGCAACTCGATCAGCGGCATCGCACCCGGGTTGGCGATCGACGTGTGGCCGGCCGGCTCGGTCACGATCGTTCCGGACCCGATCGTCCAGAGCGGGGTTCCGGCACCCACGATCGTGTCGGCGGTCGGCGGTGTGGTCACCGTCGCGACGTGTCCGGGCTGCGTGGTGGAGGTGTTCAGCGCGGACCCGGACCAGCGGTCGCGCTACGGACAGGGCGCCCGATTCGTCGGCGCCGCCGCCGCCGGCGTGGCCGGTACCGTCGCGGTCGACACCTCGCTCCCGCCCGGCACCGAGGTGTCGTCCACGGCCACGGCCCCCGACGGCAGCACCTCGGAGTTCTCCGCCCGCGTCACGATGGTCGCCGCGGGGCAACCGGTACCAGTACCCGCGCCGTCACCGTCTCCCGCACCGTCACCGTCTCCCGCACCGTCACCGTCACCGTCACCTGCACCGGTACCCGCACCGTCACCGTCACCGCCGCTCGGCCCCGGAGGGCTCGCCCTGGCCCGCCGGTGCAGCATCGGTCAGTGTTGAGCGGGCCAAGTAGTTTGCCAGCCGTGAGCAAGGACGACCTCGGGTTCGGCATCGACATCGGCGGCACGGGCATGAAGGCCGCTGTCGTCGATCTCACGTCGGGTGAGCTCGCCTCGGAGCGGCATCGGATCCCGACGCCGCGACCGGCGACCCCGGCGGCGATGGCGGGTGTGCTCCGCGAACTCGTCGAGGTCCACGACTGGACGCGGCCGCTCGGTGTGGCGTTCCCGTCGATCGTGCATCACGGGGTGGTCGTCCTCGCCGCGAACATCGACGCCAGTTGGATCGGCGTCGACGCCGACGCGCTGTTCACCCAGGCGTGCGGACTCGACGTCACGATGGTGAACGACGCCGACGCCGCCGGGATCGCCGAGATGCACTTCGGCGCCGGCCGCGGCCGAGACGGTGTCGTGATCATGCTCACGTTCGGCACGGGGATCGGCTCGGGCCTCTTCGTCGATGGCACGCTCGTGCCGAACACCGAACTCGGCCATCTCGAACTCGACGGTCACGATGCCGAGACCGGGGCCTCTGCCGTCGCGCGCGAACGCGACGGCATCGGCTGGGCCGAGTGGGCTGCACGGGTCGAGCGCTACCTGCGCCACCTCGAGATGCTGTTCTCACCGGACCTGTTCATCGTCGGCGGTGGCGCCTCGAAGTCAGCGAACGTCTGGTTGCCGATGATCTCGATCGACACCGAGACCGTGCCCGCGACGATGGCCAACAACGCCGGCATCGTCGGTGCGGCGCTCGTGGCGCACGATCTCGCGCCGTCGATCAGGACGACACGTTGAACGAGGCGGATCGCCCTCGTGCCCACATCACCATGATCGTCACGGCGATCACCGGGATCACGAAGAACACCATGGCGCTGCCGTACGCATCGCGCAATCCGTGCTGGTTGGCATCGAGCACCAGCCACACGATGTAGCCGGCGTAGAGCACGAGGAACACGAAGCCCTCCCAGCGGTTGAGGACGTGGCCGTTGGCGAACACGGGGAGACAGGCGACCGCCACCGCCACCATCACCGGGATGTCGACGCGCACGGCGCTGGCGGCGACCGACAGGGCGTTCGGCGAGACGATCGCGGTGATCCCCAGGACCGCCATCAGGTTGAACAGGTTCGATCCGATCGCGTTGCCCACCGCCAGGTCGCGCTCACCGCGGAGCGCTGCGAGCACCGACGTGGCGACCTCCGGGAGCGACGTGCCGATCGCGACGACCGTGAGGCCGATCACGAGGTCGCTGACACCCAGGGCTCCGGCGATGTCGCTGGCCGACCCGACGAGCGCCTGCGACCCGACCACCAGCAGCGCGAGCCCTGCGACGAGGTAGCCGAGGTCGGTGAGCACCGACGACTGCGCGAGCTTCTCCGGGTCGAGTGCTTCGTCGTACTCGGCCACGATGGCGGGGGCGGAGCCGCGGGTGGCAGCGATCACCGTCCACGAGATGTAGCCGACGAGCAACACGACGAGGATCGCCCCCTCGACCCGTCCGAGCTCTTCGTCGAGCACGAACAGCAACACGAGCACCGACACACCGATCATGATCGGCACGTCGAGTTGCACGATGCGCTGGGCGACGAACAACGACCCGCCGACAGCGGCGGCGAGCCCGAGCACCAACAGGATGTTGGCGATGTTCGACCCGACGACGTTGCCGATCGCGATCGATCCGGCCTCGTCGCCGCCGCGGATGCTGTCGCCGACGCTGACCGCCAACTCGGGGGCGCTCGTCCCGAACGCGACCACCGTGAGCCCGATCACGACGCTCGACATCCCGGTGCGTGCAGCGAGGCGCGAGGCACCACGCACGAGGCCCTCGGCGCCCACCACGAGTGCCACGAGGCCCACGATCAACAGCAGTACGGTCGCGGCGCTCATCTCGGCGCCCGAGGCTAGGCCCCGACCGCCCGCGTTGCAGCAGGGGTCAGACCCCTGCTGCAATCGCGTCACCAGGGGCGCAGGCGGCGGGCGAGTTCGGCGCGGTAGGCCGCGGCGCGGCGGAGTTTGAGATCCTCGTAGCCGCGCACCTGGTCGGGGAGCGAGGCGATCTCGACGGCGTCGTCGAGGTTGTCGGCGCGCAGCCGGCGCTGCAGTCGGCCGACCGCATCGACGTACTCCGGGATCATCGCCCGCTCGACTCGGCGCACCTCTGCCCACCGGAACGGGTCGGCGAGGGTGCCGCGGAGCGCCTTCGATGCCCGAAGCGCGCGGAGGGTCGGCACGGCGCTGCGGCGAAGCTTCAGCTTGCGCTCGACACCGATCGCTCGCAGCATCGGTGGATGCAGGTGGTAGGTGATGCTCGTGCGCGGGCCTCCGACCACCTCGTAGGCGGTTCGTGCCTCGTCGGCGAGCAGCAGGCGGGCCACCTCGTACTCGTCCTTGTACGCCATCAGCCGGTGGAGCTGACGAGCGACCGTCGCGGTCAGTGCGGTCGAGCCGGGAGCGACGCGTGTCTCCGTGGCGCGCACCTCGGCGACGACGACACGGAATCGGTCGGCGTAGGCAGCCGACTGGTAGTCGACGAGGTCGTCGGCGAGCCGTTCGATCAGCTCGTCGGCGGTTTCGGGCCGCGGTGTCGTCGGCAGGTCGGCAGCCCGTTCCACGGCATCGCGGTCGTCGATCCAGGCGCGGCCCCATCGGAACGCCGCGATGTTCGTGTCGACGGCAACACCATTGAGACCGATCGCCCGCTCGATGGCCTCGGGGTCGACCGGAACGGCGCCGACCTGAACGGCCGCACCGAGCACCACGATGTTGGCGGTCGTGGTCGAGCCGAGCAAGCCGTCGGCGAGGGCGGCCGCATCGAGGTAGCGGTTGTCGGCCGCCCGGCTCACCTGCCCGACGCGGTCGAGCAGTACCGACGCGCTCGGCGGCGCGACGTCGGGATGGGTGACCATCTGTCCGGTCGGTACCGCATCGGTGGATGCGACCACCACGGTGCGCTCGGGGCGGACGCCGGTGAGGTTCGAGTCGCTCGCCCCCACCAGGAGATCGAACGCCAAGAGGCAGTCGACACCCCCGACGTTCGCGTGGTTCGACGCGGCTGCGCCGGTGGTGCCGATCCGGAGATCGCTGACGACCGGCCCGGCCTTCTGGGACAACCCGGTCTGGTCGAGGCCGCGCACGTACCGGCCGTCGAGCATCGCCGCAGTACCGAGGATCTGACTGACGGTCACCACGCCGGTGCCACCGATGCCGGCCATTCGGATCGTGAAGTCGTCGACGTCGACGATCGGTGGACGCGGGGCCGCCAATCGTTCGGGAGGTTCCGAGCGACTACGCCGGGCCGCCGGGCCGCCGGTGGTGACGATCGTCTCGGTGGTGACGGTGGCGAACGACGGGCAGTCGCCCTGCAGGCACGAGAAGTCGAAGTTGCAGCTCGTCTGGTGGATCCGTGTCTTGCGGCCCCACGGCGTGTCGACCGGTTGCACCGACAGGCAGTTGCTCTTGTCGCCGCAGTCACCGCACCCCTCGCAGACCCGCTCGTTGATCACGACCCGGAACCCGGGCGTGGCGATCGAGCCACGCGCCCGCCCGCGCCGGTTCTCCGCGGCGCACGCCTGGTCGTGGATGAGCACGGTGACACCGGGCGTGTCCGCGAGCGCCCGTTCGGCCTCCTGGAACCGTGAGCGGTCCCACACGTCGACCGAGTCGGGGAACGATGCCCTCGGGTGGCGATCCGGGTCGTCGCTCGTCACGATCACCCTGGTCACCCCTTCCAGCAGCAACATCGCGGCGAGGTCCGGCACCGACATCTGCCCCTGCGGGTCCTGCCCCCCGGTCATCGCGACCGTGCCGTTGTAGAGCAGCTTGTAGGTGAGGTGGACGCCGGCGGCGACGGCGGCGCGCACGGCGAGCGAGCCGGAGTGGAAGAACGTGCCGTCGCCGAGGTTCTGCACGAGATGGTCGCGGTCGACGAACGGCGCCATGCCGATCCACTGGGCGCCTTCGTTGCCCATGCACGTCAGCCCGACGATGTCACCGACGCGCTCGGGGTCCATCATCGCGACCATCGCGTGGCAGCCGATCCCGCCGCCGACGAGCGTGCCCGGCTCGGCGCGGGTGCTGCGGTTGTGCGGGCACCCCGAGCAGTAGAACGGCGCCCGGTTGACCGTGAGCGGGATCCGCGGGCGCGGTGGTGTCACGAATTCGTCGATCGGCCGGAGTCGGCCGGCGAGTCGTACCGACAGGCGGGCGTGGAGCGGGGCGAGCAACGCGTCGACATCGAGCGTGCCGTGGCCGGGAACGAGCAGGTCGCCGTGTTCGTCGCGACGACCGACCACCCGTGGGTGGTGCGAACCGTCGTAGAACGATCCCTTCAGGAGCTGCTCGAGTGTCGGGTTCTTCTCCTCGACGACGAGCACCTCCTCCAGCCCCTCGGCGAACTCGCGGGCCTGCGCGGGGTCGAGGGGCACCGGCATCAACAGTTGGAACAGCCGGATGCCCGCCCGTCGCAGATCGTCGTCGGTGGCGAACCCGAGCACCCGGAGCGCCTCGCGGAGCTCGTGGAACGTGTGCCCGCTGGCGGCGATGCCGAGCCAGTCGTCGGCGGTGCGCACGACGACGCGGTTGAGGTGGTTGTCGACGCCGTAGCGGCGTGCGAGGCCCCACCGCACCTCCTGGAACTCGCGCTCCATCTCGATCGTGTACGGCGTGATCAGGCGACCGTTGGGCCGTGGACGGAACGGCTCGCCGTCGATCTCGACCACCGGCGCGGTCGGGCGGACCCGGTCGGGGTGCACGTCGACCGTGCCGGTGCCGTCGGCGACCGCGGTCACCAGCTTCAGGCCTGCCCACAACCCGCACGACCGGGACAGGGCGACCGCGTGACGACCGAGGTCGAGCGCCTCCTGCACGTCGCCGGGGAAGAGCACCGGCATGTGGAGGTCGACCATCGTCGCGTCGCTCGACGAGGGCAGTGTCGACGACTTCGCCGCCGGGTCGTCGCCGACCACGGCGACGACGCCACCGTGCATCGACGTGCCCGAGAACACCGCGTGGCGGATCGCGTCGCTGCTGCGATCGAAGCCGGGACCCTTGCCGTACCAGACGCCGACGATGCCGTCGTAGCGGGCATCGGGCAACGTCATCGCCAGCTGGCTGCCCATCACCGCGGTGGCGGCGAGCTCCTCGTTGACGGCGGGCTGTACCACGATCGGCAGGTCGGCCACGGTGGCGGCGGCCCGTCGCAACTCCTCGGTGAACGTGCCGACCGGCGATCCCTGGTAGCCCGACGCGAACGCGGCGGTCGTGAGGCCGAGCCGGCGGTCGAGCCGCAGCTGGTCGACCGGAAGGCGGGCCACGGCCTGGAGGCCCGAGAGGAAGACGGTCCCGTCCTCGAGGCGGAACCGGTCGTCGAGTTCGTACGGGTGCCGCGCCCGGCGCTGGTCGGTGCCCGAGCTGTCGATCGTCACATCGGCTCCTCTCGTTGCGATGCCCCACCCTGTTGTACCTCATCCGACGCACCCGGTCGAGCGCCCGGTCAACGGCGCTGCGAATGAGACGTGGGGTCTGACCCCACGTCTCATTCTCTTCTGCTGGTTCGTCAGACGAGGTAGTGACGCACGGCGAGTCGCTCGGCGGAGTCGTCGCCGGGCACCGGCAACTGGGCAACGACGCGCAACGCAGGCCACTCGGCCGGGGCCAGCTGCTGATACTCGAACGTCAGCTCTCCCGCGGCCGGATGCCGGAACCGGCGCAGGCGTGTCTCGAATCCCGACACGTCGTGGTCGCGCCACCAGTCGGCGAACTCGCTGCTCTCGGACGTCAGGAGGCCGACGAGTTCGACCATCGCCGGGTCGTGGCGGATCGTCGAGGTGGCCGACCGGAACTCGGCCAACGCCTGGCGGGCGTGGATGTCCCAGTCGACGATCAGGTCGCGCGTGTGCGGGTCGGCGAACAGCACCCACATCAGATTGCGGCGGGGCGGTTCGAGGTCGACGATGCGGGGGTAGAGCCGCTCCTGCGCGGTGTTCCAGCCGACGAACTCCCAGACGGGTCCGAGCACGTAGGCGGGCGCCGGCATCAGGGCGTCGAGCAACCGCACGAGTGCGCTCGGCGCCTCGGCCGGAGCGGCGAGCGTGGCGGTGCCCGGTTCGGTCAACGACAACAGATGGTCGAGGCCGGCCTCGTCGAGACGCAGCGCCCGCCCGATCGCGAGGAGCACGTCGTTCGAGGCGTTGATCCGCCGGCCCTGTTCGAGCCACGTGTACCAGGTGAGCGACACACCGGCGAGCATCGCCACCTCCTCGCGGCGGAGGCCCGGGGTGCGGCGACCGCGGCCACTCGGCAGGCCGACCTGTTCGGGGCGGGTCGCCTCTCGCCGCGACCGCAGGAACTCGGCGAGTTCCCTGCGGTGGTCGGAGCCGGTCGGCATGTCCGACAGTCAAGCAACATTCGTCACTGCATCGGGGCGTCGGAGCCAATACGGTGGGTGCGGTGAGCACCACCCTGGATGCGGCCACCTTCTCGCTCGCGGCGATGCTCGACGACCTGCGCACGTTGGTCGAGATCGAATCTCCCTCGCTCGACCTCGCGGCCCTGCAGGCGTCGGCCGAGACGCTGGCGGCGATGATCGAGCGTCACCTGGGATCTCCGGCGAGGCTCGTCGACAGCCCAGCAGGCCCGCACGTTCACTGGTCGGGCGGTGGTGATCCCAAGGTCTTGCTGCTCGGACATCACGACACGGTGTTCCCGGTCGGAGCGCTCGCTGCCCGCCCGTTCACCGTTGCCGGTGGTCGGGTCACCGGACCCGGAGTGTTCGACATGCTCGCGGGCATCGTGCAGGCGCTGCACGGGCTCGCGACGCTCGACGACCTCTCGGGGGTCGAGTTGCTGTTCAGCGCCGACGAGGAGGTCGGCTCGGGCGCATCGCGCGAGCTGATCGAGGAGCGGGCACGGGCCTGCGGTGCGGTGCTGGTCCTCGAGCCGTCGGCCGACGGGGGCGCGTTGAAGACGGGCCGCAAGGGGTGTGGCACGTTCGACGTCGTCGTGCACGGCCGGGCATCACATGCCGGCCTCGAGCCGGAGAAGGGCGTCAACGCGCTGGTCGAGGTGGCCCATCAGGTGTTGGCGATCAACGAGCTCGGCCGCCCCGAGGTGGGCACGACCGTCACCCCGACGGTGGCGTCGGCGGGCACGGCCGACAACGTCGTGCCGGCCCAGGGCCGGATCAAGGTCGACGTGCGCGTCGAATCGGCCGACGAGAAGGATCGTGTCGAAGCGGCGATGGCGGCGTTGCGTCCGGTCGACCCCGACTCGACGATCGAGGTGTCGGGTGCGATCAACCGCCCGCCGATGCCCGAGTCGGCGTCGGCCACCCTGATGCCGCTCGCGGAGGCGGTCGCCCCCGGGCTTGCCGGTTACGCCGTGGGTGGCGGCAGCGACGGTAACTTCACCGCCGCGATCGGGGTGCCGACGCTCGACGGGCTCGGTGCCGTCGGCGGGGGAGCGCACGCCGACCACGAGTTCGTCGTGGTCGACACGATGCCCGATCGTGCCCGCCTGGTCGCCGCGCTCGTCGAACGCATCTGCGCCGGCGATGCGCCGGCCTGACCGGCGCCGCCCACTCGATCAGCGTCAGCACACATCCACACGCCGTGCGTTGTTGCCGACGCTGACGACCGAGCGCGCGGTCCCTGGTTGACAGCGTCAGCACACAGGCGCGATTCGTGCGTTGTTGCTGACGCTGACGGCCGAGCGTGGTCGAGTGGGGCTCAGCGGTCGAGCGCCGGGGTGACGTCGCCGGGGCCGAGGGAGCCCACCTGGCGGTACACGTCGAGCTTGTTGCGGGTGTCGGTGATGTCGAGATTGCGCATCGTCAGCTGGCCGATGCGGTCGAGCGGGCCGAACGCGGCGTCCTCCACCCGTTCCATCGACAGGCGGTCGGGTTCGTACGTGAGGTTCTCGCTCACCGTGTCCAGGATCGAGTAGTCGTCGCCGCGCCGCAGGCGCACCGTGACCTCGCCGGTGATCGCGGAGCCGACCCAGCGCAACAGCGGCTCGCGAAGCATCAGGCTCTGCGGGTCGAACCAGCGGCCCTCGTACAACAGGCGGCCGAGGCGGCGGCCCATCGTGCGGTAGTTCTCGATCGTGTTCTCGTTGTGGATGCCCGTCACGAGTCGCTCGTAGCAGATGTGCAGCAGGGCCAGCGCCGGGCCCTCGTAGATCCCGCGGCTCTTGGCCTCGATGATGCGGTTCTCGATCTGATCGCTCATCCCGAGTCCGTGACGGCCGCCGATCGCGTTCGCCTCCATCACCAGGTCGACGGGGGAGGAGAACGTCTCGCCGTTGATCGCCACCGGCCAGCCCTCCTCGAAACGCACCGAGACGTCCTCGGTGGTGATCTCGACCGCCGGATCCCAGTGGGCGACGCCCATGATCGGGTTGACGATCTCCATGCTCGTGTCGAGTTCCTCGAGCGACTTCGCCTCGTGGGTGGCGCCCCAGATGTTGGCATCGGTCGAGTACGCCTTCTCGACCGAGTCGCGGTAGGGCAGATCGCGGGCCTGGAGGAACTCGCTCATGCCCTGGCGGCCGCCGAGTTCGTCGACGAAGGTCGGATCGAGCCACGGCTTGTAGATCCGCAGGTTCGGGTTGACGAGCAGGCCGTAGCGGTAGAACCGCTCGATGTCGTTGCCCTTGTAGGTCGAGCCGTCGCCCCACACGTCGACGCCGTCGTCCTGCATGGCGCGCACCAGCAGGGTGCCGGTCACCGCCCGCCCGAGTGGCGTGGTGTTGAAGTAGGTCTTGCCCGCCGTGGTGATGTGGAAGGCACCGCACTGCAGGGCGATCAGGCCTTCGCGCACCAGTTCGTCGCGGCAGTCGACCAGGCGAGCCTCCTCGGCCCCGTAGACCTTGGCGCGGTCGGGGACGGTGTCGAGCTCGGGCTCGTCGTACTGGCCGAGGTCGGCGGTGTACGTGTACGGGATCGCTCCCCGATCGCGCATCCACGCGACGGCGGCCGACGTGTCGAGGCCGCCCGAGAACGCGATCCCCACGCGCTCGCCGACCGGCAGTGACATCAGGACCTTGGCGTTGGAGGCGCCGGTGTTCGACGAGGAGCTGTCGGGCATGGGCCAGGACGCTACCGGTCGCTCCTGCGTCGGGCTTGGCAGCCCGATAGGTGCCGGTGAGCGATGCGAGCGACACCAACGCCACCGCGCCCGCGATCGTGAACTCGATCGTCGCCAACCCGATCGACCGTGACAGGTCGGGGACGGCGATCAGCGCCAGCACCACCGAACCGCCGAGGCTGATCCACGGCATCCGTCGCACGTTGTAGCCCGCGAGGATGCCGAACACCGCGGTGACGAAGAACGGGATCAGTCGCACCAGCACGGGCTGTGGGTTGGAGCGCGGACCGAGCCACCAGGTGGCGATGCCGATCTCCTCGCTCGTCTTCCACACCGCCAAGTAGGCCAGCAACACGCCGACCCACGTCGCCACCAGCGCGGCGCGCCATGCCGCCGTCAGCTCGCCGGGCCGGTGCGGGCGGGGGGTGGGTGCGTCGACCATCGTGCCGGGGAACGAATCGTCGGCGATCGGTGGACCGGGTGGAGGCAGCGCAGCTCCCACGCCGGAGGTCGGTGCGGGCGGAGGCGGCAGGTCTGGTGAGCGCGCGTCCGACACGACGCAGCACACTACGGGCCGGCGCCAGCGGACACGACGCGGGGCACCGAAGCCGTCCGAGCGCACCTGCCAGCTACCCTGCGACGGAATGCCTGTCGACACGACGATCGGTGCGCCGTTCGAGAAGCTCTCGATCTTCTATCCCATGTGGAACGAGGAGGAGTACATCCAACGTGCCCTCACGGCCGGCCGACGAGCCTGCGAGCGTCTCGTCGCATCCGGCGACATCGGCGACTACGAGCTGATCGTCGTCGACGACGCATCGACCGATTCGACCGGCGAGATCGCCGACCGCCTGGCGCTCGACGATCCGCGGATCCGCGTCGTGCACCATCCGGTCAACCGCAAACTCGGTGGGGCGATCAAGACCGGGTTCGCCACGGCAACCGGCGACCTGATCCTGTACACCGACGCCGACCTGCCGTTCGACATGGCGGAGCTGCCGCGAGCGGTCCGGCTGCTGCGCGACTACGACGCCGACATCGTCAGTGCCTACCGCTTCGACCGCACCGGAGAGGGGTACCTCCGGTCGGTGTACACCTTCGTCTACAACCTGCTGATCCGCACGTTGTTCGACGTCAAGGCCCGCGACATCAACTTCGCGTTCAAGCTGTGCCGGGCCAGGGTGTTCGACCATGTCGAGCTGCGCAGCGAGGGGTCGTTCATCGACGCCGAACTCGTGATCAGGTCCACCCGGCTCGGTTACGAGATGCTCCAGTTCGGCGTCGACTACTTCCCCCGTACGCGCGGTGTGTCCACCCTCAGCTCACCCTCCGTGATCACCACGATCCTCAGGGAGATGTGGGGGTTGCGCGGCGACCTGGAGGACATCGAACCGGTCGTGCAGCGGTCCTGAGCGACTCCCGACGGCGGCCCTCGATCCGAATTCCTGAACGGATTCGAACAGTTGGGGGAGCCGCGGTCCGGCCGACGGTTCGCCTTGGTAGTTTGACGTCAGCCGCTGCCGGTCGGCCCCCTGACACCGAGCAACCGCCCCGTGAACGACCGACCCCGACTCTCTCCCGAAGCCCGCAAGTGGATGCCTGCAGCAGGTGCTGCAGGGCTGCTCGCCGTGGTCGTCGTCGCTGGAGTTGCACTCGGCGGTGGGAGCGACGACTCGTCGGCACCGGCGGTCACCGCCGAGTCGGTCAACCTCGAGATCGGCAGCATCCCCCCGTCGGTCCCCGTGATCGAGACCGTCGAGACGAGCTCGCCGGTCGTCAAGACCGAGCTCAGCCGCGACCTCGCCAAGGGCATGGCCGGCGACGACGTCGCCCAGGTGCAGCAGCGCCTCACCGACCTCGGATTCTGGCCAGGGCCGATCGACGGCTATTTCGGTGACGAGACCCGCCGCGCGGTGTGGGCCTACGAGAAGCTCGTCCTCGGCGTGCCCTTCGACGAGCCGACCGGTCAGGTCACGCCGGCCATGTGGACCGACATGCAGGATCCCTTCGTGATCCAGCCCCGCCGTCCCGATTCGACCCGCAACCACACCGAGATCTACCTGTCGGAACAGGTGATCGCGGTCTTCCACGACGACGCACCGGTGATGATCAGCCACATGTCGAGCGGCGACAACGAGGAGTGGTGCGAAGAGGTCACGATCAGCCCGGGTGAGTACAACAACCCCGGTGACGAACCGCTGGTCCGCGGCGAGTGCGGCAAGTCGATCACACCCGGCGGCGTGTACCAGTTCGAGCGCGAGGTCGAGGGCGTGCGGCAGAGTTCGCTCGGCGGCATGTGGGATCCGGTGTACTTCAACTACGGCATCGCCGTCCACGGAGCGCTCAACGTGCCACTGCGCCCGGCATCGCACGGGTGCATCCGCATCCCGCTCAGCCTGTCGCCCACCTTCCAGGACCTGACCACGATCGGCGACCAGGTCTTCGTGTTCGACGGGGTCAAGGAGCCGGAGTACTACGGCGCCCAGCCGCCGTACTTCAACCGCATCGACCCGGACTACTCGACGACCACCACGAGCACCACCACCACGACGACCACGACCGTTCCGGCGTCGACGACCGTGGCACCCACGACGACCACTGCGCCCGCCACGACGACCGCCGTTCCGACCACGACGGCTCCGGCGACCACCACGACGAGCACCGCGGCCCCCTTGGCGGCATCGCCGCCGACCGACCCGCCGCCCGGCGGCTGAACGCTCGCTCCGCGTCACGCGGCTCGTCGCGATGCGGTGGGTCGTGTCATCGTGAACGGCGTGAGCGACTACGACGAGTTCGGCCTGTTCCACGAGAACGTCGACGAGTTCGACCTCGGGATCACCGAGTTCCCGCCGGTCGCCCGGACCGACACGGTGGTGCGCAGCGATGACGGCGGCGACGGACGCACCGTGAGTTCGCTGCGGTGGGGGGAGGGCTCGCCCGAGCTGGTCCTGGTCCACGGCGGGGCCCAGAACGCACACACCTGGGACACCGTGGCGCTCGGACTCGGCCGCCCGTTGCTCGCCGTCGACCTCCCGGGTCACGGTCACTCCGACTGGCGCTCGGACGGTGCGTACTCGCCGATGAACCTCGCCGACGACCTCGCGCAGGTCGTCGAGCGCCACGCACCCGACGCTCGGGCGGTCGTCGGCATGTCGCTCGGCGGGTTGACCTCGATGGAGCTGGCGGTCCGGCATCCTTCGCTGGTGCGGTCGCTCGTGATGGTCGACATCACGCCGGGAGTGAATGCGGCGAAGACCAAGGCGGTCACCGACTTCGTCGACGGTCCGCAGGCGTTCGCCAGTTTCGACGATCTGCTCGCCCGCACGATGGAGTTCAACCCGACGCGATCGGAGTCGTCGCTTCGCCGCGGGATCCTCCACAACGCCCACCGGCTGCCCGACGGGTCGTGGGAGTGGAACTACGACCGAGGCAGCCATGCCCGCTCGCGTGCGGCCGGCACCGAGTCGACCTCGACCGAGATCGCCGACGAACCGGCAGCGGACACGTTGTCGCCGTTGTGGGAGCACTTCGGTGCGATCGCGTGTCCGATCATGCTGGTTCGTGGTTCGCTGTCACCCGTGGTCGACGACGACGACGTCGCGGAGGCGCGGCGCCGTCAGCCGACGCTCACGGTCGAAGTGGTCGACGGCGCCGGCCACAGCGTCCAGGGTGACCGCCCCGTCGAGCTGACTGCCCTGCTCGCCACCTGGCTCACCACCCACTGATCGCACTCGGCCCACCGGTCGCGCCCGGCGGCCCGTTCAGAGCTGGGCGAGGCAGGCGTCGGTGCCGTCGAGGACGCCGGTGCGCAACGCTGCGATCTTCTCGAAGGCGCTGCCGACCTCGTCGGCGGCGCTGTCGAGGTCGGCGACGAGGAGGACGGTCTGGATCGCCTCGTCGAGGTCGCCTGCCGACACGCTCGACTGGCGTGCTTCGAGCCGCGGTTCCGGCAGTGTCAGGAACCCCCGGCCGTCGGCCACGGGGATCACCGTCTGCACCCAGCCGCCGGTGAGACAGTCGTTGAGCAGCGCCCGGTCCTCGCCGGTGAGATCGGATCCGAGGGCAACCTGGACCGCCTCGCCCCAGGCGAGGCCCAGGAGATAGCCGACCGAGAAGTCGCCGAGCGACCGGTACAGGTCGAGGGCCGCCGGCTCGTTGAAGTAGACCTCGCCGGTCGAGGCGCACAACGCCGCGCCACGGGCGAGATCGCCACGCAGGTCGCTGCATCGGAGGTTGTCGAGCGAGCGCACGACCACGAGTGACAATGCGTCGAGGCCGGGGATCTGCCGAGCGAGTTGCTCGTCCCAGTACAGGTTGAGGTCTTCGGGGAGGAACGCCAGGAGCTCACCGTCGCCGTAGCCGAACGCGGCGTCGCCCCCGGTGTTCGCATCGGCGCTCGTGAGCTGGTTGGGCACCAGCGGAAGCGGTTCGTCGAGGATCTCGGCACAGCGAGCAGGCCCCTCGGTGAAACCGACCTGGAAGGCGCCGACGCGGTCGAAACCGGAGCCGTGGCCGCCCTCGACGAACTGGTCGGTTCCGACCGGGTCGCTCACCTTCGTCATGGCGATCAGCCCGGCGCGGACATCGGCATCGGTGTAGCGCATGACCGGTGACTCGCCGCGGGCGACCCTCGCCGACCAGGCGCCGGCGAAACAGTCGGCCTGCTGCTCGGTGAGGATCGTGGGCAGTGCCCGGTCGAGGTTGCCCGCCCGCAGCTGGATCGCATGGCCGAACTCGTGGGCGAGCACCGTCCCGATCGTTCCGAAGCCGTAGTCACGTTCGAGTTCCGCGAGCAGTCCGTCGGCGCTGTCGTCGTAGACCATGAAGTCGCCCACGCCGCAGTAGAACGCAACGTACTGACGCACCTCCTCGTAGGAGGTGCTCGGCGATCCGCAGCCCGGCAGGTCGTCGGGCCGACCGGGATAGGCGGCGTACACCTTGCCCTCGAGCCGGCGGAACGCGGTGCCGTAGATCGCCGGGTACTCGACGTCCCACCACAGTTGGAGGTCGGTCATCACCGCGAGGAGGAAGTCGTCGTAGTCGCGGGCCGGTTTGCCGGAACCGAAGTCGATCGCGGTCGGGTCGGACGGGATGCTCGACGGTGGCGGGGTCGCAGGGTCGGCCGGTACGTCGGTGTCGGGGGTGCCCGGGGTGGTCGACGGGGTGGTGGCGGGCGCACCACCGGGATCGGTCCCCGCGTCCGGTGGGATGCCGACCGATGGCGGTCCGGCCGGATCGGTCATGGTGGGGTCGAAGACGATCCGATCGGCTCGCTCGGCCGTGACCGAGACCTCGACGCCGCACGCCGTGAGGGCGATCGCCCCCGCGGCGAGGAGTGCGACGGCGCGGCCCGATGCCATGCGACGATGCTACGGCGGCGCCGTTGCCGGCATCCTGCACGGCGCGCAGACTTCACCAGGTTCTTACGTGCCCGGCGGCACGGTCCGAGCACCACTCACTCGCCGGTTCCCACCGGTTCCACGCACATCACATCCGACCAGGGAGCATTCTGATCATGGCCAGCACCAGGAAACTGCTCGCACTTGCCACAGCGGGCGCATTCGTCCTCGCCGCGTGCAGCAACGACGACAGTTCGTCGAGCGACACCGAAGTACCGGAGCCCACGGAGGCGCCCGAGTCGACCGACGCACCCGAGTCGACCGACGCACCGGAGCCCACGGACGCCCCCGAGTCGACCGAGGGCGGAGCATCCGGTGCCGAGTACGTCATCGACACCAGCGTCTGCGACGACCCCGACGCGGCCACTGCGCCGATCGAGACGCTGAAGATCGGTACGTCGATCCCCCTCTCGGGCGGCCCGGCCGTCGTGTTCGCCCCCTTCGGTGCCGGTCAACAGGCCTACATCGACTACTCCAACGACACCAACGGCGGCCTCGAGGGGACGCCCATCGAGCTGGTGATCACGGACGACCAGTACACCGCCGACCTGACGAAGGCGAACGTCGACGAGCTCGTCGTCGACGACGAGGTGACCATCCTGTCCGGCATCGTCGGTTCGCCGAACAACCTCGCGATCCAGGCCGACCTGAACGCACGGTGCATCCCGCAGCTGTGGGCATCGACCGGTGCGCCCGACTGGGGCAACATCGACGAGTACCCGTGGACCACGGGACTGCTCGTCCCGTACGCGATCGAGTCGCGGGTCTGGGCGGAATTCGTCGCTTCGGACCTCGGTGAGGGCTCGACCGCGGCGCTGTTCCACGTTGACAACGAATTCGGCCAGGCCTACGTCGAGGCGTTCACCGAGCTCGCTGCCGAGAACGGCATCGAGATCGTCGCGGAAGAGGCGATCGATTCGGCCGACTCGGGCGCCCCGAGCGGTCAGATGACCAACCTCGTCCAGGCGAACCCCGACGCCATCCTCGCGGTGCCGCTCGGTGCGCAGTGCATCGCGTTCATGACCGAACTCGGCGATGCCAAGGTCGCCAACCCCGACTTCGACCCGGCCGTCTACCAGACCGCCACGTGCGCCAACCCGTTGTTCTTCAGTGCGACGACGAACGGTGGCGCCGAAGGTGTCTACACCTCCAGCCACGTCAAGTTCGTCGACAGCCCCGAGTGGGCCGACGATCCCGATGTGCAGGCCTTCGTCGAGGCGATGGGCACCTATGCGCCGGACACCAACAGCGCCGACCCGACCGCACTCGCCGGTTGGTTGTCGATGGAGCTGGCGGTCCGCGTCGCCGAGGAGGCGATCGCCAACGGTGACTACACCCGCGCGGGGATCATCAACGCCGCCCGGAACATCGACTGGGTGCCGCCGCTCGTGTTGCCGGGCCTGGTCGGTCAGATGAACGCCGAGGACGCGTTCTACGCCGAGGGCACGCAGCTGGTGCAGTGGTCCGACGAGTCCCGGAGCTTCGTCCCCGTCGGCGACGTCGTCGACTTCAACGGCTCACTCGGGGTCTCCACGCCCTGACGCGCTGATGTCACGGGCGCTTCGTCGAGGTCGGGGGAGGGTCAGCCGCCGGAATCGACGCACTCGATGAGCTGGGCGACCAGATCGGACGGCATGTCACCGTTCTCGGTGGCGGCCACGAGCTCGGGGATGTCGACGTCCTCGAGCTTGTCGCGGGCGCAGTCCTCGTCGATCTCCTGGCCGGATTCGCTCATGCCCGCGATGAACGCGTCGACGAGCGCATCGGCGTCGGCGCAGCCGAGAAGCTCGGCGCCGAGCGCCTGGCCCTCGGCACTGATCTCGGCGTCGTCGCTCGATGCGATCGCTTCCGCATCGGCGTCGCTGAGCTGGGCGGCGAGGTCGTTCACGCACCCTTCGTCGAGCTGGAGTCCGCTGTTCGACGCCGACTCGATCGTCGCCGCCGCGGCCGCGGCCTGCGGTCCCCCGAGATCGCCGTCTCCGCTGTCGCCATCGCTGCCACAGCCGGCGAGCGCAAGGCCCACCACTCCGACGCCGATCATCAGTGTCCTGCGCACGTCCATCCCTTTCGTCGATTCCCCGTGTGGGTGGCGATCCGGCGATCGTCCGGCACCATCGTGACACGTCACCGGATGACGGCGCGGCGAAGGAGACCTACGGTGCCGGTCGTTCGGACACGCTGAGTTCGATGCTGTCGGAGTCGACGATCGTCACGTCGAAGCCCCACTGGTCGCCGTTGGCGTCGATCGCCGTGCACGAGAACACCGTCCCGACATCCTGATCGGCCGGCTCGTCGCACGTCGCCGACGTGATGGCGACTCCCAGACCGTCGGCAACGCCGGGATCCTCGACGATGAACTGCTCGGCTTCTTCGCGGAAGTCCGCCGTGGTCGTGAAGCAGCCGGACAGTGCGACGGCACACGTCGCGGGCACGGCGATGAATGCGAGCACGCGGACGGCCATGGGTCGTGAACGTAGCTCAGGCGACCGGGGCTGCCGCGGCGACGCGACGGTGGCTGGAGACTCGATCCCACATCACGACACCGAGCGCCACCCACACGAAGGCGAAGCCGACCAGCCGGTCGGCGGGCATCGGTTCGCCGTAGACCAACCATCCCAGGCCGAAGTTGATCACCGGCACGAGGAGGTTGAGCGGGCCGAGCAACGTGAACGGCACCGACTTCGCGGCGCCGGCGAACAACATGAGCGGCACCGCCGTGATCGCTCCGGTGCCGAGGACCAGCAGCCAGTCGGTCGGGCCGGCGGTGACGGCGACACTGTCCGAGTTCGTCGAGAACCACACGACCGCGGCCACCGCCGGGACGAACAGGACGAACGTCTCACCGGCGAGACTCTCGACGGCGCCGAGCGGAACCCGACGCTTGGCGAGCCCGTAGAGGCTCCACGACGCTGCGATCACGAGGGCGATCCACGGTGGGCGCCCGTACGACACGGTCAGGATCACCACCGCCACCGCCGCGCACCCGAACGCGAAGCGCTGCGCCATGGTCGGCTGCTCCTTCAGCACGAACACCCCGATCGCCATCGTGGCGAGCGGCGCGATGAAGTAGCCGAGCGCCGTCTCGATCACCCGGTCGTTGGTCACCGCCCACACGTAGCTGCCCCAGTTGACGGTGAGGAGCAACGAGGCGACCACCAGTCGCCGTGCGACCCCCGGATCCCGGAGTGCGCCGACCACCGTGGGCCAGGTCCGACGCGCCGTGACCACGATGGCCATCACCACGCCGGCGCACGCCATCCGCCACGCGATCAGCTCGAATGCGTCGAACCCGCTGAGCTGCTTCCAATAGATCGTGAGGAGGCCCCACAGCAGGTAGGCGGCAACGGCGAGCCGGACGCCCTGGGCCACCGTGCGTTCGCCTGGTGTCGGTGGAGCATCCACCTCGACGGCGTTCGATCCGGAGTCGTCGGGCATCGCTCCGTAGGGTACGGAGGAGCGACGACTCTGCGGAAAGTGGTTCGATGACCGACATGACACCCCGACAGGCATGGGAGGCGGCGATGGACGCCTCGCCGATCCGTGACGCCCGGTTCGAGACGATGTCCGGGATTCCGCTCGACGGGGTGTACGGCCCCGACGACGGCGAGTTCCCCGGTCAGTACCCGTACACGCGGGGGCCCTATGCGTCGATGTACCGGTCGAAGCTCTGGACGATGCGGATGTTCGCCGGGTTCGGCACCGCCGACGACACGAACTGGCGGTTCAAGGAGATCATCAAGGCGGGTGGTGACGGGTTGTCGACGGCGTTCGACATGCCGACGCTGCTGGGGTTGGATTCCGACGACCCGATGTCGCTCGGTGAGGTCGGCCGCTGCGGCGTTGCGATCGACTCGTTGGCCGACATGGAGGATCTCTACGCCGGGATCGACCTCGGCGCGATCACCACGTCGATGACGATCAACTCTCCGGCGGCGCCGATCTTCGCGATGTTCGTCGCGCAGGCGGAGTCGGCCGGTGTGCACCGGTCCCGTCTCGGCGGGACGTTGCAGAACGACATCTTGAAGGAGTACCAGGCGCAGAAGGAGTTCGTGTTCCCGCCCCGTCAGTCGATGCGGTTGGTGCGCGACACCATCCGCTTCACCGCTGCTGAGATGCCTCGTTGGCACTCGATCTCGATCTCGGGCTATCACATCCGCGAGGCGGGCTCGACGGCGGTGGAGGAGTTGGCGTTCACGCTGGCGAACGGGTTCGCGTACGTCGAGTTGGCCGTGCAGGCGGGGTTGCCGATCGATGCGTTCGCGCCGAGGTTGTCGTTCTTCTTCAACGCGCACATCGATTTCTTCGAGGAGATCTGCAAGTACCGCGCGGCGCGTCGGATCTGGGCGCGGTGGCTGCGTGACCGGTACGGTGCCGAGCTGGAGAAGTCGTTGCAGTTGCGGTTCCACACCCAGACCGCCGGGGTGTCGCTGACCGCGCAGCAGCCCGAGTTGAACATCGTGCGGACCGCGATCGAGGCACTTGCCGGCGTGTTGGGTGGCACGCAGAGTCTGCACACGAACTCGATGGACGAGGCGCTCGCTCTGCCGACCGAGAAGGCGGCGAGGATCGCGTTGCGTACCCAGCAGGTGATCGCCAACGAGACCAACGTCGCCCATGTCGCCGACCCGTTGGGTGGGTCGCACTACGTGGAGGCGTTGACCGACGAGATCGAGCGCCAGGCAGAGGAGATCTTCGCCCACCTCGACGAACTCGGGGGTGGGTCGATGCTCGACGGGGTGATCGCGGGCATCGAGGACAACTGGTTCCAGCGTCGCATCGCGGACTCGGCCTACGACCTGGAGCGGTCGTTCAACAGTGGCGAGCGGATCGTCGTGGGCGTCAACGCCTTCACCGAGGGCAACGACGACGAACTCGAGCTGTTGCGCATCACCAACGAGGACGAGACCCGCCAACGCAAGCGCCTCGATGCCGTACGCCACAGCCGCGACCAGGGTGTCGTCGACGAGGCCCTCGCACGTCTGCGTACCGAGGCCGCCGACCCCGAGGTCAACCTGATGCCCACACTGATCGAAGCATCACGCGCCTATGCCACGCTCGGCGAGATGATGGGCGCCATGGCCGATGTCTTCGGCCGCCACGTCGAAGTCCCCACCATCTGACGGGAGGCACGAGGTGGAGATCCGAGTGAGCGAGGATCCCTCCGCGGCGGCTGGAGCCTGGCTGGCCCGCCGGATCCGTGGTGCGGCTCGCCGCAGGGGCGAGGCGCTGATCGCGGTGAGCGGGGGGAGCACCGCACCGCCGATGTTCCGGGCGCTGCTCGAGGAGAACGTGCCGTGGGATCGCACCACGATCTGGCAGGTCGACGAACGCGTGGCCCCCGACGGCGATCGCGGCACGCAACGCCGCTCAGTTGGTGCCGTTGCCGTGCCAGGTCCGCCTGATGCCGGTGACCGGCGCCGACCTGGCGGCCGGGGCGCGACGATACGGCGCAGGACTGCCGGAGCGCTTCGACGTCGTCCATCTCGGCCTGGGCTCCGACGGTCACACGGCCTCGTGGCCACCCGGCGATCGTGTCGTCGACAGCGAGTGGCCGTGCGAGGCGACCGGGGAGTTCAACGGGTTCGCTCGGATGACCCTCACCCCGCCGGTCGTGAACGCCGCCCGCTCGCGTCTGATGCTGACGCTCGGCGCATCGAAGGCACCGATGGTCGCTCGATGGCTGCTGCGCGATCCGTCGATCCCCGTCGACCGGGTTCGACGTCGCGGACACCTGGCTGTTCCTCGACCCCGCCGCCGCTGGCGACCTGCCGTCCCCCGACGATCCGGTCGCGGCGGCCTGATCCCGATCAGCGGTCTCGACCGGTCGATCCGAGGGGACCGACGTCGAGCAGTAGCGTCGGGGACGATGGATGCCGTTGACCCCCGCTCGGCGCTCGCCGACCTTCCCCGCCCCGTCCACCTCCGCGAGCTGTTCGCCTCCGATCCCGGCCGAGCGGACCGCTACGTGCTCGAGGTCGCCGACCTCCGGATCGACTGGTCGAAACAGCTGGTCGACGATCGAGTCGTCGCCGCGCTGATCGAACTGGCCGCCGCGACGGGCGTGCCGGCGCGGCGCGATGCGATGTTCGCCGGCGAACACATCAACGTCACCGAGGATCGTGCGGTGATGCACGTGGCGTTGCGCGCTCCGCGCGATCGCT
>CAVQRU010000032.1:0-34256 GCA_963715285.1 Ilumatobacteraceae bacterium | reverse complement strand
GTGCATGAAGACCCGCGGCGTGCCGATCAACGTCAACTACCGGTACCTCGACGAGGAGCTGTGGTATCTCGCTCGACAACTCCGACTCCCAGGCGCTGTTCTTCCACTCGTCGCTCGGCGATCGCGTCACCCGGGTGATCGACCGCCTGCCCGACCTGAAGCTGGTGGTCGAAGTCGACGATGGCGAAGGCGCCGGCCAGGTGCCCGGTGCACTCCGCTACGACGACGTCATCGCCCGACACGATCCGATGCCGCGCATCGGACGCCGCGACGACGACATCTACATGCTCTACACCGGCGGCACCACCGGCATGCCCAAGGGTGTCATGTACGCCAGCGGTGGCATGGCGAGCGCGCTGATCCAGAGTGGCTTCCCACTGCTCGGCGTCACCCCCACCGACCGACGCCGACGAGGTCGCGGGGATCGTGCGGTCCGCCGTCGAAGCGGGCAACCAACTCGTCTCGATCCCCTGCGCTCCACTGATGCACGGCACCGGGCTGTGGATCGGCTGCTTCATCCCGCATCTCGCGGGAGGCGACGTGATCACCCTCACCAACCGCAGCCTCGACCCCCACGAAGTGCTCGACACCGTCGAACGCCATCACGCCACGGCGATCACGATCGTCGGCGACAGCTTCGCCAAGCCGCTGATCAGGGCGCTGGACGAGGGCAAGCCCGACGGTTCGAAGTACGACACGTCCTCGATCGCTGTGATCTCGTCGTCCGGGGTGATGTGGACCACCGAGGTGAAGGAGCAGCTGCTCGACCGGATCGAGCAGGCGATCCTCGTCGACGCGATGGGCTCGACCGAAGGGACGATGGGCACCCAGATCTCGATGAAGGGGATGACGTCGGACACCGCGAAGTTCACCCAGGCACCGACGACCAAGGTGTTCACGGACGACGACCGCGAGGTCACCCCGGGTTCCGACGAGGTCGGGATGGGCCGCCGTGGGCGGCAACGTTCCACTCGGCTACTACAAGGATCCGGACAAGTCGGCTCGGACCTTCCGAGTGATCGACGGTGTGCGCTATTCCTTCCCTGGCGACTTCGCCAAGGTTGCCGAGGACGGCTCGTTGATCCTGCTCGGTCGAGGCAGCCAGGTGATCAACACCGGCGGCGAGAAGGTGTTCCCCGAGGAGGTCGAGGAGGCGGTCAAGCGGGTCGACGGGATCGTCGACTGCCTGGTCGTCGGGGTGCCCGACGAGAAGTTCGGCCAAGCCGTCACCGCGGTGGTGTCGCTTGCCGACGGGGCGACGGTCGACTCCGCGTCTGATCATCGCCTCGGTCAAGACCGACCTCGCCGGCTACAAGGCACCGAAGTCGGTGATCTTCGTCGACCAGGTCCCTCGGGCACCGAACGGCAAGGCCGACTACCGCCGCGCCATGGAGCACGCCGAATCCGCCCTCCCCTGACCTTCTCGTGAACCGGGTGCGGCCCAGGTGCGCGCCTGGTTCACGAGAACGGGCTACGAGAGGAGTTTCTCGGCGAAGAAGTCGAGGACCCGTTCGACGCTGGCGTCGTCGCGCTGCTCGGTGAGCACGGAGTGGTCGCGCTGGTGGTGCTCGGCAGCTCCACCGTGATGAACGCGTCACCGAGGAGATCGCGCAGCGTCGAGAAGCGATCGCCGACCGAGAAGTCGTCGGCGTAGCGCAGCCCCATCACCTGGCAACCCTGCGCCGCGCGCCTCGACCACGGCGGCGACGTCGTCGGGCGACAGGTTGACGTCGGCGGCCCTGGCCTTGCCGAACGGCAGCGGTGTCGACGGTTGCGACAGCACGGGCGCCAACATGATCTCGTCGACCATCATCCCGAGCGCGAACCCACCGGTGAAACACATCCCCACCGCGCCGACCCCGGGCCCCCCGACGTCCTGGTGCAGGTTTCGAGCGAGCGCCCGCAGCCACGACACGACCGGCGCCGTCCGATTGAGTGCGAGCGCCGCGAACTCCTTGGCGACACAGCCGCGCAGGATGGCTGCGGCGGCGCCGGCGTTCGACGGCGGCTTGCCCGGCGTTCCGAACAGCGACGGCATGACCACCGTGAACCCGCGATCGACGACTTCGTTGGCGAACCTCGTCACGAGTGGCGTGATGTTGGGCACCTCGTGGATCACGACGACGCCGGGGCCAGTTCCGCGACGGGTAGGTGGCGTGGGTCAGCCCCGCAGCGGTGAACTCGCTGCGTTCCCACCCCTCGAGGACGGCGTCGTACTCGGGCTTCGCCGTCATCAATGCGCTCCGTTCAGTCGGCGCATCGCCTCGAGGGCCGACTCGGCCAGGATCTCCGTGCCGTTCTTGAAGGCGTTCAACTGCTCGTCGCTGATGCCCTGGTCGCCCATGGCGCCGTGCAGGTAGCGGGCATAGACCCCTTCGGAGATCACCGCGAGCCGCCACGACCCGAATGCGATGTAGTAGTCGATCTCGGACAGGTCACGCCCGGTTCGATCCGCATAGCGATCGAGCAGCTCTGCGTAGGTCGGGAACCCCTCGATGCCCGTGGGGTCGTTGGGTCGCGCCTGCGTCGTCCCCGGGTCGGCCCAGTAGACGCCGATGTACCCCACGTCGGCGAGCGGGTCCCCCAACGTGCACAGCTCCCAGTCGAGCACGGCCGTGATGCGACCCCGCGCGGTGTCGGTGAGCACGTTGCCGAAGCGATAGTCCCCGTGGGCGATCGAGACGCCCTGCTGGACCGGCATCCGCTCCGCGAGGAGCTTGGCGACCTCGTCGACCGCAGGAAGGTCACGGGTCTTGGAGTTCTGCCACTGGGCGCTCCATCGCCTGACCTGACGCTCGACGTAGCCCTCCCGCTTGGCGAGGTCGCCGAGACCGACCGCATCGACGTCGACGGCGTGGAGGTCGGCGAGCACATCGATCAGATGCAGCCCGGCACTGCGGCGGTGCTCCGGTGTCATCGCCGCACCCTTCTCGGCGCTGTCGAGCACGACGCCATCGACGAACCCCATCACGTAGAAGGGTGCCGTGTTGACCGCATCGTCCGTACAGAGCCCGAGGGCCGGAGGCACCGGTACATCGGTGAGGCCGACCGCGGAGATGATCTTGTATTCACGCGCCATGTCGTGCGCGGTGGCGAGCACGGCCCCGGTCGGCGGGCGGCGCAGCACGTACTTCGCGCCGTTCGCGTCGGTGACCGTGTAGGTCAGGTTCGAGCGACCACCGACGATCAGGCTGAACTCGAAGGGAGCAGCAGCTCCGTCGATGTGGTCGACGAGCCATGCGCTGACCCGTTCGATGTCGATGCCGTGGATCGGTTCCTGCACGACCGCCGACCGTAGCCGGACCGTGGCGATGGCGACGGGGTCAGCCGGGCCGGCCGACGCCGACGACCTTGCCCCAGTTGACCGAGGCGGTCGACACCGTCTTGCCGGTACTCGGCGCATGCACCTGCATGCCGTTGCCGAGGTAGATGCTCACGTGGCTGATCGGGCTGTAGAAGAACAGCAGGTCGCCCGGCTGCGCCTGATCGATCGGGACACGAGGCGTCGAGGCGAACTGAGCCCTCGACTGGTGTGGCAGGCCGACGCCGGCCTTTCCCCAGGCGTAGGCGGTGAGGCCGGAGCAGTCGAAGCCGACCCCTGGGGTGGAGGTGGCGTACCGGTACGGCGTGCCCTGCTGAGCGAGTGCGGCCTGGACGGCCAGGCTCGAACGCGACGACACGGCGGGTGCGCTGAAGCCGCCGCCCGATCCCGAGGAACCGGTGGACGAACCCGAGCCGGCGGTCGATGCACCGCTGCTGGTGCTGCCGCTGCTGGTGCTGCCACCGCTGGTGCTGCCACCGCTGCCGCCTCCGGAGCTGGACGATGACGTACTCGCAGTCCGGGCCTGTTCCTGGATCCGCAGCGCCGATTCGCGAGCACGACGCTCCTCCTCTTCGCGCAGCAGCTGCCCGAGCTTGGCTTCGGCATCAGCGTGGGCGTCGGTGTACTGAGATGTCAGCGTCTCGGTTTCGGCCTTCGCGTCGATCAGCGAGTCGGCGAGCTGCTCCGCCTGCTCGCGCTTGTCGTCGAGCGCACGACGCTCGTCCTCGATCTCGCTCACGAGCGCGTCGAGCTGGTCCGTCGTGACGTCGCCGGCGCTGAGCGCCACCTTGGCGAGTTCCTCGCGTTGCAGCGCGTCGTTGAGGTTCTCGGAGTCCTCGAAGAGCGGGCCGAGCGGGGCGGCGCCTCCGCCGACGAAGGACCGCAGTGCCATCTCGCTCAGATTGGAGCGCAGGCGGGCGAGTTCGGCCTCCTGCTCTGCGATGCGGGCCTCGGCGTCGGCGATCTCGACGTCCAGCTGGCTCTTGGTGTCGATCGCGTCGTTGTAGTCCTCGCCGATCTGCAACGCTCGCTGCTCGAGACGCTCGAGTTCGTCGACGATGTCCTCGACCTTCTGACGTTGCTGATCGACCGACTGGGCCTGCACGACCGCGGGGGTCATCGCCGGGACGATGACGGCCGTGGCAACGGCGATCGGGATGGCGCGAAGGAGTCGACGGACGGAGAGTTGCCTCATAGTTACGAGGGCTCAGCCTAGCGAATATGACGAATGTGTTGCGAAAGACCGACGAAACTTCTGAGATCCTCGTCACACACCGTGCCGACGCAGTGGTGACACCCGGGGTCTGACCCCAGTGGTCACCGCTACTCCCACTCGATCGTGCCGGGCGGCTTGGACGTGATGTCGTAGGCGACGCGGTTGATGCCGGGAACCTCGTTGATGATCCGCTGCGACATCGTCTCCAGGACGTCGTACGGGATCCGGGCCCAGTCGGCGGTCATCGCATCGTCGCTCGTGACGGCGCGGATGATGATCGGATGGCCGTAGGTACGTTCGTCGCCCATCACCCCGACCGAGCGGATGTCGGCGAGCACGGCGAACGACTGCCAGATCTCGCGCTCGAGCCCGGCAAGGCGCAGCTCCTCGCGCACGATCGCGTCGGCCTCCTGCAACAGGGCGACGCGTTCAGGTGTGACCTCGCCGATGATCCGAACGCCCAGGCCCGGCCCGGGGAACGGCTGACGCCACACCATCTCGTCGGGGAGTCCGAGTTCGGTGCCGAGCTTGCGAACCTCGTCCTTGAACAGCTCGCGGAGGGGTTCGATCAACTCGAGCGTCATGTCCTCGGGCAGCCCGCCGACGTTGTGATGGCTCTTGATCACCGATGCCGTGCCGTCGGTGCCGCCGCTCTCGATCAGGTCGGGGTACAACGTGCCCTGCACGAGGAACCGAGCGTCGGTCAGCCCGCCGGTGTTCTCCTCGAAGACCCGGATGAACTGCTCACCGATCGCCTTGCGCTTGGCCTCCGGCTCGGTCACACCCTCGAGCGCGGCGAAGAACCGCCATCCCGCGTCGACGTGGATGAGCTCGATCCCGAGATTGCGCCGGAACGTCTCGACCACCTGATGGCTCTCGCCCTTGCGCATCAATCCGGTGTCGACGTAGATGCACGTGAGCTGGTGTCCGATCGCCTTGTGCACGAGCGCGGCGGCCACCGACGAGTCGACGCCGCCCGAGAGGCCACAGATCACCCGATCGGTCCCGACCCGCTCGCGGATCAGTTCGACCTGCTCGTCGATCACCGACGACATCTCCCAGTCGGCACCGAGACCGGCACGCTCGTGCAGGAAGCGAGCGAGCACCGCCATCCCGTGCGGCGAATGGACGACCTCCGGGTGGAACTGCACGCCGTAGATGCGCCGATCGTCGTTCTCGAGCACGGCGACCGGGGCGCCGGGGGTCGTCGCCGTCACCGTGAAGCCCTCGGGCGCCTCGGTGATGCCGTCGAAGTGACTCATCCAGACGTCATGGGTCTCGGCCGCGTCGTCGGGAAGCAGCAGCGACGGACCCGTGCGTGTCATTCGCGCCCGTCCGTACTCGCCCTGCATGCCACGGCCCACGACCCCACCGAGCTGCTGGCCGATGAGCTGAGCGCCGTAACAGATACCGAGCACCGGGATGCCGAGGTCGTAGATGCCGGGGTCGAGCGACGGCGCACCGTCGACGTGCACGCTCTTCGGTCCGCCGGACAGCACGATCGCCGCCGGCTTGCGCTCGGCGACCTCGGTCGCCGTGATGCGATGTGGGACGATCTCGGAGTAGACCTTCAGCTCACGGACCCGGCGGGCGATCAACTGGGCGTATTGGGCGCCGAAGTCGACGACGAGCACGGTGGGCCTGTCGGTGTGGACGTCGAGATGCAGCGGTTGACTCAAGGATGTGAATCGTAGATCAGCGTCGCTGGCGGTCCGCATCCTCGTCGCGATCGCCGTCGTCGTGGGCGTCGCCACCCTGCTCGGCGTCGCCGCCGAGCTGCCGGCCGCGCCGGCCGTCGCCGCCACCACCGTGCCGACTCCGACCGACGACATCACGGTCGACACCGCCAACCCGTTCCTGCCGGAGAACCAGGACCTGACCGCCTGCGTCGGCACCCTCCAGCGCCCCGGCTGCGGCAGCGCCGAGCGCGGGGGATGGCACCAGAACCTGGTGGCAGTCGCGATGATCGGTGGTCTGCTGATCGTGTTCGGTCGCGTGGCGTGGGGCGTGCGCCGCAACCGCGGCCGGACCGGCGGCGACGTAGCCTCCACCCCGTGACCCCTGACGAGTTCAGAACCCACGGCCACGCGCTCATCGACTGGATCGCCGACTACGTCGAGGGCGTCGAGCACCACCCGGTCGGTGCCGAGGTGCAACCCGGCGAAGTCCGATCGCAGCTGCCCGAGCATCCTCCCTCTGCCCCGGAGTCGTTCGACACGGTGATGGCCGACGTCGAACGCGTGATCGTGCCCGGGCTGACGCAGTGGCAGCACCCCGGGTTCTTCGCCTACTTCCCGTCGAACACGTCGTACCCGTCGATCCTCGGTGAGCTGCTGTCGGCCGGTCTCGGCGTGCAGGGGATGAGCTGGGTGACCTCGCCGGCGTGCACCGAGGTCGAGACGCTGATGCTCGACTGGATGCGCGAGCTGCTCGATCTGCCCGAGCGCTTCGACTCGCGCAGCGAACACGGCGGCGGCGTGATCCAGGGCACCGCGAGCGAGGCCACCCTCGTGGCGATCCTCTCGGCGCGCTGGCGAGCCACCGGTGGTGCGGTCAACGCCGATGGCGACACCACGCGTCTGGTCGCCTACGCCACGTCGCAGGCCCACTCCAGCATCGAGAAAGGCCTGCGGATCGCAGGCATCGGCACCGACCGACTCCGTGTCGTCCCCCACGACGACTCGTTCGCGATGCGACCGGCCGCGCTCGCCGAGATGATCGCCGCCGATCGCGCGGCCGGCCTCGTGCCGTTCTTCGTCTGCTCGACGCACGGCACCACGTCGTCGATGGCCTTCGACCCGACGCCCGCGATCGGGGCGATCTGTTCGTCCGAGGACGTCTGGCTCCACGTCGACGCCGCCATGTCGGGCATCGCCGCGCTGGCTCCGGAGTTCCGCTGGGTGAACGACGGCATCGAGTACGCCGATTCGTACTGCACCAACCCGCACAAGTGGATGGGCGTCAACTTCGACTGCGACCTCTACTGGACCGCCGACCGTGCGGCGTTGCTCGGGGCGCTCAGCATCCTCCCCGAGTACCTCCGATCGGAGGCCACCGAGTCGGGCGCCGTGATCGACTACCGCGACTGGCAGATCCCTCTCGGTCGCCGCTTCCGCGCCCTGAAGCTCTGGTTCGCGATCCGCTGCGACGGCGTCGAGTCGTTCCAGACGATGATCCGGCGCCACGTGGAACTCACCCAGGAACTCGCCACCTGGGTCGCTGCCGACGACCGGTTCGACATCGTGGCGCCACACCCGCTCAACCTCCTGTGTGTCGCGTTGCGCGGCGACGATCCGGAGTCGGCCAATCGCTCGACCGAGGTGCTGATCGACGCCGCCAACGCATCCGGCGAGGTGCTCTTCAATCGAACCGTGCTCGACGGCCGCACGGCGCTGCGCATCTCGGTCGGGGCCCGCACCACCGAACGCCAACACGTCGACGCCGCCTGGAACCTCCTGCGCTCCCTCGCCTGAATGAGACGCGGGGTCTGACCCCGCGTCTCATTCGGTGGCAGGATGATCGCCATGACCGACTCACGTCCCGTTGCACTGATCACGATGGCGAGCGGCTACGTCGGACCGGCGCTCGCCCGCACGCTCGCGGCACGGGGGTTCGATCTCGTGTTGCAGGGCACCGACGGCGACGACACCATGGTCGGCGTCGAGGCGCCGTTCGCCGAGCAGGTGCCTGCGCTCGAGGCGCTCGGCGCGTCGGTGCTCACCGTCACCGACGTCGACCTGGCCACGGCCGAGGGCAACCAGTCGCTGGTCGCCCGGACACTCGACCGTTTCGGCCGGATCGACTCGGCGTGTCTCGTCACCGGGCTGATCGTCGTCGGCAAGTTCCTCGACATGACCGTCGACCAGTGGGAACGGGTCAAGCGGATGAATCTCGACATGGTCTTCCACGGCCTCCAGGCAGTGCTGCCGCCGATGGTCGACGCCCAGAGCGGTCAGGTGGTCGTGTTCACGTCGGCCACCGGGGCCCGCCCGGATCCGATCACGTCGATCTACGGCGGCACTCGCGCCGGTGCCAACGGCCTGGTCCGAGCGGTCGGCCTCGAGTACGCGCGAGCCGGCATCCAGGTCAACGCCGTCGGCACGAACTACATGGACTTCCCCGGATTCCTGAAGGCCTCGCGCGCCGACAGCGACCCGGAGCGCCGTGCGGCGATCGAGGCGCAGGTACCGATGCGCAAGCTCGGCACGATGGACGAGCTGGCGTCGTTCACGTCGGTGCTGCTCGACGGCACCAGCCGCTTCCAGACCGGCCAGTTCTTCAGCTTCAGCGGCGGCTGGAGTACGTGAGCAGATCGACGAGCATGTGGGCGGTGGCGCCCCAGACGGTCTCGTCGTCGAGTTCGAAGAAGTGCAACGGCCGATCCATCGGAGGACTCCCCCAACGCTCCATCCGGTAGGTGCCCGGCCGCATGAGTTCCCTGACGGGCGTCCAGAACACGCGGTCGACCTCGCCGGTACGCGGCTCCAGGTGCGGCCGATGGTCGAGCACCGACACGATCGGGACGATGTAACTCCGGCTGACGATCGTGTTCAGGTGGCTCAACTCCCCGACCACCGTGGGCGCCGACGGGTCGAGGCCGACCTCCTCGTCGGCTTCGCGCAGTGCCGTGTCGATCGGGGTCTCACCTGGATCGACACGGCCCCCGGGGAAGCTGACCTCGCCACGATGGTTCCGCATCTCCATCGACCGTCTGGTGAGCAACACCTCTGCACCGTCCTCGCCCTCGACCAGCGCGATCAGCACCGCGGAGACGCGAGCATCGGGAAACGACGGCAGCAGCGGAGCTGCGTGCTCGGGGACCGGTCGCACGAGATCGTCGACCTCCCAGGACACACCATCCGGCCAGGGCGGCTCATGGTGCTCGGTCCAGACGTCGGGGCGCGGGATCTGCTGTGCTCCCCCACGCGGACGCGGGTTCACACCGACGGGGTCCAGCCCTCGGCGGCGAGCTGTGCGAGCACCTGGGGCAGGCCGGCCGTCTTCATGTTGGCGAGGGTGCGACCCGGGGTCTCGTCGCCCTTCTCCCACTCCTCGAGGGCGGCGATGATCTTCGCGAGATCGGGTGCGGGCTGCTCGAAGGTCATGGGTGCAATCCTACGGGCCGCTACTCCGGAGGAGTCGGTGGATCCCACGAGGCCGGCTTCGGCTGTTCCGACGCACCATCGCCCGCCAGCCCGTCCTTCCAGCGTTTGACGGACTTGGCGGCACCGCCCACGGCTCGGCCCGCCTGCCGGCCGATCTCGGTGCTGTCACGCGGGCCGCGCTCGGCTCGTTCGGCGCTCGTCGCGGCCTTGCGCTCGGCTCGCGTGCGCTGCTCGGCGAAGTCGGTGTAGAACCAGACGAAGATCATGATGAAGGCGATCGCCCCGATCAGCAGGCGCGTCGTCGCATCGATCGAGAGCCATGGCTGCACGGCGAAGAACACGAGCACCCCGATCACCACGAGGTCGAGCGTCCGGTGCAGTCGGCGGCCGACCAGCCGGAACGCGCCGGCGGCACCTTTCGCCACGGCGGCGTTGAGGATGATCAGCAGGCCGAGCAGGGCGGGTACCGCCGGATCGGGCAGCTGCACCGACGCGCTGATCAGGCCGATCCCGACCAGGTATTCGATCAGCTGGTGGATCCAGAACGGTCGCTGCACGCGTTCGATCTCGACCATCGTGAGGAGAGTACCGGGACACAACTGCGCAGCGGGCCCGAAAACGAGCCTCGCCCGGGATCGACTCGATGTCGATCCCGGGCGAAGAGCGGGAGGCCGGCGAAGCCGGCAGCCGCCGAAGGCGGCGATGAGATTCGGTGACGCCGAGGGCGTCAACGAATCACATCATCCCGCCCATGCCACCCATGCCGCCACCGGGCATGCCGGCGGGCTCCTCTTCGGGCTCGTCGGCGACGAGGCACTCGGTGGTGAGCACCATCGCAGCGATCGACGCGGCGTTCTGGAGGCCGGCGCGGGTCACCTTGGCCGGGTCGATGATGCCAGCGGCGATGAGGTCCATCATCTCGCCGGTCGCCGCGTTCATGCCGATCGAGCCTTCGGCGGACTCGATTTCGCGAACGACGACGGAGCCTTCGAGGCCGGCGTTGTTGGCGATGTTGCGGGCGGGCGCAGTGAGCGCTTCCCACACCGTCTTGGCACCGGTCTTCTCGTCGCCTTCCAGCGAGTCGACGACGGCCTGCACGGCGGGCCGTGCCCGGATGAGGGCGGTGCCGCCACCGGCGACCACGCCTTCCTCGATGGCCGCACGGACCGACGAGACGGCATCTTCGATGCGGTGCTTCTTCTCCTTGAGCTCCACCTCGGTGGCAGCGCCGACCTTGATCAGCGCCACACCGCCGGCCAGCTTCGCGAGGCGCTCCTGGAGCTTCTCGCGATCCCAGTCGGAGTCGGTGTTCTCGATCTCGGCCTTGATCTGGTTGATGCGGCCGGCGATGTCGTCCTCGGTGCCGCCACCGTCGACGATGGTGGTGTTGTCCTTGGTGATCACGACGCGCTTGGCGGTGCCGAGCAGGTCGAGCGTGACGTTCTCGAGCTTGAGACCGACCTCTTCGCTGATGACCTGACCACCGGTGAGGACGGCCATGTCCTGCAGCATCGCCTTGCGGCGGTCGCCGAAGCCCGGCGCCTTGACGGCGGCGGCGTTGAACGTGCCACGGATCTTGTTGACGACGAGCGTCGCGAGGGCCTCGCCTTCGATGTCCTCGGCGATGATGACGAGCGGCTTACCGGTCTGCATCACGGCCTCGAGGGTCGGCAGCATGGCCTGAACCGTCGAGATCTTGGCGCTGTTGAGGAGGATGTAGGCGTCCTCGAGGACGACTTCCTGACGCTCGGCGTCGGTCACGAAGTACGGCGACAGGTAGCCCTTGTCGAACTGCATGCCCTCGGTGAAGTCGAGCTCGGTGCCGAAGGTGTTCGACTCCTCGACGGTCACGACGCCGTCCTTGCCGACCTTGTCGATGGCGTCGGCGATGACCTCGCCGATCGAGCTGTCGGCGGCCGAGATGGTGGCGACGCTGGCGATGTCGGACTTGTCGTCGACATCCTTTGCCTGCTTCGCGATCGACTCGACAGCGGCGGCGACCGCCTTCTCGATGCCCTTCTTGACGGCCATCGGGTTGGCGCCGGCAGCGACGTTCTTCATGCCGACGTGCACCATCGCCTGTGCGAGCACGGTGGCGGTGGTGGTGCCGTCACCGGCGATGTCGTCGGTCTTGGTGGCGACTTCCTTCACGAGCTGCGCGCCCATGTTCTCGAACGCGTCCTCGAGCTCGATCTCCTTCGCGATCGACACACCGTCGTTGGTGATCGTCGGCGCGCCGAACTTCTTGTCGAGCACCACGTTGCGGCCCTTGGGGCCGATCGTGACGCGGACGGCGTCAGCGAGCTTGTTGACTCCGGCTTCGAGGGCGCGGCGCGCCTCGTCGTCGAACTTCAGTACTTTTGCCATTGGGGGTTCCTCTCCGGCTTTCGAATGGTTGGTTCAGATCTGACGTCGCAGGTGCGACGGTTCAGCTCTCGACGATGGCGAGCACGTCACGGCTGTTGAGCACGAGCAGGTCTTCGCCGTTCGCGGCGACTTCCGTTCCGCCGTACTTCGAGTACAGGACCGTGTCGCCGACCTTGATGTCGACGGGGATCAGGTCACCCGTGGTCTCGGAGCGCTTGCCCGGCCCGACAGCAAGCACTTCGCCCTGCTGCGGCTTCTCCTTGGCGGTGTCGGGGATGACGAGACCCGATGCGGTCTGCGTCTCGGCCTCGTTCGGCCGGACCACGATGCGGTCATCCAGCGGCTTCAGGTTCATGGTCTAAGCCTCCATTGGCTTGCTTCACGTGGGCGCGAGTCCCGGTGGGTTCTGACGTGCCGACATCGGGTTAGCACTCGACGTCGGCGAGTGCCAAGGTTAGGCGCGTGAACGACCGGTTAGCAACCGCGACCCGAGAGTGCTAACGCACGGACCAGCTCCAACGTCTCGGCGAGGGGGAGTCCGATCACGTTGGTGACGCTGCCGTCGAGTCGGCGCACGAGCGCGCCACCGGCACCCTGGATCGCATAGCCGCCGGCCTTGCCGAACGGCTCGCGGGTGCCGACGTACCAATCGATCGTCTCCTGCGCCACGCGCACGAACTCGACGGCCGTCTCCACCACCTTCGTCCTTCCGGAACCGACCCGAGCCGACGAAATGGTCACTCCGGTGTGCACGAGGTGGGTCCGCCCCGACAGCAGGGCGAGCATGCGGCGGGCGTCGGCATCGTCGGCGGGCTTCTCGAGGATCTGACCGTCGACGTCGACCGTGGTGTCGGCGGCGACCACGATGCAGTCCGTCCCGACGCGATCGGCGACGACACGGGCCTTTTCGGCCGACAGACGCGCCACGTAGTCGGCCGGGGGCTCGCCGGGTCGCACCGACTCGTCGATGTCGGCGGGAACGACGTCGAACTCGAGCCCGACCGATCGGAGCAACTCGGCGCGACGCGGCGACGCCGACGCGAGCACCAACCGCAGCCCCGCCGGCAGCTCGATCATCAGCCGCCCGACAGGGCCATGACCTGGTCGTCATCGGGCACCGTCAGGTCCTGCAGCAGCTCGTCGCGGCGGTGGCCGTCGAGCCACCCGTCGGGCAGGCTCACCTTGATCGGGCCGTTGGTGTGGCCGCGCTTGATGCGTTCGCCGCCCGGGACGATCTGCGCTGTCGGATCGAGGTCGGCGACGATGTCCTCCAACTCCGTCGGCGTCTTGATCATCGAGAAGCGGCGACGCACCTCGGGACCGATCGGATAGCCGCTCATGTACCAGCCGGTGTGCTTGCGGAAGTCGCGCATCGCATGGTTCTCGCCGAGGTGCTCCACGAGCAGCCGGGCATGTTCGACCATCACGGCACAGACCTCGCCGAGCAGCCGACTCGGCGGCACGGGCCGACCGGCAAGCGCCTCGACGAGGTCGCCGAACAGCCACGGGCGCCCGAGGCAGCCACGGCCGATCACCACACCGTCACATCCGGTCTCGGCCATCATCCGCACGGCGTCGGACGCCTCCCAGATGTCGCCGTTGCCGAGTACCGGGATCGACCCGACGGCATCCTTCAACTCGGCGATCGCCTCCCAGCGCGCCTCGCCGGAATAGTGCTGCTGCACCGTGCGAGCGTGGAGCGCGATCGCGGCGACGCCCTCCTCTGCGCACACCTCACCGGTGCGGATGTGGGTGAGCCAGTCGTCGAACAACCCCATGCGGAACTTCGCCGTGACCGGCACGCCGTACGGCGATGCGTTCGACACCGCTGCCCGCAGGATCGCCCGCAGGAGTTCGGGCCGAGCGGGCACGGCCGCTCCCCCGCCGCGGCGCGTCACCTTGGCGGCCGGGCACCCGAAGTTGATGTCGATGTGGTCGACACGACCGGCGTCGCACAGCTTCGCGACCGCACGACCCATGATCTCCGGGTCACTGCCGTAGAGCTGCAGGCTGCGGGGATGTTCGTCGGGGGCAAAGCTGATCATCCGATCGGTCTTCGCGTTGGCATGGACGACCGGGGTGGCCATCACCATCTCGTTGACGTAGACGAGGCCCGGCGCGAACCGACGGCACATCGTGCGGAACGGCGCGTTCGTGACGCCCGCCATCGGAGCGAGCACCACCGGAGCCGACAGCTCGAACTGCGCAATCGAGAACGACATGGGCCCCAACGGTATCCGGGGTCACCGTCGGCCGTGCCGGGCGGGTGGGACAGCGCTCAGTCGACGAAGGAGAGGCGGAGGTTGGGGGTGGCGCCGACGTCGAGCGGGGTGGGACCATCCGAACGCAGGCGATGCCAGCCGGCGGCCGCGATCATGGCGGCGTTGTCGGTGCACATCGATCGGCTCGGCAGGAAGCCCTGGATGCCGTCCTGCTCGCAGGCCCCGAGGATCTCTTCACGCAGGAGCGAGTTCGCCGCAACACCTCCACCGAGCACGATGCCGGTCGCGCCGGTCGCCGCCGCCGCCCGCCGTGCCTTGGTGACCAGCACGTCGACGACCGCAGCCTGGAACGATGCCGCCACGTCCTCCGACGAGACGTCCGGGTGCTTGCGGACGTAGTTCATCACCGACGTCTTGAGCCCGCTGAAGGAGAAGTCGAAACCGTCGTCCATGATCGCCCGGGGGAACCGGATGGCCTCCGGATCACCCTGCAGCGCGGCGGCGTCGATCGCGGGTCCGCCCGGGTAGCCGAGGTCGAGGAACCGGGCCACCTTGTCGAACGCCTCGCCGGCCGCATCGTCGATCGTCTGACCGACGAGCCGGTACCGGCCGTGGTCCTGCATGTCGACCAGCATCGTGTGACCCCCCGACACCAGCAGCACCAGCAGCGGGAACTCCAGCGTCGGATCCTCGAGCGATGCGGCGTACAGGTGCGCCTCCATGTGGTTCACCCCGACGAAGGGCACGTCCCACGCCATCGCCAACGCCTTGGCCGCCGACACGCCGACCAGCAACGCCCCGATCAGCCCCGGGCCGACCGTGCAGGCAACGGCGTCGATGCGTTCCTCGTCGACGCCGGCCTCGACGATCGCGCGCGCGATCACCGGGTTGAGCACCTCGAGATGTGCCCGCGACGCGATCTCCGGGACGACCCCTCCGAAGTCGCTGTGCAGATCGACCTGGGTCGACACCACGTTCGACACCACGTCGTATCCCCCGAGCACGAGCGCGGCGGCGGTCTCGTCGCAGCTCGTCTCGATCCCGAGCACCAGCGTCGATTCGTCGACGGGCGACCGCTCCGTCATCGGGCCACCTTCGCTCGGATCGAATCGAGCAGCGAGGCGTACTCGGGGCCCTGGATGTCGTGGCACCACATCACGATGGCGTCCTCGGTGTTCTCGTAATAGCGGGTGCGGATCCCGGCGGGTGAGAACCCGAAGTGCCGATAGAGCTCCTGCGCCCCGATGCTCGACACCCGGACCTCCAGCGTCCAGGCCTGGCACCCGTGCCGGATCGCTTCGTCGGCGAGCGCGGACAACAAGGCCGTCGCCACACCACGGCGCTGTTCATCCGCCGCCACGGCGACATTCGTGACGTGCGCCTCCTCACCCGAGAACCACAGTCCGGCATAGCCGACCACCCGCCCGCTCCGCCGGCGAGATCCGTCCGAGGTGCGCCGCGCCACGAGATACCGGCGCGTCCCCGAGCGCATCTGGGCGATCTCGCTCTCGAACACGGCCTGCGACCACGGCCGGGGATAGCTCACCGACTCGATCGCCATCACACCGTCGCGCAGGTCGCGCCGACGCATCGGCGAGATCGCCAGGTCGCCGATGACCGCGCCATCGATTCCATCGCGCCGCAGCAGCCGTTCGATCACGCTCATCGGCTGGCCCTCGTCGACCAGTTGATCTGGGCATCGGGCGCCCGGAGATAGACGGGCTCGATCTCCCACGGGTTGACCCATTCCTCGCGCAGCGCCCGGGCGTGGGCGAGTTGCACGAGCGGAGCCGCCGAGGGGTGCGCGTCCCCGCCGATCTCGCAGCGGAAACCGTCGAGGATCTCCTCGCGGTACCGCACGGCGCCGTCGCCGACACACAGCACGTCCTGGCTCCGAGCGAGCAGGTCGGCCACCAGTTCCTCGACCGGGCCCACTGCCGGCTCGGCGACCTGCTGGACCCCACCCGGCACCTGGCGGTACATCGAGTAGAACACCTCACCCTTGCGAGCATCGATCACGGGCACCACGACGCGATCGGAGTGACGGCAGGGGAACGCGAGGAGGTCGAGCGACGAGATCCCGATCATCGGGATCCGCAGCGCCTGCGCGATCGCCTTCGCGCCGGCGAGGCCGACGCGCATGCCCGTGAAGAGACCCGGACCGACGTCGACGGCCACCACGCTGATCTCGGCCAGCTCGATGTCGGCCTGACGCAGCATGAAGTCGATCGCCGGGACCAGGGTCTCGACGTGGCGGCGGCCCTTGGTGACCTCGAACAAGCCGATGACCCCTTCGTGCCCGCCGACGGCGACACTGACCCGCTCCGTGGCCGTCTCGATCCCGAGGATCAGCATGCGAACCTCTCGCACCCCTCGAGCACCCGGCTCCAACGCGACGCCCAGGACGGACCGACCGCGGAGATCTCCACGAGGCGCACGTTCTCGTCGGCGGCCTCGGTGTCCACCCCGTCGAACGCGTCGCCGTCGACTGCATCGCCGTCAACAGCGAGATGCACCGACAGGTGGTCACCGAAGAGCGCCTCGACGACGTCCCCCCACTCGACGAGGACGATGCCGCCGTCGTCGGCGAGTTCCTCGAGCGCGAGGTCTGCGACCTCGGTCGTGCGGTCGAGTCGGTACAGGTCGGCGTGATGGAGCGCCTTGGCGCCGTGCGAACCCGACGGGAGGTCGTAGCTGTGCAGCAGCGTGAACGTGGGCGAGGTGATCGGCTCGACCACCCCCAACGCCGCTCCGAAGCCCTTCGCGAACGCGGTCTTGCCGGCGCCCATCTCTCCGGACAGCACGATCAGGTCGCCCCGGCGTGCCAAACCGGCCAGGACCGCCGCGACCGCATCCGTCTCGTCGAGCGACTCGACTCGCAGCTCCAACATCAGTGCTCCACCATCCCGCCGTCGATGCTACGGCCCGGACGCCGGGGGACGCGCCCGCTGATCCCGCAGACGATCTCGTATCCGATCGTGCCCAGACGATCCGCCCATTCCTCCGCCCGGATCCGTTGACGCCCGTCCGGACCGTCCTGCGTGCCGATCAGGACCACCTCGTCGCCGGGCTGCACCGGGTCGACGGGCCCGCAGTCGACCATCAACTGGTCCATGGTGACGACGCCGACGATCGGACGCCGACGACCGCCGATCAGCACCTCGCCACCGGTCGCCGACAGACGGCGCGGGACACCGTCGGCGTATCCGATCGGCACGGTCGCGACCGTGGTGTCGCGCTCGAAGGTGTGCCGCCAGCCGTAGGAGATGTGCGACCCGGCGCGCACCGTCTTCACGAACGACACCCTCGCCCGCAACGAGAGGGCGGGCCGCAACCCGACGCACAGGTCGTCGACGCCGGGGCCCGGCGAGATCCCGTACACCGCGATGCCGGCACGAACGAACGACCGACGTGCCGACGGATGGGCGAGCGCCCCGGCGGAGTTGGCGATGTGCACGGCGACGTCGGGCGCCAGGCGGTTCGATCGGCCCAGCGCGGCGAGCACGTCGTCGAACCTGGCGAGCTGGGTGGCGGTGGCATCACGCTCCGGCTCGTCGGCGACGGCGAGGTGGGTGAAGATCCCGGCGAGACGCAGCGTCGGAGCATGGCCGTCGAGCCTCGTCACGAGTCCTTCGACGTCGGCGGGGTGGGCACCGACGCGCTGCATGCCGGTGTCGACCTTGAGATGGACCCCCATCTCGGAGACCCCCGCTCGCTCTGCTGCCGCTGCCAGGGCATCGATCGCCACCGGTGTGTAGACCGTCGGCGTGAGCCCCGCACCGACGATGGCGTCGCTCGCGGCCGCCGGCTGTTCGCTCAGGACGAGTACCGGGGCGTCGATGCCGGCGGCACGCAGCTCCAGGCCCTCGTCGACCAGGGCGACACACAGGCCGGCGACGCCGGCCGCCAGCGCCGAACGCGCGACCTCGACGGCGCCGTGGCCGTAACCGTTCGCCTTGACGACGGCCCAGACTTCGCTCGGTGCCGCCACGGCGCGGAGCTGTTCGACGTTGTGTTCGAGTGCATCGAGGTCGACGTCGGCCCAGGCCCAGCGCTCGGGAGCGTCGCTCTTCGTTCCGCTCGGGACCCCGCTCACCGTGCCGCCCACCGTGCCGCTCACCGTGCCGTTCACCAGGCCGACAACGCCGTCGGGATCAGGTCGACGATGTCGCCGGCGAGCAGACCACGCCGAGCTCCGCGACGAGCCGCGTCCGCATGCACCCAGGCCGCAGCCGCCGCCGCCCGCTCGGGTCGCACCTCGGCGGCGAGCAGTGCGGCGATCATGCCGGCGAGCACGTCGCCGGATCCCGCCGTGGCGAGTCGCTCGTCTCCGTTCGCGACGACGAGCACCGAGCCGGTCGCGGTCGCCACCACGGTCGTGGGCCCCTTGAGCAGGACCGTGCAGTCGAGCTTCGTCGCCAGCGAACGAGCTGCGGCAACTCGATCCTCGCCGGGCGCCGCTCCCTCCAACAGGGCGAACTCGCCGTCGTGCGGGGTGATCACCGTGGGGAGACCGCGTGCACGGATCAGCGGTGCTGCACCGTCGGCGCTCCACGCAGCGGCGAAGATGCCGTCGCCGTCGATCACCACGGGGACCGCTGCCTGCGCGACCAGGCGACGAGCCGCCGCGAGCACCGCGTCCTGCCGACCGAGACCCGGGCCCACCACCAACGACCCGAAGCGATCGAGATCGGACAGCACCGCGGCGTCGAAGCCGTCGACGGGAACCTGACGTTGAATGATCTCACTGCGCGCCAGGGGGTCGACACCCGGGCTCGACAGCGTGACCAGCCCGGCACCGGTACGCGCCGCGGCCGACGCGCAGAGCCGACCCGCGCCGAGCATCCCAGGACTGCCGGCGACCACCCGAACCGCCCCGTTCCACTTGTGGGCGTCGGTCGCCCGGGTCGGCCACCACCGCGCCACGTCGCCGTGGTCGACGAGATGTTGATCGGCCGACGACACGTCGAGCCCGATGTCGGCCACGACGACGTCACCGCTCAGCCGCTTGCCGGCGCCGAAGAGCAGCCCGGGCTTCATCGCCTGGAACGTCACCGTCCGGTCCGCCCGGAGCACGCCCTCGCCGGCTGCGCCCGTGAGGGCATCGACGCCACTCGGGATGTCGACGGCCAGCACCAACGGTCGCCGACCTCCGGGGCCCGCCACGTCCGGGGCGACCCACTCGCCACGGAACCCGGTGCCGTACGCGGCATCGATCACGAGATCGCACGTCGGGAGCAGCGGTGGCCGCATCGCGGCCTCGACCACGCGCACCTTGACGCCACGTTGCGCGAGGTACGTCCCCGCGGTGCGACCGTCGGCGCCGTTGTTGCCCCGACCGGCGATGACGTTCACGACGCGCCCGTAGGCGCCACCGAGCATCGACAAGGCCTCCCGGGCGACCGCGCGCCCGGCGCGGTCGATCAACTCCTCGACTGGCTCCGGGGCCGCCGCATCGATGGCGCCCATCTGCTCGGGTGTGACGATCGGAATCACCGACGTCGAGCGTAACGACGTCGGCGGTGCGCAACCGTCAGCCGCCGAGCAACGACTCCTTGAGATCGCGCTTGACGAACTTGCCGTTGGCGTTGCGGGGCAGCGCCTCGTTGAGGAACCACACACGCTCGGGGATCTTGAACTTCGCGAGGTGCTCTCCGAGCTGCGCGCGGAGATCGTCTTCGGTCAGTGACGCGCCAGGCGCCAGCACGATGGCGGCGCCGACGATTTCGCCGAGTCGGTCGTCGGGCACGCCGAAGACCGCGACCTCGGCGACGCCGTCGAGTTCGTAGATCGCTGCTTCGACCTCGGAGCAGTACACGTTCTCACCGCCGCGCAGCACCATGTCCTTGATCCGGTCGACGATGAACACGAACCCGTCCTCGTCGATGCGGGCGACGTCGCCGGTGTGGAACCAGCCGTCGCGAATCGCGTCGGCGGTTGCTTCGGGACGATTGAGGTAGCCCTTGATCACGATCGCCCCGCGCACGCACAGCTCACCGGTCTGCCCCTCCGGCACCTCGTTGTCGAACTCGTCGACGAGCTTGGCCTCGAGGGTCGGGACCACACGACCACACGACGCCGGCTTGGCGACGTAGAGGCTGCCGGAGTTCGCCGTCACGATGCCGTGCGTCTCGGTGAGGCCGTAGCCGGTGCTCGGCGCACCGCCGGCGAGCGACTTGTCGATCTTGTCGACGAGGTCGGGCTGCAACGGCGCGCCGCCCCCACCCATGCCGGCGAGCGTCGAGGTGTCGCGCGTCTCCCAGTCGGGGTGCATCAGCAGTTCACGGCTCATCGTCGGAACACCGGAGAAGTTGGTGACCCCTTCCCGCTCGATCAGCTCGAGCGCCCGGCCGGCATCCCACTTGTACGTGAACACGATTCGCGAGCCCGAGATCGTGGCGGGGTGCAGGAGACAGTTGTTGGCGGTCACGTGGAAGAGCGGGGTCGGCGCCATGAAGACGCTCTGCTTGGGCATGCCGTCGGCCCCGGTCGGCGGGGTGGGAACGACGCCGGCCTTCGCCGCGGCGAGCCCGGCGACACTGGTCATGAACACGATGTTCAGCAGGTTGTGGACCGAGCCGCGGTGCGTGAGCTGGGCGCCCTTGGGGAAGCCCGTGGTGCCGGAGGTGTAGAAGATGCAGGCGTCGTCGTCGGGATCGATCTCCACCGACGGCAGCTCCGCGGGTGCCGACGCCGGATCGATCACGTCCTCCCAGCGGGCGGCGTCGTCCGGCAACGCCCCGTCGTAGCGCACCGTCAGCAGGTGCAGCGGCGCCTCCGCCCGAAGTCCGTCGAGCACCGGCAGCACCCGCTCGACACGCTCGGCGTCGGCGATCAGCACCTTCGGACGGGAGTCGGACAGTCCGTACTGCATCTCCTCGGGCGTCCACCAGGCGTTCATCCCCACGCAGGCCGCCCCGATCGACACGATCGCCCAGTACGCGAGCACCCACTCGGGATAGTTCCGCATCGCGATGGCCACCCGATCTCCGGGTTCGACGCCGTAGTCGTCGACGAGCCGGGCGGCGAGCGCCCTGACGATCGCATCGCACTCGCCGTACGTGTACCGCTCGTCCTCGTAGACGATGTAGTCGCGATCCGCGTACCCGCGCGCCATCTCCCACACCGTGCGCATCGTCGGCAACGAGTTCTCGAAGACCTTGATCGGGACGCCACGCACGTCGATGGTCGTGGTCGCGAACTGCGCCCCCGGTGCGGTCAGCTCGTCCCACGCCTGCTGAAACTCTTCGATCATGGCGAGCATGATCGCAGCGTCGATGCCGATTCTCCACATCGGCGACAGCGAGTCGGTCGGCGGCTGCGAGTCAGTCGGCGACGACGTACGCGGCAGCGGTGAGATCGGTGTGCGTGAGCGAGAGGTGCCAGGTGACCACACCGCGCGCGGCGGACAGCTCCGCAGCGCGGCCGCCGAACGCGAGCCACGGCTGTCCCGACGCCGCCCGCTCCACCCACACGTCGTGGAAGTCGAACGCACCGAGACCGACGCCGAGCGCCTTCATCACCGCCTCTCGCGCCGCGAACCGGGCGGCGAGGGACGGGACCGGATCGGTCTGCGGCGCCACGTAGGCGAGTTCGACGTCGGTGAACAACCGCGTGCGCAGGGTCGGCGTCCGTTCGAGCGAACGACGAAACCGCTCGATGTCGACGAGGTCGACGCCGATGCCGATCATCTGCGGCCCACGCCGATCATCTGCGGCCGGCCCTCATCGACGCCAGTGGTCGGCGGTGTCGGAGATCGGGCCGATCAACAACTCGGCCACGGGCAGCTCGCCGAGCAGCGACTCGTCGAAGCCGCCCTCGGTCTCCGTCACCCAGTCGACCAGTCGGTCGTACCGCCGGTCGTAGCCCTGGAGCACGCCTCGCATCACGTCGACCGGGAGGCGTTCGGGGAGCGCGATGTGGAGCAACGTGAGACCGGTCGTCTCGCCGCCCTTGACCTCCGGGACGAACACCACGGTACGCCCGTCGCTGCGCCCGACGGCGACCAACACGTCACCCTCGCGTGCGACTCGGTGCTTCGTGCCACGCAGTTGCGCACCGTGTTCCACCCGGCTCGGGATGTCCCGCGAGATCCCGCCGCGGTCGATGATCGAGATGGTCTCGCCCTCGATGCGGTAGCGCGTGTACCCGCGCACGGCGTCGACCGCCGGATCGAGATCGGCCAACACCTTGAGCGTGCGGTAGCTGAGCACGTCGCGGCCCGCTCCGGCGGCGAGCACGGCCTGGACGAGCGCTCGGTCCATCACCCCTTCGTCGCTGCGCGAGATGCCGACGGTGACGGTCTTCGCCTGATGCTTGATCGTGTCGACGGGTCGCGTGAGCTCGTCGATCGCGTGGGTCAGCGCGGTGACCACGTCGTCGATCAGCGCCGCGGGGCTGCCGACCTTGCCGGAGCTCAGCTGATACTGCTCGACCGCACGATCGGACATGACGTCACGGAACAACCCTGCCAACCGCGTCGCCGTCGACGCCTCCAGCTGGCCGTCGTAGATGCCCGACCGGAGCCCGTCGTCGAACTGCGCGATCGAGGACCGCAACTCGGTCCGCATCGATGCGACGACCTCGTCGCCGGAGAGCTGGGCGGCAACCAGCCGCTCGATGGTCTCGCGAGCGGCGCGTAGTGGGCGCGCCGACGCATCGATCGCGAGCGCGGCTTCGTAGCCGAAGAGATGACCCACCATCGCGGACAGCACGAACCCGAGCGCCGGGTCGACGGGTGGGACGTCGATGGACACCGCCGACCCGTAGCCCGACTCACCGTCGTTGGCGACCACGATCGGTGTGGCCTTGTGCGCGCTGAAGATGGCAACCTCCTTCGCGACGTCGTCGGCGGTCGATCCGACGAGGCCCGCGGCGCAGACGAGGATCAGCGGCTCCGACGACAGATCGATGTGCTTCTTGTCCTCGGTCGAGTCACAGGCGATCGACTTGTAGCAGAGCTCGCTGAGCTTGATCCGGACCTCCTCGGCGGCCACCTTGTTCGGGCCGTTGCCGACGACGGCCCAGTAGCGCTTGCTCGGCGCCAACCGGGCCGCAACCGCGATCGAATCGCGTCGCGCCAGCACTTCTTGCATGGCCTCAGGCAACTCGCGCAGCGAGGTCAGCAGTTCGTGACGGCGTCGCTCGTCGCCGACGCCGGCCGCCTCGGCGATCGCGCACGACACCAGCGCACCCGCAGCCACCTGCGCATAGAACGCCTTGGTGGACGCGACGCTCATCTCGACGTCTCGTCCGTCGGAGGTGTACATCACCCCGTCGGCCTTGTCCGTGAGATCACTCCCGCGCCGGTTGACGATGCCGATCACTGCCGCCCCGCGTGACCGGAGCAGGTCGACCGTGCGGTTGGTGTCGGTGGTGGTGCCGGACTGACTGACGGCGATCGCGAGGGTGTCGCTCATGTCGAGACGCATCGCGAAACCGGAGAGCTCGGTGGCCGTGATCGCGTCGACGTCGAGTGCCGACCCGGTCAGCTCGTCGAGGATCGCTGCGGTGCTCTGCCCGGCGACCGCAGCAGTGCCCTGGCCGATCACGCGCACCCGGGTGATCGTGCCGGCGGCCAGACGTGCGGCGATGTCCGCCGGAAGCGCCCGCTCGCCGACATCGGCGACGAGGCGACCGCCCCGCTCGACGATCTTGCCCCGCAGCGTCTTCGCGAAGCTGAGCGGTGCCTCGCCGATCTCCTTGAGCAGGAAGTGCGGAGCGTCGCCACGGTTGATGTCGCGGGTGGTCACCTCGGCGTGCACGACGTCGCTCTCGCCGACGGGCCGCGGCGAGCCGTCGTACCCGAGACGATCGATCCCGGCGAGTTCCCCGGCGTAGGCGCCGTCGAGCACGACGATCTCGCCTCCCTGCTCGCCGTCCATCCGCACGTAGCGTGACGTCTCCTCGACGACGCCGTACGGCTCGCTCGCCACGACGAAGCAGTCGTCGCCGAGGCCGACGTACAGGCCCTGTCCGCTCCCGCGCAGCGCCAGGAACAACTTGGAAGGCGCCTGAGCGCTCGCCACACCGATCGCGACCGAGCCCTCGAACTCCGAGACCGTGCGCCGGAACGCCTCCGGCAGGGCCGCGGATGCCGCATGGCGGGCGACGAGCGTCGGGATCACCTTTGCGTCGGTCGTGATCGTCGGCGCGATGCGCAGGCCGTGAGCGACCCTGAGATCGGCGTGGTTGTCGACGTCGCCGTTGAGGGCGGCCACGACGTACGGCGGCTCCGCGCCACCCGGCTGCTCGAGTTCCCAGGAGTTGAGCGGATGCGTGTTGGGTTCGCTGATGATGCCCACACTCGCCCAGCGCGTGTGACCGAGGATGGTGACCCGGGCGTCGGGTGAGGCGAGCGCGCGGCGCAGGAGCGCGTCGGCGGTCAGCGCCGCTCGCAGCGCGGCGGTGTTGTCGCCGAGTTCGCCGATCTCCGCCGCGGCCTTGTAGACGAACGACAGACAGCCGTTGGACGCCACGACCGCCCCCGACTGGAACAGCGGATCGGCCCCGCGCTCGGCGATCAGCGTCGCCAGGGCCTCGTCGTCGATGTCGTGACCCCACAGCAGGACGTGGACGCCGGCGGAGTCGCGGCCGCGCACTTCGAGGCGGTCGATGCCGGCGAACGCCTGCTGGATCGCGAGGTACCCGGCGAGCTGCGTGCGAGTGGCGTCACGGCCGGCGAGTTCCTCCACGGCGGCCACGGTGTGCAACCGGTCGCTCCGGACGGCCCACAGCGCATCCTTGAACGCGATCAACCGGGCGTTCGCCGCTTCGAGGGCTTCGGCATCGAGCGCTTCCCCGTCCGGCGGAACGGCGTTGGCATCGAGTTCGGCCTCGGTCGTCGCCGCACGACCGTCGAGTTGATCGAGTCGAGCGATCAGCGATGCGATCGAGTCGGGCCGACCGGCCACTGCCAGCACGCCGGGCAGGCCCTTCAGGCTCGCATCGACCCGATCCACCAGCTCGGTCGCCTCCGCGATCGACGACGCGGCCACGGCCTGGTCGAGCAGCGCAACCAGTTCGGCCGGAACCGGGGCTTCCCGAGTGGGTGGCCGGCTGACGATCCCGATGATGCCGCACATGGCGGGTCAGGCTACCGACCTCACGGCGGGAGGGACCGGCAGGGACGGTGGTCCGGTCAGCCGAAGTGCCGATGGGCGACCGCCGCGAGGTCGTCGGCAGCCGCCTGCGCGGCCTGCGTGGTCGGCGCTTCCACCATCACCCGCACGAGCGGCTCGGTGCCGCTCGCCCGGACGAGCACCCGGCCATGGTCCCCGAGCATCGCCTCGACGCGGGCGACGTCGGCAGCCAGGCGCTCCGCCACGTCGGGTGCCCGGTGGGCGATCCGGACGTTCACGAGCACCTGGGGCAGCGACGTCATCGCTTCCGCCGCGAGCGCTGCCAGCGTGCGCCCGGACCGGTGCACCGCGTCGAGCAGTGCCACGGCGGTGAGCACGCCGTCACCCGTCGTGGCGTGGTCGGCGAAGATGACGTGACCGGACTGCTCGCCACCGAGCGAATGCCCACCGGCCGCCAGCGCTTCGAGCACGTACCGGTCGCCGACCGCGGTCTCGACGACATCGATACCCACCTCGCGCATGGCGAGACGGAACCCGAGGTTGGTCATCACGGTCACCACCACGGTGTCGTTGCGCAGTTCGCCCTTCGCCTTCAGGTCGTTGGCGACGATCGCGATGATGTGGTCACCGTCGACGACCGCGCCGGTGTGGTCGACCGCGATCAGCCGGTCGGCGTCGCCGTCGAGTGCCACGCCGACGTCGGCGCCGTGTGCCAGCACCGCCGCGGCCACGTTCGACGGAACCGTCGCCCCGCAGCCATCGTTGATGTTGCGACCGTCGGGGGCGTCCGACACCACCACGACCTCGGCGCCGGCCGCCCGCAGGATCTCGGGTCCGAGGACGTGACCCGCACCGTTCGCCGTGTCGAGCACCACACGGATGCCGTCGAGGCGTCGCCCCTCGAGGTAGCCGAGGACGTGGTCGACGTACGGCTGATGATCGACGACGCCGGGCGCATCGGGGACCGTGTGCGTCGACGGCGAGACGTCGGCGCGAGCGAGTTCGATCTCGATCCGTGACTCGACCTCGTCGGTGAGCTTGACTCCCCCGGTGGCGAACAGCTTGATGCCGTTGTCGTGGAACGGATTGTGCGACGCCGACACGACCGCGCCGAGCGCGCGGAGTCGCTGGGCCTCGAACGCGACCGCGGGAGTCGGCGCGACGCCGAGCGACACGACGGTGACCCCCTCGGCGCGGAATCCCGCTGCCAGCGACGCCGAGAGCGACGGAGTCGACTCGCGGGTGTCGCCACCGATCACCACGACCGGGGCGGTCGGTGGTGCGAGGGTGCGGGCCGCGGCGGCACCGAGACGAAAGGCGAACTCCTCGGTCAGTTCGGTCCCCGCGACGCCGCGGACGCCGTCGGTGCCGAACTTCATCGGATCGGCCAGTTCAGCGCCGGATCAGCGCTTGGTGAACTGCGGCGCCTTGCGGGCCTTCTTCAGGCCGTACTTCTTGCTCTCCTTCTTACGCGAATCACGCGTGAGGAGACCCGCCTTCTTGAGCGCGGCGCGGCTCTCGGGATCGAGTTCGACGAGCGAGCGGGCGATGGCGAGGCGCAGCGCACCGGCCTGGCCGCTGACGCCACCACCGTGGATCGACGCCGTGATGTCGTAGTTCTCGCGGGTGTCGGTGACGGTGAGCGCCTCGGAGACGACCATCTGCGACACGGCCGTCGGGAAATAGGCGTCGAGTGTCTTGCCGTTGATCAGGAACTGGCCGGTGCCCGGGCGGATCTGGGCGCGGGCAACGGCTTCCTTGCGGCGGCCGGTGGTCTGGGTGAGCGGTGCGGTTCCCATGGTGCGGTGTCTTCTCTCAGCGTCTCTTCAGCGGTCGTCGTACGGAACGGTCAGCGGGCCTTGGCGCCCGGGATCTCGAGCGTCTTGGGCATCTGGGCAGCGTGCGGGTGGTTGGGGCCTGCGTAGACCTGCAGCTTCAGGATCTGCTGGCGGCCGAGCGGGCCCTTGGGGAGCATGCCGCGAATCGACTTGCGAAGCGCCTCTTCGGGCTTGCGGGCGTGCAGGTGGGCGTAGGTCTCGGACTTGATGCCGCCCGGGTACCCGCTGTGGCGGTAGACCATCGTGCGCTCGGCCTTGCCCGAGGTCATCACGATCTTGTCGGCGTTGACGATGATCACGTGGTCACCGGTGTCGATGTGCGGGGCGAAGGTCGGCTTGTGCTTGCCGCGCAGCACGCGGGCGACCTCGGTGCAGAGGCGGCCGAGCACGAGCCCCTCGGCGTCGACAACGTGCCAATCACGTTGGATCTCACTGGCTTTGGGGGTGTACGTAGGCATGCCGCAATCTCTGGTCAGTCGGTGGATGACGTCGGGTCATCCGTCGGTCGATCTGGATCCGTCGAGGATCCGGGGAACCGTGAAATGATACGGCCCGAGATCCCGGCATCCAACCCGTCGCGCAACCAGCGCCATCGCGGCAGTGCCGCGGGCAGCGCGCGGCCACTCCTCGCCGGCAGCCAGCCGGCCACCATGAGCGCGCCTTCCCCACGGAGCGTGGCGGCTAGGGTCGACATGACCGCGTCCGCCTGTGCGTCCGCGGTCGAGAAAGTGCTCAAGTTGCCGACAGACAGGACCGATGAACCCACATGAGTTCCGCCGACTCGGACCGCACGCCCGCGCGGCCTGAGGGCGCGGGCGCCTCGGTGACGATCAACGCCCTGGCCGACCCGGTCTTCGCCGTCGACACCAACGGCGTCCTGCAGTACGCCAACGACGCCGCCGGCGAGGTGCTCGGCTGGGACGCCGTCGAGCTCATCGGGACCCAGGTCCTCGAGCTGGTCCATCCCGACGACGTGAACCTCGCCAGTGCAGCACTGGGCACGGTGGTTGCGAAACCGTTCGGGGACCTCATCGCCCTGCGAGTACGCACCGGGCACGGCACCTGGCGGTACCTCGAGCTGCGCGGCACCTTCCGTCCCGACGACGGCGACGACCCGCTCGGCGGTTCGATCGTGATCGTCGCTCGCGACGTGACCGAGCGCCACCGGCTCGAGTTCGACCAAGGTGACACCGAGGTGTTGCGAGCGGTCATGGCGAACATGCACAGCATGGTCGTGCTCGTCGACGCCAACGGTCTCGTACGCACCGTCAACGGCGCGGTCACGCGCATCCTCGGCCATGATCCCGAGATGGTCCGCGGTCGATCGATCCTCGACTTCCTCCACGCCGACGATCGCGACCAGGTCCTCGACGCAGCGCAGTCGCTCGGCCCGCAGGAGTCGATCACGCTCGACGCCCGCATCCTGAAGATCGACGACGAACCGACGGTGTGCGAGTTCACGGTCAACAACCTGCTCGACGATCCCGTGGTCAACAGTTATGTGGTCAGCGCACAGATCGCCACCGCGCTCGCCGACGCACGCGAGCGTGTCGAGTTCCTCGCACACCACGACGCTCGCACCGGCCTGCTCAACCGCGACGGTTTCATGCGGTCGGCCAGCACCATGATGAAGTCGGGCGGCGGGTTGGGCATCCTGATCGTCGACATCGTCCACTTCCGATCGGTCAACGAGCTGTACGGCGAGCCGATCGGTGACGCCGTCCTGCGGGCCGTGGCCGACCGCATCGACCAGATTCGCTGGCCGGATCTCATCACGGCGCGCTTCGGCGGCGACGAGTTCGTGCTCGCGGTGCGCGGAGCGAGTGCGACCACCGTCGAGCTGTTGCGCGAACGGGTTCGACGCGACGTCGCCCGTTCGGTCGTGATCGACGGCCAGGAGGTCAACTTCGACATCCGCACGGCCATCGCATTCGAACCGAAACCGCAGGTCCTCGACGCGTTGCTGGTCACCGCCAGCAACGATCTGATGTCGGTGAAACGGTTCACCGATCCCGACAGCAGCGGGATCTCGGTCGACGCCATCAATCAGCGGCGCCAGCAGGTCGATCATCTCCGCCGGGCACTCGATGCCGGCGAGATCCAGCCGTTCTTCCAACCGATCTGCTCGGCCGACGGCAGCGTCGCGGCGGTCGAGGCGCTCGTTCGATGGGTCCACCCGCTTCGTGGTGTCCTCGGCGCAGGCGAGATCCTTCCGCTCGCGCAGATGGCAGGTCTCGCCGAAGCGGTCGACGACTGCGTCCTCGAACAGGCCTTCGCGTTCGCCGCCGAGCTCGCCGATCTCGGCCACGGCGAGATCGAGGTGCACATCAACATCGATCCGAAGGTGCTCTCCCGTCCGGCATTCGGGGCGACCTTCCTCGATCGCTGCGCTCGGAGCGGCGCGAACCCCACCCAGCTCGTGATGGAGATCACCGAAACGGATCTGTTGTCGCCGGGCGCGGCGTCGCTCGCCAACATGCAGAAACTCCGCTTCGCCGGCATCCAGGTGTCGATCGACGACTTCGGCACCGGCTACTCGAGCCTCGCCCACCTGCTGGAACTCCCGGTCGACGGCGTCAAGATCGATCGTCGGTTCGTCGCCGGGATCGACGTCGATCCGGCCGCGACCAACCTCACCACCGCGATCCTCGGCCTGAGCGAGAGCCTCAAGCTCTCCTGCGTCGCCGAGGGCGTGGAGCAGCCCTACCAACGCGATCGACTCGTCGAGCTGGGCTGTCGAGCCTTTCAGGGTTGGCTGTTCTCGGCCGCCGTACCGAGTGGCGAGATCATCGCGATGCTGCCGACGCCGAACCCCGGCGATGCCCCGTCGAGGCCTGGCGATCAGGCATCCCAGCGTTCGCCGCTGTAATCGACGGAGAACAGCACCAACCCGGTGGGTGGTGCCACCTGTCCCGCTGCGTTGCGGTCGAGTGCGGCCAACGTGGCCGTCACCGAGTCGGGTGCCCGACGACCGACGCCGATGTCGACGAGTGTGCCGACGATGCTGCGGACCATCTGGTGGCAGAAGGACGTGGCCGTGACCTCGAAGCGGAGCAGGCCAGTGCCCGACGCGCCCCAGACCGCGCCGTCGGGCCGCGACCAGCGAGCCGCCTGGAGCCGACGCACCATGCTCGGATCGACCTGACCCTCCGCCGGCTTCGGACGACGACAGAAGGACGAGAAGTCGTGCTCGCCGAGCAGCAGTGCGGCACCGGAATTCATCGCGTCGACATCGAGTGCCCTCGGGACGTGCCAGCTCGTGCGAGCGAGCAGCGGGTGCGGCGCCGGATCGTTCCACACGTCATAGTGATACGTGCGCGCTGTCGCCGAGAAGCGTGCGGAGAAGCGATCGTCGGCCCAGTCGGCGTGTCGCACCGAGATGTCGGGTGCACAGAGGGCGTTGACGCTGCGGCTCAACCGCCGCAGGTCGGTGTCGGCGGGGAGCATCCCGGTGACCACCTGGCCCCAGGCATGGACGCCTGCATCGGTGCGTCCGGCTCCGGTCAACGCGACCGGGCCTCGTGTGATGGTCTCGACCGCCCGGCGGAGCTCGCCCATCACGGTCCGCACACCGTCGCTCTCGGCGAAGCCGCGGAAGTCGGTGCCGTCGTAGGCCACCGTCATCCGGACGTTGCGGACGGGGTTCGTGTGTCCCACGACCGCAGGAGTCGGCTCAGACGAGTTCGATGCGCGCCATCTGGGCGTTGTCGCCGGCGCGAGGACCCATCTTCAGGATCCGGGTGTAGCCGCCGTTGCGCTCGGCGTAGCGCGGTGCCACGTCGTGCACCAGCTTGTAGGTCATCTCCTGATCGCCGAGGAACGCCTGGATCTGACGGATCCGGTGCACCTGCATCGGTCCTTCCTCCTGCGCCTTCTTGGCCTTGGTGATCAGCTTCTCGGCGATCGGACGCAGGTGCTTGGCCTTGGCCTCCGAGGTGGTGATGGCCTCGGCAGCGAACAGTGACGCGGCGAGGTTGGCCATCATGAGTCGCTGGTGGGCAGCGGAGCTGCCGAAACGGCGGGAGCGGCGTGGGGTGGGCATGGGTCAGTCCGTCTTTCGTATCCGTGCGTGATCAGCCGCGCAGCGACAGGCCGCGCTCGTCGAGCTTGGCCTTCACTTCGTCGAGGCTCTTCTGGCCGAAGTTGGTGATGTTCAGCAGGTCGTCCTCGGTCTTGGTCAGCAGCTCGCCGACCGTGTTGACCTGGGCCCGCTTGAGGCAGTTGTTCGGGCGCTCCGACAGATCGAGATCCTCGATCGGGAGGTCGAGATCGGGTGAGCTCACCGTGGCATCGACGAGCTCGCCGAGCTCGAGGCCCTGTGGCTCGTCGGACATGCTCGCGACGAGGTCGACGAGCGAGCGCAACGTGGCGCCCGCCGAGGCGAGTGCGTCGGACGGCGTGATCGAACCGTCGGTCTCGATCTCGATGACGAGGCGGTCGTAGTTGGTCGACTGCTCGACACGGGTCGGCTCGACCTGGAACGACACTCGCCGGACCGGGCTGAAGATCGCGTCGATCGGGATGACACCGATCACCCGGTTGTCGTCCTCACGGTTGCTCGACAGGTAACCGCGACCCTGCTCGACGGTGAGGTCGATCGCGAGACGTCCCTTGGAGTTGAGCGTGGCGATGTGGAGATCCTTGTTGAGGACCTCGACGTCAGCTGGGCACTCGATGTCCGCAGCAGTGACCATGCCGGCGCCGCGAGCGTCGAGACGCATCGTGACGGGCTCCTCGGACACCGACGTGACGACGATGTCCTTCAAGTTCAGGATGATGTCGGTGACGTCCTCGGAGACACCGGCGATCGTGTCGAACTCGTGGAGCGAATCGTCGAAACGGGCCGTCGTGATCGCTGCGCCGGGGATCGACGACAAGAGGGTACGGCGAAGCGAATTGCCGAGCGTGTGGCCGAAGCCGGGCTCGAGCGGACCGACGGCGAAACGCTGGCGATGTTCGGACTCCTCACCGAGAGCTTCGATGGTGGGGCGCTGCATGACGAGCATTGGTGCCAGGGACCTTTCAACGACAGGGGATTCGAAACGAGATTGCGACGGAGGTGAAGTAACGGATTACTTGGAGTAGAGCTCGACGATGAGCGACTCGCGAACGGGCACGTCGATGTGCTCGCGCTCGGGGAGGCTGCGGACCGTCACGGCCTTGCCGCCGTCGCTCGCTTCGAGCCACCCGACGAGCGAACGGTCGAGCGTGTCGATGTTGTGCTGGATCACGATCATCTTCTGCGCCTTCGGCGACAGCGAGATGACCTGACCCTGCTTGCAACGGAAGCTGGCGATGTCGACGCGCTTGCCGTCGACGTGGATCAGGCCGTGGTTCACGAACTGACGGGCCTGCGGCCGGCTGGAGGCCCACCCGGCGCGGTAGACGACGTTGTCGAGACGCTGCTCGAGGAGACGCAGCAGGATCTCACCGGTCGGTCCCTGCATGCGCTGGGCCTCGACGTAGGTCTTGTGGAACTGCTTCTCGAGCACACCGTAGATGTACTTCGCCTTCTGCTTCTCCTGCATCTGGGCGAGGTACTCGCTGCCGGCGTTGCGGCGACGGGTGCGGCCGTGCTGGCCGGGCGGGAAGGGACGGCGCTCGAGCGCCTGACGGCCCTTCTCGTTCTCGAAGATGTTGACCGACAGGCGGCGCGAGATGCGCACCTTGGGTCCGGTGTAACGAGCCATGATTCAGTTGCTCCTCAGCCGCGCCGACGCTTGGGTTGGCGGCATCCGTTGTGGGGAACCGGTGTGACGTCCTTGATCGAGGTGACCTCGATACCCGTCTGCTGGATCGAGCGGACGGCGGTGTCGCGGCCCGAACCCGGGCCCTTCACCTGCACCTCGGCGCGGCGCATGCCGTGCTCGATGGCGGCCTTGCCGGCCTTCTCGGCGGCCTGCTGGGCGGCGTACGGGGTGCTCTTGCGGCTGCCCTTGAAGCCGACACCACCCGACGACGCCCAGGCGATGACGTTGCCCTCGGTGTCGGTGATGGAGACGATCGTGTTGTTGAACGAGCTCTTGATGTGCACGATGCCCGTGCTGACGTTCTTGCGGTCGCGCTTGCGCGGACGACGGCTCGCGGTCGGCTTTGCCATTACTTCCTCACTGCCTTCTTCTTGTTGGCCACCGTGCGCTTCGGGCCCTTGCGGGTGCGGGCGTTGGTGTGGGTGCGCTGGCCGCGCACCGGCAGGCCCTTGCGGTGACGGACGCCCTGCAGGCAACCGATCTCGATCTTGCGCTTGATGTCGGCCTGCACGTCGCGGCGCAGGTCACCTTCGATCTTCAGGTTCTGATCGATGTAGGTACGGATCCGGTTGACCTCGTCCTCCGTCAGATTCGAGACCTTGGTGTCGGGATCGAGCTCCAGGTCCGCGCAGATCTTCTGCGAGGTGGGAAGACCGATTCCGAAGATGTAGGTGAGCGAGATCTCCAACCGCTTCTCGCGGGGAATGTCGACGCCGGCGATACGTGCCATGTGATTACTCCTGTCAGCCCTGACGCTGCTTGTGGCGCGGGTTGGTGCAGATGACCATGATGCGGCGATGGCGACGAATCACCTTGCAGTTGTCGCACATCGGCTTGACGCTGGGTCGTACTTTCATGGTTGCTCTCTACTCGTGCTCATTTGTATCTGTACGTGATGCGACCCCGGGTGAGGTCGTAGGGGGTGAGTTCCACCTGCACCTTGTCGCCGGGAAGGATGCGGATGTAGTGCATCCGCATCTTGCCGGAGATGTGCGCCAGGACTTCGTGGCCGTTGTCGAGTTCGACCTTGAACATGGCGTTCGGAAGTGATTCGAGGATCTTGCCTTCCAGCACGATCGCGTCTTCCTTTGGCTTTGGCAGGGGCTTCTCCTCACTCGTTCTCGGGGTCTGGCGGGGCGGAACCGGGCACGACAGCACACGCTGACGAGCTCGGGGTTGACGAACTTGCACTTCTCGGCGACCCTGACGACTTGCGTCATCACGGTGCACCGCGGTCCGCGAACAGACCGGCGTGTCATGCTAGCGGCGCCATTTCGCAGATCCAATGGCGCGATCCGCCTGAATTCTCGTGACGTGTGCTATGCGCCCGCGATTCCCGTTTGCGCTGCATTCCG
>CAVQRU010000031.1:0-63973 GCA_963715285.1 Ilumatobacteraceae bacterium | reverse complement strand
GTCGGCGTTGAGCACCAGTTCGGCGCCCGACGAGGCCGAGCGGCGCCAGCCGATGGCGAGCAGTCCGTTGGCGTAGGAACTCGCCACGATGTCGCGCATCGTGACCGTGCCAAACAGCCCGAGCCGTTCGGCGTCGACGAGGTGGATCGAGGAACCGCCGGTCGCGTACAGGGCGAGGAAGACGGCGCGCCGATCCGGCTGGTCGGTCAACTGCGCAACCAGTCGGCTCGCCATCGCCGGGGTGACGAGCACGTCATCGGACGGTCGCACCTGCGCGAGTGATGCGTTCCCGAGGTCCATCAGCTCGATCACCAACCGCGGGGGCTCGATCCCCCGGCGTGCCAGATCGCGGCGCAGCGCCACCAGCTCGAGCAAGGTCCGGCTGTCGACCTCCTCCGGTGGGAGGTGATCGCGGTAGGCAAGCAGCACGATCGTGGTGATCTCTGCAGTCGCACGACCGGCGACCTCGCCCGAGCGGTCGGCGACCGGCGTGAGGACCACGACATCCCTCACCTCCTCGGGAAGATCGATTGCCGACTCGTCCACGAGGGCGGCGTCGAAGACCACCTCCACCGTCGAGCCCTCGGTGGCGAGTTGGGACCAACCCGTCAGGAACTGGCGGCCGAGTCCGTTCCAGCCGACCACCAGCACGTGCTGATGTGTTCCGGGGCGAGGCTCATCGGCGGTCAGCAGCGGTGCTGGAGTCACCGTGGGGACGGGCAGGAGCGATGTCAGCGGGGCCGCCGGCGTGTCGCCCACGACGACCAATCGATCCCCCGGCTCGACCACCCGGTCGGGTGCCGGGGCGAGTTCGACGGCCCCGCCGCGCATCAGTCCGATCGGTCGGCAGTTGCGGTACCGGAAGACGAGATCGCTGAACCGGACCCCCACGAGATCGTGGTCGTGGTCGTGCACGTAGACATCGGCACCGCGGAAATCGGTGAGTTCGGACATCACCACACCGAGGCCCTGTTCGCGCAGCGCGAACGCGACGTTGCGGGCGACGGCCTGCGACACGACGAGCGGATGCACCGATGGTCCACACGTCTCGGCAATCGACAACGCGACGGCGGCATCGTCGAGGACGACCACGAGCGGCTTGGCGTCGAAACCACCGAGGACCTCACCGACCGCCAACACCGTGTGCACGGCCCGAGCGTCACCGACGTCGTCGCCGTCGCCGTTGAGCACCAGGACGCTTCGACACGTCGACAACCTGACGAGGCCGAGATCCGCCACGCGAGTCGGGTCGCCCGAGCGGAACACGAGCCGGTTCCCGAACGTGTCTGCGACCTCCGCACGCACCTCGTCGCCGATCTCGGCGGGATCTCGATCCCCCATCACGACGATGGCGATCCGTTTGCCGGCGTTGGCCCGCACCAGCTGATCCACCACCACGGGGAGCAGGCTCGACGAACCGAGCACCACGACGTGGTCGGACTCGACGACCGGGCTGCGGCCACGCTTCATGCGGTCGATCTGCGCCTCCACCCCGCTCGCGATCACGCCGATGAGCGTGCCGAACACGAGCAGACCGAAGATCGTCACCCCCAGCGCGACAAGGCGTTGGCGCGCACCGGTGTCGCCGGCCATCGTGCCGGTGTCGAGCGTTCGGAGCAGGCTCTGCCAGAAGTCCTCGAACCAACCTGCGTTCTCGCTCCCGGCGAGAGTGACACCCCCGCGGCGGAGCAGGAACGACGCGACCAGGACCACCACGAACGTGACGATCCCGAGCCACAGCAGCACCGCCCAGGTGCCGCGTGCGAGCAGACCGTCGAACCGGTACCGCAGCAGCTGACGCCAGGTCGTCCGGTCGTCCGAACTGCCGCGTCGGCTCATGCTGCTCCCTCGTCCGTCCAGATCACCCGTACCGGGCGATGATGCTAGACGAGCCACCCCGCACGCTGGTGCTCTACGTTGTACTCATCCGCGACCAGTCAGGACACCCATGATCCACGCCCACGAGCCGAACGACGACGAGCTGACCCCGGCCTATGCCGGCCGATTGAACCAGCGCCCGACCCCGAAGCACCGCCTCCCCGACTCGGAGTCGCCGCCGGCGGCCGTGTACCGCTTCATCCACGACGAGCTGCTGCTCGACGGCAGCTCCCGGTTGAACCTGGCCACCTTCGTCACGACCTGGATGGAGCCCGAGGCCGAGAAGCTGATGGCCGAGTCGTTCGACAAGAACATGATCGACAAGGACGAGTACCCCCAGACCGCGGAGATCGAGCGACGATGCGTCAACGCCGTCGCCGACATGTTCCACGCGCCGGCCGACGGTGACGCGGTCGGCGTGTCGACGATCGGGTCGAGCGAGGCGGTGATGCTCTGCGGGCTGGCAATGAAGTGGAAGTGGCGCGGGCGCCGCGAGGCAGCGGGGCTCCCGACCGACAAGCCGAACATGGTGATGGGCTCCAATGTCCAGGTCGTCTGGGAGAAGTTCTGCCGGTACTGGGACGTCGAGCCGCGCTACGTCCCGGTCACCGAGACCAGCTTCGTCGTCGATCCCGATGCGGTGATGGCGCGCGTCGACGAGAACACCATCGGTGTGATCCCGATCCTCGGCACCACCTACACCGGTGAGTTCGAGCCGATCGAGGAGATCCACGACCGCGTGGTGGCGTACAACGCCGAACACGGTCTCGACATCCCGATCCACGTCGACGCGGCGAGCGGCGGCTTCGTGGCACCGTTCCTGCACCCCGATCTCCGATGGGACTTCCGGCTGCCCCAGGTGAAGTCGATCAACGTGTCCGGCCACAAGTACGGCCTCACCTATCCGGGTCTCGGGTTCGCCGTCTGGCGATCGAAGGACGAGCTCCCCGAAGAGTTGATCTTCCACGTCAACTACCTCGGTGGGGACATGCCGACGTTCACCCTCAACTTCTCGCGCCCGGGCAACCAGATCGTCGGCCAGTACTACAACTTCCTGCGGCTCGGCCGTGAGGGCTACACGCGCATCATGGAGTCGCTGCGCGACATCGCGTTGTACCTCTCTTCGGAGATCGCCAAGATCGGTCCGTTCGAGATCGTCAGCGACGGCAGCGCCATCCCCGTGATCGCGGTCAAGATGACCGGCGAGCATCCGTTCACGGTCTTCCACGTCTCCGACCAGCTGCGCATGGGCGGCTGGCAGGTCCCCGCGTACACGATGCCCGCCGATGCCACGAACGTCGCCGTGCTGCGCATCGTGGTCCGGGAAGGATTCAGCCTCGACCTCGCGGAGGGCCTGATCGCCGCCATGCACAAGGCGGTCGACCACCTCACGCAGTTCCCGCCGGTCCACCCGCCCGAACCCGAGCACTTCTCGCACACCTGAGTGGGCACGAGCAGCGGCGTCGCCGCAACGGGGATGCAGTGGCGCCGCGAGATCCGCTGGAACGCGAGCGAGCTCGGCTGGCGCGTCGGCGCGCTGTTCATCGTCGGGTCGTTTCTCTTCGCATTGGGCTCGTTCCCGCCGTACGCGCAGTGGATCGATCCCCGAGCGGTCGCCGCGACGTTCGCTCTCGGCTCGGTGTTCTTCACCTCGGCGGGCTACAGCCAGTTCCTCCAGGCGCTCAACGACGGATCGGACACGTTCCGGTACCTGGGGTTCCGCAACACCCTGTTCTGGTGGGCCACGGCCGTCCAGCTCGCAGGCACGATCTTCTTCAACATCAGCACCTTCGGTGCGCTCGTCGAGGGCCTCGACACCCAGCAGGAGAATCGCCTGGTGTGGGCGCCGGACATCTTCGGCTCGATCGCGTTCCTGATCGCCAGCACGCTGGCGTGGGCGGTCCTGGTGGGCTTCCACTGGACGGTCGAGCGCGAGGACTCCGACTGGTGGGTGAACCTCCTCAACGGGATCGGCTCGGTGTTCTTCATGGTGTCCGCAATCGCTGCGGTCGTGCTGCCGACCACCGACGAGGTCTGGAACATCGCGCTCGTCAACCTCGGGACGTTCGTCGGCGCCGTGTGCTTCCTCGTCGGCGGCTACCTCCTGTGGCCACCGTCATCACGCTGAGGGCGACACTGCCGGTGATCCAGAAGTCGGAGCCGACCCCGGTGCCGTTCGGTCCAGCCAGTTCCGTGGCGCCGGGAGTCGTTCGGTGGCCACATAGGCCACGACGACCGCCACGATCGCCAGCGGCATGACCGCGTAGGAATCGCTCGAGAGCAGCACCGTCGCGAGCAGGACCGAGGTGAACGGCAGCTTCAGCATCGTCGCACACATCGCCCCGATCCCGATCGCGAGACCCGGTACGAGCGACATTCCGGGCAGGTCGGCGGCGACGACACCGAGCGCGCCGCCGATGAACAGGCTCGGGAAGATCGGTCCGCCGCGGAAGGCGCTGAGCGACAGCGCATAGGCCAGCCCCTTGCACGCGATCACGAGCAGCAACGCGCCGGTCGACCAGGTGGCGGATTGCTCGACGAGGACCGGTAGCTGCGCCTGGCCGGAGAACAGGACGTTCTCGGTGCCCTGATCGGTCAGTTCGGCGAAGACGATCGCCAGCAGTGCGATCGAGATGCCCAGCAGGGGCGTGACGATCAGCCTGCGCTCGTGGACCAGCGTGCGAACCGACAGCGCGATCGTGTAGACGACCCACCCGATCAGCGGACACAGCAGACCGAGCACGACCGCCCAGGCGAACATCGCGACCGTCGGCGTCGTGAACGCCGGCAGGTCGGGGATCGCCAGCGAGAACGTGCCGAGGCCGGTGATCGAGTCGAGCCCGATGAAGACCAGGAAGCCGAGGCCCGCAGCGAGGAGCCCGGGGAGCAGGGCCACGGCGAGCATCGTCCCGCCGAGCCCGGCGACCTCCAGCATCAGGAAGGCAGCGACCACCGGCGACCCGATCAGGGTGCTGATCGCGGCAAAGCTGCCCGCTGAGGCGATCAGGGCGACCGCCGTGGGGGCCGAGTCGCGCTTGATGCTCCGGATCGCGAGCGCACCGAGGCCGCTGCCGATGGCGATCAGCGGCGCCTCGGGACCGAGGACGGCACCGAACGCCAGTGTCGCCAACGCCGCGAGTGCAACGCCGGGCAACTCGATCGGCATCGTCGGCGAACCCTGTTGGAAACCCCCCGACGGCGAGTGGCCGCAGTTGCCGGGGAGTGACCGGATGCACATGGCGACCAGGAGACCCGAGAGGGCGAGCAGTGGAATCGGCCACCAGGTCGGTGGCGAGTCGAACCCCAACCCGCTGGGCAGGTCGGTGAACAGAGCCTCCTGGAGCCAGTCGACCAGTGCGAGGAAGCCGTACGCGACCACGGCGACCGGCAGCGCGATCAGCGCGGCCAGCACGAGCGCTCGCAGGTACTCGTTCGACTTGATGATGGTCAGCGGGTCGGGCGGTGCGGCCTGATCGGATGTCGCGCTCACCGGATCACCGTAGCGAGCCCGCCAGGTCACCGACGAGCATCCGACGGACTGCTCAGCCCCGTGCCACCAGGCCGCGATAGCCGTCGGCGAACCCCACCGACCGGAGCAGATCGAGGAGCCCGACAGGCGCGTCGGCGAGGCCGTCACCATCGACCTTGCGGATCTCGACCGCCTTCACCCGCCCCGCCCGGACGAGATCGACCAACGCTCCCGCCCACGAGACGTCGTGAAGCGCATCGGGGAAGGTGACGAGATGATGCGCCCGCCGGTCGAACCACACGAGCGGGCGACCGGCACGCAGCACGACGAGCGACGACGCCGTTCGTGCTGGACGTCCGGGTGTGGCCGGCCAGGCCAGCGCCGCGCCGTAGGGCTGGGCAGGATCGGTCGACGCGAGCACGACGGGATCCGGGACGTCGTCGGGTCGGATGATCGGGTCGGGCGTTTCGCGGGCAGCCCGGAGGCGATCGACCGCACCGGGCGAGGCGAACTGGGCGGCGCCGAGGCCGTCGACGAAGTAGCCGCGGCGCACCTGGCCGCGTTCCTCCAACACCTTCAACACGCCGTACACCGCAGTGAAACCGCCGACGAGCCCTTCGGCCGTCACCGCCTCGCGGGTGACGACGCCGTAGCGCTCGACGAGCTGCAGCGCCTGGGCGTGCGCGGCCTCGGTCGGCGCCGGTGCGGGCTGGAGCAGCGGCGCGACGAGGCTCCAGCGACCCTGACCGGCGGGCGGGCCGATGCGGGTGAGGCGACCCGGCCGAGGTCGGCTGCGGCTGTACGGAGCACGGCCGGCGGCTGCGGCCCTGGCCGCCTTGACCTTGGCCCCGCCGATCACCGAGCGCAGCGCGGCCAGGGAGTCGTTGGTGACTTCGCCCGCCCACACGAGATCCCAGAGCGCAGCGAGCAGTTCCTGGTCCTGCGCGCCGGGAGCGGCACCGCGGATCTGGCCCCAGAAGCTCGCTCCCTGCTCGGCGAGCAGCGCTCGGATCGCATCCTGCAGCGCTCCCTCGGCCGGCTCGCGCTCGTCCCAGCCGGGAGCGAGCAGCGGCAGCTGGTCGGCGAAGCACAACCGGACGCGACCGTCGCGCACCCCGAGCGCGCCGGCACCGACCCAGATCACCTCGCCCGCCGTGCACAGCTCGTCGAGCATCGACGGTCGGAAGCCCGCGACGCGCACGGGCAGCACATCGGTTTCGATCGTCGAGGCCACGAGGGCGGTGCCGGACAGCACGCCGAGCGTCTCGACCAGTGCGTCGGTTCCCCGGCGTGCGGCCGGGATGCCGTGCCAGGCGGTGAGGAACCGGGCGAAGGCCCCTTGCTCGACCGGCTCGACCTCCTTGCGCAGCGCGGCGAGCGACCGGCGGCGCAGCTGGCGCAGGACGTCGACGTCGCAGAACTCGCGCGACACGCCCTCGGGGCGGAACTCGCCCACGACGAGGCGCTCGTCGCCCTCCAGCGCGGCGAGCGCACCGGCGATCCGCTCGGGTGGCGCCGCGAACCGCTTCGCGACCTCGGCGGTCAGGAACGGGCCGTGAGTGCGAGCGTACCGGCCGACGATCTCCTCCAGCGGCCTGGCGACGTGCTCGGTGAAGGCCATCGGCAGACCGAGCGGCAGCGAGCAACCGAACGCATCGCGATAGCGAGCGGCGTCCTCGGCAGCCGCGAAACGGGTCTCACCGCCGAGTGCGATCTCGATCACGCGCTTCTGCGAGACGAGCTCCTCGAGCCACCCCGCCCCCAGCTCGCACCGCAGCTCGACCTCGTCGGCGCTCAGGTCGCCGATCTTGCGGAACACGTCGTGCAGCTCGTCGGCCGACCTCGCCCGCCGACCGTCGGCGAGACACTGCAGCTCCAGCTCGACGTCGGCGAGCACCTCGGGGTCGAGCAGCTCGCGCAACTCCTCGGCGCCGAGCAGGTCGCGCAGCAGGTCGCGATCGAGCGCGAGCGCGGCAGCTCGACGCTCGGCGAGGGGGGCGTCGCCCTCGTACATGTACGCCGCGATCCAGTTGAACAGCAGGCTCGACGCCATCGGGCTCGCCTTGCCGGTGTCGACGGTGACCACGCGGATCGCCCTCGACCGCAGCAGGCCGAGCACCTCGCGCAGCGCCGGCACGTCGAACACGTCCTGCAGGCACTCCCTCGACGTCTCGAGCAGGATCGGGAACGTCGGGTACTTGGCGGCGACCGCGAGGAGGTCGGCGGCGCGCTGGCGCTGCTGCCACAGCGGTGTCCGGCGATCGGGGCGCCGCCGCGGCAGCAACAACGCACGACCCGCGCACTCGCGGAATCGGGCCGAGAACAGCGCCGTCTGCGGCAGCGTCTCGACGACGAGTTCGTCGATGTCCTCCGGGTCGATCATCAGCGCCTCGATCGGCAGCTCGACCGCCGACTCGGGAAGGCGGATGACGATGCCGTCGTCGCCCCACATCGACTCGACCGGGATGTCGAACCGGTCCATCAGGCGCCGCTCGATCGCCATCGCCCACGGCGCGTGCACCGGCGTGCCGAACGGACTGAGGATGCAGATGCGCCAATCGCCGATCTCGTCCTGGAACCGCTCGACGACGATCGTGCGATCATCGGGCACCGCGCCGGTCGCCTCGGCCTGCTCCGCGAGGTACTGCGAGAGGTTGCCCGCGGCGAACGCGTCGAGGTTGTAGTGCGTCATCAGCCGCTCGTTCGCGGCGACATCGTCGAGGTCGCGGATCTCGCGGACGAATGCCCCGAGTGCCCGGCCGAGTTCCAGCGGCCGACCTGGGCGGTCACCGTGCCAGAACGGCATCTTGCCCGGCTGCCCCGGAGCAGGGCTCACGGTGACGCGCTCGAACGTGATGTCCTCGATCCGCCACGTCGACGCGCCCAGCACGAACGTCTCTCCCGGACGGCTCTCGTACACCATCTCCTCGTCGAGTTCACCCACGCGGGTGCCGTCGGGGAGGAACACGCCGAACAGGCCGCGGTCGGGAATCGTCCCGCCGCTCGTGACCGCCAGCCGCTTCGAGCCGTCGCGAGCTCGCAGCCGGTCGTTGATGCGGTCCCACACGATCCGCGGGCGCAGTTCCGAGAACTCCTCGCTCGGGTAACGGCCCGACAGCAGGTCGAGCACGTTCGACAGCAGGTCGTCGGAGATGTCGGCGAAGCTCGCGCAGCGGCGCACCATCGTGGCGACCTCGTCGACCGAGCACTCCTCGACGATCGCCACGTGGGCGACGATCTGCTGGGCGAGCACGTCGAGCGGGTTGCGCAGGTACCGGGTCGACTCGATCTCGCCGTCGACCATCCGGCGCGTGACGATCGCGGCTTCCAGCAGGTCGCCGCGGTGCTTGGGGAAGATCGACCCACGGGACGGCTCCCCCACCTGGTGCCCGGCGCGGCCGATGCGCTGCAACCCCCGGCTGACAGCGCCCGGGGATTCGACCTGGATCACGAGGTCGACCGCTCCCATGTCGATGCCCAGCTCGAGCGACGACGTGGCGACGATCGCCCGCAGGTCGCCGCGCTTGAGCCGATCCTCGATCACGACCCGCTGCTCGCGGGCAAGCGAACCGTGGTGCGCTCGCACGAGTTCGTCGAGCACCTCGCCGGTGGCCGGGTCGACGATGCCGGGCACGCCCTGCTCGATCGCCAGTTCGTTGAGCTTGGCGGCGAGGCGTTCGGCGGCGCGGCGGGCGTTGCAGAAGATGATCGTGGTGCGGTTGGCGAGGATCCGCTTCAGGATCTCGGGGTAGATGCTCGGCCAGATCGACGTACGGCGTTCGGTCAGCGCCGAGGTCGCCGGGCCGGGCGTGAGTTCCACCTTCACCTGCCCGAGCGTCGACATGTCCTCGATCGGGATCACGACCTCGACCTCCAGCTGCTTGCGGATGCCGGCGTCGACGATCTGGACCTGCCGCCTCCGGCCGGGCTCGACCCAGCCACCGAGGAATTCGGCCACCTCCTCCAGTGGGCGCTGCGTGGCCGACAGACCGATGCGCTGCGGTGGCGTGTCGGTGACCTGTTCGAGCCGTTCGAGCGTCAGCATGAGATGCGCGCCCCGCTTGGTGGTGGCCATCGCGTGGATCTCGTCGATGATCACCGTCTCGACGCCGGCGAGCGTCTCGCGCGCCGACGACGTCAGCATCAGGTACAAGGATTCCGGCGTGGTGATCAGCAGGTCGGGCGGTCGGCGGATCAACTTCTGGCGGTCGTTGGCAGCGGTGTCCCCCGTGCGCATCCCGACCTCGGGAGCGACGAAGTGCTCGCCGAGTCGCTCGGCTGCGAGCTCGATGCCCGTGAGTGGCGCCCGCAGGTTCTTCTCGATGTCGAACGCCAGCGCCCGCAGCGGTGAGATGTAGAGCACACGCGTGCGGTGCGACCGCTCCTCGGGGCGGGGGCTGGTCGTGAGTCGATCGATCGACGCGAGGAACGCGGTGAGCGTCTTGCCGGAACCAGTCGGGGCACAGATCAGCGTGTGCTCGCCGGCAGCGATGTGCGGCCAGCCCTGCACCTGCGGGGGCGTCGGCTCGGGGAACGACGCCGCGAACCACTCACGAACGGCCGGCGAGAACGCCTCGAGCACCTGATGCGCAGCGATCGGCTCACGCTACCCAGCGACGTGTTCAGCCCTCGCTGTCGTCCTCCATGTCACCGCTCATGTCACCGGACATGTCTCCGCTCATGTCGGAGTCGTCCATCACCAGAGGCCGCACCGGTGCGCCCACGGTCACCTCGGTGCCGTCGTCGAACACCATCGTCACGTCGATCGTGCCCGTGATGTCGGCGGGGTCGATGTCGATCAGCATGATGTGCGGGCCGCCCGGCTCCAGGGTGAAGCTCCCGCCGGCCGGAACAACGAACCCCTCGGGCACCTCCTGCATCTGCATCGATCCGTCGTCGCCCATGATCGTCTCGTGGATCTCGACGGTGGCGTCGAACGGCACGGACGCACTCACCAGCGTCACGTCGCTGTCGCCGCTGTTGGTGATCGTGCCGTAGGCCGCCGACCTGGTCTGTCCCTCTGCGGGCTCGCGCATCCAGACGCCGGTGACGGTGATGTCACCCACGGTGGCCTCGCCGCCCGCCATGGCGTCGTCCATCGAGCTGTCGTCCATCGAGTCGTCACCCATGGCGGTCGTGCCGTCCATGGCGGTCGTGCCGTCCATGGCCGTGGTGGCCTCGGGGGCGCTGGTCGTGTCGCTGGACGAGTCGTCGTCACTGCCGCACGCGGCGAGCGAGAACGTCAACGCGAGAGCGGCAACGGGGGCGAGGAGGGTGGTGGTTCGATGGTTCACGACCGGTCTGGTCGTCGCCGATGCCCGGGGAGTTCCCCGACCGTCGAGATCGGGACCTCCGTCACATCGTCCGTGACGAGCTCACACCCGCTCGCTGACCGTCCCTCCGTCGACGTCGAACGTGCGGGTGATGCGGACCCGTTCGAGCAGGGCCCGGTCGTGGGTGACCAGGATCACGGTGCCCTCGAACGTGTCGAGCGCCTGTTCAAGCTGCTCGATCGCGGGGAGGTCGAGGTGGTTCGTCGGTTCGTCGAGCACGAGCAGGTTGGCGCCGTTGGCCATCAGCAACGCCAGCGAGGCGCGTGTCCGCTCGCCGGGCGACAGGGTGCCGGCGCCCCGGTGGACGTGCTCGGCGCCGAGGCCGAACTTGGCGAGGAGCGTACGGGCGTCGGCGACCGTCAGGCCCGTTGCGGCGACGAACGCGTCGAGCAGGGTCTCGACGCCGAGCAGCTCGGAGCGGGCCTGCTCGACCTCCCCGACCACCACGCTCGCACCCAGCCCGGCGGTCCCCGCCGTCGGCTCGATCCGACCCAGCAGCATCTCGATCAGCGTGGTCTTCCCGCTGCCGTTGGCGCCCACGAGCGCCACCCGGTCGCCGACACGGAGGTCGACGTCGACCGGGCCGAGGCGGAATCCCCGGCGATCGATCACCGCGGCACGGGCAGTCGCCACGACGTCACCGCTGCGACCGGCGGTCGGGATCGTCAGGCGCAGCTCCCACGGCTGCCGCGGTTCCTCGACCTCCTCGAGGCGTTCGGCGGCCTTCTGCGTGCGGGCGGCGCGCCCCGCGAGCTGCTCGGTCTGGTTGATCTTGAAGTTGCGGATGTGCTTGTCGTTCTCGCCCGACTTCCTCACCTTGGACTGCCCCTGCGTCGCCCACTCCCGCTCGCGTTGCGCTCGCTGTTGGAGGGCCGATCGCTTCGAGTCGTACTCGTCGAACCGCTGCTGCGCATGGAGCCGCGAGAGCTCACGTTCCGTGAGGAACGCCGACCAGCCGCCCGAGTACCACTCGGTGCGATGGCGGTGATGGTCGATCTCGACGACGTCGGTGATCACGCGCTCGAGGAAGGTGCGGTCGTGGCTCACGAGCAGCACCGGCGCGGCGAGGCCCAACACCCATCGCTCGAGCCGTGCGAGGCCGTCGAGGTCGAGGTCGTTCGTGGGTTCGTCGAGCAGGAACACGTCGTACCGGGAGAGCAGGAGCGACGCCAACGAACTCCTCGCCGCCTCGCCGCCCGAGAGGGTGAGTGTCGGTTGGTCGAGCAACCCCGGGTCCAGACCGAGTTCGTCCCAGGTCGCGCCGACGCGGGCGTCGAAGTCGGCCGCACCGAGCGCGAGCCATCGTTCGAGCGCCTCCGAGTACTGGTCGTCGGCTCCCGGGTCACCGGCAGCGAGTGCGTCGGTGGCCGCGTCGAGCGACTCCTGCGCGCCCGTCACACCACTGCGACGGCCGAGGAAGGCCCGCACGGTCTCGGAAGCGGATCGTTCCGGCTCCTGGGGCAACAACCCGACGTTCGCCGAGCGCGGACTGACCTCCACCGATCCGTGATCGGACGCGATGCGGCCGGCGAGCGCTCCGAGCAATGTCGACTTGCCGACCCCGTTGGGGCCGACCAGCCCCACCCGGTGACCGGGGGTGAGTGTGAGATCGACGGCATCGAGGACGACGAGTGGGCCTCGGACGACGGTGAGTTGACGAGCGATGAGCGACGCGGCCATGACGGCACCTCCAGGAACGAACGGACGGTGGACGGCTCACTGATCGGACATCGAGCCCACCGTACCCCGCCGCCCCCGACCTTCACGTCCCGAAAAATGCCGGGATTCGGTCGCTGAGCGACCGAATCCCGGCATTTTTCGGACCGGGTTGAGGGGGATGGTTGGGGGGTGGGGGTGGCGGCGCCAGACTCGGGGGGCCGATGCCGACCGTGACCCTGCGACCCTGGCAACGCGCCGCGTACGAACAGTTCCGGGCCGACCCGGACCCCGACTTCCTCGCGGTGGCGACCCCTGGAGCCGGCAAGACCACGTTCGCCCTGACCTGCGCCCGCGCCGCCCTCGCCGACGAACCCCGCACGCTCGTCGTCGTCGCGCCGACGAGTCACTTGAAGGTGCAGTGGTCACTCGCCGCCCACCGACTCGGCCTGGAGCTCGACCCCGACTGGAGTCCCGGCGACGGGTTGGCCCGCGACGTGCACGGCCTCGTCACCACCTACCAGCAGATCGCGACCGGCAACACCGCGTCCAGGCTGGCCGGGCTGTCGGCCGACGGTTTCGTGATCCTCGACGAGATCCACCACGCCGGCCACGAGCGGGCGTGGGGTGACAGCATCCGCGTGGCCTTCGGGCACGCCGCCCGTCGGCTCTCGCTGTCGGGCACGCCGTTCCGCAGCGACGCCGTGCAGATCCCGTTCGTCCGCTACGACGCCTCCGGTGACGAGGGCGACATGGCCCATGCCGACTACACGTACGGATACGCCGACGCACTGCGCGACGGCGGCGTCGTCCGTCCGGTCTACTTCCCACGCGTCGACGGCGAGATGGAGTGGACGACGGCCTCGGGCGACGTGCTCAACGCGAGCTTCCAGGACGAACTCACCAAGGACCAGGTGTCGATGCGTCTCCGCACCGCGCTCAGCCTCGAGGGCGAGTGGATGCCGAGCGTGCTCGCACGCGCCAACGAGCAACTCCGCTCGATCCGCCAGGACCATCGAGACGCCGGTGGCCTCGTGATCGCGATCGACCAGGACCACGCGCAGGGGATCGCCAGGCTCCTGCGCGATCGGTTCGGCACGCCTGCCGACGTCGTCATCAGCGACGACCCCACTGCGTCGAAGAAGATCGCCGAGTTCAGTCACAACGATCGACCCTGGCTCGTGGCGGTCCGCATGGTGTCGGAGGGGGTCGACATCCCACGCCTGCGCGTCGGCGTGTTCGCCACCACCACGTCGACCGAGCTGTTCTTCCGCCAGGCCGTCGGTCGTTTCGTCCGGTGGCAGTCGGGGCGGCCGAGCCAGAAGGCCTACGTCTACATCCCCGACGATCCCCGGTTGCGCACCCATGCCTTCGAGATCGCCGAGGCGCGCCGGCACATCCTGCGGCCGCCGGGTGCGGACGACGACCCCGACGAGTTCCGGGTCGACGGTGGCCTCGACGACCAGGTGCACCCCGACGACGCCGCCGAACAGCTCGCGCTGTTCTCGGTGGTCTCCGCCACGGCGACCGACATCACGGTGCACACCGTCACCGAACAGGGTGTGCGTTACGAGCCGCTGTTCTCGCCCGACGAGCTCACCGCCGCCCGCTACGACGACGAGTTGGAGATCGGCGAGCCGCTGTTCGTCGCCGATCCGTCGCTGACCCTCGACCTCCCCGACGTCCCCACCGCAGCCGGTCTCGTGCCGGCCGGGTCGCTGAGCGTCGCCGAACGCAAGGACGACCTGCGCACCCGCAATGCCCACGTCGCCAAACGCCTCGTCGACATCACCGGGTGGAACCACGCCAAGGTGCAGGGCGAGATGAACCGCCTCGCCGGCGTCACCCGAGTCGCCACTGCCACCACCGAACAACTCGAACGGCGCCTCCGCTACGCCGAGAGTTGGCTCCGTCGTCTCCAGTCCTGACGCAACATCAGGTGGTGTCTGTCTGACACCAGACGTTGCGAGGGCGACGGGATCGGAGGCGGCGGTAGGATCGCTGCATGCCTGCGAGCGGTGAGCACCACCCCGCGTTCGAGGAATACTGCGAGTGCATCTTCGAGCTCCACGAGGACGACGTCGAGGTGATCCAGGCGCGCATCGCCGAACGGCTGCAGGTGTCACGTCCAGCGGTCAGCGAGATGATGAAGCGCCTCGAGACCGAGGGCCTGATCAGCTCCGACGACGGCATCCATCTCACCGAGGCCGGCCGCAGGCTCGGCGAGCGGGTCGTGCGTCGGCACCGTCTCGCCGAGGTCTTCCTCACCGACGTCCTCAAGTTGTCGTGGGCCGAGGCACACCACGAGGCCGGCAAGTGGGAGCACATCATGAGCGACTCGGTCGAACGGGCACTCAACGACCTGCTCGGCGAGCCCACCACCTGCCCGCACGGCAACCCCATCCCGGGGTCGGGCTACGAGGCACCCGATTCCGCCCCCCTGTCGAACGTCACCGTCGGGTCGCCGTTCACCGTCCGGCGCATCACCGAAGAGCTCGAGTTCGAGCCGGGCCTGCTGGAGTTCCTCGAAGCGTCGGCGATCCAGCCCGGTAATCGCGGGGTGGTCACCGCTGCCTCCCCCGACGGCACGCTCACGGTCGAGATCGACGGCCGCCACATCGGCGTCGGGTCGTTCGCCAGCGAACGCATCCTGGTCACCCCGTGACCGGGCGCACGGCGGTCACGCTGGCCGCGCTCGGCGCGCTGACACTCGCCGTGTCCGCCTGTGCCGACACCGTCGTCGACGTCGATGCCGGCGCCCCCGCCGCCAGCAGCGACGCCGACGGCACGATCGCCACCACCACCACGCTGCCGATCGTCGGAACCCCCACCGAACTCCTCCCGGAGTTGTCCGCCGAGATGAGCCGGCTCAGCGCCCAGATCGCAGGTGACGGCGACGAACGAGCGACCCTCCGCCAGATCGAGGCGATCTGGCTCGTCGCGCAACCCGACGTCGAGGCCTCCCGGCCCGACCTCGTCGGCGGCATCCAGACCACCGTCGACATGGCCCGCAACGCCGTGGTACGCGTACGACCGGCCGACGCCGACAAGGCGTTCTCGATCCTCACCGACCTCGTCGATCGCTACACCGGCGACGGCTGACCGCCGAGCATCTCAGCGCAGCGGTTCGGGGAGCTCGTCGGCGTGGACGATGCTCAAGCGCTGGGTGGGTCGGGTGAGGGCGACGTACAACGACCGCAACCCGTGTTCGTGGTCGGCGACGATCTGTGCCGGCTCGACCACCACGACCGCGTCGAGTTCGAGCCCCTTGACGACGCTGACCGGCACGAGTGTGACCCCGTCGTCGAGCCCGGTGCGTGTGGCCGTTCCGTGGTTGACGCCCGCAGCGGTGAGGTGTTCGGACAGCTCGTCGATCATCGCGTCGGGTGCGATCACGCCGAGGCTGGCGCCCGGCAGGGCACCGGTGAGCGAGATCACTTCGGCAGCAACCGTCGAACCGAGCACCTCGGCGCCCTCGGCGCGCACGATGACCGGGCTGGCATCGCCCACGCGCACGGAGACCGGCGACCGCAGCGACGGTGTTGCAACCGCCATCACCCGGTTGGCGAGTTCCATGATCTGGCCGGGGATCCGATAACCGACCGAGAGTCCGATCACCCGTGCCGGCTTGCGGTCCGGCAGGTGGTCGAGCACCTGGTCCCAGTCGGACGGTGCCAACGGACCGGTCGCCTGGGCGAGGTCGCCGACGATCGTCATCGCGCCGTTGAGCGAACGCCTCGTGGCCATCTTCAGCTGCATCGGGGTGAGGTCCTGGACCTCGTCGATCACGATGTGGCCGTACGTCCTGATCTCGTCGGCGTCGTCGATCTTGCCGTTGCGGCCGGGCTTGGGTCCGAGGACGTCGCGGGCGTCGTCGAGCAGCGCGACGTCGGCGGGCGTCCACCGGACGTCGTGCACCGATTCACTGCGGGGGCGGAACAGGGCCAACGCCTCGGCCTCGTCGAGGACGCCACGCGCCGCGAGCTTGAGCAACGCCTTGGAGCCGAACAGGTCGTGGAGCAGTTGCGCCGGGGTCAACAAGGGCCACATCCGGTCGAGCGCCTCGCGGATCTCGGGGGTGCCGCGCAGCGTGTCCTTCACGTGATGCGGCCCGATCTCGCTGTCGTGGAAGCTGGCCGCGAGCGCAGACCACACCTCGGTCTCGACGAATCGACGACCGCTGTTGTGGCGTCGGAACCGACGACGCGCCGCCTTGACGATGCGGGCCGACTCCTCGACCCGGAGCCGCACGTAGCCGGTGCGGAACGGGATGACCAATTCCTCGCGCAGGGGACGCTCGCGGTCGTCGATCGCCTGGTCGATGACGTCGGACATCCGTGCGTCGCCCTTGAGCCGAGCGGCGGTCGGCGAGTCGGCGCCGTTGCGGTCGCCGGGGCGGAGGAAGTCGACCCCCGGAACGAGATCGGAGAGTACGACCTGCTCGACACCGGCCTCGCCGAGCGACGGGAGCACCCGCTCGATGTAGCGCAGGAACACCCGGTTCGGGCCGATCACGAGGACACCCTGGTCTTCGAGCGGGAACCGGTGGGTGTAGAGGAGGTAGGCGGCGCGGTGGAGCGCCACGACCGTCTTGCCGGTGCCGGGTCCACCCTGGACGACGAGCACGCCGTGCTGGGGCGAACGGATGATCTCGTCCTGCTCACCCTGGATCGTGGCGACGATGTCGCCGAGCGTGCCGGTGCGTCCACGTTCGAGCGCAGCGAGCAGGGTCGAATACCCGCGCAGTCCCTCGGTTGCCGACGATCCACCGTCGCCACCGCCATCGAGGGCGGTGTCGAGCCCCTCGTCGTGGCCGAGGCCCAGGTGGCCCTCCCCGAACAGCTCGTCCTCGATCCCGAGCAGCTTCTGGCCCTCGACGGCGAAGTGGCGCCGCCGCAGCAGGCCCATCGCGTTGCGGCCGGTCGCCCGGTAGAACGGCTCGGCGACCGGCGCCCGCCAGTCGACCACCACGGGCTCGCGGTCCTCGTCGGCCACCGCGAGGCGACCGATGTGGAAGCTCTCGGTCGCGTCGGGCGCCTCCGCCGAACGATCGATGCGACCGAACACCAACGACGCGTTGCCGAGATCGAGGTCGGCAAGCCGCTTCAACAGTGCTTCGTCGAAGGCGTTGCGCTCGAAACGCGCCTGGAACGTGCCACCGAGGTCGGCCTCGTTGAGGTCGCGGAGCCTCCATGCGGCCTCGCGACTGACGCGCAGACACTCGTACGCGTGGTCGATGTAGGCCTGTTCGTCAGCGAGATCGGGGTGCTGCTGGGTCATAACGGGTCAAGAAATGCTATCGGCAGACACCGTCGTCCCGACCCGGCATCGGGACCGATCCCCGTTCGGCAGCCTGGCAGAACCCGGCGGTAGCGTGATCGCCCGATGGACGCCCCTGCCGAACGTGACGATGCGCCTCCCGCCACGAGCGCGTTCCTGGCGGCCGCACACGGCCGGCGCGGTCCCCACACCCCGGTGTGGTTCATGCGCCAGGCGGGTCGTTCGCTTCCGGAGTACCGAGCCGTACGCGGGGAGGGATCGATCCTCGATGCGATCAAGCAGCCCGATCTCGCGGCCGAGATCACCCTGCAGCCCGTGCGTCGCTACGGCGTCGATGCGGCCGTGCTGTACAGCGACATCGTCGTGGCACCGCATGCGGTCGGCTTCGGCATCGACGTGGCCCCCGGCACGGGGCCGGTCGCCGAGCATCCGTTGCGTTCGAGCAACGACATCGAGCGCCTGCGACCACTCGAGTTCGACGACATCGACTACGTCATCGCCACCGTCGAACGGCTCGTGGCCGAACTCGACGTCCCACTGCTCGCGTTCGCCGGAGCACCCTTCACCGTCGCGAGCTATCTGATCGAGGGCCGTCCGAGCAAGGACTACCGCCACACCAAGGCGCTGATCCACACCGACGAAGCGCTCTGGCACGAGGTGATGGAGCGGCTGGCCGAGTCGGCGATCACCTTCATCGACGCGCAGCTCACCCACGGGGCGTCGGCGTTCCAACTCTTCGACTCGTGGGCGGGCTCGCTGAGTCGCCGCGACTACGACCGCTACGTCCTCCCCCACTCGCGCCACGTGTTCCGCGAACTCCACCGACGCCACCCCGACGCTCCAGGGATCCACTTCGGCATCGGCTGCGATCACCTGCTCGAGTCGATGTACGACACGGGCGCCACCGTGATCGGGCTCGATTGGCGAACCCGGATCGGTGACGCCCGAGCCAGGCTCGGCGACGACCTCGTGGTCCAGGGCAACCTCGATCCTGCACTCGTGCTGGCCGGCGTGGCGCCCGCGCTCGAGGGAACCGAACAGGTGCTGCGCGACAACATCGGGACCGACGGTGGCCGCCACCCCGGCCACATCTTCAACCTCGGTCACGGCGTGAACCCCGAGACCGATCCGGGCGTGCTGCAAGCCGTCGTCGATCTCGTCCACGAACGGACCGCCACCAGCACCGGCGCAACCACCGGAGGAGAACGGCCATGAGCGTCACCGAACCCGTCGCCGAGTCGGCGGAGGTCGCCGTGCTGCTGATGGCCTACGGCACCCCCCGCCACCCCGACGAGATCGAGCCGTACTACACCGACATCCGTCGGGGCCGGCCGCCGACGCCCGAGGCATTGGCCGACCTGACCGCACGGTACGCAGCGATCGGTGGGGTCTCACCCCTCGCACAGCTCACCGAAGCGCAACGCGACGCCCTCCAAGCCGCGCTCGACGAGCGTCAACCGGGCCGCTTCACGGTCGCCCTCGGGCTCAAGCACGCCGACCCGAAGGTCGAGGTCGCCGCACGAGACCTGGCCGACTCCGGCGTCGACGCGATCGTCGGCCTGGTCCTCGCGCCGCACTACTCGTCGTACTCGATCGGTCAGTACCTCGACCGGACGCGCCAGGGCGTCGACGAGGCCGACGCGTCGCCACAGGTGGTCGGGATCGAGAGTTGGGCCGTCGAGCCGGCGTTCGTGACGTTCCTCGCCGACGACCTGCGCGCCCGACTGGCGGCCATGCGCGAGCGCACCGGCGGCGCCGTGCGCGTGCTCTTCACCGCTCACTCGCTGCCGCAACGGATCATCGATTCCGGCGACCCCTACCCGGACGAACTGCGCTCCACGGCCGAGGCGGTCGCTGGCGCTGTCGGGCTCACCGAGGGCGACGACTGGCAGCTGGCGTGGCAGTCGGCCGGCCGGACACCCGAGCCCTGGATCGGCCCCGACATCCTCGAGGTGATCGACGACATCGGCGAGGCGCGCGCCACGGACGGCTCCGACGTGGCGGGCGTGATCGTGTGCGCGTGCGGTTTCGTGGCCGACCACCTCGAAGTGCTGTTCGATCTCGACATCGAGGCAGCGCAGCGCGCCGAGTCGCGCGGCCTCGCCTTCGACCGCACCGCCTGCGTCAACGACGACCCCACGATCATGGCGGCACTCGCCGATCGGGTCGTCGCTGCGCTCGGGAGCTGACGGTGAGCCGCCGCATCGCCGTCGTCGGTGCCGGCATCAGCGGGCTCGCGGCAGCACTCGCCCTGCGCGACGCCGACGCGGAGAGCGCCGTCGTCGTGTACGAGTCGACCGACCGGCTCGGAGGCAGGATCGCCACGAGCCGATTCGCCGGTGTGGCCGGCGTCGACGAAGGAGCCGATGCGTTCCTCGCTCGTGTTCCCGAGGCGACGGCTCTGGCCGACCGTGTCGGGCTCGGCGACGACCTCGTCTCGCCCGAACCGGTCGGCGCCGCGGTCTGGCGCGACGGTCTGCACCCGATTCCCGACGGGCTCCTCCTCGGGGTCCCCGGACGGCTGCGCCCGCTCGCGACGACCAAGCTGCTGTCGTGGCGGGGCAAGGCCCGCGCGGCGCTGGAGCCACTGCTCCCCCGGACATCCACCGATGCCGACTCGATCGGGGCGTTCGTCCGCGCCCGCTTCGGTGACGAGGTGCACGAGTACCTCGTCGACTCACTCGTCGGCAGCATCTACGCCACCGACACCGACCGCTTCAGCCTCGCCGAGGTCCCCCAACTCGCGGCACTCGCAACCGGCGACCGCAGCCTGCTGCTGGCGGCGCGACGTCAGCGAGCGGCGCAGGGCACCGCAACCGCGGCAACGAGCCCGATCTTCGCCGCACCGCGGGCGGAATGGCGGCGCTGGTCGAGGCGACCGCGTCGGCCTTCACCGCCGGTGGTGGCACGTTGCGAACCTCGAGTCCGATCGAGACGGTCGAGGCGACGGACGACGAACGGTGGCGGCTCACGACCGGGGACGACCACGACGTGTTCGACGCGATCGTCTTCGCAACACCGGCGACGGTGACGGGCTCGATCCTCGCCGAGACCGCCCCCGAGGCCTCCGAGTTGCTGAGTGGGGCCGAGACCGCCGACGTGATCATGGTGACGCTGCACATCGCGGCCGAGCAGTGGCCCGACGAGCTGCGTGGGCTGAGCGGCTACCTGGTCCCGAAGCCGGTACAGCGAGACGTCACCGCAGCATCGTTCGCGTCACAGAAGTGGGGACACTGGCGCCCGCCGGCGGGCGGCGAGATCCTCCGCGTCTCGCTCGGCCGCGACGGCGTCGAGGTGATGCACCTCACCGACGACGAGGCGCTCGCCGTCGTGCTCGCCGACCTCGAGCACCATCTCGGTGTGGGGTTCGAGCCGATCGAGACGCGGATCACCCGCTGGCCCGGCGCGTTCGCGCAGTACCGGCCGCACCACCCCGACTGGGTCGCTGCAATCGACCGCGCGCTGCCGGACGGGCTGTTCGTCACCGGTGCCGGGTTCCGCGGCATCGGCATCCCCGCGTGTGTCCGGTCGGGATCGGCGGTCGCCCGCCGCGCGGTCACCCTCCTCCAGGATCTGGAAGAATCGTCTCCATGACCGACACCGATCGGCCATCGATCATGCGGCGGGTCGCACCTCCCCTCGTGACGGCACTCGCCGCCATCGCGCTCGTCAGTGGCTTCCTCGCGTTCGACTCGGGCTCGGGCCCCGAAACGATCGCGTCGTTCGACGCCGGCTCGGCCACCACCACCACCACCACCACCACCACCACCACTGCTCCCACGACGACCAGCACGACGACGACCACCACCACCACGACCAGCACCTCCACGACGACCAGCACGCTGCCGCGGCAGGTCACGCAGCCGATCGCCCCGCCGCAGGATCCGCGCGGCGTGGAGGACAACCCGGTGTTGGGGCGCATCTCGATCCCGTCGGTGGGCCTCGACGCCGAGCTGCACGACGGCATTCGCCTCACCACGCTCGACCGCGGGCCGGGGCACTGGCCGGGCACGGCCATGCCGGGCCAGATCGGCAACGTCGTGGTGGCCGGCCACCGCACGAGCCACGGCGCCGAGTTCCGCCACCTCGACTCGCTCGCCCCGGGCGACGAGGTCGTCTTCACCACCGACACCGGTGTGCACACCTACCTCGTCACCGGCACCCAGATCGTCACCCCCGACGCCATGTGGATCACCGACCCCACCGACACGCCCACCGCCACGCTCTTCGCGTGTCACCCACTCGGCTCGACGGCCAAGCGCATCGTCGTCAGCCTCGCGTTGGCCACTTGAGCAGCGCCGACCAGAACCGATCGCGAACCGAGCCCCGCCCGGTCCGCGAGCGTGTCGCCCGCCCCGCGCTCGCCCTCGGAGCGGGGACGTTGGTGGCGCTGTCGCTGCCGCCCTGGGGCTTCTGGCCGCTGGCGATCATCGGCGTGATGCTGTTCGAGGTCAGCCTCGGCCGAGCGCCGTCGGCGCGCCAGCGGATGCTGCTCGGCTACCTGTTCGGTGCCGGCTGGATGTACCTCGGAATGGCGTGGATGGTGCAGCTGACGATGCCGGGGTACCTCGTCGCCGGCTCGGTGTTCGCCGGATTCCACCTGGTTGCCGAGTTGGTCGCCCCGGTCGGGCCATGGCGCGTGATCGGCCGTCCGGCGGCGCACGCACTCGCCGAGGCCGTACGGTTCTCGTTCCCGTTCGGGGGCGTGCCGTTGGCAACGCTCGGGATGTCGCAAGTCGGCGGTCCACTCGTCGGGGTCGTCCGCGTCGGCGGCGTCATCGCACTGACGTGGCTGGTGTTCCAGCTGGGAATGTCGTTGGTCGACATCGGCCGCCAGGTCCGCTACCGCGGCGAGGGTTCCCGCATCCTCGACGCTCCCCAGGCCGCGATCGCGCTCGGCGTGGTCGGTGTGATCGTGGCGCTCTCCTTCGTTGCACCGCGCGGCACGGCCACCGGTGGGACACTCGACGTCGCGGCGGTACAGGGAGGTGGCGAACAGGGCACCAGCGCGCTCGACGTGCCACCACGGCTCGTCACCGAACGCCACCTCGGTGCGACGCGTTCGATCCCCACCGGTACCGACCTCGACCTGGTCCTGTGGCCGGAGAACACGATCGACGTCGACGTGTTCGAGGGCTCGGAGATCGCCGGGCTGATCGCCGCCGAAGCTGCCCGACTCGACGCGCCGTTCGCGGTCGGCGTCACCGAGGACCCGCGGATCAACTCGCAGATACTGGTCGGAGAGGACGGCGAGATCCTCGGGTCGTACGTCAAGGTCCGTCGGGTGCCGTACGGCGAGTACGTCCCGTTGCGCGGGCTCCTGGAGGCCGTGGGAGCGCCGGTCGGCCAGGTCGGTCGAGACGCGGTCAAGGGCACCGAACCGGCAACCCTCGACCTCCCCGGCGGCCCGCGACTGGGCGTCGTGATCTCGTGGGAGGTCTTCTTCGCCGGACGCGCACGCGAAGGGGTGAAGCTCGGCGCGGAGGCGATCGTGAACCCGACCAACGGGGCGAGCTACACCGGCACGATCGTGCAGACCCAGCAGGTGGCCTCGAGCCGCCTCCGGGCGATCGAGACCGGACGTTGGGTCGTGCAAGCCGCTCCGACCGGGTTCACCGCCATCGTCGACAGCGACGGCATCGTCCTCCAACGGACCGCCGTGAGCGAGCAGCGGGTGCTGTACGACACGATCGAACTGCGCACCGGCCGCACGTGGTACACCAACCTGGGCGACGGCCCGATCATCGTGGCCCTCGTGGCACTGCTCGGGCTGTCGATCGCCCGCTCCCGCCGCCGCACCGTCCACTCCTGACGTGAGCCCGGGCCCGCCGTTCTGTGTCAGCACACATCGGCGAAACCCACGTGTGCGCTGACGCAGAAACCGGGCGTGCAGTCCGCGTCAGCACACATCGCCGAATCCCAGGTGTGCGCTGACGCAGAACGCGAGCGAGGGGCGATCGGGACCGTCAGTCGACGTCGAGCAGGAGGGTGACCGGGCCGTCGTTGACGAGTTCGACCCGCATGTCGGTGCGGAACCGCCCGGTCCCGACCGACGCGCCGAGCGACCGGAGCCGCTCGACGACCCGATCGACGAGCGGCTCGGCCTGTTCCGGACGGGCCGCGGCGATCCAGCTCGGTCGACGACCCTTGGCGGTGTCGCCGTAGAGGGTGAACTGGCTCACGACGAGCAACGATCCACCGACGTCGGCGACCGACTGGTTCATCACGCCCGCTTCGTCGTCGAAGATCCGCAGGCCCCAGAGCTTGTCCGCGACCCGGTCGGCGACCGCAGCGGTGTCGGTGTGCGTCGCGCCCACGAGCACGCACAGCCCCGGCCCGATCGAACCGGCGACCTCCCAGCCGGCGTCGGGAGACGGCCGACTCGTGACCTCGGCCCGGATCACACGTTGCACGAGCGCTCGCATCGGGCCAGTATCGCCCGGTGAGCAGACGACAGACGACCCTCGACGTCGGTGACGTCACCGTGACCGTGTTCGCCGAGTTCGGAGGCCGCATCGGACAGATCACCGTGGCGGGACAGCCCCTGCTCGTCGACGTACCGACGCTCGACGGCCCCGACCCGCTGACGTGGGGCTGCTATCCGATGGCACCGTGGGTCGGTCGAATCCGTCGCGGCCGGTTCACCTTCGAAGGAGTCGAGCAGCACCTGTCGATCAACCACCACGACGGCGACGGCGCGGACCGGTCCCATGCCATCCACGGCCTCGTCTTCGACCGCGACTGGCCCGACGCCACTGATGCGTCGGACACGTCATGGACGGCGACCCGAGCACTCGACTGGGCATTCGGCGGCACGGTGACCCAGACGATCGAGCTGTCCACGGATCGGGTCGACCTGACGTTGACGGTCGAGTCATCCGGCGAGCGATTCCCGGCCGAGATCGGTTGGCACCCGTGGTTCCGCAAGCCTGACCGGCTGGAGTTCACCCCGACCTCGATGTACGAACGCGACGAGTTCGGTCTCCCGACCGGAGCGCTCGTCGAACCGACGACCGGTCCGTGGGACGACTGCTTCGTGAACACACGCCCGGTCGAGTTGCACTACGACCGGGACAGGGCGGCGACGGTGCGGGTCGAGTCCGCTTGCGACCACTGGGTCGTGTTCGACGTGCCGACCGAGGCCACCTGCGTCGAGCCGCAGTCCGGGCCCCCCGACGCCTTCAACCTGACCCCACACGTCGTCACCCCGGAGACCCCGCTGACCCGGTCGGCGACCATCTCCTGGTGATCCCTGCCGCGCCGGGTCCCGCGCCCGGCGGTCCACCGCCGGACCCGTCGGGTCGGTTACCGGGGGGTAATCGTGCGCCGATAGCCTCGCTCGGATGTCGACGTCCGTCCTCGATCCTGACGCCCCGCTCAAGATCGCGTACCTCACCTACCGGGGCAAACCCCACGTGGGTGGCCAGGGCGTCTACACCCGGCACCTCACGAAGGCGCTCGCCGACCTCGGCCACACCGTCGAGGTGTTCGGTGGCCAGCCCTACCCGATCCTCGACGACCGGGTCACGCTCACGAAGCTCCCGAGCCTCGACACGTTCAACGAGTACTTCCCCGGCCGCTTTCCCGGCTTCTGGGAACTGAAGACCCGCGAGGACGCACTCGAGATGGCCGTGTTCATGACCGGCGTGTTCCCCGAACCGCTGGCGTTCAGCGCCCGCGCCGCCCGCGAACTCAAGCCCCGCGCCCACGAATTCGACCTGGTGCACGACAACCAGTGCCTCGGGTACGGCATCTTGAAGATCGAGGAGAAGATCCCCACGATCGTCACGCTGCACCATCCGATCACGAAGGACCGCGAACTCGAGATGAGTCACGCGAAGACACGGGCCCGCCGCTTCTCGGTCGGCCGCTGGTACTCGTTCGTGAAGATGCAGGGCAAGGTCGCCTCGAAGATGCCGCGCATCGTCGTGGTCAGCCAGAACTCGATCGACGACATCCACACCGACATGGGCGTCGAGGTCGACCGCATGCGCCTCGTGCCCGTCGGTGTCGACCCCGACCTCTTCAAGCCGCTCCCTGAGGTCGAGCGCCGGCCGGGTCGCCTGATCACCACGGCCTCCGCCGACGTCGCGCTCAAGGGGCTCTCGTACCTGTTGGAGGCGATGGCGAAGCTCCGTACCGAACGCGACATCACCCTCACGATCATCGGCAAGCCGCGCCCAGGACACTCGATGGACCTGATCGATTCCTACGGTCTGGCCCCGCACATCGAGTTCGTCTCGGGTGTCACCGACGAACGGATCGTCGAGCTGTACGCCGAGGCCGAGATGGCCGTGGTACCGAGCCTCTACGAGGGATTCAGCCTTCCCGCGATCGAGGCGATGTGCTCCGGCACACCGCTCGTCGCCACCGATGGCGGCGCCCTGCCCGAGGTGACCGGAATCGACGGTGAGACGGTCATCGGCTGCACGGCCGGCGACGTCGACTCGCTCGCCGCTGCGATCACCCGCGGCCTCGACAGCCCGGAGCTGCGCGCCAGGGTCGGTGCCGCCGGCCGCCAACGCGTCCTCGACCGTTGGACCTGGACGAAGTGCGCCGAGCAGACCGTCGAGCAGTACCGCGAGGTGCTGGCGATGCCCCAGAACGTCGCCAAGCTGCGCGCCAACGGACGGCTGTGACGTGTTGACGATCCGCTTCGATCAGCTCGGCCTCGCGCCCGGCGACCGCGTCCTCGACGTCGGCGCCGGCTTCGGCCGTCACGTGTTCGAGTGTGCCCGCCGTGGCGCCGACGTCGTCGCTCTCGACTACGCCGAGGACGAGGTCATCCAGACCCGCGCCACGCTGGGCGGAATGGTCGACGCGGGCGAGATCGACCTGGCGCGGTTCAAGGGCGTCCTGCGCGGCGACGCAACGAAGCTCCCGTTCGCCGACGACTCGTTCGACGTGGTCATCACCTCCGAGGTGCTCGAACACATCCAGGACGACGTGTCTGCCATCGCCGAGATGGTTCGCGTCCTCAAGCCGGGCGGCCACTTCGCGGCGACCGTACCCGCGTGGTTCCCGGAGAAGATCAACTGGATGCTGTCCGACGAATACCACGCCCCCAAGAGCGAGGGTGGCCACGTTCGCATCTACAGCTCCACCGAGTTGTCGGCGAAGCTCCGTACCGCCGGCCTCGACCTGCAGGGCAGCCACCGCGCCCACGCGTTGCACTCGCCCTACTGGTGGCTCAAATGCGCCGTCGGCCCCCGCAACGACGAGCACCCCGCGGTGAAGAAGTACCGCGAGTTCCTGGAGTGGGACATCATGGAGCAGCCGACGTCGACCAGGATCGCCGACCGTGTGCTGTCGCCCGTGATCGGCAAGAGCATCGTGTTCTACGGCGTCAAACAGGCGGAACACGCACGATGACGCACGTCCCCGATCTGCCGGGCGTGCTCAGCGCCGACGAGTTGCACATCACCGGCGAGCACCTCGCCTCGCTGCAGCTCGACACCGGCATGATCCCCTGGTTCCCCGGCGGCCACTGCGATCCGTGGAACCACGTCGAGACCGCCATGGCACTCGACGTCGCCGGCTTCCACAGCGAGGCCGAGCGGGCCTACGAGTGGCTCGCCGACGCCCAGCGGCCCGACGGCTCGTGGCACGCCTACTACCACGCCGACGGGTCGGTCGAGGATGCGAAGCTCGACACCAACGTGTGCGCCTACATCGCCACCGGCGTCTGCCACCATCTCCGAAACACGTGGGATCGCGGTTTCGCCGAGAATCTCTGGCCCACCGTCGAACGGGCACTCGAGTTCGTCCTGTCGCTGCGACGTGACGACGGCCTCCCCCTCTGGGCGATCGAGCCGGACGCGCGCCCGTGGGACTACGCCCTGCTCACCGGCACCTCGAGCATCCAGCACGCGCTTCGCTGCGGTGCCCGTCTCGGCGAGAGCATGGGCGAGTCACGGCCCGACTGGATCGCCGCAGCGGACGTCATGGCCGAGTCGGTCCGCACGCGACCCGATGCGTTCGAACCGAAGACCAGGTGGGCGATGGACTGGTACTACCCGGTGCTCACCGGTGTGCTCACCGGCGAGGCGGCCAAGGCGCGGATGGCCGACGGTTGGGAGATCTTCGCGATGGAGGGTCTCGGCATCCGCTGCGTCAGCGACGAACCGTGGATCACTGCGTCGGAGACGGCCGAGTGTGCACTCGCGTACGCGGCGATCGGCGACACCGCCACCGCGACCGACCTCCTGCAGTGGACACGGACGCACCGCCGCGACGACGGGTCGTACTGGACCGGGATCGTGTACCCGGAACCGGTGCTGTTCCCGTTCGACGAGCACACCTCCTACACCGCCGCCGCGGTCGTCCTGGCCGTCGACGCGATCACGCGCGCCACCCCGGCGAGCGACGTCTTCGTACCGTTCTGATCACCGCCCGGTCCGACTGTTACGTTCCTTCGCATGCACTCGAGTGTTGCGCGAACCGTCTTCTCGATCTGGAGTTGGCTCGTCCTCGGCGTGGTCGTCATCATCTGGACGCCGCTGGTCGCGATCGTCCGGCTCGTCACGATGCCGTTCGACAAGGGCGCCTATGCGGCCGGCTACCTCTTCCGCAAACTCACCGTCGTCCACGAGCGTCTGACGCCGTTGTGGAAGTTCCGCACGTCGGGCACGCTGCCCGACGACATGCGGCACCCCTACGTCGTGGTGTCCAACCACGAGAGCTTCGTCGACATCCTGCTGATCTCGCACCTGCCGACCGAGATGAAGTGGATGTCGAAGATCGAGATCCTGCGTATCCCGCTCGTCGGTTGGATGATGCGTCTCGCTCGCGACATCCCGCTCGAGCGTGGCGACGCCGAGTCGATCGCGAAGGCGATGGAGGCGTCCCGCGAACGGCTGTCGACCAACGTGTCGGTGATGATCTTCCCGGAGGGAACCCGGTCGAAGACCGGCGAACTCCGCCCGTTCAAGACCGGCGCCTTCCGGCTCGCCATCGAGGCCCAGGTACCGATCCTCCCGCTCGCGGTCTACGGCACCCGAGATGCACTCCGCAAGCACGACTGGCGTCTCGGCAACGCCGAGGCCGAGGTCCGCGTCCTCGAGCCGATCAGCACCGAGGGCCTCACGATGGACGACGTCCAGACACTCAGCGATCAGGTCCGCGAGGTGATCGTCGCCGCTCGTGACGACCTGCGCCGCGAATTCGGTGACTGAGCGTTGACCGCTCCGCTCCGTCTCCTCGCCGCGGCGAAACCGACGGTACCGGCTGCGCTGCTCACGGCGATCGCCACCAGCACGGCGGTGTTCGCCGCCACCCCGTTCCTCCTCCCTTCGGTGGCCGAGGAATTCGATGTCGCCGTCGGCACCGCCGGGCTGATGTCGACGGCGCAACTGGCCGGCTTCGTCGTCGCCTCGTGGGTCGGCGGACGCTTCCTGCGGCCCGTGCGCAGGATCTTCGTCATCGGCGCGACACTCGGCGTGCTGGCGAACCTCGGCTCCGCTGCTGCACCGACGTTCGAACTGTTGACCGCGCTCCGGTTCGTCAGCGGGCTGTCGCTCGGATTCGCCGCGTGGATCGCCTGGCAGGCAGCGTTCGGCGACGCCGACAAGACCGGCGATGTCGCGGTGGTCGGCCCCCTCGTCGGCGTGCTCGTCTCTCCGATGATCGCACTCGTCCTGGAATCGGCCGGGCTCCGCTGGCTCTTCGTGCTGCTGGCCGTCGTCACCGCCATACCGCTCGCGTTCGCTCGGCAGGTCCCCCGCGTCGACCGGCTCCGACCGCATCGGACACGGCACGCGGCAACCCGTGCGGCCAAGGCCATCCTCGTTGCGCTGTGTGCGCTCACCCTCGGCGGGTCGTCGGTGTTCGTCTACGCCGCGGCGATCGGCGTGGAACTCGACGGGCTGTCACCGTTGACGGTGTCGCTGCTCTTCAGCGGCAACGCGCTCGCCTCGATCCCGTCCGCGCGCTGGACCGGCAGACGCGGACCGGCGGGCATCTGGTTCCTGCTGACGGCGGTGTGTGCGTTGACGATCGCCATGTCGCGCAGCGGCCTGTGGTTCTCCGTCGCGATCGTCGGCTGGGGATTCGTGTTCTTCATGGGTGTGCCCGCCGCATTCGCGCTGCTCGCCGCTCGCTCGAACTTCCCGGAGGAACGCGCCGGCGACGCTCAGGCGGTCATGGCACTCGGGCGGGTCTTCGGGCCGCTGCTCGGCGGCGCGCTCTATGCGACCGGATCCACCGGCACGTTGGGCGTCGCCGCCGCGGCGGTGATGTCGATCGGAGCTGCGCTGCTGCTGTACGTCGATCGGCAGCGGTTCGTCGTGGTGCGTCAGTTCGGCACCTGGCAGGCGAACCGGTCGTCAGTCGACGCGGCGCAGCACGCGTAGCGACCCGGTCGCCGACACGAGCTGGAACCGGCCGGACTCGATGGCAGGGCGGAAGATCCGCTCGTACGGGGGCCGTCCACCGTCGGCCGGATCGGGGAACACGTCGTGGATCGCCAGGGTGCCACCGACCGCCACGTGGGGCGTCCACCCCTCGTAGTCGAGGCGGGCCGGTTCGTCACCGTGACCGCCGTCGATGAAGAGGAACGACAGCGGCGTGGTCCACACCGACGCGACGAGTGGTGATCGTCCGACGACCGCGATCACGGTGGCTTCGAGGTCGGCGTCGTGCATCGCCGAGCGGAAGAACGGCAGCGTGTCCATCTTGCCCGTGCGAGCGTCGACGACGTCGGCGTCGTGATGCTCCCAGCCGGCCTGGTTCTCCTCCGATCCGCGGTGATGATCGACGGCGAACAGCACGACCCCGGAACGTTCTGCGGCGTCACCCAACCACACCGTGGAGCGGCCGCAGTACGAACCGACCTCCACCATGGGCGCACCGGGGACGGCGGCGCCGGCGGCGACCGCGGCGGCCCAGAGGGCGTCGCCCTCGTCGGCGGGCATGAACCCCTTCGTGGCGAGCGCCAATTCGCGACGCTCGGGCGTCACCAGGTGTCCCAGTGGATGATCGTGTCGGGATCGGGGCGCATCGCCCGCTTGAAGTCGGTACCCACGGTGTGTGCGAGCGGTGTGAGGCAGGCCTGCTGGATCTCGTCGAACGGGATGCCGACGATCTCGGCGACCTCCTTCTCCATCATCAGCGAGATCGTGGTCCATGCGGTGCCCAACCCGCGGGCACGTGCAGCGAGCATGAAACTCCACATGCCGGGCAGGATGTTTCCCATCGAGGACGCCGCCATCATTGCCGGAGCTCCGTCGACGCGGCCGGCGGTGCAACCGAGTACCAGGACCGGGGCCTCGGCCATGTGCTCGGAGAGGTAGGTGGCCGAATCGACGACGCGATCCTGTTGGGCCTGTGCTGCGTCGCCGTCCTTCTCGATCGCCCCGGCGAAGACGGGCAGCGAACGGTAGATCGCCCAACACTGCTTGTAGATCTCGCCGATCGCTCGGCGCTTCTCCGCGTCCTTGACGACGACGAACTGCATCGTCATGTTGTTCGACCCCGACGGCGCCTGCATCGCGGTCGCCACACACTCCCGGATCAGCTCGTCGTCGACCGGGCGGGAGAAGTCGAGGCGTTTGCGCACCGCACGCGTCGTGTTGAGCACATCGTCGGCAGTCAGGTCGAGCAAGGTCATGGGCCGACTGTACGACGTGCCAACATGACAGCTGCCATGGAGAGTCCGACGCCTGCCCCAGACAACCAGGCTGCGCTGGACGACCTCGTGCGCCTCCTCGACCTCGAAGCGATCGAGGTGAACATCTTCCGAGGCAACTCCCCCGACGAGAACCGCCAGCGGGTCTTCGGCGGCCAGGTCGCCGGGCAGGCGCTCGTGGCGGCGGCTCGCACGATCGACGAGCAGGGGCGCCTCGTCCACTCGCTCCACGCCTACTTCCTGCGGCCCGGCGACCCCACCGTGCCGATCCTCTACGAGGTCGACCGCATCCGCGACGGCCGCAGCTTCTCGACCCGGCGAGTGGTCGCGGTTCAGCACGGGCGGGCGATCTTCAACCTGCAAGCGAGCTTCCACGATCACGAGGCCGGTCCGGATCATCAGCTGACGATGCCGACCGGCATGGGCAACCCGGACGAGCTGCCCGACTTCCGGACCCGGATGGCACCGTACGCCGAGCAGATCGGCGACTGGTACGACCGGCCACGGCCGATCGACCTCCGCTACGTCGACGGCGATCCGTTCAGCCGCAAGGGCCAGAGCGCCACGCGCCAGCACGTGTGGTTGCGAGCCGACGGCGTCCTCCCCGACGATCCGGTGTTGCACGCCTGCGTGGTCACCTATGCCAGCGACATGACGCTGCTCGACACCACGATCCTCCCGTTCGGCCTCGGCTGGGACAGCCCCGGCATGCAGATGGCGAGCGTCGACCACGCGATGTGGTTCCACCGTCCGTTCCGGGCCGACGAGTGGCTGCTGTATGCACAGGAGGCGGTGTCGACGTCGTCGGCACGCGGGATGGCCCACGGCTCGATCTTCACCCGCGACGGCGTGCTCGCGGTGAGCGTGGTCCAAGAGGGCCTCGCCCGGATCACCGGCTGACCTCAGCCCGCTCAATGCGATGAGCGAATCCCCCACATTCGGTGGTTCGGCTCATCGCTTGCCTGCCGATCCCGGAAACCCGACACGCCGATGAGCGAAGCCACCGGATGTCGGGGGTTTGCTCATCGCGTTGGGTGGGGCTCCGCGAGCGGGAGGGCGCCCGGGTGCGCTAGAGATGGGTGATGCTCCGCAGATCGATCTCCCGCCGCTGTGGTCTGGCCTTGGTGACCGTGACGATGAGCCTGGCCGCCGTTGCATGCGATTCGGGTGGCGGGGAGAGCGGCGACACGCTCGTCGGGGTCGCACCGCCGACGTCGGGCGTCACCACGGCCGACTCGGCACCGGCGACCGACCCGAACGTCCCGAGCGCGACCGAGACCACGGTCACACCGCCGACACCGGCCCCCACATCGCCCGACACGTCGGGCGTCACACCGGCCGACACGACGACACCCGCTGCGCTGGTCCCACCCGAGGTGGCACTGTTCGAGATCGGGGCGTTCGACCAGCCGGTCGAGGTCACCCATCGGCCCGGCGACGCCCAGGTCTACGTCGTGGAACAACCCGGCCGCGTGATCGCGGTCACCGACCTGTCCGAGGAAGTGGTCCTCGACATCACCGACCTCACCGACGCCAGGGGCGAACAGGGCCTCCTCGGCCTCGCCTTCGATCCGGCCGGCGAGTTCGCGTACGTCGACTACATCGACGGATCCGGGGACACGGTCGTGGCCGAGTTCGCCGTCGATCCGATCACCGGCGTGTTCGACCGGTCGTCGCTGCGTGAGGTGTTGACCGTCGACCAGCCGTACTCGAACCACAACGGCGGACAGCTCGCGTTCGGTCCCGACCAACTGCTCTACATCGGGCTCGGCGACGGCGGATCGGGCGGCGACCCCAAGCGGTACGCACTCGACCTCGGGTCGCGCCTCGGCAAGATCCTTCGCATCGACCCGAAGGCCTCCGGCGACCAACCGTTCACCGTGCCCGACGACAACCCGTTCGTGTCGACCCCTGGCGCCGACCCGACCGTCTGGGCGTACGGGCTGCGCAACCCGTGGCGCTTCTCGTTCGATCCCGCCACCGGTGACCTCTGGATCGCCGATGTCGGGCAGGGCGACTTCGAGGAGATCGACCACGCCGTGGCGACCGACCGACTCGATGCCGCCAAGGGAGCGAACTTCGGATGGAGCGCCCTCGAGGGCTTCGAGCCGTTCAACGCCGACCAGCCCAGCGCCGGCGCGATCGCCCCGGTGTTCGTCTACGACCACCGCGACGGTCGCTGTTCGGTCAGCGGTGGAGCGCTCGCCCGCGACGGGTCGGTGGCCGGCCTGGATGGCTGGTACGTGTTCGGCGACTACTGCACGGGGCAGATCTGGGCGCTGGATCCCAACGCCCCCGTCACCGAGCCCCGCGTGATCCAGATCGGCCAGCTCGACGGTCTCGCCGCGGTCTCGCGGGGCCCGGAGGGCGACCTCTACGCCGTGTCCAACGCGGGCACGGTGGCCCGCTTCACCCCGGCCGGCTGACGCGCCACCCGCTACCGTTCGTGCATCCGACGTCGACCCGATGGGGGGCTTGGGGTCGGCGGAAGGGGACGTGATGGCCGAGACCACCAACGCCGCGCGGACGATGATCGACGCGGTTCCATCCTGGCCGGCGGAGCGGACACCGCCCGACGGCACCCCCAACGTCGTCTACTGCGTCTTCGACGACGTCGGGTTCTCCGACTTCGGGTGCTACGGCTCCGAGATCGCGACGCCGAACATCGACCGGCTCGCGGCGGGCGGGCTGCGCTACACCAACTTCCACACCACGGCGCTGTGTTCACCCACCCGAGCGGCGCTGCTCACCGGCCGCAACCACCACGCCGTCGGGATGGGGTCGCTCGCGAACTACGACCTCGGCTTCGACGGCTACCGAGGATCGATCAGTCGCTCGGCCGCCCTGATGCCCGAGATCCTTCGCGAGCAGGGCTGGAACAACTACGGGTTCATGGACGGCGCGATGAACCACTGGGAGCCGTTCCTCACCGAGGACAACCACCACATCCCGACGCCGGAGGTCGACGGCTACCACCTGACGACCGACCTGACCGATCGTGCGATCCGCATGGTGACCGACCAGCAGTCGGTCGCCCCGGAGCGACCGTTCTTCCTCTCTCTGGCCTTCGGGGCGGGGCACTCGCCGCACCACGTGCCCAAGGACCTGATCGACGCGTACGTGCCGATCTTCGAACAGGGTTGGGATGCGACCCGCGAGGCGCGACTCGCCCGCCAGAAGGAGATGGGCCTCGTCCCGGAGGACACCGAGCTGCCGCCGCGCACTCCCGGGGTGCCGGTCTGGGACGAACTGTCCGAGGGTGAGCGCCGACTCTTCGTGCGCTTCCAGGCTGCCTTCGCCGCGATGGTGACCCACACCGACCGGGAGATCGGCCGGCTGATCCACGCGCTCGAGCAGATCGACGCGCTCGACAACACCGTCTTCGTGGTGATGAGTGACAACGGCGCCTCCCAGGAGGGCAGCCAGGCCGGCACCCTCCACCAGGGGCGATACTTCGAACGAGCACCGATGACACTCGAGCAGTCGATCGACCTCGTCGACGAGATCGGTGAAACGCAGTGGTTCAACAACTACCCGCTCGGCTGGGCGATGGCCGGCAACACCCCGTGCAAGTTCTACAAGCAGAACACCCACGGCGGCGGGGTACGTGACCCGCTCGTGATCCACTGGCCCGCAGGGCTGCCCGCCGGCTCGGGTGGCACGATCCGAACGCAGTTCCACCACGTGAGCGACATCACCCCGACCGTGCTCGACCTGATCGGTGTCGAGATGCCTGACACGCTGAACGGCGTCGAGCAGATGCCGCTGCACGGCGTCCCGATGACCTACAGCTTCGACGAGCCGACCGCCCCGACCCGCAAGCCGGTGCAGTACTTCGAGATGCTCGGTCACCGCGGCATCGTCGCCGGCGGCTGGAAGGCGGTGACGGTGCACGATCCACGGACACGTCTCGACGACGACGTCTGGGAGCTGTATCACCTCGACGAGGACTTCGCCGAGAATCACGATCTCGCTGCGCAACGGCCCGATGTGGTCGAGGAGCTCGTCGCCCGCTGGTGGGAGGAAGCCGAGGCGAACCAGGTGCTCTCGGTCGACGAACGCGCCGGCGGCGGTTCACGACCGCGGCGCCCCGTGCGCACCGAGTGGACGCTGTGGCCCGGCGTCGAGCGGACACGGCGAACTGTCGGTCGACGGTTCCGTCGTCGCCAGCGTCGACATCCCCAGGATCCTGCGCGGCTGGATGCCCTTCAGCGGCATGAACGTCGGCTGCGACAACGGCGCGCCGGTCGGGACGACCTACGAGTCGCCCTTCCGGTTCACCGGGACGCTCCATCGGGTCGAGGTGCGCCTGCACGGCGAGGCCCCCGCACCCGACGAGTCCGTCGCCCGCCGAGCCGAGATGGGCGTCCAGTGAACCGTCGACGAGGCGTCGTCGGCGGCGACGAGTTCAGAGGAAGCTGAGCAGGTCGGCGAACACCTCCTCGGCGTCGACGTCGAGCCCTCGTCGCTGGAACCACTCGCACACGTTGAGCACGTCGCGGTGGAGGAACTCGATGCCCTGGAGGTTGGCGGCGATGTCGATCGACTGGGGGAAGTCGATGAACCACAGCCGGTCCTCCCACCAGAGCAGGTTGTACGCGGACAGATCGCCGTGGGCGATCCCGGCCGCGGTGATCCCGCGCAAGCCTGCCAGCAGCTGCTCGAACGCTCGGTCCCGTTCGGTCGGTGACAGCCGCGACGCCGACAGCTGCGGCGCCGCCATCTCCCAGTCGCCGACGTACTCGAGATCGAACACGTCGTCCGCGAAGCCGATCGGGTACGGCACCGACACGCCCTGGCGCCACAAGCGCAGCATCACCTCGTGCTCGGTGCCGGTCCAGCGGTCCTGGAGCAGCCGTTTGCCGTAGGTGGACATCCGCTCGATCGCCCGGCGATCGCGGGACTTGCGGAACTGCCGTCCCTCCCGATACTGCACGTCGTGACGGAAGGTCGACGCCCGTTGGACGCCGAGCGCCTCCAGCTGGCCCTTCTGGGTGACGTGGCGCGGCAGATAGCGCTTGCGGGCGATGAGACAGCTCTGGCCCTCGGCGTCGTCGCTGATGCGTTCGACCAGGTTGACCTGGGCCTCCTTTCCACTCTTGACGACGCCGTGATCGACGTCGTGACAGGGCTCGGTGACGAGCCAGTCGGGATGATCGACGGGGCGATCGGACATGGTTGAACAACCTCGGGGTGCGGTGAGCGGGTGCGATGGGCGAGCGGGGACACCGGTCGCCACGCACGCAGAGGTGCTCGACTCGAACCTGGCTCAGCAGGTGGAGGCGCGACCGGGGAGGTGGAACACGGATGCAGTCATGTGCTCGGCCTCCCTTCGATCGACGGACAGGCGCACGGTAGACCCTGGGGCGGGACCGAGTCGAGCGAGTTTCACGCGGCTCACCAGGATTCGCCGTGGTCGGGGAGCTCCTGGGGTGTACCGACGATCAGCGGGTCCGGCGTGCCGACGACGTCGTGGTCCTTGCCCTCGTAGGGCACCACGCCGAGCACGTGACGCATCGCGTTCACCCGCCCGCGCTTCTTGTCGTTGCTGCGTACGATCGTCCACGGTGCGTGGTCGGTCGACGTGCGCTCGAACATCGTGAGCTTGGCGGCGGTGTAGTCGTCCCACCGGTCGAGCGACGCGACGTCGGTCGGGCTGAGTTTCCACTGCCGCACCGGGTCGATGCGACGAATGGTGAACCGGGCGATCTGCTCACGTCGCGACACCGAGAACCACAGCTTGACGAGCGTGGTGCCGGAGTTGACCAACATCCGCTCGAATTCGGGGACCGCGCGTAGGAACTCCTCGTGCTCGTCGGGCGTGCAGTATCCCATCACCGGCTCGACGACCGCCCGGTTGTACCACGACCGGTCGAAGAAGCGGATCTCGCCCCTCGTCGGCAGGTGCCGGACGTAGCGCTGGAAGAACCATTCGCCCTGCTCGCGCGGCGACGGCACGCCGAGCGCCACCACGTCGGCACCACGCGGGTCGAGGTGTTCGCGGAAGCGCTTGATCGTGCCGCCCTTGCCTGCGGCGTCGCGACCCTCGAACACCAGCACGAGCTTGTAACCGGTCTCCTTGATCCAGTCCTGAGCCTTCAGCAGCTCGATCTGGAGCGCCCGCTTCTGTTCCTCGTAGTCATGGCGGCTCATCCGCTCGGCGTACGGATAGCCCTCCTGCCAGGTCCTGACCGGCAGCCCGTCGGGTCCGAGCAGGACGGGATCGTCGATCTCGTCGAAGGTGCCCTCGACGGCGAACCCTCGCTCGACGATCTCGGTCGACGACATCGCCCGGAACTCCTCGATGAGGTGGTTGATGTCGGCGGCATGGAACCCGACGGCCCCCGGTGCCGGGCGGTCGGCGGGAACGTCGTCGGTGGGCATCGGATGACTCCTGCGTGCTCGCGTACTAGCGGCGAGCGCCCATGAACATGCCCTTGAGCGCCTCGTAGTGCTCGATCACGTGGCCGGCCCCGAGCACGACCGCTTCGAGGGGAACGTTCGACATCTTCACGGGCACCTCGGTCTCGCGTTCGATCCGCTCGGCGAGACCACGCAGGAGGCCGCCACCGCCCACGAGGTACATGCCGCGCACGAGGAAGTCCTGTGACAACTCGGGCGGCGCCTTCGACAGGCAGCGGATGACCGAGGCCACGATCGACGACACCACGTCTTCGATCGCGTACCGCACCTCCTCCGGCGTGAGGATCACGGTCTTCGGGAGCCCGGTCATCAGGTCGCGTCCGCGCACCTCGGCCTGGTTCTCGTCGGGGGTGGGATCAGCCGAACCGATCGCGACCTTGATCTCCTCGGCGGTCCGCTCGCCGATCGCGATGCCGTGCTCGCGCCGCACGTAGTTCTGGATCGCCGCGTCGATGTCGAACGATCCGACCCGGACCGCCTCGAGGGCGACGATGCCGCCGAGGCTGATCACTGCGGTCTCGCTCGTACCGCCACCGATGTCGATGACCATGTTGCCGACCGGCTCGTCGATGGGCAGGTCGGCCCCGATCGCGGCCGCCATCGGCTGTTCGATCAGGTTCGCGTCGGCGGCCCCGGCGCGCCGGGCGGCGTCGGTGACCGCGCGGCGTTCGACCTCGGTGATCGCCGAGGGGACGCAGATCACGACCTTCGGGCGGGTGAAGCGACTCACCCCCACACGTTGGAGCAACAGTCGGATCATCCGCTCGGTGATCTCGAAGTCGGTGATCGCCCCGCCGCGCAGCGGGCGCACGGCGACGATGTAGCCGGGGGTGCGACCGATCATCTGCCAGGCCTCGCGCCCGGTGGCCAGCACTTCGCCGGTCTGACGGTTGAGCGCGATCACCGACGGTTCGTTGAGGACGATCCCGCGACCCTTCATGTAGACGAGCGTGTTCGCCGTCCCCAGGTCGATCGCCAGGTCACGTGCCACGTGAGCTCCTGATCGGGTCACGCACCACGTGACCTCCTGATTGTGTCACGCCCCATTGCCACCATGACCACCATCATCGTCCATCGGACGACCCTCGGACGGCTTCATCCGTTCGGAGGTCTGACGGCGTGCCTCGGGTGAGAGTGCATCGATCTGCCGGCGGAAGGAGGCGATGTCGTCGGGTTGGCGTCGATTCCGCCCGGCCGCTGCCGCAACGAGGAGCACCAGCACGACGGCGATCACGACGATGCCGACCACCACGGCGGTCACCCCGTCACGTCCCGACCGAGCGTGGGTCGCGCAGGTCGTGGGCGCCCGTGCCCCAGTCGGCGCCGTCCGCCCACACCTCGTGCTTCCAGATCGGCGCCGACTCCTTGAGCGCGTCGATGGCGTAGCGGGCGGCTTCGAACGCCTCGGCACGGTGTGGGGCCGAGACGACGGCCACCACGGAGGAGTCGCCGATCTCGAGGCGTCCGAGCCGGTGCAGCAAGGCGATCCGACCGGTGTCGGGCCAACGCCGACGCAGCTCGGCGCCGATCTCGGCGAAACGGGGCACGACCTGTTCGGTGTAGGCCTCGTACGTCAGGTGCTCCACGCCCTCACGTCCCTCGGCATGGTCTCGGATCGTGCCGCTGAACAGCACGACCGCGCCACAGCGCGGGTGGACCGCCCAGTCGTAGGCCGCGCCGATCGGGAGTTCGGACTCGGTCACACCGAACCATTCGTCGAGATCCAGCGGCGCCTGCACGCCTGGCAGCGTACCGATCCGATGTCTCCCGCGGCCACAGCCCGCCGTCCGAGTTGTACGATCTCGCTTTCGTGGAACACGGTCCGGTGCCCCCTCACGAACGCACGTGGCGGCATCCTTCCGAACTCGGACCGACCCGCGCCGACATCGACACCGGATCACACAACCACGTCGCCGCGCTCGCCATCGGCGCGGTCTCCGTGCTCGCCGTGGCCGGACTCGTGATCGCGATGACCCCGAGGGCGACGTCGGGCCCGATCGCGTTGAACGCAACCACGGTGCCCGCGTCACCGATCGACGCTCCGGCCACCGTTCGCGCCGCGTCCGCCACCTCCGCCGGCGTCTCCGGCTCGCGGATCCCGATCGGTGCGCTGCTGACGTCGTTCGCTGCGTTCCCTCATGCGATCACCTCCACACCCCAGCTCACGATCGACGGCACCGACGTCGCCGACCACGTGCCCGGCGATGCCGATGTCGTCTACGTCCACACCGATGCGGTCACGTACCGCCTGCCGTGGGGTCAGGTGGCCTACCTCGCAGCACCCAACGGGTCCGTCATCTTCGACGCCGACGGGGACCTCCTCGCCCATGTGAGCGAGGGTGAGGTCGTCATGCTCGTCGGCGGGTGATCCTCCGGCGGATCACCACCAACGCGGTCACTCCGGCGACAACGGCTGCGACGGCGCCGGCGCCCAACGCGAGTTCCTGACGACGTTTCGGCGACACCATCGTCCACCACGGCGCCTCCGTGCTCTCCACGTAGGTCTGTTCGTTGGTGACCGTCGGTGACCACCCCTCGGCTCGGAGACGACCGTTGGCCACGACCCAGGGTTCTCGGGTGTACGACAGCAGTCCGGGCGGGATCGGTCCCCGCTGGAACCGCCACCGCAAACCCGACACCAACTCGCCGAGACGCTCGGGAAGCGGAAGTCGTGGGCGCTCGCCCGACAATGCACGGACCCGCTCGCCGGCCACCCACCCGTCCGGCGCGACGTTGTAGACCCCGTCGAGGGTCGCCGTCACCGCCAGCACCACCGCCGCGGCGAGATCGTCGAGGTGGAGATACTGCGACGGGGGGTCCGCCTCGGCGATCCGTCGTCCGAACCCCGACACGAGCGCGGAGGCGAGCCTCGAGTCGCCGCCGGCGGCGAGCGACACCGCCGGACGGAGCACACAGGTCGCCCGACCCGGCTGCGACACCCGCCACTGCTCGACGAGTTCCTCGGCCGACGCGAGTTGCCGCGCGAACACGAACTCGACGTCGGGTCGCAGCGTGGCCTCCTCGGTCAACGGGACCGGGTTGTTGGCCATCGCTCCGTAGACCATCGCCGACGACACGAACACCACCTGCTCCGCGCACAACCGGTCTGCGACCGCGAGCGTCTGAGCGGCGAACGTCGTCGAACTGTCGCGCTGCGCAGCACGCCGGTCGTAGTCGCTGCTGCCCAGGTCGACCACCACGACGCGTGCACCCGGCTCGACATCGACGTTGCCCTCCGGGTCGTGATGCACCACGACCAGGTCGGTCGAGGTCGACGCGGCATGGGCGAGCAGACCGGATCGGACCCGATCGCCGAGGACACCGGCCGCGCCGGTGAGGACGACGACCGTCGGCGCCGCGCGTTCGTTGGCGCCGGCGCCAGGATCCTCCATGCCCGGCACGATACCGACCCGCGCCGTGCGGTGCGGGCGTGGTGCGGACGCGTCGCGCGGCGCCGCCCGGCGTTCCAGCCCGTAGCATCGGAGCATGGCCGATGACGACGATCCCGGTGAGTCGATCGATCCCTTCGCCGGGCTGCCACTGTTCGGCGATCTGTCCCGGGCACTGTCCGGGCAGGGTCCGCTCAACTGGGACGCCGCGCGCCAGTTCGCGGTGCTGGCGGCCAGCGGTGGCGGCCTCCTCGCCGGCACCGGCACGTCGACGTCGTCGAACGTCGACCCTGCCGTGCGCATCAAGTACGCCGACCTCGCGCAGATCGCGCGCCTGCACGTCGCCGACGTGATGCAGCTCGAAGTGCCGGCCACCGAGCCGTCGGTGGCCACCCCCGAACAGTGGGCGCAGCAGACACTCGAGGCGTACCGTCCGTTGTTCACCGACCTCGCCACGTCACTCGGCTCCAGCGACGAACTCCCGGAGGAGCTGTCGTCGGACCCGATGGCCCAGATGATGGCGGGCCTCGGCAAGATGATGGCGCCGGCGATGATGGGCATGAGCGTCGGCTCGATGGTCGGCAACCTGGCCAGGCGGGCCTTCGGGGTCTACGACCTCCCGATCCCCCGGGCCACACCGGCGCTCGTCCTCGTGCCGTCGACCATCGACGCCTTTGCCGCCGACTGGGAGATCCAACTCGACGAGATGCGGCTGTGGGTCCTGGCCCATGAACTCGCCGGCCTGACGCTGTTCTCGATCGACCACATCGCCGACCACCTGCGCTCGCTCGTCCAGCGACACGTCGGTGCCTTCCGTCCCGATCCGTCCGCGATCACCGACAAGCTCACATCGCTCGACATGGACCAGAGCGACCCGATGGCGGCGATGCAGCAGGCGTTCGGAGATCCCGAGGTGCTCCTCGGGGCGGTCCGGTCCGCTGAGCAGGTCGCGCTCGAACCCGAACTCGATGCAGCCGTCGCCGTCACGATCGGAGCGATCGACTGGGTCGTCGATGCCGTGTCGGTTCGCACGATCGGCGGCAACTCCCTCCAGATCGCCGAGGCGGTGCGGCGCCGCCGTGCCGAGTCGTCGCCCGACGACATCTTCGTCGAGCGCCTGCTCGGCATCCGCCTCGGCGCGGAACAGACCGCCCGCGGCAAGGCCTTCGTGCAGGGCGTCGTCGACCGCGCCGGCGAGAACGGCCTGGCGCCGCTGTTCAGCGATCCGTCGGCCGTGCCGACCCCGAACGAGATCGAGGCGCCCGGCCTCTGGCTCGCTCGCGTGACCGGCGACTGACGTTTCCGCCGCTTCTGCGACCCCACAGGTAGAAGCTCGTCCCGGCCGCTGCGATTCCGACCACGAGGAAACCGATCACGCCGGGCACCTGGATCGCCACCGCCAGGAAGGCACCGAGCGCCCAGGCGAGCTGGAACCGTGTCTCGAACACCGCGAACGCGCGGCCCCGGTTGGCGCCGGGTGCATCCCGCTGGACGATGCTCTCGAAGCTGAGCCGGCCCAGCGCTGCCATGAAGTTGAGGACGCCGGCGAGGATCACCGCACCGACCGGACCGCCGAGGACCGCGACACCGAGGCCCGCCACGGCGCAGACGAGCAGCGCGATGCTCAGCATGGTCTCCTCGCGGACACGGACGCGAACGGCGGAGGCCACTGCGTTGCCGAGCATCGCCGCGAGCGCGGACAGCCCGACCACCGCTGCGAACCAGAACGTCCCCTGATCCTGCGAGCGCAACCAGAACGCCAGGTGGAAGAACGTGAACCCGACCATGCCGCGCAGCGCGGTCATCGCCACGGCACCGAGTTCGATGTTCGAACTGTGGAGTTCGCGGACCTCTTCGGCGTCGGCGTCGGTGGCGGCGACCACGTCGGAGGGCAGTCGCGTGGCGGCAACGAACGCTCCGGCGAAGAGCAGCGCGCTGTAGACGAGGGTCGCCGGCGCTCCCACCACCTTGAGCAGCAGCGCTGCCGGGACCACCGCGACGACGCCGGTGAGCCCGGCGATCAATCCGAGCTTCGAGTTCGCCTCGACGAGCTCCGCCTCCGACCGCACCGTCGACGGCACGATCGCCGACTTCGACACCGCGTAGGTCTTCTGGAGCACGAGCGATCCGAACACCAGGGGAAACAGCGCCAACGCGTCGAGGTACACCGCCATCAGCAGCGTGAGGACCACCCGCGCAACCGACACGAGCTGGATGACGAACCGACGCCCTCCGGCCACCCGATCGATCATCGGACCGATGAGCGGTGCCACGATGAGGAACGGCGCGAAGCCGAGCGCGAGGAACAGCAGAACCCGGGACCGAGCGGCGTCGAGATCGATGTCGAAGAAGAGCGAGTCGGCGAGTGCGACGACCATCGCGGCGTCGGCCCCCATCGTGAGGGCGTGGGTCACCGCGAGTCGGCGGAACTTCGACGCTGGTGGGCGCCGGGTCGACGAAGGCACCGGTTCCACCGAGACGATCCTACGACCTCACACTCTCCCCGGACGTGTCACATCCGGGGTCGGACCCCGGGACAACCGGGGTCCGACCCCAGTTGTCCTGCGTCACGCACGTTCGTATTTGTAGCCGAGGCCGCGAATGGTGACGATCCGCGTCGGCAGTGCGGGGTCGGGTTCGATCTTCGAACGCAGTCGCTTCACATGGACGTCGAGGGTCTTGGTGTCGCCGACGTAGTCGTTGCCCCACACCCGATCGATCAACGTCTCCCGGGGCAGCACCCGCCCCGCGTTCGCCAGGAGCAGGTGGAGGAGTTCGAACTCCTTGAGCGGCAGGCTGAGATCGACGCCCCGCAACGACACACGGTGTTCGTCCGGGTCGAGGCGGACGTCGCCGACCTCGATGATCCCGGGAGCGAGCGCCGATGACGTGCCGTTGGCGTCGGAGCGTCGGAGCACCGCTCGCATGCGGGCCACGAGTTCACGGAGCCGGTAGGGCTTGGTGACGTAGTCGTCCGCGCCGACCTCGAGGCCGACGACGGTGTCGATCTCCGCCCCCTTCGCCGTCACCATGATGATCGGCACCTGCGTCCGCTTGCGCAGCTGCCGACAGACGTCGATGCCGCTGATCCTGGGCAGCATCACGTCGAGGAGCACGAGATCGGGTGAGACCTCGTCGAACTTCTCGAGGGCCTCCGCACCGTCGACCGCGACGACGACCTCGAAGCCCTCACGGCGCAGACCGATCGTCAGCGCTTCGACGAAGCTGGCCTCGTCCTCGACGACGAGCACGACTGCTTCACTCATGGGATCTGGTTTCCTCCTGGTCGGACACGGGCTGAGCGATGACGGTGCCACCGTCGTCGACGGAGTCACCCGGCGCCCGCACGACGAGGCTCGCCGGGAGTCGCAGCACGAACGTCGAGCCCTCCCCCTCCTGCGACGACACCAGCACCTCGCCGCCGTGGTTCGTGGCGACGTGACGGACGATCGAGAGGCCGAGACCGGTCCCTCCGGTCTCGCGGCTGCGTGCCCTGTCGACGCGGTAGAAGCGCTCGAAGATCCGGTCGAGGTCACGGCTCGGGATCCCGATGCCCTGGTCGGCCACCATCACCTCGACCGCAGTGTCGTCCACCCGCGTGCGCACCTGGACGACATCACCCGACCGGCTGTACTTCACCGCGTTCTCGACGAGGTTGCCGACCGCCGAGACGAGTTGACGCTCGTCGCCGCGGATCAAGATCGGCGCGGGGGACTCGAACGTGCTCACCTCGACGCCGCGGCCTCCGTCGACCGCTCTGCCCCGACCGATCGCCGTCTGCACCACCGCGGCCAGGTCGACGACCGTGTCGCCGGGCCGGGCGGATTCGATCTGCGAGAGCTTGAGCAGGTCGTCGATCGTCCGGACCGCCCGGTGCGCCTCCTCCACCAGATGGGCGGCGAGTCGCTCGACGATCGCCGGATCGGTCTCGCCGATCAGCGCTTCTGCGAGGACGGCGACGGCACCGACCGGGGTCTTGAGTTCGTGGGAGATGTTGGTGACGAAGTCGGTGCGCATCGCGTCGGTCCGCACTCGTTCGCTCACGTCCTGGATCGTGGCGACCGCACCGCCGCCGGGAGTCGGACGGGCGGCGATCGCCAACCACGTCTTGGGTGGACCGTGCAGTTCGACCAGACGGGAGGCCGGCCCGCCCGCCTGCGCCTCGGCGATGATGCTGTCGACGTTGTCGTCGACGAGCACACCGATGTGGGTACCGCGAAAGGCTCGAGCGGCGGCGTTCCGGTAGACCGTTCGATCAGCTTCGGTGGCCACCACCACACCGATCTCGAGCTGATCGACCGCGGTGGCGAGCAGCGGCGCGACCTCCCCTGCACGATCGTGTTCCGCGGCGGCCGGCACGTCGTCGCCGACATCGTGTCGACGATGGATCAGGTACGGGATCAAACCGATGGCGATGCCGGCGACCACTCCGATCGCCACGCCGAGCGCCATCGCTCAGTCGCTGTCTGGCACCGACGCGACGGTCGGCGGATCGTTGTCGCTCTCGGGGTACGGCCGCTCCGGCAACCAGCCGTTGACGATGTAGCGCGTCCGGTCACCGACGTTGACGGCGTGGTCGCCGATGCGTTCGTAGAACCGCGCCACCACGGCGAGCTGGACGGCGACCTGCAGGTCGATGTTGCCCGCCGCATGGCTCTCGAAGATCACCTGGATGAACTGGCGATGCAGATCGTCGAGGTAGGCGTCCATGTCGTGGAGTGCCGCAGCGCGCACCCCGTCGAGGTTGAGGTAGGCCTCGGTCGCCTCCTTGAAGAGCACCTGGGCCTGGGCACCCATCTTCTGGATGACGCCGCGTAGGTGCGGATCGAGTTCGTGTCCGTAGATGCGCCGAGCCGCCTTGCAGATGTTGACGCAGAGATCGGCGGAGCGCTCGACGTCGGAGATGATCTTGATCGCCGACACCACCGCACGGAGGTCACCGGCAACGGGCGCCTGCAATGCGATCACCTTGAAGCACCGCTCCTCGAGATCGAGTGCGCGGCTGTCGTACTCGTCGTCGCCGAGAATGATGTACTCCGCACCCTCGAGGTCCATGGTGAGCAGGATCTCGGTGGAGCGCGGGACCAGTTCCGTGACGCCCGCCGACATGCTGGCGATACCACTGCGGATCTCGTCGAGTTGGTGATGGAACGTCGTTCGAAGGTCGTTCATCAGCCGAACCGGCCGGTCACGTAGTCGATCGTGGACTGTTGTTTCGGGTTCGAGAACATCACATCGGTGTCGTCCATCTCCACCACGTAGCCGGGTTGGCCCGTCCCGTCGATCGTGAAGAACGCGGTACGCGACGACACGCGCGCCGCCTGCTGCATGTTGTGGGTGACGATCACGATCGTGTAGGTGCTCTTGAGTTCGTTCATCAGCTGTTCGATCGCGAGCGTCGAGATCGGGTCGAGCGCTGAACACGGCTCGTCCATCAGGAGGATCTCGGGTTCGACGGCGATCGCGCGGGCGATGCAGAGACGTTGCTGCTGGCCGCCGGACAGACCCGAGCCCGGCTTGTCGAGGCGGTCCTTGACCTCGTCCCAGAGATTGGCACCGCGCAAGGACTTCTCGACGAGGTCCTCGGCGTCGGTCTTGTTGATGCGCCTGCTGTTGAGCCGCTTGCCGGCCAGCACGTTGTCGGCGATCGACATCGTCGGGAACGGGTTCGGTCGTTGGAAGACCATGCCGACCTTGCGGCGCACGGCGACCGGATCGACCCCGGGGCCGTAGAGATCCTCCCCGTCGACGTACACCGACCCCTTCACGTGCGCTCCGTCGATCACCTCGTGCATGCGGTTGAGCGAACGGATGAACGTCGACTTGCCACAGCCCGACGGGCCGATCAGCGCCGTGACCGACCGCGGCTCGATCACCATGTTGACGTCCTTCACGGCAAGGAAGTCGCGGTAGTAGATGTTGAGGTTCTCGACCACGATCCGGTTGTCGGGCCCGGTCCCCGGGACCGTCGGCGACACGGCGACGTCGGTCTCTGGCGTGTCGACGCGGTCGGTCATGTTGTCGATCTCCTCACTGGAGGGGGAACGGGTCGAGCGAAGGTTGATCATGGTTCACCGAAGGCCTTTCGGCTTGAGCACACTGGACAGAATACGGGCCACCGTGAAGAGCACCATCACGATGAGGATCAGCACCAGCGCAGCGGCCCACGCGCGATCCTGCCCTGCCTCGGGTGGGATGCCCGGCTGGACGTACTGGTAGTAGGTGAACACGGGCAGTGTGGTCATGCGCCCGTCGAACGGGTTCCAGTTGACGCCCTGGGCGAGCCCGACGGTGACCAGCAACGGGGCGGTCTCGCCGATGACGCGGGCGATCGCGAGCACGACGCCGGTGATGATTCCGGCGATCGCCGTCGGCAGCACGACCTTGACCACCGTCTTCCACTTGGGGACGCCGAGCGCATAGGCCGCTTCGCGGAGTTCGTTGGGCACGAGGCGGAGCATCTCCTCGGCCGAGCGCACGATCACCGGGGTCATCAACACGGTGAGGGCGACCGCACCGGCGAGACCCGAGCGTGTGCCGGGCCCGAACATCAGCTCGAAGAGGGCGTACGCGAACAGGCCCGCAACGATCGACGGGATACCGGTCATCACGTCGACCATCGACTGGATCGCCTTGGCGAGCTTCGTACCGTGCCCGTACTCGGCGAGGTAGATGGCGGTGAACAACCCGAAGGGCACCGACATCAGGGTGGCGAGGCCGGTGACGATCAGCGTTCCCACGATCGCGTGGTAGATCCCGCCGCCTTCACCGACGACGCCGCGCATCGTCTCGGTGAAGAACTCGGTGTCGAAGCGATTGGTCCCCCGCTCGATCACCGTCCAGACGAGCGACACGAGCGGCATGGCCACCAGGAGGAACGCGCTCGTCACCACGGCGCGCATCAGCCGATCGAGTGCCTGCCGGCGTCCTTCCACGACCAGCGACACGATGTAGATGCCGACGCAGTACGCAACGATCGAGACGGTGATCCAGCGAGCCCAGTTCGGCCGCCCGTCAGCCGCCCACGACAGCGCACCCAGCGCCACCGCGGCAGTCATCACCGCGGCGTGAAGGCCACGACCGAGCCGGTTCGCGGTGATCGACGAGGCGGTGTCGACCGGGGCCGGTCGCTCTTCGATGAGGGTCATCCGTCCGCTCCCGAGAATCCGGTGTCGGCGATTCGTCGCGCCAGTGCGTTGACGAGGAACGTCACGAAGAAGAGCACCAGGCCGGTCGCGATCAACCGGTTGACCTCGAGGCCGGAGGACTCCGGGAACTTCAAGGCGATGTTGGATGCAATCGTGTTGGGGTTCTGGTTGCTGATCACGTTGACGGTGATGATGTCGGCCGGCGACAGGATGATCGCCACCGCCATCGTCTCGCCGAGCGCTCGGCCGAGACCGAGCATCGCACCGCTGATCACGCCGGAGCGGCCGTACGGGAGCACCGCCTGGCGAATCATCTCCCACTTGGTGGCACCCAGGGCCAGTGACGCCTCCTCGTGGAGGCGCGGCGTCTGCAGGAAGACCTCCCGGGAGATCGCAGTGATGATGGGGAGGATCATCACGGCGAGCACGACCGCGGCGGTCATCATCGTTCGGCCACTGGTCGAGGCCGGCCCGGCGAAGAAGGGCAGGAATCCGAGGTTGTCCTCCAGCCACGGATAGACGCTGCGCGACAGGATCGGCGCGAGCACGGCAATGCCCCAGATGCCGAACACCACGCTGGGGATCGCTGCGAGCAGATCGATGAAGTAGCCGAGCGACTGGGCGAGTCGCTTCGGTGCGTAATGGCTGACGAACAGCGCCACGGCCACCGCGAGCGGCAGCGCGAGGAGCAGCGCCAGGAATGCCGCCCAGATGGTGCCGAAGAGCAGCGGTGCGACGTACTGGAGGAACGTGTCACTGCCGTCGAACTCCGACACGTCGGCGCCGAACGTGGGCCACGCCTCGACGAAGAGGAACAGCGCCACCGCGGCCAGCGTGACGAGGATGAGGATGCCGGCACCGAGGGAGATGCCGCTGAAGACCCGGTCGCCGAGCTTGCTCGTCTTCTCGGTCGGTGCCGCTGCGGTGTCGCCGCTCGGCGGGCTGTCGGTGATGGTCACGCGCTACGTCCTCCGGACCGCTCGGCGCGAGCGGCGTGGTTCGATCGGTCGGGTTCCGGAACGTCCCGGTTCCGGGCCCACCCTAGGGCAGGCCCGGAACCGGGATCGTTTCCGGGGGTGGTGGGAGGATGATCGCTCAGCCGGCGACGGAGATCTGGTCGATCGTGTTCTGGATCTCGGCCTGGACCTCTGCGGAGATCGGGGCGGAGCCGGCAGACTCGGACGAGGCCGCCTGGCCGGCGTCCGAACCCACGTAGGCCATGAAGGCCTTGACGAGATCGACCTTCTCCTGGCTGTCGTACTGCAGGCAGACGATGTGGTACGACACGAGCGCGATCGGGTACGTGTCAGCGGTGTCCGGTGTGCGGTTGACCTCGATGGCGAAGTCGAACTCGCTCTGGCCACCGGTGCGCTCCGACGAGTCGACGATGCGACCCGCAGCTTCCGGCGAGAACTCGACGAACTCGCCCGCGACGCCGACAGCAGCTGCGGGAAGGTCACCGATCTGGCTGGCGTCCGCATACCCGATCGAGCCTTCGCCGGCAGCGACCGCCGAGACCACACCGGACGTCTGCGGGGCACCTTCGCCGCCGCCGGGTCCATCGGAGTCCCACGCCTCGATCGCTCCGAACGTCCACACGTCCGGCGCAGCCTGCGACATGTAGTCGGTGAAGTTCTCGGTGGTGCCCGACTCGTCGGACCGGTGCACGGGGTTGACCGTGGTGTCGGGCAGCTCGAGGTCGGGGTTGTCGGCCGCGATCGCCGGGTCGTTCCACACCGTGATCTCGTTGGCGAAGATGCCGGCAATCACCTCGGGTGACAGGTTGAGCGTTTCGCCCTCGAGCGACGGCAGGTTGTACGGCAGCGCGATCGGCGAGATGTAGTGCGGGAGGTTGACCGCACCCTGATCACCGGCGCAGCGTTCGATCGACTGCTGGTACTCGTCGTCCTTGAGCGCAGCATCGGAGCCGGCGAAGTCGGAGCCGCCCTCCAGGAAGGTCTCGCGGCCACCGCCGGAGCCGATCGGGTCGTACTCGACCGTCGCATCGGGATTGGCGGCCTGGAATCCGGCCTGCCAACCCTGCATCGCAGCAGCCTGCGACGAGGCGCCCGCGCCGACGAGCGTGCCGGACACCTCGGCCGTGCTGTCGCCACCACCGGTGGTCTCAGCCGTGCCACCGGTACCCGCAGGCGCCTCGGTGCTCGACGAGCTGTCGTCGTCGCTGCCGCATGCGGCGGCGACGAGGGTCAGGGCAAATGCACCGGCAAGAATGCGGCGCTTGGGAGAGTTCACGCTTCCAACTCCGTTCGTAGGGGGTCGTCGAGTGGTCATGGTGTGTGTTCACGGACGGGCCGCTTCGGTCCCGTCGGCGAGCAAGCTACGACCCCGAGATGAACCCAGACCCGGCGTTCGGTGAACCGGAGATGAACGGATGCCGTCGAACAGGCGAACTGTGGCCGGATCGGCTCAAGCTCGGCCGGTGAGCTGCTGCTCGACCATCCAGCGGTACATGCGCTCCTGCGAGTGCGGCTCGAACGACTCGGCCGGCCCGACGCGCAACCAGGTGTCGTCCGGCTGGAGTTCCCACGCCACGATGTCGTCGGCGAGGGCGAAGGAGAGCGCCTGGTCGAGCGCCGCGGTGTGACGGGCGTGTTCGATCGGCACCATCACCTCGACGCGGCGATTCAGGTTTCGCGGCATCAGGTCGGCCGAGCCGATCAGGTACACCTGGTCGGAGGTGGCGCCGGTGAGGCGTTCACCGTGCACGACGTTGCCGTGGCCGAACCGGTAGATCCGACTGTGTTCGAGGTAGCGGCCGAGGATGCTGCGGACCCGGATGTTCTCCGACAGGCCGGGCACCCCGGCGCGCAGGCAGCAGATGCCCCGCACGACCAGATCGATGCGAGTTCCGGCCGCGCTCGCGCGGTAGAGCGTCTCGATCATCTCGTCGTCGGCGATCGAGTTGCACTTCAGCGTGATGTGACCCTCGGGGCCGAACGAGGCCTCGTGTTCGATGAGGTCGACGAGCTGCCGACGCAGGTCGCGCGGCGCCACGAGCAGGTTGCGGTAGTCGTCGGATCGGCTGTAGCCGGTGAGGTGGTTGAAGAGCTGGGCGGCGTCGTCGCCGATGTCGGGCGAGCAGGTGAGCACCCCGAGGTCCTCGTAGATCCGGGCCGTCTTGGCGTTGTAGTTGCCGGTACCGATGTGGACGTACCGCCGGAGCTGGTCGATGTCGTCGCGGACCACGAGCGCGACCTTGCTGTGGGTCTTGAGCCCGACCATGCCGTACACGACGTGCACGCCGGAGCGTTCGAGCTGGCGTGCCCACTGGACGTTGTTGGCCTCGTCGAACCGCGCCTTGAGCTCGACGAGCACGGCGACCTGGACGCCTCGCTCGGCGGCTCGCATCAGACTGCGGATGATCGCGCTGTCGCCGCCGGCGCGATACAGCGTCATCTTGATCGACTGCACCTTCGGGTCGTCGGCCGCCTGCGAGATGAACGCCTCGACACTGCTCGCGAAGCTCTCGTACGGGTGGTGGAGCATGATCGCACGGTGACGGATCACGTCGAAGATCGGCCGGTCGGTCTCTTCCGCGGCGATGATCCGTCCGGCGGTCACCGGCGGCCAGGCCTCGTCCTTGAGGTCGGGACGGTCGAGATCGAGCAGCTGCCAGAGGCAGCTGAGATCGAGCGGCGAGCGATGGAAGGTGACGTCGTCCATCGTGAGATCGAGTTCGCGTACGAGCAGTTCGAGCACCTCGGCGCCGATGTCGTGCGACACCTCCAGCCGCACGGCCTTGTTGAACCGACGGCGACGCAACTCCATCTCGACGGCCTCGAGCAGGTCGTCGGCCTCCTCCTCCTCGAGGGTGAGGTCGGCATTGCGGCTGACGCGGAACGGCGCCCAGTCCTCCACGATCATGCCGACGAAGAGGCGGTCGAGCTTCGCCGCGATCAGCTGCTCGACCGGCAGGAATCGGCCGGGTGACGGCTCGACCAGACGAGGGAACAGGCGGGGCACCTTCAGCCGGGCGAACCGCCGGTCACCGGTCTCGGGGTCGGCGACGTTGACGGCGAGCGACAACGCGAGATCGGAGATGTACGGGAACGGGTGACCCGGGTCGACGGCGAGTGGGGTGAGCACCGGGAAGACGCGCTCTTCGAACCATTCGTCGAGCACCTCTCGTTCGTCGGTCGTCACGTCGTCCCACGAGATGATGTCGACGCCCGCCGCACGGAGTTCGGGCACGAGGCCGTCGACGAACACCGTGTCGACCCGGTCGATCAACTCGAGCACCCGGTGGTTCACCTCGGCGAGGGTCTGCGCCGGGGTGCGACCGTCGGGCGAGGGTCGGTCGATCGAGGCCTCGATCTGGTCCTTCAGCGCGGCGACGCGCACCTGGAAGAACTCGTCGAGGTTGGTGCAGGTGATCGCGCAGAACTTGGCGCGCTCGAGCAACGGGATGCCGGACTCCCCGGCGAGCTGCAGCACCCGATCGTTGAACGCCAACCAGCTCAGTTCCCGGTTGAGGAATCGCTCGTCAGCCATCGCTCGGGCCCCCTCCGCGCGGCGCTGCCGACTCGGAGTTCAGGCCGAGTCCTCGGCGTAGCCGAGGTCCCACTCGATCGAGATCAGCTCGCGCTCGGCATCGCGCACGATGCGCTCACGGTTCCGCCGGAACTGCGGATCGTCACGCGGCAGCAGTACGAGCCGGGCGAGCACCCGAGCCCGGAACTCGTCGAGCACCTGGCGGTCGCCCCAGTCGCCGTAGACCTCCCAGTGCGGTGCGACCGGACCGTGATACACGATTCGGGCGTGCGCACGGGGGGCCTGGGGCTCGGCGAGGTCGGTCATGGGGCACGATGCTAGCGGCGAGTGCGATGCCAGCGAGATCTCCGCTCGCGGTCCGCACGGTCCCGGTGCGGTGCCGGTGCGGTGCCGGTGCGGTGCCGGTCGGGTCACGGTCGGTCGATCCCGTCGAGACCACACCGCTGGCATTCTCATTACGGACGCGTTACGATTCGGGACCAGGATCGCAACATTCATTCCGGACCGGCCGGGAACCAATCCAGCGCCCCGGACGTCCAATCACTACGAATCCCCCACCACTCCCCCCACCACTCCCCCCACCACTCCCCCCACCAACTCCACAGCACGACGCCGAACGGCTCGACTCCACACCGAACTCTCACCTCCCGCACACCCCGATCACAACGTCTCCACGGACGCTCTGGTCACGACGAGGAGCGGCCACGGCGCCGGCCTCCGAAGAAAGGTCCCGATGATCTCCCGCAAGCGCACCTCCACCACGCTGACCGTCTCCGCCGAACGACCCGCGGAACTCGGGAACGCACCGCACGATCCCGACTCGGTCACCGCATGGATGGCACAGGGCAACTGCCGTCTGCACCCGCCGGCCACCTTCTTCCCGAGCGACGGAGTCGGCGTCGACCGCGGACGCAAGATCTGTCGCGACTGCCCGGTGATCGGCACCTGCCTGGAGTTCGCGCTCGAGGAGCGCATCGACCACGGCGTGTGGGGAGGATGCAGCGAACGCGAACGTCGCCGCATCCTGAAGCGCCGTCGCATCGACGAGACCGTCTGATCTCGTCGCCACCGCCTCGTCTGGCGGCCACCGTCTGATCTGGTCGCCACCGACCGAAGTTCGAACCGGCCCCGTTCCCGTGGGCGCGACTCGCGCCGGTGGGATTACTGCCCGCCGGCGGGAGGTGTCGTCGGGGGCGGGGGCGGAGGCGGCGTCGAGGTCTGCGAGGGGGCCGGGGCCGTCGGCGGGGGTGCAGGCTGGCTGCCTTCACCCATGCCTTCCTTGAACTCCTTCTGCGCCTTGCCGAGGTTCTTCGCGAGCTTCGGCAGCTGCGAGCCACCGAAGAGCACGAGCACGACGACCAGGATGATGATCAGTTCGGGGCCACCAGGCATACCGACAGGCTACCCCAACCATCCGCGGTCGTCAGCGCGACCGGCCGACTTCGTCGACGAACGTCGCAGAGCGGTCGGCTCAGGCGCCGATCGTGCTGCGCGCCACCTGCGCGCGTTGGCGGCGGATCCGACGGCGCTCCCGCTCGGACAACCCACCCCAGATCCCGAACTTCTCGCCGTTCTGCAGCGCGAACTCGAGACAGTCGTGGCGCACCTCGCAGCCCCGGCAAACCTCTTTGGCCTCGCGCGTCGACGCACCGCGCTCGGGAAAGAAGAGGTCGGGATCGACACCCAGACAGTTGGCATAGTCGTGCCAGTCCGGGTCGGGTTCGACCGGCGTGGCGCTGACCGTGATGCTGGATGTGGTGATGAACTGCATGTGAGGACCTCCTGCAGGCCCGTGGGCAACAAGTTGGGCGCAATCACCCGCCCCCAAACGAATGATCGACAGCGATGTAATTACAGTGGCGTCATTCTGCCATAGCACATGCTGATTTCGCAAGGGGGGATTTTCAGGAATCGCGCGGACCGCGCGAACTCACCCGGCGCGGCGTCCGCGAGCGGCGAGGGCGCGTTCGCCCTCCATGAAATCGACGAGCACGTAGTCGCCCAGGTGTTCGGGCGTCGTGAAGAACGCCCGGCCACGGTTGATCTGGGTCATCTGCTCGATGAACGCCCGCAACGACCCGTCGGCACCGAGCCCGAACGTGTTGATGCGGATCTGCTCCTTGGTGCACCGTACGACCTCACGCAGCGTGGCTTCGACGGTTTCACGGACCGGCGGGTAGTTGAAGAACGGCATCCCGTTGTCCATGATGTGCGCCGTCGGTTCGCCGTCAGTGATCATGATGATCTGCTTCGTGCCCGACTCCCGGGCGAGCAGCTTGCGCGCCAGGGTGAAGCCGTGGTGCATGTTCGTGCCGTACACGAAGTCCCACGACACCTCGGGCAACTGCTCGGCCGTGAGGATCCGTGCCGTCTCGGAGAATCCGACGATCCCGAGATAGTCGCGAGGGAACTGCGACGTGATCAGGCTGTGCAGCGCCATCGCGACCTTCTTGGCCGGCAGGAAGTTGTCGCGCATCGGCATCGACAGCGAGAGGTCGAGCATCAACACCGTCGACGACCTGGTGAGGTGTTCCGTGCGTTCGATCTCGAAGTCGGCCGGATCCAGCTGGATCGGCGTCCCCCCTCCGCTGCGAGCGAGCGCATTGCGAATGGTGCGATTGAGATCGAGCTGGAACGGATCGCCGTACTCGTACGGCTTGGTGTCGTACGTGCGCTCGTGGCCCTGACCGAGGTTCGAGGTCTGGTGCTGGCCGACCGTGTCCTTCGCCAACTTCGAGAACAGGTCGCGGAGGGCGTTCGAGCCGATCTTGCGCAGCCCCTTGGGCGTCATCTCGAGACGCCCCTCCTTCTGCTCGATCAGCCCCGCTTCCTCGAGCATCTTGGTGAGCTCGGCCAACCGCTCGAGTGACCTGGCGGCGTCCTCACCCAGGAGGTCACGAACACGGATCCATGTCGGCTTCGGCGAGCGCGCCCGGGCTCGAGGCGTTCCGCAGCAGGTTCTCCAGCTGGTCGAGGTCGCCCATGTCCTGCATGGCCTGCATCGCCTGCTGGAACCCCATCGGGTCCTGACCCTCGAAGTCGTAGCCCTGGTTCCAGTTCATCTGGGGGAACATCTGCTGCAGGTTCCCGGACAGCTGCTGCATCTGCCACTGCAGGTCCATGTCCTCGAGCAGTTGGTCGGACAGCTGCTGGAGCTGCGCCCGCTGCTCGGGCGTCATCGAGTTCATCATCGCCTGCATCGCAGCCATCCGCCTGGCCATCTGCTCGAGCAGTTCCTCGACGGTCTCGGGGTTCTCGGGGAAGAAGTCGCCGTACTCCTCCATGAACTCCTCGAAGCCCGGGTCGTCGCCCCGCTGGTGCTTCTCGAGCATCTCGTTGAGGGCCGCCATCATGTCCTTCATGCGGGCCATGTCCTCGGGCGTCATGTTCTGCAGCGCACCGGACATCTGGTCGACCATCTGCTGCATCAGCTGCTCGCGCAGCTTGTCCATGAGCTGGTCGAATCGCTGCTTGGCCTCCTTCGACTCGAAGTTGTAGGCATCGAGTTCACGAACCTTGCCGGCGAGATCGTCGGGCATCAGGTCGAGCCGCATGTTGCGCTCGTCGGCAGCGGCTTGCGCGTTGTCGGCGCGCCGCTCGTCGCCCGAGTTCAGCGCCTCTCGTCGAGCGTTGTCGATCGCGTGGCGCTCCTCGTCGATGATGTCGTCGAGTTCGGCCTTGATCTCGTCGTACACGCCACCGAGATCGGAGTTCTCCAGCCGCTGCTGGCGCTCCTGGCGAAGCCGCTCGAGCAGTTCGCGGATCCCCTGGAGTTCCTCGCCGTTGCGGTCGCGTAGCCCCTCCTGCATCATCCGTCGCAGGGCGGCGTTCACGTCGCCGTGATAGAGCAACTCGTCGGTCAATTCGTCGAACGCGGCGTCGGCATCGAACTCGAAACCGGTCTGCGTGCCGTCCCAACGCGAATACTTGAACCGCTTCGCCATGAAGGGAACTTAACGGGTTGTCCGCTCCTTCGCCGTTCGGAGCCAATATCATCGACCTTCATGCGTGTCCCCCGCACGTTCGTGTTCGTCGACCTGTCCGGATTCACGAACTACACCGCAGCGTTCGGCGACGATGCAGCCGGCCGCGTCCTCAGCACCTTCCGGGGGATCGTCCGCGAGGTGGCGTCGGAACGAGGGGTACGCATCGCGAAGTGGCTCGGTGACGGCTGCATGATCGTTGCAGTCCACCAGCGCGACGCCATCGAGTTCGTGCTCGACCTCGAGCAGAAGGCCACCGACGTGTGCGCCCCGCTCACGGTCCGTGCCGGGCTCGCAACCGGTCATGCCCTGCTCTTCGAGGGCGACGACTACATCGGCTCGGCGGTCAACATGGCGGCGCGCCTCTGCGACTTCGCCAAGGGCGTCGAGGTGCTCATTCCGACGATGCAGCTCGAACGGCTCCCCGAAGGTGTCCGTGCACTCCCCCACGGCGAAGTGGAACTCCGAGGGTTCCCCGGTCCGATCGACGTCGTCGAACTCGTCGGCACGCCACAGCCGGCGAGCGTCGATGCTGCCGATCTGTGGACGCGCAGCCCGTTCATCTGATCGACCCCGTCCGCCCGATCGACCACACCGAGACCGCCATGCCGTTCCGCCGGGGCACCGCCCTCCCCACGTCGACCACGCTCGGTTATGCCGACGGTTCCGACCTCGGCCCGACCGCCGGCAACGGCTTCTTCACGCGCTGGCCCGACGACCTCGCCAGGTTGCAGGAGTTGGGTGTCACCGACGTCCGCCTGACGCTCGACTGGGCGCGCCTCCAGCCGGCACCCGATCGACTCGACGACGGCTGGACCGAACGGTTCGGACAGATGATCACCGCCGCCGACGCAATCGGACTGCGGGTGTGGGCGACGCTCCACGACGGATCGATCCCTCGGTGGTTCGACAACGAAGGTGGGCTCGGCGACGCCGAGGCGCTCACCCGCTGGTGGCCACGGTGGGTCGAGCTGGCCGCCGGAGGAGTTCGGCGACGGCGTTCGCGGTTGGGTGCCGTTCGCGGAGATCCCGCTCGATGCACCGACGCAGCCGTGGCGTGACACGTGGGGCATCCTCGCCGGAGTCCACCCGGTGGTCGCGTCGCTCGGCCCCGACGACGAGACGTTCGAGCGGTACGACGGCTCCCTCGATGCCCTCGGGCTGGTCCTGCCGACCGACTGGGAGCGAGACGGAACGATCGGTGATCGCGAACTCGACGCGGCGGCCGAGCACTGGGGACGCCGACTGCGCGATGCGGCCGACGCCGTCGACGCCCCGGTCGTCGTGTCGCAGTTCCGTCCGTGTCACGACGACGCCGACACCACGGGCGAGATCGTCGGACGACTGATCGGTTCGCTCGACGACGCGATCGCCGACGGCGTGCGCCTCGACGTGTGCTTCCTCGAGCCGGGCATCTCGGCGCCCGACTCACCCGGGGGCCTGCTCGACGGCGACCGCTCCCCCACGCCTGCAGCCGAGCGATACCTCGCCTGAGCGCTACCTCGCCTGAGCTCCCGTCGTGGGGCGGAGCGTCAGGTGCGGCCGCGGTAGGTGGCGCTGGCTCCGCTGGCGTCCTTGTTGAGGCGCTTGCTCAGATGCAGGCCCTCGAGCACGAACTCGACGGCCGCTCCCACCGCTGCGGGTGACTCGTCGCCGCCGGTGAGCACCGCAACCGGAGCCCGCAGCGCGTCGACCTCCTCGACGAGCCGGGCGAGCTCCTCACTGGTGATCCCCTCGCCGGTGTGTGCCACCGCACCGCCTTCGAACGCGTCGACCACCGCACGGGTCTGCTCCGGGGGCACGGTGTCCTTGAACACGGTGAGCACCGCACCCTTGATGAGGTTCTCCATGATCGCGCCCTCGCGGCCCTCTTCGAGCGACTCGATCTCGATCTTGCCCATCGAACTCGCTGCGAGCGCGTCGAGGTCGTCGACGCGGGCCACCACGTGCCGCTCGCCGGCCCGCAGGCCGCGCCGCAGTGCGTTCGCCGCGAGCGCCTCGTAGTTGGCGACGCTGAGGCGCACGCTCACGCCGGATCGTTGATTGACGTGGTTGCTCGCCCTGGCGAGGTGGCTGAACGTCGCCACCACATCGGCGAGGTACTCGGGCACGTCGACGCGAATCGGGCCGGCGGCAGTGGTGATGTCGAGCGGTACCGCCTCCTGTCGCATGATGTCGACCTCGGTGTGGACCTCGAGCGGGTAGTGCGTCCGGATCTGACTGCCGAAACGGTCCTTCAACGGCGTGATGATCCGGCCGCGGTTGGTGTAGTCCTCCGGGTTGGCCGATGCGAGCAGCATCACGTCGAGCGGGAGCCGGATCTTGTACCCGCGGATCTGGACGTCGCGTTCCTCGAGCACGTTGAGCATGCCCACCTGGATCCGCTCGGCGAGGTCGGGGAGTTCGTTGATGGCGAAGATGCCACGGTTCGTCCGGGGCACGAGTCCGTAGTGCAGCGTCAGTTCGTCGGACAGGTACCGGCCCTCGGCCACCTTGATCGGATCGACCTCGCCGATCAGGTCGGCGATCGACGTGTCGGGCGTGGCGAGCTTCTCACCGAATCGTTCGCTGCGGTGGACCCAGTGGATCGGCGTGTCGTCACCCAGCTCGTCGACGAGGTCGCGGGCGTGCTTCGACACCGGTGCGTAGGGGTCGTCGTTGATCTCGCTGCCGGCGACGATCGGCATCCACTCGTCGAGCAAGCCGGTGAGCGATCGGATCATGCGGGTCTTCGCCTGGCCGCGCTCACCGAGGAAGATCACGTCGTGGCCCGCCAGGAGCGCGTTCTCCAGCTGGGGCATCACGGTGTCCTCGTACCCGGACACGCCGGCGAAGAGCGGCTCGCCGGCGGCCACCTTCTCGATCGCGTGCTCGCGTACCTCCTGTTTCACCGGCCTCGACATCCAGCCGGAGGCTCGGAGCGCACCGAGGGTCGGCGCCAGATCGCTGGGTTGCTGCGGGATCGTGTCAGCCATGGGCCGAACCTAGCGTCCTCGTCGCGTGAGCGCCCCGCGGAGCACTCCACCGGCCATGCGGCCGCAAGTGGGTACGATCCCGACGATGGACCTCGACGGCATCTGGCTGGCAGCCGTTGCCGACGACGACGTCCGCCGCGGCGGCATCGGCCTCGACACCGATGACAGCGCGTGGGAGCCGGTCGAGGTTCCCGGGCACTGGCGCAACACTCCGAAGTTCGCGTCGAGCGACGGGCCGTTGATGTACCGCCACTCGTTCCGGGCGGAACCACCGGCGGAGGGCCATCGCCGCTGGATCACCCTCGACGGCGTCTTCTACCAGGCCGACGTCTGGCTCGACGGTGCCTACCTCGGCGATCCGGAGGGCTACTTCTTCCCGCACTCCTTCGACGTCACGACCCTGTCGAGGTTCGCCGACGACCACGTACTGGCCGTCGAGGTCACCTGCGCCCCCCAGGCGACCACCCACGGGCGACGCAACATCACGGGCGTGTTCCAGCCGCCCGAGGGTGTCAATGCCGCACACAACCCGGGCGGGTTGTGGCGCCCGGTCCGCATCTACGACACCGGTGCCGTGCGAATCGACCGGCTCCGCGTGCTGTGTCGCGACGCCGACGACCGGCGAGCGCATCTCCGCATCGCCGCTCGGCTCGACACCGATCGCGAGTCGTCGGCGACGATCCGCACCACGATCGACGGCGAGGTGAGCGACGAGCGCCAGGCAGTGGTCGCGTCGGGGAACAACGAACTCGAGTGGAACATCGACATCACCGACCCGGCACTCTGGTGGCCGCGGTCTCTGGGTGAGCAACCGCTCGTCGACGTCGAGGTCGAGGTGGTCGTCGACGGCGAGGTGAGCGACCGTCGTCGCCGCCGAACCGGGTTGCGACAGGTGCAGTGGGACAACTGGCAGTGCACGGTCAACGGTGAGCGACTGTTCCTCAAGGGCGCGAACTACCTCCCGACCGAGGCCCTTCCCGCCGACGCAACGCCCGAGCGGGTTCGCGGCGACCTGCTCGCCGCGGTCGATCTCGGCCTCGACGCCCTTCGGATCCACGGCCACGTCGCCGACCGCGCCGTGTACTCGACCGCCGACGAACTCGGCCTGCTGCTCCTCCAGGACTTTCCGCTGCAGTGGAACCACGCCCGGTCGGTGCGGACCCAGGCGGTGAGCCAGGCCCGGGCCGCCGTCGACTCGCTCGGCCACCACCCGTCGATCGCGCTGTGGAACGCCCACAACGACCCGACAGCGACCGATGTCGCCGTGCGCGCTCCCGGCCGGCGCGCACAACTCCGTTCGGTCGCCGCGCAGCAGCTGCCCACCTGGAACCGGACCGTGCTCGACCGGTGGGTGAAGCGGGCGTTCGAGAAGGCCGACACCACCCGCCATGTCACGGCCCATTCCGGCGTGCTGCCGCATCTTCCGCAGCTCGACGGCACCGACAGCCATCTCTGGTTCGGGTGGCGTCACGGTGAGGCCGAGGACCTGGCGACCTTTGCCTCCCGTCTGCCGCGCATGGTTCGGTTCGTCAGCGAGTTCGGCTCCGACTCACCGCCCTCGACCGCGTCGTTCATCGACGAGCAACTCCGGCTCCACGACTGGCCTGCCCTCGACTGGGACCGTCTGGCCCATGAGTACGGCTACCAGCGAGAGGTGTTCGAGCGGACCTTCCCGCCGACCGACTACGACTCCTACGACGAGTGGCGTGCGACGACGCAGGCCTACCAGGCCCATGTCCTGAAGGTGCAGATCGAGGCCCTGCGGCGCCTCAAGTACCGGCCCGCCGGCGGGTTCTGCTTCTCGCGCCTGAACGACCCGTGGCCCGCGATCTCCTCGGCGATCCTCGACGCCGACCGGACGCCCAAGCTGGCCTGCGACGCCGTGCAAGCGGCCTGCGCCCCGGTCATCGTCGTGTCCGATCCGCTTCCCGATCCGGTCGAACCCGGGGAGCGCATCGACCTCGACGTGCACGTGGTCAGCGACCTCCGCACGCCGATCGACTTCGCCGTCGTCGACGCCGTGGCCACGTGGTCCGGCGGCGAGCAGCGCTGGCGTTTCGGTGGCCCGGTACCCGCCGACGACGTGGTCGGGGTCGGTCGCATCCGCTTCGACGCGCCCCGTGCAGGCGGCATGCTGCAACTCGACCTGACGATGACCGCCGGCGACGTCGTGGCACACAACCACTACGCATGCACCCTCACCCCCGAATGAGACATGGGGTCAGACCCCATGTCTCATTCAGCGGTCGAGGAGTTTGCGGTTCTTGAACTTCGACTTCAGGTAGTCGACGTTCATGATCGCGATGTTGTCGATCGAGATCTCCTTCGGGCACGCCGCCTGGCACTCGCCGTGGTTCGTGCAGGAGCCGAAGTACTCGTCCATCTTCGTCACCATCGCCTCGGCGCGCTTGTACCGCTCGGCCTGTCCCTGCGGAAGCAGGTTGAGGTGGGCGAGCTTCGCCGACGTGAACAGGCTCGCCGCTCCGTTCGGGCACGCCGCGACACACGCGCCACACCCGATGCATGCCGCCGCGTCCATCGCGGCGTCGGCCACGGGCTTCGGGATCGGAATCAGGTTGGCGTCGGGTGCACCGCCGGTCGGAGCGGTGATGTACCCGCCGGCCTCGACGATCCGGTCGAGCGGCGAGCGGTCGACCATCAGGTCCTTGATCACCGGGAAGGCGGCCGCGCGCCACGGTTCGACGACGATCTCGGCACCGCTGGAGAAGGTGCGCATGTGGAGCTGACACGTGGCGGCGCCCTTCTGCGGTCCGTGGGCCTGGCCGTCGATCATCAACGAACACGTGCCGCAGATGCCCTCGCGGCAGTCGTGGTCGAAGACGATGGCTTCCTTGCCCTCCTCGATCAGGCGCTCGTTGAGGATGTCGAGCAGCTCGAGGAACGAGGCCTCGTCGCTGATCTCGGGAATCTGATGGCTCTCGAACCGGCCCTGCCCGTTGGGGCCGTCCTGGCGCCAGATCTTGAGGGTGAGGTTGGTGAGGGTGCTCACTTGTAACTCCGTGTCTGGAACTTGACGACTTCGTACTCGAGTTGTTCCTTGTGTTCGATCGGGTCGGCCATGTCACCGCTCCACTCCCAGGCGCTGACGTACGCGAAGTCGTCGTCGTTGCGAACCGCCTCGCCGTCCTCGGTCTGGTGCTCCGAGCGGAAGTGACCTCCGCAGCTCTCCTCGCGGTTGAGCGCGTCCTTGCACATCAGCATCCCGAGCTCGAAGAAGTCGTCGACGCGACCCGCCTTCTCCAGTGTCTGGTTCAGGCTCGTGTCCGAGCCGGTGACGCGCAGGTCCTTCTTGAACTCCTCGTGGAGCGCCGGGATCTCCGAGATCGCCTTCTCGAGACCAGTGGCGTTGCGGTCCATGCCGCAGTAGTCCCAGATGATCTTCCCGAGTTCGCGGTGGAAGTGGTCCGGCGTCTTCGTGCCGCCGATCGACATGTACTGCTTGAAGCGGTCGGTGGCTTCCTGCTGGATCTTGGCGAACTCCGGATGACTCGTGTCGGGCACCGGCTTGTTCAGCAGGTCAGCGAGGTACGGAGCGATCGTGTACGGCAGCACGAAGTAGCCGTCGGACAGCCCCTGCATCAGCGCCGAGGCACCGAGACGGTTGGCGCCGTGGTCGGAGAAGTTGGCCTCACCGGCGCAGAACAACCCAGGGATGGTGGTCTGCAGTTCGTAGTCGACCCAGAGACCGCCCATCGTGTAGTGGCTGGCGGGATAGATGCGCATCGGCACCTGGTACGGGTTCTCGCCAGTGATCCGCGCGTACATGTCGAACAGGTTCCCGTACCGCTCGCGGATCGTGTCCTCGCCCAGACGTCCGATCGCCTCGGCGAAGTCGAGGTAGACCCCGTTCTTCAGCGGCCCGACGCCCTGCCCGGCGTCGACCATGCGCTTCGCCGCACGGGACGACACGTCGCGTGGGGCCAAGTTGCCGAAGCTCGGGTAGATGCGCTCGAGGTAGTAGTCGCGCTCGTCCTCGGGGATCTGGTCGGCCGTGCGGGTCTCGTCGGGGTTCTTCGGGACCCAGATGCGGCCGTCGTTGCGCAACGACTCCGACATCAGTGTCAGCTTCGACTGGAAGTCGTCGGCCTGCGGGATGCACGTCGGGTGGATCTGCGTGTAGCAGGGATTGGCGAACGCCGCACCGCGACGGTGGGCGCGCCAGGCGCCGGTGACGTTGCACGCCATCGCGTTGGTCGACAGGTAGAACACGTTGCCGTAGCCACCGGTGGCGAGCACGACCGCGTGGGCCGAGTGCGACGAGAACTCACCGGTCATCAGGTCG
>CAVQRU010000030.1:0-47775 GCA_963715285.1 Ilumatobacteraceae bacterium | reverse complement strand
ACCGCGGCGATTTCTGCGCTCGACCGCGGTTTCCCCGATGTCGACACACGCGCCCACTGGACCGCGTGCAGGAGCGAATCGACCCACGCGGGTCCCACGGAAAACCACCCCGCGACGACCGACTAACGTGGGCGGCTCCTCGGGGGAAGGAGGCGTGGGCGGTGGAATCCGTCGGAGTTCCCGAGCGAGCGTTCGTTCGCTCGTCGAGTGCCCATCGGGGGGATGGGACCGATGACCGGTGGTCACGACGCGCGCTGATCACGTCCGGCTCGATCGGTGTGGCCGCCGTCATGGCGATCCTGATCGGGTGGCTCCCGGGGCCCGCCACGCTCACCATCGCAGCCATGGTGCCGGCGGCAGGGATCGATGCCCGATCACGACGACTCCCCGATCCGTGGATCGGAGCGGCCGCAACGGTGCTGGCGACGACCCTGGCATCGTCGTGGGCGCTCGGGGGCAGGCCGGAGCCCGTCTCGATACTGGCGGGTGCCGCCGCGATGACGACACCGCTGTTGGCGCTCCACCTGATCTCACCCCGCTCGATGGGCTTCGGTGACGTCAAGGCCGCGCTGGTCCTCGGCGCTGCGCTCGGCACGGTGACATGGCAGCTCGGAGTGGTGGCGCTCTGTGCGGCGTCCGGGCTCGGCGCCGCCGTCGGGCTCGCGCGGCGATCGGCGACGATCGCGTTCGGCCCGTTCCTCGTGTTGGGGGCGGCTGTCGCCCTGGTCGGATCCGAGCTCGGGCTCGCCGTGGTCGCGGAGGGATCGGGCACATGACCGAGACACGACGCCCGATCTCCGACTCCTCCGCGACGTCGCCGTCGTCGCCGTCCTCGTCGTCCTCGTCGCCGTCTTCGTCGTGGTCCGGATCGTCGCGGTCCGGATCGTCGCGGTCCGGATCGTCGTGGTCCGAATCGTCGTCGTCCAGACCGTCCAACGGTCCGGGCGACCGCCACGGCTTCCAGCCCGCGGCGCGCCGTCGCACTCGGATCGCGCTCGGCATCGCCCTGGCGGCGGTGGCGATCGGCGGAAACATCTACCTCTACTCGGCCCTGGACGACGCGGAACCGGTCGTGCAGGTCGTCCGCGACGTTCCCGCCGGCGAGCAGATCACCGCTGACATGCTCCGCACGGTCGACGCCGACGTCGACTCGACCGTCAACGTCGTCCCCGGCGAGCGTCTCGACTCGCTCGTCGGGAGCTACGCGAAGGTCCGTCTCGTCTCGGGTTCGCTCGTGACGTCGGAAGCGCTGCAGTCGACCCCGCTGGTCACCGACGGCAGCGCCGTCGTGGCGATCCAGGTCGCAGAGGGGACGTTGCCGATCGGCGTCCGCGAACGTGTGGCAGTCGTCCTCGTCGTCGCCGACGGCGACACTGCTCCGACCACCGTGAACGGTCGGGTGGTCGGCCTCCCCGTGCCGACGAACTCGGCGCTCGGGGTGGAATCGCTCTCTGTCGAGGTCGACGTCGCCGATGCTGCGACCGTCGCGGCCGCCGACGACGTCCGTGTCGTCCTCGTGGAACCGACCGTCGACCCGGCGACGAACGACACGTCGACGGATCCGGCGACCGAGACGGTGATCGGCGGCCAGGACGGTGGGTCGTGACGCTCATCGCGGTCACCGGGGACTGCACCACGACCACGTGCGTCGCGCTCGCCTCCGGGTGGACGGCGGACGTCGAGGTGATCGTGCTGGAAGCGGACCCGTCCGGCGGTTCGCTCGCCGGATGGCTCGGCACCCCCGCAACGCCAACGCTTGCGTCCGCGGTCGCCGCCGCCTCCTCGGGCGTCAGAACCGTCGGCGACACGATCGACTCCGTGGTCCAGCGGAGTCGGAGCGGCATCCGATTCGTCGCGGCGCCGGTCCGTTCGTTGCCGGCACGGCGTGCGATCGCCGAGGCGGATGCCACGATCGTTCCCGAACTCGCGAGCCGTCGCCACGTCGTCACGCTCGCTGATCTCGGTCGGCCATCCGGCGATCCACCCCATCTGCTGCACCGCGCGTCGGTGACCGTCGTGGTGCATCGCCAGAGCCCGGCGTCGGCCGAGGCCGAATCGGTGCGGCTCGAACGGCTCCTCGAGCAGGTCGAGGGGGTCCGCGGCCCGGTCGTGCTTGCCGTGATCGGCCGCGAACCGTTCGACCCCGGCGAGATCGTGCAGTTCGTCGACGGCTCGGCGCCGGGGAGGATCACCGGCGCCTGTCGACTCGCCGAGGATCCGCTCGCCGCCGCCGTGCTGGCAGGACGTGCCGGCGTATCGGCCAAGCGCCTCCGGCGACTCCCCCTGATGCGTTCGGCGGTCGACGCCGCTGCGCTGTTGGACGGGTACGTCGTCGAGCCGTCCGACTCCTCGCTCCGGTTCGACCGGGGAACGCCCGGCCGCTCCAGCTCGGGGGTGCGCCCGTGACCGTCGTCCGCGACCTCGGCGTCGACGAGATCCGCTCGACGATTGCCGTCGTCACGGACCGCGTCGCCGGCCGACTGATCGAGGCGATCGAACACGACGACAGCCGCGGGACCGACCGTCGCGGTGGGGCCCTCGCCGCCGACGAGCGACGTCAGCAGCTCCTCATCGGGGCGTGGATCGGCGAGGAGATCACCACGCTCACCGAGGAGCGGATGCAGCGCGGGCTGCGCCCCCTCCCCCTCGACGTCGAGCAGCGCGTGCGCGCCGACGTGGTCGCCGAACTCACCGGTGCGGGCCCCCTGGAGCCGTATCTGAGTGACCCGATGGTCGAGGAGATCGACGTCAATGGACCGGACTCGACCTGGGTGACGTACACCGACGGCCGGAAGATCGACGTCGGTGCGTTGTGGGCGTCGGCGGACGAACTCACCGCGTTCCAGAAGCGGATGGCGTTGCGAATGACCGGCACCGGGGAGGGGCGACTCGACACGTCGTCGCCGATGCTCACGCTCCAGTCACGCGATGGTTCGCGCATCGTGATGGTGCTCGGCGGGGCCGGGGAGCACGGTGTGTCGACGCACCCCCGGCTCGCGATCCGTCGATTCGTCGTGCGTCAGGTCGGTCTCGTCGGCCTCGCCGACCTCGGCCTGTTCCCCCGCTCGCTCGTCGAACCGCTGCGGGCGCTCGTGCGGTGCGGGTTCACCATCCTCGTGTCCGGCCCACCCGGGGCCGGCAAGACCACCCTGCTCACCGAGCTCCTCGGCGAGGTGTCGCCGCTCGAGCGGATCATCACGGTCGAGAAGAACCTGCTGGAACTGCGCCTGGAGGACGATCCCAGGCACCCGGACGCGCCCGCGTTGTTCACCCGACAGGCCAACGCCGAGGGACACGGCGAGATCACCACGCGGCAACTCGTGGAGTTGACGCGCCGGTTGAATCCCGACCGGGTGGTGGTCGGCGAACTCGTCGAGGACGAGGCGCTCGACATGTTGGACGTCGCCTCGATGTGCAAGCGAGGATCGCTCGCGACCATCCACGCGCACACCGCCGACATCGTCCTGCAACGGCTGGCGTACTACGTGTCGAAGTCGAACTCGAGCCTGCCGGAGTTCGCGGTGTGGAGCCTGATCGCGCAGACAGTCGACTTCGTCGTGCACATCGATCTCGTCCGCAACGCAGTCGACGATCAGCCGCCGGTCCGCCGGGTGACCTCGATCATCGAGGTCGGCGGACTCGGCGAGGCCGGCGGCGTCTCGAGCACCGAGGTGTGGGCGCTCGACGAGTACGGCGAGGAACTCACCCAGGTCGCACCGCTGTCGCAGCGGCACCTCACCAGGCTCCGACTCGCCGGATACCGACCCGAACAGTTCGCGGCAGGTGGCCGGTCGTCGTGAGCCTCGACGTCGCACTCCTCGTCGTGTTCACGCTCGCCGGGGTGCTCGCCGTCGTCGTGCTCACCGGCTCGGATCGGACCCCGGCACCGAGCAGGCAGCTCGATGCCGACTCGGTGTTCCGGCTGCTCGCTGCGCTGGCGGCAGCGGCGATCGTGCTGGCCTTCTCCGGATGGGTGATCGCGTCGGTCGTGGTGGGACTCGGGTGCTGGTTCGCCGTCAGGGTCTGGCAGCGCCGCGACCGGCGTGCGGTCAGCGATGTCGAACGCACCGACGCATTGGCATCGTGGATCGAGAACCTGCGCGACGTGTTGGTGGCGGGTGACCAACCCGTCGGTGCGATCATCGCGACGGTCTCGACCAGTCCGGAGGCGATCCGACCCCAGGTTCGCCGGTTGGCGGCGAGCCTCGGCCGGCAGGACCCCGCCGTGGTCTTCCGTCGTTTCGCGGACGATCTCGACGATCCGCTCGGTGACCTCGTCGCTGCGGGACTGCTGATCGCCGTGCAGCGCGGCGCCCGCACCGCGGCCGTCCTCGGCTCCCTCGCCGAACAGGCTCGGCGACAGGCCGATCGACGACGTCTCGTCGAGGCCGAGCGGGCCCCGATCCAACGCGAGGTGACGTTGCTCACCGTGATCATGGGATCGCTGATCATCGGCCTGCTCGCGTTCGGTCGGGCCGAGTACCTGGCGCCGTACGACACGGCCGGTGGTCAACTGTTCCTCGCGATCGTCCTGACGCTCTATGCGCTGCTGCTCGTTCGCGTGCAGCGGCTCGCTCACTCACCACGACCCAGCCGATTCCTGACGGCCACCGCCAGGCCGATCGTGGCGACCGACACGTTCGACGAGATCGGCTCGAACCGGTGAGAGCCACCGGGTGGCTGCTCGCCGGCGGGGTCCTGATGTGCGTCGGCGTGTGGCTCGTCGTGTCGGGCTGGTCGCAGCCCCGGCCGACCGTCGATCGGGCGATGCGTCATCTCCGGCGGCCACCTGACAGCGGGGCGGTCACCTCCGATCCTCGCTGGGCGGCGCGGCTCGGCCGGGCCGTGCGCCGGTCGGAACTCGGCGCCCGCACCGATCGTTGGCGCCGACCACTGCGACTCGTCGGACGGCCGGTCGACGAGCACGTCGGACTGCTCGTGCTGGCCGCGATCGCCGGGTTCGTCGCACCCACGCTGGTCCTCGGCGCGTTGCAGGCCGCCGGCGTGGTCTCGATCGGTGTCTGGATCCCGCTCGGGCTGGCGCTCGTCACCGCCGCACTCCTGCCGGTGCTCGTGCACTCCGATGCGATCGCCCGCAGCGCCGACGTCGCCGTCGACCTGCGCCATCAGCTCGGCGCCTATCTCGACATGGTCACGATGCTGCTGGCAGGCAACAGCGGCTACGAAGGAGCGCTCGATCAGGCGTCACGAGCCGGCGACGGTCTGCTGTTCGTCGAACTGCGACGACGGATGCGCGAAGTGTCGACGACGGGGCACAGCCTGGTCGGCGCACTCGATCTGGTCGCCGCCGACTACGGCATCGTCGAACTCGAACAGGTCGCCGCGACCGCCACGTTGTCGGCAGCCGAGGGGGCCCCGGTGGCGCGCAGCCTGAGCGCCAAGTGCGCCACCCTGCGCTCGACCCTCGCCGCCGAACAGGAGGCGTCGGCCCGGATCCGAAACGACAAGATCACGCCGCCGCTCGTGGGCATGGCCCTGCTGTTCATGGCGCTGATCATCTATCCCGCCCTCAACCTCAACTGAGCACGACCTCGTCCCAGCCACCACCCGCACCACTCCCACCCGGAATCACCAGGAAGGAACCCACCATGCAGGACCCGATGTCGTTGATGAACGGCATGTTCGCCCTCATCGCCCACATGATCGGCACCCACACCGGAGCGGGGAACACCACCCGTGACGACGGCGCGGTGTCGATCGAACAGGTGCTCTGGTACGCCGCAGCGGCGATCAGCGTTGCGGTCGTCGCGGCGATCATCTGGAGCCAGATCCGCACCACCGCCAGTACTCCGGTGCAGTCTCCGTCCGCTCCCTGACCGGGCCGACCGACGATGACGGACGTGCCGGTCCGAACCACCCGCCGGATTCGCCACCAGCGCCGCGATCACCGCGATCGCCACGATCGCCGTGGCCGCCGTGGTGTCGGCGACGACGGCGCCGCCACGTCACTGTCGGTCGCGCTCCTGACGCCGATGTTCGTGTTCCTCGCGTTCGCTGCATTCCAGGCTGCGATGTGGAGCCATGCGAAGACCGAGGCGCGGGTGGTGGCGCGCGACACCGCTGCACTCGTCGCCCGGTCCGGCGTCACCGCCGGCGACGCAGCAGCATCGGCGACCGCGGTCCTCGAGGCCGACACCGACCTGCGCAACGTCGTGGTCGTGGCATCGACATCGGACGGGGTGGTCGCAGTGACGGTCACGGCCGACGCTCCGGGCATCATCCGTGGGACCTCGACAGGCATCTCGGTGACCTCCGCGATTCCGCTGGAGGAACTGACGCCGTGACGAGCGCGACGCGATCGGGGTTCGGCCGATGCGCTCGGGCTGGCACTGCTCGCCCCGGCGGCGATCGGCCTGGCCGTGGTGATCGTGTTCCTCGGGCGCGGCGTCGACAGCCGGGCGACGGTGCAGGGTGCTGCCGAGGCGGCCGCTCAAGCAGCTGCGCAGGAGCGAAGTCCGGCCGCCGCTGTCGCGGCCGCGCAGGACGTCGGTGCGGCGATGCTCGTCGATGCGTCGTCGTGCTCCCTGCCGCAGGTCAGCGTCGACACCTCCGCGTTCGGGCCGGGCGGCCGCGTGGCCGTGACCGTGTCGTGCACGGTGTCGAGCGCCGGCCTCGAGCTGGTCGACCCGCCGGCGACCGGGCCGACCACTGCGACTGCGTTCGCCGCGATCGATCCGTTCCGCGCCACCGAGGGTCGGCCGTGAACGCGGCGGGACCGGTGGCGTGGCGACCGTGGTGCCGGCCTCGTGGCCGGCGTGGCACTCATCTTCGCCTTCACCTTCCTCGGACTGGTGTGGCTCGCGCGCGACGTCGATCGAGGCGTCTCGAACCGTTCCGCCGCGCAGTCGATCGCCTTCCAGGCGGCTCGATCGGGCGCGCAGGCGACCTCGATCGCCGGCCTGCGCGCGACCGAAGGTGTGCGACGTCGACACCGACGCGGCACGGGTCGCTGCGACGCGGACCGCCGAGGACCTCTTCGCGAGCTACGGAGTGGCCGGCTCGATCAGCTCGATCGACGTGACCGCCGAAACGGTCTCGGTGACCGTCACGATCACCGACGGCAGCGTCACCGTGACCGGCGCCGGGACCGTCCGGGCGGAGCGCGCGCCGTGAGCCTCGACGGCCACCCGGTGTCGGCGGTTGCTTCCGTCCCGTCGTTCCCTCCGTCCGGGTCGGGCGCCCACTGGCGAGATGGACGACGGACATCGGAGGAGTCGACGACAGACGGCACGCTCGCCGCGAGGGGAGGGATGATGCGACGCGACCGGCACGAACTCGGTCGCTTCGTCACGGCGCTGGGCGCGTTCGTCGTCGTCGCGGTCCTGATGCCCCTCGGCGCCATCGCTGCGTCGCAGATCAGGTTCGGGTCGGCCAACCCGCTGGCGGGCGTGGACCCGCCGTGGCGATGGTTCGCCGACGGCACCGGTTCGACCCTGTCCGAGCCGGTCGCCGACGACACGGTCGTGGATGCGCTGATCCGCCTCTGCCTGTGCGCCATCTGGGTCGCGGTGGTGATCGTCGTCGCGACCACCGTGTTCGAGATCGTCCACCTCGTGCGGCACCGAGGACTGGCGATGCCGTCGGTGCGCGGACTCGGGTGGGCGCAGCGCATCGCCCACTTCATCGCCGCCGGTCTCCTGGTCGTGATGCCGATGCTCACGTCGACCGTCAGCGTCGCCTCCGTCCCTCGTCCATCGGTCACGTCGCTCGGCGACGCGCCGACCACGGTCGTCCAACCTCGCCACACTCCCGCGACAACTCCGGCATCGGAGGCGAGCGCCGCGTCGTCCGCGCACACGCACGTCGTGCGGCCGGGCGAGTCGATCTACTCGATCGCGCAGGGCCTGGCGAGAGGTGACGGCGCCCGCGTGATCGTCATCGCCGACGCGATCGTCGAGGCCAACCTCGGCGCCACGATGGCACCGGGTCGACGTTTCACCAATGCCGCATATGTCGAGGCGGGTTGGACCTTGCAGATCCCGACCGAGTTCGCCGATCCCGTCACGCCGGTGGCGGAGCCGTCGGACGGGCCGGTTGTCGAACCGGCGAGCAACGTCTACGAGGTGCAGCGGGGCGACACGCTCTGGGACATCGCCGACGAGCAACTCGGTGATCCGACGCGGTGGACCGACATCTGGGATCGCAACGCCGGTGACGACATGGGCGGTGGCAGGACCTTCGACGATCCCGACCTGATCCTGCCCGGCTGGAACCTCGAACTGGGCGACGAGCCTGCGCCTGCGATCGAGACCGTGCCGAACGATGCTCCGACCGGCGAGCAGTCCGATCCACCGGAGGGGCCACCCGCAGTCGAGCCCGTCGAGACACCGACAAGTCGGTCGAGGGACGTGGCGCCCGAGTCGCCGACCGACACTCCCACCGTCGAGACACCGGTACCGACCGCGCCGGTGGCTGGGTCGATCGGCCCGCTTCCGCTCAGCCCGGAGGAGTCGACGGCGACCACGCAGGACACCGCCTCGAACACCATCTCGGACACCACCTCGGACACCACCACGGACACCACCACGGACACCGCCTCGACGTCCACGACCCTCGTCCCGATCGACGACGGAACCAACGGTGGTGACGAGGGCGCGACCACGGCGTCGGACGCGCCCTCTCCGGTCCGGCTCGAACACGCCGCGCTGCTCGCCGCCGGCATCCTCGCGCTCGTCGGCGTGCGTCGTCGACAGCGGTTGCGTGCAGCGCGGCCGCGACATCGGGTTCCCGAGCCGCGGCCAGAGGTGATGGCCACGGAGCGCCGCCTCCGAGCGGTCGACGCCGGCGAACGGGCGCTGCGCGTCGATGTGGCCTGCCGGGCAGCGGCCTGGTCGATGATCGACACCGGGGCCCAGATCGGCTGGGTGCGGGCCTCGAACGACGGCGACGTCGAGATCCGCACGACCGCACCGGCTGCACTGCCGCCGCCATGGACCGGCGACGGTCAGCACTGGCATCTCGGCGCCGAGGTCCCCATCGAACTCCTCGGCGAGGATGCCCGACGCGTGGGGATGCCGTGCGTGGCGCTCACACAGCTCGGGGTGAGCGACGCCGGTGACGACGTCCTCGTCGACATCGAGGCGTGCGGTCTGCTCGCCGTCGAAGCCCGCCCGAACCAGGCCGCTGAGGTGATCTCCGGACTCGCCGCCGGCCTGGCGTCGTCGATGTACGCCGAGGTGGCCCATCTGATCGGTGTGGCGGTGCCCGCGGAAGCGCTGCTCGGTCACCGCAACGCGCATCACGCCGACTCGCTCGATGCCGGACTCGAGCTGGCGGCCACCCTGGTCGGCACGACCGCGGATCAGGGGCGCACGACCTTCGAACTGCGGTCGCTACGCACGGGCGGTGAGATGTGGGAGCCCGCGATCGTCCTGTTCGCCGATGCTGCAGCCGGTTCGGCAGGTCTGGAGCAGCGGAGGCTCGCGTCCGGCGGCCATGGTCTCGGCGTCGTCGTCGCCGTCTCGCCGGGCGAGTTGGCCGACGCCCCCGTTCGACTCGTCGGGGCGGTCGACGGCTGGGCCTTGGAGGGGTTCGGAACCTCGATCGACGTGACGCCCGTGGGGTTGACGGCGGAGGATCTCGCCGCCGTCGACGAGGTGCTGATGGATGCGGAGCGACCATTGGAGTCGATCGAGCTCGGATCGGTCGACGACGTCAGCTGGGCCGGCTCCGACACGCCCGAGGCGCTGCCATCGTTGCCGGCGATCGACCATGAGACGGACCACGACACGGAGCGCGACGTCGGCGGCAACGACACGACACCCTTCGAACCGATGGACCACCGCATCGTGGTGGGACTCCTGGGCGGGATCGAGGTGCGCGACCTCGACGGCAACCCCGGCAGGTTCGAACGCTCGAAGACGGTCGAACTGATCGCGTGGCTGGCCACCCACCGCGAGCGATCGACGCGATCCGGGGCGCGCACGGCGCTGTGGGAACTCGACGTGCGCGACGCGACGTTCGCGAACGTCGTGTCGGAGGCCCGGCGCGGGCTCGCCCGACTGGTGGCGCCGCCCGACGGCGAGGAGTGGGTGGGGCGCACCCTGACCGAGCAACTGCCACTGCACGATGCCGTGGTCACCGACGCCGACCTCGTCGACGAACGTGTCACCGCAGCGCGCCTGCAGCCGCCGGCGCAGGCGATCGGCACACTGCGTCCGGCGGTGGCGATGATCCGTGACGTGCCGTTCGCCGGCACGAGCTACCTGTGGCCCGACGCCGAGGGCATCACATCGAACCTGGTGCTGTTGGCGATCACCGCGGCCTCCGAGTTCGCCGCCCATGCGTTGTCGCTCGGCGACACCGACGGTGTGTTCTGGGCGACCGGCCACGGCCTCAAGGTGCTGCCGGGCCACGAGGAGCTGATCGGCCTGCGCATGCGCGCCCATGCCCGCTCCGGCGACCTGGCCGGCGTCCGTCAGGAGTGGGAGTCGTACGAGCGGGTCGTGATGGCCGACCCGTGGTCCGACGGCGAACCCTCCCCCAAGCTGCTCGACCTCCGCCACCAACTCCTCTCCTGACGATTGCAGCAGGGGTCTGACCCCTGCTGCAATCGTGGAACGAAACGTTCGGTGAACCGGGGCCGGTTCGCTTCCGGGTCGGGCCACACTGAGTGGATGCGAGACGTCGCAACCTCCCGTTCCCGTCGACGGCGCGCGGCGACCGCGGTGGTTGCCGGGGCGCTCGTGCTCGCCGCATGTGGCGGGAGTGACGGCTCGTCGAGCGAATCGAGTGGCGGGACGACGCTTCCGGCCCCACCCGACGAGGTGGAACTCGATCCCGCAGCGGACGTCGTGGCCAATCAGCTGCCCGACGTCGTGGTCGACAACATCACGCTCGGCAACAAGGTCAACCTGCGCAACGTGGCACCGGCCGACGCTCCGATCCTGCTGTGGATGTGGGCACCGCATTGACCCACCTGCCGGTCGGAAGCACCCGACGTCGAGCAGTTCGCTCGAGCACACGCAGACGAAGTCACCGTGATCGGCCTCGGCACCCAGGACAGCCTCGGTGAAGCCGAAGAGTTCGTCGAGGACTACGGCACCACGTTCACGATGCTGTGGGACGAGTCGTTCCGGTCGTGGATCGAACTCGGGGTCACCTCGCAACCGACTGCGATCCTGCTCAGCCCCGACGGCACGATCATCACCGGCTGGGTCGGCCGGTTCCCCGAAGACACCGTCCTCGAACTCGCCGCCGAACTCACCGCCGCCTGATTGCAGTCACCGGGGTGCTGCAGGGTCACCCTGGTGCAATCAGGTGCAGGGTTCGCCGGTGGTGGTGACGGTGCCGTCGGCGTCGGAGGTCGTACTTGGTGGAGACCTGCTTGATGAAGCCGGCATCGATCAGGAACAGCTCGTAGCGGTTGTCGCTCATGCCGATCGCGGGCAACACGTCGACGCTCTCTTGCGCCATGTAGACGTCGGCGGCGGTGGTGAGGGTCTTCGCATCGGCAGCGCACGCGCTCGTCTCGCTCCGCGATCGGTCATGCCGCGCACCGAGAACGCCACGACCACGGCGAGGATGCCGAGGATCACGATCACGACCAGGATCTCGACGAGGGTGAAGCCTCGGTCGGACCGCTCATTCGCTCGATTGGTGGTAGGTGATGTTCACGTGGATCGCTTTCGTTGTTCGGTCGATGAGTCGTTGAATTCATCGGCAGTGATGCCCCCATCCCGACTCAAGAAGTGCACAAGGTTTCGGCGAAGTTCGACGCATCGGCAGCGGAAAACGACGAAGACCCCGCCCGAAGGCGGGGTCTTCGATCAGGTTGTCGCTGATTCGTCAGTGACGAATCAGCCGCTGAACGTTGCGCACTTGGCACCGGCAGTCGTCACCGGCGCCGTTGGCCGGTGCGGTCACGGCTCCGTCGACGACCGTCGCCGGCACGAAGTCCACGTGGCGTTAGCTCGGCGGCGTCGTCATTGACGTACGCCCGTCGCCGAGGATCAGCGAGGTCGCCGGGCAGGTCTGCGCCCTCCTGGGCGTAGTAGGCCTCGACCGCGGTCTCGATGGTCGTCTTCTCCACGGCGCAGGAGTTCTCCTTGCCCTTGTCGGTGATGCCGCGGACGGCGAACACCGTGATCGGTGGCGAGGATGCCGAGGATGACGATGACGATGAGGAGTTCCACGAGGGTGAAACCCTTGTCCTGCTTGTTTTCCATGTGAATGGTTTCCTTCCGCTCTTTGGTTGGTGCTCCCGGAGGAGCTGTTGTCTCACGAATGCGCTCCGTGAGAACCAGCTCCCGTTGCGCAGAGAGTTCTTCGGCGTTCCCCGATCGATCTTGAGCACAAAATCGAAAATCTCCCGAAGATCAACAACTCGTCAGGTCGCTCTCAAGAGCAGGACAAGGCGCGCCGATAGAAGGACAGTCGCACGCAAGCGGGCGGCGCACCTCGCACACCTCAACAGGAACGAAGCATGATGTTCGGCAAGCCACACGACGACACCGACACACTCGACTCCAGCGCGATCGACGGATTCTTCGGCGACGAGGCCGCCACGGCCAAGGCCGTCGAGGTCGACGAGCTGCAGCACCGCGTCGAGCAGGTCGAAGCGCAGATCAGCAGTCAGTTCACCTCGCTCGCCACGTACGCGCAGATCGCGCAGGAACAGGTGGAGCTCGCCCGCTCCGAGGCCAAGGCCGCCACCGAGCGATCCGAGCAGCGCATGACGTCGCTGATCGAGCGCGAGCGCGCCGACCGCATCTCGTCGTTCACCGGGCAGGCACCCGCCGGCTCGGCCCCCGACGTGGCCGCCCGCCTCGACGCCGTCGAACACTCCGTCGCCCAGATCCGCAAGGGGCTCGACGAGTGCCTGGAGCGACAGAAGTCGCTCGCCGACGCCATCACCCTGATGTTCGAACGCCTCGCACCGAGCGCATTCGGTGCCGCCGAGGCAACCGAGCAGGACAGCATCGCTTCCGACGCCGGCGCCACCGCCGAGGCCATCGACGAGGACGTCGAGGTCGAGGGGAGGACGCTGCGACCGACGCGGCTCCGATGCCCGACCCGTTCGCCCCGCCGCTCGTCACCCCGGTGCACACACCGCTCAGCGGTCCGATCGCCGACCTCTCCCTCGAGGGCTGAGCGACCCACACCCGGCCGCTCAGGCGACACGCCTCAGCGCGCGACCTGCGCTCGCCGCAACTCATCGCTCGACGAAGCCACCCGGTGTCGATGCGTCTCGGCGCCACCTGTGCGCGCTGGCACTCTTCGCAACGCGTCGGAGCGCGGCGACGGTCAGCGAACGATTTCCATACGGATGCCGGTCTCGTCCCACGTGGGGTCGATCGGCATGCGACTGATCGCGCGACCCGAACCGCGGCGGGCGGTGAAGAGCAGCGCGGCCGCCTGCAGCAGGTGCACGCCGGCGGCACCGTCGGGCGGGGTGCGGGTGACCACGTCGTCCACGCCCGGAAGCCGCTGACTGATCAGCTCGAGGCGTTCGAGCCGACCGTCCTCGTGATACGGCGACGTGCTCAACGGCACGTCGGAGTTCATCGCCGTGAACGACACGTCCGGGTTCGCCGAGAAGAAGCTGCGCGTGTGGTACGGCTGGAGTTCCCGTTCGGCTTCGCGCAGCCACCGGAGTCGGCGCACGTCGTGCTTGGTCATCCACGGTTCCATCCGCCGCGCCTCACCGTTCGACGACCGGATCGCGTCTCGGCTCGGGGTGCCGTTGATCGCCACCATCCGCGGCCAGCCGACGTAGTCGCGCGCCTCGCGATCGCACGGGCGGTACTGGCCCGACGGACTGTCGAACAGACCCATCGGGCGCGTTGATCGCCGCCGCCTCGAACGTCGGGCGGAAGTCGAGCACCTCGAACAGCTTCGACAGCACGAAGGCTTCCTCGGCTGCGACCGTGATGCCCGACAGGCGCGCCGGGAGCACCAGCCACCCGCCGGGACACGGCGTGACGCCGGCGATGTTCTTGTACGGAGCCTTCTTGGCGACCATGCTCGATCAGCGCGGTTCAGGAACCGTTGGCTGCGGGCACCGGAGGCGGCGGGGGCGCCATCTCCTGGCCGGCATACGTGCCCGAGCCGGACGAACCGGCCTGGCCGGTCGCCATCGTGGCGTGCGCATGCATCTGCGCCCGGGCGGTGGCGAGCTGGGCCTGCACCTCCTTGGGGTACTGGCTCGACTCCATGGCGGTCTCCATCGTGATCAGCCCGGCCGCCACGAGGCGGGCGAGGTCCATCTCGATGGTCTGCATGCCTTCACCGGCGCCGGTGGAGATCATGTTTCGCATCTGGCGCGACTTGCCCTCACGCACCAGGTTGCGGATCGCCTCGTTGGCGACCATCACCTCGTAGCCGGCCACGCGGCCCCCACCGATGGCGGGGAGCAGACGCTGGGAGATGACCCCCTGGAGCGCTCCGGCCAGCATGATCTGGATCTGGTCGCGGCGCTCGCCGGGGAACACGTCGATGATGCGGTCGAGCGCCTGCGCTGCGTCGTTGGTGTGCAGGGTGGCGAACACGAGGTGGCCGGTCTCGGCGAGCGACAGCGAGATCTGAATCGAGTCCAGGTCTCGCATCTCACCGAGGAGCACCACGTCGGGGTCTTCACGAAGTGCGCTGCGCAGACCGTCGGTGAACGACTCGACGTCGGTGCCGACCTCGCGCTGGTTGACCATCGCCACCTTGTGGTGGTGGAGGTACTCCACCGGGTCTTCGATCGTGAGGATGTGCACCGGCTTGGAGTCGTTGATCCGGTCGATCATCGCCGCCAACGTCGTCGACTTGCCCGAACCCGTCGGTCCCACCACGAGCACGATGCCGTACGGCTTGTTCAGCAGCGTGGTACACGCCGCGGGCGCGCCGAGCTCCTCGAGCGTGCGGACACGGTAGGGGACGACACGAAGGGCGAGCGCGAGGTTGTTGCGCTGGCGGAAGGCGTTGGCACGGAACCGGCCCACACCGGCGAGACCGAACGAGAAGTCGACCTGGCGGTCGCGACGCAACTCCTCGAGCTTGCGGTCGTCGAGCAACGAGTAGACCATCCGGTCGATCTCGTCCGCCGCGAGCACGGGCACGTTCTCGAACGAGACGAGTACCCCGTCCCGGCGAGCCGTCGCCGGCCGCCCCACCGTGAGGTGGAGGTCGGACGCCCCGGAGTCGACGGTTGCCTTGAGGAGCATCTCGAGCATCGGATCTGGATTGGACATGGTTGGCTAACCTCCCGCTCGGGCCACGGAGGGCCACACTTGATGAGCTTTTCGTTGTTGATCGTGTTCGCCGTCGTGGCCGGTCTGGTGATCGGCTCGTTCCTGACGGTGGTGGTGGATCGGGTACCGCAGGGCGGCTCGGTGGTGGCACCACCGAGCCGTTGCGGTTCGTGCGGGCTCCGCCTCGGCCCACTCGACCTGGTGCCGGTGCTCAGCTGGGCAGCGCTGCGCGGCAAGTGCCGGCAGTGCGGGGCGAAGATCGGGATCGAACCGATCGTGCTGGAGCTGACCACGGCAACGTTGTTCGTGCTGATGGCGATCCGGTTCGACGACACCCGCGCCGTCGATTCCCGCCTACTGGATCCTGTGCGCCACGCTCGTGGCCCAGACCTGGATCGACCTGCGCACGCAACGGCTGCCGCGGGAGATCACCTACACCGGCATGATCCTCGGCGGGATCGCCTTGGTGATCGCCGCCGTCGTGATCGACGAACCGGAACGCATCTGGATGGCGGCGCTCGGTGCGCTGATCGCACTCGTGACGATGTGGCTGATCTACCACTTCAGCAAGGGCGGCATGGGCGACGGCGACGTGCGTCTCGCGCCCCTGCTCGGCATGTTCCTCGGCTGGTTGAACCCCGGGATCGTGCTGCCTGGGCTGTTCTTCGGCTTCATCGCCGGCGCCGTGGTCGGCGTGGCGATGATGGCCGGAAGCCGCGCTGGGCGCCGCACCGCCGTGCCGTTCGGGCCGTTCCTGGCCCTGGGCACGATCGTGGCGATCTTCGTCGGTCAGCACTTCGTCGACCTCGTCCTCGCGCGCTGACCCCGCACGACCAGCCCCGGCACGACCAGCATGGTCAGGCGCTCTCCTTCAGGCCACCGAGCACGCCGTACATCGCCGACACGAGCGCCACGGCGACGAAGCCGACGATGGCCCCGACGAACACGATCATCAACGGCTCGAACATCGTGGTGAACTTCTTGATCCGGCTCTCGAGTTCACGGTCGAAGTAGATGCTCGCCACGGCCAACTGTTCGTCGAGTGTGCCGGTCTCCTCGCCGACCTTGAACATCTGCTTGGCAGCGCCGGGAAACAGCTCGGTGTCGATCAGCGGCTGGGCGAAGCCCTGGCCCTCGAGCATCTGCGCCCGGGCGATCTCGAGCCGCTCCTTGTACACGACGTTGCTGGTGGCGTCGGTGGTCGTCTTGAGGCCTTCCGGCAGTGGGACGCCGGCGGCGAGCATCGCCGACAGGATCCGGCAGAACCGCTCGAGGATCGCGTAGTCGACGATGCCCTTGATCACCGGGATCTTGAGGACCAGACGGTCCTTCCAGATGAGCCCGGTCGGGTGTTTGAACATGAAGATCATGACCGCCGCGATGACGGCGAAGAATGCTGCGGTGATGAACCACAGGTCGGTGAAGAACCGCGAGACGAAGAGCAGTGACCGCGTCGCGAGGGGAAGGTCGGCACCGAGCTCCTCGAAGAGCGGCTTGAACTGCGGCAGCACGTAGCCGGCGAGGATCAGCACCGTGATCATCGCCATCACCATGACGACCATCGGATACGACAACGCCGACACCACCTTGGCGCGGGTGTCGATCTCACGTTCGAGGTAGTCCGACAGACTCTCGAGGGCGGTGTCGAGCTGACCGGTGAGTTCGGCCGACTGGAGGATGCCGACGTAGTAGTCGGGAAACACCTCGGGGTGACCGGCCGCGGCCGCGGAGAACAGCCCACCGTTGCGGAGGTCGTCGACGAGGTTGCCGAGCGCACGGCGCAGTGCGACGTCCTCGGTCTCGTCGCCGATCGTCACGAGGGCGTCGGTGATCGGGATGCCGGCCTTGACGAACACGGCGAGCTGACGCGTGAAGTGCATCAGCTCCTTCTTCTTCACCTTCTCCTTGGTGAGCTCGAAGTCGAGCATCCCGCGGCGTTCCTCGATCTTGGTCGGGAACAGGTTCTGTTCGACCAGAATGGCACGCGCGGCGCCGATCGTGTCGGCCTTGGTCACCCCCTCGACGGGGGCGCCGGTGGTGTCGACGGCGGCGTAGGCGAACTTGGGCATGGTGTGCTCCGTGTCTCTCGTGTTCAGTGGGCAAACAGGGTTCGGACGACTTCGGGGACGGTCGTGACATCGTCTTCGACCATCTGCATTGCTTCTCGGAGCATCGTGCGCATACCTTGAGCAACTGCCAGACGACGCAGCTCCTCGGTGGTCGCCCAACCGACGATGAGTCGGCGGATCTCCGGGGTGATGCGGAGCAGCTCGTACACGCCGATGCGGTCGCGGTAGCCGGTGTTGGAGCAGTAGCTGCAGCCCTTGCCCTGGTAGAAGACTGTCTTGTCGCTGCCGCCGGAGTGCTGGCGGAACACGGCGAGTTCCTCGGCGCCGGGCGTGTACGGCTCCTTGCAGTTCTCGCACATCTTGCGCAGCAGTCGCTGGGAGACCACGCCGACGATCGCGGAGGCGACGAGGAACGCCTCGATGCCCATGTCGAGCAATCGGTGCAGCGCGGCCACGGCGTCGGTGCCGTGCAGCGACGAGAGCACGAAGTGGCCGGTGAGGGCCGACTGGATCGCGATTCGCGCGGTGTCGGCGTCGCGGATCTCGCCGACGAGGATCGTGTCGGGGTCCTGTCGCAGGAGGGCCTTGAGACCGGTGGCGAAGGTGAGGCCCGCCTTGGCGTTGGTCTGCACCTGGTTGATGCCGGGGAAGACGTACTCGACCGGGTCCTCGACGGTGGTCACGTTCTTGCCGGTCGAGTTGATCTCGAGCAGCGTGGCGTACAGCGTCGTCGTCTTGCCGGCGCCGGTCGGGCCGGCGCAGATCACCATGCCGAACGGTGCGTGCACGAGCTTCGAGTACGTGTTGTACGTCTCCTTCGGCATGCCGAGCTCCGACAGGCCGACCATCGACTTCGACTTGTCGAGGATTCGCATGACGATCTTCTCGCCGAACACGGTCGCCACCGATGCCACGCGGACGTCGATCTCGCGACCGTCGACCTTCGTGGAGAACTGACCGTCCTGCGGCGCCCGCTTCTCGACGATGTTCATCTCCGACATGATCTTGAGACGGCTGATCAGCGCGTTGTGCGCCGACAGCGGCAGCGAGAACGCCTCGATCAGGTGACCGTCGACGCGGAAGCGGATGCGCAACCGGTCGTCGAGCGGCTCGATGTGGATGTCCGAGCTGCGGTCGCGCAGCGCCTGGCCGACGATCTTGCCGACCAGCTGCACGACGGGTGCCTGATCGTCGAGGTTGACCTCGGCGATCGTGTCGGCGACCTGACGCTGGTCGTCCTCGGCGACGAACGCCGCGACGATGTGGTTGACGTCGGACGTCGAGCGGTACATCTGCTCGATGAACGACGTCACCGTCTTCTCGTCGGACGCCTTCCACGCGAAACGCTGACCGGTCGCCGACTCGACCTGCTGGCGCCGCCACGGGGACGGGTCGGCGGCATACAGCACGATCAGCCCGTTCTCCTCCGCGATCGGCATCACCTTGTGGGCACGGGCGACCTCCTCGGGGAACCGAGTGACGATCTCCTCGTCGAGCTCGACGAGCGAGGAGTCGGCGAGCGGCACCTGGCACACCGCGGCGACCACCTGCGAGAGGTCGACGCGGGCGACGCCGTAGTGGCTGAGGAGCTTGGAGACGAGCTTGAGCAGGTCGCCGTTCGCCTCCTCGAGTGCCGATGCGAGCTTGTCCGGCTCGATCTGGCCGGCCTGCACGAGCGCCTGACCGACAGCGGCACACTCGTCGGCGGACGGACCGGCGACGGGCGGCTCGGCGAGCGCCGTGGCAGCGCCACCGTTGGAGCCGCCGGCAGCAGCGATGTCGTCAGGGCGTGGTTTGCGAAGTGCCATCAGTCGGTCTTTCGAATCAGTGCTGCGCGTTCACGGGCGGGCTGAACGGTGCCGGGGCGGACAGGGGAGCGGACGGTGGGGGTGTCCCTTCCGAAGATGGCGACGACATCCCCGGACGGCCCATTGCCGCAAGTGCCCGCTGAACGGCCTCGTCGGCGTCGGCACTCCCGGCCGTGAGTTCGGGATCGTCGATCGGCATCGACGCCGCGGGGCCGCCGGATTCGCCCTTGCGGACGAACTGGCTCGGGTCGAGGGCGATGAGCGCACGCTCGACTTCTTCGAGTCGTTCGAGCTGCACGGCGGTCTCGACGTCGAGATGCTGTTCCTGCATCTGCGTCTCGAGTTCGACGACGCGCAGGTTGGTCTTGTCCAACGACTCACCCATCGACTCCTGGAAGCGCTCGCTCTCGATGCGGATCAGCTCGACCTGACCGGCCACACCGGTCATTCGGTCCTTCATCTCGTCGATGGCATCGACGTCGATGCTGGCGAACTTCGCCGTCATCGCCGCCAGCGCGACGTCGACGTCGGCGAACCGCGATTCGTTTCCGGCGATGCGGTCGTTGAGCGTCGTGACCGCTTCGTCGAGGCCGGCACTGACACGACCGACGTAGGCGTCGGTGTCGGCGATCCGCTGCCCGAGGGTCTCGTTGATGCGAGCCTCGGCGGTGAGGATCCGTTCGTTGATACGAGCCTCGGCCTGCTCGACCCGACTGCCCACGACGTTGGCGACCTCGGACTGCTGACGAGCGGCCTGCGCCGACACCTCGTCGAGGCGGGTCGCGAGCACTGCGAGTCGACCGTCGATCTCGGCCGCCACCTGTGCGGACACCTCGTCCATCCGCGCCTCGGTGGCCTCGGTGATCAGGTTGAAGTGCTGGACCATCTTTGCGGCCTGGTCGTCGAACTTGCGGACGCTGCGGTCGACGTTGGCGAGATCGGCTTCGAACTGGTCCTGCCGTTGTTCGAGCTGCTTGACGATCGGTTGGGCCGCGGAAGCGACCGCCGCCGTGAGCCCGATGTTGGTCTCGTCGACGATGCGGCCGATCCGGGCGTCGACCTCGTCCTGACGACGCTTGGCAGCCGTGGCGTGCTCAGCCAGACGGGAGTCGATCGCCCGTTGGATCTCGAGCTGGTGGGCCGCCTGCGACCGTTCGACCGCCGGCATCAGCGTCATCAGCTGTTCCTCGGTACGTGCTCGGGCGGCGCGCTCGGAGGCGAGATCGGCACGCAGCCGCTGGATCTCGCCGGACACCACTTCGTTGTAGCGGGTCAACTCCTGCTGCACGGCCGCGACGACGCTGGAGCGGAGTGCATCGAGCTGATCGGTCATCACGTGGTCCTTCGGGTTCGGGGCACCAGCTGCCTGGCGTTGGGTTCCAGGTCTCTATCGGCAGCCCGTCCGCGGATCTTGAGAGTTCGCTGAGACGGAGTTGACAGAGTCCGTGCACAGCCCTGTACGGCCGGCGACGTAACGTCCCCCGCATGCGCGTACACCTCGTCGACGGCACCTACGAGCTGTTCCGTCAGCACTTCGGATCGGCGTCGCGCCACACCGACAGCGGCCCGTTCGCCGGTGCCGCTGGTGTGGTGTCGTCGACGCTGGCGCTGATCGAAGACGGTGCGACCCACGTAGGTGTCGCGTCCGATCACACGATCGAGAGCTTCCGCAATCAACTGTGGGACGGGTACAAGACCTCCGAGGGGATGGATCCGGCGATTCTCCAGCAGATCCCGGTGATGGAGCGGGCGCTCGTTGCGGCCGGGTTCACGGTGTGGCCGATGGTGGAGTACGAGGCCGACGACGCACTGGGCGCTGCAGCGGCGATCGCCGCCGACGACGAACGGGTGACGCAGGTACTGATCGTCACGCCCGACAAGGATCTCGGGCAGTGCGTGCGGGGCGACCGGGTCGTGCAGTTCGACCGGCGCAAGCGGGAGATCATCGACGCCGACGCCGTCCGCGCCAAGTTCGGGGTGGGGCCCGAGTCGATCCCGGACTACCTGGGGCTCGTCGGCGACACCGCTGACGGATTCCCGGGCCTCCCGGGGTGGGGTGCGAAGAGTGCCGGGCTCGTGCTGGCGCGGTACGGCCACCTCGAGCAGATCCCGACCGCGGCAGGTCAGTGGGACGTCAGCGGCCTGCGCGGCGCAGCCAAACTCTCGGCGACCCTCCAGGCGCAGTTCGCCGACGCCGTGTTGTTCCGCGAGATCGCCACGGTGGTCACCGACATCGACGTCGGCACCGTCGACGAGTGGCGCTGGAGCGGTCCCACCGAGGACTTCGCTGCGGTCGCGACAGAGATCGGTGCCCCGGAACTCGTGGCGTTCGCGACTCGCCTGGCCTCGTGAACGGCCGACATCAGGGGTCAGACCCCGGATGTCTCCGCCGTCGACTGAGGTGACGACCAGGCGATCTGCGGCACACGGACGATGCCGATGAAGGCTGCTACCTTCCGGTCCTGACCTGGTTCACGGGCGCCCATTGCACAGGACCCGGTCGTCACCTCACTCGACGGCGAACCGCCTGGCAACACCTTATCGCTTCCGTCGGCGATCACCCGATGGGTTGGCCCGCTCGCCAGCTAGCCTGCGCAGGCGGTTCCGTCGCCACCACGGTGTCGGCGGGATTCGAGGAGGGATGCGAGAGCGGCCGAATCGGCACGCTTGGAAAGCGTGTGAAGGGCAACCTTCCGTGGGTTCGAATCCCACTCCCTCCGCCATGCGGCCCCAGGACATGCAGGTCGACGAGTTCATGGGGCTCGCGCTCGCCGAGGCGCGGGCCGCCCTCGAGCACGCCGACGTCCCGGTCGGGGCGATCGTCGTTCGAGGTGGCGAGGTGATCGCCGCTCGCCACAACGAACGCGAGCTGTTTGACGACCCGGTCGCCCACGCCGAGATCCTGGCGTTGCGCGACGCGGCCGCCCGCCTCGGCCAGTGGCGACTCGACGACTGCACGATGTTCGTGACGTTGGAGCCCTGCCCGATGTGCGCCGGCGCGCTCGTGAACGCACGGCTCGACCGCCTCGTCTACGGAGCCCACGACCCCAAGGCGGGTGCCGTCACCAGCCAGTTCGAGTTGCTCGACGGGTCGCGACTGAACCACCGCGTCGACGTGACGGCAGGTGTACGCGCCGCCGAGTCGGCCGAGCTGTTGCGAGCGTTCTTCCGACTCCGACGATCGTCGAAGTCGGCCAGCACCGATCAGTGATCCTTGCGGCGCAAGCTGCCGATCAGGCGGCGGAGCGCCGAACTGCGCTCGTTGGCCGGTTCCGAGTCGGGCTCCTCGTCGACGAACACGACCGAGGCAACGCCGTGAGATGCCAGCGTCGGCGCCGAGTTCGGATCGCTGCCGACCGCGTCGTGAGCAACGTCAACCGGAGATTCGGCCATCGCCTCCTCCATCTTGGCGTACATCACCTCGGCACGCATGTCCATCGTGGGCGGCGCGAATCCGCCGACGTTCGCAGGAGCAGGCTCGGCATCGACGGCAGGAATCTGCGTCGTGATCTCCGCCGCGGTGGGCAGGCCGACGCGGTCGACATCGCTGTCCGACGTCGGCATCACGAGCGAGGCGGTCTCGACCGGCTCCGCGTCGACGGGTGCATCGTCGCCGGGCGCATCGAGGCTCGGGACTGTCGGTGCATCGGTTGCGGACTCGATCGCGGCGATCGCTCGCCGGACAGCAGCAGCGACATCGTCGGGAACCTCGTCCGACATCTCCTCGTCGTCGGTCAGCTCCAGCGGCGGGATCTCGAAGTGCAGCTCACCGTCCTCGGTCTCGACGAACGCCGGCGCGTCGTCCGGTCCGGCGCTCGACGGATCGATGACCTCGGAGGAATCGGCGACACCGGTCGGCACCGCCACCGGCTGTTCGGTGCCGTCTGGCCACGTGACCTCGAAGTCGAAGTCGGCGACGTCATCGTCGACCGGCACGACATCGACACTCGCGTCATCGGACTCACCGTCGAGGACGAACGAATCGGCCCTCTCGGCGCCGGCATCCTGATCGGCGTCTTCGGACAGTTCGGCGTCGACACCGCCGGCGTCGATCGAGTCGACCACCGACTGGTCGTCGAACTCGACGGACGCTTCCTCGACCTCATGGTCGGCGCCATCGGCCGTGTCGGTGTTCGCTCCTTCACGGTACGGGTCGAACATGGTCAGTTCGAACTCCTCGACGTCCGGCAGGGTCACGACGCCGGTCGGACCGTCGTCGAACTCGTCCCACTCGATCGTGAGTTCGTCGGCGCCGAGTTCCAAGCCCGGAAGCTCGTCGACGACCGACGTGTCGATCTGCGTCACCGATGCCATCGGGCGCGACGCCACCACGGTGTCGAGTTGCGCAACGAACCAACGGTGCACACCGGAGGGGTGGTGACGGTACGCCGTCACGCGCACGGTCGTGACGGCCTGGTTGGCGAGCTCGGCGATCAGCGCCTCGGTCGCCGTCTCGGTGACGACGAGCACGGCGTCGCGATCGACCGACTGATCGCGGTCGAACAGGCGCCCGAGGTGCTCGACGTCGCCGACGCGCACGGTGCCACGTTCGAGCTGGTCGGTGTCGACCACACCCGCTTCGAGCAGGCGTCGACCAAGGGGAGTGTCGGACACCCGCTCGGCGTAGTACACGACGCCGTTGTCGAGGTACGCGAGCACCTCGGGGTCGACCTCGAAGACGATCTCGCCGGTGAATGCTCGATCGCGAGCCTCGTCGAGCGTCATCCACGCGGGCTGTGGTCCGGCGACCGACAGTGCTCCCGTCGCGGTATCCGCCGAACCGGACTTGATTCCTGTGTTGTGCATCATCAGGCCACCTCTGCCTTGGTTGACTCCATGGACGCGAGGAGCGTCAGGAGGATTTCGACAACGACCTCCCGGCCGGAGTCGGGGTCGATCAGTTGGCACGGCACGACGGCTTCGCCATCGAGTGCACCGAGCGAGCGTGCGAGACGGCGTGCCACCGACACGTCGTCACAGCGGTTCACGGCGATGACCGCCGGAACCCGGAGATCGCGCAGCAGCGCCCGCAGTTCCACGCCTGCAGCGGCATGGGTCTCGGTCGCTTCGGCATCGATCACGAATGCGACGACGTCCACGTCGCCCTTGAGAATGTTGGTCATGAACCGGAAGCGGGCCTGGCCCGGCGTTCCGAAGAGCAGCAACCTCGTGTCGTCCTCGAGTCGATAGGTGCCGAAGTCCATCGCGACGGTGGTGTGCGGCTTGACGTCCGACTCCTCACCGCTCGTGACGACATCGGTGGAGATCACCTGGGTCTGCGACACCGACTGGATCATCGAGGTCTTGCCGGCCGCGAAGGGTCCGGTGACGAGGATCTTGAAGGTGTGACTCATGCCGACACCCCGGAGAGCGTCGGGGCGCACCGCTGGACGAACGCCCGCAGGCGGCGCTGTTCGACGGCGGGCGACGCCAGCACGGCGAGCACCCGTTGGGCGCCGATCGGCCACACGAGGAGCAGGCCGCCGTCGTGGTCGACGACGAGCTGGCGAAGCTGTTCGCCACCACCCATCGCCACGAGTTGGTGAGCGAGTCCCACGGCCGCAGCGAGCATCGCCGGGTGTGAGGGCTCCTCGTTCATCGATGTGCTCCTGGCGAGCCCGAAGCCGTCGACCGATGCGAGGATCGCTCCCCTGACCCCGCCGATCTCGTCGACGAGTTCGTCGAGTGCCGTCGCCGGGTCGACCGGCGACGGTGGCGCGACCGGGGCGGGTGGCGGCGTGGCCGGGGCGGTCCAGTCGGCCGCAGGCAGCGGCGGCCGCGGCGGAACGAGCCCGCTCGCGGGCCTCGGTGCCCCGTCGACGACTGCCTTGACCTTTTCCATACGAATCCACTATCGGCAATCCCGGCTGCTTCTTGAGGATTTTCTGAACCGGCCATGAGCGCTTCACGGCTGGATCGCTGGTCAGCGGTCGTGGTCCTGCTCGAGCGAGATGTGCCCTCGATCAGCGGGGAGACGATCGTCGCCGATCGATCGTTCGGCTCGCCAGGTGGGACCCGTGATGAGCGATGCGAACGGATTCTGGTCGCATCGCTCACCACGATCCGCATCGCGTGGCGGAAGGCGTGGGATTCGAACCCACGGAGGCCCGAAGGACCTCAACAGTTTTCGAGACTGTCCCATTCGTCCGCTCTGGCAGCCTTCCGCCGATCGAGGCTAGCGGTGAACGGTCGGGTCGGCTACGAACACACCGTTCCGTCGTCGGGTGCCACCAACTGCAGCAGGTACTCGTGCACGATCCCCTGCACGCAGTCGGAACCCCGGTAGCCGGTGTGCTCGTTGGCCTCCACCACGACGAGCCGGCCGTCTTCGAGTGCATCGGCCATCGCTCGCGTGCTCTCGAGCGGCGTGGCGGCATCGCCGGTGGTGCCGATCACCACGATCGGGCCGGCACCTGCGCCGGTGATCTGGATGCGCGGGTCGATCGACGGTGGGAAGAACGTGCAGGCGTAGGAACCCGTCGTGTACGGGAAGATCCGCGGCGCGACCTCGAGGATCGTTTCGACGTCGGCGTCGGACTCCTCCACGGTGGGCCGCTCGGACTGATCGGCGCAGTTGATGGCCTGGAACGACTCGATCAGGTTGCCGTACGAACCGTCGGCCTGACGGCCGTAGTAGGCGTCGTGCAACTGCAGCAGACCGGCGCCGTCGCCGGCCTGCGCGTCTTCGAGCGCACGCTCGAACGCCGGCCAATAGGAATCGGAGTACATCGCCTGTGCAAGTGCGATCGCAGCGACGCCACGGTCGACGGGCACCCGACCACCCGCAGACGGCAGCGGAGACTCGTCGAGTGCAGCCATCAGCCGGTCGAAGGCACCCTCGGCATCGCCACCGTTGTGGAATGCACACGAACTGTCGGCGCTGCACTGGGCGAGGAACGTGTCGAGCGCCGCCTCGAAGCCCTTGCCCTGCGCGAGCCCCACCTCGAGTGGGCTGGCCGCAGGGTCGACCGCCCCGTCGAACACGGCGGCGCGCACGGTGGTGGGATACATCGTGGTCCACACCCCGCCCAGTTCGCTGCCGTAGCTGAAGCCGAAGTAGGTCACCTGGTCGGCGCCGAGCGCCTGGCGAATGGCATCCATGTCGCGCGCCGAGTTGTTGGTGCCCACGTACTGCAGATCGTCGACGCGGTCGATGCAGCGCTGGGCGAACTCCTCGGCGAGGTCGACGAGCGCCTGACGTTCGTCGTCGTCGTCCGGCGTGACGTCGAGCGTCGAGTAGAAGCGGTCGTACTCATCGTCGTCGATGCAGTCGACCACACCCTCGCTCTGCCCCGTGCCGCGCGGGTCCCAGCCGATGATGTCGAAGTTGTCGGTGATGTCGGATCGGAAGAACCCCGAGGCGTTCAGAGCGAGTGATGCGCCCTCGGCACCGGGCCCGCCACGGTTTGCGAGGAGCGGCCCGACCGGCGTCTCCGCCGACGCACGGTGGCGCACCACGTACAGGTCGATCGTGTCGCCCTGCGGGTTGGCGTAGTCGACGGGCACCGTCAACCGACCCTCGTCGATCACGTCGCTGAGCGGCGTCCAATCGATCGTGTACTCGAGTGGCACGATCTCCGTCGACGTCGCGGTGGTGCCATCGGGTGACGCCGCGTCGGCGGGATCGGTGATGCCCGTGACGTCTCGCGCCACCACCGGGGGGTCGCCCGAGCCGCCTGAACATGCGGCGAGCGCGAGCGCTGCGGTGACGGCGAGTGCGAAGCGGCGCATCGGCCCCAGCGTACGGTGGCCGTCTTCGGCCGCGACCTCGGCCCGTCGGCAACCGCTCGGCCCCTCGTCCGGTGGCCGATTCGGCGGGCCCGGATGCTCGTAGCGTGGTTGCATGCGCATGCCCCCGCACTCGATGATGCCCGGTGACAAGGATGCGTTGAAGGGGATCGAGTTGCAGGAAGGGACGTTGCGACGGGTCTGGACCTTCGCCCGCCCGTATCGCGGCACGATCATCGTGTTCCTGGTGGCGATCATCTCGTCGGCGCTGCTCGCCCTCGTGCCACCCTTCGTCTTCCGCAGCATCATCGACAACGCCATCCCCGACTCGAACCGGGGCCAGATCGTCGTGCTCGCCGGCCTCGCTGCGCTCGCGGCCGTTGGCGATGCAGGCCTCGCGATCGTGCAGCGCTGGACGAGCGCCAAGGTGGGCGAGGGCCTGATCTACGACCTGCGGCGAGCCCTGTTCGCCAAGATCCAACGCATGCCGATCGCGTTCTTCACACGCACCCCGACGGGCTCGATCACCTCCAGGCTCAACAACGACGTGATCGGCGCACAGACGGCGGTGACGTCGACGCTCGGCAGCATCGTCAGCAACGTGATCGTGCTCGTCACGACGCTGGCAGCGATGTTCTGGCTGCAGTGGCAGCTGACGCTGCTGACCCTGATCGTCCTCCCGCTCTTCATCGTTCCGGCTCGACGGGTGGGGGCGCGACTGCAGACGATCGCGCGGGAGCAGATGGGGTACAACGCGGCGATGAACACCCAGATGACCGAGCGGTTCAACGTGTCGGGGGCGACCCTCGTGAAGCTGTTCGGCTCCGGTGCCCGTGAGCGCAAGGCGTTCGATCGCCGAGCCGCCGGGGTGCGCGACACCGGGATCCGCTCCGCCCTCCTCGGACGGGTCTTCTTCGTTGCGCTCGGGCTCGTCGGTGCCCTCGGAACGGTCGCCATCTACGGGTTCGGCGCGTTCATGGCGGTGAACGGCACGATCACAGCGGGCACGCTGGTTGCGCTCGCGGCGCTCGTCACCCGCGTGTACCAACCGCTCACCGGCCTCACGAACGCTCGGGTCGACCTGATGACCTCGATGGTGAGCTTCGAGCGGGTCTTCGAGGTGCTCGACGCACCCGAGGCGATCACCGAGCGGCCCGGCGCGATCGATCTCGTCGACGCCCGTGGCGCCGTCGAGTTCGACGATGTCGTGTTCCGGTATCCGCCGGCCTCCGAGTCGGCGATCGCGTCGATGGAGCAGAACGCCGGGCTGGGCGGCGACACCGATCCCGATGTCGACGTGTTGCGGGGCCTCTCGTTGAAGATCGCTCCCGGCGAGACCGTTGCCCTGGTCGGTGCCTCCGGTGCCGGCAAGTCGACGACGATCTCGCTGCTGCCGCGCCTCTACGACGTGACGTCCGGCGCAGTTCGGATCGACGGCCACGACGTCCGCGATCTCACGCTCGACTCGCTGCGCGGCGCGATCGGCATCGTGTCGCAGGACCCTCACCTGTTCCACGAGTCGATCGGCGACAACCTGCGCTACGCCGACCCCGAGGCCACCGACGAACAGTTGGTCGACGCGGCGAAGGCCGCTCGGATCCACGACACGATCGCCGCACTTCCCGACGGCTACGACACCATCGTCGGTGAGCGTGGCTACCGGCTGAGTGGTGGCGAGAAGCAGCGGTTGGCGATCGCCCGCCTGCTACTCAAGAACCCGTGCATCATGGTGCTCGACGAGGCGACCAGTCATCTCGACAACGAGAACGAGGCGTTGATCCAGGCGGCACTCGACACTGCGATGCGTGACCGCACTGCGCTGATCATCGCCCATCGCCTGTCGACGATCCGCAGCGCCGATCGGATCGCCTTCGTCGAGGACGGGCGCATCGCCGAGATCGGATCCCACGACGAGCTGCTCGCCGCCGATGGCCGCTACGCCCACCAACTCAACGCCGGGGAGCTGCTGCTCCCCGGCTGAGCGATCAGTCCCGCCACTCCAGGCTGTAGCCGGAGCTGACCGCCCGTTGGTAGAACTCGAAGACGATCGTGTTGGGACCGGCGACCAGGGGAACATCGGAGGCGATTGATGTCCTGTAGGGGTGGTCGCCCCAGTCCTCGATGACCGTCGCACCGTTCACCTTGACCCGAACGCCATCGTCGCCTCCGCCCCTGAGATCGATGGTGCAGCCCGCAGCCAGATCGAACGACTTGGTGAAACGGGCGGCATAGTAGGTGGCGTTCACGTCGGTGGTCGGCTTGGCCGTACTGTCAGGCTTGTTGATCTGGCTGACGTTCTCGGTGACCGACGTACCGGTGAACGGATTCGAGGGAGCGACGGCCATTGCAGAGGTCTTGTTCCAGTATTCGGCGTTCCACCCGCCGGCACCGAAATCGCGGGTCCAGTCGGCGGCGCTGACATTGCACGGGCCGCTGGCCGGGGCTGGCGGCGGCGGTTCGGTCGGTGCCACGTACTCACAATCGGCAGTTTCACAGACTCTCCACGAGTTGATCCGTACGCGCCCTTCGATGTTGCTCTCGTATGGCCGGTACTCGACGACGGCTTGGATCGCCGTCTGTCCGTTCTTCTCGGCCACCGAGGTGAGCTGGATCCGAGCTGTGATGGGGCTCGTCGGCACTGCGATCTCGAAGTTCGTGGCCGAGGTCGACGACTGCAGGACCAATCGGCCGACGATCAGCCCGCCGAGCATCCTCTGGGTTGCCGTGTTCGACACGTTGCCGAACTCGATCTGCGTGAGCGGCGCATAGACGAGTGCGTGTGCCACGAACTCCTTCTTGTTGCCGCTGTCGGTGAAGAGGAAGACGGGGTTCGTTCCGCTCACCGGTCCGCTCAGGGTGCTCGCCTTGCCGAGCCCGCCGTTGCCAGAGGTGTTGCACCACGTCCCATTCGGCGTGCAGAGGGTCTGCACGCTGACGTAATCGCCCACGCCCTGCTGCCGCGCGTGGATCTCCACGGACCCTTGAGTGGCCACGTTGATGTGGGACTTGCCGGCGAAGTAGAAGGTCGCGCCGAAACCGGCGCCGCTGTCCATCGATTGCTGGTTGGCGCACTGGGCAGTCGGTGGGATCTCGTTCGCCTTCGTGGTCTGAGGATTGATCTTTCCCGCTGTGACGACGCTGTTCCTCACCTCGAGCGCAGAGTTCGCGTCCGGGAAGTCGAACACGTACTCGCCGGTCTTGAAGTACGCGTTCACGCCCGTCAGGGCGGGTGGCGTCGTGTAGCGGCCCGGCTCGAAGACGCGGCACCCTCCGGCGCCGGAGACGTCGGTGTAGGAGCCCAAGGCGCCCGGCACAGGGGGGGCGTCCGGCGCAGGGGGAACGGGATCACGAGGAAGTTGACCATTCCGCTCCTGAAGGCTCGTGAGGTCCGGCACGTCGGGACTGTCGAACAACTCCGTCCAGGGCCGTGACACACAGATCGGGCCGAAGATGAGCTCCGGTTCGAACACCAGCTGGGCGGGAAGCGTGGATGCCTTGACGGACTTGCACGGCGCGGTGCCACTCGAGTCGTGATAGAGCAGCGGGCCGTCCTTGATGTTGACCGGGGGCGACAGACTGAACGCGCCGGTCAAACGGGACATGTAGACGGGGCCGCCCAGGACCTTCTCGTTGCTGCCGGATTGCGACGACAGCAACGACAGCCCGTCCATTCCCTGCCCCGTCATCACCGCGGCGTAGGCCTGGATCCCTTCGAACCCCGATGTGATGCGTTCGCACGTCACCGCTGCTGTCGCACCGTTGAAGTCGGCCTTCAGGCCCGGAAGGACCGCCTTCTGCGTGTCGAGGATGCACCCGGCGTTTCGCAGCTTGAGCTGATCGATCGCATAGCGCATGCCCGCATCGGCTGCGGTCAGTCGGTCACTTCGATTCTCGGCAATCCGGCCGAAGCGCAGGTTGGTCGCGGCCAAGCTGGCCAGGCTGACCACCATGACGGCAATCACCGAGGTCAGGATCAGTACCAATGGGAGGGCCATCCCCTCGTCGCGTCGCTGTGCAGAATGCATCATCCGATCCTTTGTTCTCATGGCGATGGGAAGAAGCTCGACGGGTTCCGCGACGAAGTGTCCACGAGCACTTGTTCGCCGCTCGCTCCGTTGAGGAGAAAGCGCACGGTTGCCTCGCCCGGCTTTGCGACCACTTCGTCCGGCCCGACGACCGCTGTGGTACTCGTCGCAGTGGTCTCTGCAGTGGCATCTGTCGTCGTCGTGGTCACGGTCCAGGCCGGTGGCGGACCAGCATTGACCGTGACCGTCTCGATGATCGTCGTAACGGTCACGGTTGGAGGATCAGCCGGATCCAGACCCGTCGTCAGCCGTCGTGCGCTGAGGGTGACGAAATCATCGCCCTCTGCTTGGGCGCAGTAGTACCGGATGATCTCGTCGTCCACGAACCGGTAGTTGGCAACGTAGGTGCGAGGGGTGAACGATCTCTCCGTCCACTGGAGATGCAACAGGTTGGTCCCGGCGCCGCCGCAGTCGTTGGCGTCCGGTGTGATGTCGATTCCGCCTTGGGCCTGCTCCGGAAGAAACGGCGGCGCTGAAGTCGTGTCGTACGAGAGCCATGTCGCCAGTCCGCGTGTGGAACGCGCGTCGTCCAGGCGAGCCTCGGTGCTGGGTGCCGTCTTCAACGAGATGACGAGGGCGGCCGCCAGCACCGACATGAGCGTGCCCATGACGACGACGACGATGAGCACCTCGATGACGGTGAAGCCCTGGTCGTCTCGCTCGGCGGTGTGACGGAGTCGCATCATTCGCTCTTGACCATTTCGAGCGTCTGCACCAACGCGCCGTCCGGGCTGGTGGCCTGGAGCGTGACCCGTTGCGTGTAGAGCGGACTGTCCTCGTACTCGGTTCCGACACCTTCGAAGCAGAACGACGTCCCCCATTCGAAGTCGGAGTCGACCGTCACCCTGCCGAGGTATTCCACGTTCGTCACTTCGATCTTCGCCGTGGTGCCGCTCCACACCGGTGGGACGGGGGCGCTCTTGGCAGCCAATTCGTAGGTCGTCCGCGCCAGTGCCTGACCCGAGGTGCACGGCACCCGAGGTGTCTCGTAGATTTCATCCGACGCAGCTTGCAGCCACACGAACACCTCGGCCTGGTTGCGATCGATGACGGTGGACTTGATCGTGGCGCGTGCGCCCGCGAGCACCGCAACCACGCTGATGCCCATCAACGTGATCACGACGAGGACCTCGACCAGCGTGAAACCGGTGTCAACAGCAGCGCGAACGGGCGACCGGTCGCGGGGATTCACGTTGGTCGATTCGCTCGTCATGTGACTGGGCATCGGCAGCTCTTCCGTTGGGCTTGAGACATCTGTCGAGCCGGGGGTCGGCTTCGAACACGCAGTACGGTAGGACCACCACTGTCAGTGGTAGCTGTTCCTCGCGTCAAGATCGAGCAAATCCGGCCTCATCGGTCGCCATCGTGATCGAAGGATCGTGATTGAAGGTCGGCAACGACGGAATGCGACAATCGCCGGGTGATCGAGGCTGCACTCCACGCCGCCGCCGTGCCGCCGTTTCACGCCATGGCGATGAGCCGGGAAGCGAGCGCGCTGGAGGCGTCGGGTCGCCGCATCCTGCATCTGGAGGTCGGCCAGCCGTCGACACCGCTGCCCGAGCTCGCCCGCTCCGCCGTGCGCGATCACCTCGACACGCCGCTCGGCTACACCAACGCAGCCGGACTGCAGTCGTTGCGTCGGCGCCTCGCCGAACGCGAACACGTCGACGTCAGCAGGATCATCGTGGTCGCCGGTGCATCCGCCGGCTTCACGCTGGCGTTCCTCACGCTGTTCGAGCCCGGCGACCGTGTCGGGGTGCTCGAGCCCGGCTACCCCTGCTATCGCAACGCCCTGATCGCGCTCGGGATGACGCCGGTCGCGATCCCGGTCGGTCCCGACTCCCGGTGGGCACCGACCGCCTCACATCTCGAGAACGCTGGCCATCTCGACGGGCTGGTGCTGGCGTCGCCGTCGAACCCGACGGGCACCGTTCTCACCGCTACAGCGCTCGCCGAGGTCACGTCGGCGTGCCGGGCGCGTGACATCACCGTCGTGGCCGACGAGATCTACCACGGAATCGTCGAGGGCGAGCCGGCGCCGAAGGTGCTGGACCACCATCCGGACGCGCTCGTCGTGAACAGCTTCTCCAAGTACTGGTCGATGACCGGTTGGCGGGTCGGCTGGATCGTGGTGCCCGACGCTGTGGTCGACACGGTCGAACGGTTGCAGCAGAACCTGTACATCTGCGCGCCGCACGTCTCCCAGGTCGCGGCCTTCGCTGCGCTCGACGCCACCGAAGAACTCGACGGGCACGTCGCGCGTTATCGAGCGAACCGCAGCGTGGTCATCGACGGCCTCGCCACAGCCGGGATCACCGAGCTCGCTCCCGCCGACGGCGCCTTCTACGTGTATGCCCACGTCCCGCACCTCACGACGGAGCTCGGCATCGATTCGCTCGAACTCACAGGTCGCTGGCTGCACGAGATCGGCGTCGCCGCCACGTCCGGCATCGACTTCGACCTCGCCCGGGGCCACGAGTACGTCCGCTTCTCGTACGCAGGCGCAGGCGACGACCTTGCGGAGGCGTGTGAGCTGCTCGCCGGGTGGCGGCCGTGACCTCCCCGCCAGTGCAGCCGCCGTTGCCACTGAGCGACCTGCGGGTGATCGACATGTCGACCGTGCTCGCCGGGCCGAACTGCGCGCGCTACCTGGCCGACTTCGGGGCCGACGTCATCAAGGTCGAACGGCCCGGCGGTGACAGCCTGCGCGGCATGGCCTGGCGAGATCCCCGCGACGGCGAAGGGCTGTGGTGGAAGCTCGTGAACCGGAACAAACGCACCGTCGTGCTCGACGTGAAGGACGACGCCGACCGTGAGCTGCTGCTCCGCCTCGTCGCAGACGCGCACGTCCTCGTGGAGAACTCGCGGCCCGGCACGATGGAGCGGCTCGGTCTCGGGCCCGACGTGTTGCTCGAACGCAACCCGGACCTGGTGATGACCAGGATCAGTGGATTCGGCCAGGACGGCCCGTACGCATCCCGGCCGGGCTTCGCGACGATCGCCGAGGCGATGTCGGGGCTCGCGGCGCTGAGCGGCGAGCCCGACGGCCAACCGCTGCTGCCGCCGATCGCGCTCACCGACGAGGTCACCGGCCTCGCCGCCGCATTCGCCACGATGGTGGCGCTGCACTCGGGTGTCGGGCAGGTGGTCGACGCGAACCTGCTCGAGACGATGTTCCAGATGATGGGGCCGCTGGCGTCGCTCTACGGGGTGACCGGCGAGCAGCAACCACGCCTGGGTGCGGGGCTCCCGTACACGGTGCCCCGGGGGACGTACCGGTGCAGCGACGGCAGATGGGTCGCCGTGTCGACGAGCAGCGACTCGGTGGCGGCCCGCGTGATGGGCCTGCTCGGCGTGGCCGACGACCCACGATTCGACAGCTTCGAGGGGCGCACCGAGCACCGCCTCGAACTCGAACGGGTGATGAGCGACTGGTGCGCCGACCGGACCCAGCGCGAGGTGCTCGACGCGTTCACGGCGGCCGAGGCCGCGATCGGGCCGGTCTACGACATGGCCGACATCGCCGCCGACGAGCACTACGCCGCGCGAGAGGCGATCACCACCGTCGAGGGCACACCGATGCAGGGCCTGATCGCGCGACTGTCGGCGACGCCCGGCTCCCTGCGGTGGTCAGGCCGTCAGCTCGACGCCGACGGCGACGCCATCCGCGACTCCGGCTGGACCTGACCCCCACACCCGACCAACCCGAAAAATGCCCCAGCCGTCGCGCTGAGCGCGCAGATCCGGGCATTTTTCGGGTTCTGGGTCAGGTGGTGAGGCCGATGGGGCAGCTCACGCCGGTGCCGCCGACGCCGCAGTACCCGTTCGGGTTCTTTGCGAGGTACTGCTGGTGGTACGGCTCCGCGTAGAAGAAGCCGGTGGCGAGGTCGAGCGGCTCGACGTCGCTCGTGATCTCGCCGTAGCCGGCGGCGGTCAGGCGCTCCTGGAACATCGCCCGTGACGCCTCGACGGCGGCGCGTTGCGAGTCGTCGGTGAGGAAGATCGCGCTGCGGTACTGGCTCCCGACGTCGTTGCCCTGGCGCATGCCCTGGGTGGGATCGTGCTCCTCCCAGAAGGTCTGCAGCAGCCGGTCGTAGCTCACGACCTCGGGGTCGTAGACCACCACGACGGTCTCGGTGTGGCCCGTGCGCCCTGAACACACCTCTTCGTAGGTGGCATTCGGGGTGTAGCCGCCGGCGTAGCCGACGAAGGTCGAGTACACCCCGTCGAGTTGCCAGAACTTGCGCTCGACCCCCCAGAAGCAGCCCATCGCGAACGCCGCGGTGCGCATCCCCTCGGGCCACGGGCCGACGAGCGGATGGCCGTTGACGAAATGAGCGTCGGGAACGGGCATGGTCTGGTCGGTGCGGCCGGGAAGCGCGTCGGCCGGGTCCACCATCTGGACGTTCTTGCGGAACAACATGCCGACCAGCCTAGGAGCGGTTTCGTGACAGGGCGATGTCGATCCCGCCACCGTTCTGCGCGCTCCTGGGCCTCATCGGACCCGTTCCCGAGGCGCCGAGATTCAGCGCAGGAGGAGTCCGTCGATGCGGCGGGCCGTGATCGCCAGGCCGACGAGGGCCAGCGCAACGAGCACACCCGCGTTGCCGAGCATGCTCCACTCCAATTGCCCGAGATTGCAGCCCCGCACGATCACCACGCCGTGGTAGAGCGGGCTGAGCTGTACCAGCCAGCCCCACTCGCCGTAGCTCGACACCGGGTAGAAGGTCGCCGAGAACAGCAGCAGCGGCAGGGTGACCGCGTTGACGTACTCGAGGTCGGACCAGGCCCGCATGTAGGTCGTGTACGCCATGCCGAGCGCGGCGAACGTGAACCCGATCAGCATGCACGCAGGGATCGCCAGCACGATCAGCGGCGAGCCGACCAGCCCGAGGATCCACATCGTCACCACGAAGGCGACCGAGTAGATCGTCCCGCGGATGACGGCGAACATGATCTCGCCGACGGCGACGTCGGCCACGGTCATCGGCGTGGCGAGCACGGTGTCGTAGAGCTTCGTGTGGCGCAGCTTCTCGAACACGTTGCCGGTGGCATCGAAGATGGCCCCGTTCATCGCCGCAACGGCCAAGAGGCCGGGCGCGACGAACGTCGCATACTCGTAGGTCTGCCCGTCGACGGTGATGTCACCGACGAGCGCAGCGAAGCCGACCTGCACCGACAGCAGGTACAGCAGCGGCTCGAAGAACCCCGACACCAGCAGCAGCCAGGCGTTCCGGTAGAACATCACGGCCCGCTCGATCATTCGCTGCGGCCGTCGGGCTGCGAAGAGCGGCACGATGCGGAGCGCCGTCGAGCGGCGTGGCGGGGGCGTCACCGACGGTGCGACGGTCTCGGTCACGGCTGCAGCCTCCGGGCGAACGTGATGCGGCACGCGTACCAACCGGCGACGACATAGGCGAACAGCACGGCGAGGTGGACCGCCACGTTGCCGGGATCGACCGACGCGATCACCGCCCCACGACACAGCTCGATGCCGTGCCACAGCGGCGTGACGTAGGCGACCGGCTGGAGCCACCGCGGCAGTTGATCGATCGGGAAGAACGCCCCGCCGAACAGGAACATCGGCAGCAGCCCGAACCGGATGACGACCGGGAACGAGGCGCCGTTCGTCCTCGTCGACGACCACGCCGAGATCGGCAATGCGAACGCCAGCCCGGTGAGCACGGCGACCGGGATCGCCACCAGCAGCCCCCAGCTGCGCGTCTCCTGGAACAGCGCCAGGACGGCGGCGACCCCGGTGACACCGATCGCAGTCCGGGTGGCGTGCCACAGCGCGAGGCCGTTGGCGACGTCGCCCGGACCCAGCGGTGTCGCTGCCATCGCCCGGTAGCGGTTGCTCCACTGGAACCCGTCGAGCACCTCCCACAGCGACGCCTGGCCGGCGCTGATCATCGCCGTGGTGGCGAGCAGCGCCGGGGCCAGGTACTCGAAGTAGGTGATCCCGCCGAGCGAGGCGATCGAGGCGGCGTTGTCGTCGACGAGCGCACCGACGCCGAGCCCGAAACCGACCAGGTACAGCAGCGGTTGCACGAAGGCGAGCAGCACGTGCGAGTGCCAGACCTTGCGGTAGACGGCGGCCTGGCTCTCCCAGACCCGGATGGTGGTGGGCGTCGACATCGCTCAGTCGATCAGCGTGCGGCCGGTGAGACGGAGGAAGACGTCCTCGAGCGAACTGCGACGTACGAGGCTGCCGACCGGGTCGAGCCCGCGCCGGTGCACCTCGGCGAGCGCATCCTCGCCGTCGAAGGCGTAGATCAGGATGCGGTCGGGCAACACCTCGGCACGGTCACCGATGCCCGAGACGTCGACGTCCGGCAGCAGGTCCTGGTCGCCCACGTCGCCCGTGGCGAATCGGAGTTCGAGCACCTCCCGCGTGGCGTACTGCTCGATCAGGGCTCGCGGCGGCCCCTCCGCGACGATCCGACCCCGATCCATCACGACGAGACGGTCGCAGAGCTGCTCGGCCTCGTCCATGTAGTGGGTGGTCAGCACCAGCGTGACGCCGCGCTGCTTGAGCCGGTAGAGACGGTCCCACAGGATGTGACGGGCCTGGGGATCGAGGCCGGTGGTCGGCTCGTCGAGCAGGAGCAGGTCCGGCTCGCTCATCAGCGAACGGGCGATCGTGAGGCGTCGCTTCATCCCGCCCGACAGCGGATCGACGCGATCGTTCGCACGCTCGGTCAGCTGGACGAACTCCAGGAGCTCCGCAGCGCGGCGCTTGCACTCGGCTCGCCGGATGTCGAAGTAGCGGCCGTAGATGACCAGGTTCTCGACCACGGTGAGTTCCGGATCGAGCTGATCCGCCTGGGGGACGACGCCCATCCTCGCTCTGATCGCCGGGCCGTCGGTCGCTGCGTCGAGGTCGAAGATCCGCAGCGACCCCGACGTGATGGGCGAGACGCACCCGATCATCCGCATCGTCGACGTCTTGCCGGCACCGTTCGGGCCGAGGAACCCGAACGACTCGCCGGGCTCGACGGTGAAGTCGATGCCGTCGACCGCCACGAATTCACCGAACTCCTTGCGCAGGTTCCGGGCGGTGATCAGCGGCGCGGGCACCTCGGGGACGGTACGGCACGACGACGAGCACGACCAATGCCGTTCTCCCGGGTGGCCGATCGCCGCGCGCCGCCGTCGCCCGTCACCGCCGAATCTCGGTCGGCCGCAATACGGTTCGGTCGATGAGTGCGAACCCGTCCCCGTCCGACACCGTCGTGGTGCGCGACGTCGAGCCGTCCGACCTCGCCAGGATCCTCGAGATCAACCAGGCGAACACACCGGAGGTCGGCTCGGTCGACGAGGATCGGATGGCCTTCATCGTCGGAGAGAGCCCCATCGCACTGGTGGCCGGCGTCGGCGACGTCGTGGCCGGGTTCTGCCTGGTGCTCGGCGCCGAGTCCACGTACGACTCGGTCAACTATCGCTGGTTCACCAGCCGCTACAGCGACTTCATGTACCTCGATCGTGTCGCGGTCGACGCCGCGTTCCGTGGCCGTGGGATCGGCACGCTCCTGTACGGCGAGGTCGATCGGCGAATGTCGGAACTCGACGGCGCCGATCACCTCGCGCTCGAGGTCAACGTCGATCCGCCGAACGAGGGTTCACTGCGCTTCCACGCCGGGCTCGGCTTCGCCGAGGTCGGCCAGCAGGACACGCCCTACGGCATCCGCGTGTCGATGCAGATGCGCCCCGTCACCCCCGTCTCGTGAACAACTGAGCGCTCCGGCCGCGCACGTGTTCACGAGCAGGGTCAGCGGCGGTCCTGCAGGAAGCGGAAGTGGTCGCGGGTCGATGCGACGTGGGCGGGATCGAGGTCGGCGAGGAGCACGGTCTCGACGCCGGCGCCCGTGGCGAGCACCTCGCCGAGCGGATCGATGATCGCACTGTCGCCGGAGTAGTCGAGCCCGCCCCCCGACCCGACACGGTTGACGCCCACGACATATGCCTGGTTCTCGATCGCCCGGGCCCGCAGGAGCGTCGACCAGTGCAATCGCCGCTTCGCCGGCCAGTTCGCGACGACGAAGTAGGCGTCGGAGCCATGGGCGAGCGCCCAGAACTCGTCGGCGAACCGCAGGTCGTAGCAGACGAAGAGGCTGCATCGGAGTCCGTCGACGTCGACGGTGACGAAGTCGGTGCCGGCGCGGACGTAGCGCTCCTCGTCGGCATGCGAGAACGGGTGGATCTTGCGATACCGGTACTGCGTCCCGTCGGGAGCGACCAGCACGAACACGTTGGAGGGCCGCTGGTCGGCGTCGGGAGCGTCGGGAGCGGTCTCGGGACATGATCCGCCGACCCAGACGCCGTGCTCGGCCGCCATCTCCGCCAGGAACGACGATGAGGCTCCACCCTCGGGCTCGGCGATCCCCGGCGTGTCGAACGAGAACCCGGTCGAGAACGTCTCGGTGAGCAACACGACCCGTGCCCCCGAGGCCGCGGCGCCGGCCACCTTCGGAGCGAGGTGCGCGAAGTTGGCGGCGCGGTCGTGCCAGACGATGTCGTGCTGGATCGCGGCGACGCGCACGGCACTCACGATCCCACCCCGACTGCCAGACGTTCCACCGCGGCGTCGATCACGTCGAGTCGTTTGCAGCAGGCGAACCGGACCAGATGGCGGCCGTGTTCGGGCCGTGCGTAGAACACCTCGTTGGGGATGGCGACGACGCCACAACGTTCGGGGAGGGACCGGCAGAACGCCATGCCGTCCCCGGAAGGATCGACCGGTCGGATGTCGACCGTGGTGAAGTACGTCGCCTCGGGGACGTACGTGGTGAAGCCGGCGGCCCGGAGTCCGACGACGAGATGGTCGCGGGCCGTCTGCAGGTCGGCGGCGAGGCGGACGAAGTAGTCGTCGGGAAGCCCGAGCCCGACAGCCATCGCCGGTTGGAACGGAGCACCGTTGACGTAGGTGAGGAACTGCTTGGCGGTCTTCGCTGCGGTGACCAACGGCTCCGGGCCGGACATCCATCCGATCTTCCAGCCGGTGGTGTGGAAGGTCTTGCCGCCCGACGAGATCGTCAGCGTGCGCTCGAACATGCCGGGCAGCGTGGCCAGCGGGATGTGGGGACGTCCGTCGAACAGGAGGTGCTCGTAGACCTCGTCGGTGACCACGATCAGGTCGCGGTCGAGTGCCACCTCGGCGATCAGCTCGAGCTCGGTGCGATCGAACACCTTGCCGGTGGGGTTGTGCGGTGTGTTCAACAGGATCAACTTCGTCCGATCGGTGACCGCCGAACGGAGGTCGTCGGGATCGAACACGTACCGCCCCGTGGCGTCGGGGGCGAGGAGCACCGGAACGGCACGAGCGCCCGCGAGCGCGATCCCGGCCTGGTAGCTGTCGTACATCGGCTCGAACACCACGACCTCGTCGCCGGCGTCGAGCATGCCGAGCAGCGCTCCCGCGAGCGCCTCGGTGGCACCTGCGGTGACCACCACGTCGCTCACGGGGTCGAGTTCGATGCCGTAGAAGCGGTGCTGATGATCGGCGACGGCCTGTCGCAGCTCGATCGTGCCGGGCCCGGGCGGGTACTGGTTGACACCTCCACGGATCGCTGCGACTGCGGCATCGAGCACCTCGGCGGGCCCGTCGGTGTCGGGGAACCCCTGCCCGAGGTTGATCGCTCCGGTCTCCACGGCGAGCGCCGACATCTCGGCGAAGATCGTGGTGCCGAATCCGGACAACTTGCCGGTCAGCGGGGTCCGTTCGAGCACGGTCGCAGTGTAGGCAACCGTCCGATGCTCGCTCTCGAACCGATCAGACGCGATCGTGCTCACGCGAGCGGCGGCGGTCGGGCCCGGCATACCCACGTCCGATCGACGACTCGGTGTCGATGCTGTGACCATCCGCGAGTCGGTGGACGACACCGGTCGACTTCGCGCCGTACATCGCCTCGTCGGCAGCGCGCACCAGTTCGTCGAGTGTGGAACCGTGGCGGGGGAACAGCGCCGCCCCGATCGCTGCAGTGACGACGACGTCGTCCGCGATGGGCGTGTCACCGAGAAGGCCCCCGATCCGCTCGGCGCTGGCCCTCACGCCGGAGGCGTCCTCGACACCGGGCAGCAGGATGACGAACTCGTCGCCACCCCACCGGGCGACGACGTCGGTGTCGCGCACGGCGTTGCGCAGCCGCTTCGCAGCGGCTCGAAGCACCAGGTCGCCGAACTGGTGGCCGAGCGTGTCGTTGATCTGTTTGAAACCGTTGAGGTCGATCAGCATCACGCACACGCCGGTGTTGAACCGTCCTGCTGCGAGCAGCTCCTCCTCGGTGATCCGCTCGAACTCTCGCCGGTTGGGAAGACCGGTGAGGTCGTCGGTCGTCGCCTGACGCTCCAGTGAACGACGATCGAGCAGGAACGTCCAACCGGCGAGCGCTGCGAGCACACTGCCGAGCGCAAGCAGGAGCACGTACAGCGTTCCCCCCTCGCCGAGCAGGCTGGCGCCGTCGTCGACCGCCGCGGAGACACGGACTGCTCCCCCATCGCCGGGGAGCGAGATCGTGTCCACGACGACGACCCGCCCGTCGACCGTTGTCGGTCCTGAACGATCGGGCGCACCGGCGCCTCCTCGATTCGTCGTCAGCTCGATGGCGACGACCGCCCCGTTCCCTTCGATCGCCGCCGACGCAATCGGACCGACGAGCCCGGCGACGGGGAGCTGCAACGCGGTGGTGACGTCACCCGCTCGAGCGACCGCGAGCAGGGTGTCGGTGGCGTCATCGACAACGATCGCCGGTTCGCCCCGCTCGACCGCGTCGCTGACCGCGTCGCCGAACGCAGACGTTGCGCTCAGGTCGCCGGCCGTGCACCGGCCACCCGCGTCGGACTGGACGCACGCCGACGCTCCGGCTGCGAACGTGCGGATGATCGTTGCGGGATCGGTCTCGGCGGTCACGACGTCGACGACGGCGAGCGCTCGCAGAACGGTGTTCTGGACGGACTGGTCCGCCAGCAACACGGTGGACGTCACCCGTGCTTGCTGTTCTGCGCGCTGCTCCGCTCGTTGGTTGACCATCGAGACGAGCGTTGCGACGAGCACGACGACGCTGCCCACGAGCGCGCCGAGCCGAAACAGTCTCATGAGTGCGCATCGGCATCACCGACGCCGAACTTGAGGAAAACCTGACAGTGGCTGATCGTTCAACAGCGGGTACGCGAAGAGCGGCACCCGAAGGTGCCGCTCTTGCTGGTGCCGGTCAGAAGGAGCCGGCGACGTCGACGATGACGTTGGCCGTCGCCGAGGTGTACACGCAGATCGTGCCCGTCGACGACAACGTTGCGAACACCTCGTTCGCGACGTTCTCACCCGCCGAGTAGTTCACACTCGACGTGAACGGAACCGTCCCACACGGATACACCGTTGCGAATCCACCGGCGACCGGGTCGGCAATGGTGACATTGGCAACCACGGCCGTCGCGTCGGCCGGCACACCACCACGGCCGGCAACGGGAACCTGCACGAACTGTCCACCCGACACCGGACCGGTGCCCGTGAACAGCCCATCAGCAGCAACCCAACCAGCCCGGGTGTCAGCCAACCGCACCGGGGTCATCGCCATGTAGTCCGACCCCGCCCCGACGAACCCGGCGACGTCGACGATGACGTTGGCCGTCGCCGAGGTGTACACGCAGATCGTGCCCGTCGACGACAACGTTGCGAACACCTCGTTCGCGACGTTCTCACCCGCCGAGTAGTTCACACTCGACGTGAACGGAACCGTCCCACACGGATACACCGTTGCGTATCCACCGGCGACCGGGTCGGCAATGGTGACATTGGCAACCACGGCCGTCGCGTCGGCCGGCACACCACCACGGCCAGCGACGGGAACCTGCACGAACTGTCCACCCGACACCGGACCGGTGCCCGTGAACAGCCCATCAGCAGCAACCCAACCAGCCCGGGTGTCAGCCAACCGCACCGGATTCAACGACACCAGATCCGATCCCGTCGGGACGAACCCGGCGACGTCGACGATGACGTTGGCCGTCGCCGAGGTGTACACGCAGATCGTGCCCGTCGACGACAACTTCGCGAACACCTCGTTCGCGACGTTCTCACCCGCCGAGTAGTTCACACTCGACGTGAACGGAACCGTCCCACACGGATACACCGTTGCGAATCCACCGGCGACCGGATCAACGATCGTCACGTTGAGAACCGCGCCGTTCGCGCCGGCCGGCACACCACCACGGCCGGCAACGGGAACCTGCACGAACTGTCCACCCGACACCGGACCGGTGCCCGTGAACAGCCCATCAGCAGCAACCCAACCAGCCCGGGTATCAGCCAAGCGCACCGGATTCAACGACACCACGTCGAACCCCTCACCCGGTGGGGCGACAGGGGGCGGCGTGGGGGTCGGCGTCACGACGGTCGTCCCACCGGTCGTTCCGCCGGTCGTACCGCCACCCGACCCGCCGGTCGACAGCACCGTCCAGGTGTAGGTGTCCGGAACGCCCTCCTCCACACCATCGGTCGCATACACCGTGAAGATGTGAGTGCCGACCGGAGTCGAGTACGTCGGTCCCGCTCACGCAGGGGTCGATTGGCACCCCATCGAGCTCACAGACGAAGACCACAGCGTCCTCGGCGACGGCGTCGAACACGAATGTCGCCGATGTTGCATAGGTCTGCGCTGCGGGCTTGGGCTCCGCGATCGTCACCGTCAGATCGACCGGCTCCTTCACCTCCCACGTGTACTCGACCGCATCGCCGTTCTCCACACCATCGGTCGCAAACACCGTGAAGATGTAAACAAAGCCGGGCTCAAGGGCAGGGTCGGGGGGCTCAGTTGCGGGGTCGGGGTACTCCCACGGGCTCGAGCACGTCGTCTCAGCGACGACCTCCTCAACGCCCTCCTCGACAACCTTGTCGAGCTTGCAGTAGAAGCCCTCGACCTCCCCGGCGGCCTCGAACTCGAACTCCGCCGATGTGTCATAGGTCGGGTCGTCGGGTCCGGCCGTGATCGTCACCTCCAGAGGGGACGTCACCGTCCACGTGTAGGTAGTCGTCAGGCCGGCAGTCCCACCAGCGCTCGCATACACCGCGAAGGTGTGATCGCGGCCAGGATCAAGGTCGAGATACTCCTTAGGGCTCGTGCATTCCTCCTCTAGGCCATCATCGAGCTTGCAGTGGAAGACCAGCTTGGTCGGGTCGATCCAGATCGATGCCACGAGGGGCTCGAACTCGAACGTCGCCGATGTCTCAGCGGTCTCGTCTTCTGGCGCAGAGGTGATCGTCACCGTCAGATCGGCACGGTCCGCATCCTTGTTGAGCCTCGCGACTGTTTCCTCCTGTGTGCCGCACGTATCCATGAAGACCGGATCGATGAAGAATCCCTCACCGGTGTCCGGATCGACCACGACCTCGTTGTTGTGCAGGTAGTTGATCACCGAGCGGACGTCGTCCGCCATCTGGGCGAACCCGGTCACGTTGCTCACCGTGCCGGTTGACGCCTCGGGAACGATGTCGATGAAGTCGACGCGGTTGATGATGGTGTCCCACTTCCACGTGAGCGTTCCCACGTCGAGCCAGGTCGTGCAGCCCCTGTACACCTTCGACCGTGTGTACTCGAAGTCCGTGTAGTCGACGAACTCCTCGGGTGGGGGGTCGCCGGCGAACAGTCCGTCAGGCGGGTACAGGTCGTCACCGTTCGCAATGGACGGGAGCAACGAGACGTTGCCCCAGTTGGCCACATCGCCATCATCGGCGGCGGTGCGGTTGTAGTACTCGATCGTGTCGACCGTGACCGGCACCGACTTGCCTGTCGCAGTGCCGATGGCGGCAGCAGCCAACATCCAGTTGTCGAATCCACCGGAGCCCTGAACAATCTGTGCCGGGTCGCCCAATGGATAGTCGACAGACGGCGGCGCAGCGATCCAGTGAGGAATGGTTCCGGTGTCCATCAGGCCACCTGGTTCTCCCACCAGCTTCGGCCCGTCAGTCGACCGAGGGGGCGCCGGAGTGGACTCCTTCTGTCGCAGCGTAGATGGCGGCCTGATCGGGGGATGCGTCGATCGTGGATGCGATCCACTCGGGCCGATCCAACAGAGGTGGGAGGGGATCCCCCTCCTCCCAGTCATCTGGCGCCGTCCAGGTCGTGATCCGTCCGGCACCGTCGAGCGAGATGTCGTCCGCAGTCGCGAGCCGGGTCCCGACCTCGGCGAGCTTCTTCCACAGCACTTCATCGGACGTACGAACGAGGTTCAAACGCTCAAGCTCGACCTCAGACGCATACGACTGGAATTCCGTCTGCGGCGCGCAGGCGGTGTCTTCGGCCACGGGGTCGCCGCCGTCGAGGGAGGCCTCACCCTGCAGTGGAACGAGATACACCTGTGGCCCATCCGGGCCCAGATTGGGTGTCGACGGGAGGTAGGGGCTGTCGGGGTCGGACGGGACCGAGGGAATCGGCTCGTACGAGATCGGCTGGACACAGGTCACTGCGGCCGGGCCCGCCTCGCCCACCTCGTAGAACGTCTCGGACAGGATCGGAACACCGTCTTCGTCACGCAAGACGACGAAGAGATCGGCATAGATATCACCGCTGCCGCTGCCCCCGCTGCCCCCGCCTGCAGGTGCCGCCGCCGCCGGCGGTGGAAGGACCAGGATCATCGATGCGGCGAGGCCGGCGAGCCCGCCGATCAGTGTCGACTTGCGCATGACTCCTCCTCTGCGGGATCACACTCTCGTGGTCACCCGACGTCTCGTACGACGGAGAAGGGTCCCCGGACCGAAGAACCTCCGGCCGTCGTGACCTCAGGAACACGGGACTTCCGAGCCCTGAATCGAGACTGTTGATCCGCCTCGACTCCTTCAGGCTCCACCGGTGTTCATCAGCGACACAGGGCAGAAGGTCCCGGTGTGACCAACGTTGCTCCGTGCGTTCGCAAACGTCCGCCGGCAGACGAACGGCGCGCCCGAAAACGACCGAGGGACCTCCCCTTCAGGAAGGCCCCTCGGTGTCCTGCGCGCTCGGAGAGAGTCGAACTCCCAACCGCTTGATCCGTAGTCAAGTGCTCTATCCATTGAGCTACGAGCGCCGGTTTGTGACGGGCGACAGTGTAGGCGCGACATCGCCGCGTTGGCGACGCCCGGACCTCTCGAGTTTCAGCCGCCCCAGGGGCCCCAGCCACCCGCCCGCTGATACAGGGTGAGTGCGGCACGGGCGTTGAGGGTGGGGTCGAAGAGCTGCTCCGCGGAGGTGATGCCGAGGTCGGCGAGCCAGCCGCGATGCACGCTCCAGTAGATCTGGAACACGCCGTAGCAGCAGTTGTTCTTCGCCGTCGGGCGATACTTGCTCTCCCGCCGGGCGATCTCGAGGGCGCGATCCTCCAGTTCGTCGGGCCAGACGTCACGAATGATCGTCTGGACCTGGTCGGCGCTCGCACTCCATGCGGCCGGTGGGGCCGGCGGAGCTGCCGTCGTGGGCGGCGCCGACGTGGTTCGCGGTGCCGTGGCGGTGGGGGTCGGCGAGGTGGTGCGGTTGGTCGATCCCGACGACGAGTTGTTGGTGGACGCAGTGGGTGCGCTGGTCGACGGCGTCGTCGGGGGAGGCGGCGGAGTGTCGGCACCCACGGGAAGACAGATCGTCCGTCCGGGGTACAGCGGCGTGTCCGCGGTGGCGTCGTTGACGGCGAGCAGGTCGCTGATCTCGACCCCCGCACCGTCAGCGATGCGGATCCAGAAGTCCCCGACGGCAATCTCGTACTCGTCGCCACACGGCGCAGCGACGAGCGCCTCGGCCGACGCTGAGACCGTTGCCTCGATCGATGGTTCAGCAGCGATCGTCGGGTCGGGCAGCTCGGTGCCCGCAGATGCGGGAGTCTCAGCGGCTGGAGTGGGGGTCGCCCCGGCGAGCGACGGGGCGAGCGCCCCAGTCAGCGATGGGGTGACGCTCGCTACGACGGGCACATCCGTCGCGTCACCCGCCGGGCCGGCTGCTGATGCGGTCGCGGCCGTGCGGACCGTGTCGGTGTCGTCGGAGCTCGACGTGAACCCCATCACGACGGGAACGAGGAGGGTGATGACGACCGCCACACCACCGATTCGTGCGAGCAGCGGGTCGACGCCGAGGCGTGGAGGTGGCGCCGGCTCCCAGCCGTCATCCCAGCCGTCACCCCATTCGTCATCAGAGCCGTCGGCGTTCGCATCGTCGGAGGTGGGCCGCGGATCGGACACCTCGACGGCATCGATCGGGTCGGGACGCTGCTGCGTCTCGGGGCGGGCGTGGGAACTGCTCGCGTGGGTCCTCGTCGCGGGGCGAGCAGTCGAGTTCCACCAGCGACCGATCGTCGCTCCCAGTCCGGTCCGGGGCGCGTCCGCTGCCACCTCATCCGTCTGGTCGGACGGCCAGTCGGCAGCGGCTCCCCAGAAGTCGCGGGTCGGGTCGCTCCCCGGGTCCGCAGGTGCCAGCTCGCGCCAGCGATCGGAGTCGGGGTGGGAGTGGTTGGTCATCAGCGAGACACCTGATCCGGTCAGCGCAGCGGCGCTCACCGATCGGACGTGAAGCCCGAACGCCAGATCGGCGTGACGGGTCGTTGACCGTTCTATCCGGTTCGTCACAAAACCGCAACATCAGTGACATCCAAACGACACACATGTCATTCGAAACGCAGCGAGGTTCGCCATCGCCCCGGACGAACGACGACCGGCGCGCCCGAGGGCGACGCCGGTCGTGGCGGAGAGGGTGGGATTTGAACCCACGGATCACATTGCTGCGATCAACGCCTTAGCAGGGCGCCCCATTCGGCCGCTCTGGCACCTCTCCTGGGAGCCCCGGAGTGTAGCCCGGTAACCTCGGGACCGGAACGGTGGCAGAGTGGACGAATGCAGCCGCCTTGAAAGCGGCCGGCCGCAAGGCTCGGGGGTTCG
>CAVQRU010000029.1:0-22271 GCA_963715285.1 Ilumatobacteraceae bacterium | reverse complement strand
AAACGCTGGAAGGACGGGCTGGCGGGCGATGGTGCGTCGGAACAGCCGAAGCCGGCCTCGTGGGATCCACCGACTCCTCCGGAGTAGCGGCCCGTAGGATTGCACCCATGACCTTCGAGCAGCCCGCACCCGATCTCGCGAAGATCATCGCCGCCCTCGAGGAGTGGGAGAAGGGCGACGAGACCCCGGGTCGCACCCTCGCCAACATGAAGACGGCCGGCCTGCCCCAGGTGCTCGCACAGCTCGCCGCCGAGGGCTGGACCCCGTCGGTGTGAACCCGCGTCCGTGTGGGGGAGCACAGCAGATCCCGCGCCCCGACGTCTGGACCGAGCACCATGAGCCGCCCTGGCCGGATGGTGTGTCCTGGGAGGTCGACGATCTCGTGCGACCGGTCCCCGAGCACGCAGCTCCGCTGCTGCCGTCGTTTCCCGATGCTCGCGTCTCCGCGGTGCTGATCGCGCTGGTCGAGGGCGAGGACGGTGCAGAGGTGTTGCTCACCAGACGGTCGATGGAGATGCGGAACCATCGTGGCGAGGTCAGCTTCCCCGGGGGCCGTGTCGATCCAGGTGAGACCCCGATCGACACGGCACTGCGCGAAGCCGACGAGGAGGTCGGCCTCGACCCGTCGGCGCCCACGGTGGTCGGGGAGTTGAGCCACCTGAACACGATCGTCAGCCGGAGTTACATCGTCCCGATCGTGTCGGTGCTCGACCATCGGCCGCACCTGGAGCCGCGTACCGGCGAGGTCGACCGTGTGTTCTGGACGCCCGTCAGGGAACTCATGCGGCCGGGCACCTACCGGATGGAGCGTTGGGGGAGTCCTCCGATGGATCGGCCGTTGCACTTCTTCGAACTCGACGACGAGACCGTCTGGGGCGCCACCGCCCACATGCTCGTCGATCTGCTCACGTACTCCAGCCGCCGCTGAAGCTGAAGAACTGGCCGGTCTGGAAGCGGCTGGTGCCGTCGAGCAGCACCGACGTGAACGACGCCAGCTCGTCCATCGTGCCGAGCTTGCGCATCGGTACCTGCGCCTCGATCGCCGCACGGCGCTCCGGGTCGCTGTCGGCGCGCGAGGCCTTCAGGAATCCGGGGAAGTCCATGTAGTTCGTGCCGACGGCGTTGACCTGGATGCCGGCTCGCGCGTACTCGAGGCCGACCGCTCGGACCAGGCCGTTGGCACCGGCGCGAGTGCCGCCGTAGATCGACGTGATCGGATCCGGGCGGGCCCCGGTGGCCGACGTGAACACGACCACCTGACCGCTCTGGGCGTCGACCATCGGCGGCAGCACTGCCTGGAGGCCGTGGAAGACCATGTCGAGATTCATCCGCTTGACCCGTTCCCACTGGTCGACGGTCATGTCGAGGAACTTGCCGACGACGATCAGCCCGGTGACGAGACACGCCGAGTCGATCCGGCCGAAACGGTCGAGTGTCCGGGCGACCAGCGACTGGTTGCCCTCGGCCGTGGCCAGGTCGACGTCGGTGACGGTGAGCACCGACGCGCCGAGCGCCTCGAGCGCAGGCACCTGCTCGGCGAACGGCGCCTCGACGCCGACCATGGTGTCGTCGCCGTCGGTGCCCTGCAACACGAGATCGAACCCCCGTGCCGCGAGCGTGCGGGCGAGCGCCGGTCCGACGTAGCCGCTCGCCATCGTGATCAGTGCAACGGGACGTGAGTCGGTCATGGCGATCATCCTGCCACCGAATGAGACGCGGGGTCAGACCCCGCGTCTCATTCAGGCGAGGGAGCGCAGGAGGTTCCAGGCGGCGTCGACGTGTTGGCGTTCGGTGGTGCGGGCCCCGACCGAGATGCGCAGCGCCGTGCGGCCGTCGAGCGCGGTTCGATTGAAGAGCACCTCGCCGGATGCGTTGGCGGCGTTGATCAGCACCTCGGTCGAGCGATTGGCCGACTCCGGATCGTCGCCGCGCAACGCGACACACAGGAGGTTGAGCGGGTGTGGCGCCACGATGTCGAACCGGTCGTCGGCAGCGACCCAGGTGGCGAGTTCCTGGGTGAGTTCCACGTGGCGCCGGATCATCGTCTGGAACGACTCGACGCCGTCGCAGCGGATCGCGAACCAGAGCTTCAGGGCGCGGAAGCGGCGACCGAGAGGGATCTGCCAGTCGCGGTAGTCGATCACGGCGCCCGACTCGGTGGCCTCCGATCGGAGGTACTCGGGGAGGATGCTGAGCGCCCCGAGCAACGCCGCACGGTCGGCGGTCCAGTAGAGGTCGCAGTCGAAGTTGACGCCCATCCACTTGTGCGGGTTGGTGCAGTACGAATCGGCGTACTCGATGCCGTCGTTCACCCAGCGGAACTCCGGAGCCAGCGCGGCGATGCCCGACATGGCGGCGTCGACGTGGAGCCAGACGTCCTCGGACGAACAGATCGCCCCGATCGCGGGCGTCGGGTCGAAGGCCATCGACGACGTGGTGCCGTGCGTCGAGCAGACGAAGAACGGCACGAGGCCGGCCGCGCGATCGGCGGCGATCATCTCGGCGAGCGCGGCCGGTCGCATCGCGAACGAGTCGTCGTGGGGGACGACACGGAGTCGGTCGGTGCCGATGCCTGCGATCCGCAGGCCTTTCTCGATGCTGGAGTGGGCCTGCGACGTGGCGTAGGCGACCAGACGCGTGGTGTCGCCATCGGCGTTGACCGCACCACCGGTGGCTCGCCAGCGCGCCGAGAGGATCGCCACGAGGGTGGCCTCGCTCGCGGTGCCCTGGATCACGCCGCCGCCGTGTTCGCTGCGCGAGTCGAAGCGCTCGGGCAGATCGAGCAGCTCGCGCATCCAGTCGAGCATCAGCGTCTCGACCTCGGTGCACGCCGGCGAGGTCACCCAGCTCATCCCCTGCACGCCGAGACCGGCCGACAGCAGCTCACCGAGGATCGACGGGTACGACGTGTTCGACGGGAAGTAGGCGAAGAACCCGGGGTGCTGCCACTGCGTCAGCCCGGGCACGATCACGCGTTCGACGTCGGCCATCACCGTGTCGAACGACTCCGGGGCAGAGGGAGGATGCTCGGGCAGCTGCGATCGGACTTCGCCGGGTTGCACCTCGGCACCGACCGGGTGGTGCTCGACGCCCTCGACGTAGTCGGCGATCCAGTCGATGAGCGCGTGGCCGTGGGTTCTGAACTCGTCAGGGGTCACGGGGTGGAGGCTACGTCGCCGCCGGTCCGGCCGCGGTTGCGGCGCACGCCCCACGCCACGCGACCGAACACGATCAGCAGACCGCCGATCATCGCGACTGCCACCAGGTTCTGGTGCCATCCCCCGCGCTCGGCGCTGCCGCAGCCGGGGCGCTGGAGGGTGCCGACGCAGGCGGTCAGGTCCTGGTTCTCCGGCAGGAACGGGTTGGCGGTGTCGACCGTGATGTCGTCGGTCGGAGTCGGCACGGTGGTGGCGGCGACGGCCGGCGCGGCCGGCAGCTCGGCGGCGACGCCGAGCAGGGTGGCGACGCCCACGACGACGGCGATCGCGACGAGGATGCGGACCGCCAGCGACGCTGATCTACGATTCACATCCTTGAGTCAACCGCTGCATCTCGACGTCCACACCGACAGGCCCACCGTGCTCGTCGTCGACTTCGGCGCCCAATACGCCCAGTTGATCGCCCGCCGGGTCCGTGAGCTGAAGGTCTACTCCGAGATCGTCCCACATCGCATCACGGCGACCGAGGTCGCCGAGCGCAAGCCGGCGGCGATCGTGCTGTCCGGCGGACCGAAGAGCGTGCACGTCGACGGTGCGCCGTCGCTCGACCCCGGCATCTACGACCTCGGCATCCCGGTGCTCGGTATCTGTTACGGCGCTCAGCTCATCGGCCAGCAGCTCGGTGGGGTCGTGGGCCGTGGCATGCAGGGCGAGTACGGACGGGCGCGAATGACACGCACGGGTCCGTCGCTGCTGCTTCCCGACGACGCGGCCGAGACCCATGACGTCTGGATGAGTCACTTCGACGGCATCACCGAGGCGCCCGAGGGCTTCACGGTGACGGCGACGACCCCCGGCGCCCCGGTCGCCGTGCTCGAGAACGACGATCGGCGCATCTACGGCGTGCAGTTCCACCCGGAGGTCGTCCATTCGCCGCACGGGATGGCGGTGCTCGCTCGCTTCCTGCACGAGCGTGCCGGTCTCGGTGCCGACTGGGAGATGTCGTCGGTGATCGACGAGCAGGTCGAACTGATCCGCGAGCGGGTCGGGACCGATCGGGTGATCTGTGGCCTCTCGGGCGGCGTCGACTCGTCGGTGGCCGCCGCGCTCGTGCACAAGGCGATCGGACACCAGCTCACGTGCATCTACGTCGACACCGGATTGATGCGCAAGGGCGAGAGCCATCAGGTGGTCGAGACGTTCCGGCGCAATCTCGGGATCGAGCTCATCCACGTCGACGCGGGATGGCGGTTCTTCGCCGCGCTCGAGGGTGTGACCGAGCCGGAGGCCAAGCGCAAGGCGATCGGTGAGCAGTTCATCCGGGTCTTCGAGGAGAACACCGGCGGGCTGACCGACGCTCGGTTCCTCGTGCAGGGCACGTTGTACCCCGACCTGATCGAGAGCGGCGGCACCGACGGCACGGCATCGGTGATCAAGAGCCATCACAACGTCGGCGGGCTGCCCGAGGACATGACGCTCGAGTTGATCGAACCCCTGCGCGAGCTGTTCAAGGACGAGGTTCGCAAGCTCGGCACCGAACTCGGACTCCCTGACGAGATGGTGTGGCGTCAGCCGTTCCCCGGGCCGGGCCTGGGCGTTCGGATCATCGGCGAGGTCACACCTGAACGCGTCGCCCTGTTGCAGGAGGCCGACGCGATCGTGCGCGAGGAGCTGCGCCTTGCCGGGCTCGAGCGCGAGATCTGGCAGTCGTTCGCCGTGCTCGCCGACATCCGCTCGGTCGGGGTGATGGGCGACGAACGTACCTACGGCCATCCGATCATCATCCGCGCCGTCACGAGCGACGATGCGATGACCGCCGACTGGGCCCGGATCCCGTACGACGTCCTGGAGACGATGTCGCAGCGGATCATCAACGAGGTTCCCGGCATCAACCGCGTCGCCTACGACATCACGTCCAAGCCGCCCGGCACGATCGAGTGGGAGTAGCGGTGACCACTGGGGTCAGACCCCGGGTGTCACCACTGCGTCGGCACGGTGTGTGACGAGGATCTCAGAAGTTTCGTCGGTCTTTCGCAACACATTCGTCATATTCGCTAGGCTGAGCCCTCGTAACTATGAGGCAACTCTCCGTCCGTCGACTCCTTCGCGCCATCCCGATCGCCGTTGCCACGGCCGTCATCGTCCCGGCGATGACCCCCGCGGTCGTGCAGGCCCAGTCGGTCGATCAGCAACGTCAGAAGGTCGAGGACATCGTCGACGAACTCGAGCGTCTCGAGCAGCGAGCGTTGCAGATCGGCGAGGACTACAACGACGCGATCGACACCAAGAGCCAGCTGGACGTCGAGATCGCCGACGCCGAGGCCCGCATCGCAGAGCAGGAGGCCGAACTCGCCCGCCTGCGCTCCAATCTGAGCGAGATGGCACTGCGGTCCTTCGTCGGCGGAGGCGCCGCCCCGCTCGGCCCGCTCTTCGAGGACTCCGAGAACCTCAACGACGCGCTGCAACGCGAGGAACTCGCCAAGGTGGCGCTCAGCGCCGGCGACGTCACGACGGACCAGCTCGACGCGCTCGTGAGCGAGATCGAGGACGAGCGTCGTGCGCTCGACGACAAGCGCGAGCAGGCGGAGCAGCTCGCCGACTCGCTGATCGACGCGAAGGCCGAAACCGAGACGCTGACATCTCAGTACACCGACGCCCGCGCTGATGCCGAAGCCAAGCTCGGGCAGCTGCTGCGCGAAGAGGAGGAGCGTCGTGCTCGCGAATCGGCGCTGCGGATCCAGGAACAGGCCCGGACTGCGAGTACGTCATCGTCCAGCTCCGGAGGCGGCAGCGGTGGCAGCACCAGCGGTGGCAGCACCAGCGGTGGCAGCACCAGCAGCGGTGCATCGACCGCCGGCTCGGGTTCGTCCACCGGTTCCTCGGGATCGGGCGGCGGCTTCAGCGCACCCGCCGTGTCGTCGCGTTCGAGCCTGGCCGTCCAGGCCGCACTCGCTCAGCAGGGCACGCCGTACCGGTACGCCACCTCCACCCCAGGGGTCGGCTTCGACTGCTCCGGCCTCACCGCCTACGCCTGGGGAAAGGCCGGCGTCGGCCTGCCACACCAGTCGAGGGCTCAGTTCGCCTCGACGCCTCGTGTCCCGATCGATCAGGCGCAGCCGGGCGACCTGCTGTTCTTCTACAGCCCGATCAGCCACGTGAGCATCTACCTCGGCAACGGCATGCAGGTGCATGCGCCGAGTACCGGCAAGACGGTGTCGACCGCCTCGGTCAACTGGGGCAAGGTCGTCGGCGTCGGCCGGCCCGGCTGACCCCGTCGCCATCGCCACGGTCCGGCTACGGTCGGCGGTCGTGCAGGAACCGATCCACGGCATCGACATCGAACGGGTCAGCGCATGGCTCGTCGACCACATCGACGGAGCTGCTGCTCCCTTCGAGTTCAGCCTGATCGTCGGTGGTCGCTCGAACCTGACCTACACGGTCACCGACGCGAACGGCGCGAAGTACGTGCTGCGCCGCCCGCCGACCGGGGCCGTGCTCGCCACCGCGCACGACATGGCGCGTGAATACAAGATCATCTCCGCGGTCGGCCTCACCGATGTACCGGTGCCTCCGGCCCTCGGGCTCTGTACGGACGATGCGGTCAACACGGCACCCTTCTACGTGATGGGGTTCGTCGATGGCGTCGTGCTCGACAGCGCCGAGAAGGGTGCGGCGATGACACCGGAGCACCGCCGCAGTGCCGGGCTGCATCTGATCGATGTGCTCGCCGACCTCCACGCCGTCGACGTCGATGCGGTCGGTCTCGGCGACCTCGCCAAGCGGGAGGGCTACGTCGAGCGTCAGGTCAGGCGATGGAGCGCCCAGTGGCAGAACTCCAAGACCCGTGACCTTCCTGCGGTCGACGAGGTCGCCAAGCTCCTCGCGGAGCGGATGCCGGTCCAGCAGGGCGTCTCGATCGCCCACGGGGACTATCGCTTCGGCAACGTGCTCACCGACACCGCGCGGGGTCGCATCACGGCCGTGCTCGACTGGGAGCTGTGCACGTTGGGGGACCCGCTCGCCGACGTGGGGTACATCGGCGTCTACTGGGCCGACCCGGGGACGACGCAGGCGCGACCCAACGACCCCACGGGCATCGAGGGGTTCCCGACCTACGCAGAGCTGCTCGATCGCTATGCGGATCGAACCGGGCGTGACCTGTCCGAGATCGACTACTACATCGCATTCGGGTCGTGGCGGCTCGCGGTGATCTCCGAAGGGGTCTATGCCCGCTACCTGCACGGCGCCATGGGCGACCAGGGCATCAGCGACGAGCAGTTGAACGCCTTCAAGAACGGCACGGAGATCCTGGCCGAGTCGGCCCTCGAGGCGATGCGCCGACTGAACGGAGCGCATTGATGACGGCGAAGCCCGAGTACGACGCCGTCCTCGAGGGGTGGGAACGCAGCGAGTTCACCGCTGCGGGGCTGACCCACGCCACCTACCGTCGCGGAACTGGCCCCGGCGTCGTCGTGATCCACGAGGTGCCCAACATCACGCCACTCGTGACGAGGTTCGCCAACGAAGTCGTCGATCGCGGGTTCACGGTGGTCATGCCGTCGCTGTTCGGAACGCCGGGCAAGCCGCCGTCGAACGCCGGCGCCGCCGCAGCCATCCTGCGCGGCTGTGTCGCCAAGGAGTTCGCGGCGCTCGCACTCAATCGGACGGCGCCGGTCGTGTCGTGGCTGCGGGCGCTCGCTCGAAACCTGCACCAGGACGTCGGGGGGCCCGGGGTCGGCGCGGTGGGGATGTGTTTCACCGGTGGGTTCGCGCTCGGGATGATGGTCGACGAGATCATGTTGGCGCCCGTGCTGTCGCAACCGTCGACACCGCTGCCGTTCGGCAAGGCCAGGGCCGCCGACGTCAACCTGTCGCCCGACGACGTCGCCGCCGTGGTCGAGCGCGCGGCGCAGGGTTGCCAGGTGATGGGGCTGCGCTACGCCGACGACTTCTCGGTCGGCGATCGCTTCTCGACGCTGCGCGATCTCCTCGGTGACGCGTTCATCGCGGTGGAGCTGCCGAGCACCACCAAGCGCGACCACTCCGTGCTCACCGAGCAGCGCGACGACGCCAGCGTCGAACGGGTCCTCGACTTCTTCGCCGAGAAACTCCTCTCGTAGCCCGTTCTCGTGAACCAGGCGCGCACCTGGGCCGCACCCGGTTCACGAGAAGGTCAGGGGAGGGCGGATTCGGCGTGCTCCATGGCGCGGCGGTAGTCGGCCTTGCCGTTCGGTGCCCGAGGGACCTGGTCGACGAAGATCACCGACTTCGGTGCCTTGTAGCCGGCGAGGTCGGTCTTGACCGAGGCGATGATCGACGCGGAGTCGACCGTCGCCCCGTCCGCAAGCGACACCACCGCGGTGACGGCTTGGCCGAACTTCTCGTCGGGCACCCCGACGACCAGGCAGTCGACGATCCCGTCGACCCGCTTGACCGCCTCCTCGACCTCCTCGGGGAACACCTTCTCGCCGCCGGTGTTGATCACCTGGCTGCCTCGACCGAGCAGGATCAACGAGCCGTCCTCGGCAACCTTGGCGAAGTCGCCAGGGAAGGAATAGCGCACACCGTCGATCACTCGGAAGGTCCGAGCCGACTTGTCCGGATCCTTGTAGTAGCCGAGTGGAACGTTGCCGCCCGCGGCGACCATCCCGACCTCGTCGGAACCCGGGGTGACCTCGCGGTCGTCGTCCGTGAACACCTTGGTCGTCGGTGCCTGGGTGAACTTCGCGGTGTCCGACGTCATCCCCTTCATCGAGATCTGGGTGCCCATCGTCCCTTCGGTCGAGCCCATCGCGTCGACGAGGATCGCCTGCTCGATCCGGTCGAGCAGCTGCTCCTTCACCTCGGTGGTCCACATCACCCCGGACGACGAGATCACAGCGATCGAGGACGTGTCGTACTTCGAACCGTCGGGCTTGCCCTCGTCCAGCGCCCTGATCAGCGGCTTGGCGAAGCTGTCGCCGACGATCGTGATCGCCGTGGCGTGATGGCGCTCGACGGTCTCGAGCACCTCGTGGGGGTCGAGGCTGCGGTTGGTGAGGGTGATCACGTGGCCTCCCGCGAGATGCGGGATGAAGCAGCCGATCCACAGCCCGGTGCCGTGCATCAGTGGAGCGCAGGGGATCGAGACGAGTTGGTTGCCCGCTTCGACGGCGGACCGCACGATCCCCGCGACCTCGTCGGCGTCGGTCGGTGGGGTGACGCCGAGCAGTGGGAAGCCACTCTGGATCAGCGCGCTCGCCATGCCACCGCTGGCGTACATGACACCCTTGGGCATGCCGGTGGTGCCGCCGGTGTAGAGCATGTAGATGTCGTCGTCGCGGCGTCCGATGCGCGGCATCGGATCGTGTCGGGCGATGACGTCGTCGTAGCGGAGTGCACCGGGCACCTGGCCGGCGCCTTCGCCATCGTCGACTTCGACCACCAGCTTCAGGTCGGGCAGGCGGTCGATCACCCGGGCGACGCGATCGCCGAGCGACGAGTGGAAGAACAGCGCCTGGGAGTCGGAGTTGTCGAGGAGATACCACAGCTCCTCGTCGAGGTACCGGTAGTTGACGTTGATCGGCACGCCGCGGGTCTTCATGCACCCGTACTGCGCTTCCATGTACTCGTTGCAGTTGTACATGTAGAGCGCGGTCTTGGCGTCGGGGCCGAGCCCGGCGTCGTCGAGGGCGCCGGCGATGCGGGCCGCTCGTTCGTCGTACTCACGCCAGCTCCGCGTGAGGTCGCCGTGGGTGATTGCAGGGTGGTCGGGGATCGCGTCGGCGATCGACTCCCACACGGTGGCGAAGTGCATCTCCATGCGGTGACAGTAGCGACGCCGCTGCGTCGTGGGGACGACGAACGTTCGTGCAGCGCGTGGGATCGTTACCGCGGGCCGCCGTCGACGTCGATCACGGCGCCGGTCGTGTACGACGACGCGTCACTGGCGAGGTAGAGCGCGGTGCCCACGATCTCGTGCGGCTCCCCACCGCGGCCGAGCGCGAACCCTGCTCTGGCCGTTCGCTCGAACGCCTCGAGGTCCCACGCCTTGGAGATGTCGGTGAGAAACGGTCCCGGGGCGATGCAGTTGACCCGGACCTTCGGGCCGAGCGTGCGTGCGAGCCCGTAGGTGAGGTTGTTGACCCCGGCCTTGGCGGCGCCGTAGACGAGCTCGTTGGGGCTCGGTCGATGCGAGGCGATCGACGAGACGAAGATGATCGAGCCGCCGTCACTGCCGCCGTGGTCGGGCCCGGCCATCCGCGTGCCGATCAGTGCCGACAGCCGGAACGGGCCCTTGAGATTGACGTCCATCACCTTGTCGTACAACGTCTCGCTGATCGCATCGACGCTCGGGTACAGCGGCGACATCCCGGCGTTGTTCACGAGGACGTCGCATCGGCCGAAGTGCTCGTAGACCGTCTCGTACAGCCGGTCGCTGTCGGCCCAGGTACCGGCGTGATAGGCGACCGGAAGTGCTCGCCGTCCGAGCTGTTCGACCTCGCGGGCAAGTCGCTCGCACGCGTCGAGCTTCCGGCTGGCGATGACCACGTCGGCGCCGTGCTCGGCGAAGGCGAGCACCATCTCCCGGCCGAGACCGCGTGATCCGCCGGTGACCACTGCGACTCGATCGGTCAGGTCGAACATCCCCATGACCATCGAGTGTGGCAGGGGTCCTAGTCTTGCGGCGCAACGGGAGCGAGGGGACGCGCGATGGGGACGCACGACGAGGTGATCGGTCTGCAGCCGGCGAGGTTGCTGGCGCCGGACGACCCGACGACCCTCGCCGTCATCGGTCCTGATCGATCCCTGACCTGGGACGAGCTCGAGCGCCGGGCGCGTCAGCTCGCACGGGCCCTCGACGCCGCCGGCATCGGGCCTGGTCGGGTGTGGGGCGTGCTCGCCCGCAACCGTTGTGAGTGGCCCGAGGTGTCGTTCGGCAACGCTCGTGCCGGCTCGAGCTATGTGCCACTCAACTGGCATCTCACGGCACCGGAGATCACCGCACTGCTGATCGACAGCGGGTGCGAACTCGTCCTGGTCGAACCCGAGTTCCGAGCCGTCGCCGAGGCCGCGGCGGAGGGGACCGCGGTCGCGCGCATCGTCGAATTCGGTGCCGACTACGAGGAGTGGCTGGCGGCGGCCGGTGACGACGTCCTCGACCAGCGGATGAGCGGCGGACCGATGATGTTCACCGGTGGTACCACCGGGAAGTCCAAGGGCGTGATACGCCCGGAGCGCTCGATGCCCGTGGGTTCGGTGAGCCCGATGGCGGCGTGGGGTGATCTGGTGCGGATGCCCGACCACGGCGCCACCCTGCTCACCACCCCGCTCTACCATGCGTTGGGAACCGCGGTGATGTCCGCCTCGCTCGCCCGAGGGGTCCCGGTCGTCGTGGCGCGTCGGTTCGATCCGGTCGAGACGCTCCGACTGGTCGAGGAGCACCGCATCACCGCGGCGCCGATGGTGCCGACGCAGTTCATCCGGCTGCTGAAGCTCGACGAGGAGCAACGGTCGGCCCACGATCTGTCGTCGCTCGAGTGGATCCTCCACACGGCGGCACCGTGCCCGGCGTGGGCCAAGCACGCCATGATCGAGTGGCTCGGACCGGTGATCTACGAGATGTACGGGTCCTCGGAGGGGACCGGCCCGGCGATCTGTGACAGCAACGAGTGGCTGGCCCACCCGGGCACCGTGGGGCGGGCGTCCGCGCGGATCGAGTACTCGATCGTGGACGACAGTGGCGCCGACCTCCCTCCTGGTGAGGTGGGCATGATCTACTGCCGTCGCACCGACGGCGCCCCCGAATATCACGGCGATCCGGCCAAGACGGCATCGATCCAGCTCCCGGACGGTCGCTTCACGGTCGGTGATCTCGGGTGGCTCGACGAGGAGGGGTATCTCTATCTGGCTGATCGTCGCGTCGACCTGATGCTCGTCGCAGGGTCCAACGTCTATCCAGCGGAGATCGAATCGGTGCTCAGTGAGCATCCCGACGTGGCGGACGTGGCGGTGTTCGGGATCCCCGACCCCGAGTGGGGTGAGCAGATCAAGGCCGTGATCGAACCCGCCGGCGACGTCGATCTCGCTGACGTGCAGGCGTTCGCCGCGTCACGGCTTGCCGCCTTCAAGCTGCCGAAGTCCTACGACGTCGTCGACAAGCTGCCCCGCGAGGCCCACGGGAAGCTCAAGAAACGGTTGCTGCGCGACCCGTACTGGGCCGACTCGGGCTGACCGGTCCGCTCGACCGCTCAGATCGCGTGGGCGGCACGGCGCGCTTCGAGGACCGCCTCGTGGATCGTTCGCGGAGCGACAGCGTCGCCGATCTGGACGGCCTCGGTGATCGGTGGCGTCGGCACTCGGAATCCACAGTCGACGACGGCGGCGCATGCGATCGTGCGTTGCTCCCCGCTGTAGCGGTCCTCGAGGTCGACTTCGCCGCCACGCACCGCTCGCAGCAACGTGCGTCGTTCGATGACGACGCCGCTCTGGGCGAGGCGGGTGTTCGCCGGTGCGAGGTCGCCGGTGCGCGCCAGTTCGTTGCCGGCGATGTTGTCCTGCGTGACGAGCACGGCGCGTGCTCCGAGCTCCTCGGCGAGGCCGACGGCGATCGGCCCGCCGATCGGATCGAAGATCACGATCGTGCCCTCGTCGGGAACCGCGGCGGTGCCGCGGCGGAGATCGGCGACGTCGAGCACGACCGCGTCGGCTTCGGACCGGTACGGATGTGGGCCGGCGACGGACCCGGTTGCCTGGACGACGACGGTGCGCTCGTCGACCGCCACGGCCTCGCCGGGCGTACCGAGTCGGATGTCGGTGCCGAGCAGTTCGTGTTCGCGCGTCCACCACTCGACCAACGGGGCGTTCGGACCGGCGACACGGGCGAGCCCACCGAGGTCCTCGCCGCGCTCGGCGATCGTGACCCGATGGCCCCGTAGCGCAGCCACCCTGCCGGCTTCGAGGCCGGCAGGACCCCCGCCGATCACGAGCACGTCGCGCGGGTGCGCCGCGGGGACGTACCAGTCCGGGTCCTCGGTCTCTCGTCCGCTCGTGGGCTCGGCGATGCAGGTGACGATCGGGTTGCGGGCGTCGCGCACCTGGCACGTCTGGTTGCAACGGGTGCAGGGACGGATCCGGTCGACCTCGTCAGCGGCGATCTTGGCAACCAGGTCGGGATCGGCGATCTGGGCGCGAGTCATCTCGACGGCATCGCAACGAGCGGGGTCGTCGTACCCGCCGAGCGCCCACTCGGCCTGGCCGACCTCGACGAGCGAGCCCTGCAGGACGACGGGCACCTGCGGTGACGTCTCGTGGACGGCATCGCGAACGGCCCGGGCCACCTCGACGTTGACGCCGGTCGGTTCGTGGAAGTCGGGACGGGTCTTCTCGACGGTGTAGATCGACCCGCGTGTGACGACGACGTAGTCGAGTCCCGCGCTCACGAGTTCGGCCGCGATCGCCGGGGCCATCTCCGGCGTGATGCCTGCCCACGGCGCCAACTCGTCGCACGACAGGCGCAGGCCCACGACCCGGTCGGCCGCCGACGAGCGGACCGCGTCGATCACCTGGCGTGCGAACAGCATCCGATCCTGTCCCCAGGCATCGTCGCGCTGGTTGGTGAGCCCGGACAGGAACTGGCGAACCAGGCTGTGCTGGCCGGCGTTGATCTCCACGCCGTCGAGGTCCGCCTCGACGGCCAGCTTCGTCGCATGGCCGAACCCGTCGACCACGGCGGCGATGTCGTCGGCCTCCATCCACTTCGGCACCTCACGGCTGTTGACCTCCGGCACCCGTGACGGCGCCCACAGCGGTGCCTGGCTGTACGCCGACGACCCCTGACCCCCGGCGTGGTCGAGCGACGCGACCACCAGCGATCCATGTGGCCGGCATGCGGCGACGATCTCGGTCCAGCCGGTGGCGCATCGATCGGCGAGCGGCGCCCGTTCGTACGGCCAGTCGGACGGGTGGACCGATGCACCCTCGACGACGATCGTGCCGCATCCGCCGCGGGCGCGGCGTTCGTAGTACGCGACGAGTCGGGCGGGGATCGAACGGTCGTCGGCCGCGAGGTTCGTGACGTGCGGGCCGAACATGATCCGGTTCGGCGCCGCTCGGGTGCCGAACGTGACGGGTGTCAGCAGGTGCATCAGAGCATCAATTGTGGCTGAGGGAATGCTCTTCCCGTCGAATCAGTCGCTTGATGTTGCTCGTGTGCTTCAACAGGATCAGTGCGCACACGCCGGCCACGGCCAACAGCTCCCAGCGTGGCTGGTCCATGAGCACGATGCCGACCGGGACGAACGCGACGGCGACCACCGACCCGAGCGCAGCCTTGCCGGTCAGCTTGGTCACGACCCACCAGATGCCGACGGCGAGCGGCGCCAGGATCGGCTGGACCACCAGGAGCGCGCCGGAGCCGGTCGCCACCCCTTTGCCGCCCTTGAAGCGGCGGAACACCGGGAACATGTGGCCGACGACGGCGGCGGCGGCACACCAGTAGGCGGCGGGGCGGCCGTCGACGGCGAGGCCGAGTCCCGCGGCGAGGGCGCCCTTGCCGGCATCGAGCAGGTAGACCCAGATCCCCTTGCGCCAACCGAGTGCGCGTGTGACGTTCGATGCGCCCGGGTTTCCCGAACCGAACGTCGAGATGTCGATGCCGTTGGCCCGTGCGATCAGAATCGCGCTCGGAAACGTGCCGAGCACGTAGGCGACGAGCACGAGGACGAACACGGAGAACGATCCTTGCACCTTTCGGTGGGAAACGGACACCGAGAGGGTCGTCGATCGCCACTAGGTTGGCGCACCCTGTGGGCGCCGACCTGTTTCCCGAGCTCGATGCCGAGCGTTCGCGCCTCGCGTTCGCGCGGGCGTCGCGCGACCGCATGATCGCCAGGTTGGAAGCGGTCGATCCCACCGGTGCGGCCGACGAGATCACCAAGGAGTACATCGAGGTCACCGTCGCCGACGCGTTGGACGACCTCCGCGGGCCGGGCTCGGGTGACTTCTTCGGCCGGATCGACGAGTGGTACATCGGTCGTCGGCACATCGAGGACGACCGTCACGATCCGGTGGTGGTCGACTGGCGCGCGCCGATCGCAGCGCCGTTCTACCGGGCGACCTCGGTCGACCCGCTCGGGGTGGCGTTCCGGCGACGGTTCACGCTCGACGGGATGGGCGACGACGGCGACATCGTCGCCTACCTCGACGAGCATCTCGACGACCCCGACGAGGGCGAGGTGGCGGGCGGGATCCCGGATCCCGTGCTCGCCGAGATCGGTGCCGAACGCTCCGGGGAGATGCGCGAGATCGTGTCCACGATCCAGGCCGAGCAGGACGTCGTGATCCGTGCACCGATCGATCAGGTGTTGGTGGTGCAGGGCGGCCCGGGCACCGGCAAGACCGCCGTGGCCCTGCACCGCGCTGCGTACCTCCTGTTCGAGCACCGTGGCCGACTTGCCCGAGACGGTGTGCTGGTCGTGGGACCCAACCGGGCGTTCCTCGACTACATCGGCAACGTGCTGCCGTCGCTCGGTGAACGGTCGGTCCGCCAGGCGACGGTCGACGAGCTGTGCATCCCGCGCGTCGAGCTGACCGGACTCGATGACGTCGAAGTCGCCCGGTGGAAGGGCGATGCCGCCCGCCTCGACGACCTGTACGACCTGGCGCTCGCGGCGATCCGTCCGCCCGACGACGACATCGTGGTGCCGATCGGCGCGCGCCGGCACGTGATCACCCGCGACCTGTTCGTCGAGTGGCTGGCAACCGCGATCTCGGGGACGAGCCCGCTGAACCAGCGCCGTGAGCGGATGCGGTCGCTCGCCCAGCGCGAGCTGCTGGCGCGTACGGGCTCCGAGGACGCCTGGCGGACGGCGGCCCCGCTGAAGGCGGCGATCAACAAGGCATGGCCGACGCAGAAGCCGGTGCGGCTCGTCGACCGCCTGTTGCCGGGCCCGAGCGGAAAGCGACGCCGCTGGACCCGCGCCGACCAGTTGCTGGTCGACGAGGCCAACTCGATGCTCAACGGTTCGCCGTTCACCTACGGCCACGTCATCGTCGACGAGGCGCAGGATCATTCGGCGGTGGCGCTGCGCGTGATCGGACGGCGCAGCCCCGCCGGCTCGATGACGCTCGTCGGTGACGTCGCACAGTCGACCACCCCGGCGGGGCAGGAACGGTGGTCGGCGGTGTTCGACCACCTGACGGTACGCGAGCGACCTGCCGGCACCGTTTCGGACCTCACGATCGGCTACCGCGTGCCGGAGCCGATCCTCGTGGTCGCCAACCGTTTGCTGCCGTTCACGGGGGTGGACGCAACCGAGAGCCGCAGCGTCCGGCGCACCGGCGAACCACCGAGTTGGCTGCGGACCGGAGCGACGGATCTCGCCGGCGCCGTCGCCGACCTGGCCGCCGCCACGAAGCGACGACGACGTGTCAGCGCCGTGGTCGCGCCGGCGGCGCTCCACGACGCGATCGCAGGCGAGCTGGCGACACACGGCCTCGTTGCGGTCGATCACGTGCACGAACTCGACCCCTCTGAGATCCCGCTGTTCGGACCCGAAGCGGTCAAGGGCCTGGAGTTCGACGGCGTGATCGTCGTCAACCCTCACGAGATCCTGAGCGAAGGGTCGGACCGGCCGGTGACCGACCGGGGCGCCCGCCTGCTCTACGTCGCGATGACCCGGGCGGTCCAGGAACTCCACTTCGTCACCGACACCGACCCGCCCTCGATTCTCGATCTTCCCCCCTCGCACCTCCGAAAAATGCCGGAATCGAGACGCTGAGCGACCGATTCGAGGGAGATTTCGGCGCGGTTCGGGTTGTGGCGGGTCAGCGGCGGCCGATGGTGACCGGGACGCGATCGGGTGTGGCGACCCGGGCGGGCTTCGAGTGGTCCATCATCGGCCGCGGTGTCGTGGAGGCCGAGGCGGCAAGCATGGCGGCTTCGCCGTGGCCGCCGACACACTCGGGGTCGGGGCCGTCGAGCGGGATGCCGACGAAGAACTTGGCGGCCATGCACCCGCCCTGGCACGCGTCGTAGCTCCCGCACGATGCACAGGCACCGGCCGACTGGGGTTCGCGCAGTTCGGCGAACAGCTCGCTGTGCTTCCACACCTGGGCGAACCCGCCGGTGTCACGGACCGAGCCCGCCTTGAACTCGTCGTGGATCACGAACGGGCAGGCGTAGACGTCACCGATCGGATCGATCAGGCACACGACCCGTCCTGCGCCGCACATGTTCAGCCCCGGGAGTGGCTCCTCGCCGAGCGCGTTGAGGTGGAAGAACGAATCGCCGGTGAGGACGTTGTCGCCATGGGCGAGCAGCCAGTCGTAGATCTGTCGTTGTTGCGCATTGGTCGGATGCAGCTCGTGCCACGAGTCGGCGCCGCGGCCCGACGGGCGCAGTCGCGTGATGCGCAGTTGCGCGCCGAAGGAGTCGGCAAGCGCCTTGAACTCGTCGAGCTGGTCGACGTTGTGGCGGGTGACGACCACCGAGATCTTGAACTCGCCGAACCCTGCGTCGCGGAGGTGGTTCATCGCGCGGATCGCGGTGTCGTAGGAGCCCTCGCCGCGGACGGCGTCGTTGGTGACAGCGTCGGTGCCGTCGAGGCTGATCTGGATGTCGAGGTAGTCCATCGCGGCGAGGCGTTCGGCCTTCTCGGCGTCGATGAACGCACCGTTCGTCGAGAACTTCACGCCGATGCCCCGCTCGATCGAGTAGTCGAGCAGCTCGAAGAAGTCGCGCCGGATCATCGGTTCGCCGCCACCGATGTTGATGTAGAAGACCTGGAGGTCGTGGAGTTCGTCGAGCACCGCCTTCGCCTCGTCGGTGGTGAGCTCGCGTGGGTCACGGCGGCCCGACGACGACAGGCAGTGGACGCACTCCAGGTTGCACGCGTAGGTGAGTTCCCACGTGAGGCAGATGGGGGCGTCGAGACCGCCCTTGAGCTGGTCAACCAGTGCGGTCATGGAGCATCTCCGAAGCGGTGAGGGCCAGCAGCGCCCGCTCGAACGACGGCCAACGGGCTTCGTCGATCTCGCAGGCGCGCAGTGTGTCGGACAGCGTGTCGTGTTCGTCGAGCGACCGGACGACGCGAACGATGTCCGGATGCCTGAGGAAGATCAGCTTGCGATTGCCGTAGTGGTAGGCGAGTGCGCCGAACGGTTCCGGTCGGAGCGCCACCTGCGGGTGCAGGGCGAGGCGCCGATCGAGCAGGCGGGAGTTGGTGGTCGTCGTCACGCGCTCGATGTGGCGAGCGTCAGTAGACGCCGCACATCCCGTCGATCGAGATCTCCTCGACCAGCAGTTCCTCGTCGAGGAGCGCGTCCGCGACCTCGGAGGAGAGATCCGTCTCGGTCTCGGCGGCAACGGTGGTTTCGTCCATGCGCCGAGACTAGCCAACCCGGTCCTTCACGGCCACGGCGGTCCGACGGTCGTGCGCTGGCTCGTTCCGGCGACGGTCGGTTTGCCTATCGTCTCGGCCATGCGGATCACCTTGCCGTCAGGAACCGAGGCCGAGATCGCGGAGCCGGCGGACTCCGACGACGAGAGCACGATGGGGCTGGTGATCACCCCAGACATCTTCGGTCTCCGCCCTCTCTTCGACGACATGGTGGCCCGCCTGTCGTCGGTGTGGTCGATGACGGTGTGCGCAGTCGAGCCGTTCCCCGGGCTCGATCTCGGACCCGACGTCGAACCACGGATGGCGGCGATGTCGAGCCTCGACGACGGCGCGCACCTCCGCGATCTCGAGGAAGCGGCCGACGCGACCGGCTGCGAACGTGTCGGGCTGCTCGGGTTCTGCATGGGCGGGATGTACTGCTTCAAGTCGGCGCGCAGCGACCGCTTCGCGAAGATCGCCAGCTTCTACGGCATGATCCGTGTGCCCGAGGGATGGCGCGGCCCCGGGCAGGGCGAGCCGTTGGCGCACCTCGCCGCTGGCCATCCCGAGCGTGTGCTGGCGATCATCGGCGCGCTCGATCCGTACACGCCGTCCGGCGACGTCATGGCGCTCGAAGCGACCGGGGTGAACGTGGTGCGGTACCCGGAGGCGGAACACGGCTTCGCACATGCTCCGGAGCGTCCAGCCCATCGCCCTGCCGACGCCGCCGACGCCTTCCAACGCGCGCACACCTGGCTGACGTCCTAGCCGTCACGTCTGGGTCAGGCCGTCAGATGTGACGGTCAGCGTGAGCGGAGTTCGAGGCGTTCGCGTTGGGTGATGCGGTAGGTGCGATCGTGCTGTTCGAGCCAGCCGAGGCGGACGAAGCTGGCGATCGCCTTGTTGACGCGCTCGCGTGACGTGCCGACCATTCCGGCGAGTTCCTCCTGGGTGACGGGGAGGGCGAACTCGTCGGTGCCGTTCGCGAGTTCGAGCAGACGCTTGGCCGTGCGCCCGGTGACATCGAGGAACACCGAGTCGGCGAGCGCCTCATCGGTGACCCGGATCCGTTGTGCCAGCAGCCGCGTGACGTTCCACAGCAGCTTCGGATTCTCGTCGAACATCTCGAACACCGGCACGTAGGGGATGGACAGCACCGTCGTCGGTTCGAGCGCACGCGCCATCGCCGAACGAGGTCCGTCGTCGAGCATCCCCATCTCGCCGAACAGGTCGTTCGCCTCCATCAGGGCCACCACGCTCTCGCGCCGATCGATCGGATTGGCCAGTGCGATCGCGATTCGACCTCGCAGGACGAGGTAGAGCGCTTCGGGGGGATCGCCCTCGTTGAACAGCACGTCGCCGCGGATCAGGTGGAGTTCCTGACCTGACGCAGCGACTCGACGCAGCGCGTCGGGGGCGGCGTCGGCGAAGAAGTCGGTTCGGGCGAGGGTCTCTTCGTGAGCCATGACATCGGTCACGGTACTACCCTGCGACGTTGTGACCGTCGCCGAGCCAACATGGACCATCGTGGTCGGTGGGGGCAGCGGGCAACGGTTCGGGGCGCTCAAGCAGTACGAGTCGCTCGGTGACCGCCGCGTGATCGACCGTGCCCGCGCGGTCGCCGAGGAGGTCACCGATGGGGTGGTCGTGGTGGTTCCGGCCTCCGATGCCGATCGCGAAGGCGGAGTCGCAGGTGGTGACACACGGAGTGCGTCCGTCCGCGCCGGCCTCGCTGCGGTGCCCGAGGAGGCATCGGTCATCTGCGTGCACGATGCCGCACGGCCCTTCGCGACCGCCTCGCTGTACCGCCGGGTGATCGCAGCGGTGCTCGAGGGCGCCGACGGGGCGATTCCGGGCGTGGCGGTGACCGACACGATCAAGGTCGTCAGCGGTGGCGAGGTCGTCTCGACCCTCGACCGGTCGACGCTGGTCGCCGTCCAGACCCCGCAGGCCTTCCGGGCCGATGTGCTCCGTCGTGCTCACGAGGGCGGCGACGCCTCCACCGACGACGCCGCCCTCGTCGAGGCGCTCGGCGGGCGTGTGGTCGTGGTGGCCGGAGAGGCGGACAATCGCAAGATCACCCATCCCGACGACCTCGAGTGGGCACGTCGACGGGTCACGGCGGGGGACGTGCCGATCGGAGTGTCGCCATGACCGTTCCCGAGTTCCGAGTCGGTCAAGGCTTCGACGTACACCGCTTCAGCGACGACCCCGCACGCGTGCTGGTGCTCGGCGGCTGTCACTTCGACGGGGTCCCCGGTCTCGTCGGTCACAGCGACGCCGATGCGATCGCCCACGCCTGCGCCGACGCACTGCTCGGCGCGGCCGGTCTCGGTGACATCGGTATGCACTTCCCCGACACCGACCCGCGCTGGGAGGGTGCCGATTCGATGACGCTGCTCCGCCACGTGGCGGCCATGTTGGCCGAGGACGGTTGGCGCGTGTCGAACGTCGACTGTGCCGTGGTGTGTGAGCGTCCCAGGCTCGCGCCGATGCGCGACGAGATGCAGCGGAACCTGTCGGCCGCCGCTGCCGGCCCGGTGACCGTGAAGGGCAACCGAGCAGAGCAACTCGGGGCGCTCGGTCGCGGCGAGGGCGTGGCGTGCTTCGCGTCCGCGCTCATCCATCGGGCTGTTGCGACATGAGCGGATCGCGGTCGCCGGGTCGCGGCTCCGGAAAGAAGGGCGGCAAGGGCGCGGGCGGCGGGCCCAAGCGCGCCGGCTCGCCACCTCGCCGCGGTGGTCCGCCGCGTAGCGGCGCAGGCGGTTCGGGCGGGGGTCGGCGACCATCGAACGGCCGCGGTGGACCCGGCGGGAGCCCTGGTGCGACGAAGGGTCTCGGTGGACGACAGGTCGAGGGGCGTCAGGCGGTCCGCGAGCTGTTGATGGCCGAGCGGCGCAAGGTCCACGAGGTCTGGATCAGTGCGGAACTCGAAGGTGATGCCGGCGTCGCCGACATCGTGGAGATCGCGGCGGCTCGCCGGATCCCGCTGTTCCACGTCGCTCGATCGAAACTCGAACGCGAAGCGCGCAGCGAGGCCCCGCAGGGTGTGCTGGCCCACGCCGCAGAGATCCCCGAGGCCGACCTCGCCGATCTGATCGATGCACGCCGCTCTGGTCGTGTGCCGTTTCTCGTGGCGGTCGACGGCGTGACCGACCCCGGCAACCTCGGGGCGATCATCCGCAGCTGCGATGGTGCCGGTGTGAGCGGAGTGTTGCTCCCGCGGCACCGTGCCGTGCACGTCACTCCCACGGTGGCGAAGGCGGCGGCCGGCGCAGTGGAGTACGTGCCGATGGCGCTGGTCCCGGGTCTTCCTGCGGCGCTGCGCCAGCTCAGCGAACGTGGCATCTGGATCGTCGGGCTCGATGACGGGGCCGACCGCGGGCTGTTCGAGCTCGGCCCCTTGGCGACCGAACCGATCTGTCTCGTGTTGGGCGCGGAGGGCGCCGGCCTGTCGCGGCTCGTCCGTGAGCGATGTGATTCGGTGGTGAGCATCCCGATGGCCGGACGCATCAGCTCCCTCAATGTCTCCGCGGCAGCATCGGTGTCGCTGTACGAAGTCTCGAGGTTGCGTCAGCACGTGCCGTGACGCGAGCTGGTGAACCAGCGTGGCCCCTCCGTTCGTGGAGGTCGACACCGCTGACGCCGCAGGTATCGGCGACCAGGGCGTGGTGCGCTCCTCCGACGAGGACGGGGGCACCTGGCGGCACGGGCGCCGATGTCGCTCCGCTCGGTATCCTGAGCCGACCCCGCC